>NZ_JBWKOY010000004.1:0-662580 GCF_059416345.1 Variovorax sp. GW821-FHT09D07
GGTTTATCCAGGCCGTAGTCCTTCTGCACGCGGGCGATGTCGGCGGCGGTGGCCTGGTCGCCCAGCAGCACGGAGATGGGGTCGCCCGAGGCGGCGCGCGTGAGCACGAAGACCAGCACGGCCACCAGGGACAGCACGATGAGCATGCCGGCGAAGCGCGAGGCAATGAAACGGAACAAGCGCGCCTCCTACTTGATCTTCACATTCCAGAAGAAGGGCCAGTTCGTGGGTTGGTAGTTGTCCAGTGCCGGGCTCTTGGCCGAGAGGGCGTTGAACTTGCCGACGCTGATGTACGGCACCTCGTCGTACACCACCTGCTGCACCTTGCCCCACAGTGCGCCGCGCTTGGCCGGATCGCTCTCGGTGTTGAATGCGCTGAGCGAGGCCTTCTTGGCGGGTGAGTCCCACCAGCCTGGTGCACCGTCGCCCAGTTGCGGTGGCGACAGCATGGGCTCGGGGAACAGCCCCGAATGGGTGATGAAGATTTCCCACAGCCGCGGGTCGTTGCGGCGCTGGGTGAGCGTGGCCCAGTCGACCACGTTGAGGTCGACCTTGAAGCCGGCGCGCTTGAGCTGCTCGGCCATCAACAGCGACATGTTGTAGTGGAAGTCGTACTGGCGGCTGGTGAGCACGCGGATCGGCTCGCCCTTGTAGCCGGCCTTGGCGGCGGCGTCCTTCGCCTTGGTGGCGTTGCGCTGGTTGTACTGGTCGGCGCCGGCGGCCGAGTAGAACGGCGAACTCTTGGGAAAGTGGTTCGCTTCCGCGATGAAGAAGCGCGTGTCGCCGAAGCCGGCCGCGAGCATCTCGCCCTGGCCCATCGCCGTCTGCAGGGCCTGGCGCACGGCCTGGCTGGCGAGCGGGCCTTCCTTGGTGTTGAAGACCACCAGCGGAAAACCGAAAGCGGGCGTGATGATCGGCAGCGT
Source organism: Variovorax sp. GW821-FHT09D07 (assembly GCF_059416345.1). Classification (NCBI taxonomy): domain Bacteria; kingdom Pseudomonadati; phylum Pseudomonadota; class Betaproteobacteria; order Burkholderiales; family Comamonadaceae; genus Variovorax; species Variovorax sp. GW821-FHT09D07. The sequence goes on from NZ_JBWKOY010000004.1 coordinate 924, forward strand.
CTTGCCACTGGCCTTCTCCAGGCGCGGCAGCGCTTCCACCGGCAGCAGGTCGGCAAAGTCGTACTGGCCCGCGAGTGCACCTTCGACGCGCGTGCTCGCGTTCGGCACGGGAACGAAGCGCAGTTCTTCGATGACCGCTTCGCGCTTGCCGCCGTAGCCGCTCGCAGGTTCCTTGCGTGGGCTGTACTTGTCGAAGCGCGTGAGCAGCACGAACTGGTCGGGACGGCGCTCCTTGAACTTGTAGGGGCCGGTGCCGACGAAGTCCTTCAGCGGCGAGGCCATCGATTCCTTGGCCATCATCGCGGCGGTGCCATTGCTGGGCAAAGCCAGTTGCGACAGCAGCGGCGCGTACGGCGCCTTCAGCACGATCTCCACGCCCAGCGGGCCCTTGGCCTTGAGGCTCTCGATTTCCTTGCCCACGGCCTTGCCGCGCGGCGACTGGTCCATCCAGCGCTGCAGGCTGGCCACCACGTCGTCGGCCGTGAGCTCGCGCCCGTTGTGCAGCGCCACGCCCTTGCGCAGCGTGATCGCGTAGGTCTTGCCGTCGGCCGAAATTTTCGGCATGCCCTCGGCCAGCATCGGCACCACGTTCCACTTGGCGTCGAAGGTGTACAGCGTCTCGTACACGTGCTGCATGATGGTTCCGACCAGGTCGGCCGTGGAGGCCATCGGGTCGAGCGTCTGCGGCTCGGCGACCATCGCCAGCGTGGCGAAGTTGCGCGGGCTTTGCGCATGCGCTGGATGGTGAGGCAGCGTGGTGCACAGCATCGCGAGCAGCGAAGCGCCCAGCAGGCTGCGCTTGGACAGACGGGGCAGGCGCTGGACAACAAGACCGGCGTGAGACATGGGGTGTTCCTTCATGGGCGATCGGTGGGCAATGAATTCACTTTTTTCAGGCCCGAACTTTGAAGCACAACCTATGCCAAAACATCACCATTTACCCTGAGCAATGATCTAAATATTCGAACTCTCCCTTCGAAATTCAATGCCGTTCGCGCACGCATCCGCTGCTAGATTCCGGTCGAATCTTTTCCCACCGAAAGATGGCGTCCGATCGAATTTGCGAGGATGAAAATGAGCACCAAGAAAGTTCTTGCGGTAGGTTTTCTGTTCGGCTGTGCGTTGTTGACGCATGCGGCGATCACCGGGGTGAACCCCCTCGACACGATCAGGAAGGCTGCCACCAGCATGGCCTCCGCGGCCGCTGACTTGGTGGCCGATCCCTTGCCGCTGCAGGGACCCGGACTGGGCAACCTGACCTACACGCAGGCCGAGCTGTTCAAGCCCATCTCGATGATCAAGGAGGAGGTCGACACCGGCGTCGGCGCCGGCACCGGCGCCGACGTGCCGAAGATCCCCGGGGGCAGCGTGACGCACCCCACCGCCGGGTACACCAAGTACCACTACGGCCAGAACGTGGGCCTCATGATCAACGGCTACTTCCTGACGACGTTCACGCCCGACGGCGGGCTGGGCCCTGGCGGCTTCCTGCTCTACGACGTCTCCGATCCGCGCAACCTGCGGCTCGTCAAGCGCATCTACGAGCCGGACGGCCGCACCAAGGAACTGAGGGAGCCGCATTCCATCGGCATCGCCACCATCGGCGGCAAGCAGTACGTCGCCGTGCCCAGCGTCTTCGGCGTGGAGTTCTGGGACTTCACCGACATCAACGACGTCAAGCAAGTGAAGAAGCTGGTGCTGCCCAACGTCAACAAGGGCGACTACAACAACGTGAGCTGGCAGCTGTGGTGGCAGGCGCCCTACCTGTACGTGGCGGCGGCGGAGCAGGGCGTGTTCGTCATCGACGCCGCAGACCCCGCGAACGCACAGCTCGCGAACCGCGGCGCCGGCAAGCCCAACCCGATACCGACCGGCGAGCTCGGCGGCTTTCGCGTGGGGCCGATCTTCACCATGGGCAACCACATGGTGCTGACGTCCATGACCAACACCAGCGGTTTCGCCAGCCTGGACATCTCGGACCCGCTGAATCCCAAGGTGCTCGACACCGTCTCCGGGTCCACCGCCAGCTACTACTCCACCTGCTTCGACGGCAAGAAGGTCTACGCCTCCGCGCAGGAGAGCGGCGGCAAGATGTACGGCTACGACCTGAGCGACCGGTCGCGCTTCGTGGCCGAGGACAACCGGCTGGTGATCAACCAGCAGCTGTACTGCAGCACGCAGGACAACTTCGTGTTCCAGGGCGCGCAGAACTACATCCACAAGGTCGATGTGAGCAACCCGCTCAACCACGTCGAGGTCGGGCGCGGCGGATTGTTCGCAACGACGCACCCCGATTTCTCCAGCTCCGACCACGGCCAGGTGTCGCCGTTCGGCAATCTGATCTACGTCGGCAACGACCACGGCTCGGGCAGTGGCTTCATCGTGCATGCGGTGGACCCCGACACCACCAAGCCCGAAGTGAAGCAGGTCTCGCCCGTGAACGGTGCGAAGCAACAAGCCCTCACCTCGCGCATCGGCCTGGGCATGACGGACAGCATCCGCCCGGAGAGCGTGAACGCCAACACCTTCATCGTGCGCCCGGTCGGTGGCAACACGCTGGCGGGCACCTACAGCGTGCAGCTGGGCATCGTCAACTTCCACCCCGCGCAGCCGCTGCAGCCGGGCACCGCCTACGAGGTGTTCCTGCCCGCCAACGGCCTGAAGGACTATGCGGGCAATGCCATTGCGGCCGACTACCGCTCGACCTTCAACACCGGCAACGCCAACGACATCAACCTGATGCACCACTGGGCGCTGACGGGCAACCTCGGTGACCAGATCAGCGCCAACAACGGCACGCCCGCCACCGGCGATGCGTTCGAGAGCATCGGCCTGAACTTCGCCAATCGCACCACGGGCGTGCAGCTGAAGAACGACAGCGTGTCCACCACGCTGGGCGGCACCGCTTCGCTGAGCTTCTACATGAAGACCACGCAGGCCGGCGGTGCGAATTCGTGGACCGCGCCCGGCATCTTCGGACGCGACCAGTCGCCGGGCGTCGACGACGTGTTCTGGGGCTGGCTCGACAGCACCGGCAACATCAAGCTGTCGGTAGGCGACCACGCAGGCACGCGCTCGCAAAGCGCCGTGAACGACGGCAACTGGCACCACGTCGTGCTCACACGCGACGCGGCTTCGGGCGCGCAGGCGGTGTACGTCGACGGCGTGAAGACCACCTCGACCGGCCCGACCGGCACCAAGGGCCTGTCGACCAAGTTCCAGCTGCTGGGCCAGATCCAGGGCAACACCGCACTCTTCAAGGGCACGCTGGCCGAAGTGCGCGTGTACGGCCGCGTGCTCGGCGACATCGACGTGGCGGCGCTGCGGGCGCAGGCCGTGATCGGCGATCCCGGCATCGTGGGTGCACCGAAGATCGTCAACGGCCAGCTGAACTTCAACCCGGCCACGCTCGGTGCCACCGGCGCACAGTTCCGCTGGAACTTCGGCGACGGCACGCAGAGCGCGTACGCCTCGCAACCCGGCGTCACGCACACCTACAGCAGCCCCGGCCACTACACGGTGACGCTGACGGTGAAGGCCGCGAACGGCCAGGAGACCTTCTACACCTACAACCTCACGGTGATCGCGCCCGTCACGGCGGCGGCGCCGACGCACACGACCAACATCGCGGGCGATGCGAACGCGGTGTATTCGGTGAACCCCGACAGCGGCACGGTGGCGGCCATCGACGCGCAGACCTTCGCCAAGCGCTGGGAAGTGCGCGTGGGCGATGAGCCCAAGACGCTGGCCGTGGGCCCCGACGGCCGCATCTGGGTCACGGTGCAGGGCGAGGACAAGCTGGTGGCGCTCAACGCAGCCGACGGCACGCTGTCGACCACGGTGCCGCTGGCCTACGGCAGCGGCCCGTACGGCGTCGTCTTCACGCCCAATGGCACCAAGGGCCTGCTGACGCTGGAAAGCAAGTCGGCGCTGGTCAGCTTCGATCCGACCACCGGCGCTGCCACCGGCACGCTCCCCCTGGAAGGCGCGGTGCGCGGCATCGCGGTCGATGCGGGTTCGCAATCGGCCTACGTGACACGCTTCAAGTCGAAGATGACGGGCGGTCAGCTGCACAAGGTGAACCTGCAGAGCTTCAGCAGCGCCACCACCATCGCCCTGGCGGTCGACACGACCACGGTCGACACCGAGGCCGCCTCGCGCGGCGTGCCCAACTACCTGAGCCAGGTGGTGATCTCGCCCGATGGTGCGCGTGCGCTCCTGCCTTCGAAGAAGGACAACATCGTGCGCGGCACCTTCCGCGACGGCCTGCCGCTGGAGCACGACAAGACCGTGCGCTCCATCCTGTCGCAGGTGAACCTGCAGACGGCCGCGGAAGTGTTCAGCGAACAGCTCGACTTCAACGACCGCGCCCCCGCGCGCGCCGCGCTGTACTCGCCGGCCGGCGACTACATCTTCGTGGCGCAGATGGAAGGCAACCGCATCGCCATCGTCGATGCCTACAACCGTTCGGTGCGCGGCGAGATCAACGCCAGCAGCGCACCGCACGGCCTGTACCTCGATGCGGCGCGCAAGCGGCTGTACGTCAACAACTTCCTGGCGCGCTCGGTGTCGGTGCACGACGTGGCGCAGGTGCTGTCCTCGGAGTCGGCGGCCCCGGCCTTCCTGCAGAACATCACCACGGTCGCGCAGGAGCCGATGGCCGCCGCGGCACTGCGCGGCAAGCAGGTGTTCTACAACGCGTCCGACCGGCGCATGAGCATGAACAACTACATGTCCTGCGCGAGCTGCCATGCCGATGGCAGCGACGACGGCATGGTGTGGGACTTCACCCAGCGCGGCGAGGGACTGCGCCGCACCATCAGCCTGCAGGGCCGTCGCGGCACGGGCCACGGCAAGCTGCACTGGACCGCCAACTTCGACGAGGTGCAGGACTTCGAGCACGACATCCGCAACGAGTTCGGCGGCACGGGCTTCCTGACCAACGCCGACTTCTCGGCCACGGGCGACCCGCTCGGCGTGCCGAAGGCCGGCCGCAATGCGCAGCTCGACGATCTCGCGGCCTACCTGAACTCGCTGAACAAGTACATGCGCAGCCCGGCCCGCGCGGCGGACGGCAACCTCAGCGTGGACGCGGTGCGCGGCCAGACCGTGTTCAACACGGCCCAGTGCGCGACCTGCCACACGGCCGGCAGCCTGCGCGACGGTCTGCGGCACGACGTGGGCACGATCCAGCTCTCGTCGGGCAGGGGCAGCAACCAGCCGCTGGCCGGCGTGGGCTTCGACACCCCGACGCTCTACGGCACCTGGAGCAACCCGAGCTTCTTCCACAACGGCCAGAAGGCCACGCTGCAGGACGTGCTCGCGGGCGGCCACGGCGACGCATCGAGCCTGCCGGCGGCCGACCTGCTGGCGCTGGGCGAGTACGTGAAGTCGTTCGACACGGCACCGGCGATCGACACGCGCATCCGCTCGGAGGTCAACAACCTGTGCGTCAACGTGTCGGGCGGCTCGACGGCCAGCGGCGCCACGGTGGTGCAGTGGGCCTGCGGCAACGGCGCCAACGAGACCTTCACCGTCAACAGCAGCGGCGGCTACAGCCAGTTCGTCGCGAAGCACAGCGGCCTGTGCCTGGCGCAGGGCAACACCAACGCCGGTGGCGGCCCGGTGGTGCAGCTGGCGTGCACGGCGGGTGCGGCCACGCAGTGGAGCGTGGTCGGGGCGACGCTGCGCAACCGGGTGTCTTCGGGTGCGTGCCTGGATGTGCCCGGCTCGACCACCACGCAGGGCACGGCGCTGTCCACCTACGCCTGCCATGGCGGGGCCAACCAGCGCTGGAGCCAGATCCCCTGAGCTCCTGTGCCCGTTCTCTCTTTTTCTCTCGCTCTCCAAAAAGGAAATCACGTGTCGGCACTCCAACTCTCCCTCCCAGGCGGCTATCGGTTCATTCCGGGCGTCCAGCAGTACTCGGCTGGCGTGGCCGCCGAACCTGGGTTTCGCATCGAGCGCGTGCGCTTCCTGGAGCCCCTGCCCCTGAAGCAGGGCTTTCGGCGCATCAAGGAAATCCTGGAGGAGGCCTCGCGTCCGCTGGCCGCCTTCTGCGCGTGCGAACTGCGGTCCCCGGCACCGTTCACCGAACAGGGCTTCGTCGAGTTCAACAACCTCTACGTGGGCACGTTGAAGGAATGGGGGATCTTCATCGGCGACCTGAACCCGGTGGCGCGAAGCAACGTGTGCCCCGCGCTGTCGCCGCCGTCGGAGCCTTCGTTCCATGCCTTCAGCTACACCGTGCCCGACGCCGAGGCGGCGGCGTCGTTCGTGGTGGCGGGCAGCGCCGAAGCGCCGGAAGGCAAGGGGCACTACCGCGACCATGCCGTGCGCCTGGGCGACACCTCGCCGCCCGCCATCCTGAAGAAGGCGCAGTGGGTGCTCGACGAAATGGAACGCCGACTGGCATCGCTGGGCTTCACCTGGGCCAGCACCACGGGCTCGCAGCTGTACACGGTGCACGACATCCATCCCTTCATCGCCGACGAGATCGTCAAGCGCGGTGCCGCGCGGCACGGGCTGACGTGGCACTACAACCGCCCGCCGGTGGTCGATCTCGAGTACGAGATGGACTGCCGCAGCGTCCAGTTCGAACGCGTCGCGGTCTGATCGCGCGCGGGTCGCCACACCTTCTCACCGAGATGCCCATGCTCAAGAAATTGCCGCATCGCCTGGCCGCCACCTGCCTCGTCCTGAGCGCGTTCCTGGCGGCCGGCCTCGCCGCTGCGCAGAACATCCAGGAGCGCACCTTCAAGTTCGCCTTCGTGAACCAGAAGGAGCATCCGCAGGGCATGGGGGCGCAGCGCTTCTCGGAGATCGTCGAGAAAAAGAGCGGCGGCAAGATGAAGGTGAAGCTCTTTCCTTCGGGCGTGCTCGGCGGCGATGCCTCGGTCATCGCCTCGCTGCAGGGCGGCACGGTGGAAATGACGATGGCGATCCCGGGCCTGCTCTCGGGCATGGCCAGGGAGTTCTCGCTGTTCGACCTGCCGTTCCTGTTCAACAACGAGAAGGAAGCCGACTTCGTGCTCGATGGGCCGGTCGGCCGCAAGCTGCTGGACAAGCTGCCCGAGAAGGGGCTGATCGGCCTCACGTACTTCGAGCACGGCTTTCGCAACGTCACCAACAGCCGGCGGCCGGTGGCGAAGATGGAAGACCTGCAGGGCCTGAAGCTGCGCGTGATGCAGATCCCCGTGATGATCGATGCCTTCCGCGCGCTGGGCGCCAACCCGTCGCCGCTGCCGCTGCCCGAGGTCTACACCGCGCTGGAACAGAAGGCCGTCGACGGCCAGGAAAATCCGTACTCGCTGGTGGAAGCCTCGAAGTACTACGAGATCCAGAAGTACGGCTCCAACACGCGGCACGTGTTCAACCCCGTCGTGCTGCTGTTCAGCAAGAAGCGCTGGGAGCAGTTGTCGGACGACGAACGCAAGATCCTTCTCGATGCGGCCCGGGAGACGCAGCCCTTCCAGCGCGCCGCCAACCGCGACGTCAACGCCAGGGCCGCCGAGTTCCTGAAGGGCCAGGGCATGGTGTTGACCGAGTTCCCCGCCGCCGAGCGCGAACGCCTGCGCGAGAAGCTCGCGCCGGTCACGGACAAGCATGTCAAACAGATCGATCCGGCACTGACCCAGGAACTGTTCTCCGAGCTCGGCAAGGCGCGCGGCAACGCCGCCAGATAGCCAGCCAACCAACCACCAAGGAATGACGAATGAAGCTGTTGCGTTACGGGGCCGTCGGCCAGGAAAAGCCGGCGATGCTCGACGCAGAAGGCCGCTTGCGCGACCTCTCCATGCACGTGAACGACATCGCACACGAGGTGCTGTTGCCCGCCGGCCTGGCGCGCCTCGCCGCGCTGGACCCGCAGAGCCTTCCGCTGGTGGAGGGCTCCCCGCGGATCGGTGCCTGCGTGGCCGGCTCGGGCAAGTTCATCTGCATCGGGCTCAACTACTCGGACCACGCGGCCGAGACCGGCGCCACGGTGCCGCCCGAGCCCATCGTTTTTTTGAAGGCCACCTCGGCGATCGGCGGACCGAGCGACGCGCTGGAGATTCCACGCGGTTCCACCAAGACCGATTGGGAGGTGGAGCTGGGCGTGGTGATCGGCAAGACCGCGAAGTACGTCAGCGAAGCGGATGCGATGAAGCACGTTGCGGGCTACTGCCTGATCAACGACGTGTCGGAGCGCGCCTTTCAAACCGAACGCCAGGGCCAGTGGACCAAAGGCAAGTCGGCCGACACCTTCGGACCGATCGGGCCCTGGCTCGTGACACCCGATGAAGTGCCCGACCCGCAGCAGCTGGACATGTGGCTGGAAGTCAACGGCGTGCGGCGCCAGAGCGGCTCCACGGCCACCATGGTCTACGGCGTGCGCTACCTGATCGCGTACCTCTCGCAGTTCATGAGCCTGCGCCCGGGGGACATCATTTCCACCGGAACCCCGCCCGGCGTGGGCATGGGGTTCAAGCCGCCGGTCTACCTCAAGCGCGGCGATGTCGTCACGCTGGGCATCGAAGGGTTGGGCACCCAACGGCAGGTCGCCACGCAATTCGACTGAAGGGGAGGTGGCAGGGGGCGGCAGCGGGCCGTGAGGCGCCCGCTGCTGCCGCTGTGTCAGACCAGCGTGGCGCTCACGCCGCGCTGCACCACGGGCGCGATGCCGGCGTAGAAGAACGCCAGGCTGTCCTCGGGGCCGTTGACGGCGCGCCCGCGCACTTTGGCCATCGCGCAGACGCCGACCTGTGCACTGTCGGGGCCGATCACGAGGACGAAGGGGTTGTCGTCGTCGCCGCGCAGGTAGTGTCCGCCGAACTCGCGGCGTGCGGTTTCGAACACGTAGGCCGACGCCAGGAAGTGCAGGTCGTCGGGCAAGGGCGCCTGCTGCTGGAAGAAGTCTTCGAGCACCTGGTCGACCAGGACCAGCGAGGCTTCGGAGTAGTCGAGCGCCGCGCTGTCGATGGGCGCGCCGGGTTGCGAGAAGGCGCCGATGAAGTCTTCCGCCTGCGAGGCCATGCCGGCCTCGAGCGTCGACGGCATGTCCACTTCCGGCTGCTTTTTCTTCTTCAGGAAATCGAACAGTCCCATGGTGCTCAGGCCTGCACCGCGGCCGACAGTTGCCGCAGCATGGCCGACTGCCGCGCCTCTTCGGCGTCGCGCAGGCTCTTCGCGGCGCGCGCCGCGACGTAGCTGACGTACAGGGTCTCGACGGCCCGCGCCCATTCGTGCGCCTTCTGCGACACGCCTTCCGCCTTCACCGGCGAGCCGGTGGCCATCGGCGTCGACAGGTCGTCCAGCGGACGGGCCGGTACGTCGACGCCGGCCTTCCCGAGGATCACGGCTTTCTGAAGGATGGTGAGCATGGCGGACCTCTCTTTTTTCTTGTTCCAGAGTAACAGCGCCCTTCGCGGGCTGCCATTCGCCAGATGACGTATCCGCCCCCGAATTCAAGATGAACTTTCGGCTGACATGGGGTTTGTCTGGGTGGCCGGAAGCAGGGCCTACACGAAGCGCCATCGGCCTCTCGCAATGTCCCTTCGTTGGTTCTGGATGCAAATAATATTTGTTTTCATTCTCAATAGAATTGATGCTGATCAGTTGGTACGCAACAACAACGCATCCCGAGAGCGGCCCTGTTTTTCCTGCCGTTTCCCGTGGAGTTTTTGCATGTTGTTTTCGCGTTGCGGCCGTCGGCCGCGTCCGTCGGTGCTGGCGCTGGCCGCCGCATCTCTTTTTTCTCCCGCCCTGTTCGCCCAGACGCCCGCTGAACAACAACTGCGCGAGGTCGTCGTCAGCGCGACCGGCTTCGAGCAGGAACTCAAGGACGCGCCCGCGTCCATTTCGGTGATCACGCGCCAGGAGCTGGAAACGCGCCAGTTCCGCGACCTGGCCGAGGCGCTGCAGAACGTCGAAGGCATCGACGTGGGCGGCTCGACCGGCAAGACCGGGGGCCTGGACATCTCGATCCGCGGCATGCCCAGCGACTACACGCTGATCCTCATCGACGGCCGGCGCCAGAACGTGGCCGGCGACGTGACGCCCAACGGCTTCGGCGCCGCGCACACCAGCTTCATGCCGCCGCTGGCGGCCATCGAGCGCATCGAGGTCATCCGCGGCCCGATGTCCACGCTGTACGGCTCCGACGCCATGGGCGGCGTGATCAACATCATCACGCGCAAGGTGGCGCGCGAATGGGGCGGCCAGGTCACGATGGAAACCGGCATCCCGCAGGACAGCGAGTGGGGCTCGCAGACGCGCTCCAGCGTCTACCTCAGCGGCCCCGTGGCCACCGACCTGCTGGGCCTGACCCTGCGCGGCAACATCTACCGCCGCGAAGCCGCCGACTGGGTGCTGGCCCCCGGCCAGGCGCAACCTGCGACGGCCCGCAACCCCGCGCCCGCCGAGAGCCGCCAGCACAGCGTGGGCGGCCGCCTGATGCTCACGCCCAACCGCCAGCACGACATCTGGCTCGACGTCGAATCGGGCCGCAGCTGGTACGACAACGAAGACGGCCGGCTGGGCACGCGCGACGCCGCCGCGCCCAACCGCACCGGCAACAACCCGCCGGGCTACCTGGACGCGCTGCGCTTCAACCGCGACCAGGTCGCCATCGGCCACACCGGGCGCCTGGGCTTCGGCACGGTGGAAAGCAGCCTGATGCACACCACCACCGAGACCGTCGGCCGCACGATTCCGGGCGGCGCCATTCCGCGCAATGCCGCGGCCCGCCGCACCGTGTACTGGCTGAGCGAAGCCGACCGCGGCCGCGCGCGCGAACTCAAGACCACCAACCTCGTGCTCGACAGCAAGCTCGTCGCGCCGGTGGGCGATGCCCACGTGCTGACGGTCGGCGGCCAGTGGTGGGACGCCAAGCTGGTCGACGGCCTGCTGCCGCGTTCGCAGAGCCAGACCATGTGGGCGCTGTTCGCCGAAGACGAATGGCGCCTTGCGCCCGGCCTCACCGCCACGCTGGGCGGACGCTACGACCACCACAGCGCCTTCGGCGGCCACGTGAGCCCGCGCGGCTACCTGGTCTGGGACGCCACGCCGCAGTGGACCTTCAAGGGTGGCGTCAGCAAGGGCTTCCGCGCGCCGCGCCTGAACCAGCTGATCGACGGCATCAGCGGCGTGAGCGGCCAGGGCGCCACGCTCAACATCGGCAACCCGAACCTCAAGCCCGAGACCAGCACCAGCACCGAGCTGTCGGCGCTGTTCAACAACCAGAAGGGCCTGACCGCCTCGGCGACCCTGTTCCACAACAAGGTGAAGGACAAGATCGCCAGCGGCGGCGACTGCAGCGTGGCGCGCATCTCCAGCTGCATCGTCGACCCGACCGCCAACTACTCGGTCAACGTCGACCAGGCCAAGACCTGGGGCATGGAGCTGAGCAGCCGCGTGCAGCTCACCAAGGCCTGGGGCCTGAAGGCGGGCTACACCTGGACCGACAGCGAAGTGATCGAGGGCGGCGTGAAGAACGGCAAGCTGGCCGACACCGCGCGCCACCTGCTGCACGCGCAGCTCGACTGGAACCCCGACGCCAAGTGGCGCTTCTGGCTGCGCGGCGAGTACCGCGGCAAGAGCCCGCGCTTCACCGGCGACCCGGCGCGCCTCACGGGCAACAACCTGGCGATCTACCGCGCGGTGGGCGACATCAAGGCGTATCACCTGTTCCACCTGGGCGGCTCCTACCAGGTGTCGAAGAACGTGCGCCTGAACGCCAACATCAACAACCTGTTCAACAAGGACTTCCGCAAGTTCCAGCAGGTGAACCTGGCCGGCACCTCGGCCTGGGTCAACGAGTACTTCCAGGGCGGTGCGTCGGTGGCGGGCACCACGCCGGCGGGACGCACGATCTGGCTGTCTGCGAACGTGACGTTCTGACGCTGACGGCGGGCCGCGCGGACCTCAGGGGTTTGCGCGCGCCTGCCACACCAGCGTGGCCGCGCTCAGGTCTTCGAGCGCGCTGCCCACGGCCTTGAACACCGTGCGCTCTGCATCGCCCGTGCGCCCGGGCCGCGTGCCGCGGCACAGCTCGGCGAGCGTGCCCTGCACCGCGTCGGCACGCAGGGTGCCGGCCGCGATCGCGTCGAGCAGGTCACCGGCCTTCTGCAGCGCCTCGGGCGTGTCAATGAAGGTGCGCGTGCCATCGAAACATTGCACATCGGCTTCGCGCATCGCGGGCGTGAAGCTTCCGATCAGGTCGAGGTGCGCGCCCGGTGCCAGCCATTCGCCACGCACCAGCGGCGTGGTCGCCAGCGTGGCGCAGCTCACGATGTCGGCACTGCGCACGGCCGCTTCGAGGTCGGTGCCGGCCGCCTGCGCGTTCCATCCCTCACTGCGCCATTGCTCGGCCAGCGCCTCGGCGCCCTCAGGCCGGTGGTTCCACACCCACACCTCGTCGATGGGTCGCACGCTCGCGTGCGCGGCGGGCAGCATGCGCGCGATGCGGCCGGTGCCCAGCACCAGCAGCTTGTGCGCATCGGTGCGGGCCAGGAACGAAGCGCCCAGCGCCGAGGCGGCCGCCGTGCGCCGCGCCGTGATCTCGTTGCCGTCCATCATCGCCAGCGGCACGCCCGTGCGCGCGTCGTACAGCACGTAGGTCGCGTGCAGCCCGGGCAGGCCGCGCGCGCCGTTGCCCGGAAAGATGTTGATCGTCTTGATGCCCAGGAAGCCCGCGTCGCTCCACGCCGGCATGATCAGCACCGTGCCGCGCGTGGCCGCGTCGCCACCGGTCTCGATGCTGTGCACGTGGCGCGGCGGCACCTGCGCCTCGGCCGCGAAGGCGGCGCGCAGCGCGGGCACCAGCCGCTCGAAACCCAGGGGTGCGGCGGTGGCGGCTTCGTCGAAGTGTTTCATGGGCGGGCAGGCAGCGCCGGGGCGCTGTCGAAGAAGGTGGTGAGGGCTTGCTGGTACGTGGCGCCAAAGCGCGGCGCCGCCATCGGCTCGAGGTGGCCGGCGCCTGGCACTTCGATCAGCTGCTTGGGTTCTTTCGCGTCGGCCAGCAGGCGCTGCGAGTGGCCTTGCGGAATCACCATATCGGCGGTGCCGTGGATCAGCAGCAGAGGAATCGGCGCAAGGGCCGCGACGAACTTCGAGGCCGCGTAGTCGTCGCGCACCAGCAGGCCGGCGCCCGGCAGCTTGTCGTTGGCGATGGAGCGGTACGAATAGAAGGTCGACTCGATCGCCACCGCCTTCACGCCGGCCCGGTTGCCCGAGCCCACGGCCGCGATTGCGTTCGTGCCGCCCAGGCTCTGCCCGAAGACGAACAGCCGCGACGCATCGACGTCCGCGCGGGCGCGCACATGGTCGAGCGCGGCGTTCGAATCCTCGAACACGCCGCGGGGTTCGGGTTCGCCGTCCGATTCGCCATAGCCGCGGTAGTCGAAAACGAAGACGTTGTAGTCCTGCGCCGGCAGCCATGCGACGAAGCGCCAGTGGCTGCTCATGTTCTGCGCGTTGCCGTGGAAGTGCACCACGGTGCCCTTCGCCGTCTTCGGGTCCGCCCGACCCGCGGCGGGAATGAACCAGCCGCTCAGGCGCGTGCCGTCGGCGCTGGTGAAGCGCACGTTCTCGTAACGCAGGCCCAGCGCGTCGGGCGTTTCGTAGCGCACGCGGTCGGGGTAATAGAACATCGACTGCACGCAGCCGCCGAGCAGGAAGAGGGGCAGGGCGGCGAGCGACATCCACCAGCGGCGAGCGGGTGCGGTGGTGGTGGTCGTCATGCCTGCGGTCCGCCGGCCCGCCGGCTTTCGGCAAGCATGTTGCAGAAGAGGGCGCCTTGCTCGATGGCGTCGTCCAGCGCCACGTGCGTGTGCGGCAGCCCGGCGTCGAACCAGCGGCGCGGCATCGCGCGCTTGGTGCTGTCGCGGTAGCCGATCTTCAGCAGGGCCATCGCGAAGCTCTTCATGTCGAGCGCCGAATGGCTGAACGGGCTCTCGCCCGCGAAGCGCATCAGGTACCAGTAGACGAACAGGAAGTCGAAGCCCGCCGGGTACGCCACGAACACCGGCCGCGCCTTCAGCCCCTTGAGCCACGCGACGTAGTTCTTCATGGCGTGCGTCGGGTCCTGCAGGTCGGTGCGGCACGCGGCCCAGGCCTCGGGCTGCGTCTGCCACCAGGCAGCCGTCTTCGGATCGGCCTCGGCGCCGGGCAGCGTGTGCAGGTTGGCGCTGAAGGTGGACACGAGTTGCTTGTCGGCCGTGTAGGCGGCCGAGCCGAAGCTGAGCATCGAGTGCGGGCCGGGAATGGGGCCGTCGGTTTCGACGTCGGTGCTGATGTAGATCTCGGTCATGGGCGAAGGATCGTCGCGGGGGCGGTGAGTGGGAAGACATGCATGTCCATCCACCGCCCCGACGCGTTCTCGATGAGCACGACCTCCGTGCAGCGCGCCTGCACCGGCCCCGACGCAAGCAGCCGCGCCTGCAGTTCGATGGCCGCTCCTTCCGCGTGCAGCGCGTTGCCGTGCGCCACCGACAGATGCGGAATGATGTCGTCATGCGCGCCGTCGTACGGCGGGAAGTCGGGAAACTCTTTCACCAGCGCGCGCGTCATTTCGATGAACGGCGCAGCGGGCTCCGGTGCCAGGTAGGCGGTCTCGGGAAAGCGCCCGACCTTGCCGAGCACGAACGAGAACGGCGCCGTGCGTTGCAGCACGCGCCGCGCACGGGCGAGCACCTCGTCGGTGATCAGCGCGGGGTCCATGAAGGGCACGAGCAGCGTGATGTGGGCGGGCACGCCGAGCGCCACGGTGGGGTCGAAACGGCGGCGAAGGTCTGCGGCGAAGGTTTCAGCCGCGGGGACCTTCACGGCGAATGCGGAGATGGGCATCGGGCGGAGGATAGCCCATCGATGCTCCGATTCGCTCCCGGAAAACGCGGCGATGAAGGCGCCTTCTGCCTCAAAAGAAATCGGCCTCCCGCAGTGCTTTCGCGGCGACCACCAGCCGTCGGACGGTGATGCCGATCTGTTCGTGTTCCACCCCATTCGACAAGACGGCGCCCGCGTGGAAGTCCGGCTCCAGGGTGACCCGGTAGCGCATCTGGAAGCGGATGGCGCTATTGATGGTCTCGATGACCATGTGCAGCGCGTTCTCGTTGAACTGCCTGCCGGTCTTTGCGCCGGAGGCCTTGAGCACCTGCCAGTCGTCCTGCTTGTGAGCTCGAAGGTCTCCCAGATCGTGCTGCCAGGCATCAAGCAGCTTGTCGCAGATCGCCAGCCCGATCTGGTCGTCGGGCGCCGATGCGTCGAGCACGATGGGCGTGCCGGTCTCGGCGATGCTCGTGGTCGAGGAGACGATGTACGTGCTGTCCCCGTACAGGTACAAGACCGCGCGCAGTTCCTTGCCAGTGCGCAACCTGGCGTCGTTGATCTCGACGGCGGAATGGTCGGGCGACGCCCTCCTGGCGGGCTCTTCCTTGGGAGCTTTCTTCAAGAAGTCGAACATGGACAGGTTCTCCTCAGTGCTTCGCAAGCGTTGAAATTCGGCCCCAGTCCAGCCCCATCTTGGCCAGGTACTTGCGCAGCCGGTCCGCATCGTTGACCACGCTGCGCTGCGTCCGCGAGGCCTGGAACAGTTGGCGCCCCGCCTCCGACAAGCTGCGCGCCGGCCGGCACACGCGCACCACCGCCTCGAGCTGCAGGCGGTCGAACAGGTCGAGCGCCGCGAACTTCTCTTCGCCGAGCAGGGCTTCCAGGTCGACGTCGTCGCCCGCCGCCGCCGATGTGCCCGCGCCCTCGTGCTTCCACAGCCAACGCAGCCGCGCGATCTCCGCCTCGACCAGCGCGACGGCAATGCGCCCGCCATCGGCCAGCGTGGCGAGCCGCGTCACGCTCGCCGAGAGGTCGCGGAAGTTGCCGCGCCAGATTGCCTCGCTGCTTTGCGCAAAGCGCAGGTAGGCCGTGCGCGCCTCGGCGTTGAATCGCACCACGCGGTGGTTCTCGGCCGCGTGCAGGGCCAGCAGGTGGTCGAGGTTGGGCTCGATGTCCTCGGGCCGCTGTGCGAGGCCGGGCAGGTCGTAGGTCCAGAGGTTGATGCGCGCGAACAGGTCTTCGCGAAAGCGCCCCTGCGCCACGTCACGGCGCAGGTCGCGGTGGGTGCCGGCGATGAGCTGGAAGTCGCTCTCCACTTCCTTGTCGGCGCCCACGGGGAAGAAGCGCTTTTCCTCGATGGCCTTGAGCAGCATGGCCTGTTCGTCCAGGCCGAGCTCGCCGATCTCGTCGAGAAACAGCGCGCCCTGGTGCGCGGTGCGCAGCAGCCCCGCGCGGTCGCTCGCCGCGCCGGTGAACGAACCCTTCTTGTGCCCGAACAGCGTGGAGGCCGCGCCGTCGCCGCGCAGCGTGGCGCAGTTCACCTCGACGAACGGCCCCGTCACCTGGTGGCGCGCCTGCTTCAGTTCGAACATGCGGCGCGCCAGGAACGACTTGCCCGCGCCCGTCGGCCCCACCAGCAGGATGGGCGCGCGCGAGCGCACGGCCACGCGCTCGATCTCGTCGATGAGCGCGTTGAAGCGCGCGTTGCGTGTGGCGATGCCGCTCTTCAGGAAGGCGACCGCGTCGCGCTGGTCGGCGTCGAAGCGGCGCGCAATCGGGTCGTAGCGCGACAGGTCGAGGTCGATGAGCGCGACCTTGCCGGCGTCGCCCTGGCGCTGCTTGCGTGGTGGCGAGGTCTGGGCCAGCACGCCGGGCACCACGCGCGATTCCGACAGCAGGAACATGCAGATCTGCGCCACGTGCGTGCCCGTGGTGATGTGCGTCCAGTACTGCTCGCGCTCGGGCTGGAAGGGGTAGGCGCGCGCCCAGTCGTACAGGCGCGTGTAGACCTCGCCGAAGTCCCACGGGTCTTCGAGGTCGAAGGGCACGAGGTGGACGAGGGTCTCGGGCGACACGGCGGCGATGTCGGCCCTCACCAGCTCGGCCAGCGCCGTGTGCTTGCGCGTGTGCAGCAGCTCGATGCGCGCGACCACCATGTCGTCGTGCTGCGCGAGCGAGACCGTGGGGCGCCACTTGTGCCAGCGGCCCGCGCCCTGGCCGGCATCGAGCTGGGTGCCGAGGAAACCGATGACGACGATGGGCTTCATGGATAAAAGACTAGCTGAATTTCTAAAAATTATCCGAATGCTAGCAAGGGATCGGCGCCGTGTCACACAGGGCGAAGAAGAAATTTCCCTTGCCGGTCAATGACTTGCATCGCCATCGCCCTGTTTTCGGGCGCCGTGCGCGCAAGTTGGCACGCTCGCTGCAATAGAGAAAGGGTCCGGATGCAGTTCATCCGCTCCCAGGTGCCGCATGAAAGCGGCCCGGTGCCGCAGGCCAGACCTGTTCTTGGGTCCGCGGTATGCCGCTGTTGAACTGCTTTGGTCACTGGACTTGTTCCAGTCTGCTCATGGTGGAGCACCGTGCTAACCACGCGGCGTGGCGGGTTCGATTCCCGCAAACAACCTTCGGCGGTGTTCGCACCGCCGCTTTGATGGGGGCGAAAGCCCCACCGCCCCGGCACACCGGAGCGAGGCGCAGGGCAGGGCCCGGCCGAGCGACACCGTGCCAGTGCAGGCGGCTTGCGCATCGCGCGTTCTGCAAGGAACCGCATGCAGCCATCGACGCAGAAGGAGGCGATGGCGTAGCCCGAGTGGCCGCGCCACCGCACCGACCCGTCGACCGCTGCGTTGCTGACCTCGCAAGCCACGGTGCCCGCCGCCTGTCCTTCGTGGGCCCCGACACGAAACGTAGACGAACGACAACCGCAACGAAGAAGAAGAGAGAGGAAGAAGAAATGCTGGGATTCACCCAATTCACCGTCAAGAAGAATGAACGCGTGCTGCTGCTGCGCAACGGCGATTTCGAGGGCCTGTACGCCGCCGGCAAGTACCGCGTGTTCACGGGTTTCGACACCGTGCAGCTCGAGCGCTTCTCGCTGGCCGAGCCGGCCTTCGAGCACGAGCTGGCCGACTACTTCCTGGCGCGCGAGCCGCAGCTGGTGCAGCGCGAGTTCGTGCAGGTGTCGCTGGGTGAGACCGAGGTCGGCCTGCGCCATGAAGACGGCGTGCTGGTGCAGGTGCTGCCGCCCGCCACCCGCAAGCTCTACTGGCGCGGCCTGCGCGAGCAGCGCGTCGACGTGATCGACGTGGCCGCCGATGCACGCCTGCCGGCCGAGCTGCTGGCCAAGCTGCAGAGCGTGGCGCTGCGTCCGCGTGCGGTGCAGGGGCTCGAAGGCGTGCTGCTGGTGCAGGTGCCCGAGTTCCACGCCGGCGTGCTGACCCTCGAAGGCCAGATGCAGGCGCTGCTGCCGCCGGGCAACCACGGCTTCTGGCGCTTCAACCGGCAGGTGGCTGTGACCAGCGTGGACCTGCGCTCGCAGATCGCCGAAGTGAGCGGCCAGGAAATCCTGACCCGCGACAAGGTGGGGCTGCGGCTGAACCTGTCGGCGGTGTGGCGTTTTGCCGATGTGCGCCAAGCCCTGGCGCAGATGCCCAAGCCGGCCGAGCATGTGTACCGCGAGCTGCAGTTCGGCCTGCGCGCGGCGGTGGGCGAGCAGACGCTCGACGCGCTGCTGGAGAACAAGTCCGCCATCGACCAGACGGTGCTGGCGCAGGTGCGTGAGCGGCTCGAGGGTTCAGGCCTGGTGCTGGAGAGCGTGGGCGTGAAGGACATCATCCTGCCGGGCGAGATGAAGACCATCCTCGCGCAGGTGGTGGAGGCCGAGAAGTCGGCCCAGGCCAACGTGATCCGCCGCCGCGAGGAAACCGCGGCCACGCGCTCGCTGTTGAACACCGCGAAGGTGATGGAGGGCAACCCCGTCGCCTTGCGCATGAAGGAACTCGAGACGCTGGAGCGCGTGGCCGAGCGCATCGACAAGATCTCGGTGGTCGGCGGCCTGGACCAGGTGCTCAACGGACTCGTGACGCTGCGGCCGAACGGGTCCTGAGCGGTAGAGAAAAGAGAGAGACACGGGCACGCAGGCACAGAAGGGAGCGCCACTGCCAAAAATGTTTGAAATTGCCGGCAGCCTGGGTAAGACCAGGTACGGCGGGCAAGTCGGTTGACGAGCAAGGTTGAGGATGCAGGTGCTGGCTCCGATGACGGGTCTGTCACTGGCGCGCGTTTCCAATCGTCGACTGGGCCATCGGACTCAAACACCATGGTCGCCGTATTGATGCGGGTTCGAATCCCGCCGTGTCCACCAAACGAGTGTGAAGAATAGATAGAGAGAAGAGGAAAGAAAAATGACGAACTACAAACTGCATGAAGTTGCCAACGGCGTCCCGGTGAAGATGTGGACGAACGGCGTGCCCGTGGAAGACGAGGCGCAGAAGCAGCTCGAGAACGCCGCGCGCCTGCCCATCGTGTTCAAGCACATCGCGGCCATGCCTGACGTGCACTACGGCATCGGTGCGACCGTGGGTTCGGTGATCCCGACCTTCAAGGCCATCATCCCCGCCGCCGTCGGCGTGGACATCGGCTGCGGAATGATGGCCTGCAAGACCACGCTCAACGCACGCGACCTGCCCGACAACCTGGGCCCGCTGCGTTCGGCGATCGAGAAGGCCGTGCCGCACGGAAGCAACCCCAAGCGCATGGGCCGCGACAAGGGTTCGTGGGAAACGCCGCCCGATGAAACCGACGCCGCCTGGGCCAAGCTGGTGGACGAGTTCGAGCTGATCTGCGAGGACCATCCACGCATCAGGAACACGAACAACCACAAGCACCTGGGAACGCTGGGTACCGGCAACCACTTCATCGAGGTGTGCCTGGACGAAGCGGGCGCCGTGTGGTTCATGCTGCACTCGGGTTCGCGCGGCGTGGGCAATGCCATCGGCACGCACTTCATCGAACTCGCGAAGAAGGACGCGCAGCTGCACCAGCGCAACCTGCCCGACCAGGACCTGGCGTACTTCGAGGAAGGCGCCCAGTACTTCGGCGACTACGTGCGCGCGGTGGGCTGGGCCCAGAAGTTCGCGCGGGCGAACCGCGAAGTGATGATGCAGCGCGTGGTCGCGGCCGCGCGCAAGGTCATTGCCAAGCCCTTCGAGGCGCACGTGGAAGCGGTGAACTGCCACCACAACTACGTGAGCCGCGAGACGCACTTCGGGCAGGACGTGCTCGTGACCCGCAAGGGCGCGGTGAGCGCCAAGCTCGGCGAGCTGGGGATCATCCCTGGCAGCATGGGCGCCAAGAGCTACATCGTGCGCGGCAAGGGCAACCCCGAGAGCTTCATGAGCTGCAGCCACGGCGCGGGCCGGAAGATGAGCCGGACGAAAGCCAAGAAGCTCTTCACCGTCGCCGACCAGATCGCCGCGACCGAAGGCGTCGAATGCCGAAAGGACGCCGACGTGATCGACGAGATCCCGATGGCCTACAAGGACATCGACGCGGTGATGGAGGCGCAGAAGGACCTGGTGGAGGTGGTTTACACGCTCAAGCAGGTGGTGTGTGTGAAGGGGTAGAGCCAGGCGCGATCATCGCCCTGGCAAAGGGAGGCGGCGCAAGTTCCAGGCGCCGAGAAAAGGACATTGCGATGACATGGTGGAAAAGTAGAACCGAGGCGGTGCCGACGCTGGATGCGAGTGCGCTCGCATTCAGCGAATTGAAAGAGCTTGCACGTTCCTATGACGGCTATCAGCGCGAAGCCGTCGTGGCCGAACTGGTGCGGCGTCAAGACCCGCGGGCCATCGCCATCCTGCTTGTGTGTGTCGACGACTGGGTGCCGGGGGTGGGCGAGGCCGCAAAGAAAGGCCTCGCCTCCTTCATGCGCGACGAGTTCATCGGCCATTGGGCGCATGCCTTGCCGGAGCTGGCCTTCGCTTATCGCATCCGCAGGACCGACCTGCGCGCGCTGCGGGTCGCCATCGAGGATTTTCTTGCGCGCAACACCGACGAGCTGGAGCGTCAGGCTCCGGTGCTCGACGATGCCATGCGGCGTTGGATCTTCACGCTGCGCCTCCAGCGGGCGAACGCGGGTCCAGCGCTTCTGGCGCTGCTGACACAAGGTGCGCTCTCGCGCGACCCACCGACGGCGCAGCTCTGCCTCAACGCGGCAGACCGGCTGCAGTCGTCGGCGGACAGGCGCAAGTTTTTCGAGATCGCCTCCCGTGCATGCCTGCCGCGTGTGCGGGCAGCGGCCACCCGGGTGCTTCTGGGCGAGAAAGACTTCGATGTGCAGCGGTTTGCCCGGTCCATGTGCTTCGACACGAGCGCGGTCGTGCGTTCGCTGGTTGTGAATTCGTCGGCTGTGAGCAGGGAGGAGTTCGCCAGTCGGGCGGCGGAGATCTTGGAACTCCCCCAAGTCGACGCGCGAAAGACGGCCGCCCTTCACGTGCTGCACTTGCTTCAGGACTCGCGCGCGACGGGGTATGCCCGTGGGTTGCAGGCGTCGAAGGTCGTGCCGCTGCGGCGCCTTGCCCGATGGCTCGTGCTCTGTGCCGCGAAAGATGAAGAGGTCGACAGGGAATTGATGGAGATCCTGGCAGACGCTTCACCGAAGGTACGTCGCCTCGCGGTCGAGCACATCCGGCGCGGCGCATCGCTGCCTCGCCCGGATGCGCTGATGCGGATGGGTCTGGAACGTCAGGAGGTCGCACCGGAAGTCATGGCAATGCTCAGGTCCGGATCGCCCTGGGATCGCTTGCTGTTTGTCATGGCACTCATGGAGAGAGGAAACCTTTCCGGCGACCTCTGCCATGCCGTGACCATTGAAGTCGAGTCCTGGTGCAAGGCGATGGCCAATTGCTACGTGCCTCCGAAGGAAGCGCAGAAGGCGGCCGTGGCGGCTTTCTGGAGCCGAAGAAAAGAACTGCTGTCCGAGGAAAGTCCACGCACTCTTCTGCCCTATGGCTTCCCGGGTGAGATGGAGCTCCACCTGCGTGCCTTTCGGATTATTTGAAGAACATTGCGATCATGAAGAGCAACAAGCAACGCCGCGCCGAAATCAAGGCGCACCGCCTCGAACGCGCCGCGCGCGCCGTGGCATTGCAGCAGCGCCAGGCCGATGCACGCCTGCTGCGCGCCGAAGGCATGGTCGCTGCCGACACGGCCTTGCTGGCCGCGCACAACAACACCTACGGACCGTTGCCCACCTTCTACGTCGACAAGGCGTTCACCTGCCGCGACTGCGGCGCGCAAGAGGTGTGGACGGCCAAGCAGCAGAAGTGGTGGTACGAGGTGGCGCTCGGCAGCATCCACAGCACGGCGGTGCGCTGTCGCGCATGCCGGCTAGGAACGTCGCGAACGAGAACAACGACAAACGACTGAACAAGAAAGAAAGACTTTCCCGATGACGGAAGCACAAGAAGAACAACGAGCACTCGATGCCGTCGAACTCGACGGCTCCCAAGGCGAAGGCGGTGGCCAGATCCTGCGCACCGGCCTCGCGCTGTCGATGGTCACGGGCCGGCCGCTGACCATCGCGAAGATCCGCGCGGGCCGGGCCAAGCCGGGCCTGATGCGCCAGCACCTGGCGTGCGTGCACGCGGCCGCGGAGATCAGCGGCGCGCAGGTCGAGGGTGCCGAACTGGGCTCGCAGTCGCTGCGCTTCGTGCCGGGGCCGGTGCGCGCGGGCGACTACCGCTTTGCGATCGCCGGTGCGGGCAGCTGCATGCTGGTGCTGCAGACCGTGCTGCCGCCGCTGCTGCTGCAACCCGCGGGTCAGGTGAGCCGGCTGCGGCTGAGCGGTGGCACGCACAACCCGATGGCGCCGCCGTTCCATTTCCTGGAGCGCGCGTTCGCGCCGCTGGTGCGTCGCCTCGGCGGCGACCTGCAGCTGGTGCTGCGCCGTTGTGGCTTCTATCCGGCCGGTGGCGGCGAGGTGGACGCGACGATCGTGCCGGCTGCGGAAGGCGCGCGGCTGCAGGCCTTCGACCTGCTGTCGCGTGGCCATCTGCTGGCGGGCCATGCCGAGTGCCTGGCGCCCGGGCTGCCGCGCCATGTGGCGGCGCGTGAACTCGAAACGGTGGGGGCGGCGATGGGCTGGTCGGTGGAAGCCGAGCAACTGCGCACGGTGCCGACGCGCCAGAACGAGGGCCCGGGCAATGCGCTGCTGGTGACGCTGGCCTACGAACACCTCACCGAGGTGTTCACGGCCTTCGGCGAGAAGACGTTGAGCGCGGAGCAGGTGGCGCACGGCCTCGTGAAGGAGGTGCGCGCATTCCAGAAGCACGAGGACGCGGCCGTGGGGCCGCACCTGGCCGATCAGCTGGCGCTGCTGCTGGCGCTGGCGGTGTTCCGGCAACCGGGGCAGTCGGGCGCGTTCACCTGCAGCGAAGTGACGCCGCACACGCGCACGAACTGCGCGGTGATCGAGCGCTTCCTGCCGGTGCGCTTCACGATCGCCGAAGCTGCAGGCCCGCGCGCGGCGCGGGTGCAGGTGGCGTCGTGATTACAGGCCGGCCTGGCGCGTGAAGCTCACGGCCGGCTTCTTGTAGGCGGCGGGCACTTCGTCGCGGTAGAAGGCGCGGCGGTCCAGGCTTTGCAGCGGGTTGTGGGCAGCGGCCACGGCCTGGTCGCGCACGGCCTGGCGGTCGAGCGTGGAGGTCACGGCGACGGTGCCTTCGGCGGCGGCGTCGGAGTACTCGTTGCCATTGCGCGCGGCGGCGACGGCTTCGGTGCGCACGTCGGCGCGGCTGGCGGCCGAGGTGATGGCGTGCACGCCTTCATACGTTTCGGCGTGGGCCGCGCCCACGGTGCCCAGCAGGGCGAAGGCGGCGGCGGAAATGGCGAGGAGTTGCTTGCTGTTCATGATGAGATTTCCCTTGAGTCTGTGGGCGGCGGACAGTCGTCGTTGCCACAAGCTGCAGTGTGAAACCGCATCACGGAAGGCGCTGTGCGTTTGCGCACCGAATCCGGCAGGTGCTGCTCAGGCCGCTTTTGCTGCGCGTGAATACATCACGGCCAGCGGCTCGGAGCGCCCGCGCACGTTCAGCGTGTCGACCGGGCCCAGCGTTGCTTCGGCGCCGGCCTGCTGCGCCGCGAACTGCGAGACCACGAGCCGCGCCGAGGCGGTCTTCGAATGGTCCTGCAGGCGGCTCGCGGTGTTGACCACTTCGCCGATGGCGGTGAAGGTGGTGGTCTCGAGGTAGCCGACCTCGCCGACGGCCGCGCGCCCGGCGTGCAGGCCCATGCCGAAGTCCAGCTGCTGGCCGAACTGGGCCTGGAAGTCGACGTTCCATGCGTCCATGCGCTCGCCGATGAGTTGGGTGGCATGCAGGGCCTGCCGGCAGGCGGTGGGCAGGTCGCTCTCGAGGCCGAAGATGGCCATCACGCTGTCGCCGATGAACTGGTTGGGCACGCCGCCGCTCTCGCGCACGGCGGCGCCCACGATGGCGAAGTAGCGGTCGAGCACGTAGGCCAGGTCGAAGGGCCACTGCCGCTCCGACAGGCCCGACCAGCGCCGCAGGTCGACGAACAAGATCGCCACGTCGCGCTCGTGCCCGAAGCGGCCGACCGGCGCGGGCCGGCCTTCGCGCGGCAGCGGCGCGAACAGCGGCGTCACCTCGATGCTGCCGCGCGGGCGCAGCTGGCAGGCCAGCCGCACGTCGTGCGGGGCGCGCACGCGCTCGAGCGTGCGCTGCTCGTCGCGGCCCGGCGTGCCGATGTGTTCGGGCGCACCGCCCACGCGCACGCGGCAGGTGGAGCAGCGCGCGCGCCCGCCGCAGATCGACACGTGCGCGATGCCGTGCGAGCGGCTGGCTTCGAGCACGCTCCAGCCGGGCGGCACGTGCACGGTGCGGTCGGGGTAGCGCAGCGCCACGGTGGCGCCGCGCGCGCGCCGGGCCAGGCGGCTGCGCGCCGCGTAGGCCGCGAGCAGGGCCAGCAGCGCCAAGGCGTAATACAGCTTGATGTTGGTTTCGGCGGCGTTGAGCGCGCGGCCCTGTTCGGGCGTCGGCAGCACGACGGGCGGCACGCCGGTCCACTGGAACTCGCGCCCCATCGAGACGAAGCCCATCGCGGCGGTCACCGGCAGCAGCACGGCCACGGCGAGCAGCGGCGCGAACAGGCGCCGGTAGAGCGGGCGCACGCGCAGCGCGAAGTGCAGGCCGAGGCAGCCGTGGGCCCAGGCGGCGAGCATCATGCCCAGCTGCGCGCCCGCGCCGGCCAGGTCCCACAGGCCCCAGACCACGCGCACGTACGAACCCTCGATGCCGTAGGCCAGCCAGGCGCCGCGCATCGCGGTGAGGTGGGTGGCCAGCAGCAGCGGCAGCGCAAAGCCCAGCAGCACGCGCAGGGCCTCGAGCGGCGGCATGCGCAGGGTGCGGCGCTCCCACAGGGCGGCCACGGCGAGCACGAGGTGGGTGAGGGCGGCGCCGTACAGCAGCAGCGTGCCGGGCAGGCTGTGCCAGAACTTCTGCACGCCGCGCAGCACGGTTTCGGCCGCGATGAAGGAGACGATGCCCAGCGAATGGTTCAGCAGGTGCGCCGTGATGTAGGCCATCAGCACCAGCCCGCTCGCCCAGCGGAGGTTGCGCCGTGTCGGCGTTCTCAGCAAAAAAGGGGAAGGAGGGGAACGTCTGTCCATGAACGGGTTCGAAGCGGCACCCGAGCATAATGCGCGCGCCTCGATGACCACCGGCATGGCCCTACCCGAACCCACCCCCCGCTCCAGCCTCGCGCTGCGCCGCATCGCGCTGCTCGAAGGCCTGTCCGACGACCGCTTCGACCATCTGGCGCGCCAGTGCCTGTGGCACAGCGTGGCGGCCGGCAAGCCACTGATGCTGCGCGCCGACCTGCAGGGCGAGGTGTTCCTGCTGGTGTCGGGCCGCGTGCGGGTGACGACCTACGCGGCCAACGGCCGGCAGGTGACGTTCCGCGATTCGGAGGCTGGCGCGCATTTCGGCGACATCGCCGCTTTGGACGGCGGGCCGCGTTCGGCCGACGTGGTCACGCTCGAACCCTGCGTGGTCGCCAGCCTGGACCGCGCGGCCTTCCTGGCGCTGCTGCGCGAGGAGCCGCTGGTGGCCGAGCGCGTGATGCAGCGGCTGGCCGCGCTGGTGCGGCAGCTGTCGGAGCGGGTGATCGACCTGAGCACGCTCGGCGTGCAGAACCGCCTGCATGCCGAACTGCTGCGCCTGGCGCGCGAGGCGGGCATCGACGGCAACGAGGCCCGGCTGGAGCCCGCGCCCAAGCACGCGGCGCTGGCCAGCCAGATCAGCACCAACCGCGAGCAGGTGACCCGCGAACTCAACACGCTGGTGCGCGGCGGCGTGCTGCGCAAGGACGGCAAGGCGCTGGTGGTGGCCGATGCCGAGCGCCTCGCGCAGATGGTGTCGCAGGTGCGCGGGGACTAGATCAGTTCCAGCGGCCGTTGGGGCCCGCCACGCTGTAGCGGCCCGCGCCCATCAGCGCCACGCTCAGCGCGCCGAACAGGTACAGGCCCTGCAGCTCCAGCGCCCAGCCGCCCTGCTTGGTCAGCGCGAACAGGTCGGCCATGTGCACGAGGCCGAAGGCGAAGAGCATGTTGATCACCACCACGGCGGCGGCGGCGCGCGTCCACACGCCCGCGATCATCAGCAGCGGCGCGACGATCTCGCCCACGAACACGAGGTAGGCCAGCCCGCCGGGCAGGCCGGCCTTGGCCAGCATGCCGCTGATGAAGCCGACGCCGGCCGAGAGCTTGAAGATGCCGTGCAGCAGCATCAGCACGCCGACCGACACGCGCAGCACCAGCTTGCCGGCGTCGTCGCGGGCGGCGGGCGTGGCAAGGAACGACGAGGAGGAAGACGCCGAAGCGGCGGAGGCGATCGGGGCAGCCTGGGTGTTCATGGCGAATCCTTGAGTGGAAGAAAAAAGGAAGAAGGCCGCCGCGGACTGCGGCGGTTGCCATGCCAGTGTGAGAGCCCCGCCGCCGCCGGTCGGTGCGTTTACGCACACTTTTCGGCGGTTGGGTGGCCGCCGCCGGGCCTCAGTCGCCCTTGTAGCCCGAGGCCTTGATCACCGGCAGCCAGCGCGCGGCCAGCGCGTCGGTGTAGCGCACCACCTCTTCGCTCGACGCGCCGGGCAGCAGGTCGTAGCCCACGCGGCCCAGCTTTTCGCGCACGTCGGGCAGGGCCAGCACCTTGCGCACGGCCCGGTTCCACTGCGCCAGCGTGGCAGGCGCGGTGTTGGCGTGGGCGTACAGCACGTAGCGCGACGAGGCCACCAGCGTCGGGTAGCCCGACTCGGCGAAGGTCGGCACGTCGGGCAGGCCGTCGGCGCGCTTGTCGCCGGCCACGGCCAGCACGCGCAGCTTGCCCGCGCGGTGGTACTCGGTGAGGGTGGTGGTGGCGTCCATGCCCGAGGCCACCTGGCCGCCGATCAGCTCGGTGACCATGGCCGCGCCGCCGCGGTAGGGCACCAGGGTGGCGCCGCTGCGCGACAGGGCCACGAAGTCCATCGCCAGGAAGTGCAGCAGCGAGCCCACGGTGGTGATGCCGATCGAGCCCTGGTCGGGGTTCGCCTTGGCGGCCTGGACGAACTGGGCCAGCGTCTTCACCGGCGAGGCGGCGCTCACGGCCAGGCCGAACTGGATGCCGCTCACGTCGGTCACGGGCTTGAAGTCGGTGGCCGGATTGAAGCGCATGTTGGCGTAGATCGCGGGGCCGATGAACATCGGGTCGACCGGCGCCAGCAGCATGGTGGTGCCGTCGGCGGGGCTGTTCTTCAGCACCTCGGCCGCCAGCCGCGTGCCGGCGCCGGGGCGGTTGTCGACCATGACCGGGCGGCCGAGTTCGTCCTTGAGCTTTTCGGACAGCAGCCGGCCCATGAAGTCGGCCGGGCCGCCGGCCGGGAAGGGCACGATCAGGCGGTTGACCGACGGCTGCGCGTTCGCGCCGAACGGCAGCAGGCCGCCCAGGCCCGTGGCCGCTGCCGCGCGGATGAGGCCGCGCCGCGAGAGCGCAGCGCCGGTGGGGAAAGTGAAGGGGGTCATCGAAAGTCTCCGGGTGGTTGGAATCGTTGGAAGAACAGGAAGAGAAAGATCACTGCGCGACCAGCGGCGTGAAGCGGGCCGCGTCTTCGATCGCCTGGCCGGCCTCCAGCAGCAGGTCTTCGCGGAAGCGCCAGGCCAGCAACTGCACGCCCATGGGCGCGCCGCCGGCCATGCCGGTGGGCACCGCGAGGCCGGGCATGCCCAGTGCGGCGGTC
This sequence comes from Variovorax sp. GW821-FHT09D07, assembly GCF_059416345.1. NCBI lineage: Bacteria > Pseudomonadati > Pseudomonadota > Betaproteobacteria > Burkholderiales > Comamonadaceae > Variovorax > Variovorax sp. GW821-FHT09D07. Next base: position 29,028 of record NZ_JBWKOY010000004.1, read on the forward strand.
GCGAGCAGCGGGCTCTGCGCGTCGATGAGGGCGCGGGCGCGCTCGAGGCTGGCGACGTCTTCGTCCTGCGGGCAGGGGCGCTGCCACGACACGGGCATCAGCACCAGCGGATGGGTCTGCATGAACACCGACCAGCTGCGCAGCAGCGCCTGGCGCCGCGCGAGCGCATCCAGAAAACCGTCGCGGTCGGTCTCGGCCATGCCTTCGAGCAGGTAGCGCTGGCTGCGCCGCATGAGGTCGTCGCCGTGCTGCTCGACGCCCGCGATGATGTTGCGGCGGGTGTCGTCCACGATCAGCGTGCGCCACAGGGCGGCGGCTTCGCCGAAGCAGGGCAGCTCGGCTTCGTCGACCGCGTAGCCCGCCTGCTGCAGCCAGCGCGCGGCGTCGTCCAGCGCCTGCGTGACGGCCGGGTCGACCGGGATGCCCGGCGCGCGCTTGAACAGCGCCACGCGGATCGGGCCGGCGGGGCGCGGCAGCTCGTGCGGCATCGGCACCCAGTTCGGGTCGCGCGCGTCGGGGCGCGCCATGGCCTCGTAGCCCAGGCGCAGGTCGGCGATGCTGCGCGCCAGCGGCCCCTGCACCGACATGAGCTGCGGCGTGATGCCGCGCTCGCTGGTCGCGCTCGGGTTGAAGGCCGGCACGCGGCCGGCCGTGGGGCGCAGGCCGGCCACGCCGCAGGCGTACGCGGGGTAGCGGATCGAGCCGCCGATGTCGTTGCCGTGCGCCAGCGCGCCCATGCCGCTGGCCACCGCGGAAGCCGCGCCGCCGCTGGAGCCGCCGGGCGTGATGGCCGCGTTCCACGGGTTCAGCGTGCGGCCGTGCACGCCGTTGTCGGTGAACCAGCGCGACGAGTAGGTCGCGGTGTTGCTGCGCCCCACGATGACGGCGCCGGCACTGCGCCAATGCGCCACCACCGGCGCGTCCTCGCGGGCGATGTGGTCCTTCAGCGGAATCACGCCGTTGGTCGTGGCGTGGCCGGCCTGGTCGACGTTGACCTTGATGCTCACCGGCACGCCGTGCAGCGGGCCCAGCGCTTCGCCGCGCAGGGTGCGCGCGTCGGCCGCGTCGGCGCTGGCCAGGGCCTCGTCGGCCAGCACTTCGGCCAGGGCATTGAGGCGCGGGTTGAGTTCGGCGATGCGCGCGAGCACGCTGGTCGTCACTTCGCGGCAGGACAGCTCGCGGCGGCGCACGGCGTCGGCGAGGTCGGTGGCGCTGCGCTGCCAGAGGGCGGGGGATGCAGTCATGGGAGGTCTTCGGGAAAGTTCAGGCAAAGGAAACCCCGCACCCCGGCGCGACCGGGGTGAAGGCAAGAGAGAGCAGGGGAAGCGGGCGGCGGCGACGCGGATCAGCGCGCGCCGCGCAGGCGTCAGCCGGTCGGTTTCTTCATGAGCAGGCTGCCGCGGTCGACGCGGGATTCGGCTTCGAGGGCCAGGGCTTCGGCGTGTTCCATGTGCACGCGCATGACCTCGCGCGCACGCGCGGGGTCGCGGGCGCGCAGCGCGTCGAGCAGTTCGGTGTGGCTGTCGACGATCTCCTCGTCGAACTGGTCGAACTCGGTGAGCGCGTTGCGCACGATGATCACGCGGCGGATCACGTCGTTGAGCAGGCGGCACACCAGCGCCAGGAAGGGGCTGCTGCAGGCCTCGGCCAGGCGGTCATGGAACAGCAGGTCGGCCTCGCGGCGCTCGTTCCAGTCGGTGCTGCCGCCGTGGGCCGGGTGGCTGTGGCCGATGAGCGCCTCCAGCGCGGCGAGGTCGGCCTCGGTGAGGCGCGTGGCCACGTTGGCGGCCAGCTCGGGCTCGACCACGCGCCGCAGCGCGTACAGCATCGTGATGTCGACCGGCTGGAAGTACAGGAAGTTCGACACCGCCTGCAGGCACTGCTCGTACGAGGCCTGCGTGAGCGTGGCGCCGCCTTTGGGGCCGGTGCTGATCGCGACCAGCCCCTGCACCTGCAGCGCGGCCAGCGCCTCGCGCACCGTGCCGCGCGACACGCCGAGCTGCTCGATCAGCTCTTTCTCCTGCGGCAGCTTGTTGCCGACCTGCTGCTGGGTCTGCACGACCCAGCGCTTGATGTTGTCGACCACCTGGTCGGAGCGCTTCACGCGCTTGTCGCGCGTGAGCGAAGGCTTGGGTTGGGAAGGGGGCATCTGCGTTTCGGGTATTTATGATCATAAATGTCATAAATCTCGAAAACGCTGTCAAGCGGGTTGTCCCGCGAGGCGTGGCCGGGGTGGGCCGTCGGCAGGAAACCGGGCTTCCTGCTACGCTCCCGGACGGCCCGCCTGCCCCTGGCGGGCTTTTTTCTGCGCTGCTGGTTTCCCCATGGTTTTTCCCCTCATCACCGACCCGTCGTTCTACGCGGTCGCCGTCCCCGCCGTGCTGCTGCTCGGCATCAGCAAGAGCGGCTTCGGCGCCGGTTTCGGGTCGCTGGCCGTGCCGATGATGGCGCTGGCCGTCACCGTGCCGCAGGCGGCGGCGATTCTGATGCCGCTGCTGCTGCTCATGGACCTGCTCGGCCTGGCCGCGTTCCGGCGCGACTTCGACCGCTCGCTGCTCAAGTTCCTGGTTCCGTTCGGGCTGGTCGGCACGGTGATCGGCACGCTGCTGTTTCGCGTGCTGTCGGCCCACACGGTGGCGGGCATCGTGGGCGTGTTCACGCTGGTGTTTTTGGCGCAGCGTCTGCTGTTTCCGCCCAAGCCCAACGACCCGCTGCCGTCGCGCGCGGTGGGCGCGGTGCTGACGGCCGTGTCGGGCTTCACCAGCTTCATCGCGCATGCGGGCGGGCCGCCGATCAATGCCTACGTGATCCCGTTGAAGCTCAAGCCGGTGGTGTTCACGGCGACCATGGCCTACTTCTTCTTCGTGGTGAATCTCAGCAAGTGGATTCCCTATGCGTGGCTCGGCCTGCTCGACTTTCGCACGCTGGCCACCTCGCTCGTGCTGATGCCGATCGCACCGCTGGGCGTGTGGATCGGCATCCGCATTGCACGCCGCATCGATGCGACGTGGTTCTATCGCTTCGTCTACCTGGGCATGCTGCTCACGGGCCTCAAGCTCGTCTACGACGGCTTCCTGGCCTGAGAAAGCATCAAAGTTCCACGATCGACTTGAAGCCGCCGAAGATCATGCGTTTGCCGTCGAACGGCAGGTTCTTCATGTCCATCATGGCCTCCAGGCGCGGGTCGGCCATGACCTTCTTGTTGATCGTGTCGCGGTGCTTGCGCGACTTGTAGGTGATCCACGAGAAGGCCACGGTCTCGTCGGCCTTGAGCTTCACGCTTTGGGGGAACGACGTGAGCTTGCCGGGCTTCACGTCGTCGGCGATGCACTCCACGTACTCGAGCGCGCCGTACTCCATCCAGACCTTGCCGGCCTTGCGTGCGAGCTTGCGGTAGGCCTCGACGTTCTTGGTGGGAATGGCGACGATGAATCCGTCTACATAACGAGCCATGTCTGTTCTCCTGAATAGGGGATAGAAACGTTGAAAAAGAAAAAGCGGGGGCTGCATGGCGCCGTCGCGTTCACGACGACGCCGTGTTGCCCGCCGCGCCCGGGGCCGACGCTGCTTCGTTGTTGTTGTGGGTGTGCCCCGGCGCGGCCGGGCGAAGCAGCAGGACCCCGATCAGACCCGCCGCCGCCGCGAACACGGCGCCGACCAGGAATGCCAGGTTGTAGCCACCGGTGAGCGCCAGCGGCATCTGCGCGCCGGCGGTGGCCATGGCGGTGGTGCGTGCCGCCGCGGCGCTGGCCAGCACGGCCAGGCCCAGGGCGCCGCCCATCATGAAGGCGGTGTTGACCACGCCCGAGGCCAGGCCCGAGTCGGCCGGGTCGACCTCGCTCATGGCCGCCAGCAGCACCGGGTTGAAGGCCATGCCCGCGCCCAGGCCCAGCAGCACCATGCCGGGCAGCACGTCGAGCACAAAGCTGCCGTTGACCGGCGCGCGCGCGAACAGCGCCAGCCCGAGGGCTGCGAGCCACAGCCCCGCCGCCAGCGGCTTGCGGATGCCGAAGCGCATCACGATCTTGGCCGAGAGGCCGAGCGAGAACACCGCCATGATCACGTTGGCCGGCAGGAAGGCCAGCCCGATCTGCATCGGCGTGTACTGCAGCACCAGCTGCATGTACAGCGCCGAGATGAAGAACCACGCGAACATGGCCGCGGCCCACAGCACGCCCACCACGTTGGCCACCGACACGCTGCGCAGTTTGAACAGGCCCAGCGGCATCAGCGGATGCTGCACGCGCGCCTCGATGGCGATGAAGACGGCCAGCAGCACCACGGCCGCACCGAGCAGGCCCATCGTCTGCGTGGAGCCCCAGCCCGCTTCATTGCCGTTGACCACGCCGTACACCGCGAGCATCAGCGACGAGGTGACGGTGATGGCGCCGGCCACGTCGAGCTTCTCGCCGTGCGCATGGCCGCGTGCGTTGGGCAGCAACGCCACGCACAGCGCATACACCGCCACGCCGATCGGCAGGTTGACCAGGAAGATCCAGTGCCAGCTCAGCGTGCTCGTGAGCAGCCCGCCCAGCAGCACGCCGATGCTGCCGCCGCCCGCGCACACGAAGCCATACACGCCCATCGCCTTGGCGCGGTCGGCCGGCTCGGTGAACAGGTTCATGATGAGCGAGAGCGCCACGGCCGACACCACCGCGCCGCCCAGGCCCTGCACCGCGCGCGCCGCCACCAGCAGGCCTTGCGAGGTCGAGACCCCGCAGGCCAGCGAGGCCAGCGTGAACAGCACCAGACCCGCGAGGAACACGCGGCGGTGGCCGTACAGGTCGCCCAGCCGCCCGCCCAGCAGCAGGAAGCCGCCGAAGGTCAGCATGTAGGCGTTCACCACCCAGACCAATGACGTCTCGGAAAAGCCGAGGTCGGTGCGGATCGAAGGCAACGCCACGTTCACGATCGTGGTGTCCAGCACGATCATCAGCACGCCCAGGCACAGCACCATCAGGGCGAGCCAGCGCTTTCGGTTGTCGAGGGTTTCGGTCATGGAAGGTGCTTCCTGCGAAGAAGAGAAAAAGTAGAGAGAGGCGGCTCCGTGCTCAGACCAGCGCCTTGCCGCCGTTGATGAGCCACGGCGTGCCGAAGCGGTCGGTCACCATGCCGAAGCCTTCGACCCAGAAGGTCTTCTCGAACGGCATGCCGATCGAGCCGCCGTCGGCGAAGGCGTCGAAGATGCGCCGCGCCTCGGCCACGGTGTCGAGCGTGAGCGCCACGCCGAAGCCCTTCATGCCTTCGAAGGGCTGGCCCGGCATGGTGTCGGAGGCCATGAGGATGCCGTCGCCGTAGGTGAGCGACGCATGCATGATCCGCTTCTTGGCCTCGGCCGGCATCTGCTCGGTGTCGGGCGCTTCGCCGACGGTCATCATCATCTGCATGGTGCCGCGCAGCGTCTTCTCGTAAAAGCGCATGGCCTCGGCGGCGTTGCCGTCGAACGTGAGGTAAGCGTTGATGGGGGACATGAGAGTTCCTTGAATGAGTGAGGTGAGTCGATGGAGGAAAGAGGCGTCTACTTTTCGGTTGCGCTCTTCAGATTGGCCAGGCCCGCCTCGAAGTCCTTGCCGATCATCTGGTCCATGTCGAAGAAGATGCCCATGAGCTTGGCCATGTAGGGGCTCGGGCCGTACATGGCCCAGGTGACCTGCGTGGCGCCGCCCTGCGGCTGCAGCGTGAACTCGGCCGTGTTGTGGCCTTCGAAGGGCTTCACGAAGTCGAGCTTGATCGCGACCTTCGACGCCGGCTGCGATTCGGTGATTTCCATCGTGCCCGCGCCCGCCTTGCTGTTGCCTTCCCAGGCGTAGGTCGCGCCCTTGCCGCTGGCGGCGCCGCCGTAGCTGCGCTTCATGGCCGGGTCGAGCTTCTCGTAGGGCGACCACGCGCCCCAGCGGTGGAAGTCGTCGATCAGCGGAAAGATTTTTTCGGCCGGCGCCTCGATGCGCGTGGTGCGCTCGACGCGGAAGCTATCGGGTCGCGTGGCGCCGTAGATGAGCAGCGCGGCAATCAGCGCGAGAACGGCGAGGACGATGGTCTTGAGCATGATGAAGAAAAGCGAGTGGGAAGAGTGAAGAACGAGCCCCCGCGCATCACGCGGCGGCCGGGTCCGCCACCAGCAGCCAGCCCACGCCGAAGCGGTCGCTGAGCATGCCGAAGCTGGTGGTGAAGAAGGTCGGGATCAGCGGCTGCATCACCTGGCCGCCGTCGGCCAGTGCGTCGAACCACTTGCGGGCGTCGGCGTCGCTGTCGGCCGACAGCGACAGCATGATTCCCTTGAACTCGGCCTGGCCGGAGCAACGTCCGTCGGACAGCATGAGCTCGGTCTGGCCGATGCGCAAGACCGAATGCATCACTTTGTCAGGGCCGGGCATGCCGCCGGCGCAGCCGGCGTCGGGGTTGCCCTCGGGGCCGCCGGTGGCCGGCGCCTCGCTGTAGCGCATCAGCTGCACGACTTCGGCGCCGAGCGCCTTCTTGTAGAAGGCAATCGCTTCGTCGCAACGACCTTCGAAGGACAGGTAAGACTGGACTTTCATGGCGTTTCCTTTCGGTTGGTTCACGGGCACAACGGGTCTGCGCGAAAACAATGGAATTACTTTGTGTACACCGTCCACAAAGAATAGCAGAGATAATGGACAGTGTCCACATGGAGTCGCGATGAAGCTCAACAACGTTCCCGAAAGCCTGCCGCCCGCGCGCAGCACCTACCGCCACGGCGACCTGCGCCGTGCGTTGCTGGATGCGGGCATCGAACTGGCGCGGGACGGCGGCCCCAGTGCCGTGGTGCTGCGCGAGGCCACGCGCCGCGTGGGCGTGGTGCCGAACGCGGCGTATCGCCACTTCGCCAGCCGGCACGACCTGCTGCTGGCGGTGCGCGCCGCGGCGCTGTCGGAGGCGGCCAAGGCGATGGAGGGCGAGCTCGCCGTGCTGCCCTGCGACCAGCCGCCCGCCGACTTCGCGCGCGCCCAGGTGCGCGCCATCGGCACCGCCTATCTGCGCTTTGCGCAGGCGCAGCCGGGGCTGTTCCGCACGGCCTTCGTGGTGTCGGAAGACGCGCAGGGCGACGTCGGTCCCGACGGCGCGGGCGCCAGCGGCATGAACCCGTTCGAGTTGCTGGGCGCGGCCGTCGACCGGCTCGTGGACGCGGGCCTGCTCGACCCGGCGCGGCGCCCGGGCGCCGAATACCTCGCGTGGTCGGCGGTGCACGGGCTGGCGTTGCTCATCATCGACGGCCCGCTGCGCGGGGTCGACGCAACGGCCACGCACGCGCTGGGGCAGCGCCTCATCGACATGGTGGAACGCGGCCTGTAGCCGCAGCGTCGCCGCGCTCCGGTCTCAGAGATAGATCTTCTGCAGCAGCTTGATGAGCGTCTCGCGCTCGCGCGTGCTCAGGCGGCTGCTGGCTTCGGTTTCCAGTTGCACCACGGCCTGCTCGGCTTCGCGGATCAGCGTCTCGCCGGCCGGCGTGAGGTGCAGGCCGACGGCGCGGCCGTCGTGCGGGTGCGGGCGGCGTTCGATGAGGCCGCGGCCGTCCAGCGTGGCCACCAGGCTCACGAGGTTGGGCGGCAGGATGTCCAGCGTGTTGCACAGCTGCCGCGAGGTGGCGCCCGGGTTGTGCGCCAGCAGCGAGAGCACCGAGAAGTCGATCTGCTTGAGGCCGTAGGGCGCCATGCGGTCGGCGAACACGGTGCTCACGATCAGCCAGGCGCGCCGGGCGTTGTAGCCGACCAGCCCTTCGAGCACGCGGGCGTCGAGCCGGTCCGTGCGGGGGGACGGCAGGGCGGCGGATTCGGTTTTGGCGGACGGTGTTTTCGCGGGAGGAGGCATGCGGCGAGCGTAACCGCGCGTTGCTTTCTCGAACAACTAGCGTGACGCCTCTTGTGCGGAATGCGCCAGTGCGACACCCTCACAAGCCCGCTTGACGATGCCCAGGCGCATCTCGAACTCGGGCAGCACCCAGCGCCGGAAGGCCGCCGCGGCGCGAAGGAGATCCGCATCGGCGGGCGCGGCCACTTCGATGCGGGCCCAGGCCCACGCCATCAGCGTGAGCGCCGTCACGCGCAGGAAGTCGTCCGCCACTTCGTACGGCAGCACGGGGTTGGCGTGCGCCGCCATCGCCACCGTGGTGCCGAGGTAGCGCAGCTGCGCCAGCCGGCGCTGCACGTCGGCATCGGCCTCGCGCGAGGCGTCGAGCGTGTCGCGCAGCTCGAGCAGCACGGCCGACAGCGCCGCGCCGCCGTCGGGCAGCACCTTGCGCACCAGCAGGTCGATGGCCTGGATCTCGTTGGTGCCCTCGTAGATCATGGTCACGCGCGCGTCGCGCACCACCTGCTCGACGCCCCATTCGCGCACGTAGCCGTGGCCGCCGAACACCTGCAGGCAGTCGCTCGCGCCGTGGAAGGCCTGGTGCGTGCAGGCGGCCTTGAGCACCGGCGTGACCAGCGAGCACCAGCGCTGCGCGCGCTCGCGTGCCTTGGGGTCGCTGTCGTGCGTGGCGATGTCGAGCATCAGCGCGCTGCGGTAGGCCAGCGCGCGCGAACCGTCGATCCAGGCGCGCTGCGTGTCGAGGATGCGGCGCACGGCCGGATGCTCGGCGATCAGGTCGGCCGCCTCGGTGCCGCGGCTGGCGGGCGCGGGGCCGGGTGCACGCATCTGGCGGCGCTCGGCGGCGTAGGCGTCGGCCTTCTGCCACGCGGCATCGAGCAGGCCGATGCCCTGCAGCGCCACGTGCAGGCGCGCCGCATTCATCATCACGAACATCGCGGCCAGCCCGCGACCAGGCTCGCCGACCAGCCAGCCGGTGGCGTCGTCGAAGCGCATCGTGCAGGTCGGGCTGCCGTGCAGGCCCATCTTTTCCTCGATGCGCTCGCAGTGCACCGCGTTGCGTGCGCCGTCGGGCAACACCTTGGGCACGAGCGCCAGCGACAGGCCCTTGGGCCCGACCGGTGCATCGGGCAGGCGGCACAGCACGAGGTGCACGATGTTCGGCGTGAGGTCGTGCTCGCCGCCCGAAATGAAGATCTTGCCGCCGTTCACGCGCACGCTGCCGTCGGCCTGCGCCGTGGCGCGCGTGCGCACCTGGCCGAGGTCGCTGCCGGCATGCGCTTCGGTGAGGCACATGGTCGCGAGCCATTCGCCGGTCGCGATCTTCTGCAGGTAGCGGCTCTTCAGTTCGTCGCTGCCGTGGTGCTTGAGGCAGGCGTACGCGCCGTGCAGCAGCCCCGGCGCCATGGTGAAGCCGTGGTTCGCGGCGCTGAGCCATTCGTAGAGGATGGCCTCGAGCACCGCGGGCAAGCCCTGTCCGCCGTCTTCGGTGGCGGCGGACAGGGCCGGCCAACCGCCGTCCACGAAGGCCTGGTAGGCCGCGCGAAAGCCCGGGGGCGTGAAGACCTCGCCGCCGTCGAAGCGGCAACCGACCTCGTCGCCCTCGCGGTTCAGCGGCGCGATCACCTCGCCGACGAAGCGTGCGGCTTCTTCGAGCACCTGCGACTGCAGCGGCTCGTCGACCTCCGCGAAGGGCGCGAGGGCACGCAGGCGCGTGGGTGCATCGAGCACCGCGTTCAACAGGAAGCGGACGTCTTCGGGGCGAGGCTGGTAATGCATGGGGTTCAGGACTCGGCGGTGAAGCCGATCTTCTTGACCAGCGGACCCCAGCGTTCGTACTCGGACTGCAGCGACTTCTTCATCTCTTCGGGCGAGGAGCCGTGCGCGATCAGGCCTACCGACAGCAGGCCGTCGGCCACGGCCTTGTCCTTCAGCGCGGCCTGGATCGCGGTGCTCGCGACGGCGATGGTCGCGGCCGGCGTCTTCGCCGGTGCGAAGAAACCGAACCACTCGTCGGCCACGATCTCGGGGAAGCCCTGCTCGGTGAAGGTCGGCACGTCGGGCAGGTAGGCGGGGCGTTGCGCGCCCGAGGTGGCGAGCACGCGCAGCTTGCCGGCCTTGGCGAAGGGCAGGCAGTCGCCGGCCGGCGTCAGGCACGAGGCGATCTGGCCGCCCACCACGTCGTTGATGCCGGGCAGCGAGCCGCGGTAGGGCACGTGGCGCAGGTCGGTGCCGGTGCTCAGGCCCAGCAGCGCGCCCAGGAAGTGCGGCGTGGAGCCCGCGCCCGGCGAGCCGTAGCTGGCCTGGCCGGGGTTGGCCTTGGCCCAGGCGATGTAGTCCTTCAGCGTCTTCACGCTGGCCGGCACCATCGGGCCGACGGCCAGGCCGTGCGTCATCACGGCGCCGATGGAGATGGGCGCGAAGTCGGGGATGGCGTAGCTGAGCTTGGTGTAGATGTGCGGGTAGATCGACAGCGCCGAGGCCTGCGCGAGGCACAGCACCGCGCCGTCGGCCGGCGAGGTCTTGAGCGTGTCGAGCGCGATGCGCCCGCCCGCGCCGGGCTTGTTCTCGACCACCGGGTTGGTGGCGGTGAAGGGCGTGTTGCCCAGCTTGTCGGCCACGCGGCGGGCCACGCTGTCGCCCGCGCTGCCGGCCGGAAAGCCGTAATAGATCTTCACCTGCTGCTGCACCGCCTGGGCGAGTGCGGCAAGGGGATGCAATGCGGCGAGCGCGGCGGTGCCGCCGAGCGCCGCCGTGAATTGGCGTCGGGTGGTCATGGTCTTGTCTCCTGGTTGTCTGCGGGGGCGGGAATCAGCGCGGTGCCATGCGCAAGGCGCCGTCGAGGCGAATCACTTCGCCGTTCAAGTGGCCGTTGGTCACGATGTGGCAGGCCAACTCGGCAAACTCCGACGGCTTGCCCAGGCGCGGCGGGAACGGGATCGACGCGGCCAGCGAGTGCTGCACCGGCTCGGGCAGCTCCAGCAGCAGCGGCGTGGCGAAGAGGCCCGGCGCCACGGTGCACACGCGGATGGCGTGCTGCGCGAGGTCGCGCGCCATCGGCAGGGTCATGCCGACGAGGCCGCCCTTCGACGCGCTGTAAGCCTGCTGGCCCACCTGGCCGTCGAAGGCCGCGACCGAGGCGGTGAAGAGCATCACGCCCTTTTCGCCGTTGTCGAGCGCGTCGAGCTTCGCGCAGCGCGCCGCGAACAGGCGCGCCATGTTGTAGCCGCCGATGAGGTTGATGTTGACCACGCGCACGAAGTCTTCGAGCGGCGCGGGGTTGCCGTCCTTGCCGACGATGCGCTTGGCGCTGCCGATGCCGGCGACGTTCATCAAGATGCGCGCGGGGCCGTGTGCGGCCTCGGCCTTGTCGAGCGCGGCGTTCACGCTGTCGGTGTCGGTGATGTCGCAGACGCAGGCGACGCCGCCGATCTCTGCGGCCACCTTTTCGGCGAGTGCGGCGTTGCGGTCGAGCACCGCGACCTTGGCGCCCAGGCGTGCGAGTTCGCGCGCGGTGGCCTCGCCGAGGCCCGAGGCGCCGCCGGTGACGAGTGCGGCTTGTCCTTCGATCTTCATGGGTTGTCTCCTGATTGGGTTAGCGGGGCTTGAGCGTGAAAGGCAGCGTGTCGGCGTGCAGCGCGTCGGCCAGCGCGGCGCGGTGCTTGAGCACGGCGCGCTGGTTGATCGAGCCCTTGTCGGTCACTTCGCCCTTGTCGATCGACGGCGGTTCGGCCATCAGGTGCAGCCGCGCGATGCGGTTGGCGCTGCCGGTGGCGCCGGCCGCGAGCGTGTCCACCACCTGCTGGAAGTGCGCCTGCACGGGCGCGCTTTCGAGCACCTGCTGCAGCGGGGCGTCGGCGGGCAGGTCGGCGAGCTGACGCACCTTCTGCGTCGGGAAGATCAGCGCGCCGACCTCCTTCAGGTTGATGCCCGTGAGCACCGCGTCTTGCACGTAGGGCGAGCCGGCCGCGATGATCTTCGCGCGCAGCGGCCCCACGCTCACGAAGGTGCCGGTGGCGAGCTTGAAGTCTTCGGCGATGCGGCCGTCGAAGCGCAGGCCGCGGTGGATGTCGCGGTCGTCGATCCACTTCACCGCGTCGCCGGTGGAGAAGAAGCCTTCGTCGTCGAAGGCCTCGGCCGTGGCGTCGGGCGCGCGCCAGTAGCCGGGCGTGATGTTGGGGCCGCGGTAGCGCACCTCGGTCTTGCCGTCGACCTCGATCAGCTTGAGCTCGATGCCGGCGGCCGGCAGGCCCACGTCGCCCGACTTCACGTCGGGGCCGGTCACGTACAGCGCGAAGGGGCCCGACTCGGTCATGCCCAGGCCGGTGCCCATCACGATGCGCTCGCCGACTTCCGACTCCTGCGTGCGGTGCAGGCTGTCCCACACGGGCTGCGCAAGCGCCGCGCCCGAGTAGAAGAACATCTTCACGCGCGACAGCAGGTTGCGGCGCAGCACGGCGTCGGTTTCCATCGCGTTGGCAATCGCCTCGAAGCCGGTGGGCACGTTGAAGTAGATGGTGGGCGCGATCTCGCGCAGGTTGCGCAGCGTCTCGGCCATGCCGGCGGGCGTGGGCTTGCCGTCGTCGATGAACAGCGTGCCGCCGTTGTCCAGCACGATGCCCACGTTGTGGTTGCCGCCGAAGGTGTGGTTCCAGGGCAGCCAGTCGACCAGCACGGGCGGCTCGTCGCCCAGCGCGGGAATCGACTGGCGCAGCTGCTGCTGGTTGGCGCACCACATGCGGTGCGTGTTGATCACCGCCTTGGGCATCTTGGTCGAGCCCGAGGTGAAAAGAAACTTGGTGATGGTGTCGGGGCCGGTGGCCTGCATCGCCGCGTCGATGGCGGGCGTGGCCGGCGTGGCGGCGAGCACGTCGAAGCGCGTGGTGGCGCGGCCTTCGAGCGTGCCTTCGGCGAGCACGACCTCGGTGCCGGCCGGCACGGTGGCTGCAATGGCCTTGGCGAAGCGCGCGGCGTCGGCCGCGAACACCAGGCCGGGCGTGAGCGTGTCGATGACGTGGCGCAGCTTGTCGTAGTCCTGACTCACGATCGCATAGGGCGGCGACACGGGGCAGTAGGGCACGCCGGCGTAGAGGCAGCCCAGCGCGAGCAGCGCGTGCTCGATGCCGTTCTCGCTGAGGATCACGACCGGGCGCTCGGCGTTCAGGCCGCGATCGAGCAGGGCCTGTCCGATGCCGCGCGCTTCTTCCAGCGCCTGCGCGTAGCTCACGCGCAGCCAGTCGCCGGTGCGGCCGTCGGGCAGGCGCTCGCGGCGCGCGATGAAGGTGCGATCGGGCGCCACCTGCGCCCAGTGCGCGAGCCGGTCGGTCATGCGCTCGCGGTAGGCCTGCAGCGGCGTCTCGGCCGTGAGGTAGCGCGTGCCCGGCGCGCCGTCGCGCAGCACCGCGCGCGTCACGCCGAAGGCCAGCGGGCGGTAGCGGACGGCGGTCATCCCTTGCTCACCTTCGCGCCGCGGCCTTCGAGGAAGTCGCGCACGCGTGCCTTCGCTTCGGGCGCGGCCTGGACGATGCCCGACATCAGCGCCTCGGTGAAGAAGCCGTGGTCGGCCGACTGCTCGGAGATGCGCGGCAGGGCGTGCATCAGCGCGTAGTTGGTGAGCGGCGCGTTGGTGGCGATGCGCTTGGCGAGCTCCAGGGCCTTGTCGAAGGCGGTGCCCTCGTCGACCAGGTACTGCGCGAAGTTGGCGCGCTCGCCGTCTTCGGCGTTGTAGACGCGGCCGGTCATCATCATGTCGGTCATGCGGGCCACGCCGATCAGCTTGGGGATGCGCACCGAGCCGCCGCCACCCACGAAGATGCCGCGCGAGCCTTCGGGCAGTGCGTAGAAGGTGGAGCGGTCGGCCACGCGGATGTGGCAGGCGCTGGCCAGCTCGAGCCCGCCGCCGACCACCGCGCCGTGCAGCGCCGCCACCACCGGCACCGGGCCGTGCTGGATCAGGTCGAGCGCGCTGTGCCACAGGCGCGAGTGCTGCATGCCCTGGCCGGCGTCGCGTTCCTTGAGCTCGCCCAGGTCCAGGCCGGCGCAGAAATGCGGGCCCTCGCCGTCGAGCACGGCCGCGCGCACCGTGGCGGGCAGCGTCTCGAAGGTGTCGCGCAGCGCGAGGATCAGGCCGTCGGACAGCGCGTTGCGCTTGGCGCCGCGCGTGAGACGAACGATGGCGACGTCGTCGCGGATGTCGAGGTGGAGGTCTGGATTGGTCATGATGGTGTGCGGGGTTGCGTTGGATTATGGTTATGAGAAATAATCAATTCAAGGCATTGGAGCCTCCCGAAACCTAGGGACTTACCCGAACCGGAGACAACGACATGGACCCACGGAACCTGATCGCGATCGACATCCACACCCACGCCGAAGTGAGCTGTTGGAACCCTTTCGACAACTACGGCGAGGAATACGACCGCGCGGCCGACAAGTTCTTCGGCTCGAACCGCCGCCCCACCATCGCCGAGAGCGTGGCGTACTACCGTGAAAGGAAGATCGGGCTGGTGATGTTCATGGTCGACGCCGAGTCGAACATGGGCCGCCGCCGCATCCCGAACGAGGAGATCGCCGAGGCCGCGGCGCAGAACAGCGACATCATGATTGCCTTCGGCAGCGTCGATCCGCACAAGGGAAAGATGGGCGCGCGCGAGGCGCGCCGGCTCATCGAGGAACACGGCGTGAAGGGCTTCAAGTTCCACCCCACCGTGCAGGGCTACCACCCCTACGACCGCATGGCCTGGCCGATCTACGAGGTGATCGCCGAGTACAAGCTGCCGGCCATCTTCCACACCGGCCACAGCGGCATCGGCTCGGGCATGCGCTGCGGCGGCGGCCTGCGGCTCGAATACAGCAACCCGATGCACCTGGACGACGTGGCCATCGACTTCCCCGACATGCAGATCGTCATGGCCCACCCCAGCTTCCCCTGGCAGGACGAGGCGCTGAGCGTGGCCACGCACAAGCCCAACGTGTGGATCGACCTGTCGGGCTGGAGCCCCAAGTATTTCCCGAAGCAGCTGGTGCAGTACGCCAACACGCTGCTGAAAGACCGCGTGCTGTTCGGCAGCGACTACCCGCTGATCACGCCCGACCGCTGGATGAAGGACTTCGAGGCCGCCGGCTTCAAGCCCGAGGTGATGCCCGGCATCCTCAAGGACAACGCGGTGCGCCTGCTGGGGCTCGGAACCCCGGCGGCCTGAGGCTCAGGCGGCGCGCGGTGCCGCCTCGTTCCAGTGCGGCTCCCACAGCGCCGCACCGCGTTCGAACACGGCGGCCAGCTCCTTCTTGCGGCGCTGCGCCACCGCGGTGATCAGCGCATTGCAGACCGACAGCGCCGCCGTGTACGAATCGAAGGGCGACGCGCTGGAGGTGCGCACCAGCAGCAGGTGATCGGCCGAGGCCGCCGCGGGCGCGGTGGGGCTGTCGGTGACCATGACGACCTTCGCGCCCTTCTCGCGGAAGTAGGCCGCCGTGCGCGCGATCGCGAGCGAGTGGCGGCGGAAGGTGAGGGTGAGCAGCAGGTCGTTGTCGTCGATGCGCAGCAGCTGGTCTTCGAGCGGCAGCGCGCCAGCGCCGCCGAGCAGCCGCACGTCGGGCAGGCACAGGTTCAGGTTCAGCGCGAGGTGGCTGGCCAGCGGCAGGCCGTTGCGCTGGCCGAGCACGTGCACGCGCACCTTGCGCTGTGTGAGCAGCTTCACCGCCGCCTCGAACGCGCCCACGTCGAGCGCCGCGAAGGTGGAGGCCAGGTTGTGCTGGTCGTGCAGCAGCGCGTTGTCCAGGCAGCTGCGCACGGAGGTGTCGTCACCGATGACCGCGTCGGCGCGCGTGGCGGGCGAGGCGAGCAGGGCGGTGACTTCGGCGCGCGCCTCCATCTGCGCCTGGGCGTAGCTCTCGTAGCCCAGCTTGGCGAGCAGCCGCACCACGGTCGAGGCGCTGGTGCCCACCTTTCTTGCAAGGCTCGTTGCAGATTCGAGCAGCCCCTGCGGGTGGTGCGCCTGCAGCTCCTCGATCAGGCGTCGCTCGCTTTTCGTGAGCTTCTTGCCGTAGCCCGAGATGCGCTGGTTCAGGCTGGGGGCGGCGGGGGTGTCTGCGTGCGGCATCGGAGAAACCTCATGTTTGCAACGAGTATTGCAAAAATTAGGTCTCCTTGCAAAAATGAATGCACGATTTCGGCCGGCCCTGTCCGCCCGATTGCCCGCTTCTTCTGCAGAAAGACCTTGCCATGCGTTCCACCACCCCCGCCGTGCCCGCCCTGCGCCGGCGCGAGATCCTCGGCGCCGGCTTGACGGCGGCGCTGCTGCCCCTGTCCGCGCGCGCCCAGGCCTTCCCGGCCCGCCCGGTCACGCTGGTGGTGCCGTTCCCGGCCGGCGGCTCGGTCGACCTGATCGCGCGGCTGTACGCCGAGCCGCTGTCGAAGGCGCTGGGCACGCCGGTGGTCATCGACAACCGCGCCGGCGCCGGCGGCTCCATCGCCAGCGCCCAGGTGGCGCGCGCCAAGCCCGACGGCTACACGCTCGTGGTGTCGTCGCAGAGTTCGCACCTGGCCAATCCGCTGACGCAGGCCAACCCGGGCTACGACCCGATCAAGGATTTCCTGTCGATCAGTCAGCTCGCGCGCTCCATCAACGTGCTGCTGGTGAACCCGGCCGTGCCCGCCAAGACCTTCAAGGAGTTCGTGGCGCTGGTGAAGTCGCGCCCGGGCGAGCTCAACTTCTGCAGCGCCGGGCCGGGCAGCATGGGCCAGCTCAACGTCGAGCTGATGAAATCGCAACTGCAGCTCAACGCCACGCATGTGCCCTACCGCGGCGGCGGCCCGCTGGTGACCGCGCTGATCTCGAACGAAGTCCAGTTCGGCCTGGACAACCTCGCGCCCTTCCTGCCGCACATCCAGGCCGGCAAGCTGCGTGCGCTGGCCGTGGCCTCGCCCACGCGCGTCGCGGCGCTGCCCGACGTGCCGACCTTCACGGAGCTGGGCTACCCCGTGCTGAACACCACCTCGTGGATCGGCCTGGCCGCGCCCGCGAAGACGCCGCCCGAGGTCATCGCCGCGCTGCACAAGGCCGTGCGCACGGTGGCCGAGCAGCCGACGATGGTCGAGGCGCTGCTGGCACGCGGCTCGCTCGCGCCCGAGGCGCAGTCGCCCGCGCAGTTCACGGCCATGATGTCGGAGCGGCTCGCGCTGTACGGCGAGATGGTCAAGCGCGCCGGCATCCGCGGCGAGTGAGCGGGTTGCTGGTTCCATGACGCAGACACTGCAGGCCTTCGCACCCGACACCTCCCCGCTGGAGGTGCTGCCGCGCGACCTCTCGGCCTACCGCCAGGGCAACACCGGCATCGACTACGTGCACCGCTTCGCGTCCGGCAAGCCGGGCCCGCACGTGCTCGTCAACGCGCTCACGCACGGCAACGAGATCTGCGGCATGGTCGCGGCCACGCACCTGCTCGACACCGGCGTGCGCCCGAAGATCGGCACGCTCACCGTGAGCTTCGCGAACGTCGAGGCCTACGAGGCCTTCGACATCGGCCGGCCCTACGAGAACCGCCAGCTGGTGCACAACCTGAACCGCATCTGGTCGCCCGAGCTGCTCGACGGCACCGGGGACAGCCCCGAGCTGCGCCGCGCGCGCGAGCTGCGGCCGGTGCTCGACGCGGCCGACTACGTGCTGGACATCCATTCCACGCGCGCCCCCGTGCAGCCCTTCTGGGTCTACCCGGAGTTCGAGCGCAACGCAGGCCTGGCGCAAGCCGTCGGCGGCCCGGCGGTGCACCTCGTGATGCCCGTGGGCGCCGCGCCCGGCACGGGCGTCACGGCCTACGGCCGCCACGGCGAGCCGGGCATCGACGGCGGCGCGGTGGTGGTCGAGTGCGGCCAGCACTTCGCGCAGTCGGCGGCCGACCTGGCCACCGACGTGTCGCTGCGCTTTTTGGCGCACCTCGGGCTCGTCGACCCGGTGCCGCGCGTGCCGGTGGCCGCGCGCCGCTTCCGGCTGCTCGAGGTCCACATGGTCACGTCGGACGACTTCGCCTTCGTGCGGCCCGTGCTCGGTTTCGAGACCTTCGACCAAGCTGAGCTGATCGCGGTGCAGGCCGGGCGCGAGATCCGCTCGCCCTGCGACGGCTGCACGATCTTCATGCCGACCCGCGCACCGGTGATCGGCCGCGAGGGCGTGTACCTGACCGTGCCGGTCTGACCCTGGGCCTCAGGGCGCCTTCGCGTCGCCCGCTGGTTCGTCTTCGCCGAGCCGGTCCCAGTCCTGGCCCGAGCGCAGCTTGCGCTCCTCGCGCTCGCGCGCCATCTGCTCCTCGAACTGCTGGCGGCCCGCCTTGTTGGCGGCGATCAGCTTGGCGCGGTCCTTGTAGTGCGGGTAGATCTCGTCGCTGAGCTTGAGGTTTCGCTGGCGGAAACGCATCGACGCCTCGCGCGCCTCGGCCGCCGGCCAGCCCAGCGCCTCCAGCGCCGAGCGCGCGCTGCGCAGCGACGACTCGAACACCTCGCGTTCGATGTCCTGCACGCCGCGGTCGCGCAGCTGGAACAGGTGGGTCACGTTGCGTGCGCGCGCAATGATGCGCGCCTGCGGGAAGTTCTCGCGCACCAGGTCGACGATGTCCAGCGACTGCTCGATGTCGTCCACCGCCACCACGATGGCGCGCGCCGTGCCGGCGCCCGCGGTGCGCAGCAGGTCCAGCCGCGTGGCGTCGCCGTAGAACACCCGGAAGCCGAACTGGCGCAGGCCCTCGACGGTGTCGGCGTCGTGGTCGAGCACCGTCACGCGCAGGCCCTGCGACATCAGCAGGCGCCCGACGATCTGGCCGTAGCGCCCGAAGCCGCAGATCAGCACCTTGGCGTCCTGCTGCTCCGAGATTTCCTCCAGCTGCGGCCCGCCCGCGTGGCTGTAGCGCGGCAGCACGAACTTGTCGAGCAGCACCAGCAAGAGCGGCGACAGCAGCATCGACAGCGCCACCGCGCCGATCAGCAGCGAGGTGGTCTGCGGCGGCAGCACGTCGGGCCCGGCGGCCTGGAACACCACGAAGGCGAACTCGCCGCCCTGCGCCAGCAGCAGCGTGAACACCGGCCGCTCCTGGTAGGCCAGGCCCATGGCCTTGGCCAGCGCGTAGATCACCACCAGCTTGATGACCAGGAAGCTCACCACCAGCAAGGCCATGACCCCCGGGTTGGCCAGCAGCACGCCGAAGTTGATCGACATGCCCACAGCGATGAAGAACAGCCCCAGCAGCAGGCCCTTGAAGGGCTCGATGTCGGTCTCCAACTCGCGCCGGTATTCGCTCTCGGCCAGCAGCACCCCGGCAAGGAAGGCGCCCAGCGCCATCGACAGGCCGACGAACTGCATCAGCGCCGCGATGGCCACTACCAGCAGCAGCGCGGCGGCGGTGAAGATCTCGGGCGTGTCGCTGCGCGCGATCCAGCGCAGGATCGGGCGCAGCAGCAGCCGGCCGCCGAGGATGATGCCGGCGATCACGCCGACGATCTTCAGCGCCTCGAGCGCGCGGTCCAGCCCGCTCACGGCCTGCTCGGCCGCGGTGGCGCCGGCCAGCAGCGGCAGCAGCGCGAGGATCGGGATCGCCGCCACGTCCTGGAACAGCAGGATCGAGAAGCCGGCCTGGCCGCTGGGCGTCTTCAGCAGGTTGCGTTCGCCGAACACCTGCAGCGCGATCGCGGTGGACGACAGCGCCAGCCCGAGGGCGGCCACCAGCGCCACGCGCCACGGTGCGCCCACGGCCCAGCCGACGGCGAACAGCACCGCCGCGCAGCTGAGCACCTGCGCCGAGCCCCAGCCGAAGATCGGGCGGCGCAGGCTCCACAGGCGCTTGGGCTCGAGTTCGAGGCCCACGAGGAACAGCATCAGCACCACGCCGAACTCGGCGAAATGCAGCACGTCTTCGACACTGGACACGAGGCCCAGGCCCCAGGGGCCGATGGCGATGCCGGCCACGAGGTAGCCGATGATCGAGCCCAGGCCCAGGGCCTTGGACAGCGGCACCACCAGCACGGCGGCGCTCAGGTAGATCAGGCTGCTGGTCAGCCAGGCGGGTGCGTGTTCCATGCTCAGGCCGCCTTGTGGGTGCTGCTGCCGTTGGCGACGGCCAGGCCGTGCGTCATGGCGCTGTGGAACGCGCCGGCCATCACTTGGCCCACGTCGTCGGATTCGGCGGGGCGGTCGGTCTCGGGCACCGGGCAGGCGATGCAGGCATCGAGCTCGTCCATTTCCGGCCACACCGGGTAGCTTTCCAGGCGCTGCACGAACACCTCGACATGCGCGGCCACCTCGGCCTCGCTGGCGCGGCGCGCGCCGTGCAGCAGCAGCGGCGGCAGGAAGCGCATGCCGCACAGCGCGGCGGTCTGCTCGTAGGGCGGCAGGAAGGCGTCGAAGAAGTAGCGGTTGTAGCTTTGCGGGTGGTAGCTCGGCTCGGGGCCGCCGGTGGTGGCGACCAGCCAGCAGTCCTTGCCCTGCAGCGCGGTGCCGCCGGGGCCGTAGGCCCAGCCGTAGCCCAGCACGTCGTCGATCCAGAGCTTTTGCAGCGGCGGCATCGAATACCACTGGATCGGGTGCAGCAGCACCACCAGGTCCGCGCGCGCCAGCCGCTCGCGTTCGGCCTCGACGTCGATGGCGAAATCGGGGTAGCTGCCGTACAGGTCGTTCACGTCGGCGCCCGGCACGCGCTGCGCGGCGGCGAACAGCCGTCGGTTCACGCGCGAGTCGCGCCAGTGGGGGTGGGCCGCCAGCACATAGATGCTGACAGGGTTCTCCGCGGATGTTGTTGTCGTCATGTGGCGAACATAACGCAGACGGCCCGCCGTCGCCGACGCGCAATCCGGGGCGACTACCATCCAGCCCTGTTCCCGTTCTGGAGGAGATCCTCATGCCGGTGGTTCTGGTCGCCAATCCCAAGGGGGGCGTGGGCAAGTCGACGATTGCAACGAACATCGCGGGCTACTTCGCGAGCCGCGGCCATGCCGTGATGCTCGGCGACGTGGACCGCCAGCAGTCCTCGCGGCTGTGGCTCGGCCTGCGCCCGCCGCAGGCCCGCCCCATCGCCACCTGGGAAGCCACCGGCGACAGCACCGTGGTGCGCCCGCCGCGCGGCACCACCCACGCGGTGCTCGACACGCCGGCCGGCCTGCACGGCTGGCGTTTCAAGGAGGTGCTGGCGCTGGCCGACCGCGTGATCGTGCCGCTGCAGCCGAGCATCTTCGACATCTACGCCACGCGCGATTTCCTCGACCGCCTGCTGGAAAGCCGCCGCGCCGAGAAGACCCGCATCGGCCTGGTCGGCATGCGCGTGAACGCCCGCACGCTGGCGGCCGACCGGCTGCACGAGTTCATCGCCGGCCTGGGCGTGCCCGTGCTGGGCGAGCTGCGCGACACGCAGAACTACGTGCAGCTGGCCGCGCGCGGGCTCACGCTGTTCGACATCGCGCCGGGGCGCGTGCAGCGCGACCTGGAGCAGTGGGCGCCGATCTGCGAATGGCTCGACGCCTGAACTGATCCCCCGGATTTCCCTGAATCCCGGTTGTCGCAAGTCCGACAGCCAGCCTTGTGCCCTTGGCACCAGAATGCCCCGCATGACCAAAAAGACATTCCAGACCCTTCAGGATCTCGCCGCCTGCGTCGGCCAGGAAGTCGCCGTGAGCGACTGGATCAGCGTGACGCAGCAGCAGGTCAATCAGTTCGCCGAGGCGACGGGCGACCACCAGTGGATCCACGTCGATGTGGAGCGGGCCAAGTCCGGCCCCTTCGGCGCGCCGATCGCGCACGGGTTTCTCACGCTGTCGCTGCTGCCGAAGTTCTTCGAGACGGCGATCGACGTGGTCGAGTCGCGCATGGGCGTGAACTACGGCCTGAACCGCGTGCGCTTCATGTCGCCGGTGCCCGTGGGCCAGCGCCTGCGCGCCCGCATGAAGCTGCTGAGTGCTGAGCCGATTCCCAACAACGGCCTGCAGATGACCTGGGAAACCACCATCGAACTCGAAGGCGCCGCCAAGCCGGCGTGCGTCGCCGAGTCGGTGGTGCGCCGTTTTCCCTGAGCGAGTTTTTTCTCTTTACATCCGGCGGTCGGTGACTTCGCCGTAGGCGGCGGCGCCCTGCCGGGTGATGCCGACGGCGCTCGCACGCACCGCCGCACGGTCGACGTTGCCGGCGGTTGGGCGGGCCACGCCGGTGCCGCCGTTGCTGATCTGCAGCGGCTGCAGGGCTTGCTGCTGGACCTGGGCGCGCGTCAGCGACGACTGGAAGGGCGCGGGCGGCAGCGGGTTCTGCTCGCCCTGGAAGGCATGGGCGCCGCCGGCGAAGGCGAGGGCGGCGAGGGTGATCAGGCGCAGGGTGGGGGTGTGCATGGCGGGGCTCCTTGGCAATCAGCGTTGAGGGGACGGATGCCGGTGCGACTCACCGGCATGCCTTCCCATACGCCGCGCAGCGCCGATCGGATGTGCCCCTGCCGCGTGAAGGGCCGTCAGGCGAAACCGTTTTGCCGCCAGGCCTCGAACACCGTGACCGCCACGGCGTTCGACAGGTTCAGGCTGCGCTGGCCGGCGCGCATCGGCAGCCGCAGGCGCTGCGGCTCGGCAAAGCCGTCGCGGATCGCGGGCGGCAGGCCGGCGGTTTCCGAGCCGAACACCAGCCAGTCGCCGGGCTGGAAGCGCACGTCGTGCACGGCGCGGGTGCCGCGCGTGGTCAGCGCGAACATGCGGTCGGCCGGCGGTTGCTGCGCGGCCAGCAGCGCGGCCCAGTCGGCGTGGCGCTTGACCTCGGCGTACTCGTGGTAGTCGAGCCCGGCGCGGCGCAGCAGGCGGTCGTCCATCGAAAAGCCGAGCGGCTCGACCAGGTGCAGCGTGCAGCCTGTGTTGGCCGCGAGCCGGATCACGTTGCCGGTGTTCGGCGGAATTTCGGGGTGGACCAGGACGATATGGAACATGCGCCGATTGTCGCGGGCGCCGTCGATGGCTTCAGCGCGGCGGGTCGGTCCGCGCCAGCACCACGCCGGTGATGTGCGCCGCACCCGCCAGGCGCAAGGTGGCGGCCGCGGCGAACAGCGAGGCGCCACTGGTCATCACGTCGTCCACCAGCACCACGCGCCGCCCCCGCAGGCCGTCGGCGCGCAGCGGTTCCACGGCGAAGGCGCCGCGCAGGTTGCGCAGCCGGTCGGCGCGCGGCAGGCCGCTCTGCGCGGGCGTGTCGCGCGTGCGCAGCAGCAGGGTGGCGTCGGTCTTGGCCGGTGCCAGCCGGCGCGCGAGCTCGTGCGCCTGGTTGAAGCCGCGCTCGGCCAGGCGTCCGGGCGCCAGCGGCATCGGCAGCACGAGGTCGCACTGTTCCAGCGCTGGCTCCACCCACGGCGCGCTGCGCAGCAGGGTGGCCAGCGGGCCGGCCCAGCCCGCCTCGCCGCGAAACTTGAACTGGGCGATGCAGTCGGGCCACGGCCACGCGTAGGTGCAGGCGGCGAGGCAGGCGTCGAGCGGCGGCGGGTGTTGGATGCATTCGCCGCAGCGCGCCACGCCCTCGGGCATCGGCAGTGCGCAGCCGCCGCAACGAGGGGTCGGCGGCGCGAAGCGGCCCACGCAGGCGTCGCACACGCGCTGCGCGGGCCAAGCGCGGCAGACCTCGCACTGGCTGGGCAGCCGCGCGAGCAGCGAGGTGAAAGGCCTCAGGGCCCGGCGGTTGTGCATGCCTCAATATACTCACGGCCCCATGGCCACCGACCCCGCAAGAAGACCGCCGACCATCGATCCCACGGCGGCCGACCGCTGGCGCCGGCTCGCGCCCGCCGAGGGCTCGCCCTGGCTGCACGAGGAAATCGGCCGCCGGATGGAAGACCGGCTGCAATGGATCAAGGCCCAGCCCCGCACCTGGGCCGACTGGTCGCCGCTGCGCGGCGGCCTCGAAGCGCACGCGCTGCTGGCCCGCCGCTACCGCGACGCCGAAGCCTTCGTCATCGAATCCGAACCCGCATTGGCCGACCGGACCGGCGAGGCGCTGACCGCCCCCTGGTGGAGCGCGCGCCGCTGGCAGGGCGGCAAGGCCCGCTTCGACGCCACGCCCGAAGACGGCGTGGACCTGCTGTGGGCCAACATGTCGCTGCACATGGCGGCCGACCCTGAAGCGCTGATCGCGCAGTGGCACCGGCTGGTCGCGACCAACGGCTTCCTGATGTTCTCCTGCCTGGGCCCGGACACCGTGCGCGAGCTGCGCGCCCTGCACGCCCGGCTCGGCTGGCCCGCCGCCGGCCATGAATACACCGACATGCACGACTGGGGCGACATGCTCGTGCACGCCGGCTTCGCCGAGCCCGTGATGGACATGGAGCGCATCGTGCTCACCTGGGCCACCCCCGAGGCGGCCCTGGCCGAGTTGCGCACGCTGGGGCGCAATCTGCATCCGGCGCGCTTCCCCGCGCTGCGCGGCAAGGCCTGGCACCGCGCGCTCAAGCAGGCCCTGCCCGAGCTGGCGCCGGCCGCGGAAGGCGAGGGCCGCATCGCGCTGACCTTCGAGGTCATCTACGGCCACGCCTTCAAGCCGACGCCGCGCGTGGCGCTCTCGCCCGAGAGCGCGGTCTCGCTGCGCGAGATGCGATCGATGCTCCAGCGCGGCCGCCCTGGCGCCTGAGCGACCCGGCAGCCCTCATTCGGTGCGCGGGGGCCGCGCTCTACCCGCTACAATCCGCCGTTGCGTGAAACTCGCGGGTATTGTCCCGTGATCGAGGGGTGTCGGATCCTGTTTGTACGAGGGGTTTGGCCACCATCGACGCACCGATTTGCTGAACTCGCCCGTGTCGAATTCCGTGTTTCGTTTTGCCACCGTCTCAGGCCAGAACATCCACTGGTTCCTGAAACGCAATTGCTCGGTGACGCCGAGCCAGCTGGGCTGGCTCTACGCATCGCTGTGCGTGGTATCTCTGGGAACGGGCATGGTGTTCTGGCTGCACGGTGCGCCGCTGGTATTGCCATTCGCCTGGCTCGAACTGGCCGCGGTGGGCTTTGCGTTCATGATGTACGCGCGGCATGCCACCGACGGCGAACGGATCGCGCTGCAGGGCGGGCGCCTCGTCGTGGAGCTCGAGAACGGTGGGCACTACGAACGCACGGAATTTCTTCCGCACCAGGTGCGGATCGAACCGCAGACCGGCGATCGTTCGCTGATCGAGGTCTCGGGGCAAGGTCGATCGGTCAGGGTGGGGCGCTATGTACGCCCGGAGTTGCGAGCCGCACTGGCGCGCGAGATTCGCATGGCGTTGCGTGGCGCCTGAGGGGGCTCGCGCGGTGCTGCACGGTTGGGTTTTCGAAAAATTGAAGAAACGTGAACACGATGAAGAGCATTTGGCGCAATAAGTACAGGCCGGCGAATCTGTTGCTGGCGGCCGGCGCGGCGTTCAGCAACGCGGCGCACGCAGTCAACGATCTGCCCGGCGGCCCCGCGGTGCGCCAGCTGAATCTTCCGGTCGGCGTGACCAAGATCGCGCAGGAGCAGCATCTGCTCCACACGATCATGATGATCATCTGCACGGTCATCTTCGTCGCCGTGTTCGCGGTGATGTTCTATTCCATCTGGAAGCACCGCAAGTCGGTGGGCCACAAGGCCGCGAACTTCCATGAATCGGTGGTGGTCGAGGTCATCTGGACCATCGTGCCCTTCCTCATCGTGATCGTGATGGCGCTGCCTGCCACCAAGGTGCTCGTGGCCCAGAAGGACACCACGAACGCCGACCTCACGATCAAGACCACGGGCTACCAGTGGAAGTGGGGCTACGACTACCTGAACGGCGAAGGCGAGGGCCTGGCCTTCATCTCCACGCTGGACAGCTCGCAGCGCGCCATGTCCGACGCCGGTGCCAAGGGCGCCATGCCCGACGACTACCTGCTCAAGGTCGACAACCCGATGGTCGTGCCCGTGCAGAAGAAGGTCCGCATCATCACCACCGCGAACGACGTGATCCACGCTTTCGCCGTGCCGCAGCTGGGCCTCAAGCAGGACGCCATTCCCGGCTTCGTGCGCGACACCTGGTTCCGCGCCGAGACCGTGGGCGACTACTACGGCCAGTGCCAGGAACTGTGCGGCAAGGAACACGCCTACATGCCGATCCACGTGAAGGTGGTCTCGGCCGCCGACTACACGACCTGGGTCGCCACCAAGCGCAAGGAAGCCGCCGCCAAGCTCGACGACCCGACCAAGGTCTGGACGCTGCCCGACATGCTGGCACGCGGCGAGAAGGTCTACGCCTCCAACTGCGCGGCCTGCCACCAGGCCAACGGCAAGGGCGCAGGCCCGATCAAGCCGCTCGACGGCGCAGCCAAGGTGACCGATTCCGACCACAAGGTTCAGCTGCTGGTGCTGCTCAACGGCCAGAACAACGGTGCCATGCCTGCCTGGAAGCAGCTGAGCGACACCGACCTCGCGGCCGTGGCCACGTACACCAAGAACAGCTGGTCGAACAAGACGGGCCAGCTGGTGCAACCGGCTGAAGTGCTGGCCCTGCGCGGCAAGTGATCCGACGGCGCCCCGCGAAGAAGAAATTGCAAGGAACAACGACATGAGCGCAGTCCTCGACCCCCACGGTCACGCCCCCGGCGGCCACGCACACGACGAGCATCACGATCACCACGCGCCCACCGGCTGGCGCCGTTGGGTGTTCGCGACCAACCACAAGGACATCGGCACGCTCTACCTGCTGTTCAGCTTCACGATGCTGATGATCGGCGGCGTGCTCGCCCTGCTGATCCGCGCCGAGCTGTTCCAGCCCGGCCTGCAGCTGGTGAACCCCGAACTGTTCAACCAGTTCACCACCATGCACGGCCTGATCATGGTGTTCGGCGCGATCATGCCGGCCTTCGTGGGCTTCGCGAACTGGATGATCCCGCTGCAGATCGGCGCATCCGACATGGCGTTCGCGCGCATGAACAACTTCAGCTTCTGGCTGCTGATCCCGGCGGCCATCATGCTGGCCGGTTCGTTCTTCATGCCCGGCGGCGCGCCCGCGGCCGGCTGGACGCTGTACGCCCCGCTCACGCTGCAGATGGGCCCCTCGATGGACGCCGGCATCTTCGCGATGCACATCATGGGCGCCTCGTCGATCATGGGTTCGATCAACATCATCGTCACCATCCTGAACATGCGCGCCCCCGGCATGACGCTGATGAAGATGCCGATGTTCTGCTGGACCTGGCTCATCACCGCCTACCTGCTGATCGCCGTGATGCCCGTGCTTGCAGGCGCCATCACGATGACGCTGACCGACCGCCACTTCGGCACCAGCTTCTTCAACCCCGCCGGCGGCGGCGACCCGGTGATGTACCAGCACATCTTCTGGTTCTTCGGCCACCCCGAGGTCTACATCATGATCTTGCCGGCCTTCGGCATCATCAGCCAGGTGGTCCCGGCCTTCGCCCGCAAGAAGCTCTTCGGCTACGCCTCGATGGTGTACGCCACCTCGTCGATCGCCATCCTGTCGTTCATCGTGTGGGCCCACCACATGTTCACGACCGGCATGCCGCTCACGGGCCAGCTGTTCTTCATGTACGCGACCATGCTGATCGCCGTGCCCACGGCCGTGAAGATCTTCAACTGGATCGCCACGATGTGGCAGGGCTCGATGACCTTCGAGACGCCCATGCTGTTCGCGGTCGGCTTCATCTTCGTGTTCACGATGGGCGGCTTCACCGGCCTGATCCTCGCGGTCGCGCCGATCGACACGCAGCTGCAGGACACCTACTACGTGGTGGCCCACTTCCACTACGTGCTGGTGGCCGGCTCGCTGTTCGCCATGTTCTCGGGCTTCTACTACTGGGCGCCCAAGTGGACCGGCGTGATGTACAACGAAACGCGCGGCAAGGTCCACTTCTGGTGGTCGCTGATCTCGTTCAACGTCACCTTCTTCCCGATGCACTTCCTGGGTCTGGCCGGCATGCCACGTCGCTACGCCGACTACCCCATGCAGTTCGCCGACTTCAACGCCATCGCCTCGGTGGGTGCGTTCTTCTTCGGCTTCGCCCAGGTCTACTTCTTCCTGTTCATCGTGCTGCCTTCGATGCGCGGCAAGGGTGAAGCAGCGGCCCAGAAGCCCTGGGAAGCGGCCGAAGGCCTCGAGTGGGAAGTGCCGTCGCCGGCCCCGTTCCACACCTTCGAGAACCCGCCCAAGCTCGACGTGACCGCCACCAAGGTGATCGGCTGATCACCCGCGCACGCCGCACAAGCACCACGACCGCACGACGATGACGACGCCTGAACAAAGAAGGAACAACCGACGCATGGGGCTCACGCTGGCCTCCATCGCGGTGATCTTCTTCATCGGCTTCATCGTCCGCATGGTCTGGTTCAGCGGTCGCTGACCGCGCCGCATCGCACCCCCCGAACGGAAGCAACAGCATGAGCCTCGGTCAACGCATCCGCCGCGCCAACGTCCGCATGGTCGGCAAGCTGGCCGTCGTGACCTGCGGCATGTTCGCCTTCGGCTACGCGCTGGTGCCGATGTACCGCGCCATCTGCGAGATGACCGGCATCAACATCCTCGCGCTCTCCGAGCTCCAGGTGCCGGGCGGTGCCAGCGGCGCCAAGAACGTGCGCGTGCCGGACAACACGCAGGTCGACATGACCCGCACGATCAAGGTCGAGTTCGACTCCAACGTGCGCGGTGGCCTGTGGGACTTCAAGCCGGCCGAGCGCTTCATCGAAGTGCACCCGGGCCAGCTGAACACGGTGATGTACGAGTTCCAGAACACGCAGAACCGCCGCATGGCCGCGCAGGCCATCCCGAGCTACGCACCGCAGCAGGCCGCGGCGCACTTCAACAAGCTCGAGTGCTTCTGCTTCAACCAGTACACGCTCGACGCGGGCGAGAAGAAGCAGTGGCCGGTCGCCTTCGTGATCGATCCGAAGATCTCGAAGGACGTCAAGACCATCACGCTGTCGTACACCTTCTTCGAGGTGGGCGGCAAGACGCCTCCGGCCCCGGTGGCCGCCGTTTCGCATGTTGTCGCTGATGAGCCGCGCTCGTGACCTCGCCGTTGCCGCCCGAAGCCCCGCGCCGCAAGCCCACGCTGTGGGACACGATGAAGGCGGTGGGCTGGTCGTTCTTCGGGGTGCGCCGCAACAGCGCCTACAAGGAAGACCTGGGCAAGCTCAATCCGCTGCACGTCATCGTGGTGGCGTTTGCCGCAGTGATCGTCTTCGTGGTCGGGCTGGTGCTGCTGGTGCGGCATGTGGTCGCGGCCGCCTGAGCGCTGCCTGCTGAGCCGAAGACAAAAACCACGATCTCCAGAATCATTGAATCGAGAGAAGAAAGAAAGCCAGGAGCTGATATGAGTTCAACCACCCACGGCACCACGCCCTACTACTTCGTGCCCGGACCCTCGGCCTACCCGGTCGTGTCCGCGATCGGCTTGTTCTTCGTGATCCTCGGCGCGGGGCAATGGATCAACAGCCACCAGTGGGGCGCCTGGTCGCTGCTGCTGGGCATGGTGATCTGGCTCGGCACGCTCTTCGTGTGGTTCCGCGCTGCCGTCGGCGAGAGCGAGAGCGGCCAGTACGGCCACAAGATCGACCTCTCGTACCGCTGGAGCATGAGTTGGTTCATCTTCTCGGAAGTGATGTTCTTCGGCGCCTTCTTCACGGCGCTGTGGTGGGCCCGCACCCACGCGCTGCCGACGCTCGGCAGCCTGGACAACGCGATCCTCTGGCCCGACTTCAAGGCCGTGTGGCCCAGCGTCGCGGCCGGCGTGACCGGTTCCCCGGCCGGCATCATCGAGCCCTTCCAGACCGTCGGTCCGTTCTGGCTGCCGACCATCAACACCGCGCTGCTGCTGAGCTCGGGCGTGACGCTGACCATCGCCCACCACGCGCTGCGCGCCGACCACCGCGCCCAGTGCATTCGCTTCATGTGGCTCACCGTGCTGCTGGGCGTGATCTTCCTGGGCGTGCAGGGCTACGAGTACTTCCACCTGTACACCGAACTGAACCTCAAGCTCAGCTCGGGCACCTACGGTTCGACCTTCTTCATGCTGACCGGCTTCCACGGCCTGCACGTGTTCATCGGCATGCTGATGCTGCTGTTCATCACGCTGCGCCTGCAGAAGGGTCACTTCACGGCCGAGCGTCACTTCGGCTTCGAAGGCGCCGCCTGGTACTGGCACTTCGTGGACGTGGTCTGGCTGGGCCTGTACGTGCTGGTCTATTGGCTTTGAGCGAAGACCTTCACGGCATTCCAGAAAAAAGGCGCCGTAAGGCGCCTTTTTCATGGTTCTCGTGGAACGAGCACCATCTGTTACTTCCCGAGCGGGAGCCCGGTGGGCTGGATGTAGCCGAGTTTCCAGGCCAGCAGCATGCACAGGAACAAAAAGACCGACAGGCCGATCCGAAAGGTGAGGGCGCGGGCCATGCCGCCGCGCTTGTTCTGCCCGTCGCGACCGTCCTTCAGCATGAAGTAGAGCGCGAAAGCGAGGCTCGCGAAGATGCCCAGAAAGATCAGCGCGACGAAATATTTCATGACCCGCATTATCGGCCGCACGCCCCGTCCGCTCCAGTGACCCCCGAGCCTCTCGTTTCCTCTGCCACGCCGCGCCGCCGCGCGGGCCGGGGCCGTTTCCTGGTCGTGACGCTGGCGGCCGTGCTGGCGCTGGCCGCCACTGTGTCGCTGGGCCGCTGGCAGCTGTCGCGCGCTGCGCAGAAAGAGGCGCTGCAGGCCCGCATCGATGCGCAGAAGCTGAAAGCCCCGCTGTCGCAGGCCGAGTTCCTGGCGCTGGGCGAAGCCGCCGGTGAAATGCACCGGCCGGTGCGCCTGCGCGGCCTGTGGCTCACGGCGCAGACGGTCTACCTGGACAACCGCCAGATGCACGGCACGCCGGGCTTCTACGTGCTGACGCCGTTCGCGCTCGAAGGCAGCGAGCAGGCCGTGATGGTCCAGCGCGGATGGGTGCAGCGCAATTTCGTCGACCGTACGCAGCTCGGTGTGGTCGAGACGCCGCCCGGCATCGTCGAGCTCACGGCGCTGATCGAGCCGCCGCCGAGCCATCTGTTCGAACTCGGCGCGAAGGCTGCGGCCGCACCGGCACCCGCGGCATCGGCCGCCGCACCGGCCCCTTCGGCTGCCGGCGCCAGCGCTCCGGCACCGGGCATTCAGGGGTCTTCCCCCATCCGGCAAAATCTCGACCTGGAGGCATTCCGCGCCGAGACCCAACTGCCGCTACGCACCGACGTGTCGCTGCAGCAGAGCGGGCCGGCGTCCGAGGGCCTGCAGCGCGACTGGCCGGCCCCGGCGTTGGGCCTTGAGAGGCACTACGGTTACGCATTCCAGTGGTTCGGCCTGTCGGCCCTCGTTGTCATCCTCTATGTCTGGTTCCAATTCATCTCCCCCTTCCGGCGCGCGCGGCGCCGCGCACGCGATGGCCGCGGCCTCTGACGAGCCGCTGGGCTTGACCGTGCACTCGATGCCGTCGCCGGGCCAGGCGCTGGACGAGGCCGAGAACCGCCGCACCGTCCACGGGCGCTGGAAGATGATCGCCGTGCTGCTGATGTGCGCGGCGCCCGTCATCGCCTCCTACTTCACCTACTACGTGATCCGCCCCGAGGGCCGCAGCGTGTACGGCGAGCTGATCGATCCGCAGCGCGAGATGCCCCGCCTCACGGCAACCGACCGCAGCGGCGCGCCGGTCGAGCTGGCCACGCTCAAGGGCCAGTGGCTGCTGGTGGCGGTGGCCGACGCCGCCTGCGACGCGCTGTGCGAGCAGCAGCTGTACCTGCAGCGTCAGCTGCGCGAGAGCCTGGGCCGCGAAAAAGACCGCCTGGACCGCGTCTGGCTCGTGAGCGACGCGGCGCCCGTGCCCGAGCGCCTGACCAACGGCCTGCACGGCGCGACCGTGCTGCGCGTGCCGGCCGACCAACTCGCCCGCTGGCTCGCGCCCGTGCAGGGCCACACGCTGCCCGAGCACCTCTACGTGGTCGATCCGATGGGCAACTGGATGATGCGTTTCCCGGCCCGCATGGACGCCGCCGGCGCGAGCCGCGCCAAGCGCGACATCGACCGCCTGCTGCGCGCCTCGTCCTCGTGGGACGAAGCCGGCCGCTGAGCCCGCGCGAACCACTACCGCCTCATGGACACGAGCTCCCTCTACGACCTCACGCCGATCGCCTGGATGATGGGCGCCGGCGTGCTGCTCGCGCTCGGACCGCTGGTCTGGGTGTGGCGCCGCAACGCCGGCTCCGGCCCCGCGCGGCGGTTGCATGCGCTGACCGTGCTCACGCTGTTCCTCACCTTCGACCTCACGCTGTTCGGCGCCTTCACGCGGCTCACCGATTCGGGCCTGGGCTGCCCCGACTGGCCCGGCTGCTACGGCAACGCCAGCCCGGCCGGCGCGCGCCACGAGATCGCCATGGCGCAGGCGGCCCAGCCGACCGGCCCGGTGACGCACAGCAAGGCCTGGATCGAGATGGTCCACCGCTACCTCGCGACCGGCGTCGGGGTGCTGATCCTCACGCTGGCCGGTGCCACCTGGATCGTGCGCCGCCGCCAGCGGCGCCAGCCCGCGCCGCCGGTCGACAGCGCGCACCACCACGTCGTGCTCAGCGCCTGGTGGCCCGCGGCCACGCTGGTCTGGGTCTGCCTGCAAGGCGCTTTCGGCGCCATGACCGTCACCTGGAAGCTGTTCCCCGCCATCGTCACGATGCACCTGATGGGCGCCATCGTGCTGCTCGCGCTGCTGTGCATCCAGGCCGTGCGCTACCGCCAGGTGGCGGCGCAGCGCCTGCCCACGGCCGTGTCGCCGGCCCTGCGCAACGGGCTGATCGCCACGGCGGTGCTGCTGGTGCTGCAGATCGCGCTCGGCGGCTGGGTCAGCACCAACTACGCGGTGCTGGCCTGCACGCAGTTCCCGACCTGCCAGGACAGCTGGTGGCCGCCGATGAACTTCGTGCAGGGCTTCGAGATCTGGCGCCACCTCGGCGTGACCGGCGAGGGCCAGCCGCTCGATTTTTCCGCTCTCACCGCCATCCACTATGCGCACCGCCTCATGGCGTACGCCGTGTTCGTGGCGCTCGGCCTGCTGGCCTGGCGCCTGCGCCGCCTCGAGGCGCTGCGCGCGCAGGCACACTGGCTGGCCGGCCTGGCGCTGCTGCAGCTGGCCACGGGCCTGGGCAACGTGCTGCTCGGCTGGCCGCTGGCCGCCGCCGTGCTCCACACCGGTGGCGCCGCGGCGCTGGCCGTGGTCCTGACCTGGGCGCTGTGCGAGAGCCGGCGCGAAAGCGCCGCCGCTGCACCGATTCCGCGCGCCGTCGACAATGCGCGCGGCACCCCCCAACCGAAGAAAGCCACCGCGTGAGCACCCCGATTCCTGTTCAGCACGCCAGCACCGCCAACGTGCTGCGCCAGTTCTACGCGCTCACCAAGCCGCGCGTGGTGCAGCTGATCGTGTTCTGCGCGCTCATCGGCATGGTGCTGGCCGTGCCCGGCCTGCCGTCGTGGGCCGACGTGCAGCGCGGCGTGCTGGCTTGCATCGGCATCTGGCTCGTGGCCGGTGCGGCCGCCGCATTCAACTGCCTGGTCGAGAAGGGCATCGACGCCAAGATGAAGCGCACCGCCTGGCGCCCCACGGCGCGCGGGCAGCTCAGCGACATGCAGGCGCTGGTGTTCTCGGCGCTGCTGTGCGCGGCGGGCTCGGCGCTGCTGTGGTTCACGGTCAACCCGCTGACCATGTGGCTCACGTTTGCCACCTTCGTCGGCTACGCGGTGATCTACACCGTCATCCTGAAGCCGCTGACGCCGCAGAACATCGTGATCGGCGGCGCCTCGGGCGCCATGCCGCCGGTGCTGGGCTGGGCCGCCATGACGGGCGATGTCGGCCCCGAGGCGCTGATCCTGTTCCTCATCATCTTCCTGTGGACCCCGCCGCACTTCTGGGCGCTGGCGCTGTACCGCGTCGAGGACTACCGCAAGGCCGGCCTGCCGATGCTGCCCGTGACGCACGGCAACGAGTTCACGCGGCTGCAGGTGCTGCTGTACACCTTCATCCTGTTCGCGGCCTGCCTGATGCCCTTCATCTACGGCATGAGCGGCTGGCTCTATCTCGTGGTCGCCATCGGCGTGAGCATCGGCTTCACCGGCTATGCCTTCGCGCTGTGGCGCAACTATTCCGACACGCTGGCGCGCAAGACCTTCCGGTTTTCGCTCATCCACCTGAGCGTGCTGTTCGCGGCGCTGCTCGTCGACCATTACCTCCGCTGACCGGACCTCACCTGCCCATGAACAAGCGCAATGCCCTGAAATCGATCGCCGCCACGGCCGGCTGGGTGGCCGCCTCTGCCACGCTGGGCCTGGGCCTTTCGGCCTGCAGCGAGCAGCCGAAACAGAGCTTCCAGGCGGTCGACATCACGGGCGCCGACTACGCCAAAGACTTCTCGCTCACCGACGCCGACGGCAAGGTGCGCACGCTGGCCGACTTCAAGGGCAAGGCGGTCGTGCTGTTCTTCGGCTACGTGCAGTGCCCCGACGTCTGCCCGACCACCATGACCGAGATGGCGCAGGTCAAGCAGCAACTCGGCGCCGACGGCAGCAAGCTGCAAGTGCTGTTCGTCACCGTCGATCCGGCGCGCGACACGCCCGAGGTGCTCAAGGCCTACATGGGCGCCTTCGACCCGAGCTTCGTGGCGCTCATCCCCACGGCCGAGCAGTTGGCCGCCGTCGCGAAGGACTTCAAGGTCTACTACAAGAAGGTCGACGGCAAGACCCCGACCAGCTACGCCATGGACCACTCGGCCGCTAGCTACATCTACGACCCGCAGGGCCGGCTGCGGCTCTACGCGCGCTACGGCGCGGGCGTGCCGGCCATGGTGTCGGATCTGAAGACGCTGCTCGCTTCCTGAGCCGGACGCTCACGGAATGGACACCGCATCGGTCGCGCACCTGAAGTCGCGCAAGGGCGCGTTCCGCATCGCGCTCATTCCGCCCGAGGTGCTGGGTGCGCTGAACGGCGGGCTGCTCGAGACCGTCAACCTCAACGAATTCCTCGCGCTCGAACTGCCGCTGCTCGCGCGCAGCGTGGCGGGCCATGTCGGCCTCGACGCGACGCACGAACGGCTGGACGACACGCTCGCCATGCTGGCCGCCTTCAAGCCCATGCAGCGTCACAGCCACATCGCGCGGGCGCTGTACGACATGACGGCCGAACACGCCGAGCGCGACGCCGTGGCACACCGGCTGGCCACGCACGCGAGCGACGTGGCGCGCTGCTGGGCGGTGCAGTGGATCACGCTGTCGGGCCTGCCGCTGGCGGCCCAGCTCGACGCCGTGCGCCGCTTTGCCGCCGACCCGCATTTCGGCGTGCGCGAGTTCGCCTGGATGGCGGTGCGCGACAGCGTCATCGATTCGCTCGACGAAGCGCTGGCGCTGCTGCAGCCCTGGGTGACCGATGCCGACCCGAACGTGCGCCGCTTCGCCAGCGAGCTCAC
Organism: Variovorax sp. GW821-FHT09D07; assembly: GCF_059416345.1. Classification (NCBI taxonomy): domain Bacteria; kingdom Pseudomonadati; phylum Pseudomonadota; class Betaproteobacteria; order Burkholderiales; family Comamonadaceae; genus Variovorax; species Variovorax sp. GW821-FHT09D07. The sequence continues at coordinate 64,289 of NZ_JBWKOY010000004.1, forward strand.
GCGCCCGCGCGGCGTGTGGTGCGCGCAGATCGAGACGCTGAAGGCCGAGCCCTGGCTGGCGCTGCCGCTGCTGGAGCCGCTGCGCGCCGACGCGCATCGCTACGTGCAGAACTCGGTCGCCAACTGGCTCAACGACGCGAGCAAGACACAGCCCGAGTGGGTCGAGACGCTGTGCACGCGCTGGGTGGCCGAGTCGCCGACCGCCGAGACCCGCTACATCGCGAAGCGGGCGCTGCGCACGCTGACCAAGTCGACGCCCTGAAGCGCCCCCGAACGAAAAAAAGCCCGGCACTGCCGGGCTTTTTCGTGGAGGAGGGCGGTCGTGACGCTTACGCGTACTCGGCCAGCGCCTTCTTCATCTTCTTCATCGCCGCCACTTCGATCTGGCGGATGCGCTCGGCGCTCACGCCGTACACCGCGGCCAGGTCGTGCAGCGTCATGCCGCCCGAGCCGTCGTCGTTCACCTTGAGCCAGCGCTCTTCGACGATGCGGCGGCTGCGGTCGTCCAGCGCCTCCAGGGCGGTGGCGATGCCGTCGCTCGACAGGCGGTCGCGCTGCTGCGATTCGAGCAGGGCGGTCGGTTCCTGCGTGGCGTCGGCCAGGTAGGCAATGGGGCCGAAGCCTTCATCGCCGTCATCGGACGGACCCGGATCGAGCAGCACGTCGCCGCCCGACAGGCGGGTTTCCATCTCGAGCACTTCCTCGGGCTTCACGTTCAGGCGCGTGGCCATCTGCGAGACCTCGTCGGGGCTCAGCGTCTCGCGGTGCGTGCCGTTGTCGGCCGCGGCCGAGTCGGCCTTGAAACTCTGCTTCATCGAACGCAGATTGAAGAACAGCTTGCGCTGGGCCTTGGTCGTCGCGACCTTGACCATGCGCCAGTTCTTCAGGATGTACTCGTGGATCTCGGCCTTGATCCAGTGCATGGCGTAGCTCACCAGCCGCACGCCCTGGTCGGGGTCGAAACGCTTCACGGCCTTCATGAGGCCGACGTTGCCTTCCTGGATCAGGTCGCCGTGCGGCAGCCCGTAGCCCAGGTACTGGCGGGAAATGGACACGACCAGGCGCAGGTGCGACAGGATCAGCGCACCGGCGGCTTCGAGGTCGTTCTGGTCGCGCAACTTGCGTGCGAAGCCCTGCTCTTCTTCAAGCGTGAGCAGCGGCAGGCGGTTGGCGGCCGAAATGTAGGCATCCAGGTTGCCCAGCGGGGGGACCATCGACCAGGGGTTGGCGACGGCCAGCTGGTTGGCAGAGACTCCAGACAGCGTTGTCATCAGGGGAAACTCCTTTGTGTTGGCCATATTAGCACTCGGTTAGAGGGAGTGCTAAGCCAAGGGTTCCCTTGGGTTTCTATCGTTGCGATAGCTTTTGTCGCGATTTGTTGGATATTTGTATGCCGTTTGGCGTTTTTCAAGTCCTGGACGCCTGCCCCAGCAACCAGTCCTGGAACGCCAGGATGCGCGGGTCCCGGGCGCTGCCTTCCGGGTAGACCAGGTGGTAGGCGTAGCCCGCCGCCATGGGCACGCCGATGTCGAACAGCCGCACCAGCCGGCCCTGGGCGAGGTCGGCGCCGATCATGTCCAGGTCGGCCAGTCCGACCATGCCGCTCTCGGTGACGGCGCGCACCACGTCGCTCGAGTCGGCGAAGCCGATGCAGCGGCTGTCGTCGAAGCCCTCGATGCCCGCCGCGGCCATCCACATCGGCCAGTTGGGCCAGACCATGCCGTCGGTCTTCCAGTCGACGTAGCACAGCGTGTGCTGGAGCAGGTCGCGCGGCGTTGCCAGCGGGGGCCCGCTGGCGAGCAGCCTGGGGCTGCAGACCGGCACGATGACGGTGTCGAACAGCCGCTGCGCGCGTGTGCCCGGGTCTTGTCCGTTGCCGAAGCGGATCGCCACGTCGATGTCGTCGGCGTCGAAATCCCGCAGCGCGTCGGAAATATCGAAACCCAGTTCCAGCCCCGGATTCGCGGCCCGGAACTGCGGCAGCCGGGGCAGCAGCCAGTTGGTCGCGAAACGGGCGCTGGTCGACACGCGCAGCGTCGCCGCCCCGCGCGCCATGCGCCGGGCGCGGCCGGCGGCGCGGCGCAGGGTGTCGAGCGCGTCGGCGGTGGCCTCGAACCACACCGCGCCGGCCGGCGTCAGGCGGATGCTGCGGCTGGTGCGCGTGAACAGCACCACGCCGAGTTGCTCCTCGATCTCCTTGATCTGGTGGCTCACGGCCGCCGGCGTCAGTCCGACTTCTTCGGCGGCCCGCGTGAAGTTCAGGTGCCGCCCGGCGGCCTCGAAGGTGCGCAGGGCGCGGGTGCCGGGGAGCAGTCTGGGGTGCATTGATCTTCAAATGGTTTTTGATGATTTTCCAAAAACTATTCGTTTCTCTTGGGGAAGTCAACGCGGGATAGTTCAGGAACTTGATGATCCATCCCCTCGAGGAGCCACGAAACCATGTCCGCCAGCGTCCCTTCTTCTTTCTTTGTCGTGCAGCGCAACGGCCAGCCGGTGCCCGCCGCGGACCTGGCCCCGCTCGCCTTCGCCGGCCACGCGCATTTCACGGCCATGCAGGTGCGCGGCGGCCGGGTGCGGGGCCTCGACCTCCACCTGGCGCGGCTGCGCTTCGCCTCGCAGACCCTGTTCGGCCAGGCGCTGCCCGACGACACGGTGCGCGCCCACCTGCGGGCGGCGCTCGCGGCCGGCCCAGCCGACCTGTCGCTGACCGCCACCGTCTACTCCCCAGCCGGCGAGTTCACCGCGGCCGACGTGGTGCCCGAGGTGCTGGTCCGCACCGGCCCGCCTTCCAACGGCCCCGCCGGCCCGCTGACCCTGGCCGCGATCGAGCACGAGCGCTTCCTGCCGGCCGTGAAGCACGTCGGCGAAGGCGCCAAGACCCAGCTGTTGCATCAGGCCGTCGCGCGGGGTTTCGACGACGCGGCCTTTCTCGACCGGCACGGCCGGCTCGGCGAGGCGTCGATCTGGAACCTGGCCTTCTGGGACGGCGAGGCGGTGGTGTGGCCCGAAGCCGAGATCCTGACTGGCACCACGATGGGCATCGTGCGCCGGCAGCTCGAACGCCTCGGTGTCCCGCAGCGCAGCCAGGTGCTGCGGATGGCCGACCTGCCCGCGCTGGCCGGCGCCGTGGTCATGAACTCGTGGACGCCGGGCGTGGCGGTGCACCGCATCGGCGACGTGGTGTTGCCGCCAGCGCCGGCTTTCGTGGAACTGCTGCACCGGGCCTATGAGGCCGAGCCGCTCGTGTCGCCTTGAAGGAACCCCGCGCGCGGACGCTGCGCACCGGCGTGGCCGGGCCTGCGGGGCTACCAGCGAATGCCGAGTTTGACGAACAACTTCGACAGCACGAACAGCGGACCGACCCAGAGGTACTGGATGTCCTCGAAGAACGACGGCTTCTTGCCTTCGATCTTGTGGCCGACGAACTGGAAGATCCACGCCACCACGAAGATCGCCGCCGACACCGGCGCCACCGCGGTGCCCATCGCATGCACCGCCACCAGCGCCAGCACCGTGAGCGCCAGCATCGTGACGAGGAAGGCCGGCGAGCGCAGCAGGGCGTAGTACACGAGGCTGGCCGCCACGAAGGCGTAGGCCACCCACGGATGGATCGCGAACAGCAGCCCGACGATGCTCAGCATGATCGCGGGAATGGCCACGAAGTGGATCAGCTCGTTGGTCGGATGGCGGTGGCTCTCCTCGTAGTGGGCGAGCAGGCGGTCGACCTTGCGCTCGCTGGTGGCGAGCGGGGCGGCGGCAGTGTGGGTCATGGCAGGTCTCCGGGGCGCCGTGCGTTGCGGCAAGACGTCCATGGTGCCCACGGCGCCGCGCCGTGGCAAGTGGCGCCAGCCCGGGTCAGGGCGCCATGACTTAGGGCACTGTCGCGCGGGGCTTGCGCCGCTAAGATCAAATCCGTGGCCTCTTTCGACTCCCCCTCCGCACCCCCGCCGCCCCTCACCGACACCGGTGTGCCTGCCGGCGTGTCCGGCGCGATCCTGGTGGTCGACGACCACGACCTGCTGCGCCTGGGCGTGAGCGCGCTGGTGCAGGCCCAGGCCGCCACCTCGGGCGCGCGCATTTCGGTGTTCGAGGCCGGCAACATCGCCGACGCGCTCGCGCTCTATGCGGCGAACGAGGCGGCCATCGGCCTCGTGCTGCTTGACCTCGCGCTGCCCGACACGCACGGGCTCAGCGGCCTGGCCGAGTTCCGGCTGCGCTTTCCGGCGGCGCGCGTCGTCGTGCTCTCGGGCACCGCCAACAGCACGCTGGCGCAGGGCGCGCTCGCACTCGGTGCCAGCGCCTTCCTGCCCAAGTCCGCCGACCTGAAGGAGATGGTGGGCTTCATCCGCGCCTGCGGCCTGTTCGAGGCCGATGGCACGCCGCAGCAGCCGCTGCCGCCCGCGGCACTGCCCAAGTCGCTGTCGGGGTACGCGGAGTTCGCGCACGCCAGCGCCTGGCAGGAGCTCACGCCGCGCCAGATGCAGGTGCTGCAGTGGGTGCTCGAAGGCAAGGCGAACAAGGAGATCGCGCAACTGGCCAACCTGAGCGAGGGCACGGTGAAGAACCATGTCTCGACCATCCTGCTGCTGTTCGGCATGCGCTCGCGCGCCCAGCTGATCAGCATGCTGCGTTGAGCGGCGCCACGCTGGCGGGCCGCGGCGACGCCGCCGCCGGCCAGCTGCTCGGCCAGCGCGTGCTGCGCGAGCACGTCGGCTCGGTCTACGACACCTACGGCATCTCCACGCTGACCCACCTGGGCTTCGTGATCGTGTTCGGCTGCATCATCTACTCGCAGCTCAGCGATGCGCGCCTGCTGTTCTGGATGGCGGCGCTGGTGGCGGTCGACATCTACGTCTTCTTCACGCCGCGCTGGACGCCCGACAAGCCGGCCTCCGAGAGCCCGTACTGGGCGCGCAAGATCTCGCGCATGGTCACGCTGGTCAGCATGATCACGGCGGTGGTGCCCTGGTTCATCGTGCCGCACGAGAACCTGCCCATGACCTCGCTGCTGATGGCCGTGATCGTCGGCAGCTGCGCGCGCGCCGCGCAGTCGCTGTGGCCGCTCAAGCCCGCGCTGTTCGGCTACACGCTGCCCATGTCGCTGGGCATGATCATCGCGCTGGCCTGGCAGGGCGACGGCCTGCACCTGTTCCTGGCCGCGGCGGGCTCGGCCTACCTGATGCTCACGCTGCACGCCGGCGTGCGCCAGCACCGGCTGCTGACCGACTCGCTCATGTTGCGTTTCGAGAACGAAGCGCTGGCCGCGCGCCTGGGTGAGCAGATCGCCGCCACCGAGCGTGCCAGCGAAGAAAAGACCCGCTTCCTCGGCGCCGCCAGCCACGACCTGCGCCAGCCGCTGCACGCCATCGCGCTGTTCGGCGCCGCGCTCGAGAACGAACTGCGCGGGCGCCCCGAGAGCCGCAACGCCGAGCGCCTGATGCGCGCCGTGAACGCGCTGGGCGCCTCGCTCGACACCATGCTCGATGTGTCCCGGCTCGACGCGGGCGTCATCACGCCGTCGCCGCAGCCTGTCGAGCTTGATGCGCTGTTCCTGCCGCTCAACCACACCTTCTCGGCGCAGGCCGAGCAGAAGGAGCTGCAGCTGCGCGTGCGCGCCAGCGGCCTGTGGGTGCGTAGCGATCCGCAGCTGCTGCACCGCATGCTGTCCAATCTGATGGACAACGCCCTCAAGTACACCGTGCAGGGCGGCGTGACCGTGACGGCGCGCGACCGTGGCGACACCGTGTGGATCGAGGTGCGCGACACCGGCATCGGCATCGCGCCCGAGCAGTCGCACCGCATCTTCGAAGAGTTCTACCAAATCGATAACCCGGGCCGCGACCGTGCGCGCGGCCTGGGCATCGGCCTGTCGATCGTGCGCCGCCTGTCGCGGCTGCTGGGCCATCCGGTGCAGATGCATTCGCGCCCGGGCCGCGGCACGCACTTCCGTGTCGTGCTGCCGACCGTGCCGCCGCAGGTCAGTGCGCTCGTGGGACCGTTCCCGGCCGGCAGCGCCGAACTGTCCGTGCGCCGCCGCGCCGCCGCGCTGCCCGGGCGCGTGCTGCTGATGGACGACGAACTCGAAATCCGCGAGGCCATGACCGGCCTGCTGCGCTCCCACGCGATCGACGCACACGCCGTCGCCGACGAGGCCGCCGCGGCCGATGCGCTGCACCAGGCCCGCGCCGAGGGCCGTCCCTTCGGCCTGCTGATGTGCGACTACCGCCTGGCCGACGGCGTCGACGGCCTGGACGTGGGCCTGCGCCTGAGTCGGCATCTGGGCACCGAGCTGCCGCTGCTGCTGATCACCGGCGAGACCTCGCCCGACCGCCTGCAGCGCGTGCGCGAGTCGGGCGTGCCCGTGCTGTTCAAGCCCGTGGCGCCCGATGCGCTGCTGCAGGCCATGGCGGGGCTCGCGACGGCACCGTAGCGTCTCGCACACAGCTTGCGATCGAAAGTGAATACGTTGTAGTTCATTGCGTGCCGATCGATCCGGATGGGCACATATGCAATGACTTTTGGCACTGCCGGGAACATCGGCCCCGTCGTAATTTCGGGTTTCCACGGCGTCGACGGACAGCGGTCCGCGTCGCCACCGAACAAGAATCGACAAGGGAGTGACCATGAATTTCAAACCTGCTGCAGTGGCCGCCGCGACGGCCGCGCTGCTGGCCCTGACGGCGTGCGGAGGTGGGGGCAGCGGCGGCGGTGGTGGTGGCTTCGTGTTGCCGCCGCCGGCCCCGCCGCCCGCACCGGCACCAGCCCCGGCGCCTGCACCCACACCAGCGCCGGCCCCCGCACCCGCGCCGAATCCGGGCGCGACCACTTTCCTGTACGAGGGCCTGCCGGCTGCGACCGCCACGTCGGCCTTCTTCGACAGCCTCGCGGCACAGGGCGCGCGCGGGTTCCGTTTCCTGAGCGGTTTCTCTTTCATGGCCAGCCCGACCACTGTCGATCAGGTCGATGGTTTCGTGAAGACCGTCGATGCGACCTACAGCTACGAGAAGAAGCCGCAGGCCACGTCCAACGCGGACCTGCTGAACCAGCTGAATGAAGCCGGTGCGCGGGGCTTCCAATGGGCGGGCGAGTGGAGCGTCGGTGGCGAGACCTTCTACTTCTACCGCAAGAGCAGCGCCGACACTGCCACCTACAGCTACCGTGTCGAGCTGGCGCCTAAGAGCAAGGCGGACTACCTGACGCAGGCGAACACCCAAGGCGCGAGCGGATTTTTCAACCGGACGACCGCGTTCATAACCGGAGATCCGGCGGGCACGGTCGCCGTCTATGAGAAGAGCTCGGTTGGCAACGCCACCTTCGCCTACGAGATGGGTGACATCAGCGGTGATCACGCTGGGTACCTTGCGCAATTCAACGAGCGCGGAAGCCGTGGCTTCCGTTTCCGGGGCGAACTCCTCTTTGCGGGGGGCAACGGTGTGCTCTACGCCAAGGACCTGTCGCAGTCGGCGACCTTCAACTTCTATTCGCTCGCACCGAGCACCAACACCACGGCCCTCATCCAGCAGGCGAACGCCGAAGGGGCCAAGAAGGCGGCGCTGCTCGGTCACCTGGCGCTGGGCACCAGCGAGCAGAAGGCCTACTACTTCACACCGACCGATTGCAACGTCAGCCCGTTGTGCGGCCCGACGTCACCGTTCGGTTTCTGATTTCCGAAGAGGCACACACGCAGGGGGAAATACAAAGGGAGAAAAAAGAAAGACAGGGAGCTGACGGTCCCCGGCGCGAGTCGGGGACCGTTTTTTTTGACCGAAGCGAACGGCGGCGAAAGCGCCGGTCAGCCCAGCAGCGCCTGCGCGAACTCGCGGGCGTTGAAGGTCTCGAGGTCCTCGAGCTTTTCGCCCACGCCGATGAAGTACACCGGAATCGGCCGCTCGCGCGCGATGGCGCACAGCACGCCGCCCTTGGCGGTGCCGTCGAGCTTGGTGACGATGAGGCCCGTGAGGCCCAGCGTCTCGTCGAAAGCCCTGACTTGCGCCAGCGCGTTCTGGCCGGTGTTGCCGTCGATCACCAGCAGCACCTCGTGCGGCGCGGTGGCGTCGGCCTTGGTGACGACGCGCTTGATCTTCTTGAGCTCGTCCATCAGGTGCAGCTGCGTCGGCAGGCGCCCGGCCGTGTCGACCAGCACCACGTCCTTGCCGCGCGCCTTGCCGGCGTTCACCGCGTCGAAGCTCACGGCCGACGGGTCGCCGCCTTCGTTGCTCACGATCTCGACGGTGTTGCGGTCGGCCCAGACCAGCAGCTGCTCGCGCGCCGCCGCCCGGAAGGTGTCGGCCGCGGCCAGCAGCACCGAAGCGCCCTCGGTGGCCAGGTGCTTGGTGAGCTTGCCGATGGAGGTGGTCTTGCCCGCGCCGTTGACGCCGGCCACCATGATCACGGTGGGCGTGTACTCGCCGATGACCAGTGGCTTCTCCAGCGGCTTGAGCAGGTCGGTGACGGCATCGGCCAGCAGGCGCTTGACCTGCGCGGCGTCGGTGGCCATCTGGCGCTTGACGCGCACCTTCAGGTCGTCGAGCAGGAACTCGGTGGCCTTGACGCCGGTGTCGGCCATGAGCAGCGCCGATTCGAGCTCTTCATACAGCGCGTCGTCGATCTGCGCGTTGACGAACACGGCCTGGATGCCGGTGCCGGTCTTGCGCAGGCCGGTCTTGAGCTTGTCGAACCAGCTCTTGCGCTCGGTGGCGATGGGGGCCGGCTCGACGACGGCGACAGGCGCGGGAGGCGGTGCGGGCACGGGCGCCGGAGGGGGCGGCGGTGGCGCGATGACGGGAGCGGGTGCAGGAACGGGGGCGGGCGCTGGCGCAGGGATCGGCGCTGGTGCATCGACCGGAGCTGGCGCGGGCGCCGGCGCCACCACGGGCGCGGCCGGTGCCGGCTCGGGGGCCGGCGCAGGGGTGAGTGCGGGTGCGGGAACAGGCGCTTCCGCTGCCGGCTTCGACCCGAACCAGCTCGACGGCGAGAACACCGAGCGTGCCGGTGCGGGTTCCGCGGCCGGGGGCGGCGCGGGTTCGGCGGTCGGCGGCGGGGCCGGTGTCACCGGGGCATCGGCAGGTGGTTTTTTCTTGAAGAAACTGAACATCGGGAGCTTTTTACAATCCGACCCATTCTATGAAACACCTCTCGCCACGCCGCGCTGCGTCTGGTGCGGTGCTGGCCCTGGCGCTTTCGGCGCTGTGGACCGTGCCCGCGCAGGCCCAGTCCACCCCCGCTCCCGCCGCGTCGACCCCTGCCGCCGCGGCCCCGGGCCCCCAGCAATTCACCCTCGCCAACGGCATGACCGTGATCGTGCAGACCGACCGGCGCTCGCCGACGGCGGTGCAGATGGTCTGGGTGCGGGTCGGCTCCATGGACGAGGTCGACGGCACCACGGGCGTGGCGCACGTGCTGGAGCACATGCTGTTCAAGGGCACGAAGAGCGTGCCGGCCGGCGAGTTCTCGCGCCGCGTGGCGGCGCTGGGCGGCCAGGAAAACGCCTTCACCATGCGCGACGCCACCGGCTACTACCAGCAGATCCCGGTCGGCAGCCTCGAGCAGGTGATGAAGCTCGAATCGGACCGCTTCGCCAACAACCAGTGGCCCGACGACGAGTTCAAGCGCGAGATCGAGGTGGTCAAGGAAGAGCGCCGCCTGCGCACCGACGACCAGCCGCGCGCCCTGCTCGGCGAGCAGCAGAGCGCGGCCGTCTTCACCGCGTCGCCGTACCGCCGCCCGGTGGTGGGCTGGATGAGCGACCTCGAATCGATGACGCCCGCCGACGCGCGCGCCTTCTTCCAGCGCTGGTACGTGCCGGCCAACGCCGTGCTCGTGGTGGCCGGCGACGTCGACGTGGCACGCGTGCGCGCGCTGGCCGAGAAGTACTACGGCAGCATCCCCGCGCGCGCCGTGCCGGAGCGCAAGCCGCGCACCGAGCCCGCGCAGCGCGGCATCCGCCGCCTCGAGTTCAAGGCCCCGGCCGAGCAGGCGTACGTGTCGCTTGCCTTCCGCGTGCCGCAGCTCACGAACATCGACGACGCCAACAGCGACGCCTGGGCGCTGGTGGTGCTCTCGGCCGTGCTCGACGGCTACGCCGGCGCGCGGCTCGACCGCGCACTCACACAGGGCCCCGGCCGCGTGGCCGATTCGGCCGGCGCGTACGCGGGCTTCATCGGCCGCGGTCCGCAGCTGTTCATGCTCGACGGCGTGCCGGCCGCCGGCAAGACCGCCGAGACGGTCGAGGCCGCGCTGCGCGCCCAGGTGGCGCGCGTGGCGAAAGAGGGCGTCGGCGAGGCCGAGCTGGCCCGCGTCAAGACGCAGTGGGTGGCGAGCGAGACCTACAAGCGCGATTCGGTGATGGCACAGGCGCGCGAACTCGGCAGCAACTGGATCCAGGGCCTGCCGCTGGACGCCAGCGAGCGCATCGTCGCCCGGCTGCAGGCCGTGACGGCGGCGCAGGTGCAGGCCGTGGCCGCCAAGTACTTCGGCGACGACCAGCTCACGGTCGCCACGCTGCGGCCCCTGCCGCCCGAACCCAAGCGCGGCCGCGGCTTCGCCGCCCCTGCTGGCGAGATGCGCTGAAAGGCACCGGATTCCTCCATGAAGAACCTCAAGAAATTTGCAAGCACCGCCCTCCTGGCGGGCATCACCGCGCTGTTCGGCATGGGCAGCGCGCAGGCCGCGTTGCCCATCCAGCACTGGACGCTGGCCAACGGCGCCAAGGTGTACCTGGTGTCGACCAACGCATTGCCGATCGTCGACGTGCAGATCGATTTCGACGCCGGCAGCCGGCGCGACCCGGCCGCGCAGGCCGGGCTGGCCAGCACCAGCGCCGCGATGGTCGAGAAGGGCGTGCGCGCCGGGCGCAACGGCGAGCCTGCGCTCGACCAGAATGCGCTGGGCGAGGCCTGGGCCGACCTGGGCGCCAGCTTCGACGTGAGCGCCGGCACCGACCGCACCAGCTACACGCTGCGCACGCTGTCCGACCCCGCGCTGCTGACCAAGGCCGTGGCCCTGGCCGCGCGCGAGATCGGCGAGCCCTCGTTCCCCGACGACATCTGGCCGCGCGAGCGCGAGCGCATCAACGCCGCCATCAAGGAAGCCAACACCAAGCCCGCCACCGTGGTCGGCCGCGCCTTCGCGCAGGCCGTGTACGGCACGCACCCCTACGGCCAGGAAGTGACGGAAGCCACGCTGGCGCGCATCGACACCGCGGCCATGCGCCAGCGCTACGAGCAGCTGATCCTGCCGTGCCGCGCCAAGCTCAGCATCGTGGGCGCGGTCACGCGCGCCGAGGCCGAGGCGCTCGCGACCACGCTGCTGTCGCGCCTGCCCAGCCCCGCCGCCTGCGCACCGCTGCCGGCCATCGCGCCGGTGGTGGCGCTCACGGCGCCGAAGGACGAGCGCATCGCGTTCGACTCGGCGCAGGCCCACGTCTTCATCGGCCAGCCCGGCTACCCGCGCCAGGACCCCGACCACTTCGCGCTCACGCTCGGCAACTACGTGCTCGGCGGCGGCGGCTTTGTTTCGCGGCTGACCGAAGAGGTGCGCGAGAAGCGCGGCCTGGCCTACAGCGTGTACAGCGGCTTTGCGCCGGGGCTCGACGCGGGCGCCTTCCGCATCGGCTTCCAGACCCGGCCCGACCAGGCCGAGGCGGCGACGAAGGTCTCGCGTGACGTGCTCGCGAAGTTCGTGGCCGAAGGCCCGACCGAGAAGGAGCTGAAGGCCGCCAAGGACAACCTGATCGGCGGCTTCCCGCTGCTCTTGGACAGCAATCGCAAGCTGATCGGCAACGTTGCCAATATCGCCTGGTACGGCCTGCCGCTGGACTACCTCGACACCTGGACCGCGCGCATGAACGCGGTCACGGCCGCCGACATCCAGGCCGCGTTCGCCCGCAAGCTGCAGCCGCAGCGCATGGTGACGGTGGTGGTGGGCGGCAAGCAGGCCGCCGCGGCGCAGTAAGAAGAAAAGAAGAGCTCAGGCCAGCGCGTGCGGCCCGCTGCGCGCGGCCTCGCGCACCGCGGCGCCGAGCTGCGCCAGCAGGCGCGGCGCCGCGCGGGCGTGCTGCCAGTACAGCGGCACCGGCAACGTCGCGCCGGGCACCAGTTCCACCAGCGTGCCGTCGCGCAATGCATCGGCCACCATGCTGGTCGGATGCATGCCCCAGCCGATGCCGCGGCAGGCCGCCTCGACGAAGGCGGCGGGCGAGGGCACCCAGTGGCGCGGCGTCTCCACGTTGCGGTGGCAGATGCGGCGCACCCAGCGGGCCTGCAGCCGGTCCTTGCGGTCGAACACCAGGTTCGGCGCGGCGGCCAGCGTGCGCGCGCCCACGCCCTTGGCGAAATGGCGTTCCACGAAACCGGGGCTCGCGGCGGCCACGTAGTGCACCGTGCCCAGCGCCTCGCTGTTGCAGCCCGTGACCGGCTGGGCCAGCGCGGTCACGGCCGCCAGCACCGCGCCGCTGCGCAGCCGCTCGGCCGTGTGGTCCTGGTCGTCGGCCGTGAGGTCGAGCAGGGCGTCGGGCGCCTGTGCGGCAAAGGCCGCGGCGCCCGCCATGAACCAGGTCGCGAGGCTGTCGGCGTTGACCGCCACCCGCACCGTGACCCGCTCGTGCGCCTCGCCGCTGCCCATGCCCAGCGCGGGCAGGGCCTCGCGCAGCTCGTGCTCCAGCATGCCCACGCGCTCGACGTGCCGGCACAGCTGCAGGCCGGCCTCGGTCGCCACGCAGGGCTGGCCGCGCACCAGCAGCGCGCCGCCGGTGCGCTCCTCGAGCAGCTTCACGCGCTGCGACACCGCCGAGGGCGTGACGTGCAGCGCGCGGGCGGCGCGCTCGAAACTGCCTTCGCGCACCACGGCGGCAAGGGCGTGCAGGGCGGCGTAGTCGAGCATGGTCGTGAATGAAGTAAAACTGAATCGACGTTAGAAAGTTTAGTTTGATTGAATCGGCTGCGGACGGCAAGCTCGGACCATGACCGCCGTTCACGCCTCCACCGCTTTCCTCAACGGGCTCTTCATGAGCCTGGTGCTCATCGTCGCCATCGGCGCCCAGAACGCCTACGTGCTGCGCCAGGGATTGCGCCGCGAGCACGTGAGCGCGGTGGTGCTGTTCTGCGCCGTCTGCGACGCGGTGCTGGTCGCCGCCGGCGTGGCCGGCATGGCGCAGGCGCTGAAGGGGCGGCCGATGCTGGCAACGCTGCTCGCGGGCTTCGGCGCGGCCTTTCTCTGCGGCTACGGCCTGCGCGCGCTGTGGCGCTCGCGCCAGCCGGGCGCGTTGCAGACGGTGTCGCAGGGCGCCTCGCGCTCGCGCGCCGCGGTGGTCGCGCAGGCCGCCGGCTTCACGCTGCTGAACCCGCACGTCTACCTGGACACCGTGCTGCTCGTGGGCACGGCCGGGGCGCAGTACCCGGGCCTGCTCAAGGCCTGGTTCGTCGTCGGGTCGACGCTGGCCAGCGTGCTGTGGTTCACCGCGCTGGGCTTCGGCGCGCGGCTGCTGGCGCCGGTGTTCGCACGGCCGCGCGCCTGGCAGATGCTCGATGCGCTCATCGGCGGCACGATGCTCGTGCTGGCCGCGCTGCTGGCCCGTCGCGCGTTCATGGGCTACTGAGTGAAGGGGGGCCAGCTGCGGCGTTAAGCTCGCCGCATGCCCCAGAAGCCCCCGAAGAAGAACGCCGCCGCGCCCGTCTCGCGCGCCCCCGCCGCCAAGCGCCCGTCGCGGCCCAGCGAGGTCCGCATCATCGGCGGCGAATGGAAGCGCACCCGCCTGGCCGTGGCCGACAAGCCCGGCCTGCGCCCCACGCCCGATCGCGTGCGCGAAACGCTGTTCAACTGGCTCGCGAGCCTGGCCGGCGTGGGCGGCGGTGCCTTGCCGGGCTGGCACTGCATCGACGCCTTCGCGGGCACCGGCGCGCTCGGCCTCGAAGCCGCCTCGCGCGGCGCGGCCCAGGTGCTGCTGTGCGAGCAGGACGCCGCGCTGGTCGCCCAACTGCAGGCCGCCAAGGCCAAGCTCTCGGCCGAGGCCGTGCGCGTGGAGCGCGGCAACGGCGTCACCGCGCTCGAACGCGCGGCGGCGGGCAGCCTGCAGGCGGTGTTTCTCGATCCGCCCTTCGACAACCTCGCGCTGTACGAGCCGGCCCTGCGCGCCGCCGCGCGCGCGCTGCATGCCGACGGCGCGATCTACCTCGAAGCGCCGCGTCGCTGGGCCGCCGAAGAACTCGCCGCGCTGGGCCTGGCCGAATTCCGCTACCTGAAGGCCGGCGCCGTGCATGCCCATCTGCTGCGCCGCGCTGTGTCCGTGCCTGCATAATCCGCCGGACAAGCCGCACCGGCAGCATGAGGAAGAAGCAACCATGGCCAGCAACGTGATCGCGGTTTATCCCGGCACTTTCGACCCCATCACCCTCGGTCACGAGGACGTGGTGCGGCGTGCAACCCAACTCTTCTCCAAGGTGATCGTCGCCGTCGCGGCGGGCCACCACAAGAAGGCGCTGTTCACGCTCTCCGAGCGCATGGACATGGCCCGCGAGGCCGTGAAGCCCTACAGCGACCAGGTGACGGTCGAGAGCTTCTCGGGCCTGCTGCGCGACTTCGTGGTCGCGCGCGGCGGCAAGGCCATGGTGCGCGGCCTGCGCGCCGTGACCGACTTCGACTACGAGTTCCAGCTCGCCGGCATGAACCGCTCGCTGATGCCCGACGTCGAGACCGTGTTCCTGACCCCGAGCGACAAGTACCAGTTCATCTCCAGCACCTTCGTGCGCGAGATCGCCATGCTCGGCGGCGAGGTCAACAAGTTCGTCTCGCCGAACGTCGAGCAGCAGCTCACTGCCAAAGTCCGCAGCCTGGGCAGGGAATGAGCCCGCTCCAGGCTTCGCGCTGAGGTGAGCGCCACCCCCTTGCCCCGCCTGCATCCGCTGGGCGATGCGGCGCTGGTGTGCGACCTGCCCGCGCCCGCTACGCTGGCGCAGCAGCAGCGCATCTGGGCGCTGGCCGCCGAGGTGCTGGCCTGGCCCGGCGTCGGCGAGGCGCTGCCGGGCATGAACAACCTCACGCTGACCTTCGACCCGACCGCCGTGGCGTTTGAGGAACTCGCGGCGCGCGTGCTCGAGGCCTGGCCGGGGCTCGCGGCCCATGCCGCCGAAGGGCGACGCATCGAGATTCCCGTGGCCTACGGCGGCGAGCACGGCCCCGACCTGGCCGACGTGGCGGCCCACACCGGGCTGTCGGCGGCCGAGGTGGTGCGACGCCACAGCGGCGGCGACTACGTGGTCTACCTGCTCGGCTTCCTGCCGGGCTTCGCCTTCATGGGCGGGCTGGCACCCGAACTTGCGACACCGCGCCGCGCCGAACCGCGCACCGCCGTGCCCGCGCGCTCGGTCGGCATCGGCGGCGAGCAGACCGGCATCTATCCGCTGGTGTCGCCGGGTGGCTGGCAGCTCATCGGGCGCACGCCGCTCGAGCTGTTCGACCCGTCGGCCGAGTCGCCCACCTTGCTGCGTCCGGGCGACCGCGTGCGCTTCGTCGTCGAAAGCCTGCAGACATGATCCTCGTGCGCAAACCCGGCGTGCATGCCTCGGTGCAGGACCTCGGGCGGCCGGGCCTGCGCCAGCTCGGCATCTGCCCGGGCGGCGCGCTCGACATGCTCGCGCTCACGCTGGCGAACCGGCTGGCCGGCAACGCCGACGCGGCGGCGGGCATCGAATTCACCATGGGCGGCTGCGAGCTGCAGTTCGAAGTCGACACCCGCATCGCGCTCACCGGCGACGACTTCGGCGCCACGCTCGACGGCGTGCCGCTGTGGCCCTGCTGGAGCGTGCCGGTGCGTGCCGGCCAGACCTTGCGCCTGGCCGGCGCCAACGCGCCTGGCACGGCGAAGGCCGGCCTGCGCAGCTGGCTCGCGGTGGCCGGCGGCATCGACGTGGCGCCCGTGCTCGGCTCGCGCAGCACCGACCTCAAGGCCGGCTTCGGCGGCCACGAGGGCCGCGCGCTGCGCAAGGGCGACCGGCTCGCGCTGGGGGCTTCGCGTCTCGGTGCAGACCAAAGCGCGCGCCGTCCTTTCGGCCTGCGCGCGCCCGACTGGGGCACGGCCGAGCCCGACGGCGCCTTCGCGCTGCGCGTGCTGCCCGGCCCCGAGTTCGACCTGTTCACGCCCGACGTGCAGGCGTTGCTGTGGAGCGAGCGCTGGCGCATCACGCCACAGAGCAACCGCATGGGCAGCCGGCTCGCCGGCGCCGAGCTGCAGCGCAAGGCGGGCGGCGACATGCTGTCTTCGGGCGTGATCCCCGGCACGATCCAGGTGCCGCCTTCGGGCCAGCCGATCATCCTCATGGGCGACGCGCAGACCACCGGTGGCTACCCGCGCATCGGCGTGGTGATCCGCGCCGACCTCTGGAAGCTCGCGCAGGCGCCGCTCGGCGGCCGGCTGCGGCTGGTGCGCACCGACCTGTCGCACGCGCTCGCGGCCTGGGCCGGGCAGCAGCGCTACCTGGCGCAGGTGGCGCAAGGGCTCGCCGCTGCGGGCTGGCCCGGCGCGGCCTAGACTGTGGCCTGACGCAGGTGGCTCCCGCACCTGCCCCCGAGACGGAGAACATCCCATGCAGATCGACCTGAACGCCGACCTCGGCGAAGGCGCCGGCAGCGACGAAGCGCTGCTCGGCCTCGTGAGTTCCGCCAACATCGCGTGTGGCTGGCACGCGGGCGACGCCAGGACCATGCAGCAGTGCGTGCGCTGGGCCATGGCGCACGGCGTGGCGATCGGCGCGCACCCGAGCTTTCCCGACCGCGAGAATTTCGGTCGCAGCACCATGCACCTGCCGCCCGAGGAGATCGTGGCGAACGTGCTCTACCAGGTCGGCGCGCTGGCCGCGATCGTCAAGGCCGAAGGCGGCCGGCTCGCGCACGTGAAGCCGCACGGCCAGCTCTACAACCAGGCGGTGAAAGAACCCGAACTCGCCGAGGCGCTGTGCGAGGCGGTGCGTCGCTTCGACCCCTCGCTCAAGTTCTTCGGCCTGGCCGGCAGCAACATGATCGACGCGGCCCGCCGTGCCGGCCTGCAGCCGGTCGAAGAGGTGTTCGCCGACCGCGGCTACATGCCCGACGGCAGCCTCGTGCCGCGCAGCCAGCCCGGCGCGCTCATCGAGAGCGAAGAACAGTCGCTCGCGCAGACGCTGTCGCTGGTGCGCGACCACCGCGTGGTCGCCATCGACGGCAGCACCGTGCCCGTCAACGCCCAGAGCGTGTGCCTGCACGGCGACGGCGCGCATGCGCTGGCCTTCGCGCGGCGCATCCGCGAGCGGCTGCAGCAGGAAGGCATCGACGTTCGCGCGATGGCCTGAACAGGATGCCGACGAAGCGCGCTTCTCCCACGGTCTTGCTGACGGGCTTCGAGCCCTTCGAGCAGGAGCTGCTCAACCCATCCTGGGAGGCAGTGCGCTCGCTCGACGGCTGGCAGTGCGGCCGCGCCACCGTGCATGCGCGCCTCGTGCCCTGCGTCTTCGGCGAGGCGCTCGCCGCACTCGACCGCGCGATGGACGAGCTCCAGCCGACGCTGGTGATCTGCATCGGCCAGGCCGGTGGCCGCGCCGAGTTCACGCCGGAGCGCATCGCGATCAACGTCGACGACGCCCGCGTGCCCGACAACCTCGGCCGCCAGCCGATCGATGTGCCGGTGGTGCCCGGCGCGCCCGCCGCCTACTTCTCGAGTCTGCCCGTGAAGGCCATCGTGCGCGAACTGCGCGCGGGCGGCGTGCCGGCCTCGGTGTCGAACAGCGCGGGCACCTTCGTGTGCAACCACCTCTTCTACGGGCTGATGCACCGCATCGCGACGCACGCGGCGGCGAAGGGCGCGCGCGGCGGCTTCATCCACATTCCCTACCTGCCCGCGCAGGCGGCGCGCTTTCCGGGCGCGCCGAGCATGTCGCTGGAGACGCTGGTCGATGCGTTGCGCATCACCGTGAAGACAGCACTTGCGGTGAAGCAGGACGTCGCGGAAACCGGCGGCCAGCTGCACTGACCGGGCTCTCAAGCGCGGGGGAAGTGCTTGCCCAGCCAGGCGTTGAGCGCCGTGTTGACGAACGCAGGCTTCTCCATCGTCAGCATGTGACCGCACTGCGGCACCCACACCACCTCGGCGCGCGGCAGCAGCGCCGCCATCTCGCGCGTGCATTCGGGTGGCGCGAGGCGGTCGTCGTCGCCGCACATCAGCAGCACCGGCGCGCGCAGCAGGGCCAGGTGCGTGCGCGCATCGGGGCGGCGCATCACGGCATGGTTCTGGCGGATGAGCTGGGCCGCGCCGGCGCCGAGCACGATGTCCAGGTAGCGCTGCACCAGCGCCGGGTTGGCGGCCTGCGCGGGATGGAAGGCGAAGGCCACGTTGGGCTCGATGATCTCGCGCACCTCGCCGCGCTCGAACCATTCGATGGCGCCTTCGCGCAGCGCGAACATGTCGGGCGTCTCGGGCCGCGCGCTGGTGCCCAGCAGCATCAACCCGGCGATGCGCTCGGGCGCCTGGCGCGCCGCTTCCATCGCGACCATGCCGCCCATCGACGCGCCGCACAGCACCAGCGGGCCGTCGTGCTCGCGCAGCACGGCGCTGGCCATGCCTTCGATGGTGTCGTGGCGCGTCTGGACGTCGCTCACGCGGGCGCCGAAGGCGGCGGGAAGTGCGGGCAACTGGGCCTCCCAGAGGCGTTCGTCGCAGGCAAGGCCGGGCAGCAGGACAAGATGGGGCATGGGCCGATTTTGCGCGATCGGACGCGCCCGGCGCACGGCCCGTACGCGGTGGCGACCATGCAACAGCGGGTTGGCACGAAGCCGCCGTGTCATGCACTCGGGGGACAATGCATGCAATGTCCACCACCACCCCCGACTCCGCCCCCACCGACCTCATCCTGATCCGCCACGGCGAAACCGCCTGGAACCGCGAACTGCGCTTCCAGGGCCACGCGGACGTCCCGCTCAACGACATCGGCCACGAGCAGGCACGCCGCCTCGGCCTGCGTCTGGCGGGCGAGACGGCACAGCACCTCATCAGCAGCGACCTCATGCGCGCCCAGCAGACCGCGGCACCCGCGGCGCAGCAGCTCGCGCTGCAGGTGGTCACCTCGGCGGCGCTGCGCGAGCAGCACTTCGGCGTGGTCGAGGGTATGCGGGCCGACGAGATCCAGAGCCAGCATCCGCGTGCCTGGGAAGAGTGGCTGGAGTTCCGCGAAGACCACGCCATGCCGCAGGGCGAGAGCGCGCGCGAGTTCCATGCACGCGTGATCGGCGCGCTCGGCGCCGTCGCCGCCGCGCACCGCGGCCAGCGCCTGATCGTCGTCACGCACGGCGGCGTGCTCGACATGGTGTGGCGCACCGCGCGCGGCCTGAGCCTCAGCGGCCCGCGCCAGAGCGAGATCCCGAACGCGGGCTTCAACCGCATCCGCATCGCCGACCCGGCCGCGCCGGACGCCATCGAGATCGTCGAGTGGGCCGACACGCGCCACCTCGCCGACCTGCCGCCGCAGCCGACCTACGACCAGCGGCGGCACCTGAAGAAAGACTGATCTCTCGGCTCAGGCCGGGCAGCTGCCCGCCTTCGGCGTGCGCAGCAGCGGCACGCCGGCGCCCACGCCCGTGGGCTGGCCGCCGTCCACCGCGAGGCGGCCGTTCACCAGCACCGTGACCACGCCTTCGGACAGCAGCGTCGGCTGCGTGTAGGTGGCCTTGGCCGCGAAGCGCTTCGGATCGAACACCACCACGTCGGCGTGGTAGCCGGGGCGCAGGTGGCCGCGCTGCACGAGGCCCAGCGTGTCGGCCGTGTACGCGCTGCTGCTGCGGATGAACTGCGCCAGCGAGATCGCGCGCTCCTTCACCACGTACTGGTCGTACTTGCGCGCGAAGGTGCCGTAGGCGCGCGGATGGCCCAGCGACGAGTCGGACGAGGTCATGACCCACGGCCGCTTCATGAAGGCGCGCACGTCGTCGTCGCTCATGTTGAACGAGGCGATCATCAGGTCGCCGTCGCGCAGCACGGCAATGGCGGCGTCGACCGGGTCGGCGTTCGAGGCCTTGGCCACGTCGGCCAGCGTCTTGCCCACGTACTTCGTGCTGCCGGCCGAGAACAGGATCGCCTCGGGCCCGCCGCGCAGGCGCAGGTTCTCGCGCATGTCCTTGCGCAGGCGCTCCTGCTGCGCCGCATCGTCGAAGCGTTGCAGCGTCGCGGCGCGGCCGCCTTCGTTGGCCCAGGGCGGCAGCAGCGCGGCCGAGAAGCGCGTGCTCGACGCGGTCCAGGGGTAGTGGTCGGCCGTGATGTCCAGGCCCGCGGCGCGCTCCTTCTCGATGCGCCGGATGATGTCGCCGCTCTGGCCCTGCACCGCCACGCCCAGCGCCTTGATGTGCGCCACATGCACCGGCAGCTTCGCCTCGTGGCCGATGCGGATCACCTCGTCGATCGAGCCTTTGAGGCCTATGTTGTACATGGCCTCGTCGCGGATGTGGCTGTCGTACAGGCCGCCGTGCGCGGCCGCCACCTTCGCGAGTTCGATGACCTCCTCGGTCTTCGAGAAATTCTGCGGCGGGTAGAACAGGCCCGTCGACAGCCCGAGCGCGCCGTCGCACATCGCGCGGGCCAGGTGCTGCTTCATCGTGTCCATCTGCGCGGGCGCGGGGGCGCGGTTGGCCTCGCCGAGCTGGCTGATGCGCAGCGGCCCGAAGCCCGCGTACATCGCGACGTTGGTGCCGACCGGCACGGCGCGCAGCTTCTGCGTCTGCGCTGCGATGTCGTAGCCGCCGAAGCCGTCGTTGCCGATCACGGCCGTGGTCACGCCCTGCGTGAGAAAAGGAATGTTCAGGCGCTTGCGCGCGTCGCTCGAGAGCAGGTCGGCGTCGGCGTGCGTGTGGGCGTCGATGAAGCCGGGCGCCACCACGAGGCCAGTGGCGTCGATGGTGCGGCGTGCGCTGAACTGCGCCGGCATGGCGCGACCTGCGAACACGATGCGGTCGCCCGCGATGCCGACATCGCCGACCACCGGCGTGTCGCTGTCGCCCGTGTAGATCGTGCCGCCGCGCAGCAGCAGGTCGAGCGCGACAGTGGCTTCAGCGGCGGTGGTGGGGAAGGGCGAGGCAAGGGCCGCGAGAACGGCCAGCGTGACGAGGGAGCGCTGCATGGGCGAACGGGAAGAGAGCGGGAGGAGCGGCCAGTTTAGGAGTCGCTCCCGCGCAGCCGTTAATTCCTTTTGCGGCACGCCCCATGACCGGAAGGCATGGGTGGTGCCACGCGCCGCTCAGCGCGCCGTGAGCTGCCCGAGCCCCAACCGCGCGTAGACCGCGTCGGCCTGCCGCCGCAGCCGCAGCGATTCGGGCTGGCCGTTGAGCTGCTGCTGCAGCAGGCCCTGCGCGCCCGCGAGCGCGGATTCGGTGTCGGTGCGCACCAGCGCGTCGAGGTACAGCTGCTCGAACAGGTCGCGCTGCGCATGGCTGCCGCCGATCTCGATCATGCGCGGCAGCGCGACGCCCAGGCCTTCGACCGCACCCGCCACGTCGCCGCGCGCATGGGCCACGAGGCCGCGCGCGGCCGGCACGCACACGCGCTGCCACGCGGCGCGCGTGGACGCCGGCGCCACGGGCGCGAAGGCCTCGATGTTGTGCAGCAGCACCTGCGCCTCGGGCCGGCCAGCGCGCGCCAGGCCGTAGAGGTACTGCAGGTCGAGAAAGGGCAGCACGTGGTCGGCCTGGCGCTGCCGCAGGTGGTCGGCCACGTCGTCCCAGCGCGCACCGACGTCGATGCCCGCCAGCTCGAGCCGCGCGAGCAGCGACACGGCGCCGATCTGGTCCTGTGAGTAGTCCTTCACCACGCCCCAGGCGTGCTCGTCGTACACGGCGAGCGCCTCGGCGTCGCGGCCCAGGTCGATGAGGAACAGCGCCACGTGCCACCAGTTGTGCGTCACCATGAAGGAGTTGAGCCCGGTCCAGGTGTCGCTCACGCTTTGCATGAACGCCAGCCCCTCGGCCAGCCGGCCTTCGGTGAGCATCACGTGTGCCAGCGCATGGTGCGCCCAGGGCTCCTTGCGGCACAGGCCGATGGCACGGCGCGCGCTGGCCTCGGCCTCGCGCAGCAGGTGGCACTGCTCGTAGCCGAAGGCCGCCATGCCGTGCACGTACGGCACCTCGGCCGCGGCCGGCAGCGCCGCGAGCGCCAGCCGCAGCATGCCGGGGCAGTCGCCGGTGTTGAAACAGTGGTACTGGCCCAGCTTCACCGACACCAGGTCGCGCGGATGCTCGCGCGCCTGCTCGGCATGCAGCGCGATGGCGCGCGCGATGTCGCCGTCGGCCCAGGCCTGGACGGCGGCGATGTAGCGCTGCTCGCGCGGCGTGGCGCGCGCCGCACCGGCGCGGGCCTTGTCGAGGAAGGGCTGCGCGTTGGCAGCGGCCTCGCGCGATTCGGCGAACAGGTGCAGCGTCGCGCAGTAGGCCTGCACGATCGGGCTGGCATCGCGTTCGGCCAGCGCCAGCAGGTTCACGGCGCGCGCCTCGGTCGAGAGAAAGCCCATGACGAAGTCGTCGACCAGCGTGAGGCTGGCGGCGTCGTCGAGCGTGAGCGGATTGCCGAGGCTGTCGGCGGCGTGCGGGGTTCCGTGGGAGGGCATGGCGGCATGGTGCCACGCCCCCGGCGTCTTTCAAGAAGTCTTCTCAGACACCCGCTTGCTGGTGGCGGTACTCCTGCGTCTGGCCTCCATAGCCGTAGGCCGCGGCGCGCGCGTCAATCACGTGGACGTACGAGACCTCGTGCAGGTCGGGCCGCAGCCGCGCCATGGCCGCGTGCACCTCGCGCAGGTAGCGCGCCTTCTCGGCCTTGGTGTTGGTCTCGTCGGTCACGCTGATGTCCAGGTGGAAGGCCGACTTGCCGAGTTCGGCCAGCGACTGACCGCCGATGAACCAGCTGTCGGCGGCGATGTACTGCACCGTGACGGCGATGACCGGCAGCGCCTTGCCCAGCACGCTCTGCGTGAGCTCGGCGACCGTGTCGACGGTCTTGCGGGTGAGGGCGGCGTCAGGCTGGCCGGAGAGGTGGACGACGATGTGGGGCATGGTGGACTCCTTTTGCGTTGAAGAACGGGTGGTCGATGGGGTGATTGTGGGATTCCTCTCGTCATCGGAAAAGCGGGAAGATATGATGGAATCCATCGGATCAGCGAATGGATAGGCAGGCACCATGCAAGGCTTCGACCTCGAACAGTTGCGCACCCTGGTGGCGGTGGCCGACGCCGGCAGCCTCACGGCGGCGGCGCCGCGCGTGTACCTGTCGCAATCGTCCGTGAGCGAGCAGATCCGCAAGCTCGAGGAGCGCGCCGGCCAGTCGCTGCTGACCCGCAGCAAGGCCGGCGTGGCGCCCACCGAGGCGGGCGTGCGGCTGCTGGGACATGCGCGGCGCATCCTCGCGCTGAGCGACGAGGCCTTTCGCGACCTGCGCGGCGAAACCCTGCAGGGCGAGCTGCGGCTGGCCGTGACCGACTACTTCCGCCCCGGCGACCTCACCCGCCTGCTGGGCCGGCTCGGCGAGCGCTATCCGCAGGTGCGGCTCCACGTGACCATCCTGAAGAGCGACGCGCTGCGCACCGCCTACGCGCACGGCGATTTCGACGTGGGCCTGGCCATGAACATCGCGGGAGCCAATGCAGTCGCGGCCGGCAGTGGCGCCGTGCTGCGACGCGAATCGCTGGCGTGGCTCGGAGCGACCGGCCTGCGCGTGGTGCGCGGCGAGCCGGTGCGGCTGCTGGCGCTGCCCGACATCTGTTCGCTGCACCAGTTCACCGTGTCCCTGCTGCGCCGCCGCCGCGTGCCCTACGTGCTGGCGCATGTCGCGTCGGGGGTGGCGGGCCTGCAGTCGGCCCTGGCCGCGGGCCTGGGCGTGGCCTGCCTCAACGAATCGGCTATCGGGGAAGGCATCGCGCGGCTGGCCACGCCGCATGGGCTACCGGCGCTGCCGCGCGTGGCGTTCCAGTGGTTGCCCGCGCGGCGGGGCGAGACCGCGTTCGTGACGCGGGCGCGGGAGATGCTGTCGTTGCAGCTGGGGTAAGGCGACAGCAAGTGGGTGAGGAAATCAGTTCAGCTTGATGTTGGAACCGTCGAGCTTGGCTTGATCTTCGGCGAGGCGTTGTACCTTGCCTTTCTTGACTTGAACGCCGGTGAAGTTCACGGTGCGGGTGATCGTGTTGCCCTCGATTTCCAATGAATCGAGGCGGCCCTGCTGAATGTCAAGCGATTCGATGGTGTTGCCCTCGATCACGACATCACCTGCATTGAGATATCCAGAGCGGAGAAAGGGAATTCTGCTGTCCCGCAGCGCGAGACGTCGCGTCATCACGGGCTGAGTTTCCTTGTTGTCCGGGTCGAAGCCGCCTCCGATGATCACTGGCTTGGTGACGTCACCACCGAAGATGCATCGTTCGATGAGAACGGAGTCAAAGGCTCCGGCATAGACATAGCAGACGGAGATCCCGTTGCCGTGAATCTGGCTGTCCTTCATGGAAAAGGCAAGCGCGGCTTCTTTGATGCCAACTTGAATGGCGCCACCTCTGACTCGCTCTATCACCAGATCGTCCTTGATCGTGGCATTGGTCAGGTCGAGGTGGTCCAGTACGGTGTCACGGATGGTCAGAGACCGAAGGTCGGCTGAGACCATGCCGAATCTGCCGCGCAGCTTGCAGCGCTCCAAAAGAACGGATGCGTAGAGTCCTTCGCCGCCGCCAGCGGGCTGACAACCGACCTCTTCGAACTCGCAGGACACGAGAGTGAGTCCCGCATAGCCGCTGATATCGAACCATCTCCCGCGGCAGTCGATGAATGTGGCTTCACCGTAGGTTCCCACACTCCCCCAATTGTTGGGCTCGCTGTCCGCTCCTTCGAAAGTGCATCTCTCAAAGACGGTGGAGCGGCTTTCGGTATCTCCAACCAGGTGGGTCTCCCCAGTGAGCTGGCAGTCCAGAAATCGAACTTCTTTGAGAACACCAAGGTTGAATACGCCAGTGAAGCGGCAATTTTCAAAGATCACTTTCTCGAGGCTTTTCGGTCTGATCTGATGCGAGCTAACGAACTCGCAGTTGATGAATCGAATGTTGTGCCAACTCTGCCCGATGAACTCCACATTGCTGACGTAGGCGCTATCGAGTGTCAGCATGGTGTCCCCTGTTTCCTGCTTGCGAAGATCGGGATCTTTTAGGTAGTTGAATTGCTTGCCGAAGTTTTGAATCTTTTCTTTTTTCATCAGATCACATCCTGTCAAAAAAATTGCGTCGCAACCGCCTGCGATTCGTATCGCAATTGATAGAAATCTGCGACGTTTCATGCGCCGAAACTCATTTGACAGCCCGACCCGTAATGACTTCGCGGGCGGCGATGTATCCCTTATCCCTGTAGTGCTCCGCCAAGAATCGCCAATCCGGCACTTGCCCGTGCTCCCCACTTCTACGCTGCATGAAGTCGAAGGCGTTAGATCCCACAAGAGACGTCCCGATCTCCAGCGGAAATATCCACGGATCGTTCTCCCATTTCATGTCTGCACTCCAATCGGGTGTAGCTTTTCCCTTTTCGGGCCCCGTGGTGTATAGCGCGATCATGGGCTTCTTCAGGATGACCTCGCAGAAGGATTGCGCCACTCGTTGCATGGAGAGCACCCCTGCACCTTTGGACAGGCTTGCGGCGCCACCCGCAGCGGGGCGTGTGGAGGTCGTCACCATGGCTTCTGCCAGTTTCTTCATGTCTGCCGAGGTGAAACGCAACGCACCGCCGGCCTCTGCGCGCTTGAACTCCGGGGTCAGACAGTGCCAGGTTGCGGGCTTGGGTTTGTTCTTCTCATCCACACGACCACCTTCAAAAATCCATACCTTCATCGCCGCGATGCAATCCAGCTTCTTCATCTGCTCGCTCAAAAGCACATTCACGGTGTCAGAGCGCCCCTTATTCAGTAGGCCTGCACGAGATTCCCAGGTGAAATGCACGGGTGAGTTGTCCGGTTGCAGTACGTGCAGATAGTCCAGAGCGACCGCCAAGCGTGGCACCTCGTTGTAGCGGGTACCTGTGTCGCGACCGGTGCGTTGGGTCTTGATCTGCCGGAGGGTGCGCTCGCCGCAATTGAGCAGGCTGCCTGCGGGTGGACGCAGTGTGTGGCCGTTGAGCTCACCGGCAAGGTTCTGGACACCAATGGGGCCACCGCATGAACTCACCACGAATTGCGTGCCGCTGCGGGCATACGCGATGAGCCCGTCCTTGTACATGCCGGGATCGCGCCGGGACGCGACGGTGATCGTGCCAGCGCCGAGGGCGTTGCGACCTTGATTGATGGTGTACAGCGCGCTACGGTGGCTGTGGCCGCTGAGGTGCCAGTCGACGCGTGTCGGCTGTCCGGGCACGCTGGCGCAATGCGCAAAGTACCACTTGAGATTGCGCTCGCAGGTGCCGAAGTTGGCATTGTTGAAGCCGGCCGAGGTCAGGCCGCGCGGCCCGTCGTGGGGAACGAAGCTCAGCTCTTCCTGGAGGGCCGCAGCGTTGTAATTGATCATCGTGAAGTGGCTGGCAACCACGAGCGGGGCGTTCGTGCTGCCCTTCAGCGCCAGAGCCTGACGCAGAACAGCCTGCTGGGCTGCATCGATGCTCGCACTGGCGCGCGGCAGGATCATCGCGCCATGACGGTCGGTTCCAAGCTTCGCGGCGCCCTCGACGTTCATGAAGTTCTCTGTTTCTCCCCACGCAAGACCTACGAGAACCTGCTGGGGAAGTCGCGTCGCATCGGGCTCCGTGGGCATCGCGATGCAAAAGTCGGACAGCGGCGTGAAGAGCACGCTGAACCAGTCGAAGTTGGCGGTGGTGAAGTTCAGACTGGTCCACGTCTGCCCATAAGTCGGTCCGTAGGCCAGCGTGGCTTCGAACACCGTCATGTTGTGATCTGCCGAGATGCCCGGATTGGCTTGCAGGCCCGTGAACTTGCTGGCGCCTTCGACGTCTTTCCTGTGGGTGTTGATCGATGCATCCAGCGTGGCGAGCATTTCCTTGTTGGCCTGCAGTGCGGCCTGCACGCTGACGCGCGCGGCGCTGACCGCGAGATGCGACGACGTCGCCATGTGCGCAGCCGCCGTTTGCGCCTGCAAGACGCCGATGCTCACGCCGAGGTCCATCGTGCGGGTCTTCAGGTCGTCCGCGAGATCGGTCAGCTGGACGCCGAGATCTCCGGCGCTCTGTCCGAGGCTGATCGCACCATGACCCACCGTGCTGACGACGCTTGTGTACGTGCTCCAGAGGGCACTGATGCCGGCGTTGGTTGCGTCGGCCACAGCTTGTTTGGCGCCTTGGAGCGCAGCGTGATAGATGTCCCACGCCTGTGCAGCAAGACCATTACCGGATGACTTCGGGGCGGGTTGAGGCGACGCGACTTTGGGTTGTCCGGCTTGGGTTTGACGCAGGTAGTCGTCGAGTGCGGCCTTGGCATTGGTGGCAGCAGCGTTGCTGTTGGCCTGAAGCCCTGCAAGTGCCGCCTGATTTTGCTGGCGAGCCGATCGCAGCGCATCGTGTGCGTCCTTGCCCTGCTGCTCGGCCGATTGATCGAAGGTGCTCCGGATGCGGTCGATCTGGCGGTCGCAGGCATCATGCGCCGCCAGTAGCTGCGTCCATTGCGCGAGGGTCTTGCGCATCTCGGCTTGCAGAATCTCCATGGCGCCGAGCGTCATGCCCCAGACGCCGACGCGCGGATAGACCCCATAGGCGATGTCATAGGCTTCGTGGTTGCCCGTCGTCATGAATACAGGCAGCTTGAGCTCGTTGTACGCGTAGCGCACCAGGCTGTAGGCCAGCATGTCGTCTTGACCGCGCGGGTACAACTCGGGATTCGCGGGGTCGTTGAGCCGGTTGAGAACGTTGAAGAGCTTCCATTGGTCTCCGATACGCCGGTCCGGCACCTTGGAGGGGTCGATATTGCGATTGAAGTCGATCAGGTCGCCCGTGAGCAGCAACACGGTATCGGGGCGCTTGCTGACACCCACCTGATCGAACAAGGCCTTGAGGGCGTTGAAGGTGTTGCACACGAGCTCACCCACTGCAGGTCGTTGGCCCTTGGTGAACTGGCTGTCCTCGATCACGTGCGCAGGCGACTTGGCCAGTGCGTTGTGCCGCACATTGATATGCACATCGCTCAGGTGTCCGACTTTCAAGGGGGCGTCGCTGGCGAGGCGGATGACCGGATGCCATGCGGCGAGGCGTGCATCGGTTTCGGTGAACAGCGATTGTGCAGAACGGGCGGTTCGTGGAACGTCGTATTCCATCAAGGCCGCTTCCTTGCCGCGCCGTGTCACGGCGGGCGCATTGGTGGCTTGGTGACGGTGTGACTGGTGCGTGACTTGCTGCGAGAGAAAGGTCTCGACCAGCAGGTCCTGCGCATGGACCGTGCCGCCCTTGCACAGTGATGGGTAGTCGTTCTTCTGGGCCTGTGTAGGCTTAACCATCCAGGCGAAGCTCTTGAACTCAGCGCTCTCTGGCTTGATGGTCAACCGGGCGAGGTCGAGTTCCACTTCATAGATATCGCCTCCCGGGAAGCCGGCGGCACTGAATGCCTTGACGGCCTGCGGACTGACGGTGGCGAACACCTCGCCTTTCTGGTTGTAGATGATGGCGCTGGGTTCGAACTTGGCGACCCGCCAGACCTTGATGGCCGTTTTCGCGATGGTGCAGTCTCGGCCGTCACCGGTCAGTGCGCCGACCTGAATGTCGGTGTCGGGCTTTGCGCCTTTCATGGCCACGAGTCGAAGATGGCGAGCGACGGTCGCTGACGCGTCGCCGCGCAGGAGGCTCACCCGCCCACGTTTGTCCAACGTGGCTCTCGCATCGCTGCTCGTGGCGAGACCGAGCGATTCCGCCGCAATGAATAGACTGCACTTCTTCTGGTGCGGTCCGATCAGCAGAGGAGTCCCCAGGCTGGGGTAGAGGATCAATGCCAGCTTTGGCGAGGGCTCGCTGCAATCGCAGACGGATGCTTGGGGGAGGAGGGCCATCGGCTAGCCTCCCGCTGTGGTCGCGGCCACTGGATGGCACGCGAGATCTGAAGCAGAAGCCGCGGACGCGGCAAAGCGACGCATGAACATTGCGTTTTCCTCCCTGTTGTTTGGCTGGCCGGCACTGTGCGCTCTTGTGGCCTCAACCTGTGACAAGGTGTGAGGCGAAGGCGCATTGTGCGGGGAGCATCTGTTCCCTGCGCAGGCAGTTCTTCACGAAGGCGAGAGGATTCGACGATGGCGTTTGCAGCGAGGCGCGGTCAGGCGCGCTGCGGATCGAGCCGGAGCAGCGTCTGGCTCGACCTGGGACCGATTCGATCAGCCCGGAACAACTCGCGGCCAAGGCCGCTGCACTTCCCTGATCTGCTCGAACGCGCGCGCCACGCGCAGCACGCCGAGGTCGTCGAAGCGCTGCCCCGCAATCTGCAGCCCGATCGGCAGGCCGCCGGCCGAGTACCCGCAGTTCACCGACGCCGCCGGCTGCTCCGACATGTTGAACGGCACGGTGAAGCCGATGTGCTCCAGCGGCCGCAGCGGGTCGTTGGTGGGCGAGGGCGCCTCGGCCGCTGCCGGCATGTTGGGCGACACCGGCGAGATCACGTAGTCGAAGCGTGCGCAGGCGTTCACCGTGGTGACGCGCGTCGCATGGAACTGGCTGAAGCTGCGGAACACATGCTCGCCGCTGAACTCGGCGGCGCTCTCGGCCCATTCGCGGATGTAGGGCAGCACCTTGGCGCGCTGGTCGGGGCGCAGGGCCTTCAGGTCCACCAGCGAGCGCATGCGCCACAGGTGGTCCATGCCGTCGAGCAGGGCCTGCGACATGAAGGGCTGCATGGGCTCGACGGTGGCGCCGGCCTTTTCGAACAGGCGCGCCGCCTGCTCGACCGCGGCCTGGATCTCGGGTTCGACCGCGAGGCCGCAGCCGGCGTCCAGCAGCAGGCCGATGCGCAGGCCGCGCAGGTGGTCGGGCGCGACGTCGAACGCGGCCCAGTCGATGTCCTGCGCGGGCAGGCTCATGCTGTCGCGCGCGTCGGGCCGGGCCAGCGCCTGCATCATGAGCGCGGCGTCGCCGACGGTGCGCGTCATGGGGCCGGCGGCGCGGCCCATGTAGGGCGGATCGATCGGGATGCGCCCCAGGCTGGGCTTGAGCGTGAAGATGCCGCACCAGCTCGCGGGCAGGCGCAGCGAACCGCCGATGTCGGTGCCCAGGTGCAGCGGGCCGTAGCCCGCGGCCGCGGCGGCACCGGCGCCGGCGCTGGAACCGCCCGGCGTGCGGCTCAGGTCCCAGGGGTTGCGCGCGAGCGTGTGAAAGCTCGACAGCCCCGACGACAACATGCCGTAGTCGGGCATGGTGGTCTTGCTGACGATGACGGCGCCGGCTTCCTTCAGGCGCGCGGCCGGCGGGGCGTCGGCGGCAGCGGGCATGAGGTCGACGGCGGCGGTGCCCGCGGGCAGCGGGTCACCGCGCGTGGCGATGTTTTCCTTGATCGTGGTCGGCACGCCGTCGAGCGGGCCGCGCGCGTCGCCGCGCTGCCAGCGCTGCTCCGAGGCACGCGCCTGCTCCAGCGCGGCCTCGGGCCGGAACAGCCACGTGGCCTGCAGCCGGGGCTCGCAGTGCTCGATGCGCGCGATGACGGCGCGCGTCACCTCGACCGGCGACAGGCGCTTCTCGCGGTAGGCCGCAGAGAGCTCCTGCGCCGACAGGTCGCTCAACGAAGGCAGGGAAGGGTCAGGCACTGCGGGGCTCATCCCCACGACAGGGCCGACAGGTCGTTCACGAAGATCGGGTTCTCTTTCCAGAGGCCCTTGACGTTCTTCTTGGCCACGGTCGGGAACTGCGGCTGGTAGAGGAAGCCGTTGGCCGCGTCGGTGGCCAGCAGCTTCTGCGCCTCGCCCAGCAGCTTGTTGCGCTCGGCCGCGTTGCCGGTGGACTTGATCTTGTCGAACAGCGTGTCGAAGGCTTTCGACTGGTAGCCCCAGTAGTAGTCGGGCTTGGCGTAGTTGCCCAGGTCGAAGGGCTCGACGTGCGAAATGATCGACAGGTCGTAGTCCTTGTTGGTGTAGGTGCCGCTGAGCCACTGCGCCCACTCGACGTTCTGGATCTTCACGTTGATGCCGATCTTGGCGAGCTGGGCCACGATGACTTCGCCGCCCTGGCGCGCGTACGGCGGCGGGGGCAGGGTCATGCGCAGTTCGAGCGGGGTCTTCACGCCGGCCTCGACCAGCAGCTTCTTGGCCTTCTCGATGTCGAAGGGGTTGATGCCCGTGGTGTCGATGTAGCCCGCGGCACCCGGCACGTAGTGGCTGCCGATCGGCACGCCCAGGCCGTCGGCAGCACCCTCGATGAAGGCCTTGCGGTCGATGGCCGCGAGGATGGCGCGGCGCACGCGCACGTCGTCCAGCGGCTTCTTCTTGTTGTTGATCGAGAGGATGGTCTTGGCGCGCGAACCGGCCAGGATGGTCTGGAACTGCGGGTTGTTGCGGAACTGCGGCACGGCGCGCGTGCCGATGCGCGTGAACACGTCCACGTCGCCCGAGAGCACGGCGGCAGCCTGCGCGGCGGTGTCCGAGATGAAGCGGAAGGTGACCTTGTTGATCTTGGCGACCGCGGGGGCGCGGAAGCCCTCCCACTTGCTCAGCGTGATCGACGAACCCTTGGCCCAGTTGTCCAGCTTGTAGGGGCCGGTGCCGATCGGCTTGGTGGCGTTGCCCTCGGCGCTCTTGGGCTCGACGATGGCGGCCGTGGCCTGGCCCAGCACGAAGGGCAGGTCGGGGTCGATCTCCTTGTTGATGACCACCACCGTGTGCTCGTCGACCACCTGCGTGGCGAGGTTGGCGAAGGTGCGCTTGTCCTTGTTGGTGCTCTTCTCGCCGCCGGCGCGGTCGAACGCGAACTTGACGGTGGACGCGTTGAAGGGCTCGCCGTTCTGGAACTTGACGCCCTTGCGCAGCTTGAAGGTGTAGGTCTTCAGGTCGGGCGAGATTTCCCAGCTCTCGGCCAAGAGCGGCGTGACGCTGCCGTCGACGTTGATCTTGGTCAGCGTTTCCAGGATGTTGTATTGCACGACCTCGGCGATGGCGGCGGCGGCGCCGGTGGTGGGGTCCAGGCCCGGCGGCTCCAGGGCCATGCCGATCACGATGGCGTCCTTGCGGCCCTGCGCCATGCCGGCCAGCGGGGTGGCCAGGGCGACGGTGGCGCCGGCGGTGGTAAGGAGCGTGCGACGGTTCAACATACGGGGTGATCTCCGGAAAACGGTCAGTGTCGAATGACTGCTTCGGCGCGCACCGTGCCCCAGGGGGAAGCGCAGCGCCACGAAAGAAAGACACACAGCACGAAAGATGCCACGTGCAGCGGATCATTCTCTCGCAGCAGGCCCTCCGGTGCGCGCCGGCGCGGGCGGTTTTTCCTCGGGACGTTCCCGGATGGGCGAGCGATCTTGCGCGAAGCCCACCGCTTGCGCCACCAGATGCTCATGACCGATCTGTCCGAGGCCGTGCCCCGGCGACTTCAGGCCGCGCGCAGCGTGCCGCCGGGCGGCGTGTGCAGCACCGCCGACAGCAGGGTGCGGGTGTACGGATGCTGCGCGTGATGGAACAGCTCGGCCGGCGGCCCCTGCTCCACGATCTGGCCCTTGAACACCACGCACACCTCGTCGCACAGGTGGTTGACCACCGCGAGGTCGTGGCTGATGAGCAGGTAGCTGATGCCGAACTGCTGCTGCAGGTCCTGCATGAGGTTGAGCACCTGGGCCTGCACCGAGACGTCGAGCGCGCTCACGGGCTCGTCGGCGACGATGAGCTT
This sequence comes from Variovorax sp. GW821-FHT09D07, assembly GCF_059416345.1. Lineage (NCBI taxonomy): Bacteria > Pseudomonadati > Pseudomonadota > Betaproteobacteria > Burkholderiales > Comamonadaceae > Variovorax > Variovorax sp. GW821-FHT09D07. The sequence continues at coordinate 97,088 of NZ_JBWKOY010000004.1, forward strand.
GGGCCGCGTGATGAGCGCGCGTGCGATCGCGATGCGCTGGCGTTGGCCGCCCGAGAACTCGTGCGGGTACTTGTCGAGGTCGGTGGTGCGCAGGCCGACGGCGGCGAGGGCTTCGGCGGCGCGTTCGCGCTGCTCGGCGCGGCGCGTTTCAGCCAGCGCTTCGAGCGGCTCGGCGACGATGCGTGCGACGGTCTGGCGCGGGTCGAGCGAGCCGTAGGGGTCCTGGAAGACCATCTGGAAGTCACGCCGCGCGGTGCGCAGCTCGGCCTTCGACAGCGCGTGCAGGTTGCGGCCTTCGAGGGCGACGCTGCCCGAGGTGGGCGTGTCCAGCGCCATCACGAGGCGTGCGATCGTCGATTTGCCCGAGCCCGATTCGCCGACGATGCCCACGCTCTTGCCGGCCTGCACGCTGAAGCTCACGCCGTTGAGCGCCTTCACGGTGGGCGGCGGGCCGAAGAGCTTTTCGCGCGGCAATGCGTAGTGCCGCACGAGGTCGGTCACCTGCAGCAACGGGGTCGATGGATTCATGGCGCAACAGCCTGCGCGGCTGCAATTTCTTCGAGACGCATGCAGCGCACCGCGTGGTCCGGCGGCAGCACCGTGGCGGACGGCCGCGTGGTGTGGCAGGCGTCGACCGTGTACGCGCAGCGGCCCGCGAACGGGCAGCCCGGTGGCAGGTCGACCAGCTCGGGCACGCTGCCGCGGATGGTCGCCAGGCGCAGGCCGCGCGGCGCGCCGATGGCGGGGCGCGCGGCGAACAGGCCTTGCGTGTAGGGGTGGGCGCGCTTGGCGAACACGGCGTCGGTGGGGCCGCTCTCGACCACGCTGCCGCCGTACATCACGAGCATCTTCGAGACCGTCTGCGAGATCACGCCGAGGTCGTGCGAGATCAGGATCAGCGCCATGCCGCGCTCGGCCACGAGGCCCTGGATGAGCTCCAGGATCTGCTTCTGGATCGTCACGTCGAGCGCGGTGGTGGGCTCGTCGGCGATCAGCAGATCGGGCCCGCAGGCCAGTGCCATCGCGATGCCGATGCGCTGGCGTTGCCCGCCCGAGAATTGGTGCGGGTAGGCATCGAGTCGCGAGGCGGCGTCGGGAATGCCGACGCGGTCGAGCAGCGCGAGCACTTCCTTGCGCGCCTCGGCTTTCGACAGACCGCGGTGCAGCCGCAGCGGCTCACCGACCTGGCGCGCGATGGTGTGCACGGGGTTCAGCGCCGTCATCGGCTCCTGGAAGATCATGCCGATGCGGTTGCCGCGGATCTGGCACATGTCTTTTTCGTCGCGCCCGACCAGCTCGGTGCCGTCGAAGCGGATGCTGCCCGTGACCTTCGCGGTCGCGGGCAGCAGGCCCATGAGCGACATGACGGTGATCGACTTGCCGCAGCCCGACTCGCCGACGATGCCCAGCGTTTCGCCGCGCTCCAGCGAGAAGGAAATGCCGCGCACGGCTTCGGCCGGCCCGCGTTGCGTCTGCAGGCCGATGTGGAGGTCGTTGACTTCGAGAAGCGCCATGGCGTGCTTGTTTACCTCGCGCGCGCCAGGCGCGGATCGAGCAGGTCGCGCAGACCGTCGCCCATCAGGTTCAGGCCGAGCACCGCCAGGGCGATGGCCATGCCGGGGAAGACGGCCAGCAGCGGCTGCTGGAACATGAGGGTCTGGGCTTCGCTGAGCATGCGGCCCCACGATGGTTGCGGTGGTTGCGTGCCGAGGCCGAGGTAGGAGAGGGCGGCTTCCGCCAGGATCGCGATGGCGAAGCGGATGGTGATCTGCACGATCAGCACGGCGGAGATGTTGGGCAGCACGTGCTGCATCGTGATCGCGAACGATCCCTTGCCGCAGGCGCGTGCTGCGGCGACGTACTCGCGTGACCAGATGGCGTTGGCCGAAGCGCGCGTGATGCGTGCGAAGGTCGGGATGTTGTAGATGCCGATGGCGATGATCGCGTTGACGATGCCGGCGCCGAACACGGCGGTCATCATGATCGCGGAGAGGATGGCGGGGAAGGCGAGCGTGAAGTCCGACAGGCGCATCACCGCTTCTTCGACCCAGCCGCGTCTCGCAGCAGCGAGCAGGCCCAGCGCGGTGCCGACCACGAGGCCGATGCCAACGGCGATCACGCCCACGAGGATGGACGCGCGCGCGCCCACCAGCAGCAGCGAGGCCACGTCGCGCCCGAAGGCATCGGTGCCGAGCCAGTGCGTGGCCGAGGGCCCCTGCATCTTGTTCGCCATGTCCATCGCGTAGGGCGACCACGGCGTCCAGACCAGGGAGAGCACGGCAGCGATCAGCAGCAGCAGGCTCAGCACGCCGCCGATCGCGAAGCTGCGGTGGTGCAGGGCGCGGCGCCAGAAGCCCGGCACCTTGAGCGCGACGGCGCTGGGAACTGTGGTCGTGCTCATACGTCGCTCGCCTTGATGCGCGGGTCGATCACGGCGTAGAGCACGTCGACCACGAAGTTCACGATGACCACCATCGCCGCGAGCAGCATCACGCAGTTGCGCACCACGATCAGGTCGCGGTTGCTGATGGCCTGGAAGATCAGCCGGCCCAGCCCGGGCAGGTAGAACACGTTCTCCACCACGATGGTGCCGGCCAGCAGTTCGGAGAACTGCATGCCCATGACGGTGATGACCGGGATCATCGCGTTGCGCAGCACGTGGGTCCACAGCACCATGCGCTGGGACACGCCCTTGGCGCGCGCGGTACGCACGAAGTCTTCGCGCATCACCTCGAGCACGGCCGAGCGCGTGATGCGCGCGAGGATGGCTGCCTGCACTACGGCCAGCGAGAGCGCCGGCAGCAGCAGCGATTTCAATCCCGCGAAGATGCCTTCACCCCAGCCCTCGAAGCCGCCGGCGGAGAACCACTGCAGCTGCACCGAGAACACAAGGATCAGCAGGATCGCGAACCAGAAGTTGGGAATGGCGATGCCGACCTGGGCCATGCCCATGAGGCCGACGTCGCCGAGCTTGTTGTGGCGCGCTGCGGCCGTCACGCCCACGAGCAGGGCGATGACGACGGTGAGGGCCATCGCCATCACGGCGAGCGGCACGGTGAGGGCCAAACGTTCCAGGATCAGGTCGATGACGGGCGAGCTGTAGGCGTAGCTGTCGCCCAGGTTGCCGGTGAGCAGGCCGCCGATCCAGTGCCAGTAGCGCGTCCACGCGGGCTGGTCCAGGCCGAGCTTGGTGGCCAGGGCGGCGACGGCATCGGGCGAGGCGTCGGGGCCCATGAGCATCTGCGCGGCGTTGCCGGGCAGGATCTCGAGGACGAGGAAAACGATGACCGAGGCGCCGATCAGGGTGCCGATCAGCGTGGCGATGCGCTTGAATAGAAACAGACTCATGGGGCGGGCCGCAGCATAACTGACTGATGCAACAACCGTGCCTTGGCTGTGAACTTTGTCGCTCCTCGCCGGACCGCCCTGACGCCGGCGGGGGCTCCGCAGGGTCTGCGGGGAGGCCTTCGCCCGGTCCGCCGATAATCGGGGGATGGCCCTCATGATCACCGACGAATGCATCAACTGCGATGTCTGCGAGCCCGAGTGCCCGAACGATGCGATCTACATGGGCGCCGAGTTCTACGAGATCGATCCGCACAAGTGCACCGAGTGCGTCGGCCACTTCGACGAGCCGCAGTGTGTGCAGATCTGCCCGGTGGCCTGCATCCCGGTGAACCCGGACCATGTGGAGACCCGCGAGACGCTGATGCAGAAGTACGTGCGCCTCACGGCGGACAAGGCGGCCCCGCCTTCGTCGGATGCCGCCTCGCCGTCGTCGTCAGCCGGCGCCCTCTGAGCCGGGTTTTTTCTTCGTTTTCTTCTTGCCTGTGTCCTTCGGCGCCTCGTCGCCGGTCGAAGGACTGTTGAAGCGCGCGCTCGTCGGGCGGGGCTCGGCCGTGTGCTTGCGCTGACGGGCCTGGACGGCCTGTTCGGCGGGCGTGAGCGGTTGTGCGCCTGAGGCGAAGCGCCCCGCATCGAAGGTCGTTGGATTGCGCCGGCCGAGCGCCTCCCGCTCCTGCGACTCTCGGTGGCGTGCCAGCCGACCCGCGCTGCGTTCGTTGCGGCGCGTGGCGTCTTCCGACGCCTTGCGGTCCGCATCGCTGCGCCGGTCGTCCACCTTCACGGTCCGCCCGCCTTCGCACGGCTGGTCGGAGTAGGTGTTGCCGCATCGCCAGGTCTGGGCTGAGGCGCCCATGGAGGCGACGGACATTGCTATTGAAAATATAGCGATTGCCGCTGTGCCTGCGGTCTCCTTGTTCTTCGTCGTCGTTCTTCTTTTTCTCATTTTTTGTTTGCTCTCCCTCCCTGCACTCCCGTGGCCGGCTAGGTGGCGGCAGGCGTCGTGCCTCCGTCGCCGGGCTCCCGCCTCGGCGGCTTGGGCCGCGGCGGTTTGCTCGTGTGAATCATCAGCGTGGCTTTTTCCATCTCGCCGGCCACCAGCGCGGGGGCGGCATGCAGGGTGCGCACGATGGCGTCTTCGATCGCTTCGCGCTGCTCCTTGAGCGGCTTCTTGAGCACCCAGTTGACGACCTCCGACTTCACGCCGGGATGGCCGATGCCCAGGCGCAGGCGCCAGTAGTCGCCGGTGCCGAGCTGGGCGTGGATGTCGCGCAGGCCGTTGTGGCCCGCATGGCTGCCGCCGAACTTGAGCTTGGCCTGGCCGGGCACCACGTCGAGCTCGTCGTGCACCACGAGGATTTCGTCGGGGGCGATCTTGAAGAAGCGCGCCAGCGCGGCCACCGACTTGCCCGACAGGTTCATGAAGGTCTGTGGTTCCAGCAGCCAGATGCTTTGGCCGCCGATGTTCGCGCGCGCCGCGAGGCCGTGGTAGCCGCGCTCGGGCACGAGGTTGAGCTTCCAGTCGCGCGCGAGGGCGTCGATCCACCAGAAGCCGGCGTTGTGGCGCGTGGCTTCGTACTCGGGGCCCGGGTTTCCGAGGCCGACAAACAGCTTGATCATGGCGGGAATTATCTCGCCGCCCCCCAAAGCAAAAGGCCCGCACGGGGCGGGCCTTCTGTTCGCGGACGGAAAGAAAGAGGATTACTTCTTCTTGGCCGTCTTGGCGGCGGGCTTGCCAGCGGCAGCAGCAGCGCCTTCGGCAGCAGCGCCTTCGGCAGCGGGTGCCGGCTCTTCCGAGACCAGCGGCGGCACGGCCGACACGATGACGGGGTTGGTCTTGCCGTGGCTCACGAACTTCACGCCCTTGGGCAGCTTGATGTCGTTGACGTGCAGCGTGGCGTTCTTCTTCAGGCCCGAGAGATCGATCTCGATGAATTCAGGCAGATCGCTGGGCAGGCAGTTGATTTCCAGCTCGGTCATCACGTGGTTCACGAGGTTGTGATCCAGCTTGACGGCGTCGGACTCTTCTTCACCCTTGAAGTGAAGCGGCACCTTCATGTTCATGCGGGTCTTGGCATCGACGCGTTGGAAGTCGATGTGTTGCACCAGCTGGCGGAACGGGTGGTATTGCACGTCGCGCAGCAGCACCTTGGTGACGGCGCCGGCGAGGTCCATTTCGAGGATCGACGAGTGGAAGGCTTCCTTCTTCAGGGCGTGCCACAGCGCGTTGTGATCGATTTCGATCAGTTGCGGCTGGGTGTCACCACCGTAGACGATGCCCGGGGTCTTGCCCGTGATGCGGAGACGGCGGCTCGCACCCGTGCCCTGCTTTGCGCGCTCATAAGCGACGAATTTCATAACTAGCTCCTGTGAGAGTCCACCGCGACCAGTGCGACTCCGGTTCAAAAAGGCCTCCGAAGGAGGCCTGCTTTTTCGCTCTCAGCTCAGAACAGGTTGTCCTGGTCCGAGAACAAACTCATCACCGACTCGCCCTTGGCAATGCGCTGGATCGTTTCGGCGATCAGCGGTGCCACGGAGAGCTGGCGAATCTTTCCGCACGCGACGGCCGCGTCGGAAAGAGGGATGGTGTTGGTGACGACCACTTCGTCCAGGGCCGTGCCCTTGGAGAGGCGCTCGATGGCCGGGCCCGAGAAGATCGGGTGCGTGCAATAGGCGTACACGCTCTTGGCGCCGCGCTCCTTCAGCACTTCGGCCGCTTTGACCAGCGTGCCGGCTGTGTCGATCATGTCGTCCATGATCACGCAGTTGCGGCCGTCGATCTCGCCGATCACGTTCATGACTTCGCTGACGTTGGCCTTCGGGCGGCGCTTGTCGATGATGGCGAGGTCGCAATTCAGTTGTTTGGCCAGCGCACGGGCGCGCACCACGCCGCCGACGTCGGGCGAGACCACGATGAGGTCTTCGTAGTTCTTCTGGCGCAGGTCGCCCAGCAGCACGGGCGAGGCGTAGATGTTGTCGACCGGAATGTCGAAGAAGCCCTGAATCTGGTCGGCGTGCAGGTCCATGGTGAGCACGCGCTCGACGCCCACGGTTTCCAGCAGGTTGGCGACCACCTTGGCCGAGATCGGCACGCGGCTCGAGCGCGGGCGGCGGTCCTGGCGGGCGTAGCCGAAGTAGGGAATCACGGCGCTGATCCGCTCGGCCGAAGCGCGCTTGAGCGCGTCGACCATGATCAGCAGTTCCATCAGGTTTTCGTTGGTCGGCGCGCAGGTCGACTGCACCACGAACACGTCACGGGCACGGACGTTCTGGTTGATCTCGACGGTGACTTCGCCATCGGAGAAGCGACCGACGCGTGCGGCGCCCAGCGAGGTGCCGAGGTTGTGCGCGATTTCTGCAGCAAGGCCGGGATTGGCGTTGCCGGTGAAAACCAAAAAGTCAGGGTGATTGGCCTGCATGAGCGCGTCCGGGCAGTGCAAATGGGCTTGCGGGAAAGCCGCCAAAGGTTTCGAGTCGTGGCGGCCTGTGTGGGCCGCCGATTATTGCAGCCGGTGGACTGCAAAAGAAGCACTGCGGCCATCAGGCCGCAGTTTGAGAGATTTGGCAGGGGAGAAAGGATTCGAACCTTTGCATGCTGGAATCAAAATCCAGTGCCTTAACCAGCTTGGCGACTCCCCTACACAGGTTGATGGTTTGCACCATCCACCGATATATGTCGCATCGAACCGCAGAGCGTTCCGATTATCTCTTCAGGCTGCCCATCCCCAGAGTGGATGAACTGCCAGATTGTCGCATTGTCGAACCTGCCATCCCCGGGGGGCTTCGAGCAGTTCCGCTTCCTGCGGCAATTGCGGCATCTTCGCGAACACCGAACTTCCGGAGCCGGTCATCCGGGCCTTCAATCCTTGCAGTCCGAGCCATTCGATGGCGTCGGTGACTGCGGGGCAAAGCCGTTGGGCAACCGGCTGCAGGTCGTTGTGACCGAAGTCGTAAACCCCGTTGCCGAGGTTTGTGGCTTCTAGCTGTTCGCTATCTGCAGCAAAGCCTGAGATTATAGCAACAGGAGTTGCCCGTTCCAAATCATCCGCAGAAAAAATTAATCGGGTATCGAGTCCCTCGGGTGGCTTGGCCACCACGAAGCGTGCCGGCGGCAGGTTCACGGGGGTGATTTCCTCGCCGATGCCCTCGACCCAGGCGTTGCGTCCGCCGAGGAAGAAAGGCACATCCGCACCCAGCTTCAGCCCGATCTGCGCCAGGCGCGACAGCGGCAGGTTCAGGTTCCAGAGGCGGTTGAGCGCGAGCAGGCAGGTGGCCGCGTCCGACGACCCTCCGCCCATGCCCGCCTGCGCCGGCACGTGCTTGGCGATGCCGATGTGCGCGCCCTGGCCCGGTGCGGCATGCGCCTGCAGCGCACGGGCGGCGCGCAGTACGAGGTCGTCGGCCGGCAGCGGCGTGGTGAGGTCTTCGCGGCTCAGTTGGCCATCGTTGCGCAGTTCGACGTGCAGCGTGTCGCACCAGTCGATCAGCATGAAGACCGACTGCAGCAGGTGGTAGCCGTCGTCGCGCCGCCCGGTGATGTGCAGGAACAGGTTCAGCTTGGCCGGCGCGGGAAGGTCGTAGATCGCCTTCATGAGCGTTCGAACACGATGCGCAGGTCTGCCCGTGGCGCAGGGGATTCGCGGGTGGCCTGCAGCTTGCCGTTCGACAGCTGGCCCAGATCGGCGCGCCAGCCGGGCACGGGGTCGGCGCGGCCGTCGAGCCAGCCGAACAGCGCGCCCACCGGAATGGCGGCGCCGGTAGCGGCTTCGATCAGCGCGTCGACGGAGTCGTAGCGGCGGGTCTCGCTGCCGTTCTTCAGCAGGGCTTCACCCGGCGCCCAGTGCAGCTGGGCCAGCGTGCTGCCGATGGGCGTGGTCAGCGTCAGGTCGCCGGTCTCGGCCGAGCCGCGCAGCTCGAACAGGGCGGCAAAGGTCTGGACCGGTTCGCTGTCGATGCGCAGCGACATTCGCCCGCTCCAGCTGGCCGAACGTCCGGGCGCGGCAGCGGTGCCGCCCGAGAGCTGGGCGCAGCCCGCGAGCCACAGCAGCAGTGCGCTGCCGCCCGCGCCGAGCGCCGCGCGGCGGGTGAGGGACCCATCGCCCCGCGCGGGAGCCGTGTACGTGATCGGTGCCATTCAGGGTTTGACGCGCAGGCGCTTGAGGGTTTCCTGCAGCGTCTCGTTTTCGGCGTCCGTCAGCAGCGATTCTTTCCAGATCGCGACCGCGCGGTCCTTCTGGCCGACCGACCACAGGACTTCGCCGAAGTGCGCGCCGATCTCGGGGTCGGGCCGCGTCTTGTAGGCCGCCTCGAGGATGCGGATCGCCTCCGCCGTGTTGCCGAGCCGGAACTCGACCCAGCCCAGGCTGTCGGCAATGAACGGGTCTTCGGGCGCGAGCTGCACCGCTTTCTGGATGAGCGTGCGGGCCTCGTCGAGCCGGATCTTGCGATCGGCAAAGGAGTAGCCCAGCGCGTTGTAGGCGTTCTGGCTCTCGGGCTTGAGCGTCATGAGGCGCCGCAGCAGCCGCTCCATGTCGTCCAGGCGGTTGAGCTTCTCGGCCATCATGGCCTGGTCGTAGACGAGGTCGCCGTCGTCCGGCGCGGCGGCCGAGGCCTGGGCCAGCAGGTCGTAGGCGGCCTGGTATTGCTTGGCTTCGCGCAGCAGCTGGGTTTCGGCCAGCAGTTTCTGCTTGCGTTCCTCCGCCGTGCGCTCGGGCAGCGCGCGCAGCAGCTCGCGGGCCTGGGGCAGCTTGCCCTGCTTGGCGAGCAGGCTGGCGCGGCGGCCCTGGATGGCGCTCTGGTTGTCAGTGCTGTCGATGCGCGTGATCCAGCGGTCGGCCGCCTGGAAATCCTTGCGCCGCTCGGCCAGCTGCGAGAGCACGAGGTACGCCTGCGTCAGCCCGCGCTTGCGGTCGGCGACGTCACCGGCGTCCTGGCTCTGGCCCGGCGCCGTCATCAGGTCGACGTAGCGCTTGAGCGAGGTTTCGGCCGCCGCTTCCTGGCGGGCCTGCATCTGCAGGCTGCCGAGCAGCAGCCACGGCTCCGCCAGCTCGGGGCGCGCGGCGGTCAGGGTCTGCAGCTGCGTGCTGGCGTCGCTGAAGCGGCGGTTCTCGACCAGCGTGCGTGCGTACGCGATGCGCAGGTCGGGCGAGGCCTTGGGGTTGTTCGCGAGGTAGCGCGTGACGATCGGCTCGGCCAGCGGCTGGCCCGGGTCGATGAGCTCGAGCGCCAGCGCCGAGGGCGCCTCGGACGACGGATCGATGGCCTGCCCCTTGCGCGCGGCATCCAGCGCCCCCGAGGGGTCGCCGGCGTTCAGGCGCAGCCGGCCCACGGTGGCCCAGGCCAGTCCGCCGGTGGTCGGGCTCTTGAGTTCGTCGACCAGCGCCTGCTCGACCACCGAGGCGGCCAGCTTCTTGTCGGCGGCGCGGCCGTAGGTGCGCGCGATCACCGCCATCAGCAGGGGGCGTTCGATCTGCGAGGTGGCGGCCACCTCGGCGCGCAGCGGTTCGACGGTTTCGCTGATGCGGTTCAGCGCGATCAGGATCTGCAACTCGATGCGCCGGGCATCGCGTGAATTGGGCAGTGCTTCCTGCCAGGCGCGTGCCGCGGAAATGGCGGCGTCGCCGGAGCGCGACTGCAGCGCGATTTCGACCGCGCGCTGGAACAGCTTGCCGTCGCGCAGGCGCCGGGCGGCGTCGAGCACCAGCGAATAGCCGGAGCCGGGATCGCCCGAGCGGGCGGTGATCTCGCCCATGAGGATTTCGTAGAACAGGTCGGCCGTCAGCGCCGACGGCTGCGCGGCTTCGGCGGCCGGCTTGGCGGCAGCAGGGGTCGTCCGGGGGCGCACCGGCGGCTTCGGCGGTGCCGTGCGCTCGATGACGGGAGGCGGGTTGCCGGCGGCGGTGGGTTCAAGAGACTGTGCGTGCGTTGTGTAGGCAAGCAGCACGAGAGACGCGGCCGCCGCAAGGCGGTGACGGCGGGGCGATGGGTTCATCTGACCATAATAATCCAGCCATTTGAACGAGTGCCGCATGGGGCTTCGTCGCTGCCGGAGTTTTACTTTTCATGCCTGAACTACCCGAAGTCGAAGTCACCCGGCGCGGCTTTGCCGACCGCATCGCCGGCGCGCGCATCGAGTCCGTGCGTATCGGCAAGCCGCTGCGCTGGGCGCTGATGGTGGTGCCGCAGGCGCTCGTCGGGCGCCGCGTGCGCGAGGTGCGCCGCCGCGGCAAGTACCTGCTGATCGACCTGGACCGCGGGCTGCTGTTGCTGCACCTGGGCATGTCGGGCAGCCTGCGTTTCGACATCCACCTGCCGGAGCCCGGCGTGCACGACCACTTCGACCTCGTCACCGAACTCGGGACCCTGCGGCTGAACGACCCGCGCCGCTTCGGCGCCGTGGTCTACGTGGACGACGAAGAGGCGCCCTGGGCCCTCAAGCTGCTCGGCGGGCTGGGCATGGAGCCGCTGGGCGATGACTTCGACCTCGACGCCTTCCATGCCGGGCTGAAGAAACGCCGCACGGCCATCAAGCAGGTGCTGCTCGCGGGCGACGTGGTGGTGGGGGTGGGCAACATCTACGCGTCGGAGGCGCTGTTCATGGCCGGCATCCGCCCGACCCTGTCGGCGGCGCGCATCAGCCGGCCGCGCGCGGCCAAGCTGCATGCGGCGGTGCGCGACATCCTGGCGCGGGCGGTGGAGAAGGGCGGCAGCACCTTGCGCGACTTCTCGAACGTGGATGGGCAAAGCGGCTACTTCCAGCTCGAAGCGACCGTCTACGGGCGCACGGGCGAGCCGTGCCGTGTGTGCGGCACGCCGATCCGGCAGCTGAAACAGGGGCAGCGCTCTACTTATTACTGCCCCCATTGCCAGAAATCCTAGGGAAGGCGGGCCCCGTGGCGGCCGCTTCGGGGCAAACTCCTGTTGGTACCCCGTTCGCCATGCGGCGATGTTATATTTGTAAATTCTTACTTACATCTTCCCCTTGAGCCGCTCTTTCAACCAACAGCTCGATCAGCACGGCGCCTGGCGGAGCAACTTCGCCCGCCGCCTTCAGTGGCTGTCCCGTTGGCTGACCGACAACGAGCTGCTCGACCAGGCCGTGGCCGAACGGCTGCGCGCCCTCGAAGACCAGATCCGCACCAGCAAGGTCATGGTGGCCTTCGTGGCCGAGTTCTCGCGCGGCAAGTCGGAGCTGATCAACGCGATCTTCTTTGCCGGCTACGGGCGGCGGATCATGCCGGCCAGCGCAGGGCGCACCACGATGTGCCCGACCGAGCTGGGCTACGACGCCGCACTGGCGCCCAAGCTGCGCCTGCTGCCCATCGAAACCCGCCTGGAGCCGCATTCGCTCGCCCACTGGCGCGAGCGGCCCACGCGCTGGACCGAGCTGCCCATCGAGGTGGGCGACGCCGAGCAATTGGCCCGGGCCATGGGCAAGGTGGCCGAAGTCCGCTGGGTGAGCAAGGACGAAGCCCGCGCGCTCGGTTTCTGGAACCCCGAGACGCCCGACGACAACCCGGTGCAGGACGCCGAAGGCCGCGTCGAGATTCCGCGTTGGCGTCATGCGGTGCTGAACATGCCGCACCCGCTGCTGGAGCAGGGGCTCGTGATCCTCGACACGCCCGGCCTGAACGCGATCGGTGCCGAGCCCGAACTCACCGTGAGCCTGATCCCGCAGGCGCATGCCGTGGTCTTCATCCTGGGCGCCGAAACCGGCGTGACCCGCTCCGACCTGTCGATCTGGCGCGAGCACCTGATCACCGGCGACGAGAGCCACGACACGCGCTTCGTTGTGCTCAACAAGATCGACACGCTGTGGGACACGCTGAGCACCCCGGCGCAGATCGCGCAGCAGATCGAGCGCCAGCGTGAAGGCGCGGCCCGGCTGCTCGAAGTGCCGCTGGCGCAGGTGCTGCCGGTGTCGGCGCAGAAGGGCCTGCAGGCCAAGATCGCTCACGACGCGACCCTGCTCGACGCCAGCCGGCTGCCGGCGCTCGAGGCGCTGCTCGGCGAAGGCGTGCTCGGCAAGCGCGAAACCATGCTGCGGCTGGCGGTCGACGCCGGCATGACCGCGCTGCGCACCGAGGCCGAGCGCCTGTTGAAGGTGCGCCAGCGCGACCTGTCGGAGCAGGCGCTGGAGCTGCAGGGCCTGCGCGGCAAGAACGTGTCGGTGATCCGCCACATGCGTGCGCGCATCGACCAGGAACATGCTGAATTCGAGGGCAGCAACACCCGCATCCTGGCGCTGCGCTCGGTGCAGGGCAAGCTGCTGCGCGAGGTGTACGCGGTGCTCGGGCGCACGGCACTCAAGGCCGACATGGTCAAGCTGGCCGCGGCGCTCAAGCGCCCCGGCGTCAAGTTCAACGTGCGCAAGGTGTACGGCGAAACCTTCGATGCGCTGCGCAACAACCTGCGCGAAGTGCAGGCGACGACGGCCGAGATCCAGTCGATGCTGCACGCCACCTTCCGCCAGCTCAACGCCGAGCAGGGTTTCACGCTGCAGGCGCCGGCCGAGCCCGACCTGAGCGGCTTCGAGCAGGAGCTGGGCCAGATCGAGCGCAGCCACATCCACTACCTGGGCGTGGGCAACCTGATCAAGCTCGCGCAGGCCGACTTCTGCGACAAGCTGGTGCGCGCGCTGGCCAGCCGGCTGCGGCTCGTCAACGAAGCCGCCATGACCGAGGTCGAGCGCTGGAGCAAGGGCGCCAGCGCGCAGATCGATGCGCAGCTCAAGGAGCGCCGCCGCAATTTCAGCAAGCGCATCGAGGCGATCGAACGCATCCAGAACGCCGCGGGCAGCCTCGACGACCGGCTGGCCGAGATCGCCGCGCAAGAAAGCCACCTGGCCGCGCTGCAGGAGCGGCTGCACGAGTTCACCTCGCTGATCGCGCAGCACGGCAGCCAGCCGCCTGTCGCGGCCGCCGCCATCGCGGGCGAGCAACTGCGTGCGGCCTGAGCGCACCGCCGCGCGGGCGGCCGTCTCCCCACCTCCGCCGCTGCCTCCCGAATTCGCCGCACAGATCGTGCGCTGGCAGCGCAGCCACGGGCGCAGCGAGCTGCCGTGGCAGAACACGCGCGACCCCTACCGTGTCTGGCTCTCGGAGGTGATGCTCCAGCAGACCCAGGTCACGACCGTGCTGGGCTACTTCGCGCGCTTTCTCGAGCGCTTCCCGGACGTGGCGGCGCTGGCCGCCGGCACCGAGGACGAGGTGTTCGGCCTGTGGAGCGGCCTGGGCTACTACAGCCGTGCGCGCAACATGCACCGCTGCGCGCAGGAGGTGGTCGCGCGCTTCGGCGGCGCCTTTCCGCACGCCGCCGCCGAACTCGTGACCCTGCCCGGCATCGGTCGTTCGACGGCGGCCGCCATTGCGGCCTTCTGTTTCGGCGAGCGCGTGGCGATCCTCGACGGCAACGTGAAGCGCGTGCTGACGCGCGTGCTCGGCTTCGACGGCGACATGTCGTCGTCGGCGCAGGAGCGCGCGCTGTGGGACCTCGCCACGCAACTGCTGCCGCCAGAAGGCCAGCGCGAGGCGGTGGCGAGCTACACGCAGGGCCTGATGGACCTGGGCGCCACGGTCTGCCTGCCGCGCAAGCCCAGTTGCATGATCTGCCCGGTGAACGCGAGCTGCGTGGGCCTGCGCCAGGGCGCGCCCGAGCGCTATCCGGTGAAGACGCGCAAGCTCAAGCGCAGCGCCCAGTCGCTGTGGGTGCTGCTGGCGCGTGACGCGCAAGGGCGCGTGTGGTTGGAGAAGCGGCCGGCCAAGGGCATCTGGGCGGGGCTGCATTGCCTGCCGGTCTTCGACAGCCACGACGACCTGCTCGCGGCCCTGCCGTCGGGCGCGGCGCATGACACGCAGGAACTGCCACCCTTCGTGCACGTGCTGACCCACAAGGACCTGCACCTGCACCCCGTGCTGCTCCAGGGCGTCCAGCCGCAAGGCGAGGGCGCGCGCTGGGTCGAGGCGCAGGAGTGGAGCCGGCTGGGGCTGCCCGCCCCGATGCGCAAGCTGCTGGAAACCGCCGAGGCCTGAACGGCCCCGGCGGTAGGCCGGCTTCGCCGCCGTCAGGCGTCGAGTTCGCGGTGGCGCTTGAGTGCGCCCCAGCGGGCGCCGAAGGCGCGCGCCAGCTGCTCGACCAGGAACACCGACCGGTGCTGCCCGCCCGTGCAGCCGATGGCCACCGTCACGTAGCTGCGGTGGTCGCGCGCCAGTGCGTCGAGCCAGTGCGTCAGGAACTGCTCGATGTCGTCGAACATGCGCGCCACATCGTCGTGCTCGCGCAGCCATTCGATCACCGGCTCGTCGCGGCCCGTCAGCGCGCGCAGCGCCGGCACGTAGTGCGGGTTGGGCAGCATGCGCACGTCGAACACGTAGTCGGCATCGAGCGGCACGCCGCGCTTGAAGGCGAACGATTCGAACACCAGCGTCAGCGCGTTCTGCGGCGCCGAGATCAGCCCCTTGATGTAGCTCTGCAGCTGCGCGGGGCGGATGAGGCTGGTGTCGATCACGTCGGCGCCGTCGCGCAGGTCGGCCAGCAATTCGCGTTCGAGTTCGATGGCTTGCACCAGCACGCGGTGCTGTTCGGGCACGTCGGTGCGGCTTTCCTGGCGCGAGAGCGGGTGGCGCCGGCGGGTTTCCGAATAGCGACGCAGCAGCGCGTCGGTGGTCGCGTCGAGGAACAGCGAGCGCAGCGAGACGCCGTCGGCGCGCAGCGCTTCGAGCTGCTGCGGAACGATCGGCAGCGACACGCCGCTGCGCACGTCCATCGCGATCGCCACGCGCGTGGCTTGCTGTTCGTGCTGCAGCGCGATGAAAGCGGTGAGCAGTTCGGGCGGCAGGTTGTCGACGCAGTAGTAGCCGGCGTCTTCCAGCGCGTGCAGCGCCACCGACTTGCCGGAGCCCGACATGCCGGTGATGAGGACGAGGTCGAGATTCATGTTCATGGGGCGGTCGCCGGCGTCTTGTGGCCCAGCATTTCGCGCGCATGGGCCAGCGAGGTAGCCGACACCTTTTCGCCGCCGAGCATGCGGGCGATTTCGCGGGCGCGGTCGTCAGCGGCGAGGCGCGACACGCCGCTTTCGGTGCGCGGGCCGTCCGTGCCGGCCGCCGTCGTCTGGCGCTTGGCGACCACGAGGTGGTGATCGGCGCAGGCTGCCACCTGCGGAAGATGGGTCACGGCGAGCACCTGGCGGTCGCGGCCGAGTTGCTTCATGAGGCGGCCCACGGTTTCGGCAACGGCACCGCCGACGCCGGCATCGACCTCGTCGAAGATCAGCGTCTGCGCGGCGCCCAGTTCGCTGGTCGTCACGGCGATGGCCAGCGCGATGCGCGAGAGTTCACCGCCCGAGGCCACCTTGCCGATGGCGCGCGGCGTGCTGCCGGCGTGGCCGGCCACCAGGAACGAAATTTCTTCGAGGCCGGCTCGACTGGGCTGTGCCAGCGGCTGCAGTTCGACGTCGAAACGCCCGCCCTGCATGCCCAGGCCCTGCATCGCCTGCGTGACCGCCTGGGCCAGGCGCGGCGCCGCCTGCTTGCGGATCTTGCCGAGGGCCTTGGCTTCCTTCATGTAGGCCTGTTGCGTGTTCTGCTCGGCGCGCTCCAGGCCTTCAAGGTCGCTTTGTGCGTCGAGTGCCTGCAGCTCCGCCTGCCAGCCGGCCAGCAGCGCGGGCAGCTCGGCGGGCGTGCGCTTGTAGCGGCGCGCGAGCGACATCCACAGGCCCATGCGCTCGTCGAGTTCGGCGAGGGTCTTGGGATCGGTGTCGGTGTCGCGCAGGTAGCCGTGCAGTGAGTGCGCCGCGTCCGAGGCCTGCGCCACGCAGGACGCCAGCACCTCGCCCAGCGTGCGGAATTCGGGCTCGATGTGCTCGCAGTTCTGCAGCAGCGTCGCGGCGCGCGTGAGGGCGGCGAGGGCGCCGTTGTCGTCGTCTTCGAGCGCCTGGCTCGCGCCCTGGGCGGCGTCGATGAGCGCCTGCGCGTTCGAGATGCGCGAGTGGTGGGCCGAGAGTTCGTCCCACTCGTCGGCGCCTGGCGCCAGCTTGGCGACTTCGGAAATCTGCCATTGCAGCCGCTCACGCTCGCGTTGCAGCGAGTCTTGCGCCGAGCGTGCGTGCTCGAGCGCCGAGAGCGCCTGGCGCCAGCTCTGCCAGGCGGCGTCGAGCGCGTCGGTGCGCGCGCCGGCATAGGCGTCGAGCAGGCCGCGCACGGCCTCGGGGCGGGTCAGGCTCTGCCAGGCGTGCTGGCCGTGGATGTCGAGCAGGCGGTCGCCGAGTTCGCGCAGCTGCGTGGCGGTGGCGGGGCTGCCGTTGATCCAGCCGCGGCTGCGTCCCTGCAGATCGACCGTGCGGCGCAGCAGCAGGCCGTCGCCGGCCTCGAAGCCGCCTTCGTCGAGCCAGCTGGCCAGGGCCGGGTCGGCGTCGAACTCGGCGCTCACGTCGAGCCGCTCGGCGCCTTCGCGCACGGCACCGGCGTCGGCGCGGTTGCCCAGTGCCAGCTGCAGCGCGTCGATCAGGATGGACTTGCCGGCGCCGGTTTCCCCGGTCAGCACCGTGAAGCCGGCGGACAGGTCGAGTTCAAGGGACCGCACGATCACGAAGTCGCGCAGTGCGATGCGTCGCAAAGCCATCTCAGTTCGTCCTCAAGCTGGGGGCGTGGTCCTTCATTCAGGAGCCCCCTTCGTTCCAATGGAGTTTTTTCCGCAGCGTGTCGAAGTAGCTCCAGCCGCGCGGGTGCAGAAAGCGCACCCGGAAGTCGGAGCGGCGCACCACCACGCGGTCGCCGATGGCGAGCGAGGCGAGCGACTGCATGTCGAAATTGGCGCTGGCGTCGCGCCCGCTCACCAACTCGATCACGATCTCGTCGGCGTCGGGCAGCAATACGGGGCGGTTGGACAGCGTGTGCGGCGCGATCGGCACCATCACCCAGCCTGGCACCGCCGGGTGCAGCAACGGCCCGCCGGCCGACAGCGCGTAGGCCGTCGAACCCGTGGGCGACGCGATGATCAGCCCGTCGGCGCGCTGGTTGGCCACGAAATGGCGGCCCACCGAGACGCGCATCTCGACCATGCCCGAGGTGGCACCGCGGTTGACCACCACGTCATTCATCGCGAGCGCATCGAACACGACGGCGTCGTCGCGGAGCACCTGCGCGTGCATCAGGCTGCGGTGGTCTTCTTCGTATTCGCCGGCCAGCATCGGGATCAGCGTGGCCTGGTAGTTGTCGAGCGGGATGTCGGTGATGAAGCCGAGCCGGCCGCGGTTGATGCCGATCAGCGGGATGCCGTAGCACGCGAGCTGCCGGCCGATGCCGAGCATGGTGCCGTCACCGCCGACCACGAGGCCGAGGTCGCAGCGCTGGCCGATTTCTTCGACCGACAGTGCCTGGTAACGCGGGTGGGGTGGGGCGTCGGTGTCCTCGCAGGACGAACGCTCCACGAACACCGTGCAACCCTGCGATTCGAGGAAGGCGCCAATGCCCTCCATCACGCCGTCGCGCGCATCGGCTTGCGCCCGGGCGCCGGAAGCCTGGTATTTGCCGATCAGGGCGACGTGACGAAAGCGTGAGGTCATAGCTCACAAATTACAACACTAAAATCTTGCAATGCTGGACGACCGTGCCAAGTTGCTGTTGAAGACGCTGGTCGAGCGTTACATCGCCGATGGGCAACCCGTCGGATCGCGCACGCTCTCGCGTTCGGCGGGGCTGGATCTCTCGCCCGCGACCATCCGCAACGTCATGTCCGACCTCGAGGCGCTGGGACTCATTGCCAGCCCCCACACCTCAGCCGGGCGCGTGCCGACCACGCGCGGCTACCGGCTCTTCGTCGACACCATGCTGACCGCGCAGCGCGAGCAGATGAGCACGCCGAGCCTGGCGGCCGACCAGCCGCAGAAGGTGATCGCCAACGCCGCGCACCTGCTGTCGAACCTGTCGCAGTTCGTGGGCGTCGTGATGGCGCCGCGGCGCGTCTCGGTGTTCAAGCAGATCGAATTTTTGCGCCTGTCGGAGCGGCGGCTGCTGGTGATCATCGTGTCGCCCGACGGCGACGTGCAGAACCGCGTGATCTTCCCGGAATCCGACTATTCGCAGTCGCAACTGGTGGAAGCCTCGAACTACATCAACGCGCACTTCGCGGGCCTGACGATCGAGCAGGTGCGCGACCGGCTGCAGTCCGAGGTCGAGAAGCTGCGCGGTGAAATCGCCGCGCTGATGCAGGCCGCGGTGCAGGTCAGCTCCGAAGTGCTCACAGACGCCCAGGCCGACGACGTCGTGATTTCCGGCGAGCGCAACCTGCTGTCGGTGACCGATTTTTCCAGCGACATGGGGCAGCTGCGGCGCGCCTTCGATCTTTTTGAAGAGAAGGCGCAGCTGATGCGGCTGCTCGACGTGTCGAGCAAGGCCGAGGGCGTGCGCATCTTCATCGGCGGCGAAAGCCAGGTCGTGCCCTTCGAGGAGCTGTCGATCGTCAGCGCCAATTACGAGGTGGACGGCCAGGTGGTCGGCACGCTGGGCGTGATCGGCCCGACCCGCATGCCGTACGACCGCATGATCCAGATCGTCGACATCACGTCGCGGCTGGTGAGCAACGCGCTGAGCCACCGCAAGTAAGTGGCCGCGCGCGGCGCATAGAATCGGGCCCGCGTGGGCCGTTAGCTCAGTTGGTTAGAGCAGCGGACTCATAATCCGTTGGTCGAGTGTTCAAGCCACTCACGGCCTACCACCACACATTCCCCTTCTGTAGACACTCCGACGAAGGCCGCATTGCGCGGCCTTTTTCTTTGCAGCCGCGAGGGCGCGAGCGAGGCTAGCGGCCGCCGCCGATTTCACCTACGGCAAACACAGGATTCCTTCAGGTTGCAATGCAACATCGAAGGCAGAATGCACCATTTGAGTGCAAATGTAACGAGCCGGGTGATCCCTGCGCACGCCGCACTGCGATTCCCGATGGCCATGACCCCGCTTTTCAAGCTCCTGCTTCCGATGTCCCTGCTCGCGCTCGCTGCATGCGGCGCCAAGCAGGCTTCCACCACCGATGACGCGCCGCCCGAAGTCGGCGTGGTGGCGCTGCACGCCAGCGACGTGGCTGTGCACACCGAGCTCGCGGGCCGCATGGCCGCCTACCGCGTCTCCGAGGTGAGGCCGCAGGTCAACGGCATCGTGCGCAAGCGGCTGTTCGAAGAGGGCGGCATGGTCCGCGCGGGCCAGGTGCTGTACGAGATCGAGCCCGGCCCGTTCGAGGCCGCGCACGAGCAGGCGCAGGCCGCGCTGGCCACCTCGCAGGCCACCATCGCCAGCCTGCGCGGCAAGGCCGATCGCTTCGGCGAGCTGGTCAAGGCCAATGCCGTGAGCAGGCAGGAACACGAAGAGGCGCAGGCGGCGCTGGTGCAGGCGCAAGCCGGCGTGAAGGCCGCGCAGGCGGCCGTGAAGGCGGCGCGCATCAACCTCGACTTCACGCGCATCACCGCGCCCATCGCGGGACGCATCGGCCGCTCTGCCGTGACTGAAGGCGCGCTCGTGGCGCCGGGCCAGGCGATGGCGCTGGCCACGATCCAGCGGCTCGACCCGATCTACGTCGACGTGGTGCAGTCGAGCCTGGCGTTGACGAAGCTCAAGCGCCGCTTCATCTCGGGCGACATGGCGCCGGCCAGCACCCAGGTCCGCCTGCGCATGGAAGACGGCCTGCCTTACCCGCATGCCGGCACGCTGAAGTTCTCCGAAGTGGCCGTCGACGAGGCCACCGGCTCGGTCACGCTGCGCGCGGAATTTCCGAACCCGCAAGGGCTGCTGCTGCCGGGCATGTACGTGCGCGCGCAGGTCGAGTCTGGCGTGGAGCGCCAGGCCATCCTGGCGCCGCAGCGCGGCGTGGCCCGCAACGAGAAGGGCGAGCCGACCGCGCTGGTGGTGGCGCCCGACAACAAGGTGGAGCTGCGCGCGCTCGAAGTGCGCAGCACCGAGGGTGAGCACTGGGTCGTGACCCGGGGCCTGCGCGAGGGCGACCGCCTGGTGGTCGACGGCCTGCAGCGCGCGCGTCCCGGCGAAAAAGTGAAGCCGGTGCCGGTGTCCACGGCGGGCGCTTCGTCCGCCGCTGCGCCTTCGCCGGCCGATTGACGAGAAACCGCAACCTCCCGTGATCGCTCATTTCTTCATCCTGCGGCCCGTCTTCGCCTGGGTCATTGCCATCCTCATCATGCTGGCCGGCGGCGTGGCCATTCGCACGTTGCCGGTGTCGCAGTACCCGGACATCGCGCCGCCGACCGTGGTCGTGTCGGCCAACTACCCCGGCGCCTCGGCGCAGGCGGTGGAAAACAGCGTCACGCAGGTGCTCGAGCAGCAGCTCAAGGGCATCGACGGCCTGATGTACTTCAAGTCGACCAGCAGCGCCGCCGGCTGGGCCGAGATCAACGTCACCTTTCGCCAGGGCATCGACCCCGACACCGCGCAGGTGCAGGTGCAGAACAAGGTCAGCCAGGCCACCAGCCGGCTGCCGCAGGCGGTGCAACAGCAGGGCGTGACGGTCGCCAAGTCGCAAAACAACTTCCTGCTGATCGTGGCGCTCTACGACGAGACCGGCCAGCGCACCGACACCGACATTGCCGACTGGATGGCCAGCAACCTGCGCGACCCCATCAGCCGCGTCGACGGCGTGGGCTCGGTGCAGGCCTTCGGCGCGGCGTACGCCATGCGCATCTGGCTCGACCCGCACCGGTTGGCCAGCTACCAGCTGATGCCGTCCGACGTCACGGCTGCCATCACCGCGCAGAACACGCAAGTGTCGGTGGGCGAGATCGGCGCGCGGCCATCGGCGCCGACGCAGCACCTGAACGCCACCGTCACCGCGATGTCACGGCTGCAGACGCCCGACCAGTTCAAGGCCATCGTCCTCAAGACGCAGGCCGACGGTGCCGTGGTGCGGCTGGGCGACGTGGCGCGGGTGGAAATCGGCAGCGAGTCGTATGCCGAGACCACGCGCCTGAACGGCCACCCGGCCGCGGGCTCGGCCGTGATGCTGGCGCCCGGCGCCAACGCGCTGACCACCGCCCGCGCGGTGAAGGCGCGCATCGCCGAGCTCGAGCGCTCGCTGCCTGCGGGCCTGCGCGTGGCCTACGCGGAAGACACGACACGCTTCGTCAAGATCTCGATCCAGTCGGTCATCCGCACGCTGCTGGAGGCCATCGCGCTGGTGGTGGTCGTGATGTTCCTCTTCCTGCAGAACTGGCGCGCCACGGTGATCCCCGCGATCACCGTGCCGGTGGTGCTGCTGGGCACCTTCGGCGTGCTGGCGGCCTTCGGCTATTCGATCAACGTGCTCACGCTGTTCGGCATGGTGCTGGCCATCGGCCTGCTGGTGGACGACGCGATCGTGGTGGTGGAGAACGTCGAGCGCGTCATGCACGAAGAGGGGCTCGATGCGAAGGCGGCCACGATCCAGTCGATGAAGGAGATCACCGGCGCGCTGGTCGGCATCGCGGTGGTGGTGTCGGCGGTGTTCCTGCCCATGGCCTTCTTCGGCGGCTCGGTGGGCGTGATCTACCGGCAGTTCTCGGTGACCATCATCGCGTCGATGGTGCTGTCGGTGGTGGTGGCCATCGTGCTCATTCCGGCGCTGTGCGCGCGTTTCCTGAAGGCCGGCGTGCCGCCGCGCACACGCGGCTTCCTGGGCGCCGTCAACCGCCGCTTCGACGCCGCGCAGGGCCGCTACGTGGGCGTGCTGGGCCGCATCCTGCGCAAGCCGCTGCGCTTCACGGCGGTGTATGTCGCCATCGTGGCCGGCATGGGCCTGCTGTACCTGAGCCTGCCCGGCGGCTTCCTGCCGGAAGAGGACCAGGGCAGCGTGATGGTGATCGCGACGCTGCCGGCCGGCGCCACCTCGGGCCGTACCGACGAAGTGAACCGCACCATCGAAAAGCATTTTCTCGAGACAGAGAAGGACACGACCGACACCATCTTCACGCTCACCGGCTGGAGCTACAGCGGCTCGGGGCAGAACATGGGCATGACGTTTGTCTCGCTGAAGGACTGGTCCGAGCGCGCCAGTGCCGACAAGCGCGCGCACGCCATCGTCGAGCGTGCCGGCAAGGCGCTGGCCAAACAGCAGCGCGACGCCGAGGTCTTCGGCATGGTGCCGCCGCCCATCGAAGGGCTGGGCGAATCGAACGGCTTCGAGTTCTGGTTGCAGGACACCTCGGGCATGGGCGCCGAGCGGCTGTTGCAGGCACGCGAAAAACTGGTGCGCGAGGCCAACAAGGACAAGCGCCTGCAGTCGGTGCGCGCCAACAGCGTGGCCGGCACGCCGCAGTTGCAGGTCGACATCGACCAGCTGAAGGCCTCGGCGCTGCGGCTGTCGCTGGACGACGTGAACACCACGCTGGGCATTGCCTGGGGTGGCAGCTACGTCAACGACTTCATCGACCGCGGCCGCGTGAAACGCGTGTACGTGCAGGCTGATGCGCCGTACCGCTCGGCGCCGGACGACATCGGCCAGTGGTTCGTGCGCGGCAGCACGGGCGCGATGACGCCGTTCTCGGCCTTTGCCACCACGCGCTGGTCGCAGGGCGCGTCGCAGCTCGAGCGCTACAACGGCCTGCCCGCGGTGCAGATCCAGGGCGCGGCCGCGCAGGGCACGAGCTCGGGCACGGCCATGGCGGCCATCGAGACCCTCGCGAAGAAGCAGAGCGGCACGGGCCAGGCCTGGAGCGGCCTGTCGTACCAGGAGCGGCTGTCGGGGGGGCAGGCGCCGCTGCTGTTCGCGCTGTCGATCCTCGTGGTCTTCCTGTGCCTGGCGGCGCTGTACGAGAGCTGGTCGGTGCCGGTGTCGGTGATGCTGGTGATTCCGCTGGGCGTGCTCGGCGCGGTGATCGCGGCGGCGCTGCGCGGGCTGTCGAACGACATCTACTTCCAGGTCGGCCTGCTCGCGACCATCGGCCTGTCGGCCAAGAACGCGATCCTGATCATCGAGTTCGCGGAGGCCGCGCTGCGCCGTGGCGTGCCGCTGCTCGAGGCGGTGGCCGAAGGCGCGCGCCTGCGGTTGCGGCCGATCCTGATGACCTCGCTGGCCTTCCTGGCGGGCGTGATCCCGCTGGCGGTGGCCACGGGCGCGGGCTCGGGCAGCCAGGTCGCGATCGGCACCGGGGTGTTCGGCGGCGTGCTTGCGGCGACGGCACTGGGCATCTTCTTCGTGCCGTTGTTCTACCTGCTGGTGAAGCGCGTGGCCGCACGGCTGATGGGGCGCAAGGCGGGCGGCGAACAGGTGGCCTGAGGCCGTCGCATCACAAGGCGATGAAGCTTTTTTGAAGGCCTCACCGGAACAGCGCTTTTGGCGGGGTAGAATTCAAGGCTGCGCGGCTGTAGCTCAGTTGGATAGAGTACTTGGCTACGAACCAAGGGGTCGTGGGTTCAATTCCTGCCAGCCGCACCATCTCTCGAATAGCCTGGAAGAGTTTCTCTTCCAGGCTATTTTCGTTTGGGCCCTCGCAAAGAGGGTTTCGCTGTCGCATTCGCTGCGCGGCAGGCGCCCACAAAAAAAGCCGCCCGAGGGCGGCTTTTTGACGTCGATACGGACAGCTGCCAGGCCGGGCCTGCGCAGCGTCGCACCATGCGTCTTACTTCTTCTTGGCGACGGCCTTCTTGGCGGGAGCCTTGGCGACGACTGCCTTCGTGACAGCAGCCTTGGTGACAGCAGCCTTCTTGGGAGCGGCGGCCTTCTTGGCAGCAGGTGCAGCAGCGGCCTTTTCAGCCTTGCGCTTGGCGGCCTTGGGGTCGATGGCGGCCTTGAAGGCAGCGCCGGCGACGAACTTCGGCACCTTGGTGGCGGCGATCTTGATCTTGGTGCCGGCCTGGGGGTTGAAGCCCGAGCGTGCAGCGCGTGCGACTTGCTTGAAAGTACCGAAGCCGACCAGCTGGACCGAATCGCCCTTCTTCACGGCAGCGACGACGCTGCTGGTGATCGTTTCGAGGACGCGTGCGGCCTCGGCCTTGCTCAGGTTGTGGGTGGTGGCGATCTTCTCGACCAGTTCGATGCGGTTCATTCAGTATTCCTTGGATGGTATGGCGCCGTGTTGCCTACGGCGGCCCAGGCTTATTCCGGGCGGGGCGGAGTGTACCGGGTCGGAAGGGCCTCTTTGGAACGGCATGGGTCGGATGCGTTGCAACAAGCCCCATTGCGGGTGGCCGTCGTCCGTATTTTCAGCTTTCGATCACAAAGGTTGGGGTGGGCGAAAAAACACGCTATAATCGAAAGCTGTGCGGCTGTAGCTCAGTTGGATAGAGTACTTGGCTACGAACCAAGGGGTCGTGGGTTCAATTCCTGCCAGCCGCACCACTCTTCAAGGGTTAGCTCGTTTTTCGAGCTAACCCTTTTTCTTTGGCCGGTCATTGCGCCGCGCTCGCATCAAGGTCGCGTCGGTCGCGCGTCTTTCCAGAGGCCAGCCCGTTTGGCCTTCGCTTCTTCCTCCGCGAATTCATACTGCCCGCGCTCCTGGGGCGACAGGCGTTGCGCCTGCGCGGGCTGCCAGCGTGCCAATCCGACGGTCAGCAGTGCCAGGCCTGCGTCGAGCGTCCTCGGGCCGTTGGGTGCCGAGTCCGGCGTCACCATCACGCGGCAGATGCGCTCGCGGGCATGGGATGTGGAAGCGTCGCAGTCGACGTCCGCTGGCTTCAGGCGAACCATGTCGTGCATCTTCTGCCGGGCCTGCTCGGCGAAGGGCTGCCCCGGCTTTGGCGCCTCGATGCCCTGCAGGCGCACGCGGCGCCACGCACTGGCGCTGGCCGCGTCGCCGCAGCGGGCGGTGAGGGTGTCGCCGCTGTGGATGCTCACGACGAAGCAGGTCTGCGTCCTGGCGTGGGTGTCGAAGGGAAGAAAGCCCAGTGCGGCAGCAAGGACCGCGAGAGCGTACAAATGAAGCCCCGCCGAGGCATGGCGACGGCATGGGAAATGTCCGGTGGCGATCACGGGGGCTCCTGTCTCCTGGGGATTGCGGTTGCGGCAAACTTACCGGCTTGTAGGGCGCGGCAAGGGCGCCCAGTATTTCCGATTTGAAGGGCTCTGCATTGAACAAGGCATTCACCAAGGAGTCGGACGCCGATGCGGACGACGACGATGACGGCGCAGGCGGCGCCGCACCCGCGCTGCCGGCGGGTAGCAAGAACTACATCACGCCCGAGGGCTACGCGCGCCTGCGCGACGAACTGCTGCAGCTGATGGACGAGGAGCGCCCCAAGGTCGTCGAGGCCGTGCACTGGGCCGCGAAGAACGGCGACCGCTCCGAGAACGGCGACTACCTCTACGGCAAGAAGCGCCTGCGCGAGATCGACCGGCGCATCCGCTTCCTCGGCAAGCGGCTCGAGATCGCGGAGATCACCGATCCGTCGGTGCACCATGGCCGCGACCAGGTCTTCTTCGGCGCCACGGTCCGCTATGTCGATGAGACCGGCGACGAGCGCAGCGTCACCATTCTCGGCATCGACGAGGCCGAGAGCGCCAAGTCGGAAGTCAGCTGGATTTCACCGATCGCACGCGCGCTGCTCAAGGCGCGCGAAGGCGACGTGGTGAAGCTCGTGACCCCTGGCGGGGCGCATGAGGTGGAGATCCTGTCGGTGAGCTACCCGGCGCCGCGCACGCCGGCGAACTGACGAAGAAGAAGGTCAGGGCGCCGGAATCGTCCGCGCCGCGGTCAGTACCGACGCGGTCCGGCGCGCGGCGCGCAGCACGGCGTCGAGGTGCGTGCGGTCGCGCACTGCGATCACGAAGCGCAGGTCGGTCGAGTCCTGCGGGGTCTCGTCGGCCATTTCCACGTGCGTGATGTCGGCCTCGGCATCGGCCAGCGTGGCCGCCACGCGGGCCAGCACGCCCTTGTCGTTGCGCACGGTGATGACCACGCCGGTCTCGAAGGCACGCGTGGGCTCGTCGGCCCATTCGACCGCGAAGAAGCGCTCGCTGTCCTTGTTGCGCAGGCGCTGGCCCACGCCACAGTCGTCGGTGTGCACCACCAGCCCTTCGCCGTGCCCGAGGTACCCGACGATCTGGTCGCCGGGAATGGGCCGGCAGCATTGCGCAAAGCGCACGGAAGAGTTCTCGCTGCCGTCGAGCGTCACCGCGCCTTGCGACACGGCCTCGTGCGAGGTGAAGCGCTCGCGGCTGAGCAGCAGGGCGTCAGGGCGCTCGCCGATCTCGGCCAATAGCGCCATGAGCCGCTTAGCGACGATGCTCGCGATGCGCTTGCCCAGGCCGATGTCGGTCAGCAGCTCGGCGCGGGTGCGGTTGCCGGTGAAGCGCAGCAGCTTCTCCCACAGTGCCTGGTGTTCGTCGTCTTCCTCGGGCAGCTTGCCAAGGCCTTCGGCGCGCAGCGCCTGCGCCAGCAGCTTCTCGCCCAAGCCTTCGGACTCGGCATGCGCCAGCGTCTTCAGGTAGT
Source organism: Variovorax sp. GW821-FHT09D07 (assembly GCF_059416345.1). Classification (NCBI taxonomy): domain Bacteria; kingdom Pseudomonadati; phylum Pseudomonadota; class Betaproteobacteria; order Burkholderiales; family Comamonadaceae; genus Variovorax; species Variovorax sp. GW821-FHT09D07. Next base: position 123,831 of record NZ_JBWKOY010000004.1, read on the forward strand.
GGCGAATCTTGGAGCGTGCCCGGCCGGTGCGCACGAAGCCCAGCCAGGCGGGGTTGGGCGTGGACACGGGCGCGGTGATCACTTCGACCACGTCGCCGTTCTTCAGCTCGGTGCGCAGCGGGACCTGGTCGCCGTTGATGCGCGCGGCCGAGGTGTGGTCGCCGATGTTGCTGTGGATGGCGTACGCGAAGTCGACCACCGTGGCGCCGCGCGGCAGCGCCATGATCTGGCTCTTGGGCGTGAAGACGTAGACGGCATCAGGGAACAGGTCGACCTTGACGTGGTCCCAGAACTCGGCGGCGTCGCGTGTCTCGTCCTGGATGTCGAGCAGCGACTGCAGCCACTTGGTGCCCAGTCGGTCGTTGCTCGCGGCGTTGGGCTCGGCGGCCTTGTAAAGCCAGTGCGCCGCCACGCCCGATTCGGCCACGACATGCATGGCCTCGGTGCGCAGCTGGAACTCCACGCTCACGCCGGCAGGGCCCACCAGCGTGGTGTGCAGCGACTGGTAGCCGTTGAGCTTGGCGATCGCGATGTGGTCCTTGAACTTGCCCGGCAGCGGCTTGTACATCTGGTGCAGGATGCCCAGGCCGGTGTAGCAGGCGATCACGTTCGGCACGATGAGCCGGAAGCCGTAGATGTCGGTGACCTGCGCGAAGCTCAGGTGTTTTTCTTCCATCTTGCGGTAGATGGAATAGAGCGTTTTCTCGCGGCCCGCGATGCGCAGCGTCATGCCGGCGGCGGAGAAGGCCGTCTCGACCTCTTTCTGCACCTTCTGGATCAGGTCTCGTCGTCGTCCGCGGGCCTTGGCGACGGCCTTGGCCAGCGTGGCGTAGCGCCAGGGCTTGAGGTGGCGGAACGACAGGTCCTGCAGTTCGCGGTAGGTCTGGTTCAGGCCCAGCCGGTGCGCGATGGGGGCGTAGATCTCGAGCGTTTCACGCGAGATGCGGGCCCACTTCTCGCGCGGCGCATCGGCCAGCGTGCGCATGTTGTGCGTGCGGTCGGCCAGCTTGACCAGGATGACGCGCACGTCGCGCGCCATGGCCAGCAGCATCTTGCGGAAGGACTCGGCCTGGTTCTCTTCGCGCGTGTTGAACTGCAGCTTGTCGAGCTTGGTGAGCCCGTCGACCAGCTCGGCAACCGGGGCGCCGAAGCGCTCGATGAGTTCCGGCTTGGTGACCCCGCAGTCCTCGATGGCATCGTGCAGCAGCGCGGCCATGAGCGCCTGGGCGTCGAGCTTCCACTCGGCGCACTGCGCCGCCACGGCGATGGGATGCGTGATGTACGGCTCGCCGCTGTTGCGCAGCTGCCCGAGGTGGGCTTCGTCGGCGAAGCGGTAGGCCCGGCGCACCAGCTCGGTGTCTTCGGGGCTGAGGTAGTCGAGGCGGGCCGTCAGCGCAGCAAAACTCGCGGCGGCCGCGTTCAGCGCCGCCGGACTCGGTTTCGGCGTGGGGGACGGAGGTTTGGCGACCGCGCTCATGGCTACCACTTTAGCGTGACCGCTCTGTGGACGCGTCCAGACGTAAAAAAAGCACCGCAATGCGGTGCCTTTTCGTTGCGGGGCTGCGTCAGATCAGCCCGGCACTTTTTTGAGCATCTCGATGCCGATCTTGCCTTCGGCGATTTCGCGCAGGGCCGTGACGGCGGGCTTGTTCTTGCTCTCGATCTTGGGGGCGTGGCCTTGGCTCAGCATGCGCGCACGGTACGTGGCGGCGAGAACGAGCTGGAAACGGTTCGGGATCTGAACGAGACAATCTTCGACGGTGATGCGGGCCATGATGAATTCTTTCGGTCGGTGAGCGGGGATTTCAAGGGATGTTCAGTGCGGCGAACGTATCGGCACGGGCTCTGCGCTGTGCGGAATACCGGAGCCGCTGCGCGTGGACGATCGCCTTGAGATCGAAAAGTGCGCGCTCAAATAACTCGTTGATTATAACGAAATCGAATTTTCCGGCCTGGGCCATCTCTTCGGCCGCATTCTTCAGGCGCAATTCGATCACCGCCGCGCTGTCCTCGCCGCGCCGCTCGAGGCGGGAGCGCAACTCTTCCCAGCTGGGCGGGAGGATGAAGATCATGACCGCATTGGCAAAGGTCTTGCGGATCTGCAGCGCGCCCTGGAAGTCGATTTCGAGGATCACGTCGGTGCCCAGGGCCACCCGCTCCTCGACCGCCTTCTTCGACGTGCCGTAGCGGTGGCCGTGCACATGGGCCCATTCCACGAAGCCGTCGGCCGCAATCAGGGCGTCGAACTCGCTCGGGGAGGCGAAAAAGTACTCCCGGCCGTGTTTTTCCTGTCCGCGCGGGGGGCGCGTGGTGTGGGAGACCGAGGGCTGAACGGCCGAGTCGAGCTCCATGAGCGCCTTGACCAGGCTCGATTTACCAGCGCCGCTGGGCGCAGCGACCACGAAGATATTGCCGGGGTAGTCCATGGGTAGGCTCGTCGTCATTCGATGTTCTGCACCTGCTCGCGCATCTGCTCGATGAGGACCTTCATGTCCACGCCGATGCGCGTGAGTTCCAGGGCGGCCGATTTGGAGCCCAGGGTGTTGGCTTCGCGGTGCAGTTCCTGGATCAGGAAATCCAGCCGCTTGCCGATCTCGCCGCCCTTCTTGAGCAGCCGCTCGATCTCGTCGAGGTGCGAGTTCAGCCGGGTGAGCTCTTCCGCCACGTCGATGCGAATCGCGAAGGCGGTGGCTTCGGTCAGGGCGCGGTCCTGGGCGGCTTCGGGCAGCGTGCCGCCCGTGCCGGCGGTCAGGCCCATGGCCTCCTGCCAGCGTTCCAGGAAGCGGTTGCGCTGCTGTTCAACCAGCTGCGGTACCAGCGGGCCGGCCTGCTGCACCAGGGTGCGCAGCTGCGCCAGGTGCGCTTCGAGCATCTTGGCCAGCCGGGCGCCTTCGCGCTGGCGGGCGGAGATCAGGGCTTCCAGGGCCTTGCCTGCCACGTCGAGCAGGTCGGGGCCCCAGTCGCCGCGCGTGGCGCCGTCGCTGCCGGCCAGGCGCAGCACGTCGGCCACGCTGAGCTCGCGGGCGCCGGGCAGCCAGGCACGGATGCCGTCCTGCACGCCGTTCAGCCGCTGAAGCAGCTTGACGGAGGGCTCGACCACGCCCGCCTGGGACGTGTTCTCGATGGCCGCGCGCACCTCGACCTTGCCGCGCTTGAGCTTGCCCGTGAGCAGCTCGCGCAGCGCGGTCTCATGCTGGCGCAACTCCTCGGGGAGCTTGAAGGTGAGGTCGAGAAAGCGGCTGTTGACCGAGCGGATTTCGACCCCGAGCCGGCCCGCGGCGGAGGGCCGTGCATCGGCTTCGGAGTGGCTGCCTGCGGGGCCGTTCTGGCCGCTGGCGTAGCCGGTCATGCTGTAAACTGGCATTGCGCCTCACTGTGGTTTTGCTTGCAAGCACCGAGGCGTCGGTACAGCGTTCGCTTGCCGCACCATCGCCTTCGGGCGAAACTCCCGGATTATGTCAAAGGTCAAGCCTACGCCCCTGTTGCCCGATACGGTCATTGGCGGATATCGCGTTGTTCGCCGGCTTTCCGCGGGCGGTTTCGGCGTGGTCTACCTCGCGATCGACCCGAACGGCCAGCAGGTCGCCGTCAAGGAATACCTGCCTTCGTCGCTCGCCACGCGGGGCCCCGGCGAACTGGCGCCGCAGGTGCCGCCCGAGAAGCTGTCGCTGTACCGCCTGGGGCTCAAGAGCTTTTTCGAAGAAGGCCGCTCGCTCGCGCAGATTTCGCATGCGTCGGTGGTCAGCGTGCTCAATTTCTTCCGCGAAAACGAGACCGTCTACATGGTCATGAACTACCTGGAGGGCGCGACCCTGCAGGATTTCGTGGTCACGGCACGCGACCTGAAGCGGCAGAAGGTGTTCCGCGAATCGACCATCCGTTCGCTGTTCGACGAAATCCTGCGCGGCCTGCGCATCGTCCACCAGTACAAGATGCTGCACCTGGACATCAAGCCCGCCAACATCTTCGTCACCGACGACGACCGCGCCGTGCTGATCGACTTCGGCGCCGCCCGCGAAGTGCTCAGCAAGGAAGGCATCTTCATCCGCCCCATGTACACCCCCGGCTTCGCCGCGCCCGAGATGTACCGACGCGATTCGTCGATGGGCCCCTGGACCGACATCTACGCCATCGGCGCCTGCATCTACGCCTGCATGCAGGGCTACCCGCCCAACGACGCACCCCGGCGCATCGAGAAAGACCGCCTGAGCCTGTCGCTCTCGCGCCTGCGCGGCGTGTACTCCGACAACCTCATCGAGGTGGTCGAGTGGTGCATGTCGCTCGACCCGCTTTCGCGCCCGCAGTCGGTGTTCGCGTTGCAAAAGGAACTCAGCCGCGAAGGCGAGCGCCGCTACACCAAGCTCACGGTCGGCGAAAAGGTGCGCCTGTCGATCGACAACATCCGCTCCTTCGACAAGAAGAGCCTGCCGCGCGCCGCCGCGCCCACCACCCGTCCGGCCTGATCGACATGAAGTTCTCCGTGTTCCAGGTCAGCCGCAAGGGCGGCCGTCTCAAGAACGAAGACCGCATGGGCTATTGCTACACGCGGGAGTCGGGCCTGTTCGTGCTCGCCGACGGCATGGGCGGCCATCCTGAAGGCGAAGTGGCGGCCCAGCTGGCGCTGCAGACCATCGCCGCGCTGTACCAGCGCGAGGCCCGCCCCACCGTGAAGGACGTGAAGGCCTTCCTGGCCGAGTCGGCCATGTCGGCGCACCAGCAGATCATGCGGTACGCGAGCCACAAGGCGATGCTCGACACGCCCCGCACCACCGTCGTCGCGGCCGTGCTGCAGAACGCCACGGCCACCTGGCTGCATTGCGGCGACTCGCGTCTGTACGTCGTGCGCGACGGCCGCCTGCTGACCCGCACGCGCGACCACTCGCATGCCGAGCGCCCCAAGCCTCACGGCGCCACCGACGCGCCCGTCAACCGCAACCTGCTGCTGACCTGCCTCGGCTCGCCCACCACGCCGCTGTTCGACGTGTCGGCGCCGCTGCCGCTGCAGCGCGGTGACCGCCTCATGCTGTGCTCCGACGGCGTCTGGGGCGTGCTCGACGACGCCGTCATCGTGCACACCCTCTCGTCCGGCAAGCCCGTGTCCGACGCCGCGCCCGACCTCGCCGAGATGGCGCTGCGCAAGGGCGGCGCCCACAGCGACAACGTGACGCTGATCGCGCTCGAGTGGGAAATGCCCGAGACGCCCGGCGACGACCGCGGCGTGTCCACCGAAACCATCGACGACGGCGTGTTCGCCTCGACCATCCAGGCCGGCATGCCGTCCGACAGCGAGATCGACGACCTCGACGAAGACGCCATCGAGCGCTCCATCGCCGAGATCAACGAAGCCATTCGCCGCTCTGCCGCCCGCAAGGCCTGATCTCCTGATCGGGTCTCGCGGTTTTTCTTTTTCTTTTTCGGTTTCCTCCAGACACATGACTGCTTTCACACGAAGCGGCGGCCGCGCCGCCGATCAGCTGCGCCCCGTGCGCATCACCCGCGGCTTCACCATCCACGCCGAAGGCTCCGTGCTCATCGAGTTCGGCCAGACCCGCGTGCTGTGCACCGCCTCGGTCGAAGAAAAAGTGCCGCCGCACAAGAAGGGCAGCGGCGAAGGCTGGGTGACGGCCGAATACGGCATGCTGCCGCGCGCCACCCACACCCGCAGCAGCCGTGAAGCCGCCAAGGGCAAGCAGACCGGTCGCACGCAGGAAATCCAGCGCCTCATCGGCCGCTCGATGCGCGCCGTGTTCGACCTCGCCGCGCTGGGCGAACGCACCATCCACCTCGACTGCGACGTGCTGCAGGCCGACGGCGGCACGCGCACCGCGGCCATCACCGGCGCCTTCGTGGCCGCACAGGACGCCGTCGACAAGCTGCTGGCCTCCGGCGCGCTCAAGGCCTCGCCCATCAAGGGCCAGGTGGCCGCCATCTCGGTGGGCATCGTCGAAGGCACGCCGCTGCTCGACCTCGAGTACACCGAAGACTCGGCCTGCGACACCGACATGAACGTCGTCATGACCGGCGCCGGCCATTTCGTCGAAGTGCAGGGCACGGCCGAAGGCGTGGCCTTCACGCGCGACGAAATGAACCTCCTGCTCGGCCTGGCCGAAAAGGGCATCGGCGAACTCGTGAGCCTGCAGCAGCAAGCCCTGCTTTCGAACTGAACGACCGACGACCACAACCACTAGCTACTGGCGCCCGCCCTCCATAGGGCACCACAGCCATCTTTGACTTTCCATGAAACTGGTTCTGGCTTCCAACAACGCGGGCAAGCTCGCCGAACTCCAGCAGCTGTTTGCCGAGCTGTCCGTCACCCTGGTGCCGCAGTCGGCACTCGGCGTGGGCGAGGCTGAAGAACCCTTCCGCACCTTCGTCGAGAACGCGCTGACCAAGGCGCGCCACGCCAGCGCCGCCACCGGCCTGCCGGCCATCGCCGACGACGCCGGTCTGTGCGTCGACGCCTTCGGCGGCCTGCCGGGTGTCGACACCGCCTACTACGCCACGCAGTTCGGCTACGCCAAGGGCGACGCCAACAACGTGAAAGCGCTGCTCGAACAGCTCGACGGCGTGGTCAATCGCCGCGCCGCGCTCGTCAGCACGCTGGTCGCGCTGCGTCGCCACGACGATCCCGAGCCGCTCATTGCCGTCGGCCGCGTGGTCGGCGAGATCGCGCCCGCGCCCATCGGCGACAACGGCTTCGGCTTCGACCCCGTCATGTACCTGCCGACCTTCGGCAAGACCTTCGCCCAGCTGCCGCCCGACGTGAAGAACGCCAACAGCCACCGCGGCCGCGCCGCGCAGGCCATGCTCGCCCTGATGCGCGAGCGCTGGTTCTGACCCATGGCCACCGTCTTCCCGATCCAGCCCGCCCAAGCCGGCGGCGCCCCTCAGGCCAATGACGTGCTGCACTGGATGCGCCCCGGCCCGCTGCAACTCGCCGCGCTGCCGCCGCTGTCGCTGTACATCCACCTGCCGTGGTGCCTGCGCAAGTGCCCGTACTGCGACTTCAACTCGCACGAGTGGCGCGCCACCAGCGAGGCCGACATCGACGGCCTTCCCGAAGCCGCCTACATCGACGCGCTGATCGCCGACCTCGACGCCGCGCTGCCGCTGATCTGGGGCCGCACCGTCCACACCATCTTCATCGGCGGCGGCACACCCAGCCTGTTCTCGCCACAAGCCATCGACCGGTTGCTCGGCGACGTGCGCGCACGCCTCAAGCTCGCGCCCGAGTGCGAGATCACGCTCGAGGCCAACCCCGGCACCTTCGAGCGCAACCGCTTCCGCGCCTACCGTGCGGCCGGCGTCACGCGCCTGTCGGTGGGCGTGCAGAGCTTCAACGACGAGCACCTGACGGCGCTGGGCCGCGTGCACGACCGCGCGCAGGCCATCGCCGCGGTGGAAGAGGCCGCGAGCGCCTTCGACACCTTCAATTTGGACCTGATGTACGCCTTGCCGGGCCAGACCATGGAAGGCCTCGATGCCGACCTGACCCAGGCCCTGGCGCTCGCGCCGCCGCATATCTCGATCTACCACCTCACCATCGAGCCCAACACCTGGTTCGCCAAGTTCCCGCCCACGCTGCCCGAGGACGACATCGCCTACGCGATGCTCGACCGCATCACCGAACGCACGGGCGCGAGCGGCATGTCGCGCTACGAGGTCTCGGCCTATGCGCGCGACGGGCATCAATGCGCGCACAACCTCAACTACTGGCAGTTCGGCGACTACCTCGGCATTGGCGCCGGCGCGCACAGCAAGCTGAGCTTTGCGCACCGCATCGTGCGGCAGGTGCGCTATCGCGAACCGCGCCTGTACATGGAGAACGCGCGCGCCGGCATGGCCGTGTCGCAGAGCGACGAAGTCGCGCTGGCCGACCTGCCGTTCGAGTTCATGCTCAACGCGCTGCGGCTGAAGCAGGGCTTCACGCTGCCCCAGTTCAGCGAACGCACGGGCCTGGCGATGACGTCGATCCAGCGCGGCCTGGAAGAGGCCGAGCGCAAGGGGCTCGTCGCGCGCGACCTGTTCCGCGTGTGGCCCACCGAGCGCGGACTCGACTTCCTGAGCGATCTGCAGACGCTGTTCCTGCCCGATGACGAGTAAGGCTGCGCCGTCGGCATAAAATCGACGGTTCCGGAGAGTTGGGTGAGTGGTTTAAACCAGCAGTCTTGAAAACTGCCGACGTGAAAGCGTCCGTGAGTTCGAATCTCACACTCTCCGCCATCAGCCTGCTGCTCACGCAGGCTCGCGATCAGGGCAAGCCACTTGCCCCCTCACGCAACCTACCTCCCCGACCCATACCTCCGCACCAAAATGCGCGTCCCTGCCGCCGCCTCAAACTGCTGCCAAACCAGCACCGCATTCCCCACTTCATTCATCGCCAGATCCGGCGAAGTCGCAATTTCGTCCGAGCCCTCCTGAGCCACCGGCACCCCCCAGCCATCCGCCAGCGTGTGCCGAGCCGCATACAGATCGCTCGTCCCCACCCCATTGCCCTGCGCCCACGCCACCAACGCATTGGTCGCATCGTCCACGCCCAGTGCCGGCAAGCTCGCCAACGCCTGCGAAGCCGCCGCCCGCACCACACGGTCCGCGCCGAATGCGGCCCCCGGCGCCGCCGTCGCCGCCATGAGCGCGTTGTCCAGCCGTCCCCAGCTCACGACCGCCGCACCCGCCGCATTCATGCGCAGCACGGGCGTGCTCAACAACGCCTGCGTGGCGACGAACGGTGCGCCCACCCGTGCAGTGCCGCTCTGCCATGCGCCCGCCGAGAAGCGCTTGAACCACACGGCGCTTTCCCACTGGTTGCTGCCGCCGGGCAGGTCGGCCTGGCCCCAGGCGAGCAGCGCGTTGCCGGCGGCGTCGATCGCCAGGTCGTGGGCACCGATCGAGTGGCCGGTGCCGGTGTCGGGCACGAGTTCGGTGGCCGTGGTCCAGGTGCCGCTTGCGTTGGCGCGGTTGGTCCACAGCGAGGCGCTGCTGCCGTCGGAGCGCTTCCACACCGCGACCGACTCGCCCGAGCCCGCGACCACGACGGCCGGGTCGCCGTCGACGCTGCCCACGACCTCGTTGGTCTCGATGAGTGCGGCGGTGCCCCAGCCGCCGGCCGGGGTGTAGCGGTTGGCGTAGATGCTGAAGCGCGTGGCCGGTCCGATCTGCGACCAGACGGCGACGGCGTTGCCGTTGGCGTCGATGCCCACGCTGGCGTTGCCGACGATGCCGGTGCCGGTTTCCAGCAGCGCAGGGCTGCCCCAGCCGCCCGCGGGGTCGACGGGCAGCGCCCACAGGTCGTAGCCGGTCACGGAACTCAGCTGGGTCCACAGCACGACGGCGCGGCCGCTGGGCTTGTCGATGGCGATGCGGATGTCGCGCACGCCGCCGGCATTGGCCTCGAGGCGCTGCGGCGCGGTCCAGCCGCTGCCGGGCAGGTAGCGGCTGCCCCACAGGCGGTCCACCTGCGGGTTGCCTTCGATCTGGCGCCACACGACGAGCGCGCGACCCTCCGCGTCGATCGCGGTCTTCGGCAGGCTGGCGCCGCCGGCCGACAGCGCCGACGCATCGCCCCAGCCGATCACGGGCGGTGCGGCCACGAAGGTGGCCGTCACGCCGAGTGCCGCGTCCATCCGCACGGTGCAGGTGCCGGCGTTGCCGTTGCAGGCACCGCCCCAACTGCCGAGCACCTGCCCCGCCGCTGGCGTGGCCGCGAGGACGACCTCGGTGCCCGCGCTGAAATCGGCACTGCAGCGGTCGGTGCAGTCGATGCCCGCGGGCTGCGATCCGACGTGGCCGTTGCCGGTGATGCCGACCTCCAGGCGATGCGTCACAGCCGCCGGCGGGGGCGCGGGCGGGAAGATGCCCAGGGGCGGCAACGCACCGCCGCCCGATCCGCCGCCACCACCGCCACAGGCCGCCAGCAGGGCCAGCGCGCCCGTCCAGACCATCCACCGTCCGTAGCTGCTCGTCTTCGTCATGTCCGTGTTCCTCCTCGTTCGCTGGCGCCGGGGCCCGGCGCCTTCTGTGTTTGCTTGTTCGTTCAAGAGGGGCGGATCGTAGGGACGGCTGCGCGTGCGGCCCATAGCACCTTCGGGCACCTGCCCTAAGGTGCTATGGGCTGGCGCAAGGTGTCCCGATAGGCTCGCTGCATGACCTCCTCACGCACGCTCTTCTGCCTGCCCTGGCTTCTCATGGCTGCTGTTCTGACGGGTGGATGCGCTTCGCATGCCGTGACCGACGACGCCATCGTCACGAACACCTCGCGCGCGCTGGGCCTGCCGCCGCAGGCGTTCACGATCTCGAACCGGGCCGACAGTGGCGTGCAGACGACTTTCCAGGCCCGCACCGACGGCGGGCGGGTCTACAGCTGCTATGTGGAAGGTTCGGTGTCGGTGGTGGGCCGGGTGGTCAGCGACGCGATCTGCCAGGAGATGCGCCAGAGCGACGCCCCCGCGTCCGCGCGCCGTTCCGCCACACGGCCGACGACCGCCCCTGCGCCGGCCTGCAATGCGCTGCTGCGCGCGGCCGGCCGTTGCAACTGAGGCTTCGCGACAGCCGGCGCGGCACCGATGCGCCGGCGTAGACAACAATGGCGCCCTACGAGGAGAGGGCGCGGGCCGGGCCCGCACCCGAGGATCACGGCACCATGAAACTCCTGCTTGTCGACGATCACCCGCTGTTCGGTGTCGGCTTTGCGCATGCGCTGACGCACGCCCGTCCCGACTTCGAAGTGCAGACCGCGCTCTCGCTGGCCGAGGGCGTGGCGCGGGCCTCGCAATGTGCGCCCGACATCGTGCTGATCGACTACCGCCTGGGCGGTGAAGACGGCCTCGAAGGCCTGCGCCTCTTCGGTGCCCGGCATCCCCTCGTGTCGCGCCTGATGATCTCGGGCGACGAAGAGCCGGCACTCGCCGCCCGCGCACGCGCTGCGGGAGCGGCCGGCTTCATCGGCAAGTCGCGCTCGGTGGCGCACATCGCGGCGGCGCTGGACGAGGTGGCCGCGGGCGGTGAGTCTTTCGACGTGCTGACCTCGCGCACCGGCCTGCCGGTCGCGAGCCTCACGCCGCGCCAGCTCGAAGTGCTGCTGCTGGTGGCGCAAGGCCGCCAGAACAAGCAGATCGCCGCCGAGCTGGCGATCGCGGAGCGCACGGTCAAGCTCCACATCACGGCGCTGCTCGACACGATGGACGCGCGCAACCGCACCCACCTGCTGGTCCAGGCGCGGCGCGCGGGGCTGTGGCTGGAGCCGCGATGAAGCCTTCGGCTCCTGCCGCCCTCGCACCTCCGCTGAAAGCGCCGCGCGTCCCTGGTGTGCGCGGCCTCATTGCCGCGTGCCTGCGCTTCTCGGACCTCCAGCTGCAGCAGGTCGAGCAGATGATCCGCACCACGCCGTGGGCGTGGATGCTGGCCGCGCTCGGCGGGTACCTGTGCTACCGCGAATACGCGACAGGCGCAGACGGCGCGCGCATGCAGGCGTGGTTCGCCGTCTACTGCTTTCTCGTGGCCGTGAGGGGCGGCATCTGGGTGGCATGGGCGCTGCGGCCCGGCCTTCGATCGAACCTCGCGGCGATGGCGCTGCCCCTCATGGCCAGCAGCCAGAGCCTCGCCTTGTCGTGGGGCGTCTTGTGCGTCCTGCTGCAGAACAACGGGCCGGCGCAGGCCGAGGCCATCCTTCACATCACGATGGTCACCGTTTCGCTCGGCGGCGCGATCCGGCTCTCGACGATGGAGCGCTCGGCCATCGTCTATGTGGGCCTCATCCTCGGCCCGCTGGTGCTGCGCGACATCTGGTTCGGCGGCAGCTACCACCTGGCCATGGCAATGATCGTGACGCTCATCGGCGTCTATACGCTGCTGAGTTCCAGGGAGCTCTCGCGCGCGCTGCACGAGATCCAGGCGCAGCGCCGGCGCAATGCCGAACTGGTGACCGCACTGAGCGCCGAGAACGAACGCAGCCGCTCGGCCCGCCAGACCGCCGAAGAAGCCGTGGCGGCACGCATGCGCTTCTTCGCTTCGGCCAACCACGACCTGCGCCAGCCGCTCAACGCGATGGCGCTGCTGGCGCAGACGCTGCACACGGTCAGCACGCAGCCGCAGGTACAGGCGCTCTCCGAGCAGCTGGTGGCCTGCGCCGACGGCATGACCGACGTGGTGGACGACCTGCTCGACATCACGCGTGCCGACGCCGGATCGATCAGCCCGCAGTGGTCGCTCTTCGCCATCGACGAGCTGCTGCGCGATTGCTGCCGGCCGCACCAGGCCGTGGCCGCGGCCAAGGGGCTGACGTTCGAGCTGGTCATCGACCCCGCCACCGTCCGCAGCGACCGCGCCTTGCTCACGCGCGTCGTCACCAACCTGCTGGCGAACGCCATCCGCTACACGCACAAGGGCACGGTGCGGATCGGCGGCCGGGTCGACAACGGCCGGCTGCGGCTGGCCATCGAAGACACGGGCATCGGCATCGCGCCCGAGCACCTGCCGCACGTCTTCGACGAGTTCTATCAAATCGATAACCCCGCGCGCGACCGCCGCCTGGGCTACGGCCTGGGCCTTGCGACGGTCAAGCGATTGAGCGAACTGCTCGACCTGCGCGTGACCGTGCGCTCGCAGCCGGGGCAGGGCAGCGTGTTCGACGTGCAGGTGCCGTTGGCCGATGCGGCCGAGAGCGGCCGGGCGGACGATGCCGAACGGCTCGCCGCGTCATCGACGGCCGCATTGGCCGCGCGCGTGCTCGTGCTCGACGACGACCAGAGTTCGTTGCAGGCGCTGCAAGGGCTGCTGGCCTCCTGGGGCGCGGAGGTCCGCGCCGCGAGCGACATGGCGGGCGCGCTGGCGTGCCTGCAGAAGGGCTTCCGACCCGATGCGCTGGTGGTGGACCTGCGGCTCGGCCTGCAGGCGAGTGGCCTGCAGGCCATCGCGGACCTGCGCCTTGCGTTGAACGAAGCCGACCTGCCCGCGTTGATCGTGACCGGCGACGTCGGCGGCGATTCGCTGGCGGCGGCACGCGAGGCCGGCCTGCCGGTGCTCGTCAAGCCGGTGCGGCCTTCGCAGCTTCGCGCTTTCCTGGGCCATGCGCAGGCCTGGAGGCGGGCGGGCGTCTCGAGCGAGTAGTTGCAAGCCCCGAGCGATTCACTTCGCGCCGGGTCTCATCCTCCCCATCCATTGCCCTGCCCGGTCAAGGTGCGGCGAGTGCGGTGGCGCGGGAAAACACCGAGAGCGCGTTCGTTGACTGGCCCACCCGCAATCCCTAAAGTTCATCCATCTGATCAATTGAGCAGTTGAAGATCAAATGTTCACAAAATACACGACATGGACCCCGAACTGAGTCTTTCCATCCGCGCCGCATGGCTGGCCTATGTGGGCGGCCACACGCAGGAGCAGATCGCCGAGCGGCTCGGCGTGTCGCGCGTCAAGGTGCAGCGGCTGATCGCCTCGGCCATGCAGAGCGGGTTGATCAAGTTCTTCGTGGAAGGTGTGCCTGCCGAGTGCATGGCGCTCGAAGACAAGCTGGTGGAAGCCTTCGGCCTGAAGCGCTGCGTGGTCGTCCCGACCACCCAGGCCGACCTGGACGATGCGACCGATGCGATCCCCGCGCTGGCAGTGGCTGCCGCACGCCAGCTGACCCGTGTCCTCGACGCCGGCGAGGTGCGCACCATCGGTGTGGGCCACGGTCGCACGCTGGCCGCGATGGTCGAGCGGATGCCCGCGGCGAATCGCAAGGACACGCGCTTCATCTCGCTCCTGGGCAGCCTCACGCGCCGCTCCGCCGCCAACCCGTTCGACCTGATTGCCAAGCTGGCCGAACGCACGGGCGGCGAGTGCTACTTCATGCCGGTGCCGTTCCTGGCCGACAGCCGGGCGGACGCCCAGGTGCTGCGCGCCCAGCGCGGCGTGCAGCACGTGCTCGAGCTCGTGCGCGAGTGCCAGCTCTGCGTCGTCGGTGTCGGTGACCTGGGGCCAGACACCCATCTGCTGCGCACCCAGTCGGTCACGGCCAAGGAGCTGGCGGCGCTGCGCAAGGCGGGGGCGGTCGGCGAACTCGCCGGCTGTTTCGTGGCGTCGAACGGCGAACCGGTGAAGTGCGAGATGAACGAACGTGCGGTCGGTGCGTCGCTGGACGACCTGCGCGGGCGCGACGTGCTCGCGGTGGCCGGTGGCACGTACAAGGCCGAAGCGATCTGCGCGGTGCTCAACACCGGCCTGATCACCGAGCTGATCGTCGACGAGGCGACCGCGCAGCTGTGCCTGCGCCATCAGGCCAGTCAGCGCCGCTGACCGGGCCGCCATCTTCCGGCCGTCGGAGTCGGTGCCCCTAGAGCGCCAACGTCGACCGGAACACACAGGTTCAAGAGGATCAACAGGGAGGAGGTTCGCATGGGCGCCCAGCTCGAGATTTCCGCGCGCAGACCGTTCCGTCTGCGGACGTCGGCCTGCGTGTGGACGGCGGTGCTCCTGCTGCTGTGCGTGGCGATGGTGCTGGACACCAAGGCGGTCCGCATCGGCTCCCCCGAAGACGCACGGGTCGACGCGTTCTCGGCCGAGGCCTACGGCAAGAAGGCATTCGCACCCATTCGGGCCTTGATCGAGAAGGCGGCCGTCGACGCCCCGATGCTGGCGCAGGCCCTCGCGGCGGACAAGGCGGCAGCCGGCGAGACCTACGGCAAGCCCGGAAGCGTCGGGCCGATCTTCCCGGTCCGGTTCACCGGGACGGTCGGCGAGGGTCGTGCGGGCATCTTCACGGTGGTGGTCGACGGCCTGCCGCAGGGACTGCAGCTTCGCGTGCAAACCGGGCCGGCCCTCAACGGCACCGAGGTGCGGGACGCGACGGGCACCGTGGCCTTCGGCCAGTTCACCAACCAGATCGACTACCAGGACGCGGGCTCGGCACTGAACAACGAGGTCAAGGCGCAGGTGCTCGGCACGCTCGACCGTGACGCACTCACCGGCAAGAAGGTCGACGTCGTCGGTGTGTTCCAGCTCATCAATCCGTCGAGCTGGCTCGTCACGCCCGTGCGGCTGGGCGTGCAATGAGCGCCGCTGGCATCGCCCGTCATCCCGACAGCGCGATCGTGCTGTCGGCGCGGAACATCGCCAAGTCGTACGGCAGCGTGCAGGCGCTCAAGGGCGTGAACTTCGACATCCACCGCGGACAGGTCACGACGTTGTTCGGTGAAAACGGCGCCGGCAAGTCCACGCTGATGAAGATCCTCTCGGGCGTGGTCACGCCCACGTCGGGCGACATCGTGCTCGACGGCGTGCCGGTGGTCCTGGCGTCGGCCGCGGACGCACGCGAACGCGGCATCTCGATCATTCACCAGGAACTGAGCCTGGCACCGAACCTCTCGGTGCGCGACAACGTCTTCATGGGCCGCGAGCTGCGCGGCGCCACCGGTGTCGACTTTGCCGAAGAGGCGAGGCGCACGCGGGCGCTGATGGCGGAGCTCGAGGAAGCGATCGATCCGTTGACCTTGGTCGAAGACCTGCGCCTCGGGCAGCAGCAGATCGTCGAGATCGCGCGTGCGCTGTCGGTCAACAGCCGCATCCTGATCATGGACGAGCCCACGTCGGCGCTCTCGGCGGCGGAGGTGGAGGCGCTGTTCAAGGTGATCCGCGACCTCACGGCGCGAGGGGTGTCGATCGTCTACATCTCGCACCACCTGGAAGAGGCACTGCAGATCACCGACCACGCTGTGGTGCTGCGCGACGGTGCCATGACCGCCAAGGCGCCGCGCGCCGAGATCGATCTCGAATGGATCGTGCGCCACATGGTCGGCGAGAACTTCGATCTGGGCAGTCCGCCCGGCGGCTACGACTTCGGCCAGATCGCGCTAGCCATCGAGGACGCCGTCCTCACCGAAAGCTCCGGCGCCGACGTCGTCGACCATGTGTCGCTCGACGTGCGAGCGGGCGAAATCGTCTGCATCTACGGGTTGATGGGCGCGGGGCGCACCGAGCTGCTGGAGGCCGTGGCCGGCCGTTGCGCACTCGACGGCGGGCGCGTGTTGCTCGAAGGGCAGGACGTGTCGAAGCTGAGCATCGCGCAGCGCATCGCCAAGGGCCTGGCGCTGGTGCCAGAAGACCGCCAGCGCGACGGCCTCGTGCAGACGATGAGCGTCGGCCAGAACCTCTCGCTGGCCAGCATCGGCGCCTTCGTTCGCGGGTGCTTCACATCGCCGGCCCGGGAGCGTGCATGCGTCGACGAGTCGATCCGGCGCGTCACCGTCAAGACCAGCGGCGGCCAGGCGGCCATCGGATCGCTGTCGGGCGGCAACCAGCAGAAGGTGGTCATCGGAAAGATGCTCGCCACGCACCCGAAGGTCCTGCTGCTCGATGAGCCCAGCCGGGGCATCGACGTCGGCGCCAAGGCCGAGGTGTTCCGCCTGCTCGCCGAGCGCGCGCGGCAGGGCCTCGCGGTCGTGTTCTCGACCTCGGAGGTGAGCGAATGCCTGGGTGTCGCGCACCGGATCGTGGTCATGCGACGGGGGCGGATCTCGGCCCAGTTCGGCGCCGACGCCACCAAAGAAATGATCATGGCCGCCTCGGGCGAAGCCATGGTTGCCTGAATGAAGCCCTTCGAGCGGACATCACCATGAGCGAAGCCCCATCTCCAGCCCTGCCTTCCCGCTCTGCCAACGGCGCAGGCGGCGGCATCGACATCGTTCGCCTGCTGCTCGAAGGGCGCGCCTTCTTCGCGCTGATCGCGATCGTGGCCGTGTTCTCGTTGCTGTCGCCCGTGTACTTCTCGACCGGCAACTTCCTGATCATGGCGTCGCACGTCGCCATCTTCGGGCTGCTGGCCATCGGCATGCTGATCGTGATCCTCACCGGTGGCATCGATCTGTCGGTCGGGTCGACCCTCGGCCTGTGCGGGGTCGTCGCCGGCTACCTGATGCAGGGCGTCACGATCGACGCGCTCGGCCTGGTGCTCTACCCGCCGGTCTGGGTCGTGGTGGTGCTGACCTGCGCGCTGGGTGCTTTCGTCGGGGCCGTCAACGGCGTGCTGATCGCCTTCTTCAAGGTGCCGGCTTTCGTGGCCACGCTGGGCGTGCTGTACGTCGCGCGCGGCGTGGCGCTGCTGATCACCAACGGGCTGACCTTCAACAACCTCGGCGGCCGGCCCGAGTTGGGCAACACGGGCTTCAACTGGCTCGGCTTCGACCAGGTCCTGGGCATGCCGGTCGGCGTGCTGGTCCTTGCCATGGTCGCGGTGGTGGCAGCCGTGCTGCTCAACCGCACGGCCTTCGGGCGCTGGGTGTATGCGAGCGGCGGCAACGCGCGGGCGGCCGAGCTGTCGGGCGTGCCCGTGCGATTCACGACCGTCACCGTCTACGTGCTGTCCGGTGTCTGCGCCGCCATTGCGGGGCTGGTGCTGTCGTCGCAACTGACCTCGGCCGGCCCGACGGCGGGCAGCACCTACGAGCTCACCGCGATCGCCGCCGTCGTGGTGGGCGGCGCGGCGCTCACCGGGGGGCGCGGCAACGTGCGCGGCACGCTGCTCGGCGCCTTCGTCATCGGCTTCCTGTCCGACGGGCTCGTGATCATCGGCGTGTCTTCCTACTGGCAGACCGTCTTCACGGGCGCCGTGATCGTGCTCGCGGTGCTGCTGAACGCCATCCGGTACGGCCGTCGGCCCGCGCGTGCTGTGACCCCGGCCGTGTCCGGCACGCCCGCCCAGCCACGGCCCACGGCCTGAAAGATTCCCGTCCGCCGCAGCCGCGGCATCTGTCCAGAAGAAACCACCAAGGAGACGAAGTCATGTTGAACACCACCCGCCGCACGCTGCTTGCTGCACTCTCGCTCACGCCCCTGATGGCCAGCCCGGCATGGGCCCAAGGCAAGGGCAAGGGGCTGATCACGATCATCGTGAACGATCCCGCCAACCCCTACTGGTTCACCGAAGGCGAGGTGGCCAAGGCCACGGCGCAGAAACTGGGCTACACCGCGGTCGTCGCCGCGCACACCGGCGACACCAACACCGAGAGCCGTCTGATCGACACGGCCATCACCAACAAGTCGGTCGCCATCATCCTCGACCCGGCGAACGCGAGCGGCTCGGTGGGCGCGGTGCAGAAGGCGGTGGCCGCGAAGATCCCCGTGATCCTCGTCAATGCCGAGATCAACAAGGAGGGCCTGGCGCAGGCGCAGCTCGTGTCGAACAACGCCCAGGGCGCCGCGCTCGGGGCCCAGCACTGGGCCGAGCTGATGGGCAACAAGGGCAAGTACGTCGAGCTCGTCGGCGCCCCTTCCGACAACAACGCCGCGACCCGGTCGAACGGCTTCAAGACCGTGCTGAGCCAGTACCCGGACCTGGCCAAGGCCGGCTCGGAGGTCGCCAACTGGAACAGGACGCAAGGGCACAACAAGATGCAGTCGCTGATGCAGGCGCACCCCGACATCAAGGGCGTCATCAGCGGCAACGACGAGATGGCCCTCGGCGCGATCGCCGCGCTCAAGAAGGCGGGCAAGTTCAACGGGGTCGTCGTCGGCGGGTTCGACGGTTCGCCGGACTCGGTGGCCTCGGTCAAGGCCGGCGAGCTGGCCTACACGGTGCTCCAGCCCGTCGCGGTGTTCGCCGCTGCGGCCGTGCAGCAGGCCGACACCTTCATCCGGACCGGCAAGACCGGTGCCAAGACCGAGAAGCAGCTGTTCGACTGCCTGCTGATCACCAAGGGCAATGCCGCCAAGTACTCCTCGCCGTTCGTCCTGGACAAGTAAGCCCACGCAACGTCTCGACACCCCGGCACCGCAAGGTCCCGGCGGCGCCCGCCACGCGACGCCGCCGGTTGCGCAGCCGGTTCGAAGCAATTCGAAGAAATGGAAAGCACATGAAGATCGCCATTGCCGCGGACACCGCGGGCGCGCCCCTTGCCGAGGTTCTGGCCAGGCACTTCACTGGCCGTGAGGGCCTCGAGGTGACCCACATCGGCCTGCCCGAGGAGGACGCCGACTTCTTCTATGCCGACCTCTCCGACCGGGTCTGCCAGGGCATCCTCAGCGGCCTCTACGACCGTGCGATCCTGGTCTGCGGGACCGGCATCGGTGTCTGCCTCTCGGCCAACAAGGTGCCCGGCATCCGCGCGGCGCAGACGCACGACACCTACTCGGCAGAGCGCGCCGCGCTCTCCAACAACGCGCAGGTCATCACCATGGGGGCGCGGGTGATCGGGGCCGAACTGGCCAAGGCGGTGGCGCAGGCCTACCTGTCCTCCCACTTCGACCCCCACGGCACGTCGGCGCGCAACGTCCGCGCCATCGATGCGCTGGACGAGAAATACCACGCGAAACACCGATGAACGCAACCCGTTCGTTCGACGGCCGGCACTGACGCGCATGGCACGCGACCTCATCATCGGCGTGGACGCCGGAACCTCGGTCATCAAGGCCGTGGCCTTCGACCTGCAGGGCCGGCAGGTGGCGGTGGCCAGCACGCCGAACCGCGTGCTGCTCGGCCCCGACGGCGCGGCCGAGCAGGACCTCGACGGAACCTGGACCGACACCGCAGCCACGCTGCGCGCGCTGGCCGCGCGCGTCCCTGGCCTGGCGGCGCGCGTGGTGGCCCTGGCGGCCACCGGCCAGGGCGACGGAACCTGGCTCGTCGATGCCGACGGCCGCCCGGTCGGACCCGCGATGCTGTGGCTCGACGCGCGCGCCGGCCAGCACGTGCAGGCACTGCGCGAGACGCCGGCCTCGCGGCTCGTCGCCGCGCGCACCGGCAACGCGCTCAACCCGTCGATGCAAAGCGGCCAGCTGCTGTGGCTGCAGGCGCACCAGCCCGAGCGCCTGGCACGGGCCGCATCGGCCATGCATTGCAAGGACTGGCTCTTCTTCAAGGCCACGGGCGTGCGTGCGACCAGCCCCTGCGAAGGCGTCTACACCTTCGGCAACTTCCGAAGCCTGGCCTACGACGACGAGACCCTGGCACTGCTCGGCCTGGGCGCCATCAAGCACCTCCTGCCGCCGATCGTCGACGGCACCCGCAGCCATGCGCCGCTGACCCGCACTGCCGCCACCGAGACGGGGCTACCCGAAGGCCTGCCGGTGGTGCTGCCGCTCATGGACGTGCCGCTGTGCGTGCTCGGCGCCGGCGGCATGGCGTTCGATGCGCAGGGCGGGCTGCGGCACGTCGGCTGCTCGGTGCTCGGCAGCACCGGCATGCACGGCTGGGTCACCGACAACGCGGCGGCCATCGAACCGAGCGCCGAAGCCGGCTACACCATCGCGATGCCTGCGCCGGGCCTGCGGGTCCGCCTGGTCTCGCACATGGCGGCGACGCTGAACATCGACTGGTTGCTCCGGCTGCTCGGCAGCGCGGCCGAACTGGCCGGCGGCACGGCGTTGCCGCACGCGCAGATGCTGGAGCGGCTCGATGCGCTGGTGCTGTCCACCGCACCCGCACAGGCGGTCTACCACCCCTACATCGCGCAAAGCGGCGAGCGCGGCCCCTTTGTCGATGCGAGCGCCCGTGCGCAGCTCAGCGGCTTCAGTGCCACGCTGGGCGTGGCGGGCCTGTCGCGTGCGGTCTTCGAAGGCATCGCGATGGCCACGCGCGACTGCTACACCGCGCTCGGCACGCTGCCCGAAGAGATCCGCCTGTCCGGCGGCGCCGCACGCAGCCTGGCGCTGCGGCAGATGATCGCGTCGGTCACCGGGCGCCCGGTGCGCGTGTCGAACCGCGAGGAGTGCGGCGCCGCAGGCGCGGCCATCACCGCCGCGCTGTCGATCGACAGCCACGCCAGCATTCACCAGATGCTGCCCCAGTGGGTCGATGCCTACCTCGACGAGGCGGTCACCTTGCCGGACCCGGGCCAGACCGCGCTCTACGACCAGATCTACGGGCAGTACCGCGAAACCGCACAGCGGGCGAGGGCGCCCTGGCAGGCCCTGGCCGACATCCGGCGTGCCCACCTCGATGCCGCCGCGCAGGAGATTCGATGAACGACTTCGTCCCGCCCGCCGTCCTGGCGCGGGCCTTCGAGCCCGCCGACGCGACCTGGCTCCATCCCGCGCAGCGGCGGCGCGACCTGGCCGAAGCCTCGCGCAGCGTGGCCGACGTGCTCGTGATCGGCGCGGGCGTGACCGGCGCGGGCGCCGCGCTCGACGCTGTCGCGCGCGGACTTTCGGTGGTGCTGGTCGAGGCGGGCGACATTGCCACCGGCACCTCGTCGCGTTCGGGCAAGACCTTTCATGGCGGCCTGCGCTATCTCGAGCAGCTCAACTTCAAGCTGGTGGCGCACGCGATCGAGGAGCGCGACCTGATGGTCAAGGTCCTGTGCCCGCACATTGCCCGCCCGGAGTCCTTTCTCTATCCGCTCACCCGCGCCTGGTGGGAGCGGCCCTATGTCGGCGCCGGCGTGCTGCTCTACGACCTCTTCGGCCTGAAGGGCGGTGCCGTCCCGCGCCAGCGCCACTTCGGCCGGGCGGCGCTCAAGCGGCACGTCCCCTCGATCGATGCGCAGCGCGTGGTCGGCGGTGTCCAGTTCCACGACGCGCTGATGGACGATGCGCGCCACACGCTCGCGGTCGTGCGCACGGCGGCCGGTCGCGGCGCCAAGGTCATCACGCGGGCGCCCATGGTCGAGTTCATCAAGGACGGCGAGCGCGTCGCGGGCGTCGTGGTGCAAGACACCCTCACCGGCGAACGCCATCGCCTGGCCGCCCGCGCGGTGATCAGCGCCACCGGCATCTGGGCCGACGACATCCAGCAGCGCGCGGGCGCCAACAGCTTCCGGGTGCAACCCGCGAAGGGCGTGCACATCCTGCTGCGGCCGGAGGCACTGCAGTCCGACACCGGCATCCTCGCCCGCGCCACCGACTCCGTCATCATCGCGCGCCGCTGGTACGGCTACTGGCTCGTCGGCACCACCGACACCCCGTGGCACGGCGACAAGTCGCAGCCGGTCGCCGAAGCGGCCGATGTGGACTACCTGCTCGACAACCTCAACGCCTATCTCGAGCGCAAGGTCGGCCGCGCCGACGTGCTCGGCACCTTCGCCGGCCTGCGCCCGCTGCTGAAGTCGGTCGGCACCACCGATTCGACATCGGCACTGCTGCGCGACCACGCGGTGATCGACGGGCCGCCCGGCCTCACCACCGTCGTCGGCGGCAAGTACACGACCTACCGCCGCATGGCGGCCGACGCGGTCGATGCCGCGGTGAAGCCCCTGGGGGTGAACACGGCATCGCCCACGGCCTCGCTGCCGCTGGTCGGGGCCGGCGACTGGGCCGCGGTGCGCGACAGCGCCGGCGACCTGGCGCGGCACTTCGGCATGGGCATCGGCGATGCGGGCCGCCTGCTGCAGCGGCACGGCGACCGGGTGCGCGACCTGCGGGCGCTCGCACGGGCCAGGCCCGCACTGCGCGCGACACTGCCCGGTGCTTCGCACTACCTGGTCGCCGAACTCGTGCATGCCGTCGTCGCCGAGGGCGCGCACACGCTGACCGACGTGATGACGCGCCGCACCCACCTGTCGATCGAACTCGCCGATGGCGGGCTGGCCCTGGCCCCGTTCGTGGCCGGGTGCATCGCACCGTACCTGGGCTGGTCGAGCGACGACATCCGCCGGCAGCTTGTGGCCTACCGCGAACTCATCGCGGCGGAGCGTGCGGCGCTGGGCCCCGGCGCCGCCGTGCCGCCGGCCGCGTCGCCCGCCGCTGCCCCTGTCCCGCTCGCCGCGGCCCTGTAGAGCCATCCCTTCGCGCACACCCCGCGGGCCGCGTCCGGCCCCGCCCTTACCCAGGAGACCTGCTTTATGTCCATGAACCGTGTCGTCAACCACCCTGATCGCGTCGTCGAGGACATGCTCGGGGGCTGGTTGCTGGCCCACGGCGACAGCGTCGAGGCACTGCCGGCCAACCCGCGTGTCGTCAAGCGCGCCCGGGCGCCCGAGCGCGGCAAGGTCGGTGTGGTGACCGGCGGCGGGTCGGGGCACGAGCCGGCGTTCCTCGGCTATGTGGGAGACGGCATGGTCGATGCCGTGGCTGTCGGGGAGATCTTTTCCTCGCCCACGGCCAAGAGCTTCCTGGACGCGATCCGCACCGCTGACGGCGGCGCGGGCGTGGCCTGCCTCTACGGCAACTACGCCGGCGACAACATGAACGTCGGCATGGCCCGCCAGATGGCCGAGCGCGAGGGCATCGTGGTCAGGACCGTGGTCGCCAACGACGACGTGCCCTCGGCCGCCAAGGGCGACGAGGCACGGCGCCGCGGTGTCGCGGGAGAGATCTTCATGTGGAAGGTCGGCGCCGCCAAGGCCGCGCTCGGCGCCTCGCTCGACGAGGTGATCGCCGCGGCGCAGAAGGCCATCGCGAACACGCGCAGCATCGGCGTGGGCTTGTCCGCCTGCGTGATCCCCGCGGTCGGCAAGGCCAACTTCCACATCGAGCCCGGCACGATGGAAGTCGGCATCGGCCACCACGGCGAACCCGGCATCGACGTGCGGGCGACGGCGAGCGCCGCCGAGATGGCGCAGCTCATGCTCGATGTCGTGCTGCCCGACCTGCCGTTCGGCGCCGGTGACCGGGTCGCGGTGCTGATTTCGGGGCTCGGCGCCACGCCGGTGATGGAGCAGTACATCCTCTACGGAGAGATCGCGCAGCGTCTGCTGGCCAAGGGCATCACGGTGGCGTTCAACCAGGTCGGCAACCTCTTCACCTCGCTCGAGATGATGGGCGTGACGCTGACCCTCATGAAGCTCGACGACGAACTCGAGACCTGCCTCAAGCACCCCTGCCGCAGCGTGGGGCTGAGCGTGCCCGGCGACGCCGTTCAGGGCCGCACCTACAGCGGGAGCGCCCGCATGCACCCTGCCGCGACCCCGGCGGCCGCGTCTTCGGGCGCCGGCGCGCGCGCACGCACGGTGAGCGGCGCCACGCTGGCCCTCGCGGAGGCGGGCCCCGTGGTGCGCGACCTCATCGACGCCATCGTCGCGAACCGGCAGCACCTGAGCGAGATCGACGGCCTGATCGGCGACGGCGACCACGGCATCAACATGGCCAAGGGCTTCACCGGCTGCGGCACGCGCCTGGACGCGCTCGGCCCGCGCGCCGCGTCGCTGCCCGGTGCCCTCGAGCAGCTGTCGCAGGCGCTGATGGACGACATCGGCGGCTCGATGGGGCCGCTCTATGGCCGCTTCTTTCTCGGCTTTGTCGACACCCTCGCGCCGCATGAACAACTCGATGCGGCGCTGTTCGGCGAGGCGCTGGCCGTGGCGGTTGCCAACGTGCAGGCGATGGGCAATGCCCAGGTCGGCGACAAGACGCTGATCGACACGCTCGTGCCGGCGCGCGATGCCTACGCCGCCGCACTAGCCGCCGGCGCAGGCTTCGCTGCCTGCCTGCAAGCCATGGGTGCTGCCGCGCAGCAGGGGCGCGACGCCACCAAGGACCTGCAGGCCCGCATCGGCCGTTCGGCACGACTGGGTGCGCGCTCGATCGGCGTGCTCGACGCCGGCGCCACCTCGTGCTGCCTGATCCTGCAGACGCTGGCGGCTTCGCTGCAGCGCCGGCTGGCCCCCTGAATTCGACTGTCACACGCAAGGAAAGCCTTTTTCATGACCACCATCCAAGCCGTCGTCTTCGACATGGACGGCATCCTGATCGACTCGGAAGTGCTCTGGCGCCAGGCCCGCGAGGAGTTCGCCGCGGACCACGGCATGACCTGGAGCGCCGAGGACCAGGAAGCCACCATGGGCTGCAACACCCGCATGTGGTCGCGCCTCATGGTCGAGCGGCTCGACCTGCGCGCCAGACTCGGCATGGACGAGGCTGCGATCGCCCGCGAGATCAAGGCGCGCCTGCTGGCGAAGTACGAGGTGCACCTGCCCGAGCGCGAAGGCGCCATCGCCGCGGTGCGCCTGGCGGCGACCCGCTACAAGGTCGCGCTGGCCTCGGGCTCGCCGAACGAACTGGCGGCGCACGTGATGAAGGTGACGGGCCTCGACAAGGTCTTCCTGGCCACCACGTATGGCGACGACGTCGCGCACGGCAAGCCCGCGCCCGACATCTACCTTGACGTGCTGCAGAAGATCGGCGTGAAGCCCGAGCATGCCGTCGGCGTCGAGGACTCCGGCAACGGCATCCGCTCGCTGCGTGCGGCCGGCATGGGCATCATCGCGGCGCCCGGGCCGGAGTTTCCGCTCGGGCCCGAGGTGCTTGCCCTGGCCGACGTGCGCATCGCCGAGCTGACGGCGTTCGACCTCGACCTCGTCGAGCGCGCCGGCGCGGCGCATCGGGCGCGCATGCGCTGACGGGCCGGGCCGCCCGAGGCCCGAAAGAAATCAGCGGCCCTCGACCGCGTGCCCCGCAATCGCATCGATCACCGGCGCCCACGTCACCTTCGGCAGTGCGTGCCCCATGCCCTCGATGGTCACCATCCGGGCACCGGGCACGTGGCGCGCCACGTCCTTCCCGCATTCGATCGGCACCAGTGGATCGACATCGCCGTGGATCACCAGCGTCGGCGCCTTCAGCGACGCCAGCCGCTCCCTGCGACTGCCTGACGCGATGATGGCCGCGAGCTGGCGTGCGTAGCCGGCCGGGTGCAGGCCGCGTTCGAAACTGCGTTCCGCGCGCGCGGCGTCGAGTGCTTCCTCGTCCGGATGCGAGCCGGCGCGCAGCACCTTCATCACCTGCTGCTGGCGCGCGATGTAGCCGTCGCGGTCCAGCGGCGTGGGCGTGAGCAGCACCTGCAGCGCCTGCGGTTGGGGCGGCGGCAGGTCGGGGGCGCCGCTGGTGGCCATGATCGACACCAGCGTGCGCACGCGCGCCGGATGGCGCAGCGCGATCTCCTGGCCGATGGCGCCGCCCATCGAGGCGCCGACGATGTGGGCGCTGTCGATGCCCAGCGCATCGAGCAGGCCGACCGCATCGTCGGCCATGTGGGCCAGCGTGTACGGCACCTGGCTCGCGCTCACCGGCACGCCGGCCAGCGCCTGCCCGAGCAGCTTGGCCACGTCGGGAATACCCGCGGCGCTCAGGCGCGTGGACTGTCCGATGTCGCGGTTGTCGAAGCGGATGACGCGGTAGCCGCGACCGGCCAGGCGCTCGCAGAAGGCTTCGTCCCACGCAATCATCTGCGTGCCCAGGCCCATGATGAGCAGCAGCGGTGGTGCCGCCGGATCGCCGAAGCAGTCGTAGGCCAGCTCGATGCCGTTGGACGAAGCGAACGAAGGGGAAGAAGGGGCGCGTTGCATGGGGCGTGGCGGTGAAAAGGAAGGGGAGAGAAAGCAAGAGAAGCGAAAGGCAACCGTCGCGCGTTGCGCTTTGTGCCCTGCGGCCGGGACGGTGTTTCGTGGACGATCTTTCCGTGGGGCACCAGCGCGAGAAAGGTTCGTTCAGACCAACCGGGAGTGACTTCGGGACAATTTGGCGCTATCGGGAAACTCCGAGTCTGCGCGTGCGGAACGCTTCGATATCCTGCGACGACCTTGGAGTGCGAGGCCAGTGGCGGCCCGCCATCGAAGGCATGTGTTCTGAAGGGATTGAATCGTCGTGCATCGTTCGCCACCCGACTTCGCGTCACGCGTCTACGGACCCCAGCGCGTCGCAGCCATCGTCGCCACCCTGGTCGAAGAAGGCATCGCACCGGAACAAACCCTGAGCGGAAGTGGCCTGACGGAAGACCAGCTGCGCGCACCGGCGACGCGGATTTCCTACGAGCAGGCGGCCGTGGTCTTCCGCAACGCGGTGCGCCTCGCGCCCGGTCCCAGCATCGCCTTTCGCGCGGGCATCCGCATGCACCTCACGGCCTACGGCATGTACGGCTACGGGCTGCTGAGCAGCCCCACGCATGCCGACCTGATGGACTTCACCATCAAGTACAACCGCGTCATGGGCCCCGTGGCCGGGCCGGTGTCGTACACCTGCAGCAGCGGCACCGCGGTGCTGCCCTACGAGGTGCTGCTGTCGTCCGATCCGCAAGACCCGCTGTACCGCTTCGCGCTCGAGTTCGCCTTCGCGGTGCACCTGCGGTTGGGGCGCGATCTCTTCGGTCCATCGTTCGGTCTTTCCGCACTGCATGTGCGCTTTGCCGAGCCCGAAGATTTGAGCGCCTACCGCACGCTGTTCTGCTGCCCCGTGGCGTTCGGCCAGCCGCGCGACGAACTGCATGTGGGCTCGCCGTGGGTGGGCCATCCCTCGCGGTTGCCCGACTCGGTCACGCATGCGATGGTGAGCGAGATGTGCCAGCAGGTGCTGGCCGATCTGCCGCGCTCGGGCGGTGTCTCTTCAGTGGTGCGGCGCACGCTGATCGACCACATGCCGTGGCGCTTTCCGACCATCGAGCCGATGGCCTCCGAGCTGTCGATCCATCCGCGCACCTTGCGCCGTCGGCTCGAGACCGAAGGCACGACCTACCGCGGCATCCTGGCCGACGTGCGCCGCGTGCTGGCCATCGAGTACCTGCGCACCACGCGCATGACCACCGAGGAAATCGCCGAGCGGCTGGGCTACAGCGACGCCTCGAACTTCCGCCACGCCTTCGTGCGCTGGACCGGCCGCAGCCCGCAGGACTACCGCGCGGCGAAGGCCTGAGCCACGCCTGCGCGATGCCGCATCGGGCATCGTGAACATCACTGCTGATTCGCATGCGCGCGCCGTCGTGCGGCGCTCGCGTGGCCGTCGATCCACACATCTGTTCGCAGTTGTGAGTCGCGCCTGCGCGTCGTTCAAATGCGCGTCCCGAAATCACCGCGAAGTGGTCGCATCGCACCTTTTCTTGTCGACGTCGCCGCGAAAAGATGGCGCCCAGAGCAACGACAACAAAGTGCCCGATCCGAGCCTCGCTGAAGGCCCGGACGAGGCCGACAGGAGACAACAACATGGATGCACCTCGCGCGTGCCGGCATGCCCGGCACGGACTGGACGTACGCGGCGGGTTCACACCATGCATGCGCGCCGCCGCACAGGCCGGGCGCCGCCGTTGCGCGGTGCCTTCCTCCCTTTTCCCCGATCTCGATCCTCTCTCGAACGACCGCCCGACCGGGTAGCCGTGTGCATCGCGTCTGCACGTCGGGCTTTTTCTTCGCTTCTCTTTTTTCTCTTTCCCTTTCCCTCCACTCCCGAGATGACCATGACCGAATCTTCTTCGATGGCCCCGCCGTCCCGTCGCCTGCTGATGCTCGAGTGGCGCGCCGTGGCGGAGCTGTCCGCGTTCTTCACCATGGCCCCGATGCTGCGCATGGCGCCCGCGGGCGACGGGCATCCCGTGCTCGTGCTGCCCGGCCTTTCGGCGAGCGATGCCTCGACGCAACCGCTGCGCGCTTTCCTGCGCGACCGCGGCTACCGCGCGCACGGATGGAAGCTCGGCCCCAACTTCGGCCCGCGCCCCGGCGTGGAAGACCAGATGCAGGAGCGCCTGGCCGAGCTGCACGAGCGCTACCAGCGCAAGGTGAGCATCGTCGGCTGGAGCCTGGGCGGCGTGTTCGCACGCGAGCTGGCACGCCGCGCGCCTTCGCAGGTGCGCAGCGTCATCACGTTGGGCAGCCCGTTCGCGGGCGAGCCGCGCGCGAGCAACGCCTGGCGGCTGTACGAGATGGTGAGCGAGCGCAAGGTCGAGGACTGGCCCGAGCGCGAACGCATGCGCACGCCGCCGCCCGTGCCGGCCAGCGCCATCTACAGCCGCAGCGACGGCATCGTGGCCTGGCAGGGCTGCCGCGAACGCGAGACCGCGACCTCGGAAAACATCGAGGTCGAGGGCAGCCACTGCGGCCTCGGCCACAACCCGGTGGTGCTCTATGCCATCGCCGACCGGCTCGCGCAGCCCGAGGGCCAGTGGAAGCCGTTCCGCCGAGAAGGCCTGCGCCGCCTGCTGTACCTCGATCCGCACCGCGACGTGCGCAAGGCCGCCTGACGCGTCGCATCACCAACTCACTCACTCACTTCCTGGAGACGCACATGAACAGCAAGCCCTGGCTGGCTTCCTACCCCGAAGGCGTGGCGTGGGACCACGCGATCACGCCCACCTCGGTCCAGCAGATCCTGGCCGACGCCGTGGCCGGTTTTCCCGACCGGCCGGCCATCGACTTCATGGGCAAGCGCCTGAACTACCGCGAGCTCGGTGCGCTGGTCGACCGCGCCGCCAAGGGGCTGCAGGCCCTGGGCGTGCGCCCCGGCGTGCACGTCGGCCTGTTCCTGCCCAACACGCCGCACTACCTGGTCGCGCTGTTCGGCGTGCTGCAGGCGGGTGGCACGGTGGTCAACTACTCGCCGCTCGATGCGGCGAAGGTGCTCGAGCACAAGATCGAGGACAGCCAGACCGACTTCCTCATCACGCTCGACCTGGCGGCGCTGTATCCGCAGATGGCCGCCATGCTCGGCAAGACGCGGCTGAAGAAGCTCATCGTCGGCAACCTCGCCGAGATGACGGGCGCGCCCGAGCAGGTGGCCGCGCAGATGAAGGCGAAGAACGAAACGGTCGAGATCTCCGGCGACGAGCACCACCTGCGTTTTTCCGAACTGCTCGACAACGACGGCCGCTACACGCTGCACCCCATCGGCGATCCGCGCGAGGCGCTGGCCATCCTGCAGTACACGGGCGGCACCACCGGCCTGCCCAAGGGCGCGATGCTCACGCACGCCAACCTGTCGTCGGCCTGCGAGCAGGTGGTGATCACGCAGTCGGGCACGCCGCCCGTGCTGCAGATGGGCACCGAGCGGCTGCTCGCGGTGCTGCCGCCGTTTCACATCTACGCGCTCACGGTCAACCTGCTGCTGGGCGTGCGCCTGGCGGCCGAGATCGTGCAGCACCTGCGCTTCGACCCCAAGGCCGCGCTGCGCGACATCGCCGAGAAGAAGCTCACCACCTTCTGCGGCGTGCCCACCATGTTCACCGCGGTGATCGGCGACCCCGACACGCCGCAGTACGACCTGCACTCGCTCAAGCTGTGCAACTCGGGCGGTGCGCCGCTGCCGATGGAGGTCGGCGAGCGCTTCCGCGCCATCACCGGCACCTGGCTGGCCGAAGGCTGGGGCATGACCGAAACCTCGCCCACCGGCACCTTCTCGCCCGCGCACGGCCAGCGCAAGGCGGGCTCGTGTGGCATTCCGCACCCGGGCGTGGTCATCAAGATGCTCGACCTCGAAGACCCCACGCGCTACGTGCCGCTGGGCGAGAAGGGCGAGATGTGCATCCAGGGCCCCAACGTGATGAAGGGCTACTGGAACAAGCCCGAGGCCACGGCCGACAGCACCACCTTCGACGGCTTCTTTCGCACCGGCGACGTGGGCTACATGGACGAGGACGGCTTCGTCTTCATCGTCGACCGCTGCAAGGACATGCTGCTGTGCAGCGGCTACAACGTCTATCCGCGCGTGCTCGAAGAGGCCATCTACCAGCACCCGGCGGTGCACGAGGTGGCGGTGATCGGCGTGCCCGACGAATACCGCGGCCAGTCGCCCAAGGCCTTCGTCACGCTCAAACCCGGCGCCGAGGCCTTCGACATCAAGGCCCTGCAAACCTTTCTCAAGGAGCGCGTGGGCAAGCACGAGATGGTGCAGGCCCTGGAGATCCGCGCCGCGCTGCCCAAGACGGCGGTGGGCAAGCTCTCCAAGAAAGACCTCGTGGACGAAGAGCTGCGCAAGCAGGCCGTCGCCGCGGCCACCGCCTGAGCGCGCGCATTCCCCAATTCCCACCGATCCCACCGACGAAAGAGGCCACGCCATGGACCACCTGAGCAGCATGGACGCGTCGTTCCTGCACCTTGAAACTCCCGAGACGCCGATGCACGTCGGCAGCCTCATGCTCCTGGACCTGCCCGAGGGCTACCGGGGCGACTACTACGAAGACGTGAAGGGCATGCTGGGCAAGCGGCTGCACCTGGCGTCGGTGCTCACGCGCAAGCTCGCGCAGATGCCCTTCGAGCTGGCCGAGCCGGTGTGGATCGACGACGACGACATCGACCTGGACTACCACGTGCGCAGCCTCACGCTGCGCCGCCCCGGCACCATGGAGCAGCTGCACCACCTCGTGGCGCGCCTGCATTCCAGCCTGCTCGACCGCAGCCGCCCGCTCTGGGAGATGTACGTCATCGAAGGCCTGGAGAACGGCCAGGTGGCCTTCTACACCAAGGCCCACCACAGCGGCGTCGACGGCAAGGCCGGCACCGAGCTGGCCAAGGTGCTCTACGACACCACGGCGCAGATGCGCGAGGTGCCGCCCGCGCGCCGCAAGCGCGGCAGCGGCAGCCACTACCAGCTCGGCGTGGCCGAGCTGCTGCAGGCGGCGGTGTCGAACTCGGCGCGCCAGTACCGCAAGCTCGCCGAGCTGCTGCCGGCGGCCGCGCGCGCGCTCACGGCGGCCGGCAGCGTGCTGGCGAGCCAGCAGACCGGCAAGGGCGAGCGCCGCCTGAGCCTGGGCATGGCGCCCAAGAGCATGTTCAACGACGCCATCACCAACCAGCGCTCGTACAGCACGATGTCGCTGCCCTTCGACGAGCTCAAGGCGCTGGGCAAGCGCGTGGGCGGCACCGTCAACACCATCGTGATGGCGATGTGCAGCGAGGCGCTGGCCCGCTTCCTGAAGGAGCGCAACCTGCTGCCGAAAGAAGCGCTGATCGCCGGCGTGCCCGTGAGCCTGCGCGCCGAGGGCGACGACTCGATGAACAACCAGGTGTCGATGGTGCGCGTCGACCTGGCGACCGACATCGGCGACGCGGCCGAGCGCTTCAAGGCGATCCATGCCTCGTCGGAGGCGGCCAAGGCCGTGGTGCGCGAGCTCAAGCCCGTGCTCGGCGTGGACATGCCGATCACCGGTTCGCCCTGGCTCATGACCAGCCTGGCGTCGCTGTACGGGCGCTCCAACCTGGCGCGCCGCGTGCCGCCCGCGGCCAACGTGCTGATCTCGAACGTGCCGGGGCCGGGCGCCACGCTCTATGTGGCGGGCGCGCGGATGATGCACTTCTACCCCGTGTCGATCCCGTACCACGGCAGCGCGCTCAACATCACGGTGCAGAGCTACGCGGGCTCGCTCGACTTCGGCCTCACGGCCTGCCGACGCATCCTGTCGCAGGAAGAGTCGTACGAGCTGATCGGCCACCTGCGCGCGGCGCTGCGGCAGATCGAGCGGCTGCCCAGCGTCGAGAGCGCGGCCAAGCCGGCGGTCGCGAAAGAGGCGCCAGCCGAGGTCGTGCCCGCCAAGGCCCCGCGCCGCGCGAAGGCGCCGGCCGCCGCCAAGCCGCGTGCCACCGCTGCAGCGGCCGCACCCGCCAGCAAGAAGCCCCGCGCGCCGCGCAAGCCGGCCGCGCCTGCCAAGGGCAAGCGCGCTGCCGCCGCTGCCTAGCCTTCCCGCCGATTCCTTCACCGACCGACCCCAAAGGAAAGCAAGACCATGACCCCCACTTCTGCGCAGGCCCCCGCCCGCGCGCCGTACAACGCGGCGGACGAGGCTTTGTTTTCGAAGGTCAGCTGGCACCTGCTGCCGCTGTTGATCCTCTGCTACATCGTCGCCTTCATCGACCGCATCAACATCGGCTTTGCGCAGCTGCAGATGAAGCAGACGCTGGCCTTCAGCAACGAGGCCTATGCGCTGGGCGCGGGCATCTTCTTCATCGGCTACTTCCTCTTCGAGGTGCCAAGCAACCTCATGCTCGAGAAGATCGGCGCGCGCAAGACGCTGCTGCGCATCATGTTCTGCTGGGGGCTCGTGGCCTCGGCCATGATGTTCGTGGAGACCACCACGCAGTTCTACGTGCTGCGCTTCCTGCTGGGCGCGTTCGAGGCAGGCTTCTTCCCGGGGATCATCCTGTACCTCACCTACTGGTACCCCTCGGCGCGGCGCTGCAAGGTGATCTCGATCTTCATGACGGCCACGGCCATCGGCTACCTGCTGGCCGGCCCGCTGTCGGGCTGGATCATGAAGTACATGAACGGCCTGGGCGGCCACCACGGCTGGCAGTGGCTGTTCGTGGTGCAGGGGCTGCCGGCCTCGGTGCTGGGCATCGTCGCGTTCTTCTACCTCAAGGACAAGCCCGAGCAGGCCGGCTGGCTCACGCCGTCCGAGAAGCTCGCGCTGCGCCACCACCTGGACAACGAGCCGCATGCCGTGGAGACCGCGTCGCACGGTTCGTTCTGGGCACTGCTGCGCGACCCCAAGGTGTTCACGATGGCCTTCGTGTACTTCCTGTTCCTGGGCGCCAACTACACGCTGGTGTTCCTGGTGCCCACGCTCATCAAGAACTGGGGCGTGGGCGACGTGTTCATGGTCGGCCTGCTGTCGGCCATCCCGGCGGTCTTCGGTGCTGTCGGCATGGTGTTCATCGGGCGCAGCTCCGACAAGCACCTGGAGCGGCGCAAGCACTTCTTCTTCTGCGTGGCGCTGGCCTCGGCGGGCCTGCTGGTGGCCGTCTTCAGCGGCGGCAACCTGGTGCTGGCGCTGGCGGGCCTGGCGGTGATGAGCATCGGCCAGTCGGCCAACACGCCGATCTTCTTCGCGGCCATCAGCGAGTACCTGCCGCGCAAGTCGGCGGCCGGCGGCATCGCGCTGATCAGCAGCCTGGGCAACCTCGGGCCCGCCGTGATGCCGGTGATCACCGCGTGGATCACCACCGCCACCGGCAGCTCGGACAACAGCATGTTCCTGGCGATCGGGCTGTGGCTGCTGTCCGGCGTGGTGCTGCTGCGCGTGATGCGGCCCGCCGCCGCCGGGCGCACGCAGTTCGCGCCGGCCTGATTTTTTTGTTACCCGCTATTTCATTCACACAAGGAGATTCGATCCATGGCAACCAGCAAGACCGCAGCCAACGCCAACCCGCTCTTTCCCACGGCGCTGCCGTCGATGGAAGACTTCAGCAAGCTGATCGAGCAGCTCAAGCTGCCCGGCGTGGACGTCGGCGCGCTCGTGGAATGGCAGCGCAAGGACATGGAGGCGCTGGCCGAGGCCAACCGGCAGGCCTACGAGGGCATCCAGTCGCTGGCGCAGCGGCGCGGCGAGATCCTGCGCGACACGCTGGCCCAGTGGCAGGACGCACTGAAGGACGCCACCGGCAAGGACGCGATCTCCAAACAGGCCGAGGTCGCGCAGCGCGGCGTGCAGCAGGCCGTCGACAACTTCCGCGAACTGGCGCAGCTGGAAGCGCAGGCGCGCAACAACAGCTGGAAGGTGGTGCAGGACCGCCTGAACGAGAACATGGCCAACCTGCAGCAGCTGCTGCAGCCGAAGAAATAGGGACGCTCCCGCGGACGCAATGTCCGCGCAACGACTGCTGGTAGCCTTGCCGGATTGTTCAGGCGCGCCTCGCCCCGCGAGGTCGCGCGATCCGGATGAATCAGAAAGGACTCAGCGCGTGGTTGTGACAGGGAGAAGATGGGGCGCGTGCGCCGCGTTGACGGCGGCATTGCTGGTGGGCGCATGCTCCACCACGCCCAGCACGCCGGTGGCGGGCCCCGGCGAGTACGTCGTGCAGACGGGCGACACGCTCTACCGCATCGCGCAGCGGCACGGCCGGACGACGGCCGAGATCGCCCGCTGGAACCAGATCAAGGACCCCGACCAGCTCGAAGCCGGGCAGGTGCTGCGCGTGGTGCCGCCCGGCGGCGCCGCGACGGGAGCCGCCACGCCCCCGCCGCGCAGCAGCGGCGGCAGCGGCAGTGCCGAAAAAGCCAAGCCCACGCCCGCACCCCGCGAGCGCGATCCCGTGGTGCCGCCCGCGTCGCGGCGCAGCGACTGGGGCTGGCCGACGCAAGGCGCGGTCATCGCCGGCTTCAACGGCAACAGCAACAAGGGCCTGGACATCGGCGGCAGCAGCGGCGAGCCCGTGCATGCCATCGGCGCCGGCTCGGTGGCTGCGACGGAGACGATGCGCGGCTACGGCAGCGTCATCATGGTCGACCACGGCGGCTCCTACATGTCGATCTACACCAACGTGGGCACCGTGGGCGTGAAGCAGGGCCAGCGCGTGCAGCGCGGCCAGAAGATCGCCGAGATCGGCCCGGCGGAGGGCGGCCGCGCCAAGCTGCACTTCGAGATCCGCTACCGCGGCAAGGCCGTCGATCCGCGCCTGTACCTGCCGGCGAAGTAAGCGGAGCGGGCCTTCAGCCCTGCAGCCGGGTGAGCAGATCGAGCTCGGCCCGCAGGCGCCGCACCGCGACTTCATGGCGCCGCGTCTGCGGCCCGCGCCCGTGCGTGCCGGCCTTCAGGATGAGCCGCAGCTGCTCGCGCTGCAGCTGTGCCTTCAGGCGCCGGGCGCGCTTGCCGAATTCCTTGCCCATGTCGCGGCGCACGCGGTAGCGCAGCAGCGGCGCGCCCAGGCGCACCCATTCGTCGTCGCGGATCAGCTCGCGTTCGGGCACGAAGTAGGCCGCCAGCGCGTGCAGGTAGGTGCCGTTCTCGCGTGCGGCGGCGCGCCAGACGAAGGCGGCGGCGATCACCACCGGAATGCCCTTGACGATCAGCAGCAGCGCGATGCCGACAAAGCCGTCGTCGAAGCGGTCTTCGAGCAGCGGCGAGTTCCAGATGAAATGCATCGCCCACGCCAGCGCGAAGTAGAAGAGGGCGCAGCCGATGCGCGCCGCCATCGAACGCTGCGGGTTCAGCAGGAACCACGCCACGCCGAACGAGGCGATGGTCGTGTAGGCCGCGTGGCTCCACAGCCCGCTCAGCAGCCCGCGCATCAGCAGGTGGTAGAGCACCGGGTACACCTGGTTCTCGAGCGGGAAGTTCACGGCGCTGTTCACCGTGTAGCTCAGGTTCTCGATCACCTGGAAGCCCAGCCCGGCCATGGCGCCGACGATCAGCACCGACAGATACGTTTCGAACTGGTTGCGCGCGATCAGCACCAGCAGGATCACGCCCGCGAGCTTCAGGAATTCTTCGGTGATCGGCCCCGCGATGGCCGGCCCCCACGCCGCCACGAACTCCGGCGACACCAGCTTGGCGCACAGGCTCTGGATGGCAATGTTGGCCGGCGCCGCGAAGTACACCGCGCCCAGCCCGCCCCACGCAAAGGCCAGCACGTAGGCTTCGGGCGGGTGCTGCTCCAGCAGGTCGAGCGTGCGGAAAAACAGCACGAAGGCCGCCGTGTAGCCGCCCCACACCAGCAGGCCCAGCAGCGCGGTGACGGGCACCACGCGAAAGCCCAGCGAGAACATCGACACCGTGTAGAACAGCCCGTTGAGGATCAGCGCCGCCAGCAGCCAGAAGGCGGCGCGCTGCGGCTGGAAGAACGAGTCGGTGCCGATGGGCCAGTCGGCGTCTTCCTGCGTGGCAACTGTGGTTTCGGTGGCTTCGGTGGTGGTGCTCACAGCGGTGCCTCCAGGTCCATCGAGTCGAGCATCCTGCGGGCGTCGGCCAGCGCTTCGTTGAAGCCGTCGGTGGGGCCGTACACGTCGATCTGCACCAGCGAGCGGCGCGGCGTGTCGACCACCTGCCAGAAGCGGCCGGCGAGCTTGGCGCCGTAGTAGGCGAAGGTCTTGCCCTGCAGGCCCCAGCCGGTGACGAAGTCGGACACGTCGCCCTCGACGGTCAGGCCCTGGCCGCGCTCCATGAGCCGTTGCTGGCGCACCATCGGGCCGTCGGGCCCGCCCATCCACAGGCGCGTGGTCACGAGGAACTTGTGGCCGCCCTTGAAGAGCATGAGCGACTGGCCGGCCTTGGAGCGCGACACGTCCATCTGCCAGCCCGGCGCGGGCTCGAAGCGCGCGTGGGCGACCGACACCGTCTCGCCCGCGGGCAGCGGCCGGCTGCCGGGCGTGTGGTTGTTCCAGAAGGTGAGGCCGCCGACGTACGCGGCAATGGCCAGGAGGATCGCGAGCGCGCCCGGCCAGGTGCGGTACGGGATGCGGCGGGACGGTTGAAGCATCCGTGGATCGTGCCACACCGAAGCGACGGCGCGGGGGCGCCGCCGCTGTTGTCAGGCGCTCAGAACGTCATGCGAATACCAACGTCGTAGCCCAGCGCGCGGTGCGGCTGCATGCCGTTGGTGGTCGCGTAGGCCGGCTGCGGGAAGATCGCCGGCAGGCTCAGCACCAGCGGCGTCACGCCCATCACCGTCGGGTTGTTGCGGCCGTTGGCGATGTGGATGCGCGCCACCGAGGCATACAGCGCCGTGCGCTTGGAGAGGTTGTGCACGTAGCCCAGCGCCAGCTTGTTGACCGACGAGTTGCCGTCGGGCAGGCCCAGGCCGTTGACGAAGCGCACGCGTGCATACGAGGCGCGCACCACGCCCGCGCCCAGCGGCACGTTCACGCCGGCCATGAGGCCGTCGTAGCGGTCGCTCAGATGCAGCGCGCCGTTCGCGAAGGGCGCGGCGCTGTGGCGCACGTCGCGCACGCGCGACCACTCGCCGAACACCTTCACCACGCCGAAGTCGTACGAGGCGCCCAGGTTCAGGCTCTTGATCTTCTCGCTCTGCGCGGCGGCGCTGGCCAGCGTGCTCTCGCCGTAGCCCAGCGCCACGTCGGCCGGGCCGCTGGCCCAGCCGATGCGCCCGCCCACGTAGCGCCCGCGCTGCGAAGGGCTGTCGGGCGTGTTGCTGACCTTGGTGTTCTCGTGCAGCGCGTACTGCACCTGGCCGTAGAAGCCGCCCAGGTTCGGCGGCAGGAAGTAGCTGATGGCGTTGCTCGTGCGCAGGTAGCTGTCGGTGCCGGCCGAGAGCCCGCCGTTCAGCAGGCCGCCCGTGGCCAGCGCGCGCGAGGCCGCGATGTTGCTGTTGACCACCGCGATCAGGTTGGTGCCCACGCCGTTGACGCTGAAGGGGTCGAACACCGCGTCGTTCCAGAACGAGGCCGTGTAGTCGCGGCCCAGGCGCACTTCACCGAAGGGCCCGCTGAGGCTCAGCGTGGAGCGGCGTCCGAAGTTCGTGATGCCGCTGCCCGTGTCGTTGCTCAGCGGCGCTTCCAGCCAGAAGCTCGCGGCCAGCCCGCCGCCCAGGTCCTCGGTGCCGCGAAAGCCGATGCGACTCGACGCATTGCCCGAGGGCGACAGCACGGTCTGGCTCTGGCGCAGCTCGGCCGGGCGCAGCGGGTTGTACGAACTGCTGGTGGTGCGGTAGTGGCTCACGCCCGCGTCCATCACGCCGAACAGCGTGAGCGAGGATTGGGCGAGGGCGCTGCCGGCAGCAAGGGTCGCGGCTGCGGCGGCGATGAGGGTCTTCTTCTTCATGGTCTTGTCTCCTGGTTGTTGTGTGTGTTGTCGTCTCTGTCGTCGTGGGGGCTGTGTGTCAGGGCACCCAGCGCAGCAGCGCGAGCACCAGCGCGGCGATGAAGACGGTCTCGCCGACCATCAGCATCACCGGCTTGAGGCCCACGTCGACCAGCTCGCGCAGCTGCGTCTTCATGCCGATGCCGGCCATGGCCGCCACCAGGAACCAGCGCGACAGGTCGCTGCCCGCGGTGGCGAGGGGCGGCGGTAGCCAGCCCGTGCTATTGAGCGCCACCAGCGCGGCGAAGGCCACCGCGAACCACGGCAGCAGCGGCGGGCGCTGGCCGCCCACGGCCTTGCCGGTGGCGCGCGTGAACATCACGGCGAACAGGATCACCGGCAGCAGCGCCGCCACGCGCATCAGCTTGACCAGCGTGGCCGTGTCGCCCGTGGCCTGCGATATGCCGTAGCCCGCGCCCACCACCTGCGCCACGTCGTGGATGGTGGCGCCCAGGAACACGCCGGCCGTGTGCGCGTCCATGCCCAGGGCGCGCGCGATCAGGGGGTAGGCGATCATCGTGAGCGTCGACAGCGCCGAC
The DNA here is from genome assembly GCF_059416345.1 of Variovorax sp. GW821-FHT09D07. Classification (NCBI taxonomy): domain Bacteria; kingdom Pseudomonadati; phylum Pseudomonadota; class Betaproteobacteria; order Burkholderiales; family Comamonadaceae; genus Variovorax; species Variovorax sp. GW821-FHT09D07. The sequence goes on from NZ_JBWKOY010000004.1 coordinate 162,492, forward strand.
ACGCCCACCACCGTGAACAGCGTGGCGCGTTCCTTCAGCGGATGCGGCGGCAGCGCCGCGGCCAGCGCCAGCGCGGCCGAGGCGCCGCAGATCGCGGTGGCGCCGCCGCTGAGCAGGCCGAACAGCACGTTGAAGCCCATCAGCCGCGCCACGACCATCGACACGCCGATGGTCAGCACCAGCGACACCGCCACCAGCAGCACCGGGTGCCAGCCCAGCGCCACCACCTGCGCGGCCGTGATGCGCAGCCCCAGCAGCGCCACGCCCCAGCGCAGCACGTGGCGCGCGGTGAACTCGATGCCGGGCTTGCACGGGCCCTCGGCCGAAAGGAAGTTCATCGCCATGCCGAGGATGAGCGCGAACAGCATCACCGGCGCACCGTAGTGCTGCGACAGAAAGGTGGACGCGGCGGCGACCACCGCGCAGGCGAGCACGCCCGGAAAGAGCAGGCGGCCGCGCGCCGGCCATGCGGCGACAGACAAGGCGGTCATGGAAACCTCAGGGGACGAGCACGGTGGCGCCGGTGGTCTTGCGCCCTTCGAGCGCGCGGTGTGCCTCGGCGGCGTCGGCCAGTGCGAAGCTCTGCTGCGGTTCGCTCACGATGCGGCCGGCCAGCACGTGGCCGAAGAGTTCGTCGGCCATCGACAGCATGTGCGGGCGCGGGTGGATGTAGTGAACCATCGCGGGCCGCGTGAGCCAGATCGAGCCCTTCGCGGCCAACAGCTTGGTGTCGAGAACCACGGCGCCAGAAGACGTGCCGTTGCTCACGAGCGTGCCGCGCGGCTGCAGGCAGTCGAGCGAGGCCTCGAGCGTGTCCTTGCCCACCGAGTCGTACACCACGGGCACGCCCTTGCCCTCGGTGATCTCGCGCACGCGCTGGGCGATGTTTTCGCGCGAGGTCACGATGGTGTGCGTGCAGCCGTTGGCCTTGGCGACGGCGGCTTTCTCGTCGGTGCTGACGGTGCCGATCATCGTGACGCCCATGGCGCGTGCCCACTGACAGGCGATGAGGCCCACACCACCGGCGGCTGCGTGGTACAGGATCGTCTCGCCACCCTTCAGTGGATAGACCTGCCGGAACAGGTACTGCGCCGTCATGCCCTTCATCATCAGCGTGGCAGCGGTGCGATCGGAGATGCCATCGGGCAGCGGGATCAACACATCGGCCGGCATCACACGCACTTGCGAGTACGCCCCTTGCGGCCCGATGAGGTAACCCACGCGATCACCCACGCGGATGTCGGTCACGCCCGGCCCCACGGCCTCGACCACACCCACGGCATCGGAACCGAGCCCGTTGGGCAGTGCGAGCGGATAGCGCCCGGTGCGGAAATAGATGTCGATGAAGTTGACGGCGATGAGGCTGTGGCGCACGCGCGCCTGGCCGGGGCCGGGCTCGCCGACCTCGACGTGTTCGAGCTTGAGCACGTCGGCGCTGCCGGTCTCGTGGAAGCGGATGGCTTGGACCATGGGAATTTCTTTCGGTGTAAAGGGCAGGCGGGCAGAAAGGGCTCAGCCCGCCGAGAGTTCGTCGATGAAGGCCTGCGCGCCCGGCCATTCGCCGTAGCCCGAGGCGGGGTTGAGGTGGCCGACCTCGCCGAGGTCGACCAGCCGGCTGCCCCAGCCCTGCGCCATCTGCACCACGCGATCGAACGGCGCCAGCGGGTCGTTGCGGCTGGCCGCCACGATGCTCGGGAACGGCAGCGGCCCGCTGGGCACCGGCAGCCAGCCGCCGGCGCGCAGGGCCTCGACGCTGGGGTAGCCCTCGGGCATCGGCCGTTCGAAGTCGGGCGGCGTGGCCAGCAGGGCGCCGCGCACCGGCCGGCGCGTGCGCTGCGCCCAGTGCGCCAGCATCACCACGCCGCCGCTGTGCGCCACGATGACCAGCGGCCCCTCGACCGCCTGCGCCTCGCGCTCGATGGCCGCCACGCGCGCGGCGCAGTCGAGGTCGTCGCGGCCCATGGGCGGCACCGCGCGCACGCGCGGCAGGCGTGCGGCGAGCAGGGTCTGCCAGTGGCTGGCGACGGCGTCGCGCAGGCCCGGAACGATGAGGACGGTGGGAGCAGTCATGTCGGCCTGCACCCTCACTGGTTGAGCTGGATGTTGTAGGTCTTGACGATCCGCGCGTTGCGCTCGTACTCGTCGTGCGTGATCTTCGCGAGCTGCTCGGGGCTCTCGCTGGTCATCGGCACGAAGTTCTGCGCGATGAGCCGCTCCCGCACCTTCGGCGAGGAGGCGGCCTTGGTGAGGACCGCATTGATCCGCTTGACGAGGTCGTCGGGCATCCTGGCCGACACGATGGCGCCGGCCCAGTTCGAGAAGTCGATCTCGTCGAAGCCCTGCTCGGCCATCGTGGGCACCTCCGGCAGCTGGGCCAGCCGGGTCTTGGCCCCGACCCCGAAGACCTTCACCTTGCCGGCCTTGATCAGCGGCAGCGACGTGACGATGCCGTCGAACAGGATGTCGACCTGGCTGCCCATCAGGTTCTGCAGCGCCGGCGGCGAGCCCGGGAACGGCACGTGCTGCAGGTCCAGCCCCGCCTTGCGGGCAAAGATGGCGCCGGCGTAGTGCGAGCTGGTTCCCGCGGAGTACGAGGCGTAGCTGCCCGGGCTGCCCTTGCCGGTCTTCAGGTAGGCGATGAGTCCCTTCAGGTCGTTGGCTGGCACCGACGGCGCGCTCACCAGCACCATCGCCGAGCGCGCCACCATGGTCACCGGCTTCACGTCCTTGACCGGGTCGAAGCTGGTCTTCATCACCAGGGGAATCTCGGTCAGGATGTTGCTGACCATGAACATGATGGTCTGCCCGTCGGGCGGTGCGCTGTTGAGCGCCTGCACCCCGATGGCGCCACCGGCGCCCGGCTTGTTGTCGACGATCACCGGCTGCCCGATCTCGGCCGAAATGGCGTCGGACAACACGCGCGCCACGACGTCCATGGTGCCGCCCGCGGGCGCCGGCACCACGATCCGCACCGGCTTGGTGGTCCAGGCATGGGCGAGCAGGGGCGCGGCGGCCAGGGCGGCTGCCCAGGGCTTCAGGCGGCGAAGGATGTTGTGGGTTTTTTTCATCGCGATGTCTCCAGGTGTTCCGGTGCCGGGGGTGTGCGGTGCTCAGGCCGCCTTGCGCAGGAAGCCCTGCTGCGCGCCGTTGCGGTTCGGCGCGAAGCCGTTGGCCGCCAGCGATTCCTCGACGGTGTCGTAGAACACGCCGATCTTCGAAATCTCGCGCGCCTGCTTGGCGGTGGCGATGGGGCGCCCGAACTGGCGCGAGATGGCCACCAGCTGCTCGACCTGCGCCACCGTGCCCATCTTGGCGGAGCGCGACTGGTTCCAGAGGTTGTCCTCGATGCCGCAGCGCACGTGCAGGCCCATGGCGATGCCCATCATGTTCACGGGCAGCACGTTGCGCATGGAGCTTTCCACCGTGAGCACGGCGCCGTCGGGCACGGCGCGCACGAAGTTGGCCAGGCTGTAGATGTTGGGCACGTCCATGCCGCCGCCGATGGCCACCCAGTTCATGACCAGCGGGCCCTTGTAGACGCCGCGGCGCATCAGCCGCTCGACCGAGTCGAAGCTGTTGATGTTGTAGCACTGGAAGGCGCTCTGGATGCCCGCCTTGGTGAGGCGGCGGATGTGCTCCTCGGCCCAGCCCGGCTGCGCGGGCACGGTCATTTCCTTGTAGGCGCGGTAGACCTCGGGGTCTTCCATCGAAGTGCCCCGGGTGTCGGCGTCGTCCCAGTGCTCGACCACGTTCATCTGCGAGGTGTTGATGGTCACCGTCACCTGGTCGGGCGTGGGCTCCAGCTCGGCCAGCATGTGGCGCGTGTCGTCGCTGAGCCACTTGGCGGCGGCGCCTTCGCTCTCGGGCGCGAAGCTGATCGAGCCGCCCACCTGGATGATCATTTCGGGCACGCGTGCGCGCACGCCGGCGATCAACTCGTTGAACTTGGACAGGCGCTTGCTGCCCTTGCCGTCGAGCTCGCGCACATGCAGGTGCAGCACCGTGGCGCCGGCGTTGTAGCAATCGACCGCCTTCTGGATCTGCTGCGCCATGGTGACGGGAATGTCTTCCGGAAAGTCGGCGGGCACCCACGACGGTGCGTAGGGCGCGGCGGTGATGACCAGCGGTTGCTGGTTTTCGGGGAACAGATGGCCGTCGAGAAAGTTCATGGCAGGACCTCGGGAGAAAGGAAGAAGGAAGGGAGAGGGCGCAGGACGTGCCCGCTCAGAAGACCGCTTCGCCGACGATGCCGGCGCGTTCCATCTTTCGATGGCAGGGCGGGTAGTCCATGACCGCGTAGTGCTGGGTCGAACGGTTGTCCCACATGGCCACGTCGCCCGGCTGCCAGCGCCAGCGCACCTGGTACTCGGGGATCTGCACCTGGCTCACGAGGTAGGCCAGCAGCAGGGCGGCGCCGGGCTGGTAGTCCTGCCCGTAGCGCACGTTGGCCGGCGTGTGGAAGTTGGTGAAGTGGGTCGTGAAGCCGTTGACGAACAAAATCTTCTCGCCCGTGTCGGGGTGCGTGCGCACCACCGGGTGCTCGGCGTCGGGAAACTGGGCCTTCAGCGCCAGGCGCTTCTCGATCGGCATCGCGGCCCCGAAGGTGGCCTCGATGCTGTGGCGCGCGCGCAGCCCCGCGATCTGCTGCTGGATGTGCGCGGGCAGCTTCTCGAAGGCCAGCGCCATGTTGGCCCACATGGTGTCGCCGCCCACCGGCGGGCATTCGACGCAACGCAGCACGCAGCCGAAGGGCGGCTTCTCGCGCCAGGTGGCGTCGGTGTGCCAGCTGTTCTCGTAGCGGTCGACCGGCGTCTCGGGGTTCTTGTAGATGCGCACCAGGCCCGGGTGCTCGGGGTCGCTGCCGACCACGGGGTGGTCCTCGAGCTCGCCGAAGTGGCGGGCAAACGTGACGTGCTCGGCGCGCGTGAGTTCCTGCTGGCGGAAGAACAGCACCTTGTGCTGCACCAGCAGCGCGCGGATCTCGGCCGCCAGGCCGGCGTCGCGCGAGGCCTCGGCCAGCGACACGTGGCGCAGTTCGGCGCCGATGGCGCAGGTCACGGGGTGGACCTGGAGGCCGCGCGTGTGCACGGCGGGGGCCCCGTTCGAGAGGCCTGGCTGGATCGTGGAACCCATTGTCTTGTCTCCTGTGCCGGTCGAGGAGGGCCGCTGTGCGGCGGTGACCGTGCTGGAAGCAAGAATAGGTCGGGGCCCCTGCGCGCGCCCCCTCCTCGCAGGAGGGGGAGGTGGCCCCGGAGGGGAGGGAGAAACCCTCAGTGCCCCGCGGCGAGCAGCCCCAGGATGCGCGCGCGCTGCACCACCTGCGTGCGCGTGCCGGCGTCGAGCTTGGCGAACAGGTTCTTCACATGCCACTTGACGGTGGTTTCGCCCACCTGCATGGCGCGCCCGATTTCCTTGTTCGACAGGTTGCGCGCCAGCAGCACCAGCACCTCGCCCTCCTTGGGCGTGAGCACGGCGCCGGGCGAGGCCGGTGCCGCAGGCGCGGGTGCAGGCGGCACGGCGGGCACCGTGGGCACGAGCGGCGCGACCGCGATCTCGGCCTGCGCGCCCTCGGCCGCGAGCGTGCCGACCCAGGCGCCCAGCTCGGGGTGCGCGTCGGAGAACACGCGCTGCAGTCCGTAGGCGCGCGCCAGGTCCATGGCCTCGCGCAGCAGCGCCTGCGCCGGCTGGCCGCAGCGCTCCAGCGCCAGCGCGCGCAGGCCCAGCAGTTCGATGTGCAAGCCGCCCTGCTTGCGCTGGCGCGCCTGTTCGTCGGCACGCGCCAGCTTCGCGAGGGCGTCGGACCAGTCGCGCGCGGCGATGGCCGCATGGGCGCGCGCCACGTCGCGCAGCGCTTCCACGCTGCGCCGCCACAGCGGGCCCCGCGGCAGCGTGGGGTCGGCCAGCTGCGCGTCGATGCGTTCGCACAGTTCGCGGCAGGTCTGGGCGCGGTGGCGCTGCGCATGCAGGCGCACCTGCTCGGCCAGGCTGGCGATGCGCAGCCGCGGCAGGCGCCGCGCGGCACCGGCCGCGTCCAGCGCGTCCAGCAGTTCCAGCGCGCGGTGCTCGGCGCCTTCGGCCGCCGCGATGCGCGCCGCCGTGCGGTAGGCCTGCAGCAGCGATTCGGGCAGGCCGCTGTGCTCCAGCACGTCGAGGCGGTCGGCCAGCAGCGTGGCGGCGTCGCCGGGCAGGTCGCGCTCCCAGGCCACCGACGCGAGCAGCGCGGCCAGGTTGCAGCTGAAGCGGTGGCGCCGGCCCATCTCGGCCTCGGCGCCGGCCACGGCCGGGCGCAGCAGCTGCTCGGCCAGCAGCACCTGGCCTTCCCACGCATAGCTCAGGCCGATGACCAGCTCGCTCCAGCGCCGGATGTAGTCGACGCCGTGGCCCGGGTGCCCGCGCAGGGCCTGCTGCTGGCGCAGGCGCGCGAGCGCTGGCTCGCCCTCGAGCAGCGCGCGGTAGGCCATGCGGTTGGCATGCGACTGCAGCAGCAGCGGGTCGGTCAGCGGCACGGCCTCGGTCCACGGCGCGTGCAGTTCGACGAAGCGGTCGGGGTCGTCCGCGAACACGGCGGCGCCGCCGAGGATCAGCGCGCATTCGCAGCGCAGCGCATCGCTCACATCGGGTTGCGCCAGGATGCGCGCCACGAAGCGGCCGGCTTCTTCGTGCCGCTCGCTCGATGCGAGCGTCCATGCCGCGGCGAGCAGCAGGCGCGGGCGGCGGTCGAGTTCGTCGGCGGGCATCTGCGCCATCCACTCGAGCACCGTGGCCTGCCGGCCGCGCCGCATGAGCGATTCGTAGAGGCTGCGCTCCGCGAGCTCGTAGGCGGTCTGGTGCTGGCCCGCGCTCAGCGCGTGGTGGGCGGCCTCGTCGAGCAGCTCGTGCGCGGCCAGCCACTGCGCCGCGCGCGCATGCGCCGCCACCTGCTCGGCGGCGTCGAGCGCGGCAAAACGCTGGCGCAGCACGTCGCGCACCAGCGCATGCATGCGCAGCCACTCGCCCCCTTCGGCGGCGGCGAACACCGGCGTGTCGTTGCTCAGCCGCGCCAGCCGCGCCGCGGCGTCGTCGACGCCGGAGACCGCGCGGCACAGCTCGGGGTGCAGCAGGTCGAGCACGGCGATGCGGGCCAGGAAGTCGCGGTCGTCGGGGTCGAGGTTGACCAGCAGCAGCCGCACCAGCTCGCCCTGCAGCTCGCCGGCGGCGGCCGTCATGTCGCCCAGCACCGTGTGCGCGGCGTGCGCGTCGGCCCCGCGCGCGATGATGGTCGTGGCCAGCTGCAGGCCCAGCGGCCAGCCTTCGGTCAGCTCGTGCAGCCGGGCGGCGGTGTTGCGGTCGACGCGCGCGCCGAAGCGCGCCTGCACCAGCTGCAGCGTCTCGTCGAGGCTGAACTTCAGCAGCGCCGGGCCGATCTCCACGCACTGGCCGTAGGCCACGAGGTCCTCGATGTCGAGCCGGCCGTCGGGGCGCGTGGCGATCAGCGTGCGCACGTTGGGCGGCGCGTTGCGCAGCAGGTAGGCCAGCGCCTCGCGCGAGGCGGGCGGCAGGCGGTCGGCCTCGTCGATGACCAGCACCACGTTCAAGGCCGCCTGCGCCAGTTCGGCCAGCAGCGCGGTGACGCTGCCCAGCGTGCCGGGCCGGTCGTCCTGGAACAGGCTGCGCCCGAACGCGGGGCGGCCCATGGCGACGCGCAGCGCCAGCGCCAGGCTCTGCACCAGCCGGCCCGGGTCGTCCTGGCTCTGCGCCGAGACCCAGCCCACCGGCACGCCCTGGCCCAGGTACTCCAGCCGCCACTGCGCCAGCAGCGAGGTCTTGCCGAAGCCCGAGGGCGCCTGCACCACGCACACCGCGTGGTCGCGCAGCGCGTCGGCGCTCGACAGGAGCCGCGCGCGCGAGACCAGGTGACGCGGGACACGGGGCGGCGTCACCTTGAGCAGCAGGTCGCGCGGGGCGCCGCTCGCATCGGGGGGCGGGAAAGTGGCCAAGGCTCGTTCGTGCTCGTGGAGGGAAGAACGGGCCCGATTCTCCACGTCAATCGCGCGAGGCCGAAGCGCGGCGCGGCGCCCCCCGCCGCGCGCGGCTGGCCTTCGCGCTGCAGCCGTACTGCGCATGGAACCAGCGCGACAGCCCGCTGGGCGCGCAGAAGCCGAGCAGGCCAGCGACCTCGGCCAGCGGACGGTCGCCCTCCAGCACGTGGCGCACGGCGAGCTCCTTGCGCACGTCGTTCACGATGGCCGAGAAGCTCTGCCCGTCGTGCGCGAGCCGGCGCTGGATCGTGCGGCATTCCACGCCCACGTGCGCCGACACCTGCGCGATGCTGCAGCGCCCGCTGGGCAGGAGCAGCAGCACCGCGCGCCGCACGTCGCCCGGCAGCGCGTCGCCGGGCGCAGGCGCCGCCGCGTCGAGCAGTTGCCGCGCATAGCGCGCCATGGCCGGGTCGGCCGAAGGGTTGGGCGCGTCCAGGTCGTCGCGCGCGCAGACGATGCCGTGGAAGTCCTGGTCGAAGGCGACGGCCGCGCCCAGCACGCGGTGGTGCGTGCGCAGGTCGCGCGGCGCGGGGTGCGCCAGGCACACGCGCCGGGGCTGCCAGTCGGCGCCGAGAAACTGGCGCAGCAGCCGCAGCATCACGCCCAGCGCGAGTTCGATGCGCTGGCGCGTGGCGCGGTGCGCCTTGCCGGGCTGCACTTCCTCGCGGATGAGCACCACCTGGCCGAAGGCCTCGACCATCAGCGACAGCGAGCCGTTGAGCAGCGGCTGGTAGCGCATCAGCACGTCGAGCGAATCGCGCAGCGTCGGCTGCTCGCGCACCAGCAGGCCGACGGCCCCGAGGTTCGACAGCCGCCGCCCCTCGGCCATGCACAGCCCGAAGGCTTCGTTGCCCGAACGCTCGGCCGAGGCCTGCAGCAGCGCGGCGACGCGGTCGACCGGGATCATCAGGTCGGGCTCGTCCAGCACGCGGGGACTCAGGCCGGCGTCCAGGAGCATGCGCGCCGGGTCGAGGCCGCTGGCGCGGGCGACCTCGCGGTAGTGGGTGAGGCTTGCCGCGCGGACCAGGGAAGACATCGCAAGTCCGCACGTGGTAGCTCTCAGGGCACGAGCACGGTGGCGCCGGTGGTCTTGCGACCTTCGAGGGCGCGGTGGGCTTCGGCCGCGTCGGCCAGTGCGAAGCTCTGCTGCGGCTCGCTCACGATGCGGCCGGCCAGCACGTGGCCGAAGAGTTCGTCGGCCATCGACAGCATGTGCGGGCGCGGGTGGATGTAGTGAACCATCGCGGGCCGCGTGAGCCAGATCGAGCCCTTCGCCGCCAACAGCTTGGTGTCGAGGACCACGGCGCCCGACGACGTGCCGTTGCTCACGAGCGTGCCGCGCGGCTGCAGGCAATCGAGCGAGGCCTCCAGCGTGTCCTTGCCCACCGAGTCGTACACGACGGGAACGCCCTTGCCGTCGGTGATCTCGCGCACGCGCTGGGCGATGTTCTCGCGCGAGGTCACGATGGTGTGCGTGCAACCGTTGGCCTTGGCGACGGCGGCCTTCTCGTCGGTGCTCACGGTGCCGATCATCGTGACGCCCATGGCACGCGCCCACTGACAGGCGATGAGGCCCACACCACCGGCCGCTGCGTGGTACAGGATGGTCTCGCCACCTTTCAATGGATAGACCTGCCGGAACAGGTACTGCGCCGTCATGCCCTTCATCATCAACGTGGCGGCGGTGCGATCCGAGATGCCATCGGGCAGCGGAATCAGCACATCGGCGGGCATCACGCGCACCTGCGAGTACGCACCCTGCGGCCCGATGAGGTAGCCCACGCGATCACCCACGCGGATGTCGGTCACGCCCGCTCCCACGGCTTCGACCACGCCCACGGCGTCGGAGCCCAAGCCGTTGGGCAGTGCGAGCGGATAGCGCCCCGTGCGGAAATAGATGTCGATGAAGTTGACCGCGATGAGGCTGTGGCGCACGCGCGCCTGGCCCGGGCCGGGCTCGCCGACCTCGACGTGTTCGAGCTTGAGCACGTCGGCGCTGCCGGTCTCGTGAAAGCGGATGGCCTGGTTCATGGTGCGTCTCCTGGGGTGTGCGGGGCTGGGATGGAACGGATTCTTGCGGCGCGTGGCGGCGGCGGGAAGCGTGGTCTTGGCGATGTCCCAAATTGGCAAATCGATGCCCCAATAAAGCAAGAAATGCGGGCGGGGTGCGCCGGATACTGGCGGCATCGGCCCACCGAGGCCAGCAAGACAACAACCGGAGACACCCCATGAAACTGCTGCAATTTGCACGCGCCGCCGCCGTGGCGCTGGTCGGATGCTCGATGGCCCTCGGGGCCTGGGCGCTGGGCGACAAGCCCGTCAAGCTCATCGTTCCCGCGCCGCCGGGCGGCACGATGGACATCGTGGCCCGCGTCGTCGGGCAGCAGATGGCGCTGGACATCGGCCGTCCCGTGATCGTCGAGAACCGCCCCGGCGCGGGCGGCTCCATCGGCCTGCAGGCCATGCTGCAGGCGCCGGCCGACGGCAACACCATCGTGATGGCCGCCAGCAACGTGCTGGCCGAGACGCCGCAGGTCGTGAAGATGCCTTTCGATCCGCTGAAGGACGTGGTGCCCATCGGCTCGGTGGCGCGCTCGGGCGTGGTGCTCGTCACGGCCGCGAACTTCCCGGCCAAGGATTTCCAGGGCCTCGTCGCCGAGCTGAAGACGCGCAAGGGCAAGGCCAGCTTCGCCAGCTACAGCCCCGGCACGGTGTCGCAGTACGCGGGCCTCATCCTCAGCGACCGCGCCGGGCTCGACCTGCAGCACATCGGCTACCCCGGCTCGCCGCCCGCGCTGCAGGACCTGCTGGGCGGCCAGGTCGACCTGATGTTCGACGGCATGCTCACCTCGATGCCGCTCATCAAGGCCGGCAAGCTGCGCCCCTATGCCTTCACCGGAAAGACCCGCTCGCGCTTCCTGCCCGACTTGCCCACCACCACCGAGCTGGGCTACCCCGACCTGCAGTTCCGCGGCTGGGTCGGCTTCATCGGTTCGGCCAAGCTGCCGGCCGACGTGATGGCCAAGCTCCATGCCGCGATCGAGAAGGCCGGCCAAGCGCCCGCCGTGCAGCAGAAGCTGCTCGACGTGGGCCTGGAGCCCGAACTCAGCGTCGACACGCCCGCGCTCATCGCCGAGACCAAGGCGCTGTCGGAGCGCAACGCCGCCATCGTCAAGAAGTACCGCATCCAGGCGAACTGAGCGGCACGCGCCATTCCATCGGAGACCTCTCATGAAGATCAGACCCCTCACGCCGTCCATCGGCGCCGAAATCTCGGACGTCCATTTGGGCGAGGCCTCGCGCGACCCCGAGTGCTTTGCGGCGATCCGCGCCGCGTTGCTCAAGCACAAGGTGCTTTTCTTCCGCGGCCAGGACATCGAGCGCGCCGAACACGTCGCCTTCGCACGCTGCTTCGGCGAACTGGAAGACCACCCCGTGGTCGGCAGCGACCCCGAGCACCCGGGCCTCGTGCGCATCTATCGCAGCGACAACAAGCACAGCTACGAGAACACCTACCACTGCGACGGCCTGTGGCGCCAGAGCCCCGCCATGGGCGCGGTGCTGCGCTGCATCGAATGCCCCGAGGTCGGCGGCGACACCATCTGGGTGAACATGGTGCAGGCGCACGACGAGCTGCCCGACGAGATCAAGCACAAGATCGGCAAGCTGCGCGCCAAGGCCAGCATCGAGCATTCGTTCGGCGCCGTGATGCCGATGGAAGCGCGCCTCAAGCTGGGCCAGGACCATCCGCCCGTGGAGCACCCCGTGGTGCGCACGCACCCCGAGACCGGCGAGAAGGTGCTCTACGTGGGCAGCTTCACCACGCACTTCGTGAACTACAGCACCCCCGAGAACGTGCGCCACGGCATCGACAAGACACCGGGTGCGGCGCTGCTGCTGAACTACCTGCTCAGCCGCGCCACCATTCCCGAGTACCAGGTGCGCTGGTCGTGGCAGCCGGGCGACGTGGTCGTCTGGGACAACCGCAGCACGCAGCACTACGCGCTGAACGACTACTGGCCCGCGCCACGAAAGATGGAACGCGCCGGCATCGTCGGCGACGTGCCGTACTGAACACCGCCGCCGCATCCGCCCCCGCCTCGCCACCTGACAGACGCACGCCATGAACTTCCTCGACGGCCACCTCTTTCCCGAAAACCAGCAGCCGCTGATCATCACCGCCGCGCCCTATGCACCGGGTTGGCTTCCTTCCGACTTCCCGGGCGAGATCCCGGTCACGATGGAAGAGCAGATCCAGAAGGCGGTCGACTGCTACAACGCCGGCGCGACGGTGCTGCACCTGCACGTGCGCGAACTCGACGGCAAGGGCAGCAAGCGGCTGTCGAAATTCAACGAGCTGATCGCCGGCGTGCGCGCGCGCGTGCCCGAAATGATCATCCAGGTGGGCGGCTCCATCAGCTTCGCGCCCGAGAGCGAAGGCGCCGCCGCCAAGTGGCTCAGCGACGACACGCGCCACATGCTGGCCGAGTTGGAGCCCACGCCCGACCAGGTGACGGTGACGGTCAACACCTCGCAGATGAACGTCACGGAGCACGCCGAGCTGGCGGACTTCAAGGGCACCTCGCGCGAGATCCCGGCCATCTTCGAGGCCTACAAGGAGATGACGGTGCCGGCGCAGCCGGGCTGGGTCGAGGAGCACATCCGCCGCCTCACCAAGGCCGGCATCCAGAGCGCCTTCCAGTGCTACAACATCAACAGCTTCGAGTCGGTCGAACGGCTCATGCGGCGCGGCGTCTACAAGGGTCCGCTGGTGATGAACTGGGTGGCCATCAGCGGCGGCATGGACGCGCCGAACATCTACAACCTCGCCAACTTCGTGCGCGCCGTACCCGACGGCGCCGTGCTCACGGTGGAAAGCTCGGTGCGCAACGTGCTGCCCGTGAACATGATGGGCATCGCCATGGGCCTGCACGTGCGCTGCGGCACCGAGGACGTGCTGTGGAACCAGACGCGCACCGCCAAGATCGGCACGGTGGCGCAGATCGAGCAGCTGGTGGCCATCTCGCGCCAGTTCGGCCGCCCCATCGCCACGGCGCAGCAGGCGCGCGAAATCTCCAAGATCGGCGTGTTTTACGAGACGGCCGAAGAGTCGCTCGCGGCCAACGGCTTCGCGCCGAACCGCAACGGAGGCAACCAGGGCTTCCTGCGCAAGGCGGCCTGAGAAGGACGATGGCGATCATGACGAGGCGTTTCACGCATGCCGCTTGGCGCCTGCTGGAGGGCATCGCACATGCCCTGCGCCACGAAGACCTGCTTCAAAACGCGCGCACCGCGCCCTGAGCCACCGCGCCGGCCGTCTGCTTGCTCCACTGCGAGGCGCTGCAGCCGAAGTGGTGGCGGAACCAGTGGCTGAAGCTGCTGGGCCCTGAAAACCCCAGCAGCTCGGCCACCTCGCTCAGCGGCAGGTCGCTGTCGCGCAGGTGGCGCTTCACGAGGTCGGAGCGCACGTCGTCGAGCAGGCGGCTGAAGGTGAGGCCTTCGGCCTCGAGCCGGCGGTGCAGCGTGCGGCGGTCCACGCGCAGGTGCCGCGCCACTTCCTGCGCGGTGCAGCCGCCGCCGGGCATGAGCGCGAGGATGAGTTCGCGGCAGGCCTCGCGCGTGCTCTCGCCGCGGTCTTTCAGTGCGGCTTCGAGGTACTCGCGCGCGAAACGCGCCACGCCCTGGTCGCCCGATTCGCGCGGCTTGCGCAGGTCGGCCGCCAGGCACACGAGGCCGTTGAAATCCTGGTTGAACTTGACGTTGCGCCCGAAGAAGGCGCGGTGCGCCGCCATGTCCGCCGGCGGACGGTGCGTGAAGCACACCTGCTGCGGGCGCCACTGCGGATCGATGAGCTCGCCGAGGATGCGGAACATGATGCCCACGGCCAGCTCCATCGACTGGCGCATCGGCAGCCCGGGGCTGGGCAGCAGGTCTTCCTGGATGATGACCATGTCGCCCGTGTCCTCCAGGCGAAAGCTCAGCGAGGCGTTCACCAGCTTCAGGTAGCGGCCCAGCGTGTCGAGCGCGTCGCGCGGCGTGGGCTCTTCCTTGAGCACGACGCTGATGGGCCCCAGCGCCGAGAGCTTGCGCTGCGCCGCCAGCCGCAGCGCGAAATCTTCGGTGCGCGTGGCGCGCGCGGTGATCTCGAGCAGCTCGCGCACCGCGTCGCCGGGGATCAGCGTCTCGGGGTGCTCGAGCAGCTGCGCCTTCAGCCCCACGGTGCGCATGAAGGCATGCGGGTCGCGGCCGAGCGACTGCACCAGCTCCACGTAGCCGCTGAGGCTCGCGCTGCGCATCAGTCGACCGAGGTGCTTCATGGTGGCTGTGGGAAGGGCCCCGTGATGTTCACTCGGGGCTGATCTTGAGTTGCAGTTTCTCGATGATGGCCCGATTGTGGGCGGTCGTGGCGTCCAGCGTCTGGCGCAGCTGCACCAGTGTCGCCTCGCGCGGCGGATCGTAATTCTGCGCGAGCAGCGCCTCGCGGAACTTCGGCGCCTGCACGGCCCGGGCCACCTCGGCGCGGATTTTCTCCTGCAGCGCCGGCGGCATGCTGCTGAGCACGAACACGCCCACGCTCGCGTCGGGCATCACGAAGTCGGGCAGGCCCAGCTCGCCGAAGGTGGGCACGTCGGGCAGGAAGCGCGAGCGCTTCGATGAGGCCACGGCCAGCGCCTTGATCTTGCCGCTGCGGATCAGCGAAGTGACGTTGCTCACCACCTCGAAGGTCAGCTGCACCTGGTTGCCCATGAGGTCGACCAGCGCCGGCGCCGAGCCCTTGTACGGCACCACGAGGATGTCGTTGCCGCTGCGGGCGCGCAGCATCTCGCCCAGCAGGTTGGAGCGCGTGCCCGTGCTCAGGTTGGCCACGCTGACCGAGCGCGGGTGCGTCTTGGCATGCGCCAGCAGGTCGTTCACCGTGTTCGGCGGGAAGCCGGCATTGGCCACCAGCACATGGAACATGCCCGTCACCTCGCCGACGTAGGTGAAGGTCTTGAGCGGGTCGAAGGGCGTCTTCACCGTGAGCGGAATGTCGGACAGCACGCTCGACGGTCCGACCATCAGCGTGTAGCCGTCGGCCGGCGCGGCCATCAGCGCGCGCTCGGCGATGACGGCGGAGCCGCCCGGCTTGTTGTCCACCAGCACGGTCTGGCCGAGGTTCGTGCGCAGCTGTTCGGCGAGCAGCCGCGCCGCCGCGTCGGAGATGCCGCCCGGCGGCGCGGGAACGATCAGCCGGATCGGCTTGTCGGGCCAGGCCTGGGCCGAGGCCGTGCCGCAGCACAGCGCGGCCAGGAAGAGAAGGGAGGCTCGCAGCAGATGCAGGCACATGGTTCGTCCTCAGGTGGAAGAGACAAGAAGGGCGTGCGGATTCTGTGGCGCCACCGCTGCTGGATGCTTGGCGCCACGCGTCGGCCACTTACCGGATCGCGACAGCGACACCTGTCTTTGCACGCGCCATTCCAATGCCCCAGAAAGACAAAACCGCGCCCCCGATGAGCAAGAAGTTTTCGCAGCTGCGCCAGAAACTTTGGCTGCAAGCGCAACCTTTTCACCGGAGACAACCCCATGAACTTCCTCGACGGCCACCTGTATCCCGAGAACCAGCAGCCCCTGATCATCACGGCCGCGCCCTATGCGCCAGGCTGGATTCCCGCCGACTTCCCGGAAGACATTCCGGTCACGATGGAAGAGCAGATCCAGAAGGCGGTCGACTGCTACGAGGCCGGCGCCACCGTGCTGCACCTGCATGTGCGCGAGGCCAACGGCAAGGGCAGCAAGCGCCTGTCGATGTTCAACGAACTGATCGCCGGCGTGCGCGCGCGCGTGCCCGAGATGATCATCCAGGTGGGCGGCTCCATCAGCTTCGCGCCCGAGGACGACGGCGCCGCCGCCAAGTGGCTCAGCGACGACACGCGCCACATGCTGGCCGAGCTCACGCCCCGGCCCGACCAGGTCACGGTGACCGTCAACACCACGCAGATGAACGTGACCGAGCACGCCGGCCTGGACGACTTCAAGGGCCTGTCGCGCGGCGACCCGCGGCTGTATTCGACGTACCGGGACATGATCGTTCCCTCGAACCCCAGCTGGGTCGAGGAGCACATCCGCCGCCTCACGGCCGCGGGCATCCAGAGCGAGTTCCAGTGCTACAACATCAACAGCTTTGAGACCATCGAACGCATGATCCGCCGCGGCGTCTACAAGGGCCCGCTGGTGATGAACTGGGTGGCCATCAGCGGCGGCATGGACCAGGCGAACATCTACAACCTGGCCAACTTTTTGCGCGCCGCACCCGACGGCGCGGTGGTCACGGTCGAGAGCTCGGTGCTCAACGTGCTGCCCGTGAACATGATCGGCATCGCCCTGGGCCTGCACGTGCGCTGCGGCATCGAGGACGTGCTGTGGAACCAGACCCGCACCGGCAAGATGAGCTCGGTCGAGCAGATCAAGCAGCTCGTGCGCATCGCGACCGAGTTCGGCCGCCCCATCGCCACCGCGCAGCAGGCGCGCGAGATCATGCAGATCGGCGTGTTCTACGAGACCACCGAAGAGACGCTGCGGGCCAACGGCTTCGCGCCCAACCGCAACGGCGCCCAGCAGGGCTTCCTGCGCAAGCCGGCCTGATACCACCGCTGTCTCGGGGGCGGTTGACGTACCGACTGGTCAGTCGGTAGACTGGGCCGATCGCGCAGCTCACCGGGCTGCATCGCATCGCACAGAAAGCCCCCGATGAGCGAGAACTTCGCAGCCGAACTCCATCGCCGAGCGACCACGGCCCTGCAGGCCGGGCGCGCCGACGCGCAAGGGGAGGGCGACCGCGTGCCGGTCGGCCAGTACACCGACGAGGCCATCGCGCGCGACGAGCGGCGGCTGCTGCAGCGGCATCCGCAGCCGGTGGCGGCCAGCGCATCGCTCGCCTCGCCGGGCGCGTGGCTGTCGCTCACGCACACCGGCGTGCCGCTGCTGCTGGTGCGCCAGGAGAACGGGCAGGTGCAGGCGTTTCTCAACGTGTGCCGCCACCGCGGCGCGCGCGTGGTGCCCGAGGGCAGCGGCAGCGAGGCGCGCGCCTTCGTCTGCCCGTACCACGCATGGACCTACAAGCCCGACGGCGCCTTGCGCGGCGTGCCCGAGTCCTTCGGCTTTCCCTGCCTGAAGCAGGACGCGTCGGGCCTGCGCCGGCTGGCCACGGTCGAGCGCGCGGGCGTGGTCTGGGTCGTGTGCGATCCGTCGCAGGCGGACAGCGACCCCGGCGCGCACCTGGGCGCGCTCATGGACAACCTCGAGTCGCTGGCCGGGCTGCGCGCGCCCGTGGCCTATGCGCCGCGCACGTACGAGGTCGAGGCCAACTGGAAGCTGCTGGTCGACGGTTCCTTCGAGGCCTACCACTTCAAGGTGGCGCACCGCGAGACCATCGCCCACATGTTCCTGCACAACCTGCAGGTGATCGACGAGTTCGACCTGAACCGGCGCCTGTACCTGCTCAAGTCGAAGTTCCAGGAACACCGGCCCGATGCCGCCGGCTTCGATCCGCGCCGCTACGGCAACCTGACCTACTTCTTCTTTCCCAACACGACCATCCTCGTGCAGCCCGACCACGCGCAGCTCAGCATGCTGGAGCCGCTGGGCGCCACGCGCACGCGCGTGCACGAGCTCACGCTGATTCCCGAGGCGCCGGCCTCGGAGAAGGCGACGGCGCACTGGGACGCGAACGTGGCGCTGTACCGGCGCACGCTCGCGGAAGACTACGCGCTGGCCGAGTCGATCCAGGCCGGGCTGGCGTCGGGCGCGAACGACGCGCTCAGCTTCGGCACCTTCGAGTACAGCGCGCCGCGCTTCCATGCGCAGCTCGCGCAGCAGGTGGCGGCCATGCCGGCCGCACGCTGACGCGCGAGGGTGTCGCGCGTGCAACAACCAGACCCCAAGACACAAGAAAGAATGGCGCGCGTCGCGTCTGATCGCCGGTCGCGTCTTCGCGGCATGCGCCAGGCGTGACGCCTTCCAGAACCGCCCGATGGCCACCCTTGCCCCTTCCCGTAAAGAAACGATCCTCGCGCGCGCCGAGCAACACTTTGCCGACCACGGCTTCCAGGGCGCGTCGCTGTCGGCCATCGCGCGCGACTGCGAGGTCGGCAACCCGGGGCTGCTGCACCACTTCCCGAGCAAGGAGGTGCTGTACCGCGCCGTGCTCGAGAAGCAGGCCGAGGACCTGACGGCGCGCATCTGCAAGCGCGTCGAGGCGGCCCCCGACCTGCCTGCGCGGCTGCAGGCGTTCGTCGCGCTGCAGGTCGAGTGGATGCACGCGCGGCCCACGGGCTTCAAGCTGGTCACGCGCGAACTGCTCGACAACGCCGAGCGCATCCAGCATGCGCAGACCCGGCCGCTCGAAGGCTTCCTGCAGGCCAGCCTGGGCCTGGTGGCCGCGGCGCAGGCGGCCGGCCTCGTGCGCGACGACCTGTCGGCCGTGGTGGTGCTCACGCTCATCTTCGGCACGCTCAACTACGCCAAGATGGCACGGCCCACCTTTGCCAAGACCTTCGCAGAGCCCGCGCTGAAGAGCGACACGGCCTGGATGAAGGCAATGGCGCGCGACGTGCTGCGCGTCATCTCGCCGCCCTGATTTTTTTTTCCTCTCCAGCAACTCTCGACCAAAGGACGTTCCCTTGAAAACCCGCATCACCGAACTCTTCGGCATCCGCCACCCGATCATCCAGGGCGGCATGCACTATGTCGGCTTCGCCGAGCTGGCCGCGGCCGTCTCCAACGCCGGCGGCCTGGGGATCATCACGGGCCTCACGCAGAAGACGCCCGAGCTGCTGGCGCGCGAGATCGCGCGCTGCCACGAGATGACCGACAAGCCCTTCGGCGTGAACCTCACCTTCCTGCCGACCTTTGCCTCGCCGCCGTACCCCGAGTACATCGCGGCCATCGTCGAAGGCGGCATCAAGGCCGTGGAAACCGCGGGCCGCAGCCCCGAGGCCTACATGCCGGCGCTGAAGGCCGCGGGCATCAAGGTGATCCACAAGTGCACCTCGGTGCGCCACGCGCTCAAGGCCGAGCGCATCGGCTGCGACGCCGTGAGCGTCGACGGCTTCGAGTGCGGCGGCCACCCCGGCGAGGACGACGTGCCCAACATGATCCTGCTGCCGCGCGCCGCAGAAGAACTGAAGATCCCGTTCGTCGCTTCGGGCGGCATGGCCGACGGCCGCAGCCTCGTGGCCGCGCTCGCGCTGGGCGCCGAGGGCATGAACATGGGCACGCGCTTCATCGCCACCAAGGAAGCGCCGGTGCACGCCAACGTGAAGCAGGCCATCGTCAACGCCTCGGAGCTCGACACGCGCCTGATCATGCGTTCGCTGCGCAACACCGAGCGCGTGATCAACAACGCGGGCGTGGAGCGCCTCATGGAGATCGAGCGCGCCAAGGGCGACGCGCTGAAGATCGACGACATCATGGACCAGGTCGCCGGCATCTACCCGAAGGTGATGACCGAGGGCCACATGGACGCCGGCGCCTGGAGCTGCGGCATGGTGGCCGGGTTGATCCACGACGTGCCCAGCTGCGCGGAGCTCATCGACCGCATCATGGCGCAGGCCGATGAACTCATCGCCAAGCGGCTGGCGGGCATGCTGAGGGGTTGAGCCTCAGTAGGTCACCGTCACCGTGATCGTGCTGGCGTAGCCGCCCGGCACCACGTACTGAGCCGCGGGAATGCGGCCGTAAACGGTGTAGTTGCGCGTCACCGTCGTGCCCAGCACGGAGGCGGTGATGTTGTAGTTGTCCGAGACGCTGTTGAGTCCCCAGACGGCGGTTCGCGCGTTGTCGGTGTAGAGGTTGTAGCCCAGCGTGCCGCCGACCGGGCCCGTCATCTGCCGGTTGGCGATGCTGCCGGTCGGGCCCGCGTCGAGGCTGATCGTGTACGACACGCTGACCAGAAGCGCGATCAAACCGGAGACCTTGCCGACGACGGTGATGGTCGTGGTGTTGTCCTTGGGCGCCGTGGCAGCGGGGTCGTAGTTGCCGAATGCCAACGGCGTTGCCGCGCTGACCGTGACGGTGCAGGTGAAAGCGCCCGCACCCGTGCAGGCGGCCAGCGACGCACGCGGGGTGAGCAGCCCGGCCAACGCCAGGACGGCCGTCAGCGCGGGGACGAGGACACGGGTTCGCATCGGTAGGGCCCCATTGAAGGCAAGGCGCCGGCGGCGCGGTCGGGCTCGCCCAGCGTGAAGCGGCAATGCCCGCGCTTCCATCGCGCCTCGAAGCGCTCGTTCGGCTGCGGGTCGTCGACCGACACGAGGCCGTGGAAGCCCGACAGCAGCGAGGTGCCACGCGCCGGCCGCATCACGTCGATGCCCGGCGGTAGCGGGCTGCCATCGGGCAGCAGCACCGTGACGTTGGCGATGGCGTCGCGCGCGATGTCGAAGCTGGCCTGCGCCACGCCCTTGTAGCGCGGCACCACGCGCAGCACGTCGCTGCGCACCTGCGCCTCGATCGGCAGGTCGCCGTTGTCGATGCTGATGTGGTTGGGCTCGTACGCACGCAGGCCCGAGACGACGGCGCGGCCTTCGCTGTCGGTGGTGGTCCAGGGCTGGTTCTCGCGGTAGACCTTCACGCCGGCGGCGCCGGGCACGGTCACGAGCGCGAAGGCGTCGTCCGACTGGCGGGTGGCAAAGCCCACGCCGCCCGCGAAGCCCACGGCGCCGCTGGCGCGCAGGCGCACCGCGGTCTGGCCCTGGGCGCGCGCGGCTTCGGCCGTCAGCATGCCGTAGCGACCGCGCCAATCGACCGCAGCCTCGCTGCGCGCGTTCTCGCCATCGGCGGCGCGCAGGCGGTAGCCCCAGCCCGTGTCGTTGGGCGGCTGCTGCACCCACTCGGCCACGGCCGAGTGGCCGCCCGGCTTCTGATGCTGCACCGAGAGCGTGGCGTGCTGGCGATCGCCGAGCGTGAAGCTGAGGCTGACGTTCACCGAGGTGACGGAGCGCTTGCCGTCCTGGCGCGTGTGGGCCACCGAGGTGCCGAGCCAGGCGTTGCCGCCCAGGCCGATCGACCAGCTGGCAGTGGTCACGCCGATGTGCTCGCCGGTGTTGTAGCGCAGCCGCGTGTGGCTCGCGCCCAGCGTGCCGTAGCGACCCAGCGAGCGGCCTGCGAAGAGCTGCGTCTGCGCGTCGGTGTGCACGGGGCTGTCGTGCCAGGCGATCTGCGTGAAGCCGCGGCTGGCCACCTGGCGGCTCACCGAGAAATTCCATTCGTCGCTGGTGCGCGTGTAGGCGGCGCGCCAGAGGCGGCCGCTGGCGCCGTCCTTGCTGCGGCTGGCGGCGCCGTGCAGCGAGAGTTCGCCGAGCGTGCCCCAGACCCAGGTCACGCCGGCGCCCGCGGTCTGGCTGCGCGAGCTGGCCTCGCCGCGCGCCTCGACGGTCACGCTGTCGTTCACGCCGTGGCGCCAGGTGCCGGCGACGAAGGGCGGGCCGTAGTCGAAGCTGCGCTCGCCGTAGCGCAGCCGCGTCCAGCCGGCTTCGAGCGAGTAGTCGGACAGGCCCGCGCGCAGCAGGTTCGAGCTCACGTAGTAGGGCGTGGTCACGGTGCGCTGCACGCCGAGCGCGTCGGTGACGGCGAAGCGCATCTCGCCCGCGCCGGTGAGCACGGGCACGTCGCTGAGCGCGAAGGGGCCGGCATCGACACGCCGTTGATAGCGCAGCGTGTCGTTCACATACACCTCCACCGCCGACGGCACGGCCGCGCCGCCGCGCAGGGTCGGCATCGGGTAGCTGATGAAGCCGGGCTGCAAGCCGAAGCGGGTGCCGAACTGCACGCCGCCGAAACGAAAGGGCGTCGACCATGCAGCAGCCTGCGTGATGGTGTCGCCCACCGTGAGGCGCGTGAGCCGGGTGGGGTCGTCGCGGCGGAAGTAGCTGTCCAGCCGCGTCGTGCCGCGTCCGCCGAATGCGGACTGCCCCGCGACGACGCTCGTGCCCACCAGGCCCCAGTCGCCCGAGGCCGCCGCATCGAAGTAGCCCGAGGCGCGCGTGCCTTCGCGGTCGTGCTGCAAGGCCAGGTCGTAGTTGAGAAAGGCCCCGAAGGCCGACGCCGACAGTGGCGGGCGGTCGCCGGTGTATGCCTGCGCGGTGCCCAGCGTGAACGCCTCGGCGGGCACGCTCAGGTCCACGCTCTGCGCGCCTTCGTCGAGCTGCAGCTGCGCGCCCGGCAGTGCGCGCAGGTCGTAGTAGTCGGTGCCATCGCGCTGCAGCGCCGCGGTCGCAGGCCGCACCAGCCGCCAGGCCGCGAAGTCGGGCGCCGACGCCAGCAGCTGGGCGCCGCGCCGCAGCAGCGGTCGCGGCGCGGGCTGGCTCAGGCCGTTGATGCGCACGTCGAGGATCGCGGGCTGCACTTCGCCCGCCACGTCAGTGGGCGACGTCTGCGCGCAGGCCACGCGCAGGCCCAGCCAGCCGCAGCAGACCCACAAGCTAGCGTGGCGTGGCGGGCGCACGGGGCACGCGCACGGTGGCGCTGGACGACGCCTCGGGGGCATCGGTGGCGGCCTCGACCTGCAGCCGGGTGTCGGGCGGCAGGGCGGGCAGTTCGATGTCGATGCCGGCCGACTGCCCGGCCAGCGCGTACTGCGACAGGCTCTTGCGCAGCAGTTCGGTGCCGTCCTCGCGGCGCACCACGAGCTGCGTGACCTGGATGTGTTCGCTGCCCTGGTTGTCGAACACCAGCCGCCAGGCGGTGCCTGCCGTGCCGGTGGCGCGCCCCGAAGGCTGCAGCGACCATTGCAGCGCGCGGCGCAGCTGCAGCGGCGGCACGAAGATCGGCACGCCGATGCGCAGCAGCGTCTGCACCTTCGCGCCCTCGGCACCGTCCGCCGGCAGGGCCTGGTCGCGCGGCAGCTGGCGCAGGAAGATGCGGTAGCTGCGCTCGCCGGCGTCGGCCGGCACCTGCAGCCCGAGGCGCACGATCTGCCGCCCGGCCGGCGGCAGGCGGAAGATGGCCGGATTGACCAGCACGTCGCGCGTGGGTTCGTAGGCATCGCGCCCGTCCTGCTGCGACCAGGCCACCACCTCGGCCTGCACGGCGACCTCGGTGTCCTCGGCGTTGCCCATGGTGAGCGAGGCGACCGGGCGCTGCGGCGTGAGCACGATGCGCAGCGGCGCCACGCTGAGGCTGGTGGCCGCGGCGGGAGCGGGGGCAAGGGCGGCCAGCAGCAGGCCGGCCCCCCATGCGACTGGCAGCAGGGCGCGACGCATGCCGTGGCGGCCTGCGGTGAAGGCGGTCAACGGCGCCCTCAATAGGTCAGCGAGACCGTGATCGTGTCCGTGTAGTCGATGGCCGGCGCCGCGGTGTACTGCCCCGTGGGAATCAGGCCGTAGATCGTCTGCGTCTGGGGCGTCCCGTTGCCGACGTAGCCGGTGCCGGCGACGCTGTTGTCCCAGTTGGTCTGGTGCGCGCTGTCCTTGAAGAGGCCGTAGCCCAGCGTGTTGTTGCCGGCGGCCGCCGTGGGGCTGGTCATCAGGCGGTTCGTGATCGTCGCGCCCGAGCCGCCGCCCGCGCTCAGGCCGAGCGAGTAGGGCGTGCCGAAGGTGCAGGTCACGTTGAGGCTGGTGGTGCCGGCCAGGGCGGTGGCTGACGCCGGGTCGTACGGCCCGAACGCCAGCGTGGCCGGCGTGGTCATCAGGCAGGCCTTGAGCACCGTGGCCGTGACCTGGAAGGTCGTGGTCGTCGTGACCGCCTGCGCGGGCAGCAATGTCAACAAGGCACCGACGGGCAGCACGGTACGGGCCAGTGTGCGAAGGAGGGAGCGAGGCTGGTGGCGCATCGGACGGGACCTTTCATCGGTGACTGGAAACCCAGGAACGACAGTGAAAACCCACCCACCGTTTCCAGTAGTGGGCGCCCCCTTTCTAACCAATCTCTCCCCGATGGGACATAGGACGCAGCCCTGTCGTCGACAGCTTGCTACAGATTTTTCCGAGGCCGGGAGAGCTCATGAGTGATTTCGGTCTACAGCCTGGGTCGGGCCTAGGTCGGATGTCTTCATGCGGCGCGACCTCTTGTCGGAGGGGGTGGTGCGTGCGGTGTATAGAACCGTTTACATTTACGCTCTTGGGAGTCGCCATCCAACGCCATTGCAACCTTGCCCGCGAGGTCCATCCAACGTGATCGCCGAAATACATGCTGATGCCGCGCCTGCTGGCCTCGCCTCGGGGTTCACCATGGCGTTCCAGCCCATCGTGGACCTGGGCCGGCACGAGATTTATGCGCACGAGGCGCTGGTGCGCGGCCTCTCGGGCGAAGGTGCCGCCGAGGTGCTCGGGCGCGTCGATCCGGTCGACCGCTTCGCCTTCCACGAAGCCTGCCGCGTCAAGGCCATCGAGATCGCCTCGCGCCTGGGCATGAAGTCGCGCCTGAGCCTCAACGTCATGCCCAACGACGTCGCGGGGCAGGCCGAGTGCTTCCGCACCGCCATGGCCGCCGCCAAACGCTGCAAATTCCCCGTGCGCCAGCTGATGTTCGAGATCACCGAAGGCGAGCGCGTGCGCGACCTGCACGGCCTGGCCGACACCTTCCGCGCCTTCAAGCGCCACGGCTTCACCTCGGCCATCGACGATTTCGGCGCGGCCTACGCGGGCTTCGAACTGCTGGCCGCGTTCCAGCCCGACGTGGTGAAGATCGACCTGAGCCTGATCCGCGGCATCCATGCCGACCCGGTGCGGCTGACCATCGTGCGCGGCTTCGTCGCCACCTGCGACGAGCTGCGCATCCGCGTGATCGCCGAAGGCGTGGAGGCGCCCGAAGAGGTGCGCGCCTTGCGCGAGATCGGCGTGGAGCTGTTCCAGGGCTACCTGTTCGCGCGGCCGGCCATCGCCACGCTGCCGGCGGTGGCGTGGGACGCCGCCGCCTGAGCCTTCCCTGACCTCCGACGTTGGGGGTCAGACGTTGCTGGTCGCGCGCACTTCCTCGAGCGTGGTCCGGCCCGCCAGCACCTTCTCGATGCCGTCCTGACGCAGCGTGCGCATGCCCTCGCGCATCGCGGCGTCCTGCAGTTCCTCGGCGCGCGCGCCGCCCTGCACCAGCCGGCGCAGTTCCCTCGACATCACCATGAGTTCGTGGATGCCCACGCGGCCCCGGAAGCCGGTGTCGTTGCAGTGCTTGCAGCCGGTGCTCGTGTAGGTCTGCAGCTGGCCGTCGCGCCCGTGGCGCTGCACCCACTCGGCGCGCACGGCGTCGCGCGCGGCCGGCGTGTCCTGCGCGCCGAAGGCGTGCATGTAGTCGGCCAGCAGCTCCTCGACCGCCTCGCTCGTGGCCGGGCGGCTTTGCACGCACTGCGGGCACAGGCAGCGCACCAGCCGCTGCGCCAGCACGGCCAGCAGCGAGTCGGCGAAGTTGAACGGGTCCATGCCCATGTCGAGCAGGCGCGTCACGGTTTCGGGCGCGCTGTTGGTGTGCAGCGTCGACAGCACGAGGTGGCCGGTGAGCGAGGCCTCGATGGCGGTCCTGGCGGTCTCGGCGTCGCGGATCTCGCCGACCATGATCACGTCGGGGTCGGCGCGCACGAAGGCGCGCAGCGCCTTGGCAAAGGTCCAGTCGATGCGCGGGTTGACCTGCACCTGGCGCAGGCCCGGCTGCGTGATCTCGATCGGGTCTTCGGCGGTCCAGATCTTGCGCTCGGGCGTGTTGATGCGCATGAGCGCCGAGTGCAAGGTGGTGGTCTTGCCCGAGCCCGTGGGGCCCACGCACAGCACCATGCCGTAGGGCCGGTCGACCGCCTGCGAAAACTGCGCCAGGTTGCGCTCGGACAGGCCCAGCGCGTCGAGCGCGATGGGCTTGGCCGAGGCCAGGATGCGCATCACCACGTCTTCCAGGCCGTTGTTGGTCGGGATGGTGGCCACGCGCAGCTCGATGCGGTGCTGCGGCGAGTACTTCGAGAAGTTGATCTTGCCGTCCTGCGGCTTGCGCTTTTCGCTGATGTCCAGGTCGCACATGATCTTCACGCGCGCGACCACCGCGTTGCGGTAGCTGGGCGGCAGCTCCAGGTAGGTGTAGAGCCGGCCGTCGCGGCGAAAGCGGATGCGCGTCTTTTCCTGCCCGGGGTCGCTCTCGATGTGGATGTCGGAGGCGCCCTCGCGGTGCGCTTCGAGGATCATGCTGTTGATCATGCGCACCAGCGAGTTGTCCGACTGCTCCACGGGCGGCTCGCCGGCGGCGGGCGCGGCGGCCGATTCTTCCTTCTCGAGCGTCTTCAGCAGCGTGCTGGTGCCCGTCATGTCGAACTCGAGCGGACGCATCGGGTCGTTCATGTCGATCACCGGGCGTTCGGCCGCCACCTGGCCGACCTTCTCGTAGGCCTTGTGCAGCACGCCGTCCAGGTCCAGGCACTGGCCCAGCACGGGGAGCACCTTCATCTGCGCGATGAACTCCACCTCGTCGATCACCGCGTGCCGGTTGACCGGGTCGTCGAGCGCCAGCACCAGGCGCCCGCCGTGCAGCATGAGCGGCATGACCTGCAGGCGCCGCGCGGCCTCGTGGCCCACCTTGCGCAGCGCGTCGGCCGCGGCCGGAAACACATGCAGGTTCACCAGCGGGTAGCCCATCTTGCGCACCAGCGCGGTCTGCAGCTGGCCCCGGCTCACGACGCCCATGCGCACCAGCGTCTCGCCCAGCGGCACCGTGGGCTCGCGCTGCTGCTGCTGGAGCGCCGCGTCGAGTTGCGCCTGCGTGACCATGCCCAGCGACATCAGCGCCTGGCCGATGCGCGCGATCGGCATGCGGCTTTGCAGGTCGAGCTCCTGCACGAGCTGTTCGGGCATGACGACTTCGGTGGCTGCCATGGATGGGTCTCCTGGTGGTGGTGAGGGGTGCGGCGGGTGTGCCGACGCTAACGGTAGAACGCGAAACGGTTGCGGCCCTGCGACTTGGCGGCGTAGAGCGCCGTGTCCGCCCGCGCGAGCAGTTCGCCGGCACCGACGGTGGCGTCGACCGTCTCGACGAACACGATGCCGATGCTGGTCGTGACGTCCAGCCGCCGGCCTTCCACGGGGAACGCCGGCGCCGCGATCTGCGAGACGATCTTGTGCGCCACGTCCGCCACCGCGTCCTGCGAGTGCACGTTCTCCAGCACGATCACGAACTCGTCGCCGGCCAGGCGCACCACGGTGTCGGTCTCGCGCACGCTGGCGCGCAGGCGGCGCGCATATTCGGCCAGCACGCCGTCGCCGGTGGAATGGCCGAGCGTGTCGTTGATGGCCTTGAAGTGGTCGATGTCCAGGAACATCAGCGCCATGCCGCCTTCGGCGCGGCGCACGCGCGACATCGCCGCGGGCAGCTGCTCGTTGAAGGCCAGCCGGTTCGGCAGGCCGGTCAGCACGTCCATGCGCGCCAGCTCGATGAGCTTGCGCTCGGCCTCCTTCAGCGCCGTGACGTTGAAGGTCATGAGGTAGAAGCCCGCCGTGTGGCCCGCCAGGTCCTTGTCGGGAATCAGGTTCACCTGGAAGTGCGCCTCCCGGTCGTCGATCGGCACCTGCACCGGGTACTGCGTCGCCCTGCCGGCGAGCACCGTGGGCAGGTGGGGCGTGTGCTGCACGTACACCGCCTCGCCCACGGCCGAGCGCAGCGTCACGCCGTCCAGCGGCGCGCGCTCGTCCAGGCCCGCCATGCGCCGCGCGCGGCTGTTGCCGTACAGGCAGTTCTCGTCGCGGTCGAAGTAGGCCACCAGCGCGGGGATGTTGTCGGTCACGTCGCGCAGGCGCTTTTCCTGCTGCGTGAGGGCGCGGCGGATGTTCACTTCGTCGGTGATGTCGAAGGTCATCGCGAACACGCCGTGCACCATGCCTTCGGCGTCCTGGTCGGGAATGTAGTGGGCCTTGAAGGTGCGGTCGCCGATGCCCAGCGCCGCGTCGCCGGCCTTCTCGACGATCACCGTCTCGCCCGCCAGCGCGCGCTCCATGTGGGGCCGCACCACCGCGAAATCGGCCGCGCCCCGCACGGCCGGCATCCACTGGCCCACCAGCGGCTGGCCGTGGTGCAGCGTGCGCACCTTGGCATTGACGAAGGTGTAGTACAGCGCGGCGTCGACGTGCGAGACCAGCGCGGGAATGTTGTCGGCGATGGTGCGGATCTGCGCCTCGCTGTGCGCCAGTTCGAGCTCGATGTGCTTGCGCTGCGTGATGTCGAAGGTCATCGCGTAGTAGCCGCACACCCGCCCCTGCGCGTCGAGCTCGGGGATGAAGTCGGTCTGGAAGAAGTGCTCTTCCTCGTCGCGGTGCGCGGCGCCGCGCCGCTCGAAGGACACGGCCTCGCCGGCCAGCACGCGCCGCAGGTTGTGCTCGAGCGTCGGGTCGTCGTGCAGGCCGCTCATGCTCTGCACGGGCTGGCCCACCAGCTCCTCGGCGCTGTAGCCCAGCTCCTCGCACAGCCGCGCATTCACGAAGGTGTAGCGGCCCTGCGCGTCGGCGTGCGAGATCATGGCCGGCAGGTTGTCGGTGATGTCGCGCAGGAACTTCTCGCTGGCCTGGTGCTGCTGCATGAGCCGGTCGAAGGTGCGCGAGAGGTCGCCGATCTCGTCGTCCGGGTAGGTGCGCGCCACGGCCGCCTGCGCGGGCGTCGCGTGGGCGTCGAGCATGTGGCGGTGCAGCCCGGTGAGCGGGCGCAGCTGCTGGCGCACCACGGCCAGCGCCAGCGCGCCGGCCAGCAGCGCCAGCACGATGGCGCCGATCCACGCGGTGCGCTCGATGGCTTCGATGCGGGCAAAGGCCTCGTGGCGCGGGTACATCGAGCCCATGATCCAGTCGGCCTGGCGGATTCGCTTGAAGGCGTACAGGCCGGGCACGCCCGCATGGTTCACGCCTTCGATGGTGCCTTCGAAGCCGCCGATCGCGCGGTCCAGGTCGGGCGCGTCGTCGGCCATGGCCATGTTGGCCTGCTTGAGCACGCGGTCGGCCAGCGGGTGGTCGATCACGATGCCGTCGGCGGTGGTGATGAACACGTAGCCCGTCTGGCCGAAGCGCACGTCGGCCAGCTCGCCCAGGATGTTGCGGTCCTTCAGGTTGATGGAGCCCGAGATCACGAACAGCACCCGGCCGGCCGCATCGAGCACCGGCTCGGTGATGGCGACCTGCGCCAGGCCGTTGAGCCGGTTGCGGTAAGGCTCGGAGATCACGCCCGTGCGCGCGGCGACCGTGTCCTTGAAGTACGCGCGGTCCTTCACGTTCACCTTGCCGATCTGTCGCGCGCCGTTCAGGTTGGCGACCAGCTCGCCGTCCGTGTCCAGGAAGGCGACGTTGTCGAACGCCGCCCGCAGGGACTGGTGCTTTTCCAGAAAGGCCTGCAGCGGCGCGGCGTTCGTGATGCCGTGCGAGCCCACGCTCTCGGCGATCGTCTTCAGCAGGATGCGCCGGCTGGCGAACTTCTGCTCTACCGCGCTCGCGATGGCCGACAGCCGCGCGAACTCCTCGTTGGCGATCGAGGCCTGCATGCGGCTCTTGACCAGGTGCAGCGCCACCGTGGCGATGATGAAGGTGGTGGCCAGCACGACGGCCGCAACGCCGACGCTGAGGCGCGTGTTCAGGCTGATGCGGCGTTTCGCGGTCGCGAAGAGTTTCATGGGCGTCGTGCGGGCGGTGCAGCGAAGCGGCGGGGACCACCGGCCGGGCCGGCCATGGGGGCACGGCACACACCCTTCGCGCGTTGCGCAGCTAGTGTGTCAGAAAGTGCGAGAAATGCGCGCCATTGCGGTGCATCTCGCGGGGTTCCTGGGGGCCGGAGTGTTGCGCAGGTGCGCGAGGGAAACCAATCGTATTACTCGACGCGCGGCGGCGGCTCCGATCGGGCGGCCGCGGGCGAGCGGGCCGGCGCGATGAGCACCATCGCGCCGTCCTGCCCGCGCCGCACGCGCAGGCGCGTGCCGTCGAGCAGGCGCTCCAGCGCCGCGTCGGCGGCGACCTTTCCCCTGATGCCCCGGGTCGAGAGGTCCTTGACGTCTTCCATCTTGTAGATGAGCTGCACGCCCGACTGCGCGATGTAGGCGTCGAGCGCGGGCCGCAGCTCGCCGCCCTTCACGTCGAACTCCCGCGCGTGGGCGCAGGCCAGCCCCGTCGCCAGCAGGCCGGCGGCGGCCACGAGGGCAAGGCGGGGGCGGGTCAGCAAGAGGGCAAGGAAGGTGGGGGGCTGCCTCCGGATTCGAATCATGTCGGTCTGTTTTCCGCGAATTGGTTTTTCTTCTGCCCCCGGTGAGACGAGTTCGAGCGCACTTTCCGGTAACGGGGCAAGGGGGAAAAGCCCTCGGGCCGTGCCTTCTAGAATTTCCGGGTCCGCCGCCGGGCATGGGAATTCAAGGAAATTTCGCCGGCGGGCCTTCGCGCGTTACCGGAAATCTTCGGGCCGTTCGTCTCACTGTCTGTCGCCAATCCCGGCGACCTGCCGCTTTGTGTGTCGGCCCTTCAATTTCCAGGAGCGCTTCGTGGTTCTCAGTGACTTGGATGCCTGGTTCGTCAGCGAGGTGCTGCCGATGGAAGCCGCGCTCACGCGCTTCCTTCGCCGCAACTGGCGCGACGACGCCGAAGTGCCCGACCTGCGGCAGGACGTCTACGTGCGCATTTACGAGTCCGCCTCCAGATCCATGCCCGACCAGGTCAAGCCTTTCGTTTTTGCCACCGCGCGCAACCTGCTGATCGACCGCGCCCGGCGCGCGCAGATCGTGTCCATCGAGATCATTGCCGACCTCGACGCGCTCGATTTCTCGGCCGACGAGCTCACGCCCGAACGCCATGCCGCCGGCCGCGGCGAGCTGCGGCTGCTGCAGACCGCGCTCGACGCGCTGCCCTCCAAGTGCCGCCGCGTGGTCGAGATGCGCAAGATCGACGGGCTCTCGCAGCGCGAGGTCGCCACGCAGCTGGGCATCACCGAGGACACGGTGGAGCGGCAGGTCTCGCGCGGCGTGCGCGCGCTGGCCGACGCCCTGCTGTCGGGCGGCGTGCAGCTGGACACCAAGGCCTTCGGGCGAGCGCAGAACGAGCGGAGGCTCTCACCATGAGCGAAGCCCAGCGCATCGAATCGTTGGCCGCCGACTGGCTGGCCCGCCGCGACAGCGGCGACTGGACCGACACCGACCAGCAGCAGCTGGACGCCTGGATCGCCGCCTCCATCGCCCACCGCGTGGCCTGGCTGCGGCTGTCCAGCGCGTGGGAGCGCGGCGACCGGCTGGGCGCGCTGCGCACGCCGGCGATCCCCATTCCCATTCCCGCGCCGGCACCCGCGCCGCAGGCCGCACGTCCGCCTCAGCGCCTGTCGCGCTTCTCGCTGCAACGCATCGCCGCCGGCGTGCTCGTGGCCGCCGCCGGCACCGCCTGGCTCGGCTGGCAGTACACGCAGGAAGAGCGCGGCCAGCACTACGCCACGGCCGTGGGCGCGCGCCAGTCGGTGGCGCTGTCCGACGGCTCGAAGCTCACGCTGAACACCGCCACGCAGGTGCGCACGGCCGTGAACGACAGCGGGCGCAAGGTGTGGCTCGATGCGGGCGAGGCCTACTTCGACATCGCGCACGACAAGAACCATCCCTTCGTCGTGATCGCCGGCGACCGCCGCATCACCGTGCTGGGCACGCGCTTTCTCGTGCGGCGCCAGGGCGAGCAGGTGAACGTGACGGTGGAGGAAGGGCGCGTGCAGATCGCCGCGGCCAAGCCCGATGCCCGAAGCGCCGAGCCCACCGTGCTCACGCGCAACCAGGCCGCGGTCACGCATGCCGACAACGTGCTCGTGATGTCCAAGGCGCCCAAGCAGGTCGATGACGAACTCAGCTGGCGCGAAGGCAAGCTCGTGTTCGACCAGACCACGCTGGGCGACGCGGCCGCGCAGTTCAACCGCTACAACCTGCGCAAGCTCGTGATCGCCGACCCGGTCATCGCGCAGGTGCGCATCGGCGGCAGCTTCGATGCCAACAACATGAGCGGCTTCGTGGGGCTTCTCAAGCAGGGCTTCGGCCTTGCCGCGCATGAGAGCGGCAACGAAATCAGAATTTCGAATCCGTAAATTACCGGAATGTGACGGGGCATTCGTCTCAGTGGGTACCCAAACAAATAACCACGCTGGAGACACACACAATGAATCGCACCGCGCCCCGCACCGGCCTGCCGCCCCAGAAGAAGCGAACGTACGGCGCACTGCGCCCGTGGGTCATCGGCGGCGCGTGGGCGCTGGCCAGCGGCATGGCCGCGCACGCACAGACGCAGGCCCCGCCGCAGGGCTTCGACGTGAGCGGCGGCGATCTCAAGACCGCACTGGACGCCTACATCGCGCAGGGCGGCGTGCAGCTGCTCTACAAGGTCGACGACGTGAAGGGCGTGGCCACGCGCGGCGTGAAGGGCGCGCTGTCGCCGCAGGACGCGCTGGCGCGGCTGCTCGAAGGCACGCCGCTGCAGACGCGCCGCGGCGATGACGGCGCCATCGTGATCTACACGGCCGCCGCTGCGAAGCCGCAGGCCGACGAGGCGCCGCAGTCGCTCGACAGCGTCACCATCACCGCCACGCGCCGCCGCGAGCCGGTGCGCGAGATCCCGATGCAGGTCAACGTGATGAAGGCCCAGGCGCTGGAGCGCGCGGGCGCGAAGAACCTGGCCGACTACGTGGCCGAGCAGCCGGGCGTGAACCTCACCAGCAGCGGCAGCGTGGGCGGCACGCTCACCATGCGCGGGCTGACCACCGGTCCGGTGCAGGGCATCGCGACCGTGGGCGTGTACGTGGACGACGTGGCCACCGGCATGAGCTCGGCCGGCGCGAGCGGTGGCAACACGCCGCTGGACATGGGCATGCTCGACCTCAGCCACATCGAGGTGCTGCGCGGCCCGCAGGGCACGCTGTACGGCGCGGGCGCCATGAGCGGCGTGCTCAAGTACGTGACCAACCAGCCCGACACCATGGAGTTCGCGGGCTCGGTGAAGCTGGGCACCTCGTGGACGCAGGGCGGCGGTCCGGGCTTCACGACCGGCGCGGTGCTCAACGTGCCGCTCAAGGAAGACGTGGCGGCCGTGCGCTTCGCCGCCTTCACCGACCAGTTCGGCGGCAGCTACGACGCCACGGGCCTGGCGCGCGGGCGCAACATCGACCGCGGCCACACCGACGGCGGCCGCGTCTCGCTGCTGCTCACGCCCACGCGCGAACTCACGGTGCGCCTCACGGGCACGGTGCAGGACGTGCATCGCAAGGGCCTGGGCTTCGAGGACATGGACCAGCGCACGCTGCGCCCCTGGACGCGGGAGCGCACGCGCCAGCTGTCGGCCAACGAGTCGTACAGCAACCTCACGCAGCTGTTCGGGCTGGACGTGGAATACGACTTCGGCTGGGCCCGCCTGAACTCGATCACCTCCGCGCAGGACGTGAAGATCAACAACACCGTCGACGTCACCGGCCGCTACGGGCCGATGCTGAGCGCGCTGCGCCTGCCGGTGGCCTCGGTGCCGGTGAACAGCGCCGTGGAGCAGCACCGCGTCAGCCAGGAGTTCCGCCTGACCTCGCGCTCGGGCACCACCATCGAGTGGCTGGCGGGCCTGTACCTGAACCGCGAACGCGGCAGCAACAACGGCGTCATGGACGCCAACCTGATCGGGGGCCGCAGCCTCGGCCTGCTGACCTCGACGCAGTCCTCGCGCTACCGCGAGGAGGCGGCCTACGGCGACGTCACCTGGAACGTGACGCCCAAGTTCTCGCTCACCGGCGGCGTGCGCCTGGCGCGCAACAACCAGAAGTACGCCAGCCGCCAGACCGGCCAGCTCGTCGGGTCGGTCGCCGCCAGTGCCGCCGGCACCTCGTCGGAAAGCCCGACCACCTACCTGGCCGCGGCCAAGTACACGCTGTCGGACACGAGCACCATGTACTTCCGCGCGGCCAGCGGCTACCGCCCCGGCGGTCCCAACGTGCTCAAGGCCGACACCGACCGCAACGTGGTGCAGCCGATGTACAACTCCGACTCGCTGTGGAGCTACGAGCTGGGCTACAAGGCCGACCTGCTGGACCGCACGCTGTCGCTGGAGGCGGCGCTGTACGACATCGAGTGGACCGGCGTGCAGCAGCCCACGCGCAGCGGCGCCTTCGTGTTCGTCACCAACGCGGGCGCGGCCCGCATCAAGGGCAGCGAGATCACGCTCAACTGGAAGCCCAGCAAGGAATGGCGCTTCACCGCCAATGCCGCGGCCGTCGATGCGCGCCTGACCGAGGATGCCAAGGGTCTGGGCGCCAAGGCCGGCGCGCGCCTGCCGCACACGCCGCGCTTTGCCGCCACGCTGGGCGTGACGCGCAACTTCAGCCTGGCCGACCACCCGGCCTACGTCGGCATCAGCGCGCGCTACACCGGCAAGCGTGATGCGGGCTACCGCGGCAGCACGGCCATTCCGAGCATCAACATGCCGGCCTACACGCTGGTCGACCTGCAGGCGGGCATCGACTTCAAGCGCTTCAGCGTCTCGGCCTACGTGCGCAACCTGACGAACAAGCGCGGCATCGTGTCGATCGAAACCGGACTCAACGCGAACCCGAACCTGGTGACTGCGGCGCTCGTGCCCGCGCGCACCATCGGCGTGAACGTCAACGTTCCGTTCTGACATGTCGGGCCTCCCACCGTTCGCGGCACCGATGCCGCTGGATGCGGCCGCCCCTGCGGCCCTGGAAACGACCCGCAAGGCGCCCACCAGCGCCTGGTATGCGCTGGCGGTGCTCATCATCGCGACGGTGCTGGGCTCGATCGACAAGGTCATCCTCACGCTGCTGACGGAGCCGATCCGCCAGACGCTGTCGCTCTCCGACACGCAGCTCGGGCTGCTGCAGGGCGCCGGCATCGTGCTGTTCACCGGCATCGCCACCTTGCCGCTGGGCTGGCTCAGCGACCGCTACGACCGGCGCGTGGTGCTCGCGGCCTGCGTGGTGCTGTGGAGCGCCGCCACGGCCATGCGCGGCACGGCCATGGACTACGGCGTGCTGTTCGTCGCTTCCGTCGGCCTGGGCGTGGGCGAGGCGGGCCTCACGCCCATCACCAACAGCATGATCCCCGACCTGTTCCCGCGCGCGCAGCGGGTGCTGGCGAATGCGGTGTTCGCGCTGTCGGCCATCTTCGGCAGTGCGCTGGGCGCGCTGCTGGGCGGCACCATCGTGCACCTCACCGACGACCTGCGGCCCTGGCTGCCGGTCGCGATGCAGCAGCTCGAAGCCTGGCGCCTGACCTTCTTCGTGCTGGCCAGCGCCGGCATTCCGGTGACGCTGCTGGTGCTGTCGATCCGGCGCACGCCGCGCGGCGGCGCACTGGAAGCCAAAGCAACGCCGGGGGCACCGGCCGCCGACGCACCGGGCGCCACGACCCTGCGCCAGCACCTGCGCCAGCACTGGCGCACCTTCGCGGGCCTGGTGGTCGGCGTGGGCCTGACCAGCGTGGGCCTGAGCTCGCTGGGCACCTGGCTGCCGATCCTCACGGCACGCACCTACGGCGTCACGCCGGTGCAGATGGGGCAGGGCATGGGCCTGGCCTTCCTGTGCGGCACCGTGGCCGGCGGCCTGCTGGGCGTGCTGTCGATGCGCTACGTGCAGCCACGCATGGGGCCGGCCGCGGCGCTGCGCCTGATCATGCTGGGCAATCTCTCGGCGGCGCTGATGTCGACGCTGCTGCTGTTCACGAGCTCGGCCAACCACAACTTCGCGCTGCTGGGCCTGCTGGTGGTGCCGCTCATCGGCAGCGCGGTGCTGCTGCCCAACGTGCTGCAGGACGCGGCGCCGCCGCACCTGCGCGCCCGCACCATCGCCATGCTCACGCTGGCCAGCCTGCCCTTCGGCGTGGTGGGTCCGCTGGTGGTGGGCATGTTGTCGGACGCCCTCAAGTCGATGCCCAACGGGCTGGCGGTGTCCATCGTCGTGACCACGCTGGTCGGCGGCAGCCTGGGCGCCATGGTGCTGCGCGCCGCCGAAGGCCCGTTCGTTCGCCTGATGCGCGAAGCGAAGCCGAACTGAGCCTTCCGCGTCGAGATTCCGCTCCCCCCTCTTTCATCGTTCGTTGTTCCTCCATGTCACAACCACACCCTTCAGCTCCTCTTCCTGACACCGCCTCCGCACTGGCCGCCATCGACGCGCTGGTGGTGCCCCTGAACCGCAGCGACGCGCCCGGCCTGGTGCTGGCCATCGCGCAGCATGGCCGCCTGCTGTACCGCCGCGCCGTCGGCATGGCCAGCCTGGAGATGGGCGTGGCGCTCACGCCGACCACGCGCATGCGCATCGCCTCCACCAGCAAGCACTTCACCGCCATGGCCGTGCTGCTGCTGGCCGAAGACGGCCTGCTCGACGTGGAAGATCCGGTGCAGAAGTACCTGCCCGAGCTGCCGCAACTGAGCGCCAACGGCCCCACGCTGCGCCACCTGCTCACGCACACCAGCGGCTGGCGCGGCCACGACGAGCTGTGGGCCATTGCGCATGGCCTCACGTTCACGCTGCCCGGCCCGGGCCTGCCGGCCATGGCGCGCCAGAGCGAGCTGAACTTCGAGCCCGGCACGCACATGGTCTACAGCAACGGCGGCTACTTCCTGCTGGCCAAGATCGTCGAGCGCGTGAGCGGCAAGAGCTTCAACGACTTCCTGAAGGCGCGCCTGTTCGACCCGCTCGGCATGGCCGACACCTCGTCGGTGGTGACCGACCTGAACGTGGTCCCCGGCATGGCCGGCCTGTACATGCCCGCGCCCGGCGGCGGCTGGCGCCGCGGCCTGTACCCGTGCGAACTCGACGGCGGCGGCTCGCTGGTGTCGACGGCGGACGACATGTTGCGCTGGCTCGCCCACATGCACGGCAGCGAGAAGATCGTGGGCAGCGCGAAGAGCTGGGCGCTGCTGTCGGCGCCCACCACGCTGTCGTCGGGCTCGCAGGTGAACTACGGCTTCGGGCTCGCGCGCCACCCGTACCGCGGCGTCGAGATCGTGCACCACGCGGGCGCCGTGCTCGGCGCGCAGTCGCAGATGATCAGCGTGCCCAGCCACGGGCTGGACATCATCGCCATGGTGAACGGCGCGCCCGTGTCGCCGTCGGCGTTGGCCCTCAAGGTGATCGAGCTGCTGCTTGGCGACGCACTCGCGCCGCCCGAGGTGCGCCCGCTGGCCAGCGCCTTCCCCGCGCTGCCCGGCCAGCGCTACCACGCACCCTCCACCGGCGGCCTGCTGGGCTTTGCGGACGTGGCCGGCAAGCTGGCGCTGTCGTGGCAGGCCGGTGAGGCCAGGCCCCTGAACCAGGGCGACGGCAAGCTCTGGCTGGGCCTGCAGGACCTGCCGACGAACGATCTCGTGATCGACACCGCCGACATCGACCCGCAACGCGCACCCGATGCCTTCGTGCTGCACGAAGGCGGCCAGCCTCGCCGCTTCGAGCGCCTGCCCGAGACCGCGCCCGATGCCGCGTCGCTCGCCGACGAACTGTGCGGCGACTACATCAGCCCCGACCTCGACGCCACCGCGCGGATGGTGTTGGTCGACGGCCGGTTGCAGCTCACCGTGCAGGGCCGCCACGGCCAGCACGCGTGCGTGCTGACGCCGCTGTCGGCCGATGTGGCCACGCTCGCCTCGGTCGACCCGGTGCTGGCCCAGCTGGGCAAATCGGTTCTCAACGTGGAGCGCAAGGGCGGCCGGGTCGTGGGACTGCTGTTTGCCACCACGCGCTCGCGAAACATCCACCTTGCCCGCCAGGAGCCCCGCGCATGAAGTTCTTCACCACCCTGTTCGCCACCGAGACCAACACCTTCGTCTCGGCCCCCACCGGCCTGGGCAGCTACGAGGAATACGGCATCTTCCGCGGCGACGCCAGCACGCGCGACGCCACCGGCTACGGCCTGTACGCGGTGGAAGTGCGCCGGCAGCTGGCCGCCGAAGGCCATGAAACCGTCGAGAGCCTGCTGGCCTTCGCGCAGCCGCTGGGGCGCACCGTGCGCAGCGTGTACGAGCGCCTGCGCGACGAGATCCTGGACGACCTGCGCAAGGCCGGCCCGGTCGACGGCGTGATCCTCGTGCTGCACGGCGCGATGGTGGCCGACGGCTACGACGACTGCGAAGGCGACGTGATCACGCGCGTGCGCGAGATCGTCGGACCGAACGTGCCCATCGGTGTGTCGCTCGACCTGCACTGCCACTTCACGCAGAAGATGCTGAACACGGCCGACGCCATCATTTGCTACAAGGAATACCCGCACACCGATGCCTTCGAGCGCCTGACCGAGCTGATCCGCATCGTGGTCGACACCGCGCAGGGCCGCGTGAAGCCCGTGACGGCCGTGCACGACTGCCGCATGGTCGGCAAGTGGCACACCACGCGCGAGCCGATGGCCGGCTTCGTGCGCCGCATGCAGGACGCCGAAAAGCTGCCGGGCGTGCTCTCGGTGTCGCTGGGCCATGGCTTCCCCTGGGCCGACGTGCCCGAGTCGGGCGCCAAGCTGTGGGTGGTGACCGACAACGACCCCGCGCTGGCCGCCAAGCTGGCCGAAGAACTCGGCCGCGGCTTCTGGGACCTGCGCCACGAGACCGGCGTGCCCTCGCTCTCGATCGAGGAGACGCTCGCCAAAGCCATGGCCGTGCAGGGCGGCCCCGTCGTCATCGCCGACACCGCCGACAACCCCGGCGGCGGCGCCACCAGCGACAGCACCTTCATGCTGCGCGCCGTGGTCGAGCGCGGCATCGGCGACGTCGCCTTCGGCGGCGTGTGGGACCTGGGCGCGGTGCAGCTGTGCCGCGACGCGGGCGTGGGCGCGAGCTTCGAGCTGCGCCTGGGCGGCAAGTGCGGCCCGGCCTCGGGCGACCCGATTGACCTGCACGTGACCGTGATGAACGTGGTGGAGGCGCATTCGCAGGGCGGCCTCTCGGGCGTGCGCACGCCCATGGGCCCGTGCGTGTGGGTGCAGGCGGCCGACGGCGTGGACATCGTGCTCATCAGCAAGCGCAACCAGGTCATCGGCGCCGATCTCTTCACGGGCCTGGGCATCGACCTGGCGGGCAAGAAGCTGGTCATCGTGAAGTCGGCGCAGCACTTCCATGCGGAGTTCGGGCCCCTGGCCAAGTCGGTGCTGTACGTGTCGACGCCGGCCTCGCTGAGCACCGACTTCGCCAACCTGCCGTACCGCGTGCGCGACCTCGACTACTGGCCGCGCGTGGAGCAACCCGGTCGCCCGCACCACATGGCCGCGCCCGGCGAGCTGTACACCATCGACGGCCGCGCCATGCATCTGCAGCGCAGCGGTCCGGTGGCGGCCAGTGCCGCGCAGCCCACGCTCG
This sequence comes from Variovorax sp. GW821-FHT09D07, assembly GCF_059416345.1. NCBI lineage: Bacteria > Pseudomonadati > Pseudomonadota > Betaproteobacteria > Burkholderiales > Comamonadaceae > Variovorax > Variovorax sp. GW821-FHT09D07. Next base: position 201,766 of record NZ_JBWKOY010000004.1, read on the forward strand.
TCATCGAAGCCGGTGGCGGCTGCGCCTCGCCGACCTACGCGCGCCTGCAGCAGGCGCTGGCGGCGAAGCACCCGGTGATCAGCTACGACCGCGCCGGCATGGGTTGGAGCGAAGCCGACGACGCGCCCTTCGACGGCGAGCGCACCGCGCACCGCCTGCATGCGCTGCTCGCAGCCGCCGGCGTGACGGGCCCGATCGTGCTCGTCGGCCATTCGCTCGGCGGTCTTCTGAACCGGGTCTACGCGGGCCTGTATCCACAGCAGGTGGCCGGTGTCGTGATGCTCGATGCCAGCCACCCCGACCAGTTCGCGATGTACGAGCACCCGCCCGAATCGCAGTTCGCGGCCGAGCGCGTCAAGCGCAAGGACTTCCAGGCCGGCGGCCCGCCGCCGCCGGAGCAGGCGCCCATCGAGGCCCTGTTCGCCGACATGCCGCAGGTGCTGCGCCAGATGAAGGCGACCTACACGCCCGAAGCGCTCGACACCATGGTGGCCGAGGTGCGCGGCCTGCCGCACGTCGCGCGCCAGGCGGCCGCGTCGCCCGACTTCGGCTCGCGTCCGCTGGCCGTGCTGTGGGCCAGGCAGCAGCCGCTGCCGGCCGGTGCGGACCCGGCCATTGCCGCGGTGCAGCAGCGCTGGCCCGAGTTCCAGGAAGCGCATGCGGCGCTGTCGACGCAACGCCGCCTGGCGTGCATCGAAGGCGCCGCGCACATGACGCTGGTGCTGCTGCCGCCGCTGGTGCAGCGCGTGGCCGAGGAAATCGACGGCGTGATGGCGCAGGTCGCGTCCGGAACCGGCCGATGACGCCCCTGGCCGAACTCACCACGCCCGCGCTGCTGCTCGACGTCGGCGTGCTCGAACGCAACTGCGAAGCGATGGCGCAGCGTGCGGCGCGCCATGGCGTGGCGCTGCGACCGCACCTGAAGACGGCCAAGTCGGCGGAAGTGGCGCGGCGCGCCACGCGCGGGCAGGCCGGCGGGCTCACGGTGTCGACCGTGGCCGAGGCCGCCTACTTCGCGCGCCACGGCTTCACCGACCTGACCTACGCCGTGGGCATCGACGCGAACAAGATCGAGGCGCTGCACGACATCCAGCGCGCGCACGGCGCGCGCGTGACGCTGCTGGCCGATTCCGTCGAGGCCGTGCAGGCGGCCGGTGCCCGCGCGCGGGCGCTGGGCGCGAGCTTTCGCGTGCTGCTGGAGATCGACACGGGCGGCGGCCGCGGCGGCGTCGGTCCGCGCGACGACGGCCTGCTGTCGCTCGCGCGCGAGGTGCAGCGCAGCGAATCGCTGTCGCTGGCCGGCGTGCTCACGCATGCGGGCCACAGCTACCACGTGCAGGGCGGCACGGCGATCCGCGCCATCGCCGAGGCCGAGCGCGCCGGCGCCGTGCATGCGGCCGAGCGGCTGCGCGCGGTCGGCATCCCGGTCGAGGTGGTGAGCGTGGGCTCCACGCCCACGGCCGTGTGCGCGCAGTCGCTCGAGGGCGTCACCGAGATGCGCCCCGGCGTCTACACCTTCTTCGACCTGGACCAGGCGGCGCGCGGCATCTGCGGCGTGGACGAGATCGCGCTGTCGGTGCTGGCCACCGTGATCGGCCACAACCCGCGCTCGCGCCGCGTGCTGATCGACGCCGGCGCGCTCGCGCTGTCCAAGGACCAGTCGGCGGCCGAGTTCCGCGCCGGCCTGGGCTTCGGGCTGGTGTGCCGGGCCGACGGCACGGTGCCGCTGCTCGGCCTGTGCGTGGCCGAGCTGCACCAGGAGCACGGGCTGATCGCGTGCGAAGGCGACGACGACGCACAGGCCATGTTCCGCGCGCTGCCCCTGGGCGCCTGCGTGCGCGTGCTGCCGCACCACGCCTGCATGACGGCCGCGCCCTACGACCGCTACCACGTGGTGGACGGCGCGGGCAGCGGCGTGCAGGCGGTCTGGGACAAGGCGCACGGCTGGCAGGCCGGCGCCTGAAGCCAATCAATTTTTCTGGAGAAGACAACGATGACGAAGACATTTCTTGCACGGCTGACGGCCGTGGCCGCGCCCTTTGTTCTGGCCCTCGGCCTGGGCAGCGCGCCGCAACTCGCGGGCGCCCAGACGCCGGCCGCACCGCAGGCCGCGGCCAGTGCTGCTGCCGCCACGCCGGCGCCCGTGGCGGTGCCCGAGAAGCCTGCAGCCCCGGTTGCCGCACCGGCCGCCACCGCCAAGGTCGACAATCCCTACGGCGTGGGAGCGCTCTGGTCGCAGAGCGATGCCGTCGCCAAGGCCGTGCTCGCCATCCTGGCGATCATGTCGATGGGCAGCTGGTACGTGATCGTCACCAAGTTGCTCGAACAGATGCGCATGGGCCGCCAGGCGCGCGCGGTCGACAACGAGTTCTGGAACGCGGGCACCGTGCAGGCCGGCACCGCGCGGCTGGCCGAAGGCAGCCCGTTCCGCTTCATCGCCGACGCCGGCATGCAGGCCACGCAGAAGCACGACGGCCTGCGCGGCAAGGTCGACTTCGCCGACTTCGTCGACCTGTGCATCCACCGCGCCACCGAGCGCGTGCAGCGGCGCCTGGGCAACGGCATGTCGCTGCTGGCCACCGTGGGTTCCACCGCGCCCTTCGTCGGCCTGTTCGGCACGGTCTGGGGCATCTACCACGCGCTCACCGCCATCGGCGTGGCGGGGCAGGCCTCGATCGACAAGGTGGCGGGCCCGGTGGGCGAGGCGCTCATCATGACCGCCATCGGCCTGGCCGTGGCCGTGCCCGCGGTGCTGGGCTACAACTGGCTCCTGCGCCGCAACATCACCGTGATGGACGACGTGCGCGAGTTCAGCGGCGAGCTGCACTCCGTGATCCTGGCCGGCAGCGCCGCGGCCTGACGCGCGCGCACGCACGCAAGCGGACTGCGCCATGGCGATGAACATCCCGGCCTCCGGGGGAGACGAGGAACAGGCCATCGCGGCCATCAACACCACGCCGCTGGTCGACGTGATGCTGGTGCTGCTGATCATCTTCCTCATCACCATCCCGGTGGTCAATTACTCGGTGCCCGTCGCGGTGCCGAAGGAGCGCAACGAGGTGCGCGAGAGCAAGCCCGAGACCGTCGTGATCTCGGTGGACGCCGCCGGCCGCACCTACTGGTACGACACGCCGGTGCGTGACACGCCCGCGCTGGTGGCGCGGCTCACCAAGGTGGCGGCCCTGAACCCGCAGCCCGAGGTGCACATCCGCGGCGACTGGCATTCCGACTACGAGCCGGTGGGCCGGATCATCTACGCCTGCCAGGCGGCCGGGATCGCCAAGGTGGGCTTCATCACCGAGCCGCCCGCGCGCAACTGAGACGAGCAGACAGCGAGACAAGCAAGCCATGCCAAGAAAACAGAAGCAGGGGCGGCGCAGCAGCACGCCTTCCGACGAGCCGATGATGGACATCAACACCACGCCGCTCATCGACGTGATGCTGGTGCTGCTGATCATGCTGATCATCACCATCCCGATCCAGCTGCACTCGGTGAACCTGAACATGCCCACGGGCAACCCGCCGCCCAGCGAGCTCAAGCCCGAGGTGCTGCGCATCGACATCGACGCGCTCAGCGTCGTGCAGTGGAACGGCGAGCCGCTGGCCGACCGCAGCGAGATGGAACGGCGCTTCGAGCAGGTCGCCGCGCAGGCCGTGCAGCCCGAGGTGCACCTGCGGCCCGACCGCCGCGCCAAGTACGAGGTGGTGGCCGGCGTGATGGCCTCGGCGCAGCGCACGGGCGTGAGCAAGCTGGGCATCGTGGGCGCGGAGCAGTTCATCCCATGAAGCGCTCCCGCAAGGACTTCAACCCGAAATCACGCTTCGGGCCCGTGGGCATCGCCGTGATGGTGCTGTTCCATGTCGGCGTGGGCTACGCGCTCGTGTCGGGGCTGGCGCGCCAGACGGTCGAGCTGATCAAGAAGCCGATGGACGCGACCATCATCAGCGAGATCAAGCCGCCGCCGCCCCCACCACCGCCACCCCCGCCGCCGAAGAAGATCGTGCGCCAGGAAACGCCCAAGGCCCCGCCGCCGCCGCGCCCGGCCTATGTGCCGCCGCCGGCCGTGACACCGCCGGCCACGTCGGCGCCTGCGATCACCGCCGTGCAGAACACCGAGCCCGTGGCGCCGCCGCCGGCCGCACCGCCGGCGCCTCCCGCGCCGCCGGCCCCGCCGAAGGCGACCTCCACCGACATCGCGGTGGCCTGCCCGCGGCAGGTCAAGCCCGAGATGCCGCGCAAGGCGCTGGACGAAGGCATCGGCGGCGTGGTCAAGGCCGAGGTCCGCATCAAGGGCGGACATGTGCAGGAGGTGCGCTTCCTGTCGGGGCCGCGCGTGTACCACTCGGCCGTGCGCGCCGCGGTGATGCGCTACGAATGCCAGACCACGGGCGATGCCGAGGTGCTGGCGACGCAGGAGTTCGTCTTCCGCATCGAATAGGAGGAAGGCGCCGATCTCTCTTCTTCAGACAGGTCGGCCCATGGCGAGCGCGCGCATCACGGCGGCCGTGCGCGTCTCCACGCCCAGCTTCACGTAGACATGCTCCAGGTGCTTGTGCACGGTGCGCGGGCTGATCGTCAGCAGGGCGGCGATCTCGGCGTCGGTCTTGCCTTGCGAGAGCCAGTGCATGACATCGCCCTCGCGCGGTGTGAGGCCGGCGGGCTGCGCATCGGGCAGCGGCGCCGGCGCGCGACAGGCCAGCCGGTACAGGAAGGCCACCGCCATCGCATGCTCCAGCCCCACGCGCCGGCAGTAGTCGGCCTGCTGCGCGGCGCGGCGCAATTCGCGCCGGCCCGGCGCCTTGGCGATGCGGCGGGTGGTGCGCGTGGGATGCGCGTCGGCGCTGCGATGCCGCACGGGCACATGGCCGGACTCCAGTTTGTCCAGCAGGCGAAGTGCGCTCGCCCAATCGTTGCGCGACAGGTGCGTCATGGCATGCCCTTTCACGGTGCATACGCATTGCTGCGTATGGCGCCCGCACGCATCGAGAGACAGGATGCTCGCAGGCCCTTTGCCTCGAATTCAGTATAGGCAGGCAGCGGGCGCGCCAGTCGCTTGTCGACGAAGGGGATACACATGGCCATCGACGAAACACGGCTTAACGCGTTCATGGGTAACTTCGTCCACGACATCGGGGCCGTGATGCACGCGGCGACCATCGTCGTCGGCGACCAGCTCGGCCTGTACAAGGCGCTGGCCGAAGGCCCCGCCACCGCGGAGCAGCTCGCCCGCCGCACCGAGACCGACCCGCGCTACCTGCGCGAATGGCTCTCGGCCCAGGCCGCCAGCGGCTACGTCGAGTACGACCCGAAAGGCGAGCTGTTCTCGCTGACCGAGGAACAGGCCTTCGCGCTGGCCGAGGAAGGCAGCCCGGCCTTCGTGCCCGGCGCGTTCCAGATCGCCGTGGCGCAGTTCAAGATCATTCCCAAGATGGTCCAGGCCATGCGCACGGGCCTGGGCATCGGGTGGCACGAGCACGACGTGGCCCTGTTCCATGGCACCGAGCGCTTCTTCCGGCCCGGCTACGCGGCCAACCTGGTGAGCCAGTGGATTCCGGCGCTCGAAGGCATCGAGCCGCTGCTGAAACGCGGCGCGCGCGTGGCCGACGTGGGCTGCGGGCACGGCGCCTCGACGCTGCTGATGGCGCAGGCCTATCCCCAATCCAGCTTCGTCGGCTTCGACTACCACGCACCGTCGATCGAGCGTGCGCGCGAAACCGCGCGCAAGGCCGGTGTCGACGATGAAAAGCGTCTGCGCTTCGAGGTCGCCAGCGCCAAGGATTTCCCCGGCGAAGACTACGACCTCGTGGCCGTCTTCGATTGCCTGCACGACATGGGCGACCCCGTCGGCGCGGCGGCGCACGTGCGGCGCACCCTCAAGCCGCAGGGCACGTGGATGATCGTCGAGCCCTTTGCCAACGACCGGCTGGAGGACAACATCAACCCGGTGGGGCGCGTGTTCTATTCGGCCTCCAGCTTCATCTGCACGCCGGCCTCGCGTTCGCAGGAAGTGGGCCTGTGCCTGGGGGCGCAGGCCGGTGAAGCGCGCCTGCGCGACGTCGTCTCGCAGGGCGGCTTCTCGCACTTCCGCCGCGCCAGCGAAACGCCCTTCAACCTGATCTTCGAAGCACGTCCGTAAGGACAAAGGAGGCGCCATGTCCCGCCAATACATCGACTGCCGCGAGTACCCAAGCACGATGAACTGCAGTGTCGCGCTCTGCGCCGATTCCGAAGGCGAACTGCTCGATGCCGCCGTCCAGCACGCCGTGGCCGTTCACGGCCACACCGACACGCCCGAACTGCGCAAGCAGCTGGCGAGCATGTTCAAGGCCGGCACGCCGCCGGTGGAGCTCGCGAAGACGCCCGCTTGACTGACTGACGGTCCTGCGCGGCCCCGGCCGCCGCGACGAACCTTGATGCAGATCAAACGCTTGCATCGGCCCGGCATTTAGCCTGCCCCGATGCAAGCTTCCGCCGCGCTCGCGCCGTTTCCGTCCGTTCCATCGTCCGCCGGGAGTGACGCCCGCGCCGACGCCTGGCAGCTGCTCGACGACCCCGCCGAGTGGGCCGCGTTCGGCCGACCGCTGGAGGCCGGCACAGGCCGCTGGGAATCGCAGGTGGCGGTCGAGGGCATGCACTGCGCGGGCTGCGCCTTCACCGTCGAGGCCGCGCTGGCGCAGGTGCCCGGCGTGGCCGAGGTGCAGGTGAATGCCGCGAGCCGGCGCGCGCGCGTCGTGTGGTCGGCCACGGCCACACGGCCTTCGCGCTGGTTCGAGGCCAGCGCGCGCGCGGGCTACCCCTTGCTGCCGGCCGGCAGCCGCAGCGCGCGCGAGACGCGCACGCGCGAGCTGCGCATGGCGCTGTGGCGCTGGCTGGTCGCGGGCTTTTGCATGATGCAGGTGATGATGTACGCCTACCCGGCCTACGTCGCGCGCCCCGGCGACATGACGGCCGATGCGGCGCAGCTGCTGCGCTGGGCCTCGTGGGTGCTCAGCCTGCCCGTGGTGCTGTTCTCGTGCGGGCCCTTCTTTCGCAGCGCCTGGCGCGACCTGCGCATCGGCCGTATCGGCATGGACCTGCCCGTGACCTTCGGCGTGGTCATCACCTTCGTGGTGAGCACCGCCGCCACCTTCGACCCCACGGGGCCGCTGGGGCACGAGGTCTACTTCGACTCGCTGACGATGTTCGTCTTCTTCCTGCTCACCGGCCGCTGGCTCGAGGCGCGGCTGCGCGACCGCACGGCCGGCGCGCTCGAGGCGCTGATGCACCGGTTGCCCGACAGCGTGGAGCGCCTCGGGGCCGACGGCGAATGGACGCGCGTGGCGGTGCGCCGGCTCGGCGCGGGCGACGTGGTGCGCGTGCGCCCCGGCGAGGCCTTCCCGGCCGACGGCACGGTGATCGACGGCGACACCACCGCCGACGAGGCGCTGCTCACCGGCGAGTCGCGCCCCGTGCCGCGCCCCTGTGGCGACCGCGTGCTCGCGGGCAGCCACAACCTCTCGGCCGTGGTGCAGGTGCGCATCGCGTCGGTGGGCGAGGGCACGCGCTTCGCGCAGATCGTGCGGCTCATGGAAAACGCCGCGCTCGACAAGCCGCGCCTGGCCCGTCTGGCCGACCGCGTGGCGCGGCCCTTCCTCATCGCGGTGCTGGCCTGCGCGTTCGGCGCGGGCGCGCTGTGGTGGGCGGTCGATCCCGGCAAGGCGCTGATGGTCGCGGTGGCGGTGTTGATCGTCACCTGCCCGTGCGCGCTGTCGCTGGCCACGCCGGCCGCGATGCTCGCGAGCGCGGGTGCCCTGGCGCGCGGCGGCGTTCTCACATCGAACCTGCAGGCGCTCGAGGCATTGGCCGGCGTCGACACCGTGGTGTTCGACAAGACCGGCACGCTCACGGGCGACACGCCGCGCCTGGAACGCGTGTACTGCCGCCAGGGCCTGCGCCCGGGCGATGCGCTGGAGATCGGCGCGGCGCTCGCGGCGCTGTCGCTGCACCCGGCCGCGCGCGCGCTCGTGAACGCCTGGCAGGCGCAGTTCCGCGCGCCGCCGGCCTGGTCGGCGACGCAGCTGCGCGAGACGGTGGGGCAGGGCGTGGCAGCCTCGCTCCACCGGCGCGATGCGGTGGACGACCACGGTGCGCGCCCCGTGCGACTGGGCTCGGCGGCCTTCTGCGAGGTGCCGCCGCTGCAGGTCGACGCGGCGCAGATCCACCTGAGCGACGACGAGGGCTGGCTCGCCAGCTTCGTTCTCGCCGAGGAGCTGCGCCCCGACGCCACGCAGGCTGTGGCGGCGCTGCAGGCGCAAGGCTTGTCGGTGCGCCTGTTGTCGGGCGACCGCGAGAACGCGGCGCGTGCCATCGGCGCGCAGGCCGGCATCGCGGCGGTGCAGGGCGACTGCGCACCCGAAGACAAGCTCGAGGTGCTGTGGCAGCTGCAGGCGGCCGGGCGCGAGGTGGCGATGGTCGGCGACGGCCTGAACGACGGCCCCAGCCTGGCGCGCGCCAACGCCTCGTTCGCCTTCGGCCACGCCGTGCCGCTGTCGCGTGCACGCTCCGACTTCGTGGTGCTGGGCGACGCACTGCAGGCCATTCCCGCCGCGGTGGCGCAGGCGCGCCGCACGCTGCGCGTGGTGCGCCAGAACCTGTTCTGGGCCGCGGCCTACAACGCCGTGTGCGTGCCGCTGGCCGTGGCCGGCTGGCTGCCGCCGTGGCTCGCTGGGCTGGGCATGGCGGCGAGTTCGCTGCTGGTGGTGCTCAACGCGGCGCGCCTGGCCGCGCCGGGGAAAGCGGCGGTGGCCTGAGATGGACGTTCTGTTCCTGCTCGTGCCGCTGTCGGTGGTGCTGGTGCTCGCGATTCTGGGCGGGCTCTGGTGGGCCATCGAACGCGGCCAGTTCGAGGACATCGAGGTCGAAGGCGACCGCATCCTGAAGAATGACTAACCCCCAGGCTACGCGCACTTCGTGTCGCTTCGCCAACCCCCTTGCAGGGGGCACACCCTGCGGCCTGGCATAGCCAGTTCCGCGGGTGTTCTGGCACGGCCCGCTCCGCGGCCTTCGGCATCGTTCGAGCTCGTGTGCCGCCGTCGATACAAGCCGCAGTGGAGAACGGAGCGGGCTTGATCTGCATCAAGCCTGCCCGGGCGATGCGGGCAGACACTGCCCGCAAACCACATCTACGGGCACCACGATGCAGCAGACCACGCACCCTCCCGCGGCCATCTACGACGACACCGTCGTGCGGCAGTTCGCACTCATGTCGGTGGTCTGGGGGGTGGTCGGCATGCTGGTCGGCGTGATCATCGCCTCGCAGCTGACCTGGCCCGAACTCAACCTCGGCATTCCCTGGCTCAGCTACGGCCGCCTGCGTCCGCTGCACACCAACGCGGTGATCTTCGCCTTCGGCGGCTGCGCGCTCATGGCCACGAGCTTCCACGTCGTGCAGCGCACCTGCCAGGTGCGGCTGTTCGCACCGGCGCTGGCCTCGTTCGTGTTCTGGGGCTGGCAGCTGGTGATCGTCGCCGCCGCCATCAGCCTGCCGCTGGGCTACACCAGCGGCAAGGAATACGCCGAGCTCGAGTGGCCCATCGACATCCTGATCGCCGTGGTCTGGGTGGCCTATGCCATCGTGTTCTTCGGCACCATCGGGCTGCGCAAGGTGCGCCACATCTACGTGGCCAACTGGTTCTACGGCGCCTTCATCATCGCGGTGGCGCTGCTGCACATCGTCAACAGCGCGGCCATTCCGGCCGGCTGGATGAAGAGCTACTCGGCCTACGCCGGCGTGCAGGACGCCATGGTGCAGTGGTGGTACGGCCACAACGCCGTGGGCTTCTTCCTCACGGCCGGCTTCCTGGGAATGATGTACTACTACATCCCCAAGCAGGCGGGGCGCCCGGTGTACTCGTACCGGCTGTCGATCGTGCACTTCTGGGCGCTGATCTTCACCTACATGTGGGCCGGCCCGCACCACCTGCACTACACCGCGCTGCCCGACTGGACGCAGTCGCTGGGCATGGTGTTCTCGCTGATCCTGCTGGCGCCCAGCTGGGGCGGCATGATCAACGGCGTGATGACGCTCTCGGGCGCCTGGCACAAGCTGCGCACCGACCCGATCCTGCGCTTCCTGATCGTCGCGCTGTCGTTCTACGGCATGTCGACCTTCGAGGGCCCGATGATGTCCATCAAGACCGTCAACGCCCTGAGCCACTACACCGATTGGACCGTGGGCCACGTGCACTCCGGCGCGCTGGGCTGGGTGGGCTTCATCACCATGGGGTCGCTGTACTACCTGATCCCGCGCATGTACGGCCGCCTCGCCATGTACAGCGTGCGCGCCATCGACGTGCACTTCTGGATGGCCACCATCGGCATCGTGCTGTACATCGCCGCGATGTGGATCGCCGGCGTGATGCAGGGCCTCATGTGGCGCGAGATCAATGCCGACGGCACGCTGACCTACACCTTCGTCGAAAGCGTGAAGGCCACCTTCCCCTACTACCTGGTGCGCGTGATCGGCGGCGTGCTCTACCTGGGCGGCATGCTGGTCATGGCCTGGAACGTCTGGATGACCGTGATCACCGGGCGCTCGGTGCGCGCCGAGATCCCGGCCGTTGCCGCCGCCCACGCCTGAAGCCACTGAGGACGCACGATGAACGCACCAGACAACAAGAACTCCGCGCCCGCCGCCACCGGCTTCACGCACGAGAAGGTCGAGACCAACAACCTGCTGATGATCGTGCTGATCCTGCTGGTGGTGGCCATCGGCGGCCTCGTGGAGATCGTGCCGCTGTTCTTCCAGAAGTCGACCACCGAGGCCGTGGAGGGCGTGAAGCCGCTCACGCCGCTGCAGCTGGCGGGCCGCGACGTCTACCTGCGCGAGGGTTGCTACAACTGCCACTCGCAGATGATCCGCCCCTTCCGCTCGGAGACGCTGCGCTACGGCCACTACTCGGTGGCCGGCGAGTTCGTGTACGACCACCCCTTCCAATGGGGCAGCAAGCGCACCGGCCCCGACCTGCACCGCGTGGGCGGCAAGTACAGCGACGAGTGGCACCGCATCCACCTGAACAACCCGCGCGACCTCGTGCCCGAGTCGAACATGCCGGCCTACCCGTGGCTGGAGAAGGGGCTGGTCGACGCCGGCAGCATCGCCACCCGCATGCGCGCGCTGCGCACGGTGGGCGTGCCCTACACCGACGAAGAGATTGCCAAGGCCGCCGACGAGGTCGCCGGCAAGACCGACATGGACGCCACCGTGGCCTACCTGCAGTCGCTGGGCCTGGCGCTCAAGTAAGAAGAAAGAACAGGCAACGCCCCATGACCGACATCACCACCCTGCGCATCGCCGCCACCATCGCCTGCTTCGTCGTCTTCATCGGCATCGTGGCCTGGGCCTGTTCGCGCCGCAACACGCAGCGCTTCGCCGAAGCGGCCCGGTTGCCGTTCGAGCAGGACTGAAGGGAGCCCCACGATGAGCGACTTCATTAGTAACTTCTGGTCCAGCTACGTGGCCGTGGCCTCGCTGCTGAGCATCCTGGGCTGCGTGCTGCTCCTGTGGCTCACGGCGCGCAAGCGCGTGCCCTCCGACGCCGACAACACCACCGGCCACGTGTGGGACGAAGACCTGCGCGAAGCCAACAACCCGCTGCCGCTGTGGTGGGTGGGCCTGTTCGTGCTGACCATCGTCTTCTCGCTCGGCTACCTGGCCGTGTTCCCGGGCCTGGGCAGCTTCGCCGGCACGAACGACTGGAGCTCGCGCGCCGAGTACCAGCAGGACGTGGCCAAGGCCACGCAGGCGCTGGAACCGGTGTACGCGCGCTACGCACCCATGCCCATCGAAGAAGCCGCGCGCGACCCGCAGGCCCGCGCCATCGGCGAGCGCCTGTTCATGAACAACTGCGCGCAGTGCCACGGCTCCGACGCGCGCGGCAGCAAGGGCTTTCCCAACCTCACCGACGCCGACTGGCTGCACGGCGGCACGCCCGACAAGATCGTCGAGTCGATCACCAAGGGCCGCATCGGCACCATGCCGCCGGCCGCCGCGATGGTCGGCACGCCCGACGACGTGAAGAACGTCGCCCACTACGTGCTGAGCCTGTCGGGCGAGCCGCACGACTCGCTGCGCGCCGGCCTGGGCAAGCCCAAGTTCGCCGCCTGCGCGGCCTGCCACGGCATCGGCGGCGTGGGCAACCCGGCGCTGGGCGCCCCGCGCCTGAACGACCGCATCTGGCTGCACGGCTACGGCGAGGCCGCCATCGTGCAGATCATCAACGAGGGCAAGCACAGCGCCATGCCCGCGCAGGAAGGCCGCCTGACCGAGGCGCAGATCAAGCTGCTGGCCTCCTACGTGTGGGGCATGTCCAACCCTGCGACCGGGACCCCATGACGCGAAAGACGGTCATCCCGATCGTCAGTGCGCCGCCCGCCGCCGCGCCGGAGGTCGGCCTGTACGAGGCGACGAAGAAGATCTACCCGCGCAGCGTGCAGGGCCTGTTCGCGCGCTGGCGCTGGGCCATGGTCTTTCTCACGCAGCTGGTGTTCTACGGCATGCCCTGGGTGGAGTGGGGCGAGCGGCAGATGGTGCTGTTCGATCTGGCCGCGCGGCGCTTCTACATCTTCGGGCTGGTGCTGTACCCGCAGGACCTGATCTACCTGTCGGGCCTGCTGGTGATCAGCGCGCTCTCCCTCTTCCTCTTCACGGCCGTGGCCGGCCGCCTGTGGTGCGGCTATGCCTGCCCGCAGACCGTCTACACCGAGATGTTCCTGTGGGTGGAGCAGCGCATCGAAGGCAACCGCAGCGCGCGCATCCGGCTCGATGCCGGCGCGTTCTCGCTCGAGAAGCTGGTGAAGAAGGCCTTCAAGCACCTCGTCTGGATCGGCATCGCGCTGTGGACCGGCTTCACCTTCGTGGGCTACTTCACGCCCATCCGCGAGCTGGGCATGGCCTTCCTGCAGACGCAGATGGGCTCGTGGGAGGTGTTCTGGGTGTTCTTCTACGGCTTTGCCACCTACGGCAACGCCGGCTTCATGCGCGAGCAGGTGTGCAAGTACATGTGCCCCTACGCGCGCTTCCAGAGCGCGATGTTCGACCGCGACACGCTCATCGTCAGCTACGACCCGCAGCGCGGCGAGCCGCGCGCGCCGCGCCGCAAGAACGTCGACCCGCGCAGCGCCGCCTTGGGCGACTGCATCGACTGCAGCCTGTGCGTGCAGGTGTGCCCCACCGGCATCGACATCCGCCAGGGCCTGCAGTACGAGTGCATCGGCTGCGGCCTGTGCGTGGACGCCTGCGACAGCGTGATGGACAAGATGGGCTACGCGCCGCGCCTCATCCGCTACGACACGCAGAACGGCATGGAGGCCGGCTGGTCGCGCCGCCAGCTGTGGCGCCGTGTGCTGCGCCCGCGCGTGCTGGTCTACACCGCGTTGCTCGCGCTGCTGGTGGCGGGCCTGCTCGCCAGCCTGGTCGCGCGCACGCCGCTGAAGGTCGACGTGGTGCGCGACCGCGCCTCGCTGGCGCGCATCGTCGAGGGCGGGCGGCTGGAGAACGTCTACCGGCTGCAGATCATGAATGCGACCGAGCGCACGCAGCACTACCGCATCGCCGCGCGCGGCATCGACGGGCTGAGCGTGGCCTCGCCCGACGAGGCCATCGAGGTCGAGCCCGCACAGGCGCGCTGGGTGGCGGTGCGGCTGCAGGTGCCTTATGGCGCCGCGCCGGCCGGTTCGCACACGGTGCACTTCGACGTCCGGCAGGCGGATGGAGCGGCGCAGGTTTCCGAAAAAGCGGTCTTCCTGGTGCCGCGCTGAAAGGTCTTTCCATGAACGATGCCCTGCCGATGAACGCGCCCGCGACCTCCGGCCCCTGGTGGCGTTACCCGCTGGTCTGGTTGGTGATCGCGGGGCCCGCCGCCGTGGTGCTGGCCAGCATCGCGACCGTGTGGTTGGCGCTGCGCACGCCCGAGGTGCTGGTGTCGGAGGACTACTACCGCGAAGGCATCGAGATCAACCGCACGCTGGCCGACAAGAAGCGCATGCCGGCGCAGGCCGGGCGCAACCACGCGGCGACGCCGGAGGACGATGTGCCGGTGCCTAAGAGGGCGGCCCCATGAGTGCCATGCGCCGCATCGCCGGCATCCTGTGGCCGTCGTTCCTCGTGGCCTGCGGCATGGAGGTGCTGGTGTTCGCCATGATCGACCCGATCCATTCGTACTGCGGCGCCGATGCGCTGCGCATGTCGCGCCAGGGCATCTACACCGTGTCCTTCTTCGTGTTCTGGCTGATGGCGGCGGCCTCGAGCGCGTGCACCACGCTGCTGGCGCTGCCGTCCGAGAAAGAAACTGCTTCATGAGCCTGCCCCTGGCCTGCGTTCCCGAGACCCCGTCCGTGCTGCCCGTCGAGCTGCTGCGCCGCTTCGACGTGCCCGGCCCGCGCTACACCTCGTACCCCACCGCCGACCGCTTCGTCGAGACCTTCGGCGCCGACGACTATGCGCAGGCGCTGCAGCTGCGGCGTGATGCGGACACGGTCGGCGAACCGCTGTCGCTGTATGTGCACATCCCGTTCTGCGAATCGTTGTGCTACTACTGCGCCTGCAACAAGGTCGTCACCAAGCACCGCGAACGCGGGCGGCAGTACCTCGACTACCTGGCGCGCGAAGTGGCGCTGCAGGTCGCACAGTTCGGGCCCGGTGCGCCCGTCGGCCAGCTGCACCTGGGCGGCGGCACGCCGACCTTTCTCGACGATGAGGAACTGGGCGAACTGGTGGCCCTGCTGCACCGCGCGTTCGCCTTCGTGCCGGGTGGCGAGCAGTCGATCGAGATCGATCCGCGCACCGTCGACGCGAAGCGCCTCGCGGCGCTGGCCGCGCTCGGCTTCAACCGCCTGAGCTTCGGCGTGCAGGACTTCGACCCCGCCGTGCAAGAAGCCGTGCACCGCATCCAGCCGGCGGCGCAGGTCTTCGCGCTCATGGACGCGGCGCGCGCGCTGGGTTTCAAATCGATCAACGTCGATTTGATCTACGGCCTGCCGCGCCAGAACGACGCCTCGTTCGAGCGCACGCTCGCGCAGATCCGCGAACTGCGGCCCGACCGCATCGCGCTGTATGCCTACGCCCACCTGCCGGAGCGCTTCAAGCCGCAGCGGCGCATCGCGGCCGACGAGCTGCCCGATGCGCCCACGCGCGTGCGCATGCTCGGGCGCGCGATTGCCGCGCTCAGCGAGGCCGGCTACGTCTACATCGGCATGGACCACTTCGCGCTGCCCGACGATCCGCTGGCCGTGGCCAAACGCGAAGGCCGGCTGCACCGCGACTTCCAGGGCTACAGCACGCAGCCCGACGGCGACCTCGTCGCACTCGGCGTGTCGGCCATCGGTCGCGTGGGCGCGACCTACAGCCAGAACGCGAAGACGCTGGAGGACTACTACGCGCTGCTCGACCAAGGCCGCCTGCCCGTGGTCAAGGGGCTCGCGCTGTCGGACGACGATGTGCTGCGCCGCGAGGTCATCATGGCGCTGATGTGCCGAGGGCGCGTGGACTTCGACGCGGTCGAAGCCGCGCACGGCATCGCCTTTGCGGATTACTTCGCCCCCGAGCGCGCCGCGCTGGTGCCGATGGCCGAGCAGGGGCTGGTGCGTCTGTCTCCGCGCGCCATCGAAGTCACGGAAGCCGGCTGGTTCCTCGTGCGCGCCGTGGCGATGGTGTTCGACCGCTACTGCGCTGCGACGCGCACGCGCTTTTCGCGCGTGGTTTAGGAAGATGGACTCACCCGCACTCGCCGGCGCCGCATTGCTGATGGGGCTCGCGGGCGGGCCGCACTGCGTGGCGATGTGCGGCGCGGTGTCGACCGCGGTGATCCGCATCGTGCCGGTGGGCAGGCCCGCGCAGGCCGTGCATCCCGGCGCACCGGTCGCCTTCCATCTCGGCCGCATGGCGAGCTACGCAGCCGCCGGCGCCATCGCCGCCGCGAGCCTGCACGGCCTGGGCGCGGCCAGCGCGCAGGTCGCGGCCTGGCGTCCGCTGTGGGTGATGCTGCATGTGTTCGTGCTCGCCTGGGGCGTGGTGCTCGCCATCGCGGGCCGCCAGCCGCTGTGGGCGCAGCGCGCCGGGCGCGCACTCGAAGCGCGCCTGCGGCCCATGGCCGGCGGCTCGCTGTTGGGCGTGCTGGCCACGGGCACGCTGTGGGTCGCGATGCCCTGCGGCCTGCTCTATTCGGCGCTCATGCTGGCCGCGCTGGGCAACGGGCCGCTCCAAGGTGCATCGACGATGGCGCTGTTCGCGCTCGGCAGCAGCGTGTCGTTGCTCGCCGCGCCGTGGCTGTGGCAACGCCTGCGCGGGTGGGGCGACAGCGGTACGCGCCAGGCCTGGGGCGCGCGGCTGGCGGGGGTGTTGCTGGCGGCGGTGGCACTGCAGGCGCTGTGGATGGACCTGAGCCACCGCATCGCCGACTGGTGCGGCTGAAGCGCTACCTTCGCGATCAGGTCAGGCGATGCTCTCGATCAGCAACGCCTGCAGCACGAACCGCCGGTTGTCCGCCGCCGCCGTGCGCTCGCCGAGCAGGCCCACGAGCGCGGCCGTGGGATGGCTGTCGGCCGCGGCGCCGTCGTGCACCGGAATGCCCGCGTGCTGGCCGATCTGGCGCACCAGCGCGGCATCGATGCCCTCGCAGGCGACGGCGTCGTAGAGCCGGCCGAGCATGCGCGCCGTGTGCTGCAGCTCCTGCACCGGCGTGTCGGTCGACAGGCTGGAGCGCATGGTCGCGACCTGCGCGCCCAGTTCCTCGGCGGCTTGGCGCAGCAGGGCGAGCGCGGCGCTGTCGCCGGTCTCGCTGAGCAGGCCGAGGTTCTTGCCGCGCAGCAGCCGCGGCGGCGCGGCGCCGTCGAGCGCGGCGCGCTGGAGCAGCCGGGCGCGGCCCAGCAGGCTGGCCTCTCTCTGGGGCGACAGTGCAGCGGTGGAAGGGTGCATGGCAAGGTTCGACATGTGTCTCGCGGAGGCTAGCCACCCGGGCCGCGCTCGCCTTGACGCACATCAAGGAGCGCGCCGCTGTTACACGCCGGACACAGAGCATTCACCCGACGTTACGCACCGATGCGGGCCGTTGTCACTGCGGGGCCTCGCGCTTCCTAGCATCGAGACATCGCCTGATCGCAGGCAACGCCACACAAGACAGACTGAACGCCGAGGAATCCCCATGCTCACGAGTGCCCGCCCCAACCCCATCCTCCCGCTTCGGCCCCTTCCGACGGTGCAGAAGGAAGACGCGGGCCGCCGCACGGCCGAGCGCCTGCGCCTGCTGGCCGAGCAGCTGCAACCGCAGCGCCGCATGGTGCACACGGGCGACGTGATCTACCAGGCCGGCGAACGCTTCGGCAACCTCTACATCCTGAACTCGGGTTTCTTCAAGATCGTGAACCTCTCGGCCGACGGCCGCGAGCAGGTGGTGGGCCTGAAATTCCGCGGCGACTGGCTCGGCTTCGACGGCATCGCGGGCCAGCGCTACGTGTGCGACGCGGTGGCGATGGACACGGGCGAGGTCTGGGTCGTGCCCTACGAATCGCTGTTGGCCGCCTGCACCACGCACCCCGCGCTGCTGCAGATGCTGCACGCCGCGATGAGCCGCGAGATCGCGCACGACCGCGATTCGCTGATGTCGGTGTGCACCTTGCCGGCCGACGCGCGCGTGGCCGACTTCCTGCGCTACTGGGCCGAGTCGCTGGCCGACCGCGGCATGCGCACCGACGAGATCACGCTGCGCATGACGCGCGCCGAGATCGGCAACTACCTGGGCATGACGCTCGAAAGCGTGAGCCGCGCGCTCTCGCGGCTGGCGCGCGACAAGGTCATCGGCTTTGCGACCAAGGGCCGGCGCGAGGTGCAGATTCCCGACGTGGGCGCGCTCTCGGCCTTCGTGCAGCGCTGCCTGGCGCCGGCGCCCGCGATGCTTCAGTAAGAAGAGACGTCGTTCACTCGCGCGCAGCCAACAGCGCCCGCGCCATCGCGCGTGCCAGCTCGCTGCGCGAGTAAGGCTTGCGCAGCAGCTCCCAGCCCGGAGGCGCTTCGCGGTCGGCGTCGAGCAGCTCGGCCGAGAACCCCGACATCAGCAGCACCGCCAGCCGCGGTTGGCGTTGCACCGCCTCGGCGGCCAGCCGCGTGCCGCGCATGCCGGGGCCGAGCGCGATGTCGCTCAGCAGCAAGTCGAAGGGCGTGGCTTCGGCCGCCATGGCGGGCAGGGCCTGTTCGGCATTGGCGGCGGTCGCGACCTCGCAGCCCAGCGTGGTCAGGAAGGTGTGGACCACCTGGCGCACCTCGGCGTCGTCTTCGACCAGCATCACGCGCAGGCCGGGTGCCAGCGTGGCCTCGGCTTCGATCTCCATGGCATCTTCGTCGGCAGGCGCAGCAGCGCTCGCCGCGTCGGCTTCGACCTGCGGCAGGTAGAGCGTCACGGTGGTGCCGGCGTTGAGCTTGCTGTCGATGGCGATGGCGCCGCGCGACTGCTTCACGAAGCCGTACACCGTGCTCAGGCCCAGGCCGGTGCCGCGCCCGGCTTCCTTGGTGGTGAAGAAGGGCTCGAAGAGGTGCTCCATGACCGCGTCGGTCATGCCGGTGCCGCTGTCGGCGATGGAGAGCGCGACAAAGCGGCGGCCGGCGTCGGCGTCGCTCAGTTCCTGGCGCACGGTGGCGGGCAGGGCGTCGCAGGCCTCGGCGCGAAAGTGCAGGCGCCCGCCCTCGGGCATGGCGTCGCGCGCGTTGATGGCGATGTTCAGCAGCGCCGATTCGAGCTGGCCCGGGTCGGCGCGCACGGCGGGGCAGGGGTCGTCGGCGTCGATTTCGATCTGGATGCGCTGGTCGAGCGTGCGGCGCAGCATGTCCGTGAGCGAGTGCAGCATCTGCCGCACGTCGACCGCGTCGGGCTGCAGCATCTGGCGCCGAGAGAAGGCCAGCAGCTTGCCCGTGAGTTCGGCGCCGCGTCGGCTGGCGCGCGCGGCGGCGGCCACGAGTTGTTGCGCGTAGCCGTCGGCCGCGAGCTGCGGCAGCTCTTCGAGCACCTGCAGGTTGCCCTGGATGATGGTCAGCAGGTTGTTGAAGTCGTGCGCGATGCCGCCGGTGAGCTGGCCCACGCTCTCCAGGCGCTGCGCGTGGTTCAGCGCCTCCTCGGTCTGCACGCGCTGCAGGCTGGTGGCCAGCAGGCTGGCCACCGATTCGAGAAAGCGGATTTCCTCGTCGCCGAAGCGCCGCGCGGCGGTGGCGCGCACCGACAGCATGCCGGTCACGCGGCCGCGGTCGGACAGCGGCACGGCCAGCGCGCTGACCAGCCCGGCCTCGAGGTAGGCGGGCGGCACGGTGAAGCGGCGCTCCTCGCGGTAGTCGGGCACGACGACGGGGCAGCCCTGCGAGAGCACGTAGCCGGGCTGCGTGTCGGGCCGGTTGGCGATGCGCAGGCCCACGCTCTCGTCGGCGAGCAGGCCCACGCCGCTCGCGAGGCGGAACTCGCGCTGGCTGCCGTCGAGCAGCCACACCATCGCGACCTCGACCTGCAATGCGGTCGCGACGATGTCGGGCACCTGCGCCAGCACCACCTGCAGGTCGCGCGTGTCGACCGCCAGCCGGCCCAGCTGCGCCAGGTGTTCGCTGTAGCGCGCGCGCTGCAGCGCCTGCTTCACGCGCGGGTAGGCGCCGATGTCGCGGATCGCCGCCACCACGAAGGGCAGGCCCTGGTCCTGCAGCGGGCTCAGCGCGATCTCGACCATCACCTCGCTGCCGTCCTTGCGCTTGGCGACCAGCTCCATGTCGGTGCCCATCGGGCGCGGGCGCGGCGCGCGGCCGTAGGCTTCGCGAAACGCCGCGTGGCGCGGGCGGATGCTGTCGGGCACCAGCGCTTCCACGCTCAGGCCCACGAGCTCGTCGGCCGCGTAGCCGAGCATGGCGGCGGCCGAGGGGTTGGCCAGCACGATGCGGCCCGACTGGTCCACCACCAGCAGCGAATCGGGGTAGGCGGCGAACAGCGAGCGGAACACGCTGCCTTCCTCGACGCCCGAGGGCAGGCCGGGAATCGAGGGTGCGTTGCCGTCAGCCATGGGTGACCGGCGGCACCAGGATGTAGCCCGCGCCGCGCACCGACTTGATGAGCTGCGGATCGTCGGCGTTGGCCTCGATCTTCTTGCGCAGCCGGCCGACCTGCACGTCGATCGTGCGGTCGAAGGGGGCGGCTTCGCGACCGCGCGTCTGCTCGAGCAGGAAGTCGCGCGAGAGCACGCGGCCCGGGTGCCGCGCGAAGGCGCACAGCAGGTCGAACTCGCCGGTGGTCAGCGCCACGGCCTCGCCCTGCGCGTTGCTGAGGCTGCGCGCGGCGGTGTCCAGGCGCCAGCCCGCGAAGCGCAGGCGCTCGGGCGGCGTGGGCGCGGCGGCGGCCGCCGACGCGTCGGGCGTCAGGCGCCGCAGCACGGCCTTGACGCGCGCCGCCAGCTCGCGCAGGTCGAAGGGCTTGGTCACGTAGTCGTCGGCGCCCACTTCGAGGCCCACCACCTTGTCCACCGGGTCGCCGCGGCCGGTGACGATCACGAGGCCGCAGCGCCAGTTCTCGCGCATGTGGCGGGCGATGGAAAAACCGTCTTCACCGGGCAGGCCGAGGTCCAGCAGCACGAGGTCGGCCGGGTCGGCAGCCATGAGCGAGCGCAGCGCCGCGCCGTCGTGGATCTGGGTGACGCGATAGCCGTGGCCCTGGAGGTAGTTGGCCAGCAGCAGCGTGATGTCGACCTCGTCGTCGAGCACCGCGATGTGGGGGGCAGAAGTCATGCGGGGGCTGGGAGAAAAAACGCCGGCGCCACGGGGAAGGGCGCAGGGAGCCGGGAAGCGTAGCACGCAAGGCGCGGCTGTGGCAGCGGCAGCGCCCGCTGTTGATCTGGCGCAAGGCCTGCGGGCGGGGCGCTTCCGAGAATCGCGCCCGTTGTCCACAGGGTCCAGAAGGTACGAACGAATGGCATCTTTTCTTTTTTCGGGCGCGCTCGACCTCCCGTGGTGGGGCGTGCTGCTGGCCGCGCTGGCGCTGACGCACGTCACCATCGCCTCGGTCACCATCTTCCTGCACCGCCACCAGGCGCACCGCGCGCTCGACCTGCATCCCATCGCGAGCCACTTCTTCCGCTTCTGGCTCTGGATGACCACGGGCATGGTCACCAAGCAGTGGGCCGCGGTGCACCGCAAGCACCACGCCAAGTGCGACACGCCCGACGACCCGCACAGCCCGCAGGTGGTGGGCCTGAAGCGCGTGCTCTGGGGCGGCGTGCTGCTGTACGTGGCCGAGGCGCGCAACCCCGAGACGCTCAGCCGCTATGGCCACGGCACGCCCGACGACTGGCTCGAGCGGCGGCTGTACACGCGCTACCAGACGCTGGGCATCACCTGCATGGGCCTGATCGACATGGCGCTGTTCGGCGTGCTGCCGGGCGCGCTGGTGCTGCTCGTGCAGATCGCGTGGATTCCGTTCTGGGCCGCCGGCGTGGTCAACGGCATCGGCCACTTCTGGGGCTACCGCAACTGGCCCGCGGCGGACGCGAGCACGAACATCTTTCCCATCGGCCTGCTGATCGGCGGCGAGGAGCTGCACAACAACCACCATGCGTTCCCGACCTCGGCCAAGCTGTCGAACAAGTGGTTCGAGTTCGACATCGGCTGGGTCTACATCCGCGCGCTGCAGGCGCTGGGGCTGGCGAAGGTGAAGCACCTCGCGCCGAAGCCGCGCCTCACCACGCCGCGTGCCACCGTCGACCTGCTCACGGTGCAGGCGGTGATCCGGCACCACTACGACGTGCTGTCGAACTACTCGCGCTCGCTGAAGCAGGCCTGCACCGAGGAGCTGGCCCGGGTGCATGCGCTCGCGCCGAACAAGGCCCGTGCGCTGCGCGCCGCGCGGCCCTGGCTTGGCAAGGAAGAAAAAGCGCTCGACGCCACGCGCCACGCGCAGCTCACGCAGGCGCTGGTGGCTTCGCAGGCACTGGAAACGATGTACGCCATGCGGCGCGAGCTGACGGCGCTGTGGAGCCGCTCGGGCGCCACCGGCGAACAGCTCGTGAAGCGGCTGCAGGACTGGTGCGAGCGCGCCGAAGCCAGCGGCATCGCGCCGCTGGCGGCCTTTGCGGTGCGGCTGCGTTCCTACGCCTGAGGACGGCCTTCGCGGGTGCCGTCAGGCCGGCCCGACCTGCACCGCCACCTCGAGCGGCACGGCCCGGCGCAGCGCACTGCCCACCGGGGAGTGGGCCTCGGCCCAATGCACCAGGTCGCGCAGCTCCTGCTCCGGCACGCCCTCCGCGGCGATCCGCACCGCGACGTGCATGCGGCTGGGGCCGGCGGGCACGGAGGCCGGTTCGCCGAGCAGGCCGCGGCTGTCCGACTGGCTGCCGACGACCACTTCGAGCGTCGTCAACGCGATGCCGAGCTGCGCCGCCCGCATGGCGATCACGGTCGTCTCGCAACTCGCCAGGGCGGCGCGCATGAACCAGCCGGGCGATGGCGCTTCCCCGTGGCCTCCGATGGCCTTCGGCATGTCGGTCGCGATGGATTCCCCCGTGGGCCCGGTCACGCGAAAGTGCAGGCCCGACACCAGCGTGGCCGTGGCCGGCTTGTCCTGGGTCAGGGCGTCTTGCGGATGCGTCGCGAAGTGGCTCGCGAGGGTGTCCATGGACTGCCGGATGTGCTGGGGTGAGCTCATGACGCTGCTCCTTGAAGCGGGGAACGGGCGGGCGGTTCTTGCGCGAAAGAAGCCGCGAGCGGGGCAGGCCATTCTGGGCGCGGTGCCGGGCCCCGTCAAACCGGCGGCGGGCGGCCGGCCTACTGGTTCGCGACCAACCCGTCCGGCAGGCTGAAGCGCTCGGACTCCACCTTGGCCGCGGCCTCGGGCGCGCGGATCAGCAGCACCGGCACGGGCGCCACCCGCAGGATGTGCTCTGCGCTGCTGCCCATGGCCCAGCGGCTCAGGCCGCGCCGCCCGTGCGTGCCGAGCACGATCAGGTCGGCCTTCGAGGCGATGGCTTCGGTCACCACCTGGTCGTGGACCGCGCCGGCCTTGAAGCCATCGCGCAGCACGACTTCGGCCTCGACGCCCGCTTCCTGCGCCTGGGCGCGGGCCTTCTCGAGCAGCGTCACGGCGTTGGCGCGCAGCGCCCCGAGCCAGTCGCCCGAATGGCCGACGTAGACGTCCATGCCGAGCGCGAACGAGAGCTCATCGAGGATGTGGACGATGCGCAGGCGGCCACCGGTGAGCCGGGCCAGGCGGATGGCTTCGGCCAGGCCTTCGGCGGAGGTGGAACTGCCGTCGACGGGAACCAGAATGCGTTGGTACATGGTGTGGAACCTCCAGGGTGCGTTGATGAGAAAGAGGAGATGCCATGCCAGTCTGTGCCCGGCTGCATGCACGGGCCTTGATCTGGAACAAGCCTGGGCCGCGTCGGACTTGCGACCCTTGGGGCCTTCGAAAGAAGGAGACCTTCCATGACCCATGCCGCCGTCCGGATCATTCGCCAGGAGCACGCCGCGCTGGCGGCCATGCTGCGTTCCATCGTCATGCTGCTCGACCAGCACCGCCGCAAGGGCACGATGCCCGACTTCGCGACGCTGCGCGCGATGCTGTTCTACGTGGACGAGTTTCCCGAGAAGCGTCACCACCCGAAGGAGACCGAGCTGCTCTTTCCCCGGCTGCGCGCGTGCACGCCGATCTCGCGCGACCTGATGGACAAGCTGGACAACGACCATGCCTGGGGCGAGCGCAAGATCCGCCACGTCGAGCACGCGCTGCTCGCCTTCGAGATGCTCGGCGAGCCGCGCCGCCTGGCCTTCGAACAGGCGATGAACGAGTACGTGAGCTTCTACCTGGAGCACATGGCGCACGAGGAACGCGAGATCCTGCCGCTGGCCGAGCGCGTGCTCAGCGCCGACGACTGGCGCGAGCTCGACGCGGCCTTCAGCGAGAACCGCGACCTGTTTTCCAATCACCCCGCGCCCGACGAGGTGTATGCGTCGCTCTTCACGCGCATCGTCAACGCGGTGCCCGCGCCGATCGGGCTGGGGCCGGCGCTGTAGGCAACGACGGCCTGCGTCCGGATCGCGTAGGCTCGGCCTGACACCCTTCAGGACGAACGAGACGGCGAGATGGACATCGATCAGATCAGGGGAAGGCTGGACTTCCTTCGCGAGGCCGAGCGCCTCAAGAGCGTGCTGCGCAGCGCGCACACGGCCTCGGGCCGCACAGAGAGCACGGCCGAGCACAGCTGGCGCCTGTGCCTCATGGCCATGGCCTTCGAGGACGAGCTGGCCGACCTGGACCTGCTCAAGGTGCTGAAGATGTGCGTGGTGCACGACCTGGGCGAGGCGATCCACGGCGACATTCCTGCCATCGTGCAAGGCGCGCATCCCGACAAGAGCGCACAGGAGCGCGAAGACCTGCAGGTGCTCACGCGCACGCTCGACGCGCCGCTGCGCGCGGGCATCCTGGCGCTGTGGGACGAGTACGAAAAGGCCGAGACGCCCGAAGCGCAGGCGGTCAAGGCGCTCGACAAGCTCGAGACCCTGCTGCAGCACAACCAGGGCGCAAACCCGCCGGACTTCGACTACGAATTCAACCTCGGCTACGGCCAGAAGCACACCGGAAGCCGGCCGCTGTTCCGTGCCATGCGGGCGTTGGTGGATGCCGACACGCAGAAGAAGGTGGA
Source organism: Variovorax sp. GW821-FHT09D07 (assembly GCF_059416345.1). Taxonomy (NCBI): domain Bacteria; kingdom Pseudomonadati; phylum Pseudomonadota; class Betaproteobacteria; order Burkholderiales; family Comamonadaceae; genus Variovorax; species Variovorax sp. GW821-FHT09D07. Next base: position 226,454 of record NZ_JBWKOY010000004.1, read on the forward strand.
GGCCGCGCGGCGGACGGAGGCGGGGCCGGTGGTTCGCTCTGAGCAACCGGGCGACGAGGCCGCCATCCGGCAATTGACGGTGGCGGCGTTTGCGGAGGCACCGCATGCCGACGGCACCGAACACCTCATCGTCGACGCCTTGCGCGCGGCCGGGCAGCTCACGCTGTCGCTCGTGGCCGAAGACGGTGGCGAGATCGTCGGCCACGTCGCGGTGTCGCCGGTGGCCGTTTCCGACGGCACGGCCGGCTGGCATGGCCTGGGGCCGATCTCGGTGGCGCCTGCGCGCCAGGGGCAGGGCATCGGCCGGCGGCTGATGGACGCGGCGCTGGCGGGCCTGCGCGACGCTGGCGCGCAAGGCTGCGTGCTGCTGGGCGACCCGGCCTTCTATGGCCGCTTCGGCTTCGTCGTGCGGCCCGGGCTGGTGCTGCCGGGCGTGCCGCCGGAATACTTTCAGGCCGTGTTGTTCCACGGCGCGTGGCCGGTCGGCGACGTGCGGTACCACGCAGCGTTCGGCGTCGGTGCCTGACGCACGGACCGGGGGCGCAAGGCGTTCATAATCGCCCCCGTCATGCCTGCCCGCCACCTGCCTTCGGACACTGCCCATGCGCCGCGCGTGAAGCGCGCGCAGACCTCGGTGTCCGCGCGTTCCGCGACCCCCGAACCACCCCGCCGCCGCATCCATGACGGCAGCGCCTCCCGCAGCCTGGCGGGTTTCAGCGCGATGGAGAGCAGCCCCCCGGCCCGCGCGCCGTCGGCGGCGCGCCCGCGCAACTGGCGCACGACCCTGCTGGGTGTGGCGCTCGGGCTGGTGATCGCGATGTTGTTGCTCATGAAGTGGCTGCTCGACTACCAGGTCGGGGCCGCCGAAGCGCGCCACGCGCAGGAAGCCCAGGCGCGCACGCAGGCCGCGCGCTGCTTCGGCCGCGATGCCGGGCCGTCGTGCCCGCCGGCCGGCCGCACGGTGGTCGAGACCGTCGAGTCCGCCGCGACCAGATAACCCCCGCGCACCGCGTGCGCGGTGCCCCATTCGTTCAGTTCAGCGCAGCACCAGCACCGGAATGTGCGAATGCGTCAGCACGTGCAGCGTCTCGCTGCCCAGCAGCAGCCGTGCGAGGCTGCGGCGCCCGTGCGAGGCCATCACGATCAGGTCGCAGTCCTGGTTCTTGGCGGCGTGGATGATGGCTTCGGCCACCTGGTTCGACTTCATGACCACCGCGTCGGCGCGGCGCACGCCCTTGGCCAAGGCGGTGTCGCGCACCGCATCGGCCACGCGCTGGGCCGCCTGCTCGACGTGTTTCTGGTTGGCCTCGAAATCCGTCTGGTTCAGCAGCATCGAGCCTTCGAAGTAGCCATAGGGCTGGATGTGCGCGACGTTGACGCTCACCAGCTCGGCGCCGGTCAGCAACGCGAGGTCGATGGCCGCGGCCACCGCCTTGTCCGACAGCGAAGAGCCGTCGGTTGCGACGAGAACACGCTTGTACATGGCAGGCTCCTTGGCCCCCGGCACCGCGGGTGCCCTCACTGCCCAGTCTAGGTCGCGCGGCCCGGTCTTTCAAGGCGCGGCGCAGCGGCCGCGCCGATCGCCGTCAGCTGCTCGTGCTGTGGCGCCGGCCCAGTGCGAACACCGAGTTCGGCGCGTCGACCACGAAGGGCTTGCGCACCGGCGAGCCGACGACGGCCGTCGTGCGGCGCGCGGCCGCGCTGGTGGCGGGCTGCACGCCCTTGGCCTTCTGTTCGTCGACCAGGCTCTGCAGCGAGATCGAGCGCAGGAACTCCACGGCGCGCAGGTTCACGGAGGCCCAGAGGTCGTCGATCTCGCAGCGGCCGGGTTCGTCGGCCGAGCCGGCGGCGCGCGGGCGGATCTTGCTGGCGCCCAGGTCCTCGATAGTGAGCACGATGTCGGCCACCGTGATTTCCGCGGCCTTGCGGCTGAGCGAGTAGCCGCCGCCGGGGCCGCGGGTGGATTCGACCAGCCCGTTGCGGCGCAGCTTGGCGAACAGCAGTTCCAGGTACGACAGCGAGACCTGCTGGCGCAGGCTGATCGAGGCCAGCGTGACGGGGCCCGAGCGGCCGTGCAGGGCGATGTCGATCATCGCGGTGACCGCGAAGCGGCCCTTGGTGGTGAGGCGCATGGTGTTTCCTTCCTTGCTTGTCGTTCTGTGTGCGCTTACTCGTCGCGGCCGCCGGCGATGCCCAGCAGGGCCAGCAGCGACTGGAACACGTTGTAGAGGCTCAGGTACACGCCCAGCGTGGCCGAGATGTAGTTGGTTTCCAGGCCGTCCTTCACGCGCTTCAGGTCGTGCAGGATGAAGGCCGAGAAGATGCCGATGGCGGCGACCGACAGCGTCATCATCAGCGCGCTTGACTGGATGAAGACGTTGGCGATGCCCACCACGAGCAGGCCGATGGCGCCCACGAAGAGCCACTTGCCCATGGCCGAGATGTCGCGCTTGATGACCGTCGAGAGCATGGCCATGCCCAGGAAGATGCCGCCGGTGCCGGCGAAGGCGGTCATCACCAGGCTGGCGCCGTTGGACAGGCCGAGCACGCTGCCGACCAGGCGCGACAGCATCAGGCCCATGAAGAAGGTGAAGGCCAGCAGCACGGGCACGCCGGCGGCGGAGTTCTTGGTCTTCTCGATGGCGTACATGAAGCCGAAGGCGCCGCCGAGGAACACCATGATGCCGATGCCCGGCGACATGGCGCGCGTGAGGCCGGTGGCCACGCCGAGCCAGGCGCCCAGCACGGTGGGCACCATCGACAGCGCGAGCAGCCAGTAGGTGTTGCGCAGAACGCGGTTGCGTTCCTGGACCGAGGCCAACGGTGCGCCGAAGCTGGAGGGGTAGGCCGATTGGCTGGAGTTCATCGAAAAATCCTGAAAAAAGAGAGAAGGCCGGACGGGTCGCATGACACGTGCGGCGGGGCCGTCGAACGGCTGAAAAGAAGGGGCAGGGGCGTCGCGCTAAACAGGCGACGGGCCGGATCGGATGAGCGCAAACGCCCGGACTGTTTCAGTCCTCAGGCGTTCGCTCGCCGCCGCGCGGCCTCAGGCGGCGAGGAGGGTGTGGGGCCGGGGTGGCCGCTTGGGCCGGTCGAGTAGCGGCGAGAGCACCGAGGTGGAGCCCAGCCGCGGCGGTTGCGCGGAGAGCACCAGCAGGTTGCGTGCGTGGGGACGCGCATCGACCAGTTCGGCGTGCTCGGAGCCCGCTTCGTCCATGGCGGACGGGTCTTCGGACGATGTCTTGCCGATGTCCTTGTCGCCGCCATCGGCCAGCGAGGCGGCGAGCGTCGCGACGGTCTGGCGTTCGCCGGACGACGACGTCACATGGTGGCCGCCGACCAGCCCGTGCGCGAGCACGGCGAAGCCGTAGCAGGACAGCATGAAAGCGAGGACGGTAGCGGCAAACCAGCGGGACATGTAGGGGTATTTTACCCGCCGCCACGGATCGGCTCCGGCGGGCGCGAATTCATCCGACCTGCGCGCACGGGTGTTGCCATCGTCCATCGGGTGGAACGCTGCAGGCAAATTTCGCCGACTACCGGACTTCCGGGTGCGCTTTTACGCTGACGGACATGCATCGGGGGCCATTTTTCCCCGGCATTCAACCTCACAAAGGAAGCCTCTCATGTCCAAGCCCTACACCCGTCTCGACAAGAACGATGTCGCCGTGCTGCTGGTCGACCACCAGACCGGCCTGCTCTCGCTGGTGCGCGACATCGACCCCGACAAGTTCAAGAACAACGTGCTGGCCCTGGCCGACATCGCCAGCTACTTCAAGCTGCCCACGGTGCTGACCACCAGCTTCGAGAACGGCCCCAACGGCCCGCTGGTGCCCGAGCTGAAGGCCCAGTTTCCCGACGCGCCCTACATCCCGCGCCCCGGCCAGATCAACGCCTGGGACAACGAGGATTTCGTCAAGGCCGTGAAGGCCACGGGCAAGAAGCAACTGCTGATCGCCGGCGTGGTCACCGAGGTCTGCGTGGCCTTCCCGGCGCTGTCGGCGCTGGCCGAGGGCTTCGACGTGTTCGTGGTCACCGATGCGTCGGGCACCTTCAACGACGTGACGCGCCAGGCCGCGTGGGACCGCATGTCGGCCGCCGGCGCGCAGCTGATGTCCTGGTTCGGCGTGGCCTGCGAACTGCACCGCGACTGGCGCAACGACATCGAGGGGCTGGGCACGCTGTTCTCCAACCACATCCCCGACTACCGCAACCTCATCACCAGCTACACCCAGCTGACCCAAGGAAAGTGAGCACCCCATGACCACACCGAACACCGTCGCCAACTTCAACGGCGCCAAGCCCGTCATCGACCCCGACGACGCCGTGATGCTGCTCATCGACCATCAGAGCGGCCTGTTCCAGACCGTGAAGGACATGCCGATGACCGAGCTGCGCTCCAACGTCACCACGCTGGCCAAGGTCGCGACGCTGGCGAAGATTCCGGTCATCACCACCGCCTCGGTGCCGCAGGGCCCGAACGGCCCGCTGATTCCCGAAGTGCACAAGTACGCGCCGCATGCGCAGTACGTGGCGCGCAAGGGCGAGATCAACGCCTGGGACAACCCCGAGTTCGTGGCCGCCGTGAAGGCCACCGGGCGCGGCACGCTGATCATCGCGGGCACCATCACCAGCGTGTGCATGGCCTTCCCGAGCATCGCGGCGGTGCATGAGGGCTACCGCGTGTTCGCGGTGATCGACGCCTCGGGCACCTACTCGAAGATGGCGCAGGAGATCACGCTGGCGCGCGTGGTGCAAGCTGGCGTGGTGCCGATCGACACCGCGGGCGTGTGCTCCGAAGTGCAGAAGACCTGGCACCGCGACGATGCCGCGCAATGGGCCGAGGCCTACAGCGCCGTGTTCCCGCCCTACCAGCTGCTGATCGAGAGCTACATGAAGGCGCAGGAGGTCGTGACGAACAGCGAGCAGCTGGATTCGCAGCGCGCCTGATCCCCTCGATGCGACACTGACGAAAGCCGCGCCGCACGCGAAACGTGCGGCGCGGCTTTCCTTCTTCTTTCAACGCACGGCAAGGAGCCCCGCATGGACAGTCCCCGCATCCTGATCATTCCCGGCAGCGCCCGCGACGGCTCGCTCAACCGCCGGCTGGCGGCCGTGGCCGCGGCCACCGCGCGCGCGGCGGGCCTGCAGGTGACGGAGATGGACCTGCGCGCGCTGGCGCTGCCCGTGTACGACGGCGACCTCGAGGCCGCCTCGGGCGTGCCGGCCGGCGCGCACGAACTGCGCAGCGCCATCGCGGCGAGCGACGGCGTGCTGATCGTCACGCCCGAGTACAACGGCTTTCCCACGCCGCTGGTCATCAACGCCTTCAGCTGGCTCTCGCGCATTCCGCCGGGCGAGGGCCATGCGGGCGGGCTGGCCGCCACGGCCAACAAGCCGGCCGCGCTGCTGTCGGCCTCGCCCGGGCCGCTGGGCGCGCTGCGCTCGATGAACTTCCTGCGCCAGTACCTGCAGATGGCCTTCGCCATGCTGGTGGCGCCGCAGCAGTTCGCGCTCGGGCGCGCGAACGAGGCCTTCGAGGCCGACGGCACGCTGAAGGACGCGCGCGCCGCGCAGTCGGTGCAGAAGGTGGTGGCGGCGCTGGCCGCGCTCGCGACCGCGTTGCCCACGCCACGTTGACCTGCCCAGGGCGGCGTTCGTGCTGTCGCGCGAACGACCGTCCCGATCCGCATCGCGACGTATCTTCGACCGCACATTGGAAGAAGGACGAGACGACATGCAATTCGAATTCACGCCCCGGGTGCTCGCGCTGCGCGCCGAGCTGCTCAAGTTCATGGACGAGCACGTCTACCCGAACGAGAAGCGCCGCGAGGAAGAGCTGGCCGCCAACGCCCGCGCCGGCCGCCCGTATGCCGAGCTGCCGATGATGGCCGGCCTGAAGGCCAAGGCGCGCGAGCGCGGCCTGTGGAACCTGTTCCTGCCCGAGTCGGAACACGGCCCGGGCCTGACGAACGTCGAGTACGCGCCGCTGTGCGAGATCATGGGCCGGCGCTACTGGTGCGCGGAAATCTTCAACTGCTCCGCGCCCGACACCGGCAACATGGAAGTGCTGGCGCGCTACGGCACGAAGGCACAGCAGGAACGCTGGCTCACGCCGCTGCTGGCCGGCGAGATCCGCTCGTCGTTCGCCATGACCGAGCCCGAGGTGGCCTCCAGCGACGCCACCAACATCCGCTGCAGCATCCGCCGCGAGGGCGACGAGTACGTCATCAACGGGCGCAAGTGGTACATCACCGGCGCCATGAACGAGCGCTGCGAGATCTTCGTGCTGATGGGCAAGACCGACCCCGACAACGCCGACCGCCACAAGCAGCAGTCGATGGTGCTGGTACCGAAAAACACGCCGGGCATCACCATCGTGCGCGACATGCAGCTGCTGGGCATGTACGACCCGCCCTTCGGCCATCCCGAGATCGTGTTCGACAACGTGCGCGTGCCGGTCGAGAACATCCTGCTGGGCGAGGGCCGCGGCTTCGAGATCGCGCAAGGCCGCCTCGGCCCGGGCCGCATCCACCACTGCATGCGCGCCATCGGCATGGCCGAAGCCGCGCTGGAGATGATGTGCCAGCGCCTGGTATCGCGTGTCGCCTTCCACAAGCCGCTGTCGGAGCAGGGCGTGTGGCGCGAGCGCATTGCCGAGTCGCGCATGCTCATCGAGCAGTCGCGCTGGATGGTGCTGAATGCGGCCTACCGCATGGACACCGTGGGCAACAAGGTCGCGGCGAAAGAGATCGCGATGATCAAGGTGCTCACGCCCAACAACTGCGTGAAGGTGATCGACTGGGCCATGCAGGCCTTCGGCGCGATGGGCCTGAGCCAGGACACGCTGCTCACGCACTTCTACGCCTACGAGCGCCACCTGCGCGTGGCCGACGGCCCCGACGAGGTGCACCGCAACGCGATCGCCAAGCAGGAGCTGGCGGCGTACCAGTAGCGGCAGCGCCGCCGCGAGCGTATGGGCGTCAGTCCACGCGCTTCGCGCGTTCGAGCATGGCGTGCAGAAGTACGTTGCAGCCGGCCGTCAGGTGGTCGGGCTGCGCGTCCTCGATCTCGTTGTGACTGATGCCGTCCTTGCAGGGCACGAAGATCATGCCGGCCGGTGCGAGCCGCGCGGCATAGATCGCGTCGTGGCCCGCGCCCGACACCACGTCCATGGTCGAGTAGCCGAGCCGTTCGGTCGCGCGGCGCACCGCGTCCACGCAATCGGGGTGAAACGGGCAGGGTGGAAAGTACGACACGCGCTCGATCGTCACGCCCAACCCGGTCTCGCGCCCCGTGCGTTCGACGAAGGCGAGGATCTCGCCGTGCATGCGGTCGAGCAGTTCGCCGCTCACGTTGCGCAGGTCGATCGAGAACTTCACCTCGCCCGGAATCACGTTGCGGCTGTTCGGGTGCACCTGCACCATGCCGACCGTGCCGCGCCCGTAGGGCGGGTAGCGCAGCCCGATGGCCACCACCTCCTGCATGATCCGCGTCGCCACCTGCAGCGCATCGCGGCGCAGGTGCATCGGCGTGGGGCCCGCATGCGCCTCCATGCCGGTGACGACGCAGTCGTACCACGAGAGGCCGAGCACCGCCGGCACCACGCCGATGACCTTGTCCGCATCTTCCAGCACCGGCCCTTGCTCGATGTGCGCCTCGAAGTAGGCGCCGATGGGGTGGTCGCCCGGCGTCTGGTCGCCGATGTAGCCGATGCGTTCCAGCTCCTCTTGCACCGTCTTGCCTTCGGTGTCCTTGGCCGCATAGGCGTGTTCCAGGCTGAAGGCGCCGCAGAACACGCCCGAGCCCATCATCACCGGCACGAAGCGCGAGCCTTCCTCATTCGTCCAGAACGCGACCTCGATGGGCGCCTCGGTGCGAATGCCCTGGTCGTTCAGCGTGCGCACCACTTCCAGCGCCGACAGCACGCCGTAGTTGCCGTCGAACTTGCCGCCGGTGGGCTGCGTGTCGATGTGGCTGCCCGACACGATGGGCGGCAGCGCGGGGTTGGTGCCTTCGCGGCGCATGAAGACGTTGCCGATCTTGTCGACCGTGATGCTCAGGCCGGCCGCCTTGCCCCACGACACCACGAGGTCGCGGCCCTGCTTGTCGAGGTCGGTCAGCGCCAGCCGCTTGACGCCGCCCTTGGGGGTGGCGCCGATGCGCGCCAGTTTCATCAGCGAGTTCCACAGGCGCTCGCCGTTGATCGTCAGCACCTGTGTGTCCACTGCTGCATTCATGTATGACTCCTTGGGGGTTCAGCGCGCCACGGCCGTGGGCGCGTGCTGCTGCTTGAAACGTTCGAGCGCGGTGAACATCGGCGCGAAGGCTGGGCGCTTCAGATAGCGGCCGGTGCCCGGCTCGGCGCGCAGGTCGCCGTTGCGGTAGACCCAGCGGCCGGCGGCCACGGTGTGGCGCGGCACGCCCGTGACTTCGCGGCCCTCGAAGATGTTGAAGTCGCTCTTCGAATGCTGCGTCTTCACCGACAGCGTCTTGGTGGCTTTCGGGTCCCAGACCACGATGTCGGCGTCGGCACCGGGCTGGATCACGCCCTTGCGCGGGTACAGGTTGAACAGCTGCGCCGCGTTGGTCGAGGTGACGCGCACGAACTCCGAGGGCGTGAGGCGGCCGGCGTTGACGCCAGCGTCCCACAGCACGGCCATGCGCTCTTCGACGCCGCCGCAGCCGTTGGGAATTTTCGTGAAGTCGTTGCGGCCCGCGGCCTTCTGCTCGGCGCAGAAGGTGCAGTGGTCGGTGGCGGTGGTGTGCAGGTTGCCGCCCTGCAGGCCGCGCCACAGCATGGCCTGGTTCTCGCGCGAGCGGAAGGGCGGGCTCATCACGTGGGCGGCGGCGCGCGCGAAGTCGGGGTCGCGGTAGGCGCTCTCGTCGACCACGAGGTGACCGGCCAGCACCTCGCCGTACACGCGCTGGCCGCGCGCGCGGGCGCGGGCGATGGCGTCGAGCGCTTCGCCGCACGAGACGTGCACCACGTAGATCGGCACGCCCAGCACGTCGGCGATGGCGATGGCGCGGTTGGCGGCTTCGGCCTCGACCATCGGCGGGCGCGACAGCGGATGGCCTTCAGGCCCGCGAATGCCCTGCGCCAGCAGTTGCTGCTGCAGCATCGCGACCAGCTCGCCGTTCTCCGCATGCACCGTCGGCATGGCGCCGAGTTCCAGCGAGCGCTGGAAGCTCTTCACCAGGATCTCGTCGTCGGCCATGATCGCGTTCTTGTAGGCCATGAAGTGCTTGAAGCTGTTCACGCCATGCTCATGCACCAGCGTGCCCATGTCCTTGTGCACGCTGTCGTTCCACCAGGTCACGGCCACGTGAAAGCTGTAGTCGCCGGCCGACTTCTCGGCCCAGCCGCGCCACATGCGAAAGGCGTCCATCAGCGACTGCTGCGGGTCGGGAATCACGAAGTCGATGATGCTGGTGGTGCCGCCGGCCAGGCCGGCCGCCGTGCCGCTGAAGAAGTCGTCGGCCGCCACGGTGCCCATGAAGGGCAGCTGCATGTGGGTGTGCGGGTCGATGCCGCCGGGCATGACGTAGGCGCCGCCGGCGTCGATCACCTCGGTGCCGGCCGGCACCTGCAGGTCGGTGCCGACCTGGAGGATCTTGTCCCCCTGGCAGAGCACGTCGGCACGGTGCTCGGCATCGGCGTTGACCACCGTGCCACCGCGAATGAGAACGGTCATGGCGAGGGTTCCTTTTCTTTCTTGCTTCAGCTGGGGTTCTTGAGGGGCGGCGTCATGCCCTGAAGCTGCGGCGCGCGCGCCTTCATCAGCCCCATGTAGACCACGGCCGACAGCACCACGCCGACGAACCAGGCGTAGGTGTAGATCGTCTTGAAGAACTCGGGCATCGACGGCACGGCCGACGGAAAGGCCGCGTTCAGAAAGCCCGGGATGTTCGGCAGCACGCCGACGACGAAAGCGACGATGGCCGCCATGTTCCAGCCGTTGCCGTAGCTGTAGGCGCTGGTCTCGCGGTAGAGCGCATCGACGTCCAGCTCCTTGCGGCGAATCAGGTAGTAGTCGGCAATCAGGATGCCCGCCACCGGCCCCAGCAGCGCCGAGTAGCCGATGAGCCAGGTGAAGATGTAGCCCTGCGTGGTCTCCAACACCTTCCACGGCATCATCACGATGGCGATGCCGGCGGTGATGTAGCCGCCCGTGCGGTACGAGATCTTCTTCGGGTTGAGGGCCGAGAAATCGTAGGCCGGGCCCACGAGGTTGGCCGCCAGGTTCACGCTCACGGTGTCGATCAGCAGGATGATGAGCGCGAGCAGCACCGCGGCGCCGGTCATGCGGCTGGCCAGGTCCACCGGGTCCCACAGCGCCTTGCCGTAGATGACCACAGTGGCCGAGGTGACCATCACGGCCATCATCGCGAGCAGGCCCATGGGTGCGGGCAGGCCGATCACCTGGCCCACCACCTGGTCGCGCTGCGAGCGCGAGAAGCGCGTGAAATCGGGGATGTTCAGGGCCAGCGTGGCCCAGAAGCCCACCATGGCCGTGAGCGATGGCCAGAACACCGCCCAGAACATGCCGGCCTTCTTGCCCCCGGCTTCGAACTGCGAAGGCTGGTCGAAGATCGGGCCCAGGCCGCCCGCGCGCTGCACGGCCCAGTAGAGCAGCGCGACGCACACGATGATCTTGAGCGGCGCGGTGTAGGTTTCGAGACGGCGGATCGACTCGATGCCGTGCACCACGAAGTACAGCTGGATGGCCCAGAAGATCAGGAAGCACACGAGCTGCGCGCCGTTGATGCCGAGCATCGGCAGCTTGTCGCCGCCCAGCGGCTGGCCCATGAGCACGCCGACGAGCGTGTAGATCATCTGGCCGCCGAACCAGGTCTGGATGCCGTACCAGCCGCAGGCCACGATGGCGCGTAGCAGGGCAGGCAGCCGCGCCCCGCGCGTGCCGAACGAGGCGCGCGCCATCACCGCGTAGGGAATGCCGTACTTGGCGCCCGCGTGCCCGATGAGCAGCATCGGCACCAGCACGATGGCGTTGCCGAGGAACACGGTCAGCACCGCCTGCCCCCACGACATGCCGCCTTCGATCAGGCTGGCCGCCAGCATGTAGGCGGGGATGCACATCACCATGCCCACCCAGAGCGCGGCGAAGTGGTACCAGCGCCACGTTCGCTGCGCCAGCGTGGTGGGCGCCAGGTCCTCGTTCCAGAGGTTTGCGGCGGGTGCGCCGCCGTGCTGTGGGGTCGTCATGTGGGTTTTCTCCTGCACGTGTGTCGTGCTTCTGGCCGTGTGGTCGTTCCCCTCCCGCCGCCGCCCGGTCTGCGCCGGGCTTGGTCATTCACTTGCTCACTCACTCACTCGCTTGTTCGATATCCCGTTCAGGCGGGGCTGCCGGTGCGCATCGGGTTGTTGGGGTGCGTGGTCCAGTTGGCGTAGTGGCCGACCACCGGGTGGCCGGTGCGCGCGTCCGTCTCACCGGCCTTCAGCGTGCGCATCGACAGCGCGCCGGGCACCGGGCAGATCGACACGCACAGGTTGCAGCCGACGCACTCTGCTTCCTTCACCTCGAAGAAGCGCATGCCGTCCTTGGTCGCGCTGATGGCCTGGTGCGAGGTGTCTTCGCACACCACGTGACAGCGGCCGCACTGGATGCACAGGTCCTGGTGGATCACGGCCTTGTCGACGTGGTTCAGGTTGAGCTGCTGCCAGTCGGTGATGCTGCCGACCGCACGGCCGCGCAGTTGTTCCAGGTTGGCGTAGCCCTTCTGGTCCATGAAGTTGGAGAGGCCGTCGCACAGGTCCTGCACGATCTTGAAGCCGTAGACCATGGCGGCGGTGCACACCTGCACCGAGCCGCTGCCCAGCGCGATGAACTCGGCCGCATCGCGCCAGGTCGAGACACCGCCGATGCCCGAGATCGGCAGGCCGGCGGTCTGCGGGTCGCGCGCGATCTCGGCCACCATGTGCAGCGCGATGGGCTTGGCGCCGGGGCCGCAGTAGCCGCCGTGCGAGCCCTTGCCGTCGGTGTGCGGAAACATCGCCATCGCATCCAGGTCGACGCCCATGATCGAGTTGATGGTGTTGATGAGGCTCACCGCATCGGCGCCGCCTTTCTTGGCGGCGCGCGCCGCGGGGCGGATGTCGGCCACGTTGGGCGTGAGCTTCACGATCACCGGCAGCTTCGAGTAGTGCTTGCACCATTCGGCCACCATCTGGATGTACTCGGGCACCTGGCCCACGGCCGCGCCCATGCCGCGCTCGCTCATGCCGTGCGGGCAGCCGAAGTTCAGCTCGATGCCGTCGCAGCCGGTGTCCTCGACCATGGGTAGGATGTTCTTCCAGGCCTCTTCGGTGCACGGCACCATGATCGACGCCACCAGCGCGCGGTCGGGCCAGTTGCGCTTCACGCGGGCCATCTCTTCGAGGTTGGTGCGCAGCGGCCGGTCGGAGATCAGCTCGATGTTGTTGAAGCCCGTCACGCGGCGGTCGGCCGCGTACGACACGGCGTAGCGCGGGCCGTGCACGTTGACGACGTTCGGGTCTTCGCCCACGGTCTTCCAGACCACGCCGCCCCAGCCGGCCTCGAAGGCGCGGACCACGTTGATCTCCTTGTCGGTCGGCGGTGCCGAGGCCAGCCAGAAGGGGTTGGGGCTGCGGATGCCCACGAAGTCGATGCTCAGGTCTGCCATGTGAGTTGCTCCTGTCGCGCCACGGCGCGCTCGGATGAGAGGTGAGAAAGGAAGAGCGGGCGCTGTCGTGTCACGCAGCGCGCAGGTGGCGGTCGATGGACAGCGCGGCCTGCTTGCCGTCTTCCACCGCCTCGACCGTGAGGTCGCGCCCGCCGAAGCGCGCGTCGCCGCCGGCCCAGACCTTCGGGAGCGAGCTGCGGCACTCGGCATCGGTGCTGATGCGCCCGCCCTGCAGCTGCACGCCGCTGTCTTCCAGCGCGGTTGCGACAAAGCTCTGGCCGATGGCGCACAGCACCATGTCGGCCTGCAGCGCGAGCGCTTCGCCGGTCTCGACCAGCTTGCCGTCGACCAGCGCGGTGCGCGCGAAGTCGATGCCGCGCAGCACGCCGCCCTTGGCGCGCAGGGCCTTGGGCGCGGCCCAGTGGATGATGCGCACGCCGTTCTCCTTGGCCCAGCTCTGCTCGTCGACCGAGGCACCCATGGCCTCGGCGCCGCGCCGGTAGACGATGCTCACGTCTTCCGCGCCGAGCTTGCGCGACTGCACGGCCGCATCCACGGCGGTCATGCCGCCGCCGATCACCACCACATGGCGGCCGATGGCCACGTCGGCCGGCGATGCGGCCTGGCGCAGTTCGGCGATGAAGTCCACCGCATCGCGCACGCCGGTCTGCTCGCCCAGGCCCAGCGTGTTCACGCCGGCCAGGCCCAGGCCCAGGAACACCGCGTCGTAGTCGGCGGCGAGTGCAGCCAGGTGCAGGTCGCGGCCCAGTGCCTGGTTGTTGCGCACCTCGATGCCGCCGACCGACAGCAGCCACTCGATCTCGCGCTGCGCGAAGTCGTCCACCGTCTTGTAGCTGGCCAGGCCGTATTCGTTCAGGCCGCCGAGCTTGGGGCGCGCGTCGAACAGCGTCACCTGGTGGCCCAGCACCGCGAGGCGGTGCGCGCAGGCCAGGCCGGCCGGGCCCGCGCCGACGACGGCAATGCGCTTGCCGGTGTCGGCGGCGCGCACGAACAGCGGCGCGCCGGGCGCGTCGAAGAAGGCATCGGTCGCGTGGCGCTGCAGCAGGCCGATCTCGACCGGCTTGCTCTCGTTGCTGTTGCGCACGCAGGCCTGCTCGCACAGCACCTCGGTCGGGCACACGCGGGCGCACATGCCGCCCAGCGGGTTCTCTTCGAGGATGGTGCGCGCGGCGCCGCGCAGGTTGCCGTCGGCGATGCGGCGGATGAAGGTCGGGATGTCGATGCCCGTGGGGCAAGCCGTCTGGCAGGGCGCGTCGAAACAGTAGTAGCAGCGCTCGGCCTCGATGTTGGCCTGCACCACGTTCAGCGGCGGGTGGGCGTCGCAGAAGTTCTTGGCGTACTGCGCGGGGTCGAGACGGCCGGCGCGCACATCGGAGGCAATGTGCGCGCTGGGCGCGACGGGATTCATCGTGCTGCTCATGGGCTTTCAAGCTCCAGGTCGTGGTGGGGTAACCGTGTGCGACATGAGAGATCGAGCCCTCATGAAGTTTGACCAAGTGGTCGAATGTCGCGATGATTCAGCAAACGAGGGGTGCCGCCCATACACAGTTGGCGCGGCGCACGAGAAAGTGTTTGCCGCTACCGACCATGCTGTTTGGTGCACTCCCCAGCACAGTTGCCCAGGGCAAACCCTGTCCAGACAGGCCGCATGCGTTTCTCAAGGAGACCCGGTGATGCAGAGTTCAAGCAACGCATCGGCGCTGCGCCAGCCGGCGCCGGCCGGTGCCGGTTGGATGCAGGGCCTGATGGGCGACATGGACGAAGCCGCGCCCGGCCTCGGGCTGGCGCAGCGCCTCGTGGTGGGCGTCGAGTTGCGCGTCATCGATGGGCGCCTGGCGCCCGGCACCAAGATGCCTTCGGTGCGCGCGCTGGCCGGCAAGCTGGGCATCAGCACCTTCACCGTCACCGAGTCGTACAGCGCCTTGCGCGCGCGCTCGGTGCTGGCCTCCCGGCCGGGCAGCGGCTACTACGTGCTGCATCGGCCGTCGCGCGTGGCAACCGACGACGCCGATGCGGTGCCGCGCATGACCGACACCGCCACGGCCCACGACCGCCCGCCACCCGCCGAATACCGGGGCGATGACCTGGTGCGTGAAGCCATGCGCCGCGTGGCGCGCTCGGCCCCCGAATGGGACAGCGGCACGCGCCAGGGTTTCGGCCTGCCGCGCCTGCGCGAACTGATCGCCGCGCGCCATCGCGCCGAATTGCCCGCACTGGGCCCGCAGCAGGTCATGACGGCAGCCGGCAGCCTGGGCGCCACGATGTGCTTGCTGCAGGCCTGGACCGAACCCGGCGACGCGGTGCTGGTCGAGTCGCCCGCACCGCGCCAGCTGCGCAGCCTGATCCGCACGCTGGGCCGTCGCATGCTCGAAGTGCCACGGCGCGGCGGTTGCCTCGACATCGCCGCGCTCGACAGCCATGCCGCGATGTTGCCTGCGGCAAGCCGCCAGCGCCTGCTGTTCCTGTCGACGGCAGTTTCCAATCCGCTGGGCGTGTGCATGAGCCCGCAGGGCGCGCACCAGGCGCTGCAGGCGGCCGAGCGGCACGACCTGCGCGTGATCGAGCTCGACACCTGGCGCGGGCTCTCGCCGTTGCAGGCGCCCAGCCTTGCCGCGATGGACGGGCTGCAGCGCGTGGCGCAGGTCGGTGGCGTGTCCACCACGCTCTCGGCCAAGCTGCGGCTTGCACATGTGCTGCTGCCGCAGCATTGGGTCGACGATGCGGCCTTGCGCTGCCTGCACACCACGCTCGGCCCGAGCGAGTTCGAGGAGCGCGTCGCCTGCGAGGTGCTGGCCGATGCCGGCTATCCGCGCTTCCTGCAGAAGCTCAACACCGCGCTGAAGATCGCCGGTGAGCGCACGCTGTCGCTGTTGACCGGCGCGGGCCTGCAGGCGCTGTGCGTGCCCGATGGCGGTCCCTTTCTCTGCGCAGGCTGGCCGCCCGGCTGTGAGCCTCGTCCATCGAGCGATGCGGTGCTGCAGGAGGCGCGCAAGCAGGGCTTGCCGCTCGCGGCCGCGACCGATTTCGGCGACATGCCGCAGCCCTTTGCCTGGTACCGCTTCAACGTCGCGCACTGCGGCGACGAGCGACTGGTGCGCTTCCTGGCGCGGATGAAAAACCCATGAGCGCTGCGCCACCCCTGCGAACTGCGGCGCGTCCTCCCGCCGTGAAGCGCCAGGCCCGCCGCCAGAACCTCGAGAGCGCCATCCTCGCGGTGGCGCAGGAGCGCTTTGCCCTGCACGGCTACGGCGGCGTGTCGGTCGACGACATCGCGGCCGACGCGGGCATCTCCAAGCAGAGCCTGCTGTACTACTTCCCCTCGAAGAAGGCGCTGTACAGCCGCGTGTTCAACGACGTGCTCGACTCGTGGCTGTCGAACCTCAACAGCCTGGCCGACGCCGACCTCGACCCGCATGCCGCGCTGGAGCGCTACGTCACGCAGAAGCTGCAGTTCTCGTACGACCACCCTTCGGGCTCGCGGCTGTTCGCGCAGGAAATCATTTCGCAGGCGCCGCAATGCGCCGACGACATCGAGGCCAAGCTGGTGCCGGCCTTCCGCGCCGAAGCGGCCGTGTTGAACCGCTGGATGGCCAATGGCGACGTGGCGCCGCTGCCCGTGCCGCACCTGCTGTTCACGCTGTGGGCGATGACGCAGACCTACGCCGACTTCGCCTGGCAGATGCGGATGCTGCTCGGCAAGCAGGCGCTGGAGCCGGCCGACTTCGACCTGGCCCGCGAGACCATCCTGCGGATGCTCGAAGGCGCGCTGGGGCTGAAGCGGCCCGCCACCTCGGCGGTGGTGACGAGCGGGCACGCTGCGATGCCGTGCGCGGAAAAAACCGGCAAGGGCAGGGCCTAGTCGCGCGTCTCGAGCACTATCGACACCTCGACCACGCCACCGCGAGGCAGTGATGCGACGCCCACGGTGGTGCGGACCGGCTGGGGGGCATCGGGGAAGATCTGTTGCAGCGCCGCCGAGGCCGCGTCCATCACCTGGGCGTGGTCCTTGAAGTCGCCGCAAGCCTGGAGGTAGCCGTTCAGTGCCACGACGCGCACGACGCGCGAGAGGCTGCCGAGCTCGTCTTGTGCCGCGCGCAGCAGGGCGCCGACGCAAGCCACTGCGGCCCGCTGACCGCGCGGCACATCGTCGGGGCCGTCGAGCCGGCCTGTGATCACCTGGCCGTTCTCGCGCGCCACCACGCCGCTCGTGTGCAGCAGACTGCCGGCCCTCGCGAATGTGGCGTAAGTACCCGATGGCTTGGCCCGCGCCACTTCAGGTGGGCACAGCCGGTCGAGCAGAAAGTCTTCGGGTTGCGCATCGCAGGCCTCGCCGCCGACCCAGCAACCTTCCTGCGTGTTCGCATCCGATGGCAATCCCACGTGGATCGCGGAGGGCGAACCCATTGCTTCTCCCTGCCGCACGGTCACTGACAGCGCCTCGTGGCCGACCAGCTTGAGGTGGCGCAGGCCCCAGGCCAGCGCGGCGGCGGCGATGCCCGTGGCGGCGTCTTCCGGGTAGCCGGAAGATTTGGGAAATTGCCGTGCGTTGACCGTGTCGGTCTCGTCCCGTGACATGGCATAGGGATACAGCCCGGTGGACCCGAGACGTTCGCACAGCGATTCGACGCGTGCGAAGTCGACGCGCAAGGCGTGCAGCTGCGCGGTGTCGGCCAGGCGAACCAGCGTCTTGACCCGGCTGGTGGCGGCGTTGAGCACCGGCCCCACGATCTGCCCGACCTCGATGCCCAGGCACTGCGCGATGTCTTCGACCAGCCGCTGTTGCGTCACCTCTTCCACCGTGGCGCGCGGCTGGCTGACCTGCACCGTGCCATCGACGCGCCGGCCCGTGACGGTGCCGCTGAGCGTTTCGATCGCGACGGGCGCACCGTCCCATTCGCCGCGCCGGTGCAGCAGCCACAGCGCGCCGACCGTGGCGTGGCCGCACATTTCCATCTCGTGCTTCGGCACGAAGTAGCGCATGCGCAACCGGTGCGCCGGTGTGGTCGGCTTCAGCACGAAGACGGACTCATGACCGCTGAGCCGGGTGTGCGCCTGCATCTGCGCGGTGGAGAGCGCGTCGGCATCGAGCCAGACCGGCGCGGGGTTGCCGCCGACGGATGGATCGGGGCCGACGAACACGCGGATGTTCCGGCAACCGGGCGCAGAAAAAATCGCAGCCATCGTCAATCAGCCCTCGCGTTGACCGAGCGCGCAATGCCGCCCCAGAGCTTGATGTCGTTGCGGATGTGCTCCTCGAACACCTCGGGCCGCACGCTCCACGGCGTCACGCCCTTGGCCAGCATGTCGGTGCGCAGGGCCGGGTCTTTCATCGCGGTGTCGAGCGCGGCGCGCAACCGCTGCACCACCGGCTGTGGCGTGGCGGCCGGTGCCATCAGGCCGTACCAGAGCTGCGGTTTGAAGTCCTTGATGCCGGCCGCCTCGAAGGTCGGCAGGTCGGCGAAACCCGCCGACGGTTCACTGATGGCCAGCGCGCGCATGCGGCCGCCGCGCACCTGCGCCAGCAGCGCGGGCGGGTTGTCGAACAGCGCCTGGATCTGGCCTGCCATCAGGTCGGCCTGCGCGGGCGCGGCACCGCGGTAGGGCACGTGCGTCATCTCGATGCCGGTGCGCTGCTTGAAGAGTTCGCCCGCCAGGTGGCTCAGGCTGCCGTTGCCGATGCTGCCGTAGTTGAGCGCCTGCGGGTTGGCCTTGGCGTAGCCGACGAAGTCCTTCACCGTGCGCGCCGCCAGCGCGGGCGTGACCACCAGCACGAAAGGCGTGGTGCCGATGGTGCCGATCGGCACCAGGTCCTTGAGGGGGTCGTACGGGAGCTTGGGGTACACCGCATCGGCCGAGGCGATGGTGGTCGTGGTGCTGGCCACCAGCGTGTAGCCGTCGGGGTTCGCCTTCGCGCCGAAGCCCGTGCCCACGGTGCCGCCCGCGCCGGAGCGGTTGTCGATGATGACCGACACACCGAGCGCAGCCTGCAGCCGCAGCTGCACCGAACGGAAGATCACGTCCGTTCCGCCGCCGGCGGGGAAGGGTACGATGATGGTGATCGGCTTCACCGGGTAGGCCGGATCGGAGGCCGGCCACGAGGCGGTCGGCCCGTACAGGGCACCGGCGGCGGCCAGGCCCAGGAGCGCGCGGCGCAGAGGTTGAGTAGTCATGGGGTCTTCTTGCAGGAGTGGTCCTTCCGATTCTGTGGAGCGCGCGCCAACGCGTGCGCCCGATTGCGACATGCGCGGCTTCGATTGCGACAAGGAATGGCCATGCCACTGACTTCCAGCCACCCGCCGCCCCGCCAATCGCTGTTCGTCGAACGGCTGTCTCACCAGGCGACGATGGTCGCCAACACCCGCGACCACTACGCCACCGACGCGCACGTGCACGATTGCGACATGCTGTTCGTACCCATCGCAGGCCGCTTCAGCGTGGGCGATGCGCAGGGCGAGGCGCAGCGCCTCGGGCCCGGCCACTTCGTCTGGTTCGCGGCGGGTAGCGCGCATTCGACGACCACGCTCACCGCCGGCCAGAGCCATGTCGCGGTCTACGTCGACCCGGCGCTGTGGGCCACGGCCTTGCAGGCACAGGGCGTCGTGCGGCCCCCGCAAGGCATGCGCGCTGGCAGCACCGCGCTGGGCGCCCTGTCGCAGCGGATGTTCGAATCGACCCGCGCGGGCGACAGCGAGAACTACGTGCTGTGCGGCGCGCTCGTGATGGAGGCCGCGCGCCTGAGCGCCAACCCGTTGTCGGAGGGCGACGCCTCGCCGGCGCTGTGGGTGGCCGAGCTGCTGGCCGAAACGATGCTGCGCGATCTGGCGCAACCCCTGTCGCTCGACGCCTTCGCGCAACAGCACCGGCTGTCGCGCCGGCAGGTGGAGCGGGTCTTCCGCGCGAAGCACGGCATCTCGCCGCTGGAGTTCCTGCAGCGCCAGCGCATCGAACGGGCCGTGTACCTGTTGCAGACCACGCGGGACTCGGTGCTGTCCATCGCGCTGCAGGTCGGCTGGGAGTCGGCGTCCTATCTTTCGCGGATGCTGGAGAAGACCTGGGCGAAGACGGCGACGCAAATTCGCGCGGCAGCCCCTCGACAAAACTAGCCTGGCCGCTCAGGCCGGCGGCGGCGCTTCCCACGCGAAGCCCACGCCATACACCGACCGAATCCAGTCGTGCGCGGGCGTCACCGCGCCGAGCTTGCGGCGCAGGTTCTTCACGTGGCTGTCGATGGCGCGCTCGGTCACGTCCACCGTGTCGTCGTAGGCCAGCTCCAGCAGCCGGGCGCGCGAGAAGATGCGGCCCGGGTGCCGCGACAGCACCTGCAGCAGCCCGAACTCGCGGCGCGTAAGGTTCAGCGGCGTGCCGTCGAGCGAGGCGCGCCAGTGCACGTCGTCGAGCACGAGGCCGGGCGCATCGTCCGGCGCGCCCTGTGCGGCCACGGCCGGCGCGGTGCGGCGCAGCACGGCGCGCACGCGTGCCACCAGCTCGCGCGGCGAGAAGGGCTTGCACACGTAGTCGTCGGCGCCCAGCTCCAGGCCGAGCAGGCGGTCGACCTCCTCGATGCGCGCGGTGAGCATGATGATCGGGTGCGCCGTGTGCTCCCGCGCGCGGCGCAGCACCTCGATGCCATCGAGGCGCGGCAGCATGATGTCGAGCAGCGTGAGGTCGGGCGGCGCGGCGACGATGCGTTCGAGTGCGCTCTGCCCATCGGCGAAGTGCTCGGTGTCGTAGCCGGCGTGGCGCAGGTAGTCCTGCACCACGGAGGCGATGTCGAGTTCGTCCTCGACGATCACGATGCGTGTCATGCGGAAGCCGCCAGCGGAAGGGTGATCGTCATGCGCAGCCCGCCCAGCGGCGAGGGCGCCGCCTCGATGCTGCCGCCGTGCGCCTCGAGGGTCGCGCGGCAGATCGACAGGCCCAGGCCGGAGCCGCCCAGCGCGCGGCTGCGCGAGGTCTCGCCGCGGAACAGGCGGTCGAAGAGGCGCGGAATCTCTTCCTCGGGCACGCCCGGTGCGCTGTCGTCGAACACCAGCGTGAGGCAATTGCCGGTCCATGCGCCTTCGACGCTCACGCCGATGCGCAGCTGGCCGCCGGCGTCGGTGTAGGCCAGCGTGTTCTCCAGCAGGTTCATGAAGACCTGGTGCAGCCGGTGCGCGTCGCCGTCGATCACCGGCTGGGCCGAGGCGGCGATGCGGTCGAGGGCGTCGCGGTCGAGCGCGATGCCGCGCTTCGCGAAGCGGTCGCGCGTGTGGTCGAGCGCCTCCTTCAGCAGCGACAGCGGGTACACCGGCGCCTTCAGCAGGTCGCTCTGGGGCTCGCGCATGCTGCTGCGCAGGTCGTCGACCAGCTGGCCGAGGCGGATCACCTGCCGGTGCATGCGCAGCGCGGTGCGTTCGTCGAAGCTGCGCACGCCGTCCTGCAGCGCCTCGATCTCCGCGCGCATGGCGGCCAGCGGCGTGCGCAGCTCGTGCGCCGCGTCGGCCAGCCAGGCACGGCGCGAGGCCTCGGCCGTGTCCAGGCGCTGCGCCATGTCGTTGAAGGTCTTGCCCAGCAGCGCGAGCTCGTCCGAGCCGTGGACCGCCACGCGCGTCGAGAGCCGCCCGCGCGCCACGTCCTGTGCGGCCTGCGTGAGCGCGTCGATGGGCTGGAACCAGCGGCGCGCCAGCAGCCACGACAGCACCAGCGCAAAGGCCAGGCCACACAGCCCGGTGAGCGCGATCACGCCGGACTGCCGGGCGAGAAAGGCGCGGTCGGCCTCGCTCTCCAGGCCCTGCATCGGCGCGAGCGCGAGGTAGCCGACGACGGTGCGCCCGTGGCGGATCGGCCGGCGCGCGGCGTTCTCCGGGTCGATGGTCGCGCCGACCACGAGCGCGCCGTGGGCATCGAGCACGGCGAGGCGGCGAAAGATCGAGTCGGGCGGGCCGGCCAGGCCGGGGAAGAAGCCCGGGGGCGGCATCAGGAAGCGGCGGGGCAGCAGGTCGAGCTGCGGCGGCGGGGCGGTGGGCGAGAGCCCGCTGGACGGTTCCGCCGGCGGCGCGCCGTCGCCCGGTGTGCCGGGCGCACGGCGCTCGTACCAGGGCGGCAGCCGCCGGTCGTCGGGCGTGGCGGCGCCGTCGATCACCATCGCCGACTGGCCCAGCTGCAGGCGGTGCCAGGCGTCGTCGTTGTCGCGCAGCTTCTTCCAGTCGCCGTTGGCGGTGTAGTGCTTCAGCAGGAGCTGCGAGAGCCAGTCCATGCGGCGGATCTCGATCTCGGCCACGTAGGCGCCCAGGCCCCGCTGCAGCGCGACGATCGAGAAGCCCACGAAGCTCAGCAGCAGCACGATCAGCAGGGCGGCCAGGGCCAGGAAGATCTTGCGGGAGAGGGTCAGGCGCGGCATGGGCTCGGCGGCGGGGGCATGGCCGCATTCTGCGGCATGCGTTTCGGGGGCGGGGATGGCATGGGCAAGCCGCCGATCATGGCGCCCGATTGGGGAGGAATCTGGGAGACGCGTCCTTGCGTGCCTCTCCCACATTTCTCCCGATTCGGATCGCACGATGCCCGCCATGACACCGGACACGCACCGCGCCCCTCCCACCTTCGCCTTCCGCGCACTGGCCGCCGCCGCGCTCGCCTGGGCCTCGCCGGGGCACGCCGCGCCGCCGTCCACGCCCCCGGGCGACGCCGACACCGACCTGCTGCTGTTCCTGCTGGCCGCGTTGTTCTGGGTCGTCGCGCATGCGTGGACGCTGCTCGTGCTCTGGGCCGAGGCCCGGGCTTCGGGCGTGCGAGCGCCTGCCGGAAAGGAGGCTGCCCATGGCCGGTGAAGCGATCGGGCGCCGGGGCCTGCTGGCCGCGATCGGCGCGGCGGGTCTGGCAGCGTCAGCACCAGCGGCTGCCGCACCGCAGAAGCTCCCGCTGACCGCCCAGACCACCGAGGGCCCGTACTACCTGGACCTCGCGAACTTCCGCACCGACCTGACCGACGGCCGCGAGGGCGTGCCGCTCGATGTGCGTTTGCGTGTGCTCGATGCCGCCGGGCGCCCGCTGCGCGGCCTGCGCACCGACCTGTGGCACTGCGACGCGCAGGGCAACTACTCGGGCTTCGGCGGGCAGGGCGACGACCGCACGCGCGGCTTCGAGGGCCAGGCCTTCCTGCGCGGCAGCCAGCGCACCGACCGCGACGGTCAGGCCGTGTTCGCCACGCTCTACCCGGGCTGGTACGCGGGGCGCACCACCCACATCCACGTCAAGGTGCACCACCGCGAGCGCGCCGTGCTCACGACGCAGTTCTTCCTGCCCGATGCGCTCAGCGAGTTCCTCTACACGCAGGTCTCCAGCTACCAGCGCGCGCGGCTGCGCGACACGCTCAACAGCGCCGACGGCATCGCGCTGCGGGCCGGCGACACGGTGCTGGGCGCGGTGCGCGAAGAAGGGCGGCGCTACGTCGCGCTGCTCACGCTGGTGGTCGACCCCGCCGCGCGCCCGGTGACCGAGCGCCCGCCGCCGCCCGGCAAGGGGCCCATGCCAGCGGGCGGCGTGCGGCCGATGCGGCCGCGCACGCCCGAGGGCCTCGCCCGCATCCGCGCGCTGGTGCCGCCGCGCACGGAAGGCTGAGCGGTGTTGCGCATGCCGCTCCCGCCCGCCGCGCCTGCCGATTGGCGGATGACGCCGCGCGCCGCGGTGCGCGCGCTGGCCCACACCTGCGCGGGCGGCCTGGCCTTGTGCAGCCTGGCGCTGGGCATCGGCGTCGCGGCACGCGGCGCCTGCGCGGAGGCACGGCAGGCGGCCGTGCGCCACGCCAGCCTGTCGACGCTGGCGCCGATCATGCAAAGGGGCAGCGAAGGCCGCGGGCCGCGCGGCCACGGCGCATGCAAGGCCGGGCCGGCCCTCAGCCCGGTCGCTGCGCGAAGCTGAACCCCACGCCGTAGACCGAGCGGATCCAGCCGTGCGAGGGCGACACGGCCGCGAGCTTGCGCCGCAGGTTCTTGATGTGCCCGTCGACCGCGCGCTCGTTCACGTCGAGCGCCTCGGGGAAGGCCGCTTCGAGCAGCCTGGCGCGCGTGAACACGCGGCCCGGTTCGCGCGACAGCGCACGCAGCAACAGCAGCTCGCGGCGCGTGAGCGCCAGGGCCCGGCCCTCCAGCCAGGCATGGCCCAGCGCGCTGTCGAAGGCCACGGCCGGCGAGGCCATGCCCACGCTCAGGTCGGGCGGCGCGCGCCGGCGCAGCACCGTGTGCACGCGCGCCACCACCTCGCGCGGCGAGAAGGGCTTGCAGACATAGTCGTCGGCGCCCAGGTCGAAGCCGCGCAGCCGGTCCGCCTCGTGCGCGCGCGCCGTCAGCACGATGATCGGGTGGTCGCTGCGCGCGCGCACCTGCGCGATCACCTGCAACCCGTCGATGCGCGGCAGCACCACGTCGAGCAGCGTGAGCGCCGGCGGCGCGTGCAGGATGCGCTCAAGTGCGGCGGCGCCGTCGCCCAACTGCTCCACCTCGTGGCCCGCGCGCTGCAGCGGGCCCAGCAGCAACGACGCAATGTCGCGTCCGTCTTCCACCAGCAGGATGCGGCTCATGGGGCGTGCGGGCCGGTTCAGAAGGACGTGCCGATCTGGAATTGGAAGCGCTGCGTGCGGTCGGCCGCGATGCCGTTGGCCGTGTCCTCCTTCTGGTAGGCGATCGGCACCGCGTACGCCAGGCGCAGCGGGCCCAGCGGCGAGATCCAGCTGATGCCCAGGCCGGCCGAGGCGCGCAGGCGGTTCTGCGCCTTCCATTGCGCGTCGGTCATGCTGGCCGTGCGTTCGGCGAACACGTTGCCCGCATCGAAGAAGGTGTACAGGCGCAGCGACTTGTCGTTGCCCGCGCCGGGGAAGGGCGTGGTCAGCTCCATGTTGAAGATCGCCTTGCGCGTGCCGCCCAGCGAACCGCCGGTGACCGCGTCGGTGGGGCCCAGCGAGTTCTGCTCGAAGCCGCGGATCGAGCCCAGCCCGCCCGCATAGAAGTTCTTGAAGATCGGGAAGCTGCTGCCGCCCAGCGCCTTCGCATAGCCGAGCTGGCCGTTGAAGGCCAGCGTGTACTGCCTGGACAGGGGCACGTACTGCTGGTACTGGTAGTTGGTCTTCAGGTAGCGCAGCTCGCTGCCCACGCCCAGCTCGAGGTTGGCGCTTTGCAGGCGCCCGCGCGTGGGCACCAGCGCGCTGTCGCGGTCGTCGCGCGACCAGCCCACGGTGGCCGGGATGCCCACCACGTTCCTGCCCGCGCACACCACGCTCGGCGCGGTGCCGGTGCACTGGAAGTAGTCGAGGTAGGCCTGCGGCGTGGCCGTGTAGACGTACGAGCCGTTGACCAGCGTGTACGAACCGTTGGTGCCCGGCGTGAACGAATAACGTTCGACGCCGATGCCCAGGTACACCGTGTCCAGCTCGTTCACCGGCAGCCCGAAGCGCACTGAGCCGCCGTCGCTCGCGAGCTTGTAGTTGCCGTCGGCCTCGTAGTAGGGCCGCGTGGTGGTGTGGAACAGGTTGAAGGTGCGCGAGATGCCGTCCTTCGTGAAGTACGGGTCGGTGGCCGTGAGCGACACCGAGCGGTTGTACGAGCTGGTGTTGACCTGCAGCCCCAGGTAGTTGCCCGAGCCGAACACGTTCTCCTGCGTGATGCCGAAGCTCAGCGAAATCTTGTCGGTCGACGAGTAGCCCGCGCCCAGTTGCAGCGAGCCCGTGGGCTTCTCGGCCACGGTGACGTTCAGGTCGACCTGGTCGTTGCTGCCCGGCACTTCGGCGGTCTCGACGTTCACGTCGGTGAAGAAGCCCAGGCGGTCGACGCGGTCGCGCGACAGCCTGATCTTCGTGCCGTCGTACCAGGCGCCTTCGTACTGGCGGAACTCGCGCCGGATCACCTCGTCGCGCGTGCGCGCATTGCCGCCGATGTTCAGCCGCCGCACATAGGCGCGCCGCCCGGGCTCGGCGTTCAGCACCATCACGACGCGGCGCCGGGCGCGGTCGATCTCGGGCTCGCTTTTCACGCGCGCGAAGGCGTAGCCGAAGGTGCCGAAGTGGTCGGCGAAGGCCTTGGTGGTGGCCGCCACGTCCTCGCCGTTGTAGGGCGCGCCGGGGCGCACGGTGACGAGCGACTTGAACTCGTCCTCGCGCCCCAGGTAGTTGCCTGCCAGCTTCACGCCCGCCACCGCGAACTTCTCGCCCTCGCTGATGTTCACCGTGAGCTCCAGCGTCTGCCGGTCGGGCGAGATCGCGACCTGCGTCGACTCGATGCGGAACTCGAGGTACCCGCGCGTCAGGTAGAACGCGCGCAGCGTTTCCAGGTCGGCGTCGAACTTGGTGCGTGCGTACTGGTTCGACTTCGTGTACCACGCCAGCCAGCCGCCGCTGTCCTGGTCGAACAGGTCGAGCAGCGTGCGTTCATCGAAAGCCTGCTGGCCCACCACGCGCACCCGCGTGATGCGCGCCGGCTCGCCCTCGGTCACGCTGAACGTGAGGTTGACGCGGTTGCGCTCCAGCGGCGTCACGGTGGTGACCACCTGCGCGTTGTAGAGGCTGCGGCCGATGTACTGGCGCTTGAGCTCCTGCTCCGCACGGTCGGCCAGCGCCTTGTCGAAGGGCCGGCCTTCGGCCAGACCGATGTCGCGCAGCGCCTTCTGCAGTGCCGCCTTGTCGAACTCCTTGGTGCCCGCGAAGTCGACATCGGCCACGGTGGGGCGCTCTTCGACGATGACCACGAGCACCTGGCCATTCACGTCGATGCGCACGTCCTTGAACAGTCCGAGGTCGAACAGCGCGCGGATCGCCGCGCTGCCGCGGTCGTCGCTGTACATGTCGCCGGCCTTCAGGCCGAGGGTCGCGAACACCGTGCCCGCTTCGACGCGCTGCAGGCCTTCGAGGCGGATGTCCTGCACGGTGAACGGGTCGACGGCCTGCGCCGGGCAGGCCACCATCGCGAGGCACAGCGCGGCAAGGGCCGCGAGGGACTTGGGAGGATTCGTCATCACGGCATGGTCTTCACCAATGTCGGAGGAATGTGGGACGCCCTCCCGCGCGCAGGGCCGGGTGGTGAGCAGTCGTTACTGCAACCCCATCGCGTTCACCGCCGGCCACGTCACCGCAGGCCGTTCGATGCGTTCGCGGCAGTTCTGCGCATGCGTCTCCAGCGACAGGTCGCCCTGGATCTCCAGCAGCCGCTGCACCGTGCGATCGACCGCCTGCGCGTCCAGCAGCGGATACGTGCGCGCCGTGCGCCCGTTGTTGCGCACCAGGCGTGCGATGTACGGCAGGTCCTGCTGCGTGATCACGGCAGCCGGCATCACACCCTCCAGCTCCACGCCTTCGCACGGCAGCAGCACGAAGTACTGCAGCCGCAGGTCGTCCGGCAGCAGGCTGCGCAGCTGCGTCGTCTTGCGCCCGCCTTGCCAGGCGGGGTCCTTCACCTCACGCGCCCGCGTGCAGCCATGCAGCCGCAAGAACCAGCGCGGCGGCGCCTCGTCGGACTTCTTGCGGTAGACGAACGCGTTGCGCCAGGCCTTGATCTCGAACAGGTACACCCCCGTCTCGCACACGATCACCGCATCGATGCGCGCCGTGGGCACCGCGCAACCGGAGGGCATCGGGATGATGAGGTTGCGAAGAATGCGCAGGTGCGAAAACGCCGGACTGAACGCGGTGGCGAGTTGTTGCACCCCGAGCGACGCGGCGACCGCGCTTTGCTGCAGAACAATGGTCATGTCGAACTCCTTCGGAGCCCCGAGCATTGCCGGCCTTTTAGGAGACTTCTGGTAAACGAGGCAGAGCCTTGCGGTGTTCCCAGGCCGAGCGAAGCAAAGGCCTGTGAGGTTCCCCACCCCTTCTGTATGCGCCGAGGAGCGCAGCGTTTCGCGGATCAGGGCTCGCCCTTGTTTGAGCGAAGCGAGTTTGGGCGAGACCCCGCGAAACGTGAGCACCGCAGGTTGCCCGCAGCGAAGCGGAGGGACGCAGACAGCAGGGTCGCCTTTTCTTTGCTTACTTTCTTTTGGCGAAGCAAAAGAAAGTGAGTCGCCCGCCGGGGCGAGACCCGGCCTCGGGAAACAAAACGATCAGCCTTCGATTTTCCCGAGCCGAGATTCACGAAGCCGGCTCGGCGCCAAGGCCCCGGCAGATTCAAGAATCGGATAAGCAATAGAACAGATATGCGAATTGATCCGCTTCAAATCACTGATCAGATCAATGTGCAGAGAACTCGTCTCGATGCTCAAAGTAGTCCGATCCGACAACCGATCCAGATGGGTAGTGGCGTAGGCCCGCTCCAGATCCCGAAACCGCGCCTTCTCTTCAAGCAGCTTCTGCGCATCCCGAACATTGCCGTTCAAGAACACACTCATGCTCAACCGCAGATTCGCAATCAACCGCTCATGCAGCTCCACGATCTCCGCCATCCCCGCAGCTGAAAAGTTGCGCTGCGGCTTGATCTTCTTGTCCTCGATATCAATGATCACCCGCTCGATGATGTCCCCGATCTGCTCCATGTTGATCGTGAAGCTGATGATGTCCGTCCACCGTCGGCTTTCCTCCTCGCCCAGCGCCTCGCGCGAGATGCGCGTCATGTAGTACTTGATCGCCGAGTACAGCTCGTCCACCGTGTCATCGAGTTGCCGCAGCTCCTGCGCCAGCCGCAGGTCGTTGTTGCGGATCACATCGAGCGTGCCGATGAGCATCGTCTCCACGATGTCCGCCTGGTGCAGCGCCTCGCGCGCCGCGTTCGAAATGGCCAGAGAAGGCGTCGACAGCGCCGAAGGATCGAGGTGGTGCGGCCGGCTCGTGCCCACCGGCTGCGGCGGCACGGGCAGCATGCGCGTCACCAGCTTGGCGACCCACTGCGTGAGACCGATGAAGCCGACGCTGATCACGATGTTGAACGCCAGGTGGAACAGCACCACGCCGTGCGTCTGGTTCGGCAGCTGGGGCTGCACGTAGCGCACCCACAGTCCCACGAACGGCGTGACCAGCGCCACGCCCAGCGCCTTGAACAGCAGGTTGCCCACCGTCACCTGCCGCACCGACACCGCCGAGCGCGCGGTGGTCAGCACCGCCAGCAGGCCGCTGCCGAGGTTGGCGCCGAGCACCAGGCCCAGCGCGACGTCGAGCGGCACCACGTTCGAGCTCGCCATGGCCGCCACCAGCAGCACCACCGCAAGGCTCGAGTACGCCACGATGGCCAGCGCGGCGCCGAGCGTGATCTCCAACAGCACATCGCTGGTGATGGACGCCAGCAGCGCCCGCACGGCCGGCGACGAGAACAGCGGCTCGGTGGCCGCGACCACCAGCTGCAGCGCCAGCAGCATCAGCCCCAACCCGATCAGCACCCGCCCCACGCGCCCCGCCACGGTGGCCGAGCGCGTGATGAACAGCACCACGCCCACGAAGATGAACATCGGCGAGAGCCACGAGAGGTCGGCCGAGAACAGCACCGAGATCAGCGCCGTGCCCACGTCGGCGCCCCGCATCACCGCCAGCGCCGCCGGCAGCGTGACCAGGCCCTGCCCGACGAACGAGGAGGTCATGAGCGACGTGGCCGTGCTCGACTGCACGAGCGCCGTGACGCCGATGCCCGAGAGCGCGGCCGTGAAGCGGTTGCGCATGCTCTGCACGAGGATCTTGCGCAGGTTGGCGCCGAAGACGCGCAGCACGCCGGTGCGCACGAGGTGCGTGCCCCACACCAGCAGGGCGACGGCCGCAAGCAGATTCAGAAGGTGCTTCATGGAGGGCGGGGTCTGACCTTTCTCTTGTTTTCGTTTTGATTCGTTTCAGCCCCATTTTCCACAAGTAGACGCTTCAGTCGATCAGGGCCCCGTTGTCGTGGAAAGGATAAGGGCCTTCGAAGCTGCCGGAAGCCGCCAGGTGGGTGACGAGCCGGCGCCCGGCCGCGGACCAGGCGTGCACGCGGAAGGCGGGCGGCTCCAGCGTCCAGGACGAAGCGGCGTCGGGCGCCAGGTCGAGGCAGACCTGGTGCGCCTGCGCCGGCGAGGTCGAGGCGATGGTGCCGCCGAAGCGCACGTCGATGGCGCGGTGCAGGTGGCCGCAGACCACGCGCTCGACGTTCGTGTAGCGGCGCAGCAGGGCTTCGAGCGCGTCGGCGCCCTCGAGCAGGCCGATCTCGTCCATGTGGCCGATCAGCGTCTCGAAGGGCGGGTGGTGCATGGCGACCACCACGGGCTCGTGGCGGCAGGCGTCGAGCTGGGCTTCGAGCCAGGCCAGGCGCCGCTCGCACAGCGTGCCGTGGCTGGCGCCGGGCACGCAGGTGTCGAGCGTGAGCAGCCGCAGGTCGCCCACACGCACCGAGTACTGCACGAAGCCGTGCGTGTCGGCGCCCGTGCCCAGGTAGGCGTGGCCCGGGAAGCTGCGGCGCAGCTGGTCGCGGTCGTCGTGGTTGCCGGGCAGCAGGTAGACGGGCATCGTCAGCGGCGCGAGCAGGGCGGCCAGGTGGTCGTACTCGGCGGCGCGGCCGAAGTCGGTCAGGTCGCCGGTGATCACCACCGCGTCGGGCGGCTGGCGCAGCGCGAGCACCGACTGCACGGCGCGCGCGAGGTACGGCGCCGTGTCGATGCGGCCGTAGGCCAGCCGGCCGGGCTCGCGGATGTGCAGGTCGGTCAGCTGGACCAGGAAGGTGTTGGGGTTCGTCGTCGTGGTCATGCGCGGGTTTCCTGCGAGGTCATCAGGCGGTCGGCCGGGATGCGCAGGCCCACCGCGTCGCCCGGTCCGAAGGGGTTGTCGCGCCCCACGTCGGCCACCAGCAGGGGCTGGTCCTGCAGGCGCAGGTGCAGCTGCACGCGGTCGCCGAGGAAGGTGCGGCGTTCGACCGTGGCGCGGCCCCAGCCGGGCGCCTCGCCGGGCGGGGGCGCGCCGACCTCGATGTCTTCGGGCCGCACCAGCAGCGTCGCATGCTGCTGCCAGGGGGCGGGGCAGGGCAGCGACGACCCTCCGAGTCGGACAACGCCCTGTGCGATGGCGTCGGCCGCGCGTTCCAGCCGGTTGACCCGGCCCAGGAACTCGGCCACGAAGGGGTGCGCGGGCGCGCGGTACAGGTCTTCGCCGCGCCCGACCTGCACGATGCACCCGGCGCGCATCACAGCGAGCCGGTCGGCGATGGCCAGTGCCTCCTGCTGGTCGTGCGTGACGTGGATGGCCGTGATGTGCAGGCGGCGCAGCAGCTCGGCGAGTTCGTCGCGCAGCGATTCCTTGAGCTTGGCGTCGAGCGCGGCCAGCGGCTCGTCGAGCAGCAGCACGCGCGGGCGCACGGCCACGGCGCGCGCCAGGGCCACGCGCTGGCGCTGGCCGCCCGAGAGCTCGGCGGGGCGCTTGTTCTCCAGGCCGCCCAGTCGCACGAGGTCGACCAGTTCGCCCACGGCGCGTTTCTCTTCCTCGGGCGACACGCCGCGGATGCGCAGGCCGTAGCCGATGTTGGCCGCCACCGTCATCTGCGGAAACAGGGCGTAGCTCTGGAACACCATGCCCACGCCGCGGTGCTCGACCGGGCGCTGCGTGACGTCCTGGTCGCCGAAGACGATGCGGCTGCCGTCGTCGGGCGCTTCCAGCCCGGCGATGAGGCGCAGCAGCGTGGTCTTGCCGCAGCCCGAGGGGCCGAGCAGCGCGAGCACCTCGCCGGCCTCGACCTTGAGATTGGTGGGCTGCAGGCCGCGCGTGCCGTCGGCATACGTCTTCGCGCAGTTCGAGATGTCGACGGGGATGCGTTCAAGTTCCATGGCGTTTCTGCATCAGGTTGGCAAGGTACTGCAGGCCCCACAGCACGGGGAGGATCACTGCGAAAAAGACCAGCGTGTAGGCCGATCCGATCTCGATGCGCATCGAGGCGTAGCTGTCGGCCAGGCCCACGGGCAGCGTGCGCGTGAGCGGCGTGTGCAGCATCCAGGTGAGGTTGAACTCGCCCACCGACAGCGTGAACACCATCAGGCTGCCGGCCACGATGGCGGGGAACACGGCGGGCACCAGGATGCCCATGAAGCGCTGGCGGAAGTTCGCGCCCAGCGAGCGCGCGGCCTCCTCGAGCGCGAGCAGGTCGTCGCGCTGGAAGGCCGAGCTCACGGTGCGCACCATGAAGGGCAGCGTGAAGACGATGTGGCCCACGAGGATGAAGGCGAAGCTCTGGCGGAAGGCCGTGAGCTGGCCGTAGGCGAGGATGAGCGCGAGCGCCGTCGCCAGGCCCGGCACCGCGACCGGCAAGGTCAGCAGCTCCTCGAAGATGCGCGCCGCGCGCGAACGGCTGCGCGCCAGCGTGTAGGCGCAGGGCACGCCGATCAGCACGGTGCACACGACGCAGGCCACGGCCAGCGCGAGCGACCAGCCGACGGTGCCGCCGTAGTTCTCCCACACCTCGCCGAGCCAGCGCAGCGTGAGGCCGCTCTTCAGGCCCGCGCTGTAGTTGTTGACGAGGCCGGCCATCACCGACAGCAGCATCGGCGCGATCATGAAGAGGCTCACGATCACCGTGATGGCGAGCAGGAAAGGGGCGCGGGGTTGCGAAGGGGTCTTCATCATCATCGGGCGACCGGGTTGGCGCCGAAGCGGCGCGCCACGAAGAGCACCAGCCAGGTCACGACACCCAGCGAGATCGACAGCGACGCGGCGAGCGCGAAGTTGGCGTAGTTGGTGAACTCGTTGTAGATGGTGATGGGGATCACCTCGAACTTGCTGGCCAGCGTGAAGGCCGTGCCGAAGGCGCCCATCGAGGTGGCGAACAAAATGGCGCCGCAGGCCAGCGTGGTGGGCGCCAGCTCTGGCATCCACACGTCGCGCGCCACGCGCAGCTTCGAGGCGCCGAGCGAACGCGCCGCCTCTTCGAGCTGTGTGTTCATCGACTCGGCCGCCGCGGCGTAGGTGGCGATGGCGCGAGGCAGCGAGAAATACAGGTAGGCCAGGAACAGCCCGAGCAGGCCGTAGGCGAAGGTGATGCGCTCGCCGACCAGCGCGTCGCTCAGGTCGGCCACCACGCCCTGGCGCCCGCCGAGCAGGATCACGAAGAAGCCGATGATCACGCCCGGGAACGACAGCGGCAGCGTGAGCAGCGACAGCAGCATGCGCTTGCCGGGGAATGCATGGCGCGCGAGGTAGATGCCCACCGCCGCGCCCAGCACCAGCGTGGCCAGCGTCACCGCCACCGACAGCGCGACGGTGTTGGCCATGCTTTGCAGGTAGCGCGCATCGGTCAGCACCGCGAAGTAGGTGGCGGCGCTCTTGTCGGCCGGCAGCGCGAGCAGGCGCACCACCGGCAGCAGCCAGAAGGCCGCGAAGAAGACGGCCGCCGGCGCGACGCAGGCCAGCAATCGCCAGCGCGGGTTCCAGGCGTTGGAGGAGGTGGTGGTGCTGCGTGTCATCGCGCGCGGCGCCGGGTCAGCGCACTTCCTTCAGGTACTGGTCGGAGAAGCCACGCTGCGCGTCGGCCATGCGGGCGTAGTCGACGGTCTTGGCACGGGCGTAGTCGCTCGCGGGCAGGAACTGCGCCTCGATCTCCTTGGGCATCGCGCTGGCGCGCACCGGACGCAGGTAGGCCTTGGCCCAGATCGCCTGGCCTTCGTCGGACAGCGTGAAGTCGAGCACCTTCTTCGCATCGGCCGCGTGCGGCGCCTTGGCGACCAGGCTCATCACGTAGGGCACGGCCAGCGTGCCTTCGCTCGGGATGACGAAGGCGACGTTGGCCTTGTCCTTGTACTTGGCGCGGTAGGCGTTGAAGTCGTAGTCGAGCAGGATCGCGATCTCGCCCGACAGCACGCGCGCGTACGAGGTCTGCTTGGGCACGATGGGCTCGTTCTTCTGCAGCGCCTTGAAGTAGTCGATGGCCGGCTTGAAGTTGTCGAGCGTGCCGCCGCGCGCCTGGTTCACGGCCACGGCGCCCACGTAGCCCACGAAGGCCGAGGCGGGGTCGAGATAACCGATGAGGCCCTTGTACTCGGGCTTGAGCAGGTCGGCCCACGACTTGGGCACCGGCTTGCCCTTGAGCGCGTCGACGTTGACCATGAAGCCGAGCGTGCCCGAGTGGATGGTGAACCAGTTGCCTGCGGGGTCCTTCAGGCCGTCGGGAATGTCCTTCCAGGCGGCCGGCTTGTAGGGCTCGACCACGCCGTCTTTCGCGGCCTGCACCGCGAAGGTCACGCCGAGGTAGGTGACGTCGGCCACGGGGCTGGCCTTTTCGGCGACCAGCTGCGCGAGCGACTGGCCCGAATTTTTGTTGTCGGCCGGCACGGTGATGCCGGTCCTGGCCTTGATGGCCTTGAGCTGGGTGCCCCAGTCGGCCCATTCGGTCGGGCAGTTGTAGCAAATGGCGGTCTGGGCCATGGCGCCGCCGGCGGCGACGAGGGCGGCGGCCAGCACGCCGAGGCGGGCGAGGCGGTGAAAGCGCAGGGACATGGAAGAACTCCTGGGAGGGGTGGTGAGGTCAGGACAGTGCGGCGTCGTTGTCTTCGCGCGCATTCGCGCACGACTCGCCGTCTCGGAAGGCATGGAGCAGCAGCAGGCTCGCGTCGGCCTGCAGCGCGCGGCCACCGGCGATCGCCTGCACCAGCAGCTCGACGCTGTGGCGGCCGATGTCGCTGTTGGGCTGCGCGACGGTGGTGAGCGCGGGCGTGAGGTCTTCGCCGAGCGCGATGCCGTCGAAGCCGACCACGCTGAGGTCGTCGGGCACCGCAAGGCCGCTCAGGTGCGCGGCGCGGATGCTGCGGATGGCGAGCAGGTCGTTCGAGCACATCAGCGCCGTGGGGCGGCTGCGCGGGCGCAGCTCGGCGCACAGCGCATCGACGGCGGTCTCGACGAAGGGCACCTCGACGAGCGGCGGCGCCTCAAGGCCGGCCTCGGCCATGCCGCGCTGGTAGCCGCGGTAGCGCTGCTGCGCGCGGTCCGAGGCGGCCAGCGTGCCGCTGACCATCGCGATGCGGCGGTGGCCCAGCAGCACGAGCCGCGTGACTGCATCGGCCACCGCACCTTCGCTGTCGACCGACACGCAGGGATGGTCGGCGTGCCGGTTGTAGGCCAGCACGTAGGGCACGCCGGCGGCCTGCAGGCGCTGCAGCGCGGCCGAGGTGGACGGGTTCGACACCACGAGGATCAGCCCGTCGACGTTGCCCGCCAGCAGCAGCTGGACGGCACGCTCTTCCTCGTCGAGCCGGTAGCCCGTGGTGACCGGCAGGATCGCGTAGCCGCCCGCGACGGCCGCGCGCGCGATGCCCTGCAGGCATTCGGCAAAGGTCGGGTTCAGCAGCGTGGGCAGCACCACGCCGAGCGTGCGGCTGCGCTGGGTGCGCAGGGTGCGGGCGCTGGCGTTGGGCAGGTAGTTGAGTTCGCGCGCCACGCGCTCCACCAGTTCGCGCGTGGCCGGCGTCACCTTGTCGGGGAAATTGAAGGCGCGCGAGACCGTGGCCACGGAGACCCCGGCCTGGGCGGCTACTGCTTGGATGCTCATCGTGCGGGGTCCGTGGTGGGGTTCATGTAATCGATTACATTGGACCGGCGCAGTATGACTTCGCGATGACAGGGCAGGGAAGTGGGGAGAACCCCGGGGCCGCTGGCGCAGCGTGCGGCCCAAAGAAAAAGGGGCCCGTGGGCCCCTTTGGTCTAGAACTGGCTTACTTGCCGCGTCGGACTCGCCGGATCTCGTCGACGATCAGGCAGATGGCCCCGAGCGTGATGGCGCTGTCCGCCGCATTGAACGCCGGGAAGTACCAGTTGCCCCAGTGGAAGCTCAGGAAATCGACGACGTAGCCGTGCATCATGCGGTCGACCACGTTGCCGATGGCGCCGCCCAGGATGCAGGCCATCGCGAACGAGAAGAGCTTCTGGCCCGCGTGCGACCTCAGCATCCAGACGATGAAGATCGCCGCCGCCACGCCGATGGCCGTGAAGAACCAGCGCTGCCAGCCCGAGTGGTCGGCCAGGAACGAGAAGGCGGCGCCCGTGTTGTGCGCGCGCACGACGTTGAAGAAGCTCGTCACGTAGGTCGCATCGCCGAGCTTGTAGTAGCCCAGGATCAGCGTCTTGGTGAACTGGTCGATGATCACGATGATCGTCGCCAGCCCGAGCCAGGGCCAGATGCTGGCCCCGCGCGAACGCGAGGCCGACGAGGCGGAACGTGCGGTCGCCATCAGGCCACGCTGCGCGATTCGCCCGCGCCGAACAGGTTGCTCGTGCAGCGGCCGCAGATGGTCGGGTGCGCCGGGTCTTGGCCCACGTCCTCGCGGTAGTGCCAGCAGCGTTCGCATTTCTGCGCGGTGCTGGGCGTGACCACGGTCGACAGGGTGTCGCCCGCCGCCAGCGCCACGGCCGAGGCGATGAACACGAACTTCAGGTCGTCGCCCAGCGAACCCAGCAGCGCGAGGTCGTCGGCCGGTGCGTTCAGCTGCAGGTTGGCCTGCAGCGACGAGCCGACCTTGCCTTCGGCGCGCACCGCCTCGATGTCCTTGTTGACGCCGTCGCGGATCTCGCGGATGCGGCCCCACTTGGCGAGCAGTGCTTCGTCGGGTGCGGCGAACTGGCTGTAGGTCTGCGTGAAGATCGACTCGCCGGCCTTGCCGGTGCTCACGATCTTCCAGGCCTCTTCGGCCGTGAAGCTCAGGAAGGGCGCCATCCAGCGCAGCATGGCTTGCGAGATGTGCCACAGCGCGGTCTGCGCGCTGCGGCGCGCGAGCGAGCCCGGGGCCGTCGTGTACAGGCGGTCCTTCAGGATGTCGAGGTAGAAGCCGCCCAGGTCTTCCGAGCAGTAGATCTGCAGCTTGGCCACCACCGGATGGAACTCGTACACCTGGTAGTGCGCGAGGATCTCGGCCTGGAACTGCGCCGCGCGCGACATGGCGTAGCGATCGATCTCGAACAGCTGGTCGAGCGGCACGGCATCCTTCGCGATGTCGAAGTCGCTGGTGTTCGCGAGCAGGAAGCGCAGCGTGTTGCGGATGCGGCGGTAGGCGTCGACGACGCGCGCGAGGATCTTGTCGTCGCCCGCGATGTCGCCCGAGTAGTCGCTCGCGGCCACCCACAGGCGGATGATTTCCGAGCCCAGCTTGTTGCTGATTTCCTGCGGGTCGATACCGTTCTTGAGCGACTTGCTCATCTTGATGCCCTTGGCATCCACCGTGAAGCCGTGCGTGAGCAGGCCCTTGTACGGTGCGCGGTCTTCCAGCATGCAGGCGATCAGCAGCGACGAGTGGAACCACCCGCGGTGCTGGTCGTGGCCTTCGAGGTACAGGTCGGCCTCGGGGCCGCTCTCGTGGTGCACGTTGGGGTGCGTGCCGCGCAGCACGTGCGAGAAGGTCGAGCCCGAGTCGAACCACACCTCGAGGATGTCGGTGCTCTTGGTGTAGCTCGGTGCGTCTTCGGCGCCCAGGATGTCTTCGACCGTGACGCGGCTCCAGGCCTCGATGCCGCCCTTCTCGACGATGTCGGCGGCCTGGTCGAGGATTTCCATGGTGCGCGGGTGCAGCTCGCCCGAATCCTTGTGCAGGAAGAACGGGATCGGCACGCCCCAGCTGCGCTGGCGGCTGATGCACCAGTCGGGCCGGCCGGCGATCATGTCGTGCAGGCGGGCCTTGCCGTTCTCGGGGTAGAAGCTGGTCTGTTCGATCGCGTCGAGCGCGGTCTGGCGCAGCGTCTTGGGCGCCTTGTCCTTCGTGAACACGCCTTCGCCCTCGTCCATGCGCACGAACCACTGCGCGGCCGCGCGGTAGATCACCGGCGTCTTGTGGCGCCAGCAGTGCGGGTAGCTGTGGGTGATGGTCTCGGTGGTCAGCAGCCGGTTGGCGTCGCGCAGCGCGGCGATGATGACCGGCACGGCCTTCCAGATGTTCTGGCCGCCGAACAGCGGAAAGTCGGGCGCGTAGCTGCCGTTGCCCTGCACCGGGTTCAGGATGTCGTCGTACGCCACGCCGTGGGCGATGCAGGAGTTGAAGTCGTCCACGCCGTAGGCAGGCGACGAGTGCACGAGGCCGGTGCCGTCGGTGGCGGTGGCGTAGTCGGCCAGGTAGATGGGCGACAGGCGCTGGTAGCCCGCATCCACGTCGTACAGCGGGTGCTCGAACTCGAGCCCGCCGAGCGCCTCGCCCTTGACCGTGGCCAGCACCTTGCCGTCGAGCGCGTAGCGCGTCATGCACATCTCGACCAGCGAGTTGGCCAGGATCAGCAGGCCGCGCTCGGTGTCGACCAGCGAGTACTCGAGCTCGGGGTTGAGGTTGATCGCCTGGTTGGCGGGGATCGTCCACGCGGTGGTGGTCCAGATCACGGCAAAGATGTCGCCCAGGATCGTGTGGTCGGTGCCGAAGGCCTTGAGCACCTTCTCGCGCTCGTGCGCCTTGAAGGCCACGTCGATGGTCTGGCTCTTCTTGTCGGCGTATTCGATCTCGAACTCGGCCAGCGACGAGCCGCAGTCGAAGCACCAGTACACGGGCTTGAGGCCCCGGTACACGAAGCCGCGCTCGATCACGCGCTTGAACGCGCGCAGCTCGCCGGCTTCATTGGCGAAGTCCATCGTCTTGTAGGGGTGGTCCCATTCGCCCAGCACGCCCAGGCGCTGGAAGTCGACCATCTGCTGGGCGATCTGCTCCGTGGCGTAGGCGCGGCTCTTGGCCTGCATCTCGTCGCGGCTGAGGTTGCGGCCGAACTGCTTTTCGATGGCATTCTCGATCGGCAGGCCGTGGCAGTCCCAGCCGGGCACGTACAGCGCGTCGAAGCCTTCGAGCTGGCGCGCCTTGGTGATCATGTCCTTGAGGATCTTGTTCACCGCGTGGCCCATGTGGATCTGGCCGTTGGCGTAAGGCGGGCCGTCGTGCAGGATGAACTTGGGCGCGCCGTGGCGGGCGTCGCGCAGGCGGTGGTAGCGGCCTTCGTCGTTCCATTCCTTCACCCAGCCCGGTTCGCGCTTGGGCAGGTCGCCGCGCATCGGGAAGGGGGTGTCGGGCAGGTTCAGCGTGGAACGGTAATCTTTGGGGGAAGCGGCGTCAGACATGGTGGGGTGCGGCGAAACAGAGGGGCTTCGACAGGCTCAGCCCGAACTGCATTGAGCGGTCGGTGCGGAAGATATAGCCGTTCGCCCTGAGCTTGTCGAAGGGCGGCAGCACGGGGCGTGCAGGGCTAAATTCGGTCGCGCGTGGTCTGGCGGTGGGTCTCGGCGTGGGTCGATGCGAAGAACGCGCGTGCGTCGCGGCCATCCTTCGCGATGCCCGCAGTGAGGGCTTCGAGGCTGGTGTAGCGCAATTCGTCGTGCAGTTTGTGCAGGAGTTCCACGCGCACGATTTTACCGTAGGCCCCTTCGGCCCCCAGATGCGAGGGCCACTCCAGGCAATGCGTCTCCAGCAGCACGCGCCCGGCGTTGACGTCGTTGGCGTCCAGCGAGGGTCGCACGCCGAGGTTCGCGACACCCGGCAGCGGCTGGTCGGCCAGGCCGTGCACCAGCACCGCGAAGATGCCGTTGGCGGCTGGTTTCCAGTGCTTGAAGCGCAGGTTGAGGGTGCGAAAACCGTCGTCCTTGCCCGGCGACGACGCGCCCAGCGCCCGGCCCAGCTTGCGGCCGTGGACCACGTGGCCCGAGATCGTGTACGGGCGCCCCAGCAGGGTGTGGGCGTCGGCCATGCGGCCTTCGGCCAGCGCCTCGCGCACGGCCGAGCTGGACACGCGCAGGCCGTGCACCTCGTAGCTGTTCATACGCGCGACGTCGAAGCCCTGGGCTTCACCGGCGGCATCGAGCATGGCGTAGTCGCCCGCGCGCTTGGCGCCGAAGCGGAAGTCGTCGCCCACCAGCACGTAGCGCGCGCCCAGGCCGTCGATCAGCACGTTCTGGATGAACGCCTCGGGCGACTGGGACGCCAGCCGGCCGTCGAAAGGCAGCACGATGGTCTGGTCGACGCCGCAGGCCGCCAGCTCGGTCAGCTTGTCGCGCAGCGTGCCGATGCGCGCCGGGGCCAGGTCGGGTTTCTTGGTGACGGCGGCGAAGTAGTCGCGCGGGTGCGGCTCGAAGGTCAGCACGCAGCTGGGCAGCCCGCGATGGCGGGCCTCGGTCTGCAACAGCGCCAGCATGGCCTGGTGGCCGCGGTGGACGCCGTCGAAATTGCCGATCGTGAGGGCGCAGGCCGGAGCTACGCCCGGGTGTCGGAAGCCGCGGAAAACCTGCATGGGAGAGTATCTTTTTGATAGCGCCTGATGCCCGTCGTATGGGCAAATCAGGCCGATTTGTCACAAAGCCGGTATATTGTGACGCAGTGGGTGGGTTGGCGTGAGTCGCCAACGCATTCCGAGTCTCTGGTCTCTGCGTGTTTTTCTCGTTTCGAGGAGGCGTGTGTGAAGGTCTTGAAGCTGTCGGCCCAAGGGCTGCCCCAGTCATGGATATCGCTGGAACAGGCGGTGATCCACTACGCAGCGGACGAAGTCCGTTGGGAAGTGGGCGCGCAGGTGGCCGTGTTCCGTGGCGGCCACAACGCGATCACGGGCGAGCAGTCGCAGATCGCGATCAACAGCATCATCGGCACCAAGGGCGTGCCGCGCATCAACCCCTTCGCGCAGCGCCCGGGCCTCACCAACAGCAAGCTGTTCTCGCGCGACCGCAACATCTGCGCCTATTGCGGCGGCCATTTCCATGAAGACGAACTCACGCGCGAGCACATCATTCCGTTCGCGCAGCGCGGCATCGACACCTGGATGAACGTGGTCACGGCCTGCAAGCCCTGCAACCACCGCAAGAGCAGCCGCACGCCCGAGCAGGCGAACATGCCGCTGCTGTACGCGCCCTATGTGCCGAGCCTGTGGGAAGACTTCATCCTGCGCAACCGCCGCATCCTGGCCGACCAGATGGAGTTCTTGATGGCGCACCTGCCGCAGTCGTCCCGGTTGCACGACATCTGACACCCGACGCGCAAGAAAAAAGGAGGCCTCGGCCTCCTTTGTCATTTCAGCCCTTCCAGGCCGGTGGCCGTTTCTCGATGAAGGCCTGCACGCCTTCCAGCGCGCTCTCGTCCATCATGTTGCAGGCCATGGTCCGGCTGGCGTCGGCCAGCGCGGCCTCGATGCCGGTCTCGAGCTGGCGATAGAACAGCGCCTTGCCCAGCGCGAGCGCCGTGCGGGGCTTGGCGACGATGCTGGCGACCAGTGCCTCGACGGCGGCGTCGAGCGTTTCGGGCGGCGCGACCCGGTTGACCAGGCCTTTCTCGCGCGCTTCCTCGGCGCCGATGAATTCGCCCGTCACCAGCATCTCGAAGGCTTCCTTGCGACCCAGGTTGCGCGAGAGCGTGACGCCAGGCGTGGCGCAAAAGAGGCCGACGTTGACGCCGCTGACCGCAAAGCGCGCGTCACTCGCGGCCACCGCGAGGTCGCAGACCGCTACCAGCTGGCAGCCCGCCGCGGTCGCGATGCCGTGCACGCGCGCGATCACCGGCACGGGCAGCCGCTGGATCGACAGCATCATCGCGCCGCACCGGTCGAACAGCTGCTGGTAGTAGCCGAGCGAGGGCTCGGCGCGCATTTCCTTCAGGTCGTGGCCCGCGCAGAAGGCCTTGCCCGCCGCGGCGATGACGACGGCGCGCACCGTGTCATCGGCGGCGATGGCGGCGAGCGCCTGCTCGAGCGCGCCCAGCATGCCTTCGGACAGCGCATTGAAGGCGGCGGGGCGGTTCAGCGTGAGCGTGACCACGCCGCGCGCGTCACGCGCCGTCAGGACAAAGGGGGCTGTGTCGTTCATGGCCGTTCAGTACGTCAGCTCGAGCACCGTCGTGTGCCCTTGCGCGGCGGGCCAGCTCTGGCCGGTGAGGCG
The DNA here is from genome assembly GCF_059416345.1 of Variovorax sp. GW821-FHT09D07. Lineage (NCBI taxonomy): Bacteria > Pseudomonadati > Pseudomonadota > Betaproteobacteria > Burkholderiales > Comamonadaceae > Variovorax > Variovorax sp. GW821-FHT09D07. The sequence continues at coordinate 267,892 of NZ_JBWKOY010000004.1, forward strand.
CTCGCCGTTGAACTCGGCGCTGACCGTGCGCTGCGGCGCGCCGGCCGCGATGCGCAGCCGCGAGCTCGACTGCCCCGCGCCCTGGGCCGGTACGCCGGGCGGCGGGCTCTGGCCGTCGAAGTTCATCGTGTCGCGCTGCGCATCGAAGTAGCCGCGCGGGCGCGTGAAGACGACCACCGCGCCCGCGCCGCTCTCGGCCGGCGCCAGGCGCTCGGTCCGCAGGTTGACGACGCCGCTGCTGCGCACGAACGGGCTGCGGTAGATGTGCGTGGTGCCCTGGCCGGGCACGTCGAGCACGAACTCGTAGCGTGCGGTGGGCTGCGCGCTGAACGGGCCCCAGCGGCCGTCGGCGCCGACCGTCTGCTGGTGCGCCGCCTCGCCGCGCCGCGCGCCCGAGGCCGGGTCGATGGCAAAGACCGTGACGCGCGCGCCTGTCAGTGCCAGGTTGTCCGCGCCGGTCGCGCGGCCGTCGAGGACGACCTTCGATTCTGGTGCCACCGCCGTGCTGGCCGGCGCCTGGCCGGTCAGGAAGCGCCAGGTCGCCGCGAAGGCCGCCGGCGAGAACGAGGTCTCGCGGTGGTCCACGCGCGGCAGCACGAGGTTGGTGGCGCCCTTGAGCGCCGGCCCGTCGAAGCCGATGTTCGTCGGCTGGCCCGGCGCGCCGATCCACAGGCCGTCGGGCTGGGCGTACTTGTCGTTGGTGTCCGAGCGCAGCGTGAGCCACTGCACGCCGGGCGTGACCTCGTCGCCGTTCGGTCCCTTGGGCGCATTGAGCTGCTGCATGAAGGCCGAGAGCCCCGAGAACTCGTTGTTCTCGCGCAGGCCCTTCACCTTCCAGATGCCGTGCGCGGGGTTGCCGCCGAGCACCACATGGCTCACCACGGCCGCGCCGCCGCCGTTCTGCACGTAGTTGCGGATGGTGTTGCCGCCGCGCGAGTTGCCGATGAGCACGACCTTGGGCGCGCCCGTGGCCTTCAGCACCTTCTCGACCTCGGCGCGCAGGAACGCGGCCGACTCGGCGGTGGAACTGCGCCCCGGCTGGGCCACGGCGTCGTCGTCGCGGGCCAGGGGATTCGGCTGGTCGAGCGCAAACAGCCGCTCGCGCGGCCAGCCGTTCGATTCGAAGCGCCAGATCGTGGTCTGCCACAGCGCCGCCGAGTCGCCGTTGCCGTGCATGAAGACGATGGGCGGACGCTCGGTGGAAGAGGGCGCGGAGGTGGCGCAGCCGGTCAGCCAGGTGACGGCGGTGGTTCCGGCAAGGGCCAAGGCAAGCAGGGTGCGGCGGGAAGGCATGTCTGTCTCTCTCCTGGCAGGGGGCTGGGGCCCCGCAAGTGAAAACGCCCGCCGGCGCAAGGCGGGCGGGCGTTGGATGCTATCGACAAACAGCCGTCAGGCGAAGACGCCGGCGGTGTCCTGCATGCGTGCCGACACTTCACCCAGGTGGTGCAGCGTGTCGCCGAAGGTGAGCTCGAGCTGCGTGAGTTTGCGGAAGTAGTGGCTGCCGATGTATTCGTCGGTCACGCCGATGCCGCCATGCAGCTGCACCGAGTTCGCGGCCACGTAGCGCATCGACGTGCCCAGCTGGTACTTGGCGCGGGCCAGCGCCTGGCGACGTTCGTCGGCCGGGGCGTTGAGCTTGAGCGTCGCGTAGTAGCTCATCGAGCGTGCCAGTTCCAGCTGCATCTTCATGTCGGCGATGCGGTGGCGCAGCGCCTGGAAGCTGGAGATGACCACGCCGAACTGCTTGCGCTGGTTCATGTAGTCGATCGTGACGTCGAGCGTCTTGTCGAGCACGCCGACCGCTTCGGCGCAGGTGGCGGCAATGCCGACATCCACCGCGTATTCGAGCGCGGCCAGGCCGTCGGCCGTGACCAGCGTGGCGTCGGCCTTGTCGAACACGACCTCGGCCGCGCGGCCGCCGTCCTGCGTGCCGTAGCCGCGGGCTTCGACGCCGCTGGCGCTGCGCTCGACCAGGAAGAGGGCGATCTTGCCGTCGACCTTGGCGGGCACGATGAAGGCATCGGCTTCGTCGCCCACGGGCACCACGCTCTTGGCGCCGGTCAGCGAGTAGCCGTTGCCCGACTTGGCGGCCGTGGCCTCGCACACGTCGAGGCGGTAGCGCGCCTTGCGCTCCTGGTAGGCCAGCACCACGAGGGCCTGGCCGCCGGCGATGCGCGGCAGCCAGTTTTCCTTGGTGGCCGCGTCGGCGTAGCCGCCGAGCACGGCGCCGGCGATCAGCGTCTGCGCGAAGGGCTCCAGCACGATGCCGCGGCCCAGTTCTTCCATCACGACCATGCCGGCCACCGGGCCCATGCCCAGGCCGCCGTCGTCTTCGCTGATGTACAGGCCGCCCAGGCCGAGCTCGGCCAGTTCGTCCCAGGCCTCGCGCGAGAAGCCGCCCTTGGCCTCGATGCCGCGGCGGCGCTCGAAGTCATAGCCCTTGTCGACCCACTTGCGAACGGCGTCGCGCAGCTGGTCCTGGTCTTCCGAAAAATTGAAATCCATGTTGGTGTCTCCTCAGCCCAGGACGGTTTGCGCCACGATGTTGCGCTGCACTTCGTTCGAGCCGCCGTAGATCGTGGTCTTGCGCATGTTGAAGAAGGTCGATGCCAGCGGTGCCAGCGCCGGGTTGCCGCCGGGGAAGTTGCCTTGCCAGCCGGCTTCCATGGCTTCGCGGATGAGCGGCAGCGAATAGGGGCCGCCGGCCAGCATCATCAGCTCGGCGTAACGCTGCTGGATCTCGCTGCCGCGGATCTTGAGCAGGCCTGCCACGTCCAGCGAGTTCTTGCCCGAGGTGGCGGCCGAGAGCACGCGCAGTACCATCATCTCGAGGGCGACGATGTCGACTTCGAGCTTGGCGATCTCGTCGCGGAAGCGCAAGTCGTCGTACACGCCTTCGCTCTTGGCGATGCGCTTCAGGCGCTCGAGTTCGCGCTTGGCGCGGTTCACGTCGGCGATGTTGGTGCGCTCGTGCGAGAGCAGGTGCTTGGCGTAGGTCCAGCCCTTGTTCTCTTCGCCGATCAGGTTCTCGGCGGGCACCTCGACGTTGTCGAAGAACACCTCGTTCACCTCGACGCCGCCGTCGATCAGCTTGATCGGGCGCACGGTGACGCCGGGCGACTTCATGTCCAGCAGCAGGAAGCTGATGCCGGTCTGGGGCTTGCCCTCGTTGCTGGTGCGCACGAGGTTGAACATCCAGTCGCCGTGCTGGCCGAGCGTGGTCCAGGTCTTCTGGCCGTTGACGATGTACTTGTCGCCCTTGCGCTCGGCCTTGGTCTTGACCGAAGCCAGGTCGGAACCCGAGCCGGGTTCGCTGTAGCCCTGGCTCCACCAGACTTCGCCGCTGGCGATGCCGGGCAGGAAGCGCTTTTGCTGCTCGGCGTTGCCGAAGGCCATGATCACCGGGGCCACCATGACGGGGCCGAAGGGGATGATGCGCGGCGCGCCGGCCAGTGCGGTTTCTTCCTCGAACAGGTGGCGCTGCACGGCGGTCCAGCCGGGGCCGCCGAATTCCTTGGGCCAGCCGTAGCCCAGCCAGCCCTTCTTGCCGAGGATCTTGGCCCAGCCTTGCAGATCGTCGCGCGTCAGTTCGAGCGCGTTGTGCACCTTGTGCGAAATCTCCTGGGGGAGGTTGTCCTTGACCCATGCGCGAACTTCTTCGCGGAACTTCTGTTCTTCGGGTGTGAAGCTCAAATCCATGCGTGCCTCGCTGTGTTGATCGGTCCACCGCAGACGCGGGGTGTCTCCGGAACTGCGAGTTTTAGCACGGTCGTGCTGCGATCCGGTGTCCGCGTCGCGACAAGCACGCCAGCGTGCGGGTCGACGGGAGGCTGATCGGGGTGTTGGCGGGGCACGGATAATCCCGGCCTCCCATGAAGAACATCGTGATCCTGATCTCCGGCGGCGGCTCGAACATGGCGGCCATCGTGCGCGCCGCCGAGCGCGACCGCTGGGCCGAGCGCTTCGGCGCGCGCATTGCCGCCGTCATCAGCAACAAGGCGGAGGCCGGCGGCTTGGCGCTGGCCGCATCGCACGGCATCGCGACCGCCGTGGTGCCGCACCAGGCCTTCGACAGCCGCGAGGCCTTCGACGCGGCGCTGGCCGAGGCGGTCGACGCCCACGCGCCGGCGCTGGTGGTGCTGGCGGGCTTCATGCGCATCCTGACGCCGGGCTTCGTGGCGCGCTACGCGGGGCGGCTGGTGAACATCCACCCCTCGCTGCTGCCGGCTTTTCCGGGGTTGCACACGCACCAGCGCGCCATCGAGGCGGGCTGCAAGGTGGCCGGGGTGACGGTGCACCAGGTCACGGCCGAGCTCGACCACGGGCCGATCCTGGCGCAGGCCGTGGTGCCGGTGCTGCCGGACGACACGGCGGCCACGCTGGCCGCCCGGGTGCTGTCCCAGGAGCACCTGCTGTATCCGCGCGCCATCGCTGGATGGCTGTTGGATACATTGAGTCACAAAGCTTAAAGTTGTTTATATTGTTGGGTTTTCGGGAGCACAGAACTTTGAAAACCCAATCGCTGCTGTTGACGTTGGCCACCGCGGCCCTGCTGGCCGCCTGCGCCGCGCCGGCCCCCGCGCCCGCACCGGGCGCCGCTGCGCCTGCGCCCGCCGCGCCGGCCGAGCCCGTCTTCCAGTGCAACGCCGAAGGCGCCCGCTTTGCCGTGGGCCAGCAGGTGACGCCTCAGCTCGAAGCCGCCGCGCGCGCACGTGCCGGCGCCGGCACGGCACGGGTGCTCAAGCCGAACCAGGCGGTCACCATGGAACTCAACCCCGGACGGCTCAACATCAGCGTCGACGCGCGTGGCCGCGTCAAGGACGTTCACTGCGGCTGAGCGTCGACCGGGGCAAACCGGCGCTGCGGGCGGCCGTCGATCTCGATGGTTTCCTCGAACATCGCGGCGGGCCGGACCCACAGGCCGCGGGCACCGTAGAGGGCGCGGTACAGCGTCATCGGCTCCAGCGTCTCGCTGTGGCGGACGGTGCCGATCACGTCGTATTCACCGCCCTTGTAGTGGCGGTAGCGGCCAGGGGGCGTTTCGATCAGGGGAGGGAGGTCTTCGTCGTTCAACGGGGGCTTCTTTCTTCGGTAACAACTGTCGGATGAGTCTTTGACGGGAGTCGGATGGACCGTGCGGATTTTGTTCACCTGGTTCGCCTGAGCGAGCACGCGAGTGCGGACGACAGCGCGCGCTACCGGCGTGGCGTCGCGGCGTTCGCCGCGCTCGGCTACCTCTGGGTGCTGGCCTGCCTCGGGCTGGCGGTGGGCATTGTGGCCTGGGTGGTCGTCTCGGTGGCCGACGGGCGCTTCAACTTCACCCGCGGCTGGCTGCTCGTGTTCGCGCTGGGCCTGTTCTGGGCGACTTTGCGTGCGCTCTGGGTGCACTTCGACGAGCCCGACGGCGAGCCGCTCACGCGCGCCGACGCGCCCGGGTTGTTCGAGGCGCTGGACCGCATCCGCGAGCGCATCAAGGGGCCGCCGGTGCACCGTGTCTACCTGGACGACAACTTCAACGCCAGCATCCGCCAGGTGCCGCGCTTCGGCCTGTTCGGCGGCGCGCTCAACTCGCTGAGCATCGGCCTGCCGCTGCTGATGATGCTGGACCGGCAGCGCCTGCTGTCGGTGCTGGCCCACGAATACGGCCACCTGCGCGGCAACCACGGCCGCCTGAGCGCCTGGATCTACCGCACGCGGCTGTCGTGGCTGCGGCTCGATGCCAGCCTGCAGCGCGACGAGGGCGTGATGGCGCTGGTGTCGCAGGCCTTCTTCCGCTGGTACTTTCCGCGTTTTGCCGCCAAGACTTTCGCGCTGGCCCGCCAGGACGAGTACGAGGCCGACCGCATCTCGGGCCGGCTGCTCGGCACCGCGGTGGCCGCGGCCGCGCTCACCGAAGTGGCCATCAAGGGCAACTGGTATGCCAGCGAGTTCTGGCCCTGGCATTGGGCGCGCGCCGAGCGCGAGCCGCTGCCGCCCGGCCCCTTTGCCGCTTTGCGGCAGCGCGCCCGCACGCCGCCGAGCGAGGAATTCGCGCGCCAGGCGCTGCGCGAGGCGATGCGGCGCGTGAGCGACCTGGACGACACCCATCCCGTGCTGCGCGACCGGCTGGAAGCCTTGAACCAGAAGGCGGCGCTGCCGGCCTGGTCGCAGCGGCCCGCGCTGGACATGCTGGCTGACAAGCACAAGTGGATCGCGCATTTCGACAATGCCTGGCGCCGCGCCCACGCGGCCGACTGGAAGCAGCACCACGCGCACCGCTCGCGCATCCGTGAGCGCATCGCGGTGCTGGCGGCCCGCGGCGAGCGCAACACGCCCGACGAGATGGTCGAGTGGGCCGACGCCGAGCGCCGGCTCGACCCGGCGGCGCCGGTGCGCGCGCGCTACGAGAGCGCCTTGCGGATCGCACCGGACCATCCGGGCGCGCTGCGCGGGCTGGCCCAGATGCTGCCCGCGCGCGAACGCGCCGAGCGACTGGCGGTGCTCGAGCGGCTGCACCAGTCGGGCGTGGCCAGCCGCTGGTGGGCGGCCAAGAACGCCGTCGCTTCGCTCGAAGATCCCGAAGCGGGGCCGCACGACGAGCAGGGGCTCAAGCTGTGGCGCGCGCGGCTCAAGGAGGCGGAGGAGGCCGAAGCGCGCGCCTGGGAAGAGATCACCGACACGCCGTTCTTCAGCCAGATCTCGCGCCACGACCTGAACGACCACGAGCTGGGCGAGCTGCGCGCCGACATCGCGCGCTGCCTGCCCGTGTCGCGGCTGTGGGTGGTGCGCAAGAACCTGCGCGAGTTCGCCTGGCGGCGGGCGTACATCGTGTTCGTCGAGGTGCCGGGGCTCGACGACGAGGACCGCTGGCACCTGTGCCGCGAACTCGAGCAGACCCTGACCTTGCCGGGCGCGGCGCTCGTGCTCTGGGCGGGGCATTCGCCCACGCTGGAAGACATCGAGCGGCAGGCCTTCGGAACCGTCTGGGTGCGCGGCGCCTGAGGCGTTTCGGCCGCGAGGCCGGCCGGCTGAGACAATCGGGGCTATGCATCCCAAAGCCCTGTTGGAGGCCACCGCCGATCTGGTCGGCCTTGTCCTGAAATTCGATCACCCGGCCGACCAGGTCGTTTCGCGCTTTTTCCGCGACCACCGCGAGTTCGGCCCGCGCGAGCGCGCGACGCTCGCCGAAACCGTCTACACCGTGCTTCGCAAGAAGCTGCTGTTCGATCACCTGTCGCCTTCGGGCAGCGGTTCGAAGGAGCGCCGCATGGCGATCCTGGGCTTTCACGGCCCGCGCGACTTTTTGAAGAGCGCGCTCAACGACACCGAGAAGCGCTGGCTCGACAACTGCGACGCCGTCAAGCCCGACGACCTGCTCGAACGCCATCGCCACAACCTGCCCGAATGGCTGGTCACGCCGCTCAAGGCGCAGCTGGGCGACGGTTTCTGGCCGATGGTCGAGAGCCTGCAGCAGCCGGCGCCGCTCGACCTGCGCGTCAATGCATTCACCGACAAGCGGGCCGAAGTGAAGGCGGAGCTTGCGAAGGCTGCTATCAAATCTGAAGTGACGCCGTTCTCGCCCTGGGGGCTGCGCATCGACGGCAAGCCCGCGCTGACCAAGCTCGACGCGTTCGTGCGCGGCGCCATCGAGGTGCAGGACGAAGGCTCGCAACTGCTCGCGCTGCTGCTGGACGCCAAGCGCGGCGAAATGGTGGTCGATTTCTGCGCCGGCGCCGGCGGCAAGACCCTGGCCATCGGCGCGACCATGCGCAACACCGGCCGGCTCTACGCCTTCGACACATCGGCCCACCGCCTGGACGCGCTCAAGCCGCGGCTGGCGCGCAGCAAGCTCTCGAACGTGCACCCGGCCGCGATCGCCCATGAGCGTGACGACCGGATCAAGCGCCTGGCCGGCAAGATCGACCGCGTGCTGGTCGACGCGCCCTGTTCGGGGCTCGGCACGCTGCGCCGCAACCCTGACCTCAAATGGCGGCAATCGGCCAAGTCGGTGGCCGAACTGACGGCCAAGCAGACCGCCATCCTGCAAAGCGCGGCCCGGCTCGTGAAGTCGGGTGGCCGGCTGGTGTACGCCACCTGCAGCGTGCTGCCGGAGGAAAACGAGGCCATCGCCGAGGCGTTTGCCGCCGCGAACCCCGATTTCGTGCCCATGGATGCCGCGGAACTGCTCCAGGCGCTCAAGGTGGAGGGCGCCGAAACCCTCTGCGCGGGCGGGGAAGACGGCCGGCGCTACCTGCGTCTGTGGCCGCATCGCCACGCCACCGACGGCTTTTTTGCCGCCGTGTGGAACCGGAAATAGGCGCGGGGCTCCAAACTAGGGTAAATCTGCGGTGTGACAGAAGGACAAAAGGCCTCGTTTTGGCCCTGACATCCTAAAATCGCGGGTTACCTGAAGGCTGCACCTTCGTGTGGCCATGGAGTACCTGACTCAATGATGCTTCCTGACTCCGCCGTTCTGAACGCGGTCATCCAATGGCTCGGACACGGCCTGTGGGACATTGCCTGGTGGCAAGTCGTGCTGTACACGCTCGTCACCACGCACATCACCATCGCAGCGGTCACGATCTTTCTGCACCGCACGCAGACACACAAGGCGATGGACCTCGGTCCGATCCCCTCGCACTTCTTCCGTTTCTGGCTCTGGCTCGGCACCGGCATGGTGACGAAGGAATGGGTCGCCATCCACCGCAAGCACCACGCGAAGTGCGAAACCGCCGACGACCCGCACAGCCCGCAGGTCAAGGGCATCGACGAAGTCTTCTGGCGCGGCGCCGAGCTGTACCGCAAGGAATCGAAGAACAAGGAAACGATGGAGCGCTACGGTCACGGCACGCCCGATGACTGGATCGAACGCAACCTGTACACGCGCTACAGCTGGCAAGGCGTGGGCCTGATGCTGGTGATCAACCTGGCGCTGTTCGGCGCGCTCGGCCTGACCGTGTGGGCGGTCCAGATGCTCTGGATCCCGATCACCGCCGCCGGCATCATCAACGGCATCGGCCACTACTGGGGCTACCGCAACTTCGAGGCGTCCGACGCCAGCCGCAACATCATGCCCTGGGGCCTGATCATCGGTGGCGAAGAGCTGCACAACAACCACCACACCTACCCGACCTCGGCCAAGTTCTCGGTCAAGAAGTACGAGTTCGACATCGGCTGGGTCTACATCCAGGTGTTCCAGAAGCTCGGCTGGGCCAAGGTCAAGAAGGTGCCGCCGAAGATGCAGATGGGCGACATCCAGCCCGTGGCCAACGAGAAGACGCTCGAGGCCGTCATCGCCAACCGCTACGAAGTGATGGCCGGCTACGCCCGCGAAATGCGCCGTGCGACCAGCGAGGAAATCGACGTGCTCAAGGCCAAGGGCGCCGACCTGTCGGTGCTCAAGGCGGCCAAGCGCTGGCTGCATCGCGACGACGACAAGGTGCCTGCCTCGGCGCGCACCCATCTGGTGCAGGCTCGTGCTGCGCACCCGGTGCTCGACAAGATGGTCACGATGCGCGAAGAGCTGCGCCAGCTCTGGCTGAACACCTCGCAATCGCGCGAGCAACTGGCGGCCGACCTGGCGGCCTGGTGTCACCGTGCGGAAGCCAGTGGCATCGCCGGCCTGCGCGAGTTCTCGACCCGCCTGCGCGCTGCGCGCGCCTGACGAGGCAAAGGGCCGGCGCCTCCCGCGCTGTTGCCCTCGCTCAGTGAAGAAGCCGACCTGCGGGTCGGCTTTTTCATGCCCGACTTTTTCTGCTTTCGTAAAAACGACAGGCAATAAAAAACCCGCTGGGTGAGCAGCGGGTTTTTTGGGGGAGAACAGGCCGAATTACTTCAGCTTGATTTCCTTGTATTCGACGTGCTTGCGTGCCTTGGGGTCGAACTTCATGATCGACATCTTTTCAGGCATCGTCTTCTTGTTCTTGCTCGTCGTGTAGAAGTGGCCGGTACCCGCGGTGGATTCCAGCTTGATCTTTTCGCGTCCGCCTTTGCTCGTTGCCATGATTCAGCTCCTTAAGCTTGGCCGCGGGCACGCAGGTCTGCGAGCACGGCATCGATACCGTTCTTGTCGATCAGGCGCAGTGCAGCGCTCGAAACGCGCAGGCGAACCCAACGGTTTTCGGTCTCGACCCAGAAACGGCGGTATTGCAGGTTCGGCAGGAACCGGCGCTTGGTTTTGTTGTTGGCGTGGGAAACGTTGTTTCCGACCATCGGGCCTTTGCCCGTTACGTCGCATACGCGTGCCATGTGGACACTCTTTCTTGAACAGCTGGCACCGGCGCAATCGTGGCGATTGCAGGGTGTTTTGCAGCTTGACCTCGCCAGAAACGGGTGGCGGTACCCCGGATTTGCCGCAACCCGACTCCCGGTGGGAGGTAGGCCCTGTTTCGGCAAAGCCTCGGATTATAGCCCTTTCGGGCTCAGCGAGGCCGGGGGCCGTCGCAGATACGGGAAATCCGGCCGCGCTGGCCGGTGCCCCGTTCCACGTGGGATAGGCCTCAGTGCTCTTCCAGGAAGCGCTGCGCGTCGAGGGCAGCCATGCAGCCCGTGCCGGCGCTGGTGATGGCTTGGCGGTAGATGTTGTCCTGCACGTCGCCGGCCGCGAACACGCCGGGCACGCTGGTCATCGTCGCGAAGCCCTTCAGGCCCGAGCGGGTCAGGATGTAGTTGTCCTTCATTTCCAGCTGGCCCTGGAAGATGTCGGTGTTCGGGTGATGGCCGATCGCGATGAAACAGCCCTTGAGCGTGATCTCTTCGGTCGCGCCGGTCTGCGTGTTCTTGATGCGGATGCCCGTCACGCCCGTGCCGTCACCGAGCACCTCGTCGAGCTGGCTGTGCAGCTTCAGCACGATCTTGCCTTCGGCTACTTTTTCCATGACCTTGTCGATCAGGATCGGCTCGGCGCGGAACTTGTCGCGGCGATGCACGAGTGTGACTTTGTTTGCAATGTTGGAGAGGTACAGCGCTTCCTCGACGGCCGTGTTGCCGCCGCCGATCACGCAGACCTCTTGCTCACGGTAGAAGAAGCCGTCGCAGGTCGCGCAGGCGGAGACGCCGCGGCCCATGAACTTCTCTTCGGAATCCAGGCCCAGGTACTTGGCCGATGCGCCCGTGGCGATGATCAGCGAGTCGCAGGTGTAGGTGCCGCTGTCGCCCGTGAGCGTGAACGGGCGCTTGCTCAGGTCGACCTTGTTGATGTGGTCGAACACGATCTGCGTCTTGAAGCGTTCGGCGTGCTCGAGAAAGCGCTGCATCAGCTCGGGGCCCTGCACGCCGTGCACGTCGGCCGGCCAGTTGTCGACCTCGGTCGTGGTCATGAGTTGACCGCCTTGCGCGATGCCCGTGATGAGCAAAGGCTGGAGGTTGGCGCGTGCGGCGTAGACGGCGGCGGTGTAGCCGGCCGGGCCGGAGCCCAGAATGAGAACCTTGGCGTGTTGGGGTGCGGACATGAGTAGAAAACCTAGGATGGACGCTGCGTCAGCGTGTACATTTTCAGGGTGGTAGCGATACGTGGGGAGTATCACCGCCCGGTTCAACACCGGGTGCACGGTGTTTTCAATGCGCGCGATTGTAGTAATCCATGGGCTCAGCATCAGGATCACATCGCGCGCTGTTTCAGGGATTGATTAATGTCGATGCTGTCCAACCTTGAATTGCTTCGGCGCGTTCCATTGTTCGCGTCGTTGACGGCCTCGCAGTCCGCAAGCATTGCGGATGCGATCATCAAGAAGCGCTTCAAACGCGCCGAGGTCGTCGTGGAGCAGGGCAAGAAATCCGATGCGCTGTACATCATCCTGACCGGCCGCGCCCGCGTCACGAGCGCCGACAGCCGTGGCCGCGAGGTGATCCTGGCCACGCTGCATCCCGGCGACTACCTCGGCGAGATGAGCCTGATCGACGACGAGCCGCATTCGGCCACCGTGCGCACCGAAATCCAGTGCGACGTGCTCATGCTGGGCCGCGACGCCTTCGCGCGCTGCCTGCCCGAGAACTCCTCGATGGCCTACAACATCATGCGCGGCCTGGTGCAGCGCCTGCGCCACGCCGACCGCAAGATCGAGTCGCTGGCGCTGATGGACGTGTACGGTCGCGTCGCTCGCGCACTGCTCGAGTTCGCCAGCCAGGACGGCATGGGCAACCTCAAGGTCCGCGACAAGATCTCCCGCCAGGACCTGGCCAAGATGGTCGGCGCGTCGCGCGAAATGGTGAGCCGCGTCATGAAGGACCTGGAAGAGCGCGGTTTCGTCCAGTCCCAGGAAGACGGCTCGGTGATCATCAAGGACCGGCTCCTGACGCTGACCTGAGCCCATAGGCCGGGCGCTTTCGGTGTCCACGGCCTTTTGTTGTAGTGTTCGGGGCGGCCGGCCTGCGTTTTTTCGGGCCGGGCGCCGTGCTTTTCATGACCTATTCGCTCCATACGCTTCAATCGTCCTCCTCTTCTTCCGCTGCCGAAGGGCAACCCGTGCGCCTGCGCGCCCTGCGCTTCGCCCACGAAATCACCTTGATCGCCGGGTTCGCAGCCCTCCTGTTCTGGCTGCTGGCGATGCTGAGCTTCACCCCGTCCGATGCCGCCTGGTCGACCTCGGGCACGGGCGGTGAGATCAAGAACTGGGGCGGCCGCATCGGCGCCTGGCTGGCCGATGGCAGCTACTTCCTTGCCGGCTATTCCGTCTGGTGGTGCCTTGCGGCGGGCCTGCGCGCGTGGCTCTCGTCGCTGGCCGGCTGGCTGCGCGGCGGCGAACCGACGCCGGCGGTCGAACAGCCCCCGCGCGGCCGCTTCAACCGCAGCCGCCTCGCTTTCTGGTTCGGCCTGGTCCTGCTGCTGTGCGCGAGCGCGGTGCTCGAATGGTCGCGCCTGTACCGGCTCGAATCGCACCTACCGGGGTCGGGCGGCGGCGCCCTCGGCTACCTTGTCGGTCCGGCGAGCGTGCGCTGGCTGGGCTTCACGGGCTCGGCGCTGGTCGCCATCGCCGGCGGCGTGATCGGCTCGGCGCTGGTGTTCCGTTTCTCCTGGAGCCTGATCGCCGAGCGCATCGGTGCCCGTGCGTACTCGCTGTTCGAGTCGCGCCGTGAAAAGCGCGAAATGGCGGCCGACATCGCCATGGGCAAGCAGGCCGCGCGCGAACGCGCCGGCGACGAGGAAGAGCTGGCGCCCGCGCCGCGCGCCAAGAAAATGCGCCCCAGCAAGGAGGCCACGTTCGGCGACGCCGGCCCTCTCGAGCCGAGCTTCGACGACGAAGAGGAAGAAGTCGCGCCCAAGCGCCGACCTGCATCGCCGCCGGTGCAGATCGAACCCGCGATGACCGAGGTCCCCCGCAGCGACCGCGTCGTCAAGGAGCGCCAGAAGCCGCTCTTCAAGGAACTGCCCGACAGCAAGCTGCCGCAGGTCGACCTGCTCGACGCCGCGCTGGTGCGCCAGGAGACGGTGTCCTCCGACACGCTCGAGATGACCTCGCGCATGATCGAGAAGAAGCTCAAGGACTTCGGTGTCGAGGTGCGCGTGGTGCTCGCTTCGCCGGGCCCCGTCATCACGCGCTACGAGATCGAGCCCGCCACCGGCGTCAAGGGCTCGCAGATCCTCGGCCTCGCCAAGGACCTGGCGCGTTCGCTCTCGCTGGTGTCGATCCGCGTGGTCGAGACCATTCCTGGCAAGAACTACATGGCGCTCGAACTGCCGAACGCCAAGCGCCAGTCGATCAAGCTCAGTGAAATCCTGGGCTCGCAGGTCTACAACGAGGGCAAGTCGATGCTCACGATGGGCCTGGGCAAGGACATCATCGGCAACCCCGTGGTGGCCGACCTCGCGAAGATGCCGCACGTGCTGGTGGCCGGTACCACCGGCTCGGGCAAGTCGGTGGGTATCAACGCGATGATCCTGTCGCTGCTCTACAAGGCCGAGGCACGCGACGTCCGCCTGCTCATGATCGACCCGAAGATGCTCGAAATGTCGGTCTACGAAGGCATCCCGCACCTGCTGGCGCCCGTGGTCACCGACATGCGCCAGGCGGCGCACGGCCTGAACTGGTGCGTGGCCGAGATGGAGCGTCGCTACAAGCTCATGAGCAAGCTCGGCGTGCGCAACCTGGCCGGCTACAACACCAAGATCGACGAAGCCAAGGCGCGCGAGGAGTTCATCTACAACCCCTTCAGCCTCACGCCGGACGATCCGGAACCGCTGAAGCGCGAGCCGCACATCGTGGTCATCATCGACGAGCTGGCCGACCTGATGATGGTGGTCGGCAAGAAGATCGAAGAGCTGATTGCCCGCCTGGCGCAAAAGGCCCGCGCCGCCGGCATCCACCTGATCCTGGCCACGCAGCGCCCCAGTGTCGACGTGATCACCGGCCTCATCAAGGCCAACATCCCCACGCGCATCGCGTTCTCGGTGGGCTCCAAGATCGACAGCCGCACCATCCTCGACCAGATGGGCGCCGAGGCGCTGCTGGGCATGGGCGACATGCTCTACATGGCCAGCGGCACCGGTCTGCCGATCCGCGTGCATGGTGCCTTCGTGAGCGACGAGGAAGTGCATCGCGTGGTGGCCTACCTCAAGAGCCAGGGCGAGCCCGACTACATCGAGGGCGTGCTCGAAGGCGGCACGGTCGATGGCGACGGTGATGGCGACCTGCTCGGAGGCGGCGACGGCGAAAAGGACCCGATGTACGACCAGGCGGTCGAGGTCGTGCTCAAGAACCGCAAGGCCAGCATCTCGCTGGTGCAGCGCCACCTGAAGATCGGCTACAACCGCGCCGCGCGCCTGGTCGAGGACATGGAAAAGGCCGGCCTCGTGAGCGCCATGAGCGGCAGCGGCCAGCGCGAGATCCTCGTGCCCGCACGCCAGGCGGAGTGACCCGCCGGCGCACCATCGACGACGACCCGCATCACCACCGCGGCAGGGCTGGTTACGTGCTGAGAGGCAATTTGCAAACGCGCACCGGCGCTGCTGCAAATCTTCATGAAAGCCTACAGAAGCCGGCACCTGCGGCGGGTAGTGTCGATGGGCATCGCAGCAACGTTTTTCCGAGGAATCCCCCATGAAGAAAACCCGCCTCTGGCTGTTGGCCGGCCTGATCTGCACGGTGGCCGGCAGTGCCTGGGCCGACGGGCTCGAAAGCCTCGAAGCCTTCGTGAAGACGGTCAAGTCCGGCCGCGCCGAGTTCACCCAGACCGTGACGGCCCCGCCGCGCGAGGGCCAGCCGGGCCGCGTCAAGACCTCGACCGGCACCTTCGAATTCCATCGCCCCGGCAAATTCAAGTTCGACTATCGCAAGCCCTTTGCCCAGAGCATCGTGGCCGACGGCAAGACGCTCTGGCTCTACGACGCCGACCTGAACCAGGTCACGCAGCGCGCCCAGGCGCAGGCGCTGGGTTCGACGCCCGCCGCGCTGATTGCCTCCGCCGCCGACCTGCGCGCCCTGCAGGCTGACTTTGCGCTGGAAGCCGCGCCCGAGCGCGACGGCCTGCAGTGGGTCAAGGCCACGCCGAAGAACAAGGACGGCCAGCTGCAGAGCGTGATGGTCGGCTTCCAGGGTGACGCGCTCGCGGCCCTCGAGATCCTGGACAGCTTCGGCCAGCGCTCGGTGCTCAAGTTCAGCAAGGTCGAGGTGAACCCGGCCTTGCCCGCGAGCACCTTCGACTTCAAGGCGCCCGCGGGTGCCGACGTGCTCAAGCAGTAATCACCCACAGCAGGACAGTCCCCGGTTTGGCCCCGCGCACCCACCAGCCCCTCGCCGAGCGCCTGCGTCCCAAGACGCTCGGCGAAGTGATCGGCCAGCAGCACCTGCTCGGTCCGGGCATGTCGCTGCGCATCGCCTTCGAGTCGGGCCAGCCGCACTCCTGCATCCTCTGGGGGCCGCCGGGCACCGGCAAGACCACCATCGCGCGGCTCATGGCCGACGCCTTCGACGCGCAGTTCCTGAGCATCAGCGCAGTGCTGGGCGGCGTGAAGGACATCCGCGAGGCGGTCGAGCAGGCCACGGCAGCGCGCGACGGGCTCACGCAGCAGCGCACCATCGTCTTCGTCGACGAGGTGCACCGCTTCAACAAGAGCCAGCAGGACGCGTTCCTGCCGCACGTCGAGTCGGGCCTCTTCACCTTCATCGGCGCGACCACCGAGAACCCGTCGTTCGAAGTCAATTCGGCCTTGCTGTCGCGGGCGGCGGTGTACGTGCTGCAGTCGCTCAACGAAGGCGACCTGAAGCAGATCGTTGCCAAGGCGCAAGCGATCCAGGCGGTTCCGGCCATCGACGAGGCGGCCATCGACCGCCTGGTCGCCTACGCGGACGGCGACGCGCGCCGCCTGCTCAACACGCTCGAGACCCTGGCCGTTGCGGCCGGCGCCGAGAAGCTCACGAACATCACCGACGAGTGGCTGCTGCGCGTGCTCGGCGAGCGCATGCGCCGCTACGACAAGGGCGGCGAGCAGTTCTACGACACCATCAGCGCGCTGCACAAATCGGTGCGCGGCAGCGACCCCGACGCCGCACTCTACTGGTTCGTGCGCATGCTCGACGGCGGCGCCGACCCGCGCTACATGGCGCGCCGCCTCGTGCGCATGGCCAGCGAAGACATCGGCCTGGCCGACCCGCGTGCGCTGCGCCTGGCGCTCGATGCGGCCGAGGTCTACGAGCGACTGGGTACCCCCGAAGGCGAGCTGGCACTGGCCGAATGCGTGGTCTACCTGGCCATCGCGCCCAAGTCGAACGCGGTCTACAAGGCCTACAACGCGGTGCGCGCGCTGGTGAAGAAAGACAGCACGCGCCCGGTGCCGATGCACCTGCGCAATGCGCCGACCAAGCTCATGAAGGAGCTCGACTACGGCAAGGGGTACCGCTACGCGCACGACGAGGAGGGCGGTTTCGCCGCCGGCGAGCGCTACCTGCCCGAGGGCCTGGAAGGCCAGGTGTTCTACGAACCGGTCGAGCGTGGACTCGAAATCCGCATCGCGGAAAAGCTGCGCGAACTGCGTCGCCTCAACACAAATTCAGATCGCTGATACAGGTTTGCGCATCTGCATGACTTCACGCGCATACAGCATGAAGTGAGCGGGTAAACCCCGGTCATCCCGCCCCAAAACAGCGCCGGGGCGTGTCTACAATCCCGCCCACCAAATCTGCCGGCGACACATGTTGGCTGGTTTTTTGCTTGTCAAGCCAGTGGCGCCAAACCGGTGCCTCGGTAGGTGAATGGCACCCGCAAGGTGCAACACATAGGGAATCGCGTTATGGAAATATTGCTGCAGCAGATCATCAACGGTCTGGTTCTCGGCAGCATGTATGCCTTGATAGCCTTGGGCTACACCATGGTGTACGGCATCATCAATCTGATCAATTTTGCGCACGGTGAAGTGCTGATGGTGGGGGCGCTCACGAGCTGGACCATCATCGGGCTCATGAAGGACGGAATGCCCAACACCCCGGGCTGGCTGATCCTCTTCGTTGCGCTGATCATTGCCTGCGTCGTCGCGGCAAGCCTCAACTTCGTGATCGAGAAAGTGGCCTACCGGCCGCTGCGCAACAGCCCCAAGCTCGCACCGCTCATCACCGCCATCGGCGTGTCGATCCTGCTGCAGACGCTGGCCATGATCATCTGGAAGCCGACCAACAAGGCGTATCCCAACCTGCTGCCGACCGACCCCATCCACGTGGGCGGCGCCGTGATCTCTCCGACGCAGGTCATGATCCTCAGCGTCACGGCGTTCTCGCTCGTGATCCTGATGTGGCTGGTCAACTACACCAAGCTCGGCCGCGCGATGCGCGCCACCGCCGAGAACCCGCGCGTCGCGGCGCTCATGGGCATCCGGCCCGACATGGTCATCTCGGCCACCTTCATCATCGGCGCCGTGCTCGCGGCCATCGCCGGCGTGATGTACGCCTCCAACTACGGCATCGCGCAACATGCGATGGGCTTCCTGCCCGGCCTCAAGGCCTTCACCGCGGCCGTGTTCGGCGGCATCGGCAACCTGGCCGGCGCGGTGGTCGGCGGCATTTTGCTCGGCCTCATCGAGGCCATCGGCTCCGGCTACATCGGCACCCTCACGGGTGGTGTGCTGGGCAGCAACTACAGCGACATCTTCGCTTTCATCGTGCTGATCGTGATGCTCACGCTGCGGCCTTCTGGTCTGCTCGGCGAGCGCGTGGCGGACCGGGCCTGAGGAGCAGCACACCATGAAGAACAGCAAGAACCTCGCGCTCTACATCCTCGGCGTGGTCGCCGTGCTGGCGCTGCCCATCCTGTTGCAGACCCAGGGCAACGCCTGGGTGCGCATCGCCGACATCGCATTGCTCTACGTGATGCTCGCGCTCGGCCTGAACATCGTGGTCGGCTACGCCGGCCTGCTCGACCTGGGCTACGTGGCCTTCTTTGCGGTCGGCGCGTACCTCTACGCGCTGATGGGTTCGTCGCACCTCTCGGACACCTTTCCGTGGTTCAAGGCGATGTTCCCGAACGGGCTGCACACCTCGCTCCTGATCGTGGTTCCGCTCGCGCTGGTGGTGGCCGGGGTGCTCGGCGCGATGCTGGGGGCGCCCACGCTGAAGCTGCGCGGCGACTACCTCGCGATCGTCACGCTCGGCTTCGGTGAAATCATCCGGGTGTTCCTGAACAACCTGGACCAGCCGATCAACATCACCAACGGGCCGAAGGGCATCACGGCGATCGACTCCATCAAGTTCTGGGGCCTCGACCTCGGCAAGGCGTGGAAGTTCGACGGCTTCACGATCTCCTCGGTCACGCTGTACTACTACCTGTTCCTGGCGCTGGTGGTGGCCACCATCATCATCTCGCACCGCCTGCAGATCTCGCGCATCGGCCGCGCCTGGATGGCCATCCGCGAAGATGAAATCGCTGCCAAGGCGATGGGCATCAACACCCGCAACATGAAGCTGCTGGCCTTCGGCATGGGCGCCAGCTTCGGCGGCGTGTCGGGCGCGATGTTCGCAGCCTTCCAGGGCTTCGTGTCGCCCGAGTCCTTCAGCCTGATGGAGTCGGTGATGATCGTCGCCATGGTCGTGCTGGGCGGCCTTGGGCACCTGCCTGGCGTCATCCTGGGTGCCGTGCTGCTGGCCGCGCTGCCCGAAGTGCTGCGCTACGTGGCCGGCCCGCTGCAGGCGATGACCGACGGCCGCCTCGACGCGTCCATCCTGCGCCAGCTGTTCATTGCCCTCGCCATGATCATCATCATGCTGATGCGCCCGCGCGGCCTGTGGCCCTCGCCGGAACACGGCAAGACGCTAACAAAGAAGGGCGGCGTGCCCGTCGACCCGGCCCATGCGGCCGTGGCGCCCGGAACGCTGCAGACCCATGCACCGGGCATCGACAGCCCCGCTGACGAAGTGCCGGGTGCGGCATCGCGTCCCATGTCCATCAATCCGTGAGCCAAGGACACACAGACATGACGACAGACACCATCCTCGACGTTCGCGGCATCTCCAAGCGCTTCGGCGGGCTGCAGGCCCTCTCGGACGTGGGCATCACCATCAAGCGCGGCCAGGTCTACGGCCTGATCGGGCCGAACGGCGCCGGCAAGACGACCTTCTTCAACGTGATCACCGGGCTGTACACGCCCGACAGCGGCACCTTCGAACTGGCCGGCAAGCCCTACCAGCCGACGGCCGTGCACGAAGTGGCCAAGGCCGGCATTGCGCGCACCTTCCAGAACATCCGCCTCTTCGCCGAAATGACGGCGCTCGAGAACGTGATGGTCGGGCGCCACATCCGTACGCATTCCGGCGTGTTCGGCGCCATGCTGCGCACCAAGGGCTTCAAGGCCGAAGAAGCGGCCATCGCCAAGCGGGCGCAGGAGCTGCTCGACTACGTGGGCATCGGCAAGTTCGCCGACTACAAGGCGCGCACGCTGAGCTACGGCGACCAGCGCCGCCTCGAGATCGCGCGTGCCCTGGCCACCGACCCCCAGCTCATCGCGCTGGACGAACCGGCCGCCGGCATGAACTCGACCGAGAAGGTCCTGCTGCGCGAGCTCATCGACCGCATCCGCAAGGACAACCGCACGATCCTGATCATCGAACACGACGTCAAGCTCATCATGGGCCTGTGCGACCGCGTCACCGTGCTCGACTACGGCAAGCAGATTGCCGAGGGCAACCCGGTCGAGGTACAGAAGAACGAAAAGGTGATCGAGGCCTACCTCGGCACCGGAGGACATTGAGATGAGCACCGCAGAAGCAACGATGGCCACCGCGACGGCACCGGCCGCCGCCAAGGCCGCAGGCAAGAACCTGCTCAAGGTCCGCGGCCTGAAGGTGGGCTACGGCGGCATCCAGGCCGTGAAGGGCGTGGACTTCGACGTGTTCGAGGGCGAGCTGGTCTCGCTCATCGGCTCCAACGGCGCCGGCAAGACCACCACCATGAAGGCCATCACCGGCACGCTGCCGGCCGGCGCGGGCGACATCGAATTCCTGGGCCGCAGCATCAAGGGCCGCGGCGCCTGGGACCTGGTGGGCGAGGGCCTCGTGATGGTGCCCGAGGGCCGCGGCGTGTTCACGCGCATGACGATCACCGAGAACCTGCAGATCGGCGCCTACATCCGCAACGACAAGGCCGAGATCGCCAGCGACATGGAGCGCGTGTTCGTGACCTTCCCGCGCCTGCGCGAGCGCAAGGACCAACTGGCCGGCACGATGTCGGGCGGCGAACAGCAGATGCTGGCCATGGGCCGCGCACTCATGGCGCGTCCGAAGGTGCTGCTGCTCGACGAGCCCACCATGGGCCTGTCGCCCATCATGTGCGACAAGATCTTCGAAGTGGTGCAGACCGTGGCCTCGCAGGGCGTCACGATCCTGCTGGTGGAGCAGAACGCCAACCGCGCGCTGCAACTGGCCGACCGTGGCTACGTCATGGAGTCGGGCCTCATCACGATGAACGGCGACGCCAAGGAACTGCTGCGCGACCCGCGCGTGCGCGCCGCCTACCTCGGCGAGTAAGCGCCGCCAGCGTCAACCGGCCAGCACCGCAGAGCGCGGTGGCTGGCCGTTTTTCCGTCGGTCCCTAGCCCATCATCGCGGCGGCGGCCTTGATCGCTTCGCGGATGCGGCCGTAGGTGCCGCAGCGGCACACGTTCTCGATGGCGTCGATGTCGGCATCCGTCGGGGTGCGCGTGCGGCGCAGCAGGTCGACCGCGGCCATGATCTGGCCCGGCTGGCAGAAGCCGCACTGCGGCACGTCCAGGTTCATCCAGGCCTGCTGCACCGGGTGCAGCGTGTTGCCGTTGGCCAGGCCCTCGATGGTCGTCACCTGGCGGCCGCGCACGTCGGACACGCGCACCGAGCAGGTCGTCACGGCCTTGCCGTCGACGTGGCAGGTGCAGGCCTTGCACACGTTGATGCCGCAGCCGTACTTCGGGCCGGTGATGCCGAGCTTGTCACGCAGCACCCACAGCAGCGCCAGGTCGTCGGGCGCCTCGACGTCGACGTTCTGGCCGTTCACCTTGAAAGATTGCACAGGCATGGCGGGTCTCCTCAGGCGGGGATCGGAACGTTGACGGGCGTGGGCAGCTTGCCCGGCGGGATCGGCGTGAAGTCGACCGGGAAGTTCAGCGGGAAGCTGCGCGGCTTGATGCCGGTGGCGCGCCCATAGGCGTTGGCGATCGCACCCGAACTCGCCGACAGGCCGACCTCGCCCAGCCCGCCGATGGCCTCGCCGTTGGCCGGCAGGATGATGATCTTCACGTCCTTCGGGTAGTGCTTCATGCGCGAGAAGTGGTATTGCGAGTAGCTGCCCTCCAGCGGCAGGCCGTTCTGGATGTGCAGCCCCGCCGACAGCACCAGCGCGATCGATTCGCACAGGCCGCCCTGCAGCTGCGCCTCGATGCCCGAGGGGTTGATCGGCGTGCCGACATCGATGGCGATGGTGGCGCGCACCACGCGGGCCTGCGCCGGCACGCGCGCGTCGATCTCGACGATGCAGGCCGTGAAGGACTTCGACTCCTGGTGCACGCCCACGCCTTGCGCAAAGCCCGCCGGCATCGCCTTGCCCCATTGCGCGGCCTCCGCCACCGCCTTCAGCACCGCGCGGGCACGCGGCAGGCGCAGGTACTCAAGCCGGAAGGCGACCGGGTCCTTGCGCGCGGCGCGGGCCATCTCGTCGACCAGGATCTCTTCCACCAGCCGCGCGGGCTGGATGTGCACCGAGCGGTAGGAGCAGGTGTTCATGTCCATCGGCACGGGCGTCAGCAGCTTGGTCGTGACGCCGAAGTTGTACGGCGAGGTCACCATGGTCTTGAACATCACCTGCTCGATCGCGAAGTTGCCCACCGTCTGCGGGAAGGCGTTGGGCAGCGCGATGGCGGCGGCCTCGAGCATGTTGCCGAAGCCGTGGCGCGTGTCCAGCCGCACGCTGGCGATGCGCTGCTCGAAGGCGATGACCTGGCCCAGCAGCATCGTGGCGCGCGCCTTCTGGTAGATCGGCGGGCGGATGCGCGTGTGGCGCATGTCGTCGGTGCGGTGGTACATCAGGCGGCAGGGGCGCCCCAGCGCCTTCGACACCTGGATCGCCTGCAGCACCGGGTCCCAGAACAGGCGCCGCCCGAAGGAGCCGCCCGAGGGCACCGCATGCACGACGACCTTGTTCAGCGGCAGGCCCAGCTCGGCGGCCACCGCCTGCTGGGTGACGATGGGACTTTGCAGCCCGGCCCAGATTTCGGCGCGATCCGCTCGCACATCGGCAATCGCGCATTCGACTTCCATCGGACAGTGCGCGGCCGGCGCGAACTCGAACTCGGCCTCGACCGTAAGCGCGCCCAGCGGCGGCAGTGCAAAGGGCAGCAGCGACGACTTCAGCTTGCGCATGATGGTGGCGTTCGACTCGCCGTCGAGCGGGCCGGCGGCCCAGGTCACGTCGAGCGCGTTCACCGCGGCCCAGGCCTGGCCGAAGGTCTCGGCCATCACCGCCACGCCCGGCGGCGTCGGCGTGATGCCATTCGTGGCGGGAATCGGCACCACGCCGATCACGCCCGGCATGCCCATCACCGTGTTCAGGTTGTTGATGCCGACGAACTTGCCGTTGATGGTCGGCGGGCGCCGCACCATCGTCGGCTTGGCATTGGGCACCGCCTGGTCGAGCGTGAACTTCTTGCGGCCGGTGACGATGTCCAGCGCGTCGAGCCGCGTCACGCGCTGGCCGACCACCGAAGGCGTCGAGCCGGAGAGCAGGCCGCCGAGGCCGCCCAGCACTGGCATGCCGGCGTGCATCGAGCGCACGCTCGACGAGCCGCCCGTGAGCTGGTTCCAGATCAGCTCGGGGCTCGCGTCGGCCGAGGTGACTTCGATGGCACTCAGCGGCAGGCGCAGCTTGTCGGCCAGCATCATGGCGCTGGCCGTGGCGATGCCCTGGCCCACTTCAAGGCGCGGCAGTGCGAGGCGCACGCGGCCGTCGCCGGTGTTCGTCACCTTCACCAGCGGCATGGTCGGCAGCGAGGTCAGCGTGACCGCGTCGCCGATGTCGATCAGGTCGGTGGTGTCGGGCGGGGTCATGGGCAGGAGCGCGGCCACCGCGGAGGCGGGCGCCGTGAGGGCGCCGAGCCCTGCGATGCCGGCCGCCGCCGATGCCAGCGGCGCGGCCGTGGCGTAGCCGAGCACGTCGCGCCGGCGCAGGCCGTGCGCACCCCCGTCGTCCGGCCCGCGCGCGGGGCGCGGGTCCTTGTTCGAACGCTTCATCGTTGTCTCCTTGTTGTTTGGCGAACGCGGATGACTGTGGCACCATCGCCGCGCCGAAGATGTCGTTGCAACGACATTTCTTACGGACCCCGCCGACCGGCGCCTGCGACGGTTCGGCCGATGCGATGTCACGAGGGACGACAGCAGGAGGCGCGATGTCGAACGCGTTGGAGAACATGCTTCGCGAGAGCCTGTGGGCGCGCGCGCTCACGGACGACGAACTCGACCGCGTCGTCCAGGAGTCGCACGAGCGCGCGGTGCCGGCTGGCGGCTTCGTCGTGCGGCGCGGCGAGCCGGCCGATCACTGGATCGGCGTGATCGACGGCCTCATGAAGATGTCGGTGTCGCTGCCCGACGGGCGCGTGTCCACCTTCACCGGCGTGACCGCCGGCGGCTGGGGCGGCGAAGGCTCGCTGCTCACCCCCGGATGCTGGCGCTACGACGGCGTGGCGCTGCGGCCCACGCGCGTGGCCTGCGTGCCGCGGCACAGCTTCGAGCGGCTGATGTCCACCAGCATCGACTTCAATCGGTTTCTGTTGTTACACATCAATGCGCGACTGAGCCTGTTCATCGGCCTCATGGAATTCGATCGCCTGCTCGGCCCCGACGCGCGCGTGGCGCGCTGCCTGGCCAGCCTGTTCGACCCCATCCTCTATCCGCGCGCCACCCGCTTCGTGCGGCTGAGCCAGGACGAGATCGGCCTCTTGTCGGCGGTGTCGCGCCAGCGTGCCAACCGCGCGCTGCATGCGCTGCAGCGCGACGGCCTGTTGCGCATCGAACACGGCGGCGTGGAAGTGCTCGACCTTGCGGGCCTGCGCACCTACCAGAGCGGGGCGGCCGAAGCGGCGGCGGCCGTGGCTGCGGCCACCGACACGCAGGCCGCAGCGCCCCTGGACGACCTCGTCAGTCCACCTTCGCCCCGGTGGCCTTGACCACCTTCTCGTACTTGGCCAGTTCGCTCTTCATGAAGCTGCCGAACTGCTCGGACGAGTTGCCGACCGGCTCGGCCAGCATCGAGGCGAAGCGGGTCTTCGTTTCCGGCGCGTTCAGCGCGGCGACGAAGGCCTGATTCAGTTTCGCGACCACCTCGGGCGGCGTGCCGGCCGGTGCGACCAGGCCCCACCAGGTGTCGATCGAGAAGCCCTTGAGCGTGTCGGCCACGGGCGGCACGTCGGGCAGGGCGCTGCTGCGCTTGAGCGTCGTGACCGCGATCGCCTTCAGCTTGCCCGAGCGGATGTTCGGCGCGGCCGTGGCGAGGTTGTCGAAGTTGAAGTCGACCTGGCCCGACAGCAGCGCCAGCTGCGCCGGGTTGCCGCCGTTGTACGGAATGTGTACCGCGAAGATGCCCGCTTCCTTCTTGAACAGCTCGCCCGCCAAGTGGCCGGCGCTGCCGTTGCCGCCGCTGGCGTAGTTGAGCTTGGCCGGGTTGGCCTTGGCGTAGCGGATCAGGTCGGCCAGCGTGCGGATGTTCAGGCGGTTGGCCGTCTCGGCGTTCATCACCAGCACGTTGGGCACGCGCACCATCTGCGTGATCGGCGCGAAGTCGGTCGCGGCGTTGAATGGCATCTTGCTGTACAGCCACGGGTTCACCGCGTTCGTGGCCGTGGCCGCGATGCCGATCGTGAGGCCGTCCGCCGGCGCCTTGGCGACGAAGTCGGCGCCGATGTTGCCGCCCGCGCCGGGCTTGTTGTCGATGATGACCGGGCCGCCCAGCGTGTCCTTCACCTGCTCGGCCAGGATGCGCGCCGTGTTGTCGATCGGGCCGCCGGCCGCGTAGGGCACGACGAGGCGGATCGGGCGGTGTTGCTGGGCTGCAGCATGGCCAGTGCCGAGCACGGCAGCGCTGGCGATCAGGGTCAGGAGGAAGTGTCTCGTCTTCATGTTGTTCTGCGTCACGTCTGCGAAAAGGAAAGGGGAGCGCGAAGGCTCAGGGCAGGGCCTTGTCGGCTTCGGTGGTGAAGGCGTCGGCGAAGAACTCTTCTTCGGGCAGGCCCGCGAGCGCCACGTAGTCGCGCTTGGCCGAGTCGACCACGATCGGCGCACCGCAGGCATACACCTGGTGGCCCGACAGGTCCGTGAAGTCTTCCAGCACCGCCTGGTGGACGAAGCCGGTGCGGCCGGTCCAGTTGTCTTCCGGCGTGGCGTTCGACACCACGGGCACGTAGCGCAGGTTCGGCATCGCGGCCAGCTGCTCGCGCAGCCAGGCGTCCATGTACAGGTCTTCGGGGCGGCGCCCGCCCCAGTAGAGCGCGGCGGGCCGGTCGATGCCCTTGAACTGCATGTGCTCCAGCAGCGCCTTGATCGGCGCGAAGCCCGTGCCCGAGGCCAGCAGGATCATCGGCTTGTCGGAGTCTTCGCGCAGGAAGAAGCTGCCGAACGGGCCTTCGATGCGCAGAATCTCTTTTTCCTTCATCGCGCCGAAGACATGGTCGGTGAACTTGCCGCCCGGCAGGTGGCGCAGGTGCAGTTCCAGGCCCGTGCCCGGCACGGCCACCGTGTGCGGCGCGTTGGCCATCGAGTAGCTGCGGCGCGCGCCGTCGCGCAGGATGAACTCCACGTACTGGCCAGCGTAGAACTGCAGCGGCTCGCCGGCCGGCAGCTGCAGGCGCAGCATCATCACGTCGTGCGACTGGCGCGTGAGCGCCATCACGCGCACCGGCATCTTGCGGATCGGCAGCGCGCCGGCCTCGGTGACCTGGCGCGACTCCAGCACCACGTCGCTCGTCGGATGGGCGCAGCAGGTCAGCACGTAGCCGGCCAGTTGCTCCTCGGCGCTCAGCGCCTTGCTCTGGTGCGGGCCGAGCGTGACCTCGCCCGACAGCTTCTTGCACTTGCAGGAACCGCAGGCGCCGTCCTTGCAACCGTAGGGGAGGCCGATGCCCTGGCGGATGCCGGCCGCGAGGATGGTTTCGTCGCCCTGGACCACGAAGTGGCGCCCGCTGGGTTCGACGGTGATGGAAAAGCCCGCTTCGTGCGGCGCTGTAGCAGTCATCGGTATTCTTCGGGGGTGAACTTTCCCGGCTGCATGCGGCCGGGACAACTGAATTGAGACAGGAAACCCGGATTTTGCCTTCAATCAATAGTCCCTCCGGCGCACTGCCGGCCCGGTTCCGGCGCGAGCGCCTGCTGATCGTCGGCTGCGGCGACGTCGGCCAGCGCGTGGCGCGCAACCTGCGCGGGCGCATGCAGCTGGTGGCGCTCACGTCCTCGGCCGACCGCGTTGCGGCGCTGCGCGCGGCCGGCATCCGGCCGCTGGTGGGCAACCTGGACGACCGCGCCACCCTGCGCCGCCTGGCGGGCATCGCCACCCGCGTGGTGCACCTGGCGCCGCCCGCGCGCGAAGGCGGCGCGGCCTGGTGGCGCGACCAGCGCACCGTGTCGCTGGCGCAGGCGCTGCGGCTGCGCTCGCTGCCCTCGGCGCTGGTCTACGGATCGACCAGCGGCGTGTACGGCGACTGCGGCGGCGCGCGCGTGAGCGAAACGCGCGGCGTGCGCCCCGACACCCCGCGTTCCCACCGGCGCGTCGATGCCGAGCGCGCCGTGCGCTGGTTCGGCCGCAGCACCGGCGTGCGCACCAGCATCCTGCGCATCCCGGGCATCTACGCGCCCGACCGCGAGAACGGCACCCCGCGCGGCCGCCTGGAGCGTGGTACGCCCGTGCTGCGCCGCGAGGACGACGTCTACACCAGCCACATCCACGCCGACGACCTCGCGCGCGCCTGCGTGGCGGCGCTGTTTCGCGGCAAGCCCCAGCGCGTGGTGCACGCGTCGGACGACACCGAGCTGCGCATGGGCGACTACTTCGACCTGGCCGCCGACCTCTACGGCATGCCCCGCCCGCCGCGCGTGGCGCGCGATGAGGCGCAGCGGCAATTGCCGCTGCAACTGCTGAGCTTCATGGGCGAATCGCGCCGGCTCGACAACACGCGGCTCAAGCGCGAGCTGCGCGTGCGACTCGCGCATCCGACGGTGCATACCGGCCTGCAGCCGGCAGACGCCTGACAGGACGCAACCCGTGAGCAAACAGAGCATCCGTATCCCCGACGGCCATCCGACCTTCGGCTCGACCGCCGTCTTCGACACCTTCAAGTACGCGCCCGGCGTCAAGGCCGGCGGCCTGCTGTTCGTGGCGGGGCAGGTCGGCCTGCGTGCCGACGGCAGCGTGCCCGAGAGCGCATCGGAACAGGCCGACTGGGCCTTCCGGCGGCTGGGCGTGGTGCTCGAAAGCGCAGGGCTCGGCTTTGCCGACCTGGTGGAGATCGTGAGCTACCACGTCGACGTCGAGCACGAGCTGGCGGGCTTTCGCGAGGTGAAGGACCGCTACATCACCGGGGATTTTCCGGCATGGACCATCCTTGGCGTGGCGGCGCTGGCGCGGCCGGCGCTGCGGGTGGAGATTCGCGCCGTGGCGGCGTTGAAGACCGCGCAAGCGGGCTGACACCGAAGCGGATGGCCCCGGGGCCGGGCGTACCATGGCGAACCGATCGAAGCGAAGCGGACAAAACGAATGCCCCAAACGATTGAAGCGTTGCTTGCCGATCAAGGCGCACAGGCTGTCCTCGCCTACTTGAACGCGCGCGTGCCGCATCGGTACACCGGGATCTACAAGATCCGCGCCGACCTGGTCA
The DNA here is from genome assembly GCF_059416345.1 of Variovorax sp. GW821-FHT09D07. NCBI lineage: Bacteria > Pseudomonadati > Pseudomonadota > Betaproteobacteria > Burkholderiales > Comamonadaceae > Variovorax > Variovorax sp. GW821-FHT09D07. The sequence goes on from NZ_JBWKOY010000004.1 coordinate 296,171, forward strand.
CGAGCCTCTACCTGCACGACAAGCAAGGCGAGCTGATCCCCGAGAACATCGCCAGCGTGCCCTTCGAGGCGAGCATCTGTCCCTTTGTCCTGCGTGACGGGTGGTTCCGCACCGACGACTCGAGCGTGGACGAGCGCTTTGCCACGCATCCCGGGCGGGACTACACCATCAGCTACCACGGCGTTCCGCTCTTGAACCCCTCGGGCGCGGTCGCCGGCACCTTGTGCCACTTCAACTTCACGGCCGTGCCGCTGCCGGACGACGAGTTCGAGCTGCTGCACCAGGCCGCCTTGTCGCTGCAGGTGAAGCTCGCCGACGTGCTTGGCTAGGGCGGGGCGCTGCCCGGCCTGGAAGGCCCCGAGGCAAAGAAAAACCCGCTGCGCCAGTGAAGCGAGCGGGTTTCTTGATGTGGGGGTGAGACGGTGTCGTCTCGTGGTGCCCGGGGCCGGAATCGAACCGGCACACCTTTCGGTGGGGGATTTTGAGTCCCCTGCGTCTACCAATTTCACCACCCGGGCACATCCGGAAGGAAGCCCAAAATTATGGCACAGTGGCTGGCATGAATTATCCGACGATCGAAGACGCCATCGGCAAGACCCCCCTGGTTGCCCTGCAACGCATCCATGCCGCGGAAAACGCCAAGCGCGGCAACGTGATCCTGGGCAAGCTCGAAGGCAACAACCCGGCGGGCTCGGTCAAGGACCGACCGGCGCTGTCGATGATCAAGCGGGCCGAGGAGCGCGGTGAAATCAAGCCCGGCGACACGCTGATCGAGGCCACCTCGGGCAACACCGGCATCGCGCTGGCGATGGCCGCGGCCATCAAGGGCTACCGCATGGTGCTGATCATGCCGGAGGACCTCTCGGTGGAACGCGCCCAGACCATGAAGGCCTTCGGCGCCGAGCTGGTGCTCACGCCCAAGAGCGGCGGCATGGAATACGCGCGTGACCTGGCCGAGCAGATGGTCGCCCAGGGCAAGGGCCGCGTGCTCGACCAGTTCGCCAACCCCGACAACCCGCGCATCCACTACGAGACCACCGGCCCCGAGATCTGGACCGACACGCAGGGCAAGATCACCCACTTCGTGAGCGCCATGGGCACCACGGGCACCATCACCGGCGTCTCGCGCTACCTGAAGGAAAAGAACCCGGCGGTGCGCATCGTCGGTGCGCAGCCGGCCGAAGGCTCGCGCATTCCGGGCATCCGCAAGTGGCCGGTCGAGTACCTGCCGAAGATCTACGACCCGAGCCGCGTCGACGAGGAAATCAGCGTGAGCCAGGACGACGCCGAAGAGATGTGCCGGCGCCTGGCGCGCGAAGAGGGCATCTTCGGCGGCATTTCGGCGGCCGGCGCGCTGTGGGCGGCCATCGAGGTGTCGAAGAAGGTCGAGAACGCCACCATCGTGTTCGTGGTCTGCGACCGCGGCGATCGCTACCTGTCGACGGGCGTTTTCCCCGCCTGATCCCTTCACACTGCGGCGGCGCCCACCGGGCGCCGCACGCCCGAGAAAAAGAACAGAGACTTCCCATGCCCCACCCCAAGTTCTGCCAGGCCTGCGCCACCCCGCTCGAATGGATCGCGTTGATGGAAGACGGCGGTCCCAAGGAGCGCCTGCGCTGCCCCAACTGCGGCCACACGCACTGGAACAACCCCACGCCCGTGCTGGCGGCCATCGTCGAGTACCGCGGCCAGGTGCTGCTGGCGCGCAATGCGGCCTGGCCGGGGAAGATGTTTGCGCTCATCACCGGCTTCATGGAGGCCGGCGAGACGCCCGAGGAGGGCATCGCGCGCGAGGTCAAGGAAGAAACCAACCTGGACGTCAGCGCCGCCAAGCTCGTCGGGGCCTACGACTTCCAGCGCATGAACCAGATCATCATCGCGTACCACGTGGTGGCCGACGGCGAGGTGAAGCTCTCGCCCGAGCTGGTGGACTACCGCCTCTACGACCTGCCCGACCTGCGGTGCTGGCCCGCCGGCACCGGCTACGCGCTGGCCGACTGGCTGCGCACGCGCGGCCACGAGCCGGTGTTCTTCACTGCCGCGGAAAACGAAGAGCGTCGTCGCGGCCTGAACCTGCCGCCGGAGCCTGGCAATGCAAGTTGACCGCGAAATCGACACGCGCGGCCTCAACTGCCCGCTGCCGATCCTGAAGGCGAAGAAATCGCTCAACGACATGGTGAGCGGCCAGCTGCTGAAGGTGGTGTCGACCGACCCGGGTTCGGTGCGCGACTTCCAGGCCTTCGCGCGCCAGACCGGCAACGAACTGGTGGCGCAGGAGACCGTGGGCAGCGACTTCATCCACGTGCTGAAGCGACGCTAGCGTCGGCAACCGACCAAAGAAAAGGGGCCTCGCGGCCCCTTCTTGTTTTCAGTGTGTTTCTCAGTGCTTTGCAGCGCCCTCAGAGCTTCAGGCTCTTGAGGTACTCGCGGAACTGCGCGCCCACCTCGGGGTGCGCCAGCGCCAGTTCCACCGACGCCTGCAGGAAGCCTTCCTTGCTGCCGCAGTCGTAGCGGATGCCCTTGTACGAGTAGGCGTAGACCGATTCCTTCTTCATCAGCGCCGCGATGCCGTCGGTCAACTGGATCTCGCCGCCCGCGCCCTTGGGCTGGTTGCGGATCTCGTCGAACACGCCGGGCGTGAGGATGTAGCGGCCGGCCACGCCCAGGCGCGAGGGCGCGTCTTCGGGCTTGGGCTTCTCGACCATGCGGTTGACCTTCACGAGGCCGTCTTCCACGTTCTCGCCGGCCACGATGCCGTAGCGCTTGACGTGCTCCAGCGGCACTTCCTGCACGGCCAGCACCGAGGCGCCCAGGCGCGCGAAGACTTCGGTCATCTGCGCCAGCACCGGCTGGCCACCGACAGGGCCGACCATCAGGTCGTCCGCCAGCAGCACGGCGAAGGGCTCGTTGCCCACCAGGTGCTCGGCGCACAGCACGGCGTGGCCCAGGCCCAGCATGCGCGGCTGGCGCACGTACGAGCAGGTCATGTCGTCGGGCGACACCGAACGGGCGATTTCGAGCAGTGCGTCCTTGCCGCTGGCTTCGAGCTGGCTTTCGAGCTCGTAGGCGGTGTCGTAGTGGTCTTCGATCGCGCGCTTGTTGCGCCCGGTCACAAAAATCATGTCGCGGATGCCCGCGGCATAGGCTTCTTCGACGGCGTACTGGATCAGCGGCTTGTCGACCACGGGCAGCATCTCTTTGGGCTGCGCCTTGGTGGCCGGCAGAAAGCGGGTGCCGAAGCCTGCAACAGGGAATACGGCCTTGCGGATGCGCGTCGGGGAAGAAGTGGACATGGGCAGTTCAGTGTCGTTGGATGCAGGAAAAAGGAGAGGGATGAGGATGGTCGCGGCGCGAAGCCGATGACCAAATCCTAGTCCCCCACCCGGACCCCGTCTGTCAGCCGAGGCGCACAAGCTGGCTGCGCAGGCGCTCCAGCGTGGCGGTGAAATCGACCAGGCGCGTGCGCTCCTGTTCGATCACGGCGGGCGGCGCCTTGGCCACGAAGGCCTCGTTGCCGAGCTTGCCGTGCACCTTGGCGATCTCGCCTTCGATGCGTGCAATTTCCTTGCCGATGCGCAGCTTCTCGGCCGCCTTGTCGATCTCCATGTGCAGGCACAGGCGCGTCGCGCCCACCACCGCCACGGGTGCCGCTTCGGCGGCAGCCTGCCACGAGGCCTCGTCGTCGAACACCTTCACTTCCTTGAGCTTGGCCAGCGCCTGCAGCACCGGGGCCGCGTCGCGCAGGAAGGCCGCGCCCTCGGCGTCGTCGGCCACCGCGTACAGCGGCAGGCGCGTGGCGGGCGACACGTTCATCTCGCCGCGCAGCGTGCGGCAGGCATCGACCAGCGCCTTCAGGCGGGCCACGTGTGCTTCTGCGGCTTCGTCGATCTTCTCCGGCTGGCTCTGCGGGTAGGCCGCGATCATGATCGATGCGCCTTCACGGCCCGCGACCTTCGACACCTTCTGCCACAGCTCTTCGGTGATGAACGGAATGATCGGGTGCGCCAGGCGCAGCAGCGCCTCGAGCACGCGGATCAGCGTGCGGCGCGTGGCGCGCTTTTGCGCGTCGTCGCCGGTCTGGATCTGCACCTTGGCAATCTCGAGGTACCAGTCGCAGAACTCGTCCCAGGCGAACTGGTAGATCGCGTTGGCCACGTTGTCCAGGCGGTATTCCTCGAAGCCCTTGGCCACTTCGGCCTCGACGCGCTGCAGCTGCGAGACGATCCAGAAGTCGGCGCGGCTGAACTTCAGGTAACCGTGCGCCTTGCCGCCGACCTGGCAGTCTTCCTTGGTGTGCTCCAGCAGGCCGCAGTCCTGGCCTTCGCAGTTCATCAGCACGAAGCGCGTGGCGTTCCACAGCTTGTTGCAGAAGTTGCGATAGCCCTCGCAGCGCTTCGAGTCGAAGTTGATGCTGCGGCCCAGCGAGGCCAGCGAAGCGAAGGTGAAACGCAGCGCATCGGCGCCGAAGGCCGGAATGCCCTCGGGGAATTCCTTCTGCGTGTTCTTGCGCACCGCCGGTGCGGTCTCGGGCTTGCGCAGGCCTTGCGTGCGCTTGTCGAGCAGCGCGGGCAACTCGATGCCGTCGATCAGGTCGACCGGGTCGAGCACGTTGCCTTCGGACTTGCTCATCTTCTTGCCCTGGGCGTCGCGCACCAGGCCGTGGATGTACACGTCCTTGAACGGCACAGTGCCCATGAAGTGCTTGGTCATCATGATCATCCGGGCGACCCAGAAGAAGATGATGTCGTAACCCGTCACGAGCACGGTCGAGGGCAGGTACAGCGCCAGGTCCTGCGTCTTCTCGGGCCAGCCCAGCGAAGAGAAGGGCACCAGCGCCGACGAGTACCAGGTGTCGAGCACGTCTTCGTCGCGCGTGAGCGTCTTGCCCGGTGCCTTGGCCTGCGCCTCGGCTTCGGTTTCGGCCACGTACACCTTGCCGTCTTCGTCGTACCAAGCCGGAATCTGGTGGCCCCACCAGAGCTGGCGCGAAATCGTCCAGTCCTGGATGTTCTCCATCCAGTGGTTGTAGGTGTTGACCCAGTTCTCGGGCACGAAGCGCACTTCGCCCGACTTCACGACGTCGATGGCCTTCTGCGCGATCGACTGGCCGTCGGCGCCGGGGCGCGTCATGGCCACGTACCACTGGTCGGTGAGCATGGGCTCGACCACGGCGCCCGAGCGCGCGCAGCGCGGCACCATGAGGCGATGCTTCTTCACCTCGACCAGCAGGCCCAGCGCCTCGAGGTCGGCCACAATGGCCTTGCGCGCCACGAAGCGGTCCATGCCGCGGTATTTTTCAGGCGCGTTGTCGTTGATGGTCGCGTCGAGCGTGAGGATGCCGATCACCTCGAGCTTGTGGCGCTGGCCGACGGCGTAGTCGTTGTAGTCGTGCGCGGGCGTCACCTTGACCACGCCGGTACCGAATTCCTTGTCGACGTAGTCGTCGGCAATGATCGGAATCAGCCGGTCCACCAGCGGCAGCTTCACGCGCTGGCCGATCAGGTGCTTGTAGCGCTCGTCCTCGGGGTGGACCATCACGGCCGTGTCGCCGAGCATGGTCTCGGGGCGCGTGGTGGCCACCGTGAGCGTGCCGCTGCCGTCTTCCAGCGGGTAGGCGATGTGCCAGAGCGAGCCGTCTTCTTCCTCGCTCTCGACTTCCAGGTCGCTCACCGAGGTCTTGAGCACCGGGTCCCAGTTGCCCAGGCGCTTGCCGCGGTAGATCAGGCCTTCTTCATACAGCTTCACGAAGGTGTGCGTGACCACCTTCGAGAGGTCGTCGTCCATCGTGAAGTACTCGCGGCTCCAGTCGACCGTGTCGCCCATGCGGCGCATCTGCTCGGTGATGGTGCTGCCCGACTTTTCCTTCCACTCCCACACGCGCGCCACGAAGTTCTTGCGGCCCAGGTCGTGGCGGCTGACCTTCTGCTCCTGCAGCTGGCGCTCCACCACGATCTGGGTGGCGATGCCCGCGTGGTCGGTGCCCGGCACCCACAGCGTGTTGGCGCCCTTCATGCGGTGGTAGCGCGTGAGGCTGTCCATGATCGTCTGGTTGAACGCATGGCCCATGTGCAGCGTGCCCGTGACGTTGGGCGGCGGCAGCTGGATCGCGAACGACTCGGCGCCTTCCTTGGGCTGCTGCGTGCCGCGGAAGCCCGCCTTGGCGTAGCCGCGCTGCTCCCATTCCGGGCCCCAGTGCGCCTCGATGGCGGCGGGTTCGAACGATTTGGACAGGCTCTCGAGGCCGGGCTGGGAGGTAGGTTCGCTCATGGGGAATGCAAAACGGCACCCTCGGGTGCCGTTGGTGACAGGGTGGGATTGCCCGGGATTTTACCGGGGCGGCCCGGGGAAACCCCAGCCCCACATAATCAGCTGATGCTGTTCCTGCTTTCCCCCGCGAAGTCGCTCGACTACGACACCCCCGTCCCCTCCGAAACCCCCGCCACCCAGCCCCATTTCGAAGCCCCGCGCGGCCCCTCGGTCGAACTCATAAAGCTCTTGCGCGAGAAGTCGCCCCAGGACATCGCCGAGCTGATGCACCTGTCGGACAAGCTCTCGGCCCTCAACGTGGCCCGCTACGCCGCCTGGTCGTCCAAGAGCACCGACAAGAACGCCCGCCAGGCCGCCTTCGCCTTCGACGGCGACGTCTACGGCGGCTTCGACGCCCGCAGCCTCACGCCTGCCCAGCTCGCCTGGGCGCAGGACCATGTGGGCATCCTCAGCGGCCTGTACGGCCTGCTGCGCCCGCTGGACCGCCTGCAGCCCTACCGGCTCGAAATGGGCACCGCGCTGGCCAACCGCCATGGCAAGGACCTGTACGCCTTCTGGGGCTCGCGCATTGCCGAGCACCTGAACGAGCGCCTCGCGGCCGACCGCACGCCGGTCGTCGTCAACGTCGCCTCGCAGGAGTACTTCAAGTCGGTCGACCAGAAGGTGCTCAAGGCGCGCGTGGTCGAATGCGTGTTCCAGGAGTGGAAGGGCGACAAGTACAAGATCGTGAGCTTCTTCGCCAAGCGCGCCCGCGGCCTGCTGGCGCGCTGGGCCGTGCTGCACCAGGCGGCCACGCCCAAGGCGCTGGAAAAATTCGACCTCGAGGGTTATGGTTTCGACGCTCAAGCGTCGACAGCCGAAAGGCTGGTGTACAGAAGAAAGCTAGCATGACCCCCAGGCTGCGCGCACTTCGTGTCGCTTCGCCAACCCCCTTCCAGGGGGCAACACCAGCGGCCCGGCAAAGCCGGTTCCGCGGTGTTTCTGGCGAAGAACTGCGTGGAGTCATGTGTTGCGGGTCTCATTGCAGAGTGGAGGAGCACTGACATGTCCCAAGCGATCAGTCCGGAATTGCGCGAATGGCTGGTGGCCCAGCTCGCGGCCGGCCATTCGGTGCCCGCGTTGCGCATGTCGATGCGGGCGGCCGGCTGGCAGGATGCCGCCACCGACCTCGCGCTGGCCCAGCTGGAGGCCGGTTTCCCCGATGTCGAGGCGGCCCTGGCGCCGGCGCGCACCGAGATGCCCGGCCCCGACCTCGACGGCGCGCCGCTGTACATCGAGGCCGGCGACCGCCGCGTGCAGGTGCTGCAGACCGTGCGGCACCCGCGCGTCGTGGTGTTCGGCAACCTGCTGTCGGTCGAGGAATGCGAAGGCCTGATCGCCGCCGCGCGCGTGCGGCTGGCCCGCTCGCTCACCGTCGAGACCCGCACCGGCGGCGAGGTGCTCAACGTCGACCGCACCAGCGACGGCATGTTCTTCGAGCGCGGCGAGAACGAGATCGTCGCGCGCCTCGAACAGCGCCTGGCCATGCTGCTGCGCTGGCCGCTCGAGTACGGCGAGGGCCTGCAGATCCTGCGCTACGCGCCCGGCGCGCAGTACCGCCCGCACTACGACTACTTCGACCCGCACGAGCCCGGCACGCCCACCATCCTCAAGCGCGGCGGCCAGCGCGTGGCCACGCTCGTGATGTACCTGCAGGAGCCCGAGCAGGGCGGCGCCACCACCTTCCCCGACATCGGGCTCGAAGTGGCCCCGGTGCGCGGCACCGGCGTCTTCTTCAGCTACGACCGGCCCGACCCCGCCACCCGCACGCTGCACGGCGGCGCGCCGGTGCTCGCGGGCGAGAAGTGGGTCGCCACCAAGTGGCTGCGCGAACGCGAGTTCAAGTAAAAAGAAAAACAAGGACCCGATGAAAGTCACCGCCAACGGCCTGCAGATCGAAGTCGACGACACCGGCGGCGAAGGGCGCCCCGTCATCCTGCTGATCATGGGGCTGGGCATGCAGCTGGTCGCGTGGCCCGACGGCTTCGTGCAGCAGCTGGTCGACGCCGGCTTTCGCGTGGTGCGCCACGACAACCGCGACATCGGCCTGAGCCAGGGCTTCGACCACCTCGGCACCGGCAACCTCGTGTGGGAAACCATCCGCCACCGCATCGGCCTGAAGGTGCGCAGCGCCTACACGCTGCAGGACATGGCGCTCGATTCGCTCGGCGTGCTCGACGCGCTGGGCATTGCCCGCGCCCACATCGTCGGCGCCTCGATGGGCGGCATGATCGCGCAGCGCATCGCCGCCACCGCGCCGCAGCGCACCGCCAGCCTCGTGAGCATCATGAGCTCCAGCGGCGCGCGCGGCCTGCCGGGCCCGCGCCGCGAGGTCGGGGCCATGCTCATGCGGCGCCCGCGCAGCCACGACGAGGCCGCGCTGGTCGCGCACAGCATCAAGCTGCTGCGGCTCATCCAGAGCCCGGCCTACCCGCAGACCGACGAGCAACTGGCCACGCGCCTCACCTTCAGCATGCGCCGCGCCTACCACCCGGCCGGCCTGATGCGCCAGATGCTCGCCATCGGCGCCGACGACGACCGCCCCCAGGTGCTGGCGCGCATCCAGCGCCCGACGCTGGTGCTGCACGGCGACGCCGACGCGCTCGTGCCCATCGCCTGCGGCCGCGATTCGGCGCAGCGCATTCCGGGTGCGACCTTCATCGCCGTGCCCGGCATGGGCCACGACCTGCCGCCCGAGGTCTGCACGATCCTCGCCCACCACATCGCTCCGTTCGCACACGCGGCGGATGCCGGAACCGCCCCATGAGCCACGACCCCACCAACCCCAACACGAACCCCAACACCCCCGAGCAGTCGCAGCTCGGCCGCGCCTCGGCCTACGCCGACAAGTACGACCCGAGCCTGCTGTTCCCCATCGCACGCACCACGCAGCGCGAAGCCATGGGCATCCAGGCCGGCGCCTTGCCCTTCTTCGGCGCCGACCTCTGGACCGCCTTCGAGCTGAGCTGGCTGAACCCGCGCGGCAAGCCGCAGGTGGCCATCGCGCACTTCACCATTCCCTGCGAAACGCCCAACATCATCGAGAGCAAGTCGTTCAAGCTGTACCTCAACAGCTTCAACAACAGCACCTTCGCCAGCATCGATGCCGTGCGCGAGCACCTGCGCACCGACCTCGCCGAAGCCGCATGGCGCGGCAGCGACCAGTCGGCCGGCATCGGCGTGAAGCTGCTCACGCCCGACCTGTTCGACCGCGAGCCCGTGCACGAGATCGACGGCCTGGACCTCGACCGCCTCGACATCGAATGCACCCACTACCAGCCCGCGCCCGAGCTGCTGAGCAGCGACACGACGCAGGTGCACGTGAACGAAACCCTCACCAGCCGGCTTCTGAAGAGCAACTGCCTCGTCACCGGCCAGCCCGACTGGGGCAGCGTGCAGATCCGCTACAGCGGCCCGCCCATCGACCAGGCCGGCCTGCTGGCGTACATCGTGAGCTTTCGCAACCACAACGAGTTCCACGAGCCCTGCGCCGAGCGCATGTTCACGGACATCTGGCGCCAGTGCCAGCCGACCAAGCTCGCGGTGTACGCGCGCTACACGCGGCGCGGCGGGCTGGACATCAACCCGTTCCGCACGAGCTGGCCGCAGGCGCTGCCGGCGAACATCCGCACGGCGCGGCAGTAGACGCAACCGAGCCGGCGAGCCCTCGTGAATCTTGTTCGGCTCGAACAGCAGCTGCTCGTTGTCAGCCAGTCGGTTGGCGTGGCCAGCTACGACTTCAACTTTGAACTGAATTTCGCCTGCGACCATCCGTATCTCCTGGATGCCGAGGAGCCATGCGTGCTTCGCGTGGGACCGATCGAAGATTACGCCGCGGTGTATGCCGAGAAAGTCGCCATGGGGCTGCGACCGGTCAACTCACCGCAGGAGCATGCGCTCGCCAGTGAGCTCGACAGCTGGTACCCCCTCATCGAGGAGTTCACGCCGCGAACGGTTGTCTTCGATGCGCTGCCCGATGCGGCGCAGATCGAGGCCCTGTTCACATGGCCGGTCTTCATGAAGGGCGCAAGGCAGACCAGCAAGCACAACCCGGATCTTGCGGTGATCCAGAGTCGAGCGCACTACGAAGTTGCCGCGAGCAGGTACCGCGACGACGCGATCCTTCATTGGCAGAAGCCCGTTATCAGGGAGTTCGTTCCTCTGGTGCCGGTTGCCGGGCACGTGCCCGGCAAGGTCGTGCCCTCTGCGGAATACCGATCGTTCTGGTGGAACGGCGAGTGTGTCGGGTGGGGCCGTTATTGGCACCAGGTGGCGCCCTATGAGCTTGCGGACGCCCGCGTGGGGCTGGCCTTGGCGCAGCAGGCGGCCGCTCGGCTGAAAGTGCCGTTCCTGGTGGTGGACTTTGCCAAGGCCAGGGACGGCCGCTGGATCATCATCGAATGCAACGACGCTCAGGAATCGGGGTACGCCGGCGCAAACCCGCTCCTGCTCTGGCGGGAAATCCTGGCGCGCGCGAGGTCATGACCCCGTCTGCCTGAAGCCCCTCTTCGGAAACCCCAAACCCGCGCCTGCCTCGCCTGTGGCATTCTGAAATTCCCCCGCGAGTTCGCGGGCGAACGAACATCCGAAGCAGAGGCAAGACACATGGTTGAAGGCAAAGTGATCGTCGTCACCGGCGCGGGCGGCGGCATCGGGCGCGACATCGCGCTCGCGATGGCGCGGCACGGCGCGAAGGTGGTGGTCAACGACATCGGCGCGGGGCTCGACGGCGCCGGCGGCAGTGCCGGGCCGGCGCAGCAGGTGGTCGAGGAGATCCGCGCGGCGGGTGGGCAGGCCGTGCCCAACACCGACAGCGTGGCCGATGCCGCAAGCGCGGGGCGCATCGTGGAATGCGCGGTCGACAGCTTCGGGCGCATCGACGCGGTGGTGAACAACGCGGGCATCCTGCGCGACCGGTTCTTCCACAAGATGTCGGTCGACGAGTGGGACGCGGTGATCAAGGTGCACCTGTACGGCGCCTACTTCGTGAGCCGCGCGGCCGCGACGCATTTCAAGGAACAGAACGCGGGCGCGCTGGTGCACATGACCTCCACCTCGGGCCTGATCGGCAACTTCGGCCAGGCCAACTACGCGGCGGCCAAGCTCGGCATCGCGGCGCTGTCGAAGTCCATCGCGCTGGACATGCTCAAGTTCAACGTGCGCTCCAACTGCATCGCGCCCTTCGCCTGGAGCCGCATGATCGGCGCCATTCCCACCGACACCGACGAGCAGCGCGCCCGCGTCGACAAGATCAAGCAGATGACGCCCGCCAAGGTGGCGCCGCTCGCGGTGTACCTGGCGAGCGATGCGGCGGCGGCCGTGAACGGGCAGATCTTCTCGGTGCGCAACAACGAGATCTCGCTCATCAGCCAGCCGCGCCCGGTGCGCTCCATCCACCGCTCGGAAGGCTGGACGCCCGAGAGCATCGCCGAGCACGCCATGCCCGCGATGCGCGCCAGTTTCTTCCCGCTGGACCGCTCGGCCGACGTGTTCAGCTGGGACCCGGTCTGAGAAGGTGTGAGCGGACCCGCCATGTCCGGATTCATTCACACCTTCTGAGGACAAACCCGCAAGCGGCTGCAGGCGACGCCGTTCGCCGGACAATGCGCGTTCCTCCCGCTTCCTTCGTGCCCGCCCGGTGAACCTGCACTTCGACCTGTTCGACCTGAAACTGTTCGTCTACGTGGCGGACGCGCGCAGCCTCACGCGCGGCGCCGAGAAGGCCTGCATCTCGCTGGCCGCGGCTTCCACGCGCATCAAGCAGATGGAAGAGGCGGTGGGCGGCAAGCTGCTGCACCGCAGTGCGCAGGGCGTGAGCCTCACGGCGGCGGGGCAGGCGGTGCTGTACCACGCCAAGCGCGTGATGCAGCAGATGGAGCACCTGCGCTGCGACATGCAGGACTTCGGCAAGGGCATCAAGGGCCATGTGCGCGTGTTCGCCAACACCACCTCGATCACCGAGTACCTGCCGCAGAAGCTGGCGGGCTTTCTCACGCAGCATCCGGCCGTGCAGGTCGACCTGCGCGAATACCTGAGCGAAGAAATCGTGCGCGCCGTGGCCGACGGCGAGGCCGACATCGGCATCCTCGCGGGCGACGTGCACACCGGCGAGTTCGATGCGCGCCCGTTCGGGCGCAACCACCTCGTGCTGGTCGTGCCGGCCACGCACCACCTCGCGGGCGCGCCCTCGGTGGCCTTTGTCGACACGCTCGACGAGCAGCACGTCGGCCTGCACCACGGCAGCGCCATCCATCGCTTTTTGCAGCGCCGCGCGGAGCTGGCGGGGCGCGGCTTCAACCCGCGCATCCAGGTGAGCAGCTTCGAGGCCATCTGCCTGATGATCGAAGCGGGCGTGGGCGTCGGCGTGCTGCCGTCGTCGTCGGCGCAGCGGTTGTCGATGGCGATGCGGATCGCCACGGTGCCCTTGAGCGACGCATGGGCCGAGCGCGAACTCAAGCTCATCGCGCGCGACCGCGAGCAGCTGCCGGCGTCGGCGCGCGAGCTCTTCGACCACCTCGTTGCGCCCTGAAGGCGCATCCCGCATGTCCGCCGACCTGAAATCGCTGCGCCTGTTCGTGGCCGTGGCCGACCACGGCAGCATCAGCGAAGGCGCCAAGCGCTGCCACATCGCGCTGGCCGCTGCGAGCAAGCGCATCTCCGATCTCGAGGCCCGCGCCCGGTTGCCGCTGCTGGTGCGCCATGCGCGCGGCGTCACGCTCACCTCGGCCGGCCATGGGCTGCTCCTGCATGCGCGCGCCGTGCTCTCGGCCATGGACCGGCTCGGCGCCGAGCTCGACGATTTCCAGAACGGCGTGGCGGGCGTGGTCAGCATCACGGCCAACGCCTCGACCATCGCGCAGTTCCTGCCGGCGCAGATCGGCTCGTTCCTGCGCCTGCACCCGGTGCTCAAGATCGACCTGCAGGAGCGCGCCAGCACCGAGGTGGTGAAGGCCGTGCAGGCCGGCCTGGCCGACATCGGCGTGATCGAGGGCCAGACGCCCGCCGACGGCCTCGAATGCCTGCCCTACCGCACCGACGAGCTGGCCGTGGTGGTCGCGCGCGACCACCCGCTGGCGCGCCGCAAGCGCATCGATGTGCAGGAGGTGCTGCGCCACGACCATATCGTGGTGCGCGAAGGCACGGCGCTGCACCGCGTGCTGCTCGCGGCCGCGCTCGAGGCCCAGGTGCCGCTCAAGGTGCGCATGCAGGTGGGCAGCTTCGACATGGTCTGCCGCATGGTGGAGCAGGGCGTGGGCATCGGCGTGCTGCCCTATGCGGCCATCCTGCCGCAGCTGCAGATCCTCAAGCTGCGCTGCCTCAAGCTCGACGCGCCCTGGGCGCTGCGCCGCCACCTGCTGTGCGTGCGGCGCCAGCAGGAGCTCACGGCCGCCGCGCGCTCGGTGCTCGAACACCTCGGCCGTCCCGACTGAGGCTCATCGGGCGACGAGCCTTCGCGTCGCGCGAAGGCTCGAACTCGCCAAAAACGAATTGTTCTCCTGCGGCCCTCGCGCAAAGATGCGGGCACACCAAAGGAGACACCCTTGAAGATCATCCGCGTCAGCGCCACGCCGCTGAACATCCCCGTGACCATCGACGTGGTCGGCCTGAACAAGCAGACCTCGCTGTCGCTGTGCCTCACCGAGATCGAGACCGACACCGGCCTCGTCGGCCACGGCATGACGGCCATCACCGAAGAAGAAATCATCGCCGCTGCCGTGCGCGAAGTGGCCGGCCCCGCGCTCATCGGCGAAGACCCGATGGCCACCGAGCGCCTGTGGGAGAAGCTCTACTGGCTGCTCTCGCCGCGCGGCCAGACCGGCTACGCGAGCCACACCATCGCCGCGCTCGACATCGCGCTGTGGGACCTGAAGGGCAAGGCATTGGGCCAGCCGCTGTGGCGCCTGTTCGGCGGCGCACGCGCCAAGGTGCCGGTGTACGCCACCTTCGGCTTCGGCTTCTTCGAGCGCGACCAGCTCGCCGCCGCTGCCAAGCTGTGGGTGTCGCAAGGCTTCCAGCGCCTGAAGATGACCGTGGGCAACCACGCGCTGGCGCGCCGCGACGAGCCGCGTCCGCTCGACGAAGTCATCGCCGAAGACGTGCGCCGCGTGGCCGCCGTGCGCGAGGCCGTGGGCCCCGACGTCAAGCTGTACGTCGATGCCAACTGCGGCCTCGACCTGTTCCACGCCACCGAACTCGCGCACCGCATCGAGCCCTACGGCATCAGCTTCTTCGAGGAGCCGCTCACGCAGAACGACGTGCGCCAGATGGCCCAGCTGCGCGCGCGCACGCGCATTCCGCTGGCCTGCGGGCAGAACGAGGGCCTGGCCTTCCGCTTTCGCGACCTGCTGGTGAACCAGGCGGCCGACGTGCTGCAGCCCAACGTGACCATCTCGGGCGGCTACTCGCAGTGCCTGAAGATCGCGGGCATGGCCGCGGCCTTCAACGTGCCCATCGACAACGGCGGCGCCTGGCCCTTCCACAACATGCACCTGCACGCGGGCGTGTCCAACGGCGGGCTGGTCGAGTACCACTACGTCGCGGTGCAGATGCTCAAGCAGATCTTCGACGGCCTGCCCGTGCCCGACCAGGGCTGGCTCACGCTGCCCGAGGCACCGGGCCTGGGCTTCACGCCTAACGCCGAGCGCGTGCGCGAGCTCGCGAAGCTGCCGACCTCGCACGGGAAAGGCAAGGCCTGAGCGCGCCACCCGACGACACTTCCGACCACGACCAGGCCGCGCAGACGGCCGGCGCATCCCGACCACCACGGAGACAAGATGAACGACAGAAGAACAGACGCCATGCGGCCATCGCGCCGGCATGCCCTGCAGGCCGCGCTGGCCCTGGCCGGCCTGCTGGCCGCCGCACCCGCCGCGTGGGCGCAGAAGTTTCCCGACAAGCCCATCCGCATCGTCGTCGGCTACTCGGCGGGCGGCGGCGTCGACGCCGTCGCGCGCATGCTCAGCGCGCGCCTGCCCGCCGTGCTGGGCCAGCAGGTGCTGGTCGAAAACCGCACCGGCGCCACCGGCCTCATCGCGGCCGACCTCGTCGCCAAGGCGCCGCCCGACGGCTACACGCTGATGATGGGCGACAGCGCCTTGCTCATCGCCAAGCTGCTGCAGCCGAAGATCGCGATCGATCCGCTGACCAGCTTCAAGCCCGTGGCCGGCGCCTTCGTTTCGCCGCTGATGATCGTCGCGGGCAACGACTTTCCCGCCAAGACGCCCGCCGAACTCGTCAAGGAACTCAAGGCGCACCCGGGGCGCTACTCCTACGCGTCGTCGGGTGTCGGCACCGTGCAGCACCTGGGCTTCGAGATGCTCAAGCAATCCACCGGCGCGTTCGTGGTGCATGTGCCCTACCGGGGCGCGGCGCAGATCGTGCCCGACGTGGTCGGTGGCCAGGTGCCGCTGGGCGTGGTGAGTGCCACGGCTGCGATGGCGCAGTCGAAGGCCGGCAAGCTGCGCGCGCTGGCGCTGCTGAACAACGCGAAGCTCGAAGGCGCCGAAGGCGTGGCGCCGCTGGCCGAGGCGCTGCCGGGCTTCGACGTGGCGCCGCGCATCTTCCTGCTCGCACCGGCGGGCACGCCCAACGACGTGGTCGACAAGCTCTCGGCGGCAGTGAAGACCGTGCTCGACATGCCCGAGACGGGCACGGCCGCCGCCGCCCAAGGCACGCTGCGCGCCTACGCCACGCCCGCTCAGCTGGGCAAGGACATGGCGGAGGAAACGACGCGATGGAAACGCATCATCACGGACCAGCGCATCGTGGCGGAGGGGAGCTGAGGTGACACAGCCCCATCTCGGCCTCATCGTGCCGCCCGCAGCCGGCGCCGTGCCGGTCGACGGCCCGCTGCTCTACGGCGACCGCATCCGCTTCAGCGCCAAGGGCCTGGGCCTCGGCGAAATCTCCACGCGCGGCTACACCGAGGTGATCGACTCGGTCATCGGCAAGGCGCTGGAGTTGAAGGAAGAGGGCGCCAGTGCCGTCTCCCTCATGGGCACCTCGCTGAGCTTCTTTCGCGGCGTCGCCTTCACCCGCCAGCTGAAGCGCGAGATGGAGCAGGCCACGGGCCTGCCCTGCACGACGATGAGCGACGCCATCCTCGCGGGCCTGCGCCACCTGAAGGTGCGGCGCGTGGCCGTCGCCACCGCCTACATCGACGAGGTCAACACGCAGCTGTGCACCTACCTCGAACAGAGCGGCTTCGAACCGCTGGCGCTCGAAGGCCTGGCCATCTCCGACGTGCAGGCCGTGGGCCAGGTGTCGACCGAGGTGCTGGTCGACCTGTGCCTGAAGGTGTTCGACGACCAGCCCGGCGCCGACGGCCTCCTCATCTCGTGCGGCGGCCTCGTCACGCTCGATGCCGTGCGCGAGGTCGAGGCGCGCTTGCGGGTGCCCGTGGTGTCCAGCTCGCCCGCGGGCTTCTGGGACCTCGTGCGCACCGCCGGGCTCGATGCGCGCTCGCCGGGGCAGGGCCGGCTGTTTGCCTGAGCGGCGTCAGCCGAGCCAGCGCCCCACGCGGGCCGTGCCGGCCAGCTGCCAGACGCGCTCGCACAGCGCCTTCGCTTCGTCGGCCGTCGCGCCTTCGCCGTAGTGCGCCAGGCGCTGCATCTTGTCCTCGATCTCGGCGCGGCTCAGGCTGTTGCCTGGATCGCCCTTGGGCTCGTCGACGCGGCCGGCCAGCGTGCGGCCGTCGGCCGTGTGCACGCTGACCTTGCCGATCCAGCGCGCGGGGTAGGCGGTGTCGACCTCGTCGTCGAGTGCCATCGTCACCTTCTCGCGGAAGGCCGAGACCTCGGGCGAGAGAAAGTCGCGGTCGAACTCGCCCAGGCCCGCGCGGCCATGCACGGCGATGAGGCCCAGCACCGTGCCCATCGAGAACTTGCCCTGGTGCACCGTGGCGGGCACCGTCACGCGGCCCAGCACGTCGATGGCGCCCTGGTGCACATGGGTCGTGACCCGGGACACGTCGGTTGGCTTGAGCTGGTTCTGTTCCATCACCTGCAGCAGCGCGTCGGCGGCCGGGTGCGTGTGGCGGCAGGAGGCGTGGTACTTGAACGAGGTCTCGGCCAGCGTCCAGCGCGTGCCCAGGCCGTCGGTGAGCTTGGCCGGATCGGCGTCGCTCGACATGCCCACGCCCAGCCCCTGCGCACCTTCGAGGATCTTGGCCGCGCCCGTGAAGCCGTCCTGCGCGAGGTAGGCCGACATCAGCCCGCTGGCCGCCGCGTGCGCGCAGTGCAGCTGCTTTGAGTCGGCGGCATCGCGCAGGAACTCCCACACGCCGGCCGACTGCGTGCCCGCCGAGCCGAAGGCATGCAGCATCTGCTGCGGCGACAGTTCGAGCAGGCGGCCCACCGCCGCGGCTGCCGCGAGCGTGCCCGCCGTCGCGGTGGTGTGGAAGGTGCGGTAGTGCGACCGGCCCAGGAACTCGCCGACGCGGATACCCACCTCGTAGCCCGCGACCACGGCCGTCAGCAGCTGCGCGCCGCTGGCACCGAGGCTCTGTGCCACGGCCAGTGCGGGCGCGATGACGACGGCGGCCGGGTGGAACACCGAGCCGTTGTGCACGTCGTCCTGCTCCACGTAGTGCGAGGCCGCCGCGTTGACCATCGCCGCGAACAGCGGCGAGCTGGTGCGCCGCGAGGTGAGGATCTCGCTCGGCCCGTCGGCGGGGCCCATCATCTGCGCGAAGCGCTCGATGCTGCGTATCGGCCTCGCGGTGCGGGCCGCGAGCACCGAGCCGAGCCAGTCGAGCATCAGGTCCTCGGTGCGGCGCAGCACGGGCGCGGGGATGTCGGCGAACTTCAGCTCGGCCGCGAAGGTCGCGAGCACCTTGCTCGGGTGGTCGATGGCGTTCATGTGCAGTCCTTCAGAACGAGCGTGGCAGGCCGAGCATGTGCTCCGCCACGTAGCTCAGGATGAGGTTGGTCGAGATCGGCGCCACCTGGTACAGCCGCGTCTCGCGGAACTTGCGCTCGATGTCGTATTCGCACGCAAAGCCGAAGCCGCCGTGGAACTGCAGGCACGCATTGGCCGCCTCCCAGCTCGCCTTGGCCGCGAGGTACTTCGCCATGTTGGCCTGCGCGCCGCAGGGCTGGCGCGCGTCGAACAGGCGGCAGGCCTCGTAGCGCATCAGGTTCGCGGCCTCGGTCTCGATGAAGGCTTCGGCAATCGGGAACTGCACGCCCTGGTTCTGCCCGATGGGGCGGCCGAACACCACGCGGTCCTTGGTGTAGGCCGTGACCTTGTCGATGAACCAGTAGCCGTCGCCGATGCACTCGGCGGCAATCAGCGTGCGCTCGGCGTTCAGGCCATCGAGGATGTACTTGAAGCCCTGGCCTTCCTCGCCGATCAGGTTCTCCACCGGGATCTCGAGGTTCTCGAAGAACAGCTCGTTGGTCTCGTGGTTCACCATGTTGAGAATGGGCCGCACCGTCATGCCCTTGCCGATGGCCTCGCGCAGGTCGACGATGAAGATCGACATGCCTTCCGACTTCTTCTTCACGTCCGCCAGCGGCGTGGTGCGCGCCAGCAAAATCATCAGGTCCGAATGCTGGATGCGCGAGATCCACACCTTCTGCCCGTTGACCACATAGCGGTCGCCCTTCTTCACCGCGGTGGTCTTGATCTTCGTGGTGTCGGTGCCGGTGGTCGGCTCGGTCACGCCCATCGACTGCAGGCGCAGCTCGCCGCTGGCGATTTTGGGCAGGTACTGGCGCTTTTGCGCCTCGCTGCCGTGGCGCAGCAGCGTGCCCATGTTGTACATCTGGCCGTGGCAGGCGCCCGAGTTGCCGCCGCAGCGGTTGATCTCTTCCATGATCACCGAGGCTTCGGTCAGGCCCAGGCCTGAGCCGCCGTATTCCTGGGGAATCAGGGCGGCCATCCAGCCGGCCTTGGTGAGTGCGTCGACGAACTCGGCGGGGTAGCCGCGCGCCTCGTCGACCTTGCGGAAGTACTCGTTGGGAAACTGCGCGCACAGGTCGCGCACGGCGTCGCGGATGTCGGGGAAACGGTTGTCGGTAGCGATCATCGTGTTCAGTCCTGGCGGGGACCGCCCGCTTCCTTTTCGACGCGTTGCCAGATCTCGATGGCCATCGGGTCGTCGATCTCCTCGAGGATGTGGCCCACGAGGCCGATGGCGCGCGCCATCACGCCGAAGCCGCGAATGATCTTCCACGGAAAGCCGAACTCGGCCGCAATCGCGCCGATGGCACCCGTGGCGTTGATCGGCAGCGATTTGCCCGACACGCGCTCGGCCTCTTCCTGCACCGCCTGCATCAGCGCGACGTAGTGCGAAGAGAGTCCGTTCTCGGCCGCGATCTGGAACAGGCGCGGCGTGCGCGGATCGATCGGCTTGTGCAGCGGATGACCCAGCCCCGGCACGATGATCTTGCGCGCGCGGTGGTCGGCCACGATGTCCTTCGCCATGTCGGCGAGCGGGCGTGATGGTTTCTCGCCGAAGGGAATGGCCTCGTAGAGCATCTTCGCGGCGCCCTCGGTGCTGCCCACGAACACCGTGCCCAGCCCGCACAGGCCGGCGGCCACGGCGGCCTGCAGGGCCTCGGGCGCGCCGGCATAGGTGAGCCGCGCGGCCAGCGCGCTGGGCGTCACGCCGTGCTCCACCAGCGTGACGACGATGGCGTTGAAGGTCACGGACTCCTGCGGCGTCGGGATGCGACCCGTCAGCTCCAGGAAGGCCATGTCGCCCAGGTTGAGGTGGCCGAGGATTTCCGAGGGCAGGTCGCGCCCGCGCACGGTGATCTTGTCGGGCGTGCTGTGGCCGAGGTCGGTGTGCAGGGATTTCTTGATCTTTGTCATGGCCGCAAATCTATCCCCGCGCGCGCCCGCAGGCGCTCAGTGATTGCGAAACCCTCCCTTCCGCAATCGCGAATGCCCGCCGGCGGGGTCTTCGGGCACGCTGCGACTCGTCATTGCAACGGAAAAGAAAAGGCAGACAGCGCGATGGATTCCGACTCACTCCTGGCCGTGCGCGAAGCGGCGCTCGACTACTTCACCCGCAGCGGCGCCACCGCGCGACGCCGCGCCCGCACCGAACTCCCGCAGGCCGACGAGGCGCAAGGCTGGGGCGAGATCGCCGCGCTCGGCTGGCCCGGCATGCTGGCGCCCGAAGCGGCCGGCGGCCTCGCGCTGGGGCTCGACGGCGCCGCGGAAATCCTGCGCGCGGCCGGCGAGCACGCGGCGCCCGAGCCGCTGCTGGCGGTGGCGGGCCTGAGCGCGCTGCTGCTGGCGCGGCTCGAATCGCCCGGCGCGCGCGCCTTGCTGGCCAACCTCGTGGCGGGCCGCAGCCTGCCCGCGCTGGCCTGGCAGGAAAGCGCGGGCGACCTCAGCGCCGTGCCGCTGGCCTGCGGCTGCGAGGCGCGGTCCGGTCATGGGGGCGGCGTGCTGCTGCAAGGCGACAAGCTCATGGTGCTGCCCGGCGCCGCCGCCAGCGGCTGGCTGGTGTCGGCACGTGGCGAGGACGACGCCGTGCTGCTGTGGGTGCCGCGCGGCACAGCCGGCGTGAGCGAGACGATCGTGCCGCTGGTCGATGGCAGCCAGGCAGCCAACCTTCGTTTCGAAGAGGTCGTGCTGCCGGCCGACGCCGTACTGGCCAGCGGCCCGGCTGCGCAGGAGGCGCTGCGCCAGGCGCTCGCGGCGGGGCAGATCCTGCAGGCGGCCGAGCTGCTGGGCGCGGGGCAGGCGATGCTGGCGCAGACGCTGGCCTACCTGCGCACGCGTTCGCAGTTCGGCAAGCCCATCGGCAGCTTCCAGGCGCTGCAGCACCGCAGCGTCGACATGTTCATCCACCTCGAGGTGGCGCAGGCCACGCTCAACGAGGTGCTGGCGCTGGCAAGCGACGGCACCTTGCCTTCTGACCGGCTCGAAGCCGAGGCCAGCCGCGTCAACGCGCGGTGCACGGCTGCCGCGCTGCAGGCGTCGCGCGCGGCGGTGCAGCTGCACGGGGCCATCGGCTACACGCAGGAGTGCGACCTGAGCCTGTTCTACAAGCGCGTGCTGTGCCTGTCGGCGTGGCTGGGCAATGCCACGGCGCACCAGCGCCGGCATGCCGCGCTGACCGGCGAAGCTGAAGCTGCTGCGGGCAGTGCTACGGCCTGGAACGGCGAGTTCCTCGCGCGCACCACCGACTGGTCCGCCATGCCCGAGGCCGAGTTCCGCCGCATGGTGCGCGGCTTTTTGCAGCAGCGCTATCCGGCGCATCTGCGCTACCTCTCGCACCGCGCGCGCTGGAGCGAGATGCGCGAGTGGTACCTCACGCTGTCGGCGCAGGGCTGGATCGCACCGGCCTGGCCGCAGTCGCATGGCGGCATGGGCCTGCCGGCCGACAAGCTCATTGCCTGGATCGAGGAGCTGGAGCAGCACGGCGTGGCGCGCGCGCCCGACCAGGGCATCGTGATGATCGGCCCGCTGCTGATCCAGCACGGCACGCCCGAACAGCAGCAGCGCTTCCTGCCGCGCATCCTCAGCGGCGAGCACGTGTGGTGCCAGGGCTATTCGGAGCCCAATGCCGGCTCCGACCTGGCCGGCCTGCGCACCGAGGCGGTGGCGGGGCGCGATGCGCAGGGCGATCACTTCGTCGTCAACGGCCAGAAGATCTGGACCACGCTCGCGCAGGATGCGAACCACATCTTCATGCTCGTGCGCACCGACAAGGGCGCGCGCAAGCAGGAGGGCATCAGCTTCCTGCTGTGCGACCTGCGCACGCCGGGCGTCACGGTGCGGCCGATCCACACGCTGGCGGGCGAGCCCGAGTTCTGCGAGGTGTTCTTCGACAACGTGCGCGTGCCGGCCGACCAGCTCGTGGGCCGGCTGCACGGCGGCTGGACCATCGCGAAGGCGCTGCTGGGCTTCGAGCGCATCTTCCTGGGCAGCCCCAAGCAGTCGCAGTACGCGCTGGGCCAGCTGGCGCGGCTCGGGCAGGCGCGGCGCCTGTTCGCCGACCCGGTGTTCGCACAACGCTTCGCGGCGCTGCGGCTCGACGTGCTCGACCTGTCGGCCGCGTACACGGGCTTCGCAAACATCGTGCGCGCGGGCAAGCCGCTGCCGGCGTCGGTGTCGCTGCTGAAGATCTGGGCCAGCGAGACCTACCACCGCATCGGCGCCTTGCTGGTCGAGGCCGGCGAAGAGCAGGGCGCGGTCGCGGGCGACCAGGTGCTCGACGGCCAGAGCTTCAACGTGCTCTCGCCGCTCATCGGTTCGACGGCCGCCATGATCTACGGCGGCACGAACGAGATCCAGCGCAACATCCTCGCGCGGCAAGTTTTGGACTTGCCGGCCTGAGCGATGTGAGCCGCCAAAGACATACACAACTGGAGACAACGCTCATGCAATCCCTCGACCTTCTTTCGCGCCGCCAGCTCATGGCCGCGCTGGCGGGCGGCGCGGCGCTGGCCGCACTGCCTTCGCGCGTTTTCGCGCAGCAGCCGCTGCCGCCGCTCATCAAGCTGGTGGTCGGCTATTCGGCCGGCGGGCCGGTGGACGGCGCCGCGCGCCTGCTTGCGCCCGCGCTGGGCCAGGAGCTGGGCACGCAGGTGATCGTCGACAACCGGCCCGGCGCCGCCGGCTCGCTCGGCGGCAACGCCGTGGCCAAGGCGCCGCCCGACGGTGCGATGCTGTTCTTCGGCGCGAGCCCGACCATCACCATCAACCCGAACGTGCAGCGCAGCATGCCCTTCGACCCGATGAAGGACCTCACGCCGCTGGCGCCGCTGGTCGACTACACCAACGTGCTGGTGGTCAACAACGACCTGCCGGTGCGCAACGTGGGCGAGCTGCTGGCCTATGCCAAGGCCAAGCCCGGCAAGCTGTTCTACGGCTCGGCGGGCGTGGGCGCGTCGAACCACCTGAGCGGCGCGCTGCTCGAGAAGATGAGCGGCGTGCAGCTCACGCACGTGCCCTACAAGGGCAGCGCCCCGGCGCTGGCCGACGTGATGGCCGGTACCGTGCCGATGATGTTCGACATCATCGCCACCTCGCGGCCCTTCATCCAGTCGGGCAAGCTGCGCGCGCTGGCCGTCACCTCGCGCCAACGCAACCGCATGCTGCCCGACGTGCCGACCATGATCGAGTCGGGCGTGCCCGGCTACGACGTGGGCGGCTGGTTCGGCCTGTACGGCCCGGCGCGCATGGACCCGGCGCTGGTGGCGCGCGTGAACGCCGCGGCGCAGAAGATGCTGGCGCGCGAAGACATCGCCCACCGCCTGCGCGAGCAGGGCTACGAGGTCTGGACAGGCGCGCCGGAGGTGCTGGCGACCAAGGGCGTGTCGGACCGCAAGCTGTGGGCCAGCGCCTCCAAGGGCATCGAGGCGGAATAGCCGATGCCCCCCCGCATTCATCACCTGCTCGAAGACCGCGCGGCCCGCACGCCGGACGCGGTGTTCCTCCACGAACCCGATGGCACCACCACCTATGGCGCACTGCAGGCCATGGTCGAGACCGCCGCGAACGACCTGCTTGCCGCTGGCGTGCGGCCGACCGACCGCGTGCTGCTGGTGGCCGAGAACTGCGCCGCCCACATCGCGCTGCTGCTGGCCTGCAGCCGCGTGGGCGCGTGGTCGTGCGGCGTCAACGCGCGCATGTCGCCGGGCGAGATCGCGGCGATTGCCGAGCGCGCCGACGCGCGGCTGTGTGGCTTCACCACCGACGCGTCCGATGCGGCGCGCACGCACGCGCAGCGCGCGTCGGCCGTGCCGGCCACGCTGCCCGGCGTGATGTTCACCGCCGCGCGCGCCGACGCCCGTCCCGAGCCCGACCCGGCGCTGGCCGATGCCGCCGCGATCATCTTCACCTCGGGCACCTCGGGCACGCCCAAGGGCGTGATGGTGTCGCACCGCGGGCTGCTGCACTTCGGCCGCGTGTCGGCGGCGGTGCGCGCGCTCGACACGCGCGACCGCGTCTACGCCTTCCTGCCGATGACCCACATCTTCGGCATCGGCACCGTGCTGATGGCCGCGCTCACGGGCGGGGCCGCGCTGGTGCTGCGCGGCAGCTTCTCGCCGGCCGACATGCTCGAGGCGCTGGCGCACGGGCAGGTGTCGAACCTGCTCGGGCCGCCGACCATGTACGCGCGGCTGCTGGCGCACATCGAAGCGCAGCAACTCGTGCCGCGCTTTCCGCAGCTGCGCTACGTCTACACCGGCTCCGCGCCGCTCGACCCCGCGCTCAAGCAGCGCGTGGAGCACCTGTTCGGCCAGCCGCTGCACTACGGCTACGGCCTGTCGGAGTACGCGGGCTCGGTGTTTCTCACGCGCACCGAGGCGCCACGCGCCGACACCTCGGCCGGCTACGTGGTCGAGGGCGGCGAAGGGCGCATCGTCACGGCCGAGGGCACCGAAGCCGCCATCGGCGACACCGGCGAGATCTGGCTGCGCGGCCCGGGCCTGATGCTGGGCTACTTCCGCGACGCGGCCGCCACCGCGCAGGTGATGCGCCCCGGCGGCTGGTACGCCACCGGCGACCTCGGCCGCTTCGACGCCGACGGCGCGCTGTTCGTGGTGGGGCGGCTGAAGGAAATGATCATCCGCTCGGGCTTCAACGTGTACCCGGCCGAGGTCGAGGCGGTGATCGGGCGCTTCGCGGGCGTGCACCTGTGCGCCGTGGTCGGCGTGCTCGAGACCGACGGCAACGAGCAGATCGTCGCCTTCGTCGAGCTGAACCCTGGCGCGGTGCTCGACGAAGCGGCGCTGCGCGCGCATCTGGCCGAGCACCTGTCGCCCTACAAGCGGCCGGCGCGCATCGAGGTGATCGAGGCGATGCCGACCACCGCCAACGGCAAGCTGCTCAAGCGGGAACTGCAAGCACGGGCCCGGCAGCCCTGAGGTCGGCCGGAAGGTCGCCGATGACGCTGCGGCGGCCTTTCTGCGTGTCCATGTACTCGCGCATGCGGGCGATGCGGCCCTCGCGCAATTCGAGGATGAAGCAGTAGTCGTTGTCGTAGTGCCGGCCGTTGGCGAGCGTGGCCTGCAGGCGCATCTCCAGCACCACGGTGTCGCCGTCGCAGAGCAGGTGGGTGAAGTCCACCGAGACATCGGCCACGAACAGCTTCGGAAACTCCTCGACCAGGAAGCGAACGATCGTGTCCGGCCCGATCATGTGGTCGGTGAAGCCCAGGGCCACGCCGGTGGCGTTGTCCTTGGGCGCCAGCCATTCGGCGTCGTCGGTGAAGGCGGCGCGCACGCGCTGCGGGTCGCGGCTGGCGAAGGCCTTCCAGGCGTCGACGACGGCGCGCTTGTTCTGCTCGGGGGTCATGGGGTGCGGCGGATGAAGTGAAGGAGCGGCGACGATAGGGGCGCCTCGTTGCGCCGGCCCGCTGCTTCCGGACATCTGCAACGCGCTCTCGGACTTATCCTGCAAGGAGCCGCGCTGCTGTCCGCCAGCCGATGCGCCGTGCAGGCCGCATCGTGGGGCCTTCAACAAGGAATCCACGCCATGGCCGATGACCTGAGCAAGCGCGGACCGCAGGATGCGGCCCGCATCAATGTCAACGAACTCCACGAGGTTCGCTACTGGACCCAGACGCTGGGCGTGACCGAGGCGCAGCTGCGCTCGGCCGTCGCGGCCGCCGGGGTCGAGGTGAAGGACGTGCGCACCTACCTCGGCAAACCCTGAGCGCGCGCTGCAGGTGCGGCCCGGCGGGCAGGGCGCGCGTAGGCAGGCTCCTACAGCCGCGGCGCGGAGCGGGGCCGATACTCGTGGCCTTGTTCCCGCCTTCAGGAATCCTGCCTTGACCGTGCTCCCTGCCGCCTCTCGTCCCACGGGCCGCGCGCCCTTGCGGGCCGCTGCGCCGCGATGAAGTCGTCTCCCAGCGCCCGCAGCTGGATTGCGGCCGGCGTGCGCCACGAGCTGCTCACGCGCGCCCTGCCGGCGCTGCGGCACGACATGACGGCGCCCGTCTCGGTGATCCGCATGGCGGTGCTGATGCTCAAGCGCCAGGTGGCGGCCGACCCGGTCGACCCCGCGGCCTGCGAGGAGCGGGTGAACCTCATCGACAGCCAGGTGTCCGAGCTGGTGGCCGCGATCCGCTCGCTGCGCGACTGGGAGCTGGCCACCACCGACGACGGCATCACGCGCAGCGCGCTGGTGGCGCAGTGCATGACGCTGATGCGCTCGGCCTTCGACCTGCACGGCGTGGCGCTCGAGGTCGACGAGGCGCTCGCCGCCCCGCAGGACGACGAGCCGCGCTGGCCCAATGCCGCCGCGCTGCGCTACCTGTTCCTGGGCGCGCTGGGCTACCTGCACGACGGCGCGGACGAGGCCGGCACCATCCGCATCGAGCCCGACGGCACCGACGCGCTGCGCCTGCACGCCCGGGTGCGCGAGGTCGGCGGCGCGAACGCGGTGCTCGACGCCCACCGCGCGCCGCGCGCCCTGGCCATCGACACCGTGGCACTGCAGAACCTGGCGGAAGACCTCGGCTACGCCGTGCTGCTCGACGCCGACACCGTGCGCTTCGCCCTCGCCGCAGGCTGAGGCGTCCGCAGGAAGGCGAGCAATCGCCGCTCCGCCGCCACCAGGCCGCGCGCCGGGCCGGCCGTGGCGGCACGGGCCGCGATCTTCTCCAGCAAGGTACCCGTCACCGCCGTGTCGTCCTCGCGCGCCAGCGCCTCGCCCAGCGCCAGCACGGCCGGGTGCACGTAGGCCTTCTTGCAGACCGCCGGCGTGTTGCCGAGCTGCCGCGCCACGGCCGCGAGGATGTCCCTGGCACCGGGCCGGCGCTCGCCCTCCCACGCACAGGCCCGCCGCGTGAGTTCCAGCGCCTGCACCGTGCCGTGCCAGGTGCGGAAGTCCTTGGCGGTGAAGCGCTCGCCTTCGCCCTTGCCTGTGTCGGTGGCGTCGGCGATGTAGTCGTTCACGTCGTTGGACGACACGCCGCGCACCTCGCCCGCCTCGTCGGTGTACTGGAACAGCGCCTGCCCCGGCAGCTGCTGGCACTGGCGCACCACGCGGGCCACGCGCGGGTCGTCGACGCGGGCCTCGTGCGCCACGCCGCTCTTGCCGCGAAAGCGCAGCCGCAGCGCCGAGCCCTGCACCGCCGCGTGGCGGTTGCGCAGCGTGGTGAGGCCGAACGATCCGTTGCTGCTCGCGTAGGCCTCGTTGCCCACGCGCAGCAGCGTGGTGTCGAGCAGGCGCACCAGCGTGGCGATCACCTGTGCGCGACCGGGTGTGCGGGTGCCGGCGCGCAGGTCGCGCGCCACGCGGGCGCGCAAACGGGGCAGGGCGCGCCCGAAGGCCGCGAGGCGCTCGAACTTGGTGCCGTCCTGCAGCGCACGCCAGTCGGGGTGGTAGCGGTACTGCGTGCGGCCGCGCGCGTCCAGGCCCGTGGCCTGCAGGTGGCCCTGCGGCAGCGGGCAGATCCACACCTCGGTGTAGGCCGGCGGAATCGCCAGGCTGCGGA
This sequence comes from Variovorax sp. GW821-FHT09D07, assembly GCF_059416345.1. Lineage (NCBI taxonomy): Bacteria > Pseudomonadati > Pseudomonadota > Betaproteobacteria > Burkholderiales > Comamonadaceae > Variovorax > Variovorax sp. GW821-FHT09D07. The sequence continues at coordinate 323,889 of NZ_JBWKOY010000004.1, forward strand.
TGCGCGCGAGCGCGTCGGCATCGCGCAGCCAGCGGCCGTGCGCGTCGCGGTAGCGAAAGCCGTCGCCCCACTTCAGCCGGCGGATGCCCGGCATGCCGGGGTTCACGTAGACCAGCCCGCCGGCCAGCGCTGAGGTGGCCGCCGGCGCGGGCCGGCATGGGGTTTGCATCGAAGGCATGACATCGCGCTTGTGCCAGCATCGACAATCGTGCGGTGTAGGACGCCGCACGCTGTTGCCGAGGCGCGCTTTCCTTTCCTTCCTTCTCTTCGGATTCCACCCATGTCCCTCCTGAACTCCCGTCGCTTCTCCCTGGGCAGCCGCGGCCTGGCGCTGTGCGGCGCCGTGCTGCTCGCCACGGCCTGTGCCTCCACCTCGCCCACGGCCGACACGCGCGCTGCTGCCGCCGCCCCCGCCGGCGCCCCCGTCAAGGTGAAGGTGTTCGTGGCCGCCATGTTCGAGATCGGCCAGAACAGCGGCGACCGCGCCGGCGAGTTCCAGCACTGGTACGAGCGCTACTGGAAGGGCGCGACGCCCGTGGCCGTGCCCGGCGCGCTGCAGCCCGTGTACTGCAACGCCGACGGCGTGTGCGGCGCGGTGCTGGGCATGGGCAAGGTCAACTCGTCGTCGTCGATGCAGGCCATCCTGCTGAACCCGAAGTTCGACTTCTCGCAGGCCTACTACGTGATCTCCGGCGTGGCCGGCACGCCGCCCCAGCGCGGCACCATCGGCGAGGTGAGCTGGGCCACCTGGCTGGTCGACTACGACCTCGGCCACCGCTGGGCCCCGGAAGAGAACAAGCCCGGCGAACCCACCTTCATGCCGCGCAAGGGCTACGAGGAGTACCGCCGCTTCAAGCTCAACCCCGACCTCGTCGGCTGGGCCATGAAGCTGTCGGCCGACACGCCGCTCAAGGACGCGGAATCGGCGCGCAAGTACCGCCTGCGCTACCCCGACGCCGCCGCGCGCCGCGCCCCCTTCGTGGGCACCGGCACGCACATGACGGGCGACACCTTCTTCCACGGCCCCGGTATGTCGAAGCAGGCGCAGTACATCGCCAAGCTCTACGGCGCCGACGACTACGTGATCACCGAAATGGAAGCCGCCGCCATCACCCTCGTGATCAAGCGCACCCACGGCACCGACCGCGTGATGAGCCTGCGCGGCGCGGTCAACTTCGACCAGGGCCACCCGAAGGAAAGCACGCTGCAGCACCTGGACCCGGCACCGGGCGAGACGGCGGGCGGCTTTGCCGAGACGGTGGAGAACATCGCGCTGGTGGGTACGCGCGTGGTCGACCACATCGTGAAGAACTGGCCCACCTGGTCGGCGGGCGTGCCCAAGCCCTGAAGATCGTCAGGGCTGCAGCACGGGCTGCAGGTGCCACGTCACGTTGAAGTCGAAGGGCGTCCAGCGGCTCACCGTGACGCCTGCCTGGCGCAGGCCGCGGCCGGTCCAGGTGTTGCAGGTCTCGAACAGGTGGTAGCTGCCCCGGGCTTCGTAGAAGGCATCGTCGTTCGCGTAGTGCGCACCCGCGATCGGCACCGCGCGGCCTGAGGGCAGCGTGGCGCGCACATGGGCCACGAGCTGCGCGTACTGCGGCTGCGAGAGCGGCAGCTTGTAGGCCCCGCGCCGCAACTGCGCGCGCTGCAGGTAGGTCACGTGCAGCAGCGAGCGATTGCCACCCGACAGCGCCCCGAAGGCGCGCGCGGCCGTCAGGTCGCCCCAGGTCGGTGTGTGCAGGTAGAACTCGCGGTCGCCCCAGCCGATGGCGACGAACTCGGCATCGGGCGGCGGCGCCTTGAAGTCGGACAAGGGAAAGAGCTGCAGCCAGTCGATCGTGGCCGAGCGGACCGGAAACACCAGGTCGGTGTGCACGCCGTTGCTCAGCACCCAGGCCTCGACGGTCGCAGGCTCGGCCGGTGGTTTCGTGTTGGCCGGCAGGAAGACCAGCGCGCAAGCCACGGCCACATACAGCGTGATGGCGAGCAGCAATCCCAGCAGGGTGAGGGCGATGCGTCGCAGCCAGCGTCGAATCATGGTGGTGTCAGAAGAGCGAGGCTGTGGTCGCCACCGGCGCCGCGCTGCGAGCGTTGCCAGCGGGCGCCAGCGCCTCGGGGCTGCCGGCCTTGGCCAGCGCGCCCACGCGCACGCCCAAGAGGCGCAGCGGCCGCTCCAGCGGCACGCGCTTCAAGCACTGGCCGCCGACCTGGCGGATGGTCTTGCCGTCGTCGGTGAAGCGGTCGATGGTCTGGTCGCGCGTGGCGATCCTGAAGTCGTCGTAGCGCAGCTTGATGCCGATGGTCTTGCCCACGTAGCCCTTGCGCTGCAGGTCTTCGGCCAGCTTCTCGCACAGGTGCGTGAAGATCGCGCCCAGCTCGGCGCGGTCGCGCACGGCGTGCAGGTCGCGCTCGAAGGTGGTCTCGCGGCTCATCGACACGGGCTCGCTCTCGGTCACCACGGGGCGGTTGTCGCGGCCCCAGGCCACCTCGTGCATCCAGGCGCCCGTGGCCTTGCCGAAGGTGTCGATGAGCCAGCCGCGCTCGCGCGCCGCCAGCTGGCCCACGGTCTCGATGCCGAAGCGCTTGAGTTTTTCGTCGGCCTTCGGGCCGATGCCGTTCACCTTGCGGCAGGGCAGGGGCCAGATGCGGCTTTCGAGATCCTGCTCGTAGACCACCGAGATGCCGTTGGGCTTCTCGAACTCGCTGGCCATTTTTGCGATGAGCTTGTTGGGCGCCACGCCGATCGAGCAGGTCAGGCCCGTGGCGTCGAAGATCGATTTCTGGATCAGCCGCGCCAGCGAGCGCCCGCCGTCGCGCTGGCCGCCGGGCACGTCGGTGAAGTCGATGTACACCTCGTCCACGCCGCGGTCTTCCATGAGCGGCGCGATGTCCAGGATCACCTGCTTGAAGGTGCGCGAGAAGCGCCGGTACTCGTCGAAATCGACCGGCAGGATCAGCGCCTGCGGACACAGCTTGGCGGCCTTCATGAGCCCCATGGCCGAGCCGATGCCGAACTGACGCGCGGGGTAGGTGGCGGTGGTGATCACGCCGCGCCCCGTGTAGTCCTTCAGGCGCGGAAAGGCCTCGATCGGAATGTCGGCCAGCGTGGCGCCTTCGGGCAGTTCGCGGATCGCCTCGTCGACGCGGCGCCGTCCGCCGCCGATGACCACCGGCAGACCCTTGAGCTGCGGGTAGCGCAGCAACTCGACGGACGCGTAGAACGCGTCCATGTCGAGGTGGGCAATGCGGCGGATCGGAGGGGCCGGGGGCGGCGCGGGCTGGAAACTCACGGTGACAATTGTCTCGCTCTCCGGGCATGTTCGCCCGCCCCGGTGTCGCGTGCAAGAATGCGGCGGAATTTCAATCCCCACGCAGGTGGTGAACGGAAAGGAATGCACGATGGGTGACGACGAGGTGGAAGGCGGCCTGTCGGTCGCGCTGACGCCGGTGCAGATGGCGGCGGTGCTCGGCGGCGAGGACGTGCCCGAGTCGGCCAGCCTCAGCAACCGGCTCTGGGGCACGGCGGCGCTGATCGGCGGCGTGATCGAACTGGTCGGCGCCGGCGTGCTGTGCGTGGCCCCCGAGCCCACCATGGCCAGCAAGGTCGGCTGCGTGGTGCTGGGCGCGCACGGCAGCGACGTCACCGCCACGGCCGCGCGCCAGATCTGGACCGGCCAGACGCAGCGCACCGCCACCGCGCTCACCGCCGACGCCACCGCGCAGGCGCTGGGCGCCTCGCCCGAAACCGGCGCGCAGGTGGGGCTCGCGGTCGACGTGGCGGTGCCGCTCTTCGTGGCCGGCGGGCTGGCCGCATCGCGTGTGATCGCGGTGCGCGCGAGCCGCTTCAAGCTCGAGCCCGTGCGGCTCATCGAGCACGAGGGCATCGCCGGTTCCAAGGCGGGCGGCCACACCATCCGCGAGCACGTGGGCAAGTCGGCGCAGGAGCTGCTCGACCGCTTCGCGAAGAAGCCCAGCCTGCAGCGCTCGTCGTCGTTCTTCGACCTGGCCACCGCCGAGTCGGCCATCAGCCAGACCGTGCGCGCCAATGCGCGGGCCATTCGCGCGTGGTCGCGCTCCGCGGCGGTGGGCTCCAAGCCCGTGGCCTTCGAGCACGACATCGCCGCCGTGGTCGGCATCGGCGTGCAGCGCGGCAGCACCGCCGTGAGCCAGCTCACCAAGGTGCGCGTGACGCTGAACATGCGCACGTACAACGGCAAGCCGTTCTACATCCTCACCGCCCATCCGTTCTGATTTTTTCTCACGACCCCACGATGCGATTCGAACTGATCGACCACCTCACCAAGGTCTATTTCGGCCAGGACGCCGACATCCTCTTCGGCGAAACCGGCGCCGAGATCATGGCCTCGTACCGCGAGTCGAGCACCGAGGCCGAGCTGGCCGCGCTGCGCGCCGAGATCGCCGACTACCTCGGCTCGCACGACGACCTCGAAGCGGCGTTTGCGCGCGACTTCTCGCGCGACTACATCCCTGAAGATTTCGGCACGCCGGCCAGGCAGTTTCTCGACAGCGTGCTGGCTGCGGTGCAGTAGCGGGCCGTCAGCGCGATTCGACCGTCACCAGCAGCGGCGAATCGAACATCGCCACCGGCGAGATCACCGGCTCGTCCATCGGCACGGCGTCGCCGTAGCGCTCGCGCATCTTGGCGCGCACGGCCGGGTCGGCGAGGTTGAAGCTGCGGATCTTCTGCAGCTCGCCGATGCGCACACCCAGTGCGCGGTCGTAGAGCTTCCACACCAGTTCCGAGCAGTAGATGCGCGAATCCGACCATTCGAAAGTCAGGTCGTACGGGCGGCCCGCGAAGTCCGAGGTGCGCGCATGCAGGCGCGCCACGGCGCCGGGCGTGAGCCGCGTGTCGGCATCGCGCAGGCGCTTCACCACGTAGCGCCCACCGTTGCCGCGCGCCGTCCACTGCGCCAGCGGCGTGTAGCGCACCGTCGAGACCGCCTCGAACACGTAGGGTTTGCCCTCTCGCAGCAGCACGATGCCCATGTGGCTGTAGCGCGAGCCGGTGGCGCGCTGCACGGCCAGGCTTTGCGCCGAGCGCGAGGTGTGGAAGATGATGTCGCCGTCCTTCAGTGCGGTGGCCGCATGGCCCGCGCCGGCCGTCAGGAGGGTGAAAAGGGCAGACAGCGACGTGTAAAGGGCTTTCGACATGCAGGGCATTTTGCGGGATGCCGCTTGCGCCCCGCGGCATGCCGGTGCCATGATCCGCGCCATATGCAAACCGTCGCCTCCATCCTCTGGCGCAGGCTCGATGCACCGGGCCACGATGCCTGTCGCCTCGAACGCAACGCCTCGGCCTGGCAGCTCGACGGCGCGGCGGTGTTCCGCACCGAAGGCGGGCGCATCGCCCAGCTGCACTACCGCGTGCGCTGCGACCTGCTCTGGCACACGCAATGGGGCACCGTGCGTGGCTGGCTCGGCGAGTCGGCCATCGACCTGTCGATCACGCGCGACGCGCGCGGCCACTGGAAGCTCAACGACGAAGCCGTGTCCGACATGTCGCACTGCGTCGACCTCGACCTGGGCTTCACCCCCGCCACCAACCTGCTGCAGCTGCGCCGCCTGAACCTCGCCCCCGGCGAAAGCGCCGATGCACCGGCGGCCTGGGTCGACATCGAAGACGGCGGGCTCAGCGAGCTGATGCAGCGCTATGAGCGGCGCAGCGAGGGCACGTACGCGTACGAGGCCAAGCGCTTCGACTATGCGGAGGTGCTGGGCGTCACGGCGGACGGGTTCGTGAGCGACTATCCGCGGCTCTGGCGCGCGGAGGACTGACCCGTTGCTTGGAGTTGTCGGGCGCTGCGCCTGAACGCAGCGGCATGGGCTTTTTGAGTTTCGCCTTCAATGCAGCCACCGTGGTGCTGCTGATGGTCGGCGTCCTGGTTCTCGGCGTCGTGCTCTTTGGCGTCCGGGAGGTGCTGGCGGGCTGGATGGGCACTTCGCGGGCCGCCGACCGTTTTCGCAAGGTCACGAGCTACTTCACGTGGGGGACCTGCATTGCCGCGCTGGTGGGCGGCTTCGTTCTCTACGTGACGCGCGCGCCGGACAAGGCGGAACTCGAACGGGGCATGGCCAAGCTCTTCACCTACCCGTCCAACCGCATCCGCATCGATCTGAACGCTGTCAGCGACGCGCAGCGCCAGGAACTGGTGCGCGTGCTGCAGCCGCTGCTGAAGAGCACGTCGCGCGAGTTTCACCAACGCGTGACCACGCGCCGCGGCGGCTACGACGTCGAGGCGACGCTGCCGAGCTACTACCGCCTGACCGCCGATCGCCTGGAGATCGCCACGGGCGAGAGCTTCGGCAACGGCAGGACGATCCCCGTGCTGTTCCCGCAGGTGCTGGCGCACGCGGCCAACGCCGCCACCGTGCCGACGCTGCCTGCCGCGATCGACGCGCAGATCGTGGCGGGCGACCAGGCACCGGTCCCGTTGTCGCTGGTGTCGAAGACCGCCGAGCTGATGGTGCTCACGCGCCAGACGCTGCGGGGCACGCAGCCCTTGCCCGCTCCCTGCCTGATGGCGATCCAGGCGCAGGTGCCCACCGATCACTTCGAGTGGCTCTTCGGGGCCGACCGGAACGGCCTGGGCAAGGATGTGCGCTTGCAGGTGAACGCCGTGCCCGGCGTGCTGCCGGCCGGCACGTACGAACTGCGGCAGCTGACGCTGCTGGGCTCCGAGCGCCGGCGCGTGCTCTGGGAGCGCGCCGCCGCGCAGGGGCATGTCGCCGTGCAGCTGGGCCTGGCACCTGTCGGCCTGCGCGAGAGCCCCGGCTGCGAGGCTCGCCTGCTCAAGCAGCTCGACCGCGCATGGACCGTGACGGCGTTGCGCAACGTGTCGCCCGCACTGGCCAGCGTGGTGACGCAGGTCGACATCGAACAGCGCCCGTCACGCTTCAGCCCCTGGTACGCGGGCTTCGGCTGGGTGGCCGCGCAGCCCTAGTCGAACTGCGCCCGCGCCCCCGCCACCAGCGCGCGGTTGCGCCGCCGGTCTGCCGCGATCTCCTGCGCGAAGTCCTCGATGCTCCCGCCGGCCGGCAGGTTGTAGGCCTCGCGCAGGCGCGCGCGCAGCGGGTCGCCTTGCAGCAGGCGGTTGATTTCGGCGTTGAGGCGCTGCACCACCGCCGTCGGCGTGCGTGCCGGCGCGAAGATGCCGAAGAGCGAATCGCGGTTCGCCTTCTCGTAGCCCAGTTCCGCGAGCGTGGGCACCGCAGGCAGCGCCTCGATGCGCGCGGGCGCACCGACCGCCAGCGCCTGCAGCCGGCCGCTCTCGATGTACTGCAGCTGTTGCGCCGCAACGTTGGTCGACAGCACCTCGAACTGCCCGCCGAGCGCATCGTTGAGCTGCGGGCCGCCGCCCTGGTAGGGGATGTGGGTGATCTCGGTGCGGCTTTGCAGGCGCACCTGCGCGAGCACCATGTGGCCGATGGTCGCCACGCCCGAGGTGGCCCAGCGCACCGCGCCGGGCTGGCGGCGCGCCAGCGCGATCAGTTCTGCAAAGCCGCGGCCCGCGAAGGCCGGCGTGCCCACGACCAGCACCGGCGTGCGCATCACGCTGGCCACGGGCACGAAGGCGCGCAGCGGGTCGTAGGGCGCGCGCGCGAGCAGCGGGTGCAGGGTGAGCGGGCTGATGGCCGAAAAGGCCAGCGTGTGGCCGTCGGGCGTGGCGCGTGCGAGTGCGTCCATGCCCAGGCTGCCACCTGCGCCGGCGCGGTGTTCGATGAGCACCGGCACGCCCAGCGACTGGGCGAGCGGCTCGGCCAGCGCGCGCGCCATGCCGTCGCTCACGCCGCCCGGTGGGTAGACCACGATCAGGCGCACGGGGCGATGGGGCCAGGGCGACGAGGCAGCGTGCGACAGGTGCGGCAATGCGCACGCAGCCGCGAAGCCGATGCGTTGCAGGAAGTGGCGGCGCGGCAGCGGCACGGTCATGCGGCAGCGTTCCCCTCGGCCAGCCCACGCAGCAGCGCCGCGAAGTGCCGCGCCGGCAGGTTGTCTTCATCCGCGCGCGACACCAGCGTGAGTGGCGCGTCGAGCTGGCCGCCGTCGGCCAGCCGCGTGTAGGCGATGGCGTGCGCGTGCACGCCGGTCATCGAGGTCGGCACCACCGACAGGCCGACGCCCGCGGCCACGAGGTTCAGGTTGGTCATCATGCGATCGACTTCGGCCACCACGCGCGGGCGCAGGCCCTGCGCGTGGCACAGCGCGAGCAGCTCGGCATAGAGGCCGGGCGCGCCCGGGCGGCGCACGAGGATGATGCCTTCTTCGCAGAGTTTCGACAGCGGCAGCGGCTTCGCGGGCTTCTTGCCATTTGCGGCAGGCGCGAAGCGGTGATCGCTCGGCATCGCGACCCACACGGGCTCGCGCAGCAGCGTCTCGAACACCAGGCCCTCGGGCCGCGCCACGGGCACGCGCAGCAGGCCGCAGTGCAACCGGCCCGCGGCCAGCGCCTCGGTGAGCTCGGCGGCGTTGTCTTCGCGCAGCTGCAGCTCCACGCCGGGGTGCGCGCGGCGGAACGCGCGCAGCGCCTCGGGCATGAAGCGGTGCGCGGCGGCCGAGCTGGTGAAGCCGACCGCCAGCGTGCCGGTCTGGCCCTGGGCCACGCGCGCCATGCGCTGCTTCATGGCCTCCATGTCCTGCAACATGCGCAGCGCTTCGGCCTGGAACAGCCGGCCGGCGTCGGTGAGCGCCACGCCGCGCGGATGGCGCTTGAACAGCAGCACGCCCAACTCGCGCTCCAGCGCCTTGATCTGCAGGCTCAGCGGCGGCTGCTGGATGCCCAGCTGCTCGGCGGCGCGCGTCATGTGGCCGGTGCCGGCCACGGCCACGAAGTACCTCAGGGCGCGTATGTCCATATGTTTTTTGTATTGAATAGGCCTTGTTATTTTATTTGACCCTAGGTCACACGGAATCTATCGTCCGGCCGCCTATTCAAAAAGCAGTCCACCGAGGCTGCATGCCGGAGACAAATCCATGCGCACACCGCGCCCTGCCTCGAAGTTTCGTGTCGTCGTTGCGCTGATCGGCGCGTCGTTGGTCCTGGCCGCCTGTGGTGGCGGCAGCGGGGGAGGAGGAAGCCCCGGCTTCTTCCTGCCGACCCCGCCGCCCGCCAGCGGCGACACCCCTCCGGCCGAGGACCCGCCCGGCACAGTGCCCCCGCCCGTGCTGCCCGTCGTGGCCTGCGCCGACCTGGCCGGCAAGAGCCTGCCCGCCGCGCTGATCAGCCTGCCCACGCAGGGCGCCACCGTCACCAGCGCCACGCCCGTGGCGGCCGGCGACGCGGGCAACACGCTGGGCGATTACTGCCGCGTGCGCGGCACCATCGCGCCGGTGGACCCGGCCTCGCAGCTCATCCACTTCGCGGTCAACCTGCCCGAGCAGTGGAACCAGAAGACCATTCACTTCGGCGGCGGTGGCTTCGATGGTGTGCTCATCGACGGCACCGAGGTCATCCGCTTCGGCCCCGCCGGCAAGCCCGCGCCGCTGGCGCTGGGCTACGCGACCTACGGCGACGACTCGGGCCACCAGTCGAGCAGCATCACCGACGGCAAGTTCGCGGCCAACGACGAGCAACTGGCCAACTACGGCGGCCAGTCGCTCAAGAAGACGCGCGACGTGGCGCAGGCGCTGGTGTTCGCGCGCTACGCGGTCAAGCCAAAACACGCCTACTTCCTCGGCACCTCGACCGGCGGGCGCGACGCGCTGAGCTACATCCAGCGCTGGCCGCAGGACTACGACGGCGTGATCGCCAACGAGCCCGCGCTCAACTACACCGGCACGCGCCTGTCGAACGTGGCGGTGGGCCGCGCGCTGTACAACGACGGCGGCAAGGGCTGGCTCAACCTGACGGAGACGCTGCTGGTGCAGAAGGCCGCGATGCAGGCCTGCGACAAGCTCGACGGCGCGATCGACAACATCGTGAGCAATGTGGAGAGCTGCCGCCAGCTCAACACGCAGATCCTCGCGTCGCTGCGTTGCCCCAACGGCGCCGACACGGCGGACACCTGCCTGTCGGACGCGCAGATCGACACGGTGCACGCCATCGAATCGCCGCTCGAGTTCACGACGTACGCGCTGGCCAACGGCGTGAAGCGCGCGGGCGGCTACAACCTCCTCGAAGGTGCGCTGGTGGCCGGCCCGTACACCACGCGCGACCTCGGCACGCGCAAGGCGCCGGGCAACCCCGCCACCTCGGCGGACGCCAACATGTACGTCACGGGCGACCAGTGGGTGAAGTTCTTCGTCACGCGCGATGCCGGGTTCAACACGCTCACCTTCGATCCGCAGAACCCCGATGCGTACGCGGCGCGCGTGGCCGAGGTGTCGAAGCTCACCGACGCGACCGACCCGAACCTCGCGCCCTTCTTCGCGCGCGGCGGCAAGCTGATCATGCTGCACGGCCTGGCCGACGAGGTGATCAGCCCCAACTCGACCATCGACTACTACCGGCAGCTCGTCGCCACGCTGGGCCAGGCCGCGGTCACGCAGAACGTGCGCTTCTACACCGTGCCCGGCATGGGCCACGGCACCGGCAGCTTCATTCCCAACTGGGACTCGCTCGCGGCGCTCGAAGGCTGGGTCGAGGCCGGCCTCGCGCCCGCCACGCCCGTGGCGGTGGACGCCGTGGCCGGCAGCTACGGCCGCACGCGCCCGCTGTGCCAGTTTCCGTCGTGGCCCAGGTACCGCGGCAGCGGCAGCCTCGATGCGGCCGTCAACTACAGCTGTGTGACCGAGGTCGGCGACCCGCTCGCCTGCCCGAACCTGCCGGCGAGCGCGACGCGCTACAAAGGCGGCAACAGCTTCGGCGAGGAACTGCAGGTGCAGATCGACCCGGCCACCATGGCCTACACCGTGACCATCGATGCGAGCCACGTACCCACGCGGGTCGGCACGCAGCGCAGCGGCTCGCTCGTGTCGCAGGGCAGCTGCAGCTATGCGAGCGGCGAGAGCGGGGCGGTGTTCAGCTTCGGTGCCGGCGGCGTGCTGCTGGGCGGCGTGAACCCGCCGAGCGGCAGTGGCTTCTCGCCGTTGGTGGCGTTCCAGAACACCTTCCAGAATGTGTCGCCGTCGACGGACTTCCGCTCGGTCTCGCTGATCTTCAATGCGGCCGGCGTGGAGCAGCTCGGCGCGGGCACCACGGCGGCGTTCTCATCGGCGGGGCGGCTGCGCAATGCGGGCACCTTCCAGTTCTGCCGCAGCCCGGCGTCGAACAGCTTCATGACCTACGACCAGACCTGCAAGAACACCGAGAAGGGCTACCTGAGCTACAGCGCGGCGCGCGGGGCCTTCGACATGTACACGACCTCGACCTCGTCGAGCGGCACCGCCGAGACCGAGGGCGGCACGCTCACCGGCTCGGTGGTGATCGGGCTGGTCAACGGCGTATCGACGCCGCTGTACCTGCGCCGCGTGGCCACCGCCGTGCCGGCCGCCGACACCAGCAGCGGCGTGGCCACCGTCATCCGGCCGGGCCTGCGCCTGCTCGCGGTGCAGCAGACGCTGATGCCCGGCGCGGCCGACGGCAGCTACGCCATGGTCAGCGTGAAGGGCGAGAGCCGCGAGGCCACCGTGGTCGGCACGGCCTTCAACCTCGGCGGCGCGGCCACCACGCTGGGCTACGACACGCCGGTGCTCGGCGTGGCGCAGGCCGGTGCCGGCCGGCCGGGCCATCTCATCTTCAACAGCGGCGTCGTGGCCTTCGTCTCCACCGATGGAGCGAACGCGGCGCTGGACCTCGGAGTACGCCATTGAAAAAATACCTCTCGCAACTTGCCGCCTTCGCTTGGCTGGGGGCCGCGCCGCTGCTGTCCGCGCACGCGGCACTTGCCACCGCGCCGAAGCCCACGGCCTGCCCGTCGCCCGTGCCGGACACCGCGCGCTGCTACACCGGTGAAGACGGCGCGGGGGCGTTCTACTGGATCGCCATTCCGAAAGACTGGCAGCACGGCGTGCTCGTGATGCACGCGCACGGCGGCCCCGAAACCGGTGCGCCCAAGCTCGCGCGCAGCGAGGAAGACCTCAAGCGCTGGGCCATCACCGTGAAGGCCGGCTATGCCTGGGCGGGCTCCACCTACCGGCGCGGCGGCTACGGCGTGACGATGGCGGCGCAAGACACCGAGCGGCTGCGCCAGATCGTCGTGCGCCACTTCGGCACGCCCAAGCGCACGCTGCTGCATGGGCAGAGCTACGGCGCGGGCGTGGCGGCGAAGGCGGCCGAGCTTTATGCGCCGGTGGGCGATGCGAAGAGTCCCTACGACGGTCTGCTGCTCACCAGCGGTGTGCTCGGCGGCGGTAACAGCGCCTACGACTTCCGGCTCGACCTGCGCGTGGTCTACCAGTACGTCTGCCGCAACCATCCCAAGCCCGACGAGCCGCAGTACCCGCTGTGGATGGGCCTGCCGATGGACGCGAAGCTCACGCGCGCCGACCTCGCTGCGCGCGTCAAGGACTGCACCGGCGTCGGTACGCCCGCTGCGCAGCGCACGCCCGAACAGGCGGCGCGGCTGAAGACGATTCTCTCGGTCATGAAGATCCCCGAGCGCTCGCTCGTCGGCCACCTCAATTGGGCGACCTGGCTGTTCCAGGACCTCGTGCAGCAGCGCCTGAACGGCCGCAACCCCTTCGGCAACATCGGCGTGGTCTACAGCGGCTCGACCGACGATGCGGCGCTCAACGCCGGCGTGCTGCGCTATGCGGCCGACCCGCAGGCCCAGGGCGCGCTCGCGGCCGACAGCCAGCCCACCGGCCGCACCTCGCTGCCCACCGTCGGCCTGCACGCCATCGACGACCCCACGGCCTTCGTCGAACTCGAGAACGCCTACCGGCGCATCCGCGACGCGGCCGGCACCGGCGGGCACCTGGTGCAGAGCTTCAGCGCCGAGCGCGAGCACAGCTACCTCAGCGATTCGGAATACCCCGCGCTCTTCGGCGCATTGCTCGACTGGATCGACAAGGGCGAGAAGCCCACGCCGCAGAGCCTGGCGCAACGTTGCGCGGCGCTCATGCCGCGCTACGACACCGACGGCAAGAACGGCTGCCACATCCAGCCCGAGTGGCAGCCCCCGACGCTCGAAAGCCGCGTGCCTTCGCGCGCGCCCTGATTCTTCTTTTTGACCTTGACGGAGACTTTCATGAAAAAACTGTTCGCCCTCGCGGCGATGGCCCTTGCCGTGTGCGCCCAAGCGCAGGACTTTCCCGCGGGCAAGCCCGTGACCATCGTCGTGCCCTTCGCGGCCGGCGGCCCGACCGACCGCGTCGCGCGCGACCTCGCCGAGGCACTGCGCAAGCCGCTGGGCGGCGCCAGCGTCATCATCGACAACGTGCCCGGCGCGGGCAGCTCCATCGGCGCGGCCAAGGTCGCGCGCGCCAACCCCGACGGCTACACGCTGCTGCTCAACCACATCGCGATGGCGACCGTGCCGACGCTGGTGCGCAACGTGCCGTTCAAGGTCGAGACCGACTTCGAGTACCTGGGCATCGTCAACGACGTGCCCATGACGCTCATCGCCAAACCCAGCCTTCCGGCCACCAACTACAAGGAACTGACCGCCTGGATCGCCGCCAACAAGGGCAAGATCAACCTGGGCAACGCGGGCATCGGCTCGGCCTCGCACCTGTGCGGCCTGCTCTACCAGAGCGCCACGAAGACCGAGATGACGCCCGTGCCCTACAAGGGCACGGCGCCCGCCATCACCGACCTGATCGGTGGCCAGATCGACCTCCTGTGCGACCAGAGCACCAACACCTCGCCGCAGATCGAGGCGAAGAAGGTCAAGGCCTATGCAGTGACCACGCCCAAGCGCCTGACCACGCCGCTCTTGAAAGACCTGCCCACGCTCGACGAGGCCGGCCTGAAGAACTTCCAGGTGACGATCTGGCACGGCCTGTACGCGCCCAAGGGCACGCCCGCGCCGGTGCTCAAGAAGATCAGCGATGCGCTGAAGGCAGCACTGAAGGACGCCGATTTCATCAAGCGCGAGGAAGCGCTCGGCGCCGTGGTCGCCACCGACGGCCGCATCGAGCCCGAGGGGCACAAGAAGTTCGTGGCGGCGGAGATCGCGAAGTGGAGCCCGATCATCAAGGCGGCGGGGGTGTACGCGGACTGAGTTTGTCGGCTGGCGTCAGCCGCCCGGTGCGACGGACTCTCCGCTCCATCGGACGCGCGACGCCTGCAGGTGATGCCGCATGGCCGCGGCTGCCACTTGCAGACCGTGTCTCACCAGCGGGAGATAGATCGTCTCTTGTTTCACGAGCGCCGCTTCCCGGGCCTGCGGGTTTTCCGTGCGTTCACTCATGTGCGGCGAGATCGGGCTGTGCACGCGCAAGTTGGGGCACCTGCCAATGGGTCACGCTATGCTGTCGCCCCTATAACCAGGAGCGAAGAGCGAATGAAATCTCGTTGGAAGATCTGGGCCTCGATCACGGCCTTGATGGCGATATCGGGCTGCACGCAGTATCCGATCGCAATGACGGCTGAGACGTTCGAGACCATCATCGAGGGGCGCTATGACCCGAGCAAACAAGGGCTTCTCGCCGACTGCATCTTCGATGGATGGGACACGGTGATGAATTACGCAGCGTTTTCTCAGGCAAGGCTCGTCAAGCGTGCTTGGGGCTACCGGGTAGATTCCATCTCAATGACCAACAAGCTGATGGCTGCGGAATTGCGAGACGATGGAATCGTCACCATCTCGCGCATGAAGGAGCGGCGCATGGTCACCACGCTGGTACCTGAGACCACCGCCGCAACCGCTTGCCTCACTCGCTATGGCGCGACCTTCACGAAGGTCGGAGGCCCGTAGGATCACGAGAGACCATCGAGCTGCCGACGGGCCCTCGTGCTTTCATTGCAATCTCTCTTCGATGGAGGTTGCGAGAAAGACCTCACCCCAACCGCATCGACAACTCCACATCACCGCCGAACGGCACCGACAGGTACCCGCTGTCAGGCGAGCGCACGCGCGCCAGGTATTCCGGGCTGTGGTCGGCGTTGTCCGCCACGATCAGCGCGCCCGGCCGCAGGCGCGGTTCGACCAGCGCCAGCACGTCGGGGTAGAGCGCCTTCGCGCCATCGAGCAGCAAGAGGTCGATGGAGGCTGGCAGGTCGACCGCCAGCGTCTGCAGCGCATCGCCTTCGCGGATCTCGACCAGGTCGGCCACGCCGCCTTCGGCCAGGTGCACGCGGGCCCTGGCGACCTTCGAGGGCTCGAACTCGCTGCCGATCAGGCGGCCGCCGCCGTTGTCGCGCAGCGCCGCGGCCATGTACAGGGTGGACAGGCCGAAGGAGGTGCCGAACTCCACGATGTGGCGCGCGTTCGTGCTGCGCGCCAGCTGGTACAGCAGCACGCCGGTCTCGCGCGACACCGGAAGCCACAGGTCCTTGAGCCGGCTGTAGAGCGCGATGTACTCGGTCTTGCTGTGCATCAGCCGGTGGCGTTCCTGCGGACTGACGTCGGCGATGGCCGGGCTGGTGGCCGCGCTGGCCTCCTGGAACAGGCGGTCCAGCAAGGGCGCGAGGGGTGCGGTGGTCAAGGTGGTCACGGGGTTCTTTCGTGTGAAAAGCAGATGGGAAATACTATGAAGAACCCTTCATGTTTTCCATTCGCGTTCCGCCACGCTCCCATGACCGACCGCCCTAGCCCCTCGATCTCCTCTCGCAGGCAGCCCAAGCAGGCGCGCTCGGCCGACCTTCTTGGGGCCATTCTTCAGGCAGCCATTCAGGTTTTGGCGAAAGAGGGCGTGCGCCGCTTCACGACGACGCGCGTCGCCGAGCGCGCGGGCGTGAGCGTGGGGTCGGTGTACCAGTACTTCCCGAACAAGGCGTCGATCCTGTTCCGCTTGCAGAGCGATGAATGGCGGCAGACCACAGAGTTGATGCGCGGCATCCTCGGGGACACGCAGCGTCCCGCGCTGGAGCGCCTGCGCCTGCTGACGCACGCGTTCGTCCGCTCCGAATGCGAAGAGGCCGATGTGCGAACGGCGCTCGGCGACGCCGCGCCGTTCTACCGCGACGCACCCGAGGCACAGGGGGTGCGTGCCGCTGGCGACGAGATCGTTCGCGTGTTCATGCAGCAGGCGCTGCCAGCGGCCTCCGACCCCACGCGCCAGATGGCAGGCGACCTGATCGTGGCGACGCTCAGCGCCGTGGGGAAAGAGTTCTCGGAGCGCCCCCGCACCGACGCCGAGATCGAGGCCTGGGCGGACGCGATGGCCGACATGTTCTGCGTCTACATGGAAAGCCTCGCGTCGCGCTGAGCACTCCGCCGTCGCATCGGCCCGCCCTCGACGAGGTCTTCAGCCGCCCCTCAGAACGTCCCCGGCAACAGGATGTCCGACTTCACATCGTCGATCTGCGTGCGACCGCAGAAGGCCATCGTGATGTCCAGTTCCTTGTGGATGATCTGCAGCGCGCGCGTCACGCCTTCCTGGCCGTAGGCACCCAGGCCGTACAGGAAGCTGCGCCCGATCAGCGTGCCGCGTGCGCCGAGCGCGCGGGCCTTGAGCACGTCCTGGCCGCTGCGCACGCCGCCGTCCATCCACACCTCGATCTGGCTGCCCACGGCATCGGCGATGGCCGGCAGCGCGGCGATGGAGGAGGGCGCGCCGTCGAGCTGGCGCCCGCCATGGTTCGACACGATGAGCGCGTCGGCGCCGCTGGCCACGGCCAGGCGCGCGTCTTCGGCGTCCATGATGCCCTTGAGAATCAGCTTGCCGCCCCAGCGCTTCTTGATCCATTCGACGTCCGCCCAGCTCAGGGCCGGGTCGAACTGTTCGGCGGTCCACGACGACAGCGACGACAGGTCTTTCACGCCCTTGGCGTGGCCGGCGATGTTGCCGAAGGTGCGGCGCTTGGTGCCCAGCATGCCCATGCACCAGCGCGGCTTGGTCGCCAGGTTGATGAGGTTCTTGATGGTGGGCTTGGGCGGCGTCGACAGGCCGTTCTTGATGTCCTTGTGGCGCTGGCCGAGGATCTGCAGGTCGAGCGTGAGCTGCAGCGCCGACACGTTGGCGGCCTTGGCGCGGTCGATCAGGCGTTCGATGAAGTCGCGGTCCTTCATCACGTAGAGCTGGAACCAGAAGGGGTGGCGGTCGGTGTTCTCGGCAATGTCTTCCAGCGAGCAGATGCTCATGGTCGAGAGCGTGAATGGAATGCCGAAGGCCTTGGCCGCGCGCGCGCCCAAAATTTCGCCGTCGGCGTGCTGCATGCCGGTCAGGCCCGTGGGCGCGATGGCCACGGGCATGGCGACCTCCTGGCCGATCATGGTGGTGCGGGTGGAGCGGCCTTCCATGTTCACGGCCACGCGCTGGCGCAGCTTGATCTTCTGGAAGTCGCTCTCGTTGGCGCGGTAGGTGCCCTCGGTCCAGGCGCCGGAGTCGGCGTAGTCGTAGAACATCTTCGGCACGCGCCGCTGGGCGATCGCCCGCAGGTCTTCGATGCAGGTGATCTTGGAAAGGTCGGGCACGGGGGAGGTCTCCTGGCTGGTGTTATTGAGGTCAAGGCGGGCCGCAGGCCATGTGGGCCACGGCAGCGCCGGGGGTCGAGTCTGCAGGGGAAACGCGCCGGCGACCTGAAAAAAGCCCAGACCCCGGCTGAAAATTATTCAGCCCGGCTCGCGCAGCGCCTGGCGCAGCCATTCGACGAAGGTGGCGCATTCCCAGCGTTCCATGGTGCCGGGGCGCCAGCACAGGAAGTAGGCGTTGGGCGAGGGCGCGCTGTGCGGCGACAGGCGCACCAGCCGGCCGTTGTCCAGCCAGGCGCGGCCCAGCCGCAGGTGCATGAGCACCACGCCGAAGTCTTCGGCGGCCGCATCGAGCGCCAGCCCCAAGTCGTTGAACTGGTGGCCCACCGCCGGTTCGGGCAGGCCGATGCCGCAGGCCTTGAACCAGATGCGCCACGACTCCAGCGGCGTGCGCAGCATCTGCACGCGCGCCACCTCGGCATCGGTCGAGAAGTGCTGCTCGAAGGGCCCGTGTCGCTCCAGGTAGGCCGGGCTGCACACCGGCGAGACGTCGTCGGCCAGCAGCTGGCAGAACTCGCGGTCGTGGAACGGGCCGGTGCCGAAGCGCAGCTCGATGTCGGCGTCTTCGGCCGTGAAGTTGCGCACCGGCATGGTCACCTGCAGCATCAGCTCGATGGTCGGGTAGGCGTCGCGGAACTCGGCCAGCCGGGGCAGCAGCATCTGGCGCGAGAAGGTGGGCGTGACCGCCACGCGCAGCCGCCGCACCTGCGACGCGGGCTCGCGCCCCGGCACCTGCTGCAGCGCCGCAATGGCCTCGCGCACGCGCGCCAGGTAGGCCACGCCGTCGGCGCTCAGGCCGAAGTCGTTGCCGGTGAAGAGCTTGAGCTCGAGCTGCGTCTCGAGCTGGCGGATGCGGTGGCTCACGGCGCTTGGCGTCACGCTGAGCTCTTCGGCCGCGACGTTCACGCTGCGCAGCCGCGCGACGGCCTCGAAGGCCTGCAGGCCCTGGGTCGAGGGGAGTCGCGTCGATGCCATGTGTTTCTTGGAAGGAGTGAGCGATGCGATGTTATCGAAGGGCGACCAGCGCATCGAGCAGCCGCCGCAGGTCGTCGACCGCCTCGCGCGCCAGGGCCGCATCGCCCATCTGCGCCTTGACGATGGCGCCGTCGACGCCCAGCGCAGCCGCCTGTGCAACGGTCATGCGTTGCGGGCCGTCGGGCAGCAGGCCGGCGATCACCTCGACCATCTCGCGCTTGTGCTCGCGCGCGATGTCGGCGGCACCGGCCACGCTGGCGCCCACTTCCACCACCGAGTTGATGAAGGCACAGCCCCGAAACAGCGGGTCGGCGAACCACTCGGCCATCACGTCGGCCAGCACCGGCAGCGCCTGCCCCTGCGCGATGCGTTGCTGCGCGTCGCGCCGGCCCAGCGCATCGACGAACCAGGCCATCCACACGCCGTGCCGGTGATCGAGAAAGGCGCGCACCAGGTCGTCCTTCGAGGGGAAATGCCGGTAGAAGGTGACCTTGGTGACGCCCGACGCGGCGATCACGCGGTCGATGCCGGTGGCGCGGATGCCGTCGGCATAGAAGAGCTCGTGCGCCGTGAGCAGGATGCGCTCGCGCGCGGGCAGTGCAGAGATGTCCATGCGGCGATTGTAGGCATGTAGACAGGTCTGTCTACTCGTGGCACATTGCGGGCCTTCATCACTTCATTTCTTTGACTGAAAGACCGCCATGGAATCCCGCCCGCCGCTGCCGCCCTTCACCCTCGAATCCGCCCACCAGAAAGTCCAGGCCGCCGAAGACGCCTGGAACTCGCGCGACCCCGTGCGCGTGAGCCTGGCCTACACGCCCGACACCGAATGGCGCAACCGCGCCGACTTCGTCAATGGCCGCGCGGAGGTGGTGGCGTTCCTGTCGCGCAAGTGGGAGCGCGAGCACGACTACCGCCTGAAGAAGCAGCTGTGGGCCTTCATGGACAACCGCATCGCGGTGCGCTTCGAGTACGAATGGCACGACGCCGCGGGCCAGTGGTTCCGCAGCCACGGCAACGAGAACTGGGAGTTTGCGCAGAACGGCTTGATGCAAAGGCGCTACGCGAGCATCAACGACCAGCCCATCGCGGAATCGGAGCGCAAGTTCCGCTGGGAGCGCTGAGGCGCAGGGGCCGACAACGGGCATGCCTGTTGCTTGCCCTGTCGCATCCCTTCATACCCAGGAGCCAAGCCGCATGAACCGCAACGACGTCACCGAGAAGATCATCACCGTGAAGGTATCCAAGGGCATCCAGTGGGCCGACGTGGCCAGGAAGGTCGGCCTGTCGAAAGAGTGGACCACCGCCGCCTGCCTCGGCCAGATGACGCTCGACGACAAGCAGGCCAAGGTCATCGGCAAGATCTTCGGCCTCACGCCCGAGGAGCAGAAGTGGCTCCAGGTCGTGCCCTACAAGGGCTCGCTGCCCACGCCCGTGCCGACCGACCCGCTGATCTACCGCTGGTACGAGGTGGTGAGCGTGTACGGCACCACCATCAAGGAACTGATCCATGAAGAGTTCGGCGACGGCATCATGAGCGCCATCGACTTCAGCATGGACATCCAGCGCCAGCCCGACCCGAAGGGCGACCGCGTCAACGTGGTGCTGTCGGGCAAGTTCCTGCCGTACAAGAGCTACTGACGTTCGGCTTTCAGTACACCGGTGCCGCCGGCTTCGGCCGCGGCGTCGGGGCCGGGCGCCAGCCGGGGCCGGCCATGCCGTAGCGCGCGCCCTCGATCGCACCCGCAATGGCACGCGCCACGCTGTCGACCGGTGTCGCCAGGCGCCGCCGCGTCCGCATGCGCTCGAAGGCGTAGCTGTCGGCGATGCGCTCGGCCAGCGGGTCAGAGGCCTCGGCCACGTCGGGGCTCACCAGCGAGACGTGCACGCGCCCCGCGTGTTCCCGCCGCAGCCCTTCGGAAATGGCCTGCACCGCGTACTGCGTGCCGTGGTAGACGGCCGAGTCGGGCGTGGCGCCGCCCATGGCCACCGGCGCGACGTTGACGATGTGGCCCCAGCCCTGCTCCTGCATCGTGGGTAGCACGGCCGCCACGCCCAGCAGCATGCCGCGCAGGTTGACGTCGATCATCAGCTCCCACTCCTCGATCTTGCGCTGCCACAGCGGCGACAGCGGCATCACGCCGGCGGCGTTCACGAGCACGTCGATGCGGTCGTGCGTGTCGAGGGCGAACTCGGCAAAGGCCTCCATGTCGGGCCGGTGCGTCACGTCCAGCCGCCGGAAGCTCGCCGAGCCGCCGGTGGCGTTGATCTCGGCCGCGAGCGCCGCGAGCCGTTCGGTGCGGCGCGCGCCGAGCACCACATGGGCGCCGCGCCGCGCGAGCCGCCGCGCCGTCGCCTCGCCGATGCCGCTGCTGGCGCCGGTGACGAGAACCACTGTGTCCTGGATTGCACTCATACAAAACTCCTCATGCGGGTCGATGCGCCACGGCGCGAAGGGTGCGCCGGGCATGCAGAGGAGTCTCGGGGCGAAGGGGCCGGAGGCGGTATCCGGATCGAACGAGGTTTTTGCCTGATCCTGCGAAAACGTTGGGCGGCACCCGGCCGGGGCCGGATCACGAGGTGCGGGCTTTGGCTGGCACGCAGGGCAGTTGGGCGCAGTGCTTGCGCACGGCCTCGACGATGGCGTCGATCTTCTGTTGTGCTTCGGTCGTGCGGAACGCCGCGCGACTGGCGCGCTTGGCCTGCGGCACATGGCCAACGCCCTGGTACACGTTCAGGAGCGTCAGGTTGGTGCAGTCGAAGCGCTGCAGCATCGCCTGGACCTCCTGGTTGAGCCAGCGCTCCATCTCGTTGATCCGGTCGATGCGCGTGCGGCGAAGCAACTCGTCGTCGGTGTAGTCGTCGAAGTGATCGAAGACGTAGGTGTAGTCGCGCTCTTCGTGATCGCTGAGTTCGTTGCGGATCTGGCTGTGGATGTCGTTGTACGAGAAGTGGTTGCCGCAGCGGGAGATCAGCGGGTTGCATCCCATGCGGTTGTCGCCGGTCTTGCCGACGTACAGCCGCGCGTCGTCTTGCGAGTGGGCAACGACGACGTAGACGGCGAAGCGGCGTTTGAGGCTTTCTCGATGCAGAGTGAAGACGTGGGTCACGGAATGAAGTGATCGAACGGTGCTACAGGCGGCGCCGGCCCAGCCGGTTGCCCAACGCCAGCAGCGCCCATCCCGCCAGCCCGAAGGTCAACGCGATGCCTGCGGCGTAGAGGGCCACGCCGCCGTAGCCGCCGACGTTGGCGGGGTTGAGGAAGGGGTAGGGGTACCAGCCGGTGCGGCTGCCGCGCACCAGCGTGTAGACCAGGTAGGCCATCGGGAAGACCAGCGTCCACAGCAGCTGCCGGCCACCGAGGCGCCTGCGCGGCGGCTGCAGCAGCCAGTCGAGCAGCACGATGCAGGGCATGACGTGGTGTAGCAGCGTGTTGATCCACGGCCGCAGCGCGCCGAGGTCGACGTCGCGCAGCAGCAGCGAGAAGACGATGCCGACCACCACCATGTTCACGGCCGACAGGGCGCGCAGCCCTTCGTCGGGCCCCGTGGACGCCGGGCGCCAGAGGCGACGCGCGCCCAGCACCAGCACGATCGCCGCGAACAGGTTCGAGAGGTTGGTGAAGAAGCTGAAGAAGTTGACGACGTCGAAGCCCATGCGGACATGGATCGCCAGCTGCCAGCCGATCGCCACCAGGGTCAGCAGGCCGAAGAACAGACGCAGCGTGGACCAGGCCATGGGATGCCGGTCCTCAGGGCCTGCAGCTGCCGCCCATGGACACCGAGCCGTCCTTGCATTCGGTGAGGATGGGCTCGCCGCGCGACGCGGGCGCCGAGGTGGCGCTCGGGGGCGGCGAGGCCGCGCCGCCTTCGCGCTGGTAGACGATCTTCTTCGTGCCCAGCTCGCAGCTGCCCACCACCTGGCCGCTGGCCGTGGCGGCGGCATCGACGGTGACGACGCTGAAGTTCGTCACGCCCGAGGCGGCGATCTTCGCTTCGATCTGGGCGCGCAGCGTTTCGCAGTTGCTCTGAGTGGGGCTCTGGGCATGGGCGCTGCCGGCGGCCATGAGCAGGGGCCCGGCGGCGGCAACAGCAAGCCAATGGCGTTTCATGAGGGGCCTGCCTTTCTTTCTTGCGTGCAGTGGGGCGGGAGAAATCGGAGTCTAGTCGTGCACAAAGACCAACGGCCCGCCGCGTGAGCGACAGGCCGTTGGTGTGGGCACTTCCGGGCCTGGTCAGGCCCGGGAGGCGCAACGCAGCGGAATCAGACCGCCGGTGCCAACACTGCGTTCAGCGTGGCGCTCGGGCGCATCACGGCTTCGTACTTCTTCGGGTCGGCCAGGTAGTAGCCGCCGATGTCCACGGCCTTGCCCTGCACGGCCGCGAGTTCGTCGACGATCTTCTTCTCGTTGGCGGTGAGTGCCTCGGCCAGCTTCTTGAACTTGGCCTGCAGCTCCTTGTCCTCGGTCTGTGCGGCGAGTTCCTGGGCCCAGTACATGGCCAGGTAGAACTGGCTGCCGCGGTTGTCGAGCTGGCCGGTCTTGGGCGACGGGTTCTTGTTGTTGTCCAGCAGCTGGCCGGTGGCGGCGTCGAGCGTCTTGGCCAGGATCTTGGCCTGCGCGTTGCCGGTCTTCAGGCCCAGGTCTTCCAGGCTCACGGCCAGCGCGAGGAATTCACCCAGCGAGTCCCAGCGCAGGTGGTTTTCTTCCACCAGCTGCTGCACGTGCTTGGGGGCCGAGCCGCCCGCGCCGGTCTCGTACATGCCGCCGCCGGCCATGAGCGGCACGATCGACAGCATCTTGGCCGAGGTGCCCAGTTCCATGATGGGGAACAGGTCGGTGAGGTAGTCGCGCAGGATGTTGCCGGTGGCGCTGATGGTGTCCAGGCCGCGCACGACGCGCTCCAGCGTGTAGCGCATGGCGCGCACCTGGCTCATGATCTGGATGTCCAGGCCCGTGGTGTCGTGCTCGTGCAGGTACATCTTGACCTTGGTGATCAGCTGCGCTTCGTGCGGGCGGTAGGCGTCGAGCCAGAACACGACCGGCATGCCGGAGTTGCGCGCGCGGTTGACGGCCAGCTTCACCCAGTCGCGGATGGCGGCGTCCTTGACCTGGCACATGCGCCAGATGTCGCCCTTCTCCACGTCTTCGCTCATCAGCACTTCGCCGGTGTCCAGGTCGGTGATGTTGGCCACGCCGTCTTCGGGGATCTCGAAGGTCTTGTCGTGCGAGCCGTACTCTTCGGCCTTCTGCGCCATGAGGCCGACGTTGGGCACGGTGCCCATGGTCTTGGGGTCGAAGGCGCCGTGCCACTTGCAGAAGTTGATGATCTCCTGGTAGATGCGGGCGAAGGTCGATTCGGGCATCACGGCCTTGACGTCCTTCAGGCGGCCGTCGGCGCCCCACATCTTGCCGCCGTTGCGGATCATGGCGGGCATGGAGGCGTCCACGATCACGTCGTTGGGCGAGTGGAAGTTGGTGATGCCCTTGGCCGAGTCGACCATGGCCAGCTCGGGGCGGCCTTCGTGGCAGGCGTGCAGGTCGCGCTTGATCTCGTCCTGCGTGCTCTGGGGCAGCGTGGCGATCTTGTTGTACAGGTCGACCATGCCGTTGTTGACGTTGATGCCCAGCTCGTCGAACAGCTTGCCGTGTTTCTCGAAGGCTTCCTTGTAGAAGATCTTCACGCAGTGGCCGAACACGATGGGGTGCGAGACCTTCATCATGGTGGCCTTCACGTGCAGCGAGAACATCACGCCGGTCTTGTGCGCGTCTTCGATTTCCTTTTCATAGAAGGCCAGCAGGGCCTTCTTGCTCATGAACATGGAGTCGATGATCTCGCGGTCGAGCAGGGCGACCTTGGGCTTGAGCACGATGGTCTTGCCGCTCTTGGTGAGCAGTTCCATCTTGACGTTGCGCGCGCGGTCCAGGGTCATGGACTTTTCGCCGTGATAGAAGTCGCCGCCATGCATGTGCGAGACGTGCGAGCGCGAGGCCTGGCTCCACTCGGCCATGCTGTGCGGGTTCTTGCGGGCGTATTCCTTCACGGCGCGGGGCGCGCGGCGGTCGGAGTTGCCTTCGCGCAGCACGGGGTTCACGGCGCTGCCGGTGCACTTGTTGTAGCGCGTGCGGATGTCCTTGTCCTCGTCGGAGGTCGGGTTCTCCGGGTAGTCGGGGATCTTGTAGCCCTTGCCCTGCAGTTCCTTGATGGCCGACTTGAGCTGTGACACCGAGGCGCTGATGTTGGGCAGCTTGATGATGTTGGCTTCGGGCTTGAGCGTGAGCTTGCCCAGTTCGGCCAGGTTGTCGGGCACCTTCTGGTCGTCGCTCAGGAATTCGGGAAACTCGCCCAGGATGCGGGCGGCCACCGAGATGTCGCTCGTCGTCACGTTGATGCCGGCCGGAGCCGTGAAGGCGCGCACGATGGGCAGGAAGGCGTAGGTCGCCAGCAGGGGCGCCTCGTCGGTGAGGGTGTAGACGATGGTGGGTTGCTTCGTGCTCATGCGCTTGCTTCCGTAGGTTCTGGGTTGTCGAGAGGGCTGAAATTTCATTGGGCGAAATGGACTTTCGCCGGAGCCCCCCATTGTCGCCCGGTCGGGCCGGGGCGCGGCCGGAGAAACCCCGATGACCCCTCTGCCAGGGCTTCCCGCGATGGCTACCATTGCGCCCCATGAAAAAGCTGCCTCTTGCCGGGATCGTCGGTCTTCTCGCGTCGCTGCCGGCCGGCCCCCTGCTCGCTGCGCCCGCAGCCCAGGTCTTCGTGGCCGTCAAGACGCCCGAGGCCGTCGACGCCATGTGGCGCGCCCACCTGTGCGCCTTGCTGCCCCAGCCCTGCGATGCGCAGGCGCTGAAGCTGCACCGCCCGCGCGACGGCGGCGCGCCCGACGACTACCTGCTCACCTCGGAAAAGCCCCTGGCCATGGCACGCCTGAAGCGCGACGCCGGCACCGGTGGCTGGCAGCTCGCGCAGCTGCACGATTTCTCGACCTACGTGGCCTCGCAGCAGCGCGACCGCCCCAGCACCGACCCCGAACTGCACCTGGCCCTCGCGCCGGTGCTCTACCCGCTGGCCGAAGGCCGTTGGGCCGTGGCCGTGACCCAGCACGAATCGGAAAGCTATTCGGGCGGCGGCGCGTCCTATGTGACGGCCGACTTCGTGCCGCTGGACACGCCGCCCGGGCAGCGCGCCAAGGCCGCGCGCGAGAGCATCCCGTACTGGTGCTCGCGGTCGATCCGCGCCTGCTTCAGCGAGAAGGAATACAAGACCTCGAAGCACTGCCACGACGAAAGCCGCGGCAGCCTGCGCATCGCCTACGACGCGCCGGCGAAGGCCGGCGGCCCCTATGTGTGGCGCTACACCTGGCTGCAGAGCGAGTGGCCGGCGCACACGGGGCCGGCCGGCAACAAGCGCACCAGCGTCGACTTCACGGACGACAGCGCCCGGAAGCCGACTGCCTGCGATGGCGGACTGCAGTAGGCAAAACAGCGGCTCAGTGCCGCGGCACCGTCACCGCACCCACGTGCAGCGTGCGCCCCGCGCCCAGCCCCGCCATGACCAGCACCACGCCCAGGCCGACGAACAGCCACGCCGAGGCGCGGAAGCTGCCGGTCCAGCCGTGCAGCAGCCCGGCCAGCAGCGGGCCGAAGGCCGCCACCATGTAGCCCACGCCCTGCGCCATGCCCGACAGGTGCGCGGCAATGTGCGAATCGGGCGAGCGCAGCACGATCATCGTGAGCGCCAGCGCGAAGGTGCCGCCCTGCGAAATGCCCAGCACCACGGCCCAGGTCCACATGCCGCCGGGGGCGTCCAGCGGCGCGAACAGCATGGCCAGCATGGCCGCCACCGTCATCGCCGACAGCACCACCGCCAGCGCGCGCTGGTTGCGCAGCTTCACGGCCAGCGCCGGCACCACGAGGCAGGTCACGACCTGCGTCATGACCGACAGCGACACCACGTAGCCAGCCATTTCGCCGCTGAGCCCGCGCTCGCGCAGGATCGGCGCCAGCCAGCCCATCACGATGTACGCCAGGGCCGACTGCAGCCCCATGAAGAAGGTGACCTGCCAGGCCAGCCGGTCGCGCCACAGGCCGCGCACGGTGAAGCCCGACTCGCTGGCCACCGGCTTGAGCGGCAGCGCCTGCGGCGCCCAGATGAACGTGACCAGCGCGGCCGGCACGGCCCACATGGCGAGCGCCAGCGTCCAGCCGCCGCCCAGCGCGTGCTCCAGCGGCACCGTCAGGCCCGCGGCGCTGGCGGCGCCGCCGCACACGGCCATGGTGTACAGGCCCATCATCAGCGCGGCCTGCTTGGCGAAGTCGCGCTTCACCAGGCCCGAGAGCAGCACGTTCGACACCGCGATGCCGCTGCCCGCGATGGCCGAGGCCAGGAACAGCAGCGGGATGTTGCCGGTGCCGCGCAGCACCGTGCCCACGCCGATCAGCACCATGCAGCCCAGCAGCGTGCGCTCGGTGCCGAAGCGGCGCCCGAGCCAGGGCGCCATCGGCGCGAACACGCCCAGGCAGACGATGGGCAGCGTGGTCAGCAGGCTGGCGGCGGTGGCCGACAGGCCCGTGGCACGGATGATTTCCGGCAGCACCACCGACAGGCTGGCGAACACCGGCCGCAGGTTGAAGGCGATGAGCACCACCGTCAGGCCCAGCAGCAGCCGGCGGCCCCGGCTGGGCGTCGGCGTGGGGCGCGGCGCGGGCAGGCTGTCGACTTCGGCGTCGATCAGCAGTTCTTCGGCGCCCGATGGGCCCGCCTGGGTGCGCGCGGTGGTGGCTGCACCCGTGGGCAAGGTCATCGTGCTCATGCCGTGCCCAATGCGAGCGCGTTGAGCGTCGGCGCCATCAGCTCGCGCACGGCGGCGGCGGCGCGCTCGGGGTCGCGGCTCGCAATGCCTTCGACGATGGCGCGGTGCGCCGCCTCGTCGGGCTCGGGCAGGCTGGCGCTCAGCGTGCTGGCGATGGTTTCCTTGATGTAGCCGGTGATGAAGCGGCAGGTCTCGACCAGCGCCAGGTTGCCCGACACATCGACGATGGCCAGGTGAAAGGCCAGGTCGCGCTCGATGAAGGCCGCGCCGCCGTCGGCCAGGTCGGGCTGGCCGCGCTTGTCGAGCAGGGCGTTCAGCCGGCGCAGGTCTTTCGCGGTGTGGCGCACGGCGGCGAGCCGGGCGGCCTCGACCTCGAGCGCGCGGCGCACCTCGAACTGGTCGCGCAGGCTGGCCAGGCGCAGCTTCTGCAGGCTGGCCGAGGGGTCGAAGCCCGAGCGCACGTAGGTGCCCGAACCCTGCCGCACCTCGAGCAGGCCGCGCGAGACCAGCGTCTTCACCGCCTCGCGCACCGTGCCGCGGCTCACGCCCAGCAGCTGCGCCAGCTGGGGCTCGATCGGAATGCGCGAGCCGATGGGCCAGCGGCCCGCCGCGATTTCGGTGCGGATGCTGTTCGCGGCGGCGTCGGCCAGGGAGGTGCGGGGCGGTTGGACGAGCATGGGATCAGGGCGGCTTATTCATTGAATGATTGGATGAATTTAACCACTGTTAAAAAGACGCGGTCGGCGGGAGGGGCATGAGGCGGCGCGGAAGGGGGGCCGGCCGCCTGCTTTACCAGCTGCCCGAGGCGCCGCCGCCGCTGCTCGAACCGCCGCTGTCCGAGGAGGACGAAGACGACGACGAGGAAGAGGACGACGAACTGCTGCTCCAGCCGCTGTCCCCATCGTCGTCGCTGCTGCCCGATTCCCAGACGCCGGGCGGCAGGAAGCCGATCAGCATCGAGAAGAACGCCGCCAGCCCAATGGGAATCCACGAGGTGTCCGGCACCGGGCCGGGCGAGGTGATGTGAAACACGTAGCCGCAGATGCCCGCCACGATGATCAGCCGGACGAGGAAGCTGACCACGCTGCGCTGGAAGGTGTTGACCATGCAGCGCACGATGATCACCGCGAACAGCGTCACGCCGCCGAGGCACAGCGCCCACAGGAAGCCCCACCAGAAGCGGTCGGCGCCGACCGTCCACGCAACGGCGACCAGCGACGCGATCACGAGCACGAAGCCGCCCATGAAGATGGCGGCCGTGCGCGACATGCCGCAGAGAAAGCCCAGGCCGTAGCCGAAGATCGCCGGCATCGCCAGCACCAGCGCGATGGCCGGGTTCAGCAGCGCCGCGCCGGCCGCCAGCGGGCCGGCCCCGAGCAGGCCGAGCACCAGGCGCAGGTCGCGCGGGGCAGGGCGCGCACGCGCCGGTGCGGGCTCGATCGCCGCCAGGGCGTCGGCCCAGGGTTCGGGGCGCGTGCTGCCCTTGTGCTTGCCCTTGCGTTGTTTCTCTTCGGCGCGCCGCGAGGCCGAGCTGCCGCGCGGCGGGTCGCGCGGGACGCCGCGGCCGTGGTAAATGCCCAGGCCCAGGCCCCACAGCACCACGCCCAGCAGGCCCCAGCCTTCGGGCGTGACGTGGCCGCCGCGCGTCAGGCTGGTGACCTCCTCGTCGTCGGGTGCGGGGGCGGGTGCGGCGGCGTGGTCCACGACGATCTGCTGCGACTCGGGCGCGACAACGCCCACCTCGCCGTCGAGCAGCCGCGCCAGCGCGCCCACGGCCGCCTGCACGCCGCCGGCGAAGTCGCCCTCGCGAAAGCGCGGCGCCATCTCGCGGTCGATGATGCGGGCCGCCTGGATGTCGGTCACCGTGCCTTCGAGCCCGGTGCCGACCTCGATGCGCATGCGGCGGTCTTTCTGCGCCACGAGCAGCAGGATGCCGTCGTCGGCGTCGTTGCGGCCCAGCCGCCACTTCGCGAACACGCGCGTGGCGTAGCTCTCGATGGTGTCCTCGCCCGTGGTCGGCACGATGAGCACCGCGAGCTGGGCCTGGGTGCGGCTCTGGATGTCGGCGATCTGCGCGCGCAGCGCTTCGGCCTCGCCGGCCGGCAGCGCCTGCGCGAGGTCGACCACGCGCGAACTCATCGGCGGCACCGGCACGGGCTTGGCCTGCGCGGCGCGCGGGCCGGCCAGGCACAGCACGAGCAGCAGGCCCAGGCACAGCGACAGCCAGCGGGGCATCGACAGCGGCACGCGCATCGGCGCGTTCATCGGCGCGCGCCCTTGGTCGCCACCACGCCCGCGCCGCGCACCTCCACCCGGCGCTGGTCGACCACCTTGCCGCTGGCGTCCACCAGCTCGATCAGGTGCCGCCCGGGCCACGGCAGCCACTGCGCGCTGTTGCCGCGCGCGTGGAACTTGCCGTCGATGCGCCACTGCACGCCGCGCCCTTCGGATTCGAAGCGCACGCGCTGGCGCTGCGGCGGAATGTCGGGGTCGAGCGCCAGGATCGTGCCGTCGGCCGGCGCCGTGATGCGCGCCGAGGCGGCGTCGCTCGCCATGCCGGTGTCGAGCGCGAACAGCGGCTGCTCAGTGCCCTGCAAGAACCATTCGCTGCGCGCCGCTTCGAGTGGGCTGCCGTCGGCGCCCGGGCCGAAGCTCACGCGCGCCTCGACCAGCCCGGCGGGCGGCGCGGGCGCGCGGCTGGGTTCGCGCGCGTGCAGGAAGCGCATCACCTCGGCCCACACGGGCGCGGCGCCGCTGGTGCCGCTCACGTCCCACATCGAGGCACCGCTGGCGTTGCCGACCCACACGCCGACCGTGTAGCGCTGCGACCAGCCCACGGCCCAGTTGTCGCGCATGTCCTTGCTGGTGCCGGTCTTCACGGCGGTCCAGAAACGGGTCGAGAGGATGCTGTCCAGGCCGAAGGTGCGCGTGCGCGCGTTCGGGTCGGAGAGGATGTCGCTGACGATGAAGGCGGCGCGCGGATCGAGCAATGGCGCGGCTTCAATGGGCTTCGCCTTGGTGGCCGGGGCAGGGCGCGGCGTGAGCGTGGTCGCCCCGAAGCGCCCGCCGTTGGCCATCATGCGGTAGGCATTGGCCAGCGACAGCAGCGACACCTCGGCGCTGCCCAGTGCCAGGCTGTAGCCGTAGTAGTCGCCGCTCTCGCGCAGCGGCAGGCCGGCGGCGCGCAGCTCGCGCGCGAAGGCCTCGGGCGACACCATCACCAGCGTGCGCACGGCCGGCACGTTGAGCGAGGCGGCCAGCGCGGTGCGCGCCGACACCGGGCCCTTGAAGCGGCGGTCGTAGTTCTGCGGAATGTAGAGGCCGCTCGCGGTGCTGATCTGCGCCGATGAATCTTCGATGAGCGAGGCGGCCGTGATGCGCTTCTCGGCCAGGGCCTGCGCGTACAGCAGCGGCTTGAGCGTGGAGCCGGGCTGGCGCAGCGCGGTCACGCCGTCGACCTCGGCGGCCTGGCTCAGCGGGCCCGAGGAGCCGACCCAGGCCAGCACCTCGCCGCTCGCGTTGTCGAGCACCACGAGCGCGCCGTCTTCGACATGACGGTCGCGCAGCTCGCGCAGGTGGCGCTGCAAGCTGTCGAGCGCATAGCGCTGCAGCGGCGCGCGCAGCGTGGTGCGCACGCTGGTGGGCGCGGTGGCCTTGTCGTTCCCTGCATCACGCAACTCGCGCAGCACCCGCCGCGCGGCATGCGGCGCGATGCCTTCGTTGGGCTCGAACGCGCGCCGCTGCACCACGGCGCTGGTGAACATGTCGAGTGCCTCGCAGTCGGTCTTGGCGCCGGGCTCCATCACGCGCAGCACCTCGCAGGCGCGCTGCGCCACCAGCGCGGGGCGGGCGTTGGGCGCGCGCACCAGCGCGGCGGCCACGGCGGCCTCGCGCGCGTCGAGCCCGCTCGGGGCCTTGCTGAAGAGCGTGCGCGAGAGCGCGTCGATGCCGACGATCTCGCCGCGGAAGGGCACCGTGTTCAGGTAGGCCTCGAGGATCTGGTCCTTGCGCCAGCGGCGCTCCAGCTGCGTGGCGGCCACGGTCTGGCCGATCTTCTGCGTGAAGCTGCGCCCGCCCGCCGCGCGGCGCAGGTCGTCGTCGAGCAGGCCCGCCAGCTGCATGGTGATGGTCGAGGCTCCGCGCGTGCGCGTGTTCCACAGGTTGCCCCAGGCGGCGGCCGAGGCGGCGCGCCAGTCGACGCCGCTGTGTTCGTAGAAGCGCTTGTCCTCGCTCAGCACCATGGCCGCGCGCAGCGCGGGCGACACGTCGGCCAGCGCGGTCCACTGGCCGCGCCGCACCGTGGGGTCGGTGCGTACGCGCTGCAGCAGCTCGCCCTGGCGGTCGAGCACGGCGGTCTCGGAGGAACGGAAGTCGCGCTTCACTTCTTCGAAGCTGGCCAGCGCCCAGGCCGAGGGTGCGGCGGCTGCCGTCAGCAGGACCACGGCCAGGGTGCGCCGGACGGTGGAAGAAAACGAGAACGCAAGAGGCATCGCAGCAGACGGGGCCGCGGGGCGGCAGGCAAAGCGGAGACGGCCCATTCTCCGCCATGCCTTGCGGGGCTCGCCCACGGGCGCGTCAGGTGCCGACGTACGCCGCGAGGTGCTGTCCTGTGAGCGTGGCGCGCTTGGCGACCAGATCGGCCGGCGTGCCCTCGAAGACCACGCGCCCGCCGTCGTGGCCGGCGCCGGGGCCCAGGTCGATGATCCAGTCGGCGTGCGCCATCACCGCCTGGTGGTGCTCGATGACGATGACCGACTTGCCCGCATCCACCAGCCGGTCGAGCAGGGCCAGCAGCTGCGCCACGTCGGCCAGATGCAGGCCGGTGGTCGGCTCGTCGAGCACGTACACGCCGCCCTTCTCGGCCATGTGCGTGGCCAGCTTGAGCCGCTGGCGCTCGCCGCCCGACAGCGTGGTGAGCGGCTGGCCCAGGCTCAGGTAGCCCAGGCCCACGTCGGCCAGCCGTTGCAGGATGGCGTGCGCGGCCGGCGTGCGCGCCGGGCCCTCGCCGAAGAAGGCGGCGGCCTCGGTCACCGGCATCGCGAGCACCTCGCTGATGTCGCGCCCGCCGAAATGGTGCTCGAGCACCGAGGCGTGGAAGCGCTTGCCCTCGCACTCTTCGCAAACGGTGGCCACGCCGGCCATCATCGCCAGGTCGGTGTAGATCACGCCCGCGCCGTTGCAGGTGGGGCAGGCGCCTTCGGAGTTGGCGCTGAACAGGGCCGGTTTCACGCCGTTGGCCTTGGCGAAGGCGTTGCGGATCGGGTCGAGCAGGCCGGTGTAGGTGGCCGGGTTGCTGCGCCGCGAGCCGCGGATGGCGCCCTGGTCGACCGCCACCACGCCCGCGCCGGCGGGGATCGAGCCGTGCACCAGCGAGCTCTTGCCCGAGCCCGCCACGCCGGTCACGACCACCAGCACGCCCAGCGGAATGTCGACATCGACGTTGCGCAGGTTGTGCGCCTTGGCGCCGCGGATCGGCAGCGCGCCGGTGGGCTGGCGCAGCTTCTTCTTGAGCGCGGCCCGGTCGTCCAGGTGCCGGCCCGTGAGCGTGCCGCTGGTGCGCAGCGCTGCCACGCTGCCTTCGAAGCAGACCGTGCCGCCCGCCGAGCCCGCGCCGGGGCCGAGGTCGACGACGTGGTCGGCGATGGCGATGGCCTCGGGCTTGTGTTCCACCACCAGCACCGTGTTGCCCTTGTCGCGCAGGCGCAGCAGCAGCTCGTTCATGCGCTGGATGTCGTGCGGGTGCAGGCCGATGGTGGGCTCGTCGAAGACGTAGGTCACGTCGGTGAGCGAGGAGCCCAGGTGGCGGATCATCTTCACGCGCTGCGCCTCGCCGCCCGAGAGCGTGCCGGAGGGACGGTCGAGGCTGAGGTACCCGAGGCCGATCTCGACGAAGGAATCGAGCGTGTGCGCCAGCTTGGCCAGCAGCGGCGCCACCGAGGGCTCGTTCAGGCCGCCGACCCACGCGGCGAGGTCGCTGATCTGCATCGCGCAGGCCTCGGCGATGTTGAGCTTCTTGATGCGCGACGAACGCGCTGCCTCGCTCAGCCGCGTGCCATCGCACTCGGGGCAGGTGGTGAAGGTCACGGCGCGTTCCACGAAGGCGCGGATGTGCGGCTGCATCGCCTCGACGTCCTTGGCCAGGAACGACTTCTGCACCTGCGGAATGAGGCCCTGGTAGGTGAGGTTGATGCCGTCGATCTTGATCTTGGTCGGCTCCTTGTGGAGCAGGGCGTCGAGCTCTTTTTTCGTGAACTTGCGGATCGGCTTGTCGGGGTCGAAGAAGCCGCAGCCGTTGAAGATGCGCCCGTACCAGCCTTCCATGCTGAAGCCCGGGATGGTGAGCGCGCCTTCGTTGAGCGACTTGCTGTCGTCGTAGAAGGCGGTGAGGTCGAAGTCGGTGACCGCGCCCCGCCCCTCGCAGCGCGGGCACATGCCGCCGGTGCGGCTGAAGGTCTGCTTCACCGTCTTGCTGGCGCCGCGCTCCACCGTGATGGCGCCGGTGGCCTTCACCGAGGGCACGTTGAACGCGAAGGCGCTGGGCGAGCCGATGTGCGGCTTGCCCAGGCGGCTGAACAGAATGCGCAGCATCGCGTTGGCGTCGGTGGCCGTGCCGACGGTGGAGCGCGGGTCGCCGCCCATGCGCTCCTGGTCCACGATGATCGCGGTCGTCAGGCCGTCGAGCACGTCGACCTCGGGCCGCGCCAGCGTCGGCATGAAGCCCTGCACGAAGGCGCTGTAGGTTTCGTTGATGAGCCGCTGCGACTCGGCCGCGATGGTGCCGAACACCAGCGAACTCTTGCCCGAGCCCGAGACGCCCGTGAACACCGTGAGCCGGCGCTTGGGCAGTTCGACGCTGATGTCCTTCAGGTTGTTCACGCGCGCGCCCTGCACGCGGATGAGGTCGTGGTGGTCGGCGGCGTGCCTGCCGTTCGCGTCCTTCGTGCTCTTTGTTTCCTTCTTCGGGGCCTTGCTGCTCATCGGGTCTTTCTCTGGAAGGGACACGGGGCCGCCACGGCGGCGGCGCCCGTGCAGGAGGTCAGGGGGCTGCGGCGCCGGCGGGCCGGCTCAGCGTGTCTGCTGGATGCGGATCAGGTTGCCCGCCGGGTCGCGCACCGCGCAGTCGCGCACGCCATAGGGCTGATCGGTGGGCTCCTGCACGATCTCGGTGCTGCGGGCCTGCAGGCGCTCGAAGGTGCCCTCGAGGTCGGGCGTGGCCAGCAGCAGCGAGGCGAAGGTGCCCTTGGCCATCATCTCGGCGATGGTGCGGCGCTCGTCGTCGGTGAGCCCGGGCGTGGCGGCCGGCGGGTACAGCACGATGGAGGTGGCGGGCTGGCCGGCCGGGCCGACCGTGATCCAGTGCATGCCGCCATAGGCGACGTCGTTGCGCACCTCGAAGCCGAGGGTGTCGCGGTAGAAGGCGAGCGAGGCCTGCGGGTCGGTGTGCGGAAGAAAGCTCGAGTGGATGCTGAGATTCATGATGGCGAGGGTCCGTGGTTGTGTCGGGCCGTCATGCTAGGTGCGAGGCGGGGTTTCGCGCTTCTCGATTCCTGATCGGCCGTGTCACTTGTTTCGCCACGCACGCCGGCATGCCCGCCGTCACCTGCGCCGCCTCGCGCCGGTAGACGCCGGGCGACACACCGACCAGCTCGGTGAAGCGCGTGGTGAAGGTGCCCAACGAGGCGCAGCCGACCTCGAAGCAGACCTCGGTCACGCGCAGGTCGCCGCGGCGCAGCAGCGCCATCGCGCGCTCGATGCGCCGCGTCATCAGGTAGGCGTAGGGCGACTCGCCATAGGCCAGGCGGAACTGGCGGCTGAGGTGGCCGGCCGACATGTTCGCGTCGCGCGCGAGCGCTTCCACGTCCAGCGGCTGCGCGTGTTCGCGGTCGATGCGGTCGCGCACGCGGCGCAGCCGTGCGAGGTCGGGCAGAGAGGGCTGGGGCTGCGTGGCGGTCATCGGCGGGATCGTGCCACGTCGCTACGGCGTGCTCAAGCGCAGGCAAAGGTTCCACATCCGGTAACGAACTTCACACAAGCGCCTGCATCTGGACACCCGATGCGCACGCAGCGGGGCTTCAATACGGTACGGGCTCGCAGGAGGCGCGCCCGACCGTACAGCCCCACCCAAGGAGAACTCCGCATGACGAAAACACTCGCGCTTCTGCTGGCGGCCTCGGCCATCCTGGCTGGTTGCGTGGTCGCACCCTACGACCGGGGCCCGCCCCAGCGCGGCCACGGCTACGACCGCGACCGTGACGGCGTGCCCAACCGCTACGACCGTGACCGCGACAACGACGGCGTGCCCAATCGCTACGACCGCCGGCCGAACAACCCCTACCGCTACTGACACCGGGGCCGAAGGCCCCCAAAGAAAAAGACCGCGAGGCACGCAGCCCCGCGGTCTTTTTTCTTTCTTGTGCGTGTGTGGATGTGCTCAGGCAGCGCGGCGCGCCATCAGCGCCCACAGGCCGGCCGCGCCCAGCAGCGAGCCGCCCGCCAGATGAAAACGCCGCTGCGCGCGCGGCGAGGCGAGCAGCCGGCCGGCCGAGCTCGCGAACACCGCATAGAGCGTGGCGTTGAGCGTGGCCAGCGCCACGAAGGTCAGCGCCAGCACCCACATCTGATGCGACACGTCGGCGCCCGGGCTGATGAACTGCGGCAGGAAGGCCACGAAGAACACGATGCCCTTGGGGTTCAGGGCCGTCACCAGGTAGGTGTTGGCGAACAGGCGCCAGCGCGAGGCCGGTGCGGCCGGCGCGGCGGTCTCGGTGGACGAGATGCCGGCGCGCAGCAGCTTGATGCCCAGGTACAGCAGGTACAGGCCGCCGACCCACTTCACCACCGTGAACCAGAAGGCCGAGGTGGCCAGCAGCGCGCCCAGCCCCAGCAGCGACACCACCAGCGCGGTTGAATCGCCCAGCGCCACGGCGGCCACCAGCGGCACGTTGGCGCGGCGACCGTGCGACATCGAATAGCTGATCACCGTGAGGATGGTCGGCCCCGGAATGATCAGCAGCAGCGCGGACGCGGCGACGAAGGCGAGCCAGAGTTCGATGGGCATGGGGATGGATGCTCCTGGTGGTGTGGGAAGGGCGGTGCGCTGTTCAGCGCGGGAACGAAGTCTTTTTCATGCGTCCGAGGTCGAAGCAGGTGCGCCGAAACGCAGCGCGGACCGCGCCTTGGCACGCTCGGCCTCGATGGCCCGGTCACGCGGCTCGGCCGTGGTCACCAGCGATTCGATCAGCCGCGCGGCCGTGGCGGCCACCTCGTCCACGGCGCGCTCGAAGGCCTGCTCGTTGGCCCGCGAGGGCACGCTGAAGCCGCTGAGCTTGCGCACGAACTGCAGGGCGGCGGCGCGGATCTCCTGCTCGGTGGCAGGGGGCTCGAAGTTGTAGAGGGTCTTGATGCTGCGGCACAT
Source organism: Variovorax sp. GW821-FHT09D07 (assembly GCF_059416345.1). NCBI lineage: Bacteria > Pseudomonadati > Pseudomonadota > Betaproteobacteria > Burkholderiales > Comamonadaceae > Variovorax > Variovorax sp. GW821-FHT09D07. Next base: position 360,628 of record NZ_JBWKOY010000004.1, read on the forward strand.
GGCGAATGCTCCTGTCAGGCGCGGCGCAAGGGCCGCGCGGCCAGTCTAGCGAAACAGCGCCTGGTTGCGCAGCACCCGCCGGGGAAGGCCTGCTGGAGGCCCGACCCCCCCGTTCAGCTGCCTTCGTAGAAGAACTCTTCGCGCACGATCTTGCCGTCCTTGACGGTGTACAGCGCCATCTCTTCCATCGTGAAGCGCTGGCCTGTGGGCTTCATGGTCACGTCGAAGCGAAAACCCACGATGAAGCGGTCGTCGTGCGGCCAGGGGCCGGCCACCTGGAACGAATGCACCTCGTGGTTGGCGACCCACCATTCGCCCTTGGCGCGGATGGCCGACAGGCCCACCGACTCGCGCGACATGCCGGGCGGCGCGCTGGCCTCGACGCTGACGGCCTCCGGCGCGTAGAGCGCCTGGGCTTCATCGAATGTCCCTGCTTTGCACAGCGCCACGAGCTTGGCGGCGATTTCCTGGGTGTTCATGCGTTTCTCCAGTGAGTTGGGGGGATGACGGGAGGCGCAGTGTAGGCCCGCGCACCGTGCGTCGTCGACAGATGTTCAACGCGCCGGTTCGTTGAGCGTGCGCAGGCTGTCGACGCCCTCCGGCGAGAGCCACAGCAGCGTGTTCAGGTAGGTCTCGATGCGGTCGACCAGCGCGCTGCGCGGGCCCTCGCGCCATTCGGTGGAGCCATAGAACGCCGCCTGCTCGGCCTCCAGCGCCTCGCGGCTCGCGTAGGCGCGCACGAGGTGGTAGCTCTCTTCCTCGTGGTCCGACTTGCCGTAGCTCACCACGTCCATGCCCTTGCTGCGCAGCATGGGCACCGCGCGTTCATGCATCGCGCGGTGGAAGTCGTCGAGGGTGCCGGGCTTGAGGCGGTAGGTGCGGATTTCGAGGAGGCGCTTCATGGGAATGGACGGCGGCGTTCATGCGGGAATGCGCGGTGCTTCGACGTCGTGCAGCCGCGCGCTGAAGTCGTACCTGTATTCATAGTCGCCCGCGTAGGCCAGCGCGATCTTCCCGGTCCACGTGATGTGGAAGCGGTCGGTGCCCGCGATGCGGTCGAAGCGGATGCGGTGGTGGGCCGCGGCGTCGTGTCCGAGCAGGTAGATGTGAAAGACGTTGTCTTCCATGTCTTCGGGCGGCGGCAGGTCGATGCCGACCTCGAGCCCGTCGAGTCGCGCCAGGCTGAAGTCCTTCAGCGCGCAGACCGCGAAGCCGCCGCCGTCACCCCAGGCGGTCGACGACAGCGTGCAGCGGTGGTAGTTGGTCCAGACCCCGGGCGCGTCCCAGTCGGAGGGGTAATCGATGTCCTCGTCTTCCGGCTCGTCGATCTCGCGCTCGGCGTCGTAGTCTTCGCTGCGCAGGTGCAGGTCGAACCACACCTCGTTGTTCCTCACGGACGCTGTCCAGCGGAACTCCTTGACGGGATGGCCTTCGGGCCAGGGGTTGCCGGCGAAGTGAATGCGGTTTGGAGGCGTCATGGGGCGGGTGTCGTGTGTGTTCGTTGCGCTGTCGTGTGCGCGGGCATGGGCGCTGTCGTCCGCGATCGCGATGCAGCGCTCCAGCAGGCCGGCCTCGCGCACCTCTTCGGTGGTGTTCACCTGGAACACGTTCTTGCCGCAGTCGCTGCAATACCGGATGCCGGGCGTGGCGGTGGCTTCGAGTGCGTCCCAGGGCTTGGGGCACGAGAGCGATCCGTCGCGCCCGCCTTGCGACGGCGCCTGCGGATCGACCGGCGCGCGACCGATGCGGATCGACTTCTTCATGGGGGCGGTGGGCGGTGGGTGCCGAGGATGTACTGCGCGACCCATTCCGCCTGTTCCGGTGTATCGGGCATGTCGACGCCCCGGGAGCGGCTCAGCAGGTGGAAGATGTTCTGGCGCGGAACGCCGAGTCCGTGCAGCAGGCTGCCCGCGATGAGGCCCGTGCGGCCGATGCCGGCGCGGCAGTGGATGGCGATGGCCTTTCCGCTCGCCAGTTCGGCGCCCAGTTCGGCAATGAAGGCCGCCGCGTCCCGCTGCGATGCCGGCAGGCCTCGGTCCGGAATCGGGAAATGCCGGAACACGATGCCATGTTCGGCGCACAGCGCAGGCTCTTCCCGGAGTTCAAGAGCCCTGATTTCCTGCGCCTCGAGCAGGGAGACCACCATGTCCAGCGAGGCACGCTGCCAGGACGCCACCTCGGCGCGCAGCTGGTCGCCGCCGCGCGGGCGTGCCATCAGGCCCAGCCGATGCGGCGGTATGTCGCGGACCCAGTGGATGGTGGTCTCGAACATGGTCTGCGGACCTTACAGCCGATCGATCAGCCGCATCGCCCTCATGTGAAAACGATCGCCGTCTTGTGCGCGATGCTCAGCCGCGCCGATTCGTACAGCAGCAGCCACGACTCGGTCTCGCGGTAAAGGCCTTCGTCCTCGCCCATGCTGTCGGCGATCCGCGCGGCTTCCTCGTCGGACAGCTCGCCGTCCGAAAGCGTGATGCCGAGCGCGGGCGCCACCAGCACCAGTTCCTCGAGCAACCGGTACGACGAGCCGAGCATGCCACCCGGCAGGTCGGTCTCGTCTTCCCCGGCAAAGATCACTTCGTCGAAATCGACCGGCAGGTAGAAGCCTTCCGCGTCGGAGTGGCACAGCAGGTGGCTTTCGAACATGTTGGCCACGTCTTCGAGCGTCTCGTCTTCCGTGGGATCGGTGTCCTCCGGCAGCGGTGTCGCCATCCATCCCGGCGTCGTCACGCGGTGCGCGTAGGCGCGGCGCAGGTAGTGGATGAACGAATAGGGCAGGCCGTCGAGCGGCGCGCGGGACTCGAGCGGCGGCAGGCTGCGGGGTTCCACGTGCGGCGGCAGGCCGGCTTCGGCGAGCTTGCGGTTAGCGGCGGCGAAATCCGCCTCGAAGTGTTCGGCGCCTTCGGGATCGTTTTCGATCAGGTCGGCGAGGATGCCGACGCAAATGGCCAGGCCCATGGGGTTCTCCAGGTTGTGGGTTCGTCGCGATGGTGACGAGGCGCGGTGAAGGCGGGATGACGGCCCGCCTTCACCATGACCGCGTTACTTCGCCGCCTCCACCTTCACCCGCGCATTCGGCGTCTCGCCGAACATCTCGGGCGCGTACATCGCTTCGACGCGGCTGGGCGGCAGCGCGAAGTCGCCGACGTTGTTCAGGCGCACGGTGTATTCCATCTTCACCACGCCCTTGGGCAGGTACTCGTAATAGCTGCGGAAGGCCTCGAAGCTGCGCTCTTCGAACGCCGGCCAGCCGGCGCCGCTCTTCTTCTCGCCCTGCGTGGCGATCTGCGAGTCGCGGCCCAGGCCGCTGCCCAGGATGGTGGCGCCGCCCGGGACCGGGTCGGTGATCACGACCCAGGTCATGTCGGTGCTGGCGTTGACCTCGATGCTCACGCGCAGCACGTCGCCGCGCGTGTACTTGCCGGCCACGGCCTGCTCGACCGGCGTGACGGTCTTCTTCAGCGCATAGCCCGCCGCGAACGGCGCCTTCAGCTGCACGGCGGCCAGCGACTGCAGCGTGAGCCACGGCTTGCCGGTGCCCTGCTGCGTCACCAGCAGCGTGTCGCGCACGGGCGCACCCGTGGGCGATGCGGACCAGGGCAGGAACATCGTGTTGTTGCGCAGGTTGCCCGGCGAGGCGGGCGCGCCGAACATCGTGGTCTGGTTCGGGGCGCCGGTTGCGTCGCTGGCCTTCACGCGCTCCACCTTGCTCCAGTCGACCTGCGCCTTCACCGCGCCCAGCGTGGCGGCGGTGACGCCGGCCACCGGCGTGCTCTCGAACACCTTGCTGAACTTCTCCAGCGCCAGCCCGCCCCACAGGTTGGCGGTGGTGGTGTGCCAGGCGCCGTTCTGCTGGCGGCCGATGAAGCCGTTGGCGAGCTTGCCGATGTCGTCCTTCCAGGCCGGGTCGTCCATCACCGTGAGCAGCAGGCGCGCGGTGTTGACGTCGCCGTTGGTCATGAGCCACCACCAGTAGTCGTCCTGCTCGGTGCTGAAGATGAGCTTGGTGCCCTGGTACGACAGGCGCGCCTTCAGCACGTTGTTGGCCTCGTCCAGGCGCTGCTGGCGCTGCGGCACGTCGTTCACGCGCTTCAGGATGTTGACCCAGTCGATCACCGCGCTGGTGGGCCACTGGTTCGGCGCAATGGTGATGCTGCCGAGCATGCTGCCCTTGGCCTTGCCGTAGCGCGACAAGGCTTCGAGCGCGGCGAGCTTGCGCACGTCCAGGTCCTTGCGCGGGCTCCAGAACTCGCGCGTGACGCGGCCTTCGACGAACGCGATCAGGCCCGACTCCATCGGTGCGCGCGCGTCGTCGGCGAGCGCGAAGGCCGGATTGAGCTGCGCCGCTTCGTGCGTGGCCGCGAGCAGGTACGACGTGAGGATGTCGCTGCCGCGGTTGGCTTCGCCGTCGCGCGGCGGGAAGTAGCTGGCGAGGCCGTCGCTGTCCAGGTAGGTCGGCAGCGTGGCCAGCACGCCCTGCCACATCTTCGCGTCGCGCAGGCCGACCGCCTTGCTGGTCTTCTGCTCGAGGCAGCTGAAGGGGTAGTTGGCGAACCAGTCGCGCACGCCCGGCAGGCCTTCGGCCAGCTTGGGCTGCAGCGACATCTTCAGGCCGCCGCGGCCGGGCAGGGCGTCGGCGGGCGGTGCCACGTCGAGCGTGAACGGCCCGTCGACCTGCACCAGCGTGGCCTGCTGCACCGTGAGCGGCACGGCGGGCACGATGCGCTGGCGCACCTTGAGCGCGTCGCGCGCGCCACCGACCGTGTCTTTCGCCTCGATCTCCCACAGGATGGCTTCGGCGCGCGTCTGCGCGAGCTGCGCGGGCGCGGTCACGTTCCAGGCCACCTCGCGCGATTCGCCGGCCGGAATGTCCACGGTCTGCGTTTCGAGCGTGAGCAGCGTGGCGCGCGGCGTGGCTTCCACCTTCATCGGTTTCTGCGTGGTGTTGCGCAAGGTGATCTGCGCGCGGAACTGGTCGTCCTCGCGCACCAGCGGCGGCAGGCCGCTGATGATCTGCAAATCTTGCGTGGCCTGGATGCTGGCCTGGCCGGTGCCGAACAGGCTGGTGCCCGCATCGGCCACGGCCACGATCTTGAAGGTGGTGAGCGCGTCGTTGAGCGGCACCGTCACCACGGCCTGACCGTTGGCGTCGAGCACGATCTTCGGGTTCCACACGAGCAGGGTGTCGAGCAGCTCGCGCGTCTGGCCCTTGCCGCCGCCGCCGCCCGCAGGCACGGCCTTGCGCCCGTAGTGGCGCCGGCCGACGATTTCCATCTGCGCGGTGGAGGTGCTCACGCCCCAGCTGCGCCGCTGCAGCATCGCGTTGAGCAGGTTCCAGCTGTCGTTGGGCATGAGCTCCAGCAGGGCCTGGTCGACCGCGGCCAGCGCCACTTCGGCGCCGGCGGCCGGCTTGCCGTCGGGCAGCTTGGCGGTGATGGTGACCTGCGCCTTGCTGCGGATCGGGTAGCTGGGCTTGTCGCTGGTGACGGTCACGTCGATCTGGTGCGCGCGCGTGCCGACGCGGATCTCGGCCATGCCCAGGCGGTAGGCGGGCTTGCTCAGGTCGACCATCGCGGTGGGCGCGACGTATTCCTTGCCCTCGTACCAGAAGGCGGTCCACCACTCGCGCGGTGCCTTGAAGCCCCAGGTGAAGAAGCTGTACCACGGCACTTCGCGCAGGCGACCGCGCAGTGCGAGCACGCTCACGTAGGCGTTCGGCCCCCACTCGGGCTTGACCTGCAGGCTGACCGTCGGGTCCTTGCCGTCGAGCTGCACCACGTGCGTTTCGATGATGCCTTCACGTTCCACGGCCACCAGCGCGGTCGCAAAGCGGAACGGGCTGCGCACCTGGAACTTGGCGACTTCGCCGGGCTGGTAGCTCTTCTTCTCGGGCAGCACGTCGATGCGGTCGTTGTCCTCGCCGCCGAACCAGAGTTCGCCCTGCTTGGTCACGTAGACCGAGCTCACGGCGCTGGCGCTGCGGCCGTCGCTGTCGGTGGCGCTGGCCACCAGCTCGACCTCGCCGGCCTCCTTCAGCTCCGATTCGCACAGCAGCAGGCCGCGCGAGTCGCTCTTGCCGGAGCAGACGGTGCCGATGTCCTTGGTCTCGGTCTTGTTGTCGTAGGTGTAGAAGCCGCCCACCATGCGCTTGCGGCTGGTGGTGGTGATGCGCGCCACGGCGCGCACGTTGAGCGTCACGCCGGCCTGGGGCTTGCCCGTGAGGTCGAGCGCGAGCGCCTGGAACTTGAGCTTCTGGCTGGTGGAGACCCAGCCCTCGGTCTTGATGCCGGCGATGACCGACGCGGGCCACAGCGTCTGCGTGCTGCGAATGGTCTGCACCTCGCCGTTCGGGTCGGCGTAGGTGGCTTCGAGCAACAGCTCGCGCGCCGCCTTCACCTTGGGCACCTTGTCGATCGTGACCTTGCCGGCGCCGTCCTTGTTCAGCGTGAGCGGCAGCTTGTCGGCGATCACGCGGGTGTCGTTCACGCTGTTGAGGTCTTCCTCGCCGGCGCTGGTGTCGGCGGCGGTGGCGGCTTCGCTGCCGTCGCCGGCGGCGCGCGGCGGGTTGAAGCTGAAGGCGTCGTAGTCGGAAAAGCTCAGGCCCTTGCCGCGCACCATGGCCGACACGCGCACCGGCAGGTTGGCGGCGCCGCCGCCGGCCACGTAGTTGATCTGCACGTCGGTGGGCACGCTCGTGGCGGCCACCAGCGGCTTCTTCTCGGTGGGCGCGATGCGGCCTTCGAGCACGGGCAGGCGGAACTCCTCGACGCGGAAGATGCCGGTCGAGTAGGTGCGGTTGTTGCCTTCGTCGCTGGTGCCGTCGCCGCTGCGCAGCTCGACCTGGTACACGCCGAGCTTGGCGGCCGGCGGAATGGCAAAGCTGTTCTCTGCGCTCAGGCCGCCGGTGGCGGTCTTGCGCCAGGCCAGCGGCTGGGTGAAGCGCTGGCCGCTGCCCATGTGGGTCACGACCAGCGTGTCGGGCCGGTCTGCCGGCAGGCCGAAGCCCTTGCTGGTCTGGGTGCGCAGCAGGCTCTTCATCGACACCGTCTCGCCGGCGCGCAGCAGCGTGCGGTCGAAGATGGTGTGGGCGATGCCGTCGGGGCGCACGTCCAGGCTGGTGGGCACGTTGAAGCGCCAGGGCTCGATGCCGCGCTGCCAGTCGCTCCAGGTGAAGGCGAGGTCTTCCACGCCCTTGTCGTCCTTGGCGCGCGCGCTCACGAACCAGGCGCTGGTCTCGTACTCGTTCGGGCCGTTGCAGCTGGGCGCATCGGGCGATACGCCGTTGAGCATCACGATGCCGCTGGCGTCGGTGGTGCCGGTGGCCACGGCCTTGCCGTCGCAGCTGGACACGCGCACCTCGGCGCCTGCCACCACCTTGCCCTTGTCGAGCGTGGTGACCCAGGCCATCGAGTTCTCGCGGCCCAGCTTGAAGTGCACGGCCAGGTTGGTGGCCAGCGCGGTGGTGCGCACGTACATCGTGCGCCCGGCGTTGTAGCGTTCGTCGAGCAGGGCTTCGCCGAGTTTCTGCGAGGCGATCTCCAGCACGTGGAAGCCCGGCGTGAGCGGGATGCCGACCACTTCGAAGGGGCGCGGGTCGCCGCTCTCGGCCTTGGGCATGTCCAGGGCCTTCACGCCCGGCTGGCCGCCGAGCAGCGACACCATGCGCGTCTGCACGTGCGAGCGTTCGTTCTTGTCGATCACCGGGGGCAAGGCGCCCTTCACGTCGCGGCGCGCGGTGTCGCGGCTGACCGTGTAGCTGTCGTAGCGGCGCACCTTGCGGTACCACGCGATGATCTCGGCGTCGGTCTTGGGGTTGAGGTCGCTCACCTTGCCGGGCGTGAGCGCCTGCACCATCAGCTGCGGCTCCACGCGGCGCACGGTGACCGGCATCATCGCCGGGGTGCCGGGCTCGGCCAGGCGCTCGATCACGCCGAAGGGCGAGGCCGCGAACTTGGCCAGCGGCGGCATCGCGCCGGTCGCCACCTTCAGCGGAAAGCTGCCGGGCGTGCCCAGTGGGCGGCCCGAAGCGTCCTGGAAGCCGGAAGGCAGCTCGATGCTGAACTGCGTGCTCTCGGCCAGCGGCGGGCCGAAGCTCGCGCTGTTGACCACGTCGTCGTCGTTCTGCGAGCCGCCGCCGCTTTCGAGCGTGGCCTTGATCGTCTTGCCGTCGCCCTTGAGCACGATCTGCGACGCCACCTTGCGCGTCACCGGCGCGTTGAACTGCAGCTGCATCGGGCGCAGCGGCAGGCAGGCGGCCTGCGCGTTCTCGCGCTCGCAGGTGAAGGACACGGCGAAGGGCTCGCGTACCTGGTAGTCGAAACGGCGTTCCACGTTGTTGGCGACACCCGACGGCGTGGCCACGCCCTTGCCGTAGACGACCTGCACCTTGGCGCCGGGCGTGAGGGTGCGGTTGCACTGCATCGTGATGAAGCGCAGCGGGTCTTTCGCGGCTTCCTTCTCACGGTGGAAGGCCTTGAGCAGTTCGGTGCGCGCCTCGCCCTCGAGCAGCTTGGCCGGAATGCGTTCGCCGACACCGTCGGCCGCGCACCAGACGTTCTGGCGCACGCTGTCGATGGTGGCCGCGCCGTTGAGCTCGAGCACGAACATCTGCTGCTCGTCGATGCGGGCGTAGGTGCCCGGCATGTAGTTGCGCACGAACGGGCCGCCGCTATTGAATTGATAGCGTTCGGGGCCGGTCAGCTCGCCGCCGCCGGCCGGCTTGAAGGTGGGAATGCGGGTGACCGAGCAGCGCACGCCGGGCGGCAGGTCGTTCTCGAAGTCGTAGACCCAGGCCTTGGCGTCGGTCCAGCGGCCGGTGCCCTTGCCGGCCTGCGCGTCCGAGCAGCTCACGGTGAGCGGGGCGGGCGCCTTGGGGTCGCCGAAGTTGACCGCCGCCTGATCGAATTTGGCGACGACCTGGCGCACGCGCGCCACTTCGCCCTGCGGGGTCAGGCTGGTGATCTGAAGTGCATGGCCCGGGCCCGCCGCGAGCGCGCCGGCGGCCAGTAGCAATGTCGGAATGAAACGGTTCACGGAGTTCTCCACCTTGAGGCAGCGCGCAGCGTAGCCGATTTGCATGGCGCTCCGGGAGTGCCAAGCGTCATAGGCCGTCCGTGTTTGAAGCGCGCGTTCGGTCGACGTACGCCGGTCTTCTTACAATCGCTGACGTCGTGCGTGCGCTGCGCAGACCGCCACCAAGACCTCGCCGCCGACCGAATGAAACGCTACTGGGAAATAGACGCCTTGCGCGGGCTGATGCTCGTGCTGATGACCGTCACCCACCTGCCCACGCGGCTGACCGATCCACTGGGCCAGCCTTTCGGCTTCGTGTCGGCCGCCGAGGGCTTCGTGCTGCTGTCGGCCTTCGTGGCGGGGCTGGTCTACAGCCGCATCGGCCACGTGCGCGGGGTCGACTCGATGCGCCAGGCCTTCTGGCGGCGCGTGCTCAAGGTCTACCTGTGCCAGGCGGCGATCCTGCTGTTTTTGTTCACCGTGATCGCCGCGCTCGGCGTGCACATCGACCAGCCGGCGGTCAAGAACCTCGTGTCGTACTACCTGGCCGAGCCGCGCGACGGCTTCCTGTTCGGGCTGCTGCTGATCTACGAGCCGCCGCTGCTGGACATCCTGCCGATGTACATCTTCTTCATGCTCATGAGCCCCTGGGTGCTGGCCTTCGCCATGCGCCACGGCTGGACGCTCGTGATGGTGGCCAGCGCCACGGTCTGGGCGATGGCGCAGTTCGGGCTCAGCGAATGGGTCTACGGACTGGCGGTGCGTTACCTCGGCGTGCCGGTGCCGTTTCACGAGATGGGCGCCTTCAACACCTACGCTTGGCAGTTCCTGTGGTTCGCCGGCCTGTGCCTGGGCGCCAGCCGCAACGCGCCCGACGCCCGGCCGCTGCGCTTTCCGGCCTGGCTGCTGGTGCTGGCGGCGGGCATCGCGCTCTACGGCTTCTACTGGCGCCACACCGGCATCAACGGCCAGGCGCCGTTCGGCGGCGATGTGGAAATGAACCTGCTGTTCGACAAGTGGCAGCTCGGCCCGCTGCGGATCGTGAACCTGGTGGCGCTGGGCATCCTGGCGGTGCGCTTCGGGCCCTGGCTCATGCGCAAGATCCCGCGCCTGCACTGGCTTGAGGCGATGGGCTCGGCCTCGCTGCCGGTGTTCTGCGCGCACCTCGTGGCGGTGCTGCTGGTGCTGGCCTTCTACGGCGACAACCAGATGGCGCGGCCCTGGTGGGGCGACGGCCTGCTGCTGGCGGCGGTGTTCGCGGGGATGTACTTCGTGGCACGCTTCACGCGCGGCGCCGACGTGCCGCCGCCGGCGGATGACGTGCCTTCGGAGCCTGCGCCGGCGTGAAAGAACTCGCCCCCAGGCTTCGCGCACTTCGTGTCGCTTCTCCTACCCCCTACCGGGGGCGGCACCTGCGGCCCGGCAAAGCCGGTTCCGCGGTGTCTCGCGAATGAATCGCGTCGGCTGTCGGCTCAGGGCTGTACCGCAGGCGGCATCGGAAGATGCGGCGCCACCACCGACTGCCACAGCCGGTAGCCCTCGTCCGTCAGGTGCAGCCGGTCGCCGCGGAACAGCTCGGGGCGCGGGCGGCCGTCCGCGCCGAGCATCGGCGTGTGGATGTCGATGTACTCGCTGTTGGGCAGCAGGTTCAGGTAGGCCGAGATCACGTGGTTGGTCTCGCGGATCTGCGGCATGAGCTGCTCGCGCGACGGGCTGGGCTTGACCGAGATGAAGCTGATGCGCGCGTCGGGCAGCTCGGCGCGCACCGCGTTGGCAAAGCGCGCGAAGCTGTCCAGCACCTGCAGCGGCGTGCGGCCCTCGGCCAGGTCGTTGTCGCCCGCATAGAGCACCACCTGCCGGGGCTTGTAGCGCACCACGAGGTCGCGCGCGAACAGGGCGCAGTCGGCCAGCGTCGAGCCGCCGAAGCCGCGGTTGACGATGCCGCCCGGCACGCGGGAAAAGTCCTGCGACAGGCGCGTCCACATGCGCACGGTGGAGCTGCCCACGAACACCACGCCGCCCGGCGCCGGAAAGCGCTCCTGATCGGCGCGCGCGAAGGCGGCCAGTTCGTTGTGCCAGCGGGCCTTGGCGGCGAGGTAGGCGGAGGTGGTGTCGGCGGCCGTGGCGCCGTCGGCTTCGTAGGGGAAGGCGGCGGCCGCGGTCTGGGCCTGGGCGGTGAAGGCGGCGGTTGCCAGCAGCAGGGCGGCGGTGGCCGCCAGCGCGGATTTCATCGAAGGCATCGGAAAGAGAACGGAAGCGGAGAAATTCAGGACAGGGTCAGAGCGTTTTTTCGATCAGCGGGCCATGGAACAGCACCGGCCCGGTCGGGCCGCCCGCGCTCGGCACGCCGCCCTTGGGCTCCAGGCTGATCGCCAGCGCCGGTACGCGCACATCGGATTCCGAGGCGGCCAGCCGCAGCGCCGGTGCATTGTCCAGCACGCCGAGCGAGCGCGGCGCGCCGCCGGGCGGCAGGGCCCACAGCTGCAGCGACTTGTCGGCGCCTTCGCGGAAGCTGCCCACGCGCTGCAGCACGAGCTGCTTCTTCTTCGGGTCGAAGGTCACGAGCATGGAGGCGGCGGCCTTGTCGTCGGACAGCACGGCCACGTACTGCACGGCGGGCGCGTTGATCAGCTGCTCGCGCAGGTTCAGGCCCACGCCCACGGCCAGCAGGGCCACGAGCGCGCCGGCCGCGGCGGCGCCGCGCCACAGCGCAAGGCTGCGCAGCCAGCCGCCCGTCGACGCAGACGCAATGGGCGCGGCGTTGTCGCGCTGCCGCTCGAGGGCCTGCTGCGCCTGCTCGGCGTCGATCAGGTTGCGGATGCGGGTCCAGACGGCCGGGTCGGGCGTGACCGGCTGCTGCAGCTCGGTCATGCCGGCCAGCCGGCCCTGCCAGACCAGCGCGGCGGCGCGCACGGGCGCCTGCTCGCGTGCCAGGGTTTCGAAGCGGCGGCGGGCGCCGCCGCGCAGCGTGCCCAGCGCATGGCTGGCGGCCAGCAGTTCGAGCAGTTCGGGGTGGGCAAGGAGGTTCATGGGGCGGGTCTCGTGGTCAGGCGAAGCGGCCCATGCAGGTGCGCAGCTTGTCGAGCCCGCGCCGGATCCAGGTCTTCACGGTGCCCAGCGGCAGCTTGAGCTGGTCGGCCAGCTCGCTGTGGCTCATCTCGCGCAGGTAGGCCAGGCTGACCACCTCGCGCTGGCGGCCCTCGAGCTGGCTCAGGCACTGGTGCAGCGCCCAGGCCTGCTCGCTCGCATCGGCCATGTCGGCCGGGTTGGGCGTGTCGGATTCGAAGGTGTCGGCCATCAGCTCGTCGAACTCCTGCGTGAGCTGGGCGCGGTCGGCGGTGCGGCGGCGCAGCAGGTCGAGCGAGCGGCTGCGCACGATGAGCCCCAGCCAGGCCAGCGGCGGACTCAGCGAGGCGCGGTAGTCGCCGGCCACGCGCCAGATGGTGAGGAAGGACTCCTGCAGCACGTCTTCGGCCCACTCGCGCTGGCGCACCACCCGCATCGCCAGCCCCATGAGGCGGGGCGCGGTGCGGTCGTACAGCTGTCGCAGGGCGGCTTCGTCGCGATGGCCGATCCGGTCGATCAGCGCCATCAGTTCGGCGTCGGGGCTGGGGGCTGTCATTCGCGGATTGTGGGGCATCGGTGCGCATGTCCGAGGTACGGCCCGGCCGGGGCGGCGGATTCAGCGCGACCGGTCTGAATCCAACGGGCGTCGGGCTGCGTACACGGGGCAGGGGGGCGTCGACATGCAGAACTCCAGACGGCGGCTCTTTCTTTTTCACCACCGATCAGACACCAAGGAAACGACCATGCACATCCGCACCCTGACCGTCCTGGCTTCCACCACCGCAGCGGCGCTTGGCCTGGCCGCCTGTTCCGGCATGGGCGCCAAGCCCGCGCCGATGTTCTCGCAGGCCAGCCTGCCCGACACCGTGAAGGTGCCCGCCGGCCACCGCGTGGCCATGGAAACCGTGGGCGCCGGCGACATCACCTACGAATGCCGCGCCAAGGCCAACACGCCGGGCGCGCACGAATGGGTCTTCGTCGGCCCCGACGCCAAGCTGATGGACCGCGCCGGCAAGCAGGTCGGCAAGTACTACGGCCCGCCCGCCACCTGGGAGAACGCGGACGGCTCGAAGGTCACGGCCACACAGGTGGCGGTGGCGCCGAACGGCAGCGGCAACATTCCCCACCAATTGGTGAAGGCCAACCCCGCCACCGGCATGGGCGCCATGCAGGGCGTGAGCTACATCCAGCGCGTCGCCACGCAGGGCGGCGTGGCCCCCGCCGCCGCCTGTGGCGCCACGAACCTGGGCCAGAAACAGGTCGTGAAGTACCAGGCCGACTACATCTTCTACCGCGCCGGCTGAAGCGCCGGGAACCCCCGCTGCGCCGCCGTTTGGAAACATTCGGCAACGTATACTGCGCCGCAAAACGGAGCGGGACCGCGTGCGCGCGGGGGCGGGAATGAAGCAAATTGCGATCGTGATCGCGCTCTGCGTGGGCGCGTGGTTCTTCTTTGTCGGCGGCCGCAAGCTCGACGAGGCGATGGTGCGCGACTACTACCGGAAGGACGCCCACGCCGTGTACTCGCGCGACGCCGAGGCGATCTGCAAGCAACTCAGCCGCAAGGCGGTGATCGAGAGCAAGGTCACGGCCATGGGCCGCACCCTCGAGACCACCCAGAACCGCGACGAAGCCTGCGACACGGTGAAGGAAAACATCGAGCTGTTTCGCACCGTCGGCGACCGCATGGGCGGCATCCTCACCATCGAGTACGACTACCACATCGACAGCATCGAGGTGGCCACCGACCGCAAGAGCGCCACCGTCACGGGCACCAGCGTGCTGAAGATGGGCGAGTCGGTGCTGCAGTACAAGAGCAGTTTCACCCAGCGTCTGGAGCGCGAACTCGGCCAGATGCGCCTCGTGCATTCCAACGGCATCACCGTGGTGCGCCTGGGCGGCGCGGGCGCGATGAGCCAGAGCGACTTCTTCCGCAAGTAGCCGCATCAGCACCCCAGGCCCCGCCATGATCGACCGCGACTCCCTGCCGCCGCCCCCGCCGTTCTGGCACCGCCTCAACAGCTTCTTCGCCTTTCCGCTCCAGCTGCGGCCGCTGGCCTACGGCCTGGTGCTGTCGTTCTGCAGCCTGCTGTTCGAGGCCGTGTTCTTCCTGCCCGATGCGCTGGCCTTCGTCGTCATCGAGGTCGGCATCATCCTGGCGGCCAGCCGCTACGGCTTCAAGGTCATTGCGCTGGGCGCGCGCGGCATCCGCGACTCGGCCGACTTCGGGCGCGAGTCGAGCGACGAGTGGACCTACCTGCCGTGGAAGCTCTTCGCCATCTCGCTGGTGCAGACGATGCTCATCGGCTGGCTCGCGTGGTACGAGCCGGTGCTGGGCACGGTGGGCCTCTTCATCATGTCCTTCACCTTCCCGGCGGCGGTGATCGTGCTGGTGCAGTCGGGCAGCTTCTTCCAGGCCATGAACCCGGGCTACGTGATGGACGCGATGCGCACCATCGGCTGGCCTTATGCGCTGCTGTGCTTCTTTTTGTTCCTGTTGAGCACGGGCGCGCAGGTGGCGATCTCGATGGTGCTGCCGGTGTTCGACGGGCGCATCGTGCTGCCGATCGTCAACTTCGCGTTCATCTACTTCGGTTGGGTGATGGCGAGCCTCCTGGGCTACGTGATGTACCAGCACCACGACGCCTTCGGCATCGACCTCGTGCCCGGCGCGGGTGCCGACATCGGCGCGCCGGTCGACCGCCGCACGCCCGCGCAGATCGCCGCGCAGCGCACCGATGCCGAGGTGGCGCAGTGCATCACCGACGGCGACCTGCCTGCCGCGCTCGGCATTGCCTACGAGGCCCAGCGCACCGCCGACGCCGACGACTTGGCCGCGCAGCGCCGCTACCACCGCGTGCTGGCGCTCATGCCCGAGAAGAAGGACACGCTGTTCGACCACGCGCGCCGCTTCATTCCGCTGTTGATGCGGCGCGACCTCGCATCGGACGCGCTGAAAGTCTTCAAGGCCTGCCGCGCCATCGACAAGACCTTCGTGCTCGACGACCCGGCGATGGTCATCGCGATGGCCCGCGCCGAGTGGCGTGGCGGCGACGCCCACGGCACACTCGCGCTGCTGTCGGGCTTCGACAAGCGCTTCCGTGGCCACGCGGCGATCCCGCAGGCCTACGAACTCGCGGCCCGCGCGCTGGTGCAGGGGCTGGGCCGCACGGACATGGCGCAGCCGATCCTCACGACGCTCGAGGCCCGCTACCCCGAGAGCGAGCAGACGCAGGAAGTGCGCTGGCTGCTGCGGCCGGCGGCCTGAGAGGGGGCCGGCCCGCGGATCAGGGCAAAATTCCGCACGCCGCGCCGGCCGGACCTGCGGACCTGCGGACCTGCGGACCTGCCTCCCATGCCGCCCCTTTCGCCCGAACCGTCCCTTCCTGCTCCCTCTTCGTCTGCATCGCCGGCGCGTTCCCGCCGCCGTGCGCTGGTGGCCTGGGCGGGCGCCGTGGCGCTGGCGCTGCTGCTGATCGCCGTGGCAGGCCAGTGGGCCGCGCGGCGCGAGGCGAACTTCCAGGCCGACTCGATCCGCCGCGCCATGGAAGTGCACGTGCTCGGCCTGCGCGACGCCGCCGGCAAGTACGGCTACCTGCCGTTCACCGCCGGCATGCACCCCGACGTGCTGGCCGTGCTGGCCTACCCGCAGGACCCCGCCGCGCGGCAGCGCGCCAACCACCACATCGAGGAGGTGAACCGCCTCGCGGGCTCCGACGCGCTGTACCTCACCGACCCGCAGGGCCTCACGCTGGCCGCGAGCAACTGGGCCACGCCGCAGAGCTTCGTGGGCGAGTCGTACGCCAACCGGCCGTACTTTCTCGACGCGCGCGCCGGGCGGCGCGGCCTGTTCTACGGCGTGGGCCAGACCACGGGCGAGCCGGGGCTGTTCATGTCGGCACCGGTACGCGCCGAGGGCGGCGGCGAGGTGCTGGGCGTGGTCACCGTCAAGGTCAGCCTGCGCCAGCTGCACGACGCCTGGGCCTTCGTGCGCGATCCGATCCTGCTGACCGACGCGCGCGGCATCGTGTTCCTGAGCTCGGTGCCGGGCTGGATGTACCAGGCCACGCGGGCGCTGAGCCCCGCCGACCTGGCCGGCATCGAGCACGACCAGCAGTACGGCGCGCGCACCCGCTTCGCGCCGCTGCCCTGGCGCGTCGAGCACATCGAGGGTGCGCCGGGCTACCTGGTGCGCACCACGGTCGGCGGCAAGGCGCGCCGTTTTCTCGCCGTCGACGAGCCCTTGCCCGACCTGGGCTGGACCCTGACGGTGATGGCCGACCACGCCGAAGTCACCCGCGCGCGCGAGCGCACCTGGATGCTCGGCCTGCTGGGCGCCGGCGTGCTGCTGCTGGGCGCGCTGTACTGGCGGCTGCGCGAGCGCCGCTTCGCCGAGCAGCGCGATGCGCGGCGCGACCTGGAACTGCGCGTGCGCGAGCGCACCCACGAGCTGGACCAGGCGCATGCCTTTCGCAAGGCGATGGAAGACTCGCTGCTGGTCGGCATGCGCGCGCGCGACCTGCAGGGCCGCATCATCTACGTCAACCCGGCCTTCTGCGAGATGACCGGCTACGGCGCCGACGAGCTGCTGGGGCGGCTGCCGCCGTACCCCTACTGGCACCCCGACGACGTGACGCAGCACTGGTTTCACTACGAGGCCATGATGAGCGGGCAGCCCGCGCGCTCGGGCTTCGAGTCGCGCCTGCGGCACCGCGACGGGCACGAGGTCATCACCATGGTCTACACCGCGCGGCTCATCGACGCCGACGGCCGCCACAGCGGCTGGATGAGCTCGGTGGTCGACATCACCGAGCAGAAGCGCGCCGAGCTGCGCCAGCGCCAGAACGACGAGCAGCTGCAGCACGCGCAGCGCCTGGCCAGCCTGGGCGAGATGGCCTCCACGCTGGCGCACGAACTCAACCAGCCGCTGATGGCGCTGAGCAACTTCGCCAGCGCCGCCAAGGCCTTCGCCGCGCAGGGCAACCAGCCGCTCTTGGCCAGCAGCCTCGACGAGACCGTGGCGCAGGCCAAACGCAGCGCCGAGATCGTGCGGCGCATCCGCGGCTTCGTGCGCCAGCGCACCGCCGGCACCGAAGACTGCGCGGTGGCCGCGCTGGTGGCCAACGTGCTGGCGCTGCTGCAGGGCGAGATGCGTCAGCGGCAGGTGCGCGCCGAGGTGCGCGTGGCGCCCGCGCTGCCGCCGGTGCGCGGCGACCGCGTGCTGCTCGAGCAGGTGCTGCTGAACCTGCTGTCGAACAGCCTGCAGGCGATGGAACAGGGCACGCCGCCCGACCGGCGCGTGGTGGAGGTCGAGGCCGAGCTGCGCGAAGGCCGCGTGCACATCCGCATCGCCGACCACGGCCCCGGCATCGACGCCGCGCTGGCCGAGCAGGTGTTTGCGCCGTTCTTCACCACCAAGGCCGGCGGCCTCGGGCTGGGCCTGAACATCTGCCGCACCATCGTGGAGGCCCACCGCGGCCGGCTGTCCTTTGCCGACCGGCCTGGCGGCGGCACGGTCTTCACCCTCGAACTGGAGGCTTCCCCGTGAACGCACCCCTGCTTGCCAACCACCTGTGCGTCGTCGACGACGACGAGGCCGTGCGCCGCTCCCTGGGCCTGCTGCTGCTGTCGCGCGGCCATGCGGTGCAGGCCTTTGCCTCGGGCGAGGCTTTCCTGGCCGGTGCCGACCTGCAGCGCCCGGGCTGCGCCATCCTCGACCTGCGCATGGAGGGCATGAGCGGCCTGCAGGTGTTCGACGCGCTGCGCGCGCAGGACAGCCCGCTGGTCGTGATCTTCCTGTCCGGGCACGGCGACATCCCGATGGCGGTCGAGGCGGTGCAGAACGGCGCCTTCGGCTGGCTGGAAAAGCCCTGCAACGACGAGCGCTTGCTCGACAGCATCGCCAAGGCATTGCAGAAAGCCGAGGAGATCGCCGTGCGCCGCCAGGCCCGGCAGGCCGCGCAGGCGCTGTGGGCCAAGCTCACGCCGCGCGAGATGCAGGTCGCCCGGCTCGTGGCCGAAGGCCTGCCCAACAAGCGCATCGCGCAGGAACTCGCGCCGCTGGAGCTGCGCACGGTGGAAACGCACCGGGCGCACATGTTCGCGAAGCTGGGCTTTTCGAGCAGCCTGGAGCTGGATCGCTTCTTGCGCGAGCACGGGTTGTAGGTCTGTTCGGGGCGCGTGCCCAGGCCACCGGGTACTTCCCTCCGCGAATGTCCCCCGCCTTCGGCTCCTCCTTGATTTCGCTGCGGGAAGCACCCAGTGTCCTGGGCACGCTGGGCGCTGTCGTTGTGCTGGCCCGATCAACGACTGCACTGAACACGCTCACGCCGATGGGGCGCCTTGCGCAGCGAAATCAAGGAGGAGGCCGCAGGCCGGGGGACATTCGCGGAGCAAGGTGCCCCGTCGGCGGGAGCGTCGCCCTGAAAGCGCCCGAACCTCCGGCTAGAACTTAGGGTTTACCCCTGCGTACCGGTACGCAGTCCCGCGGCGGGGGCCCTACGGACGACAGCGCGC
Source organism: Variovorax sp. GW821-FHT09D07 (assembly GCF_059416345.1). NCBI lineage: Bacteria > Pseudomonadati > Pseudomonadota > Betaproteobacteria > Burkholderiales > Comamonadaceae > Variovorax > Variovorax sp. GW821-FHT09D07. The sequence continues at coordinate 379,222 of NZ_JBWKOY010000004.1, forward strand.
CCCTGGCGGACCAGACTCCCCGGCACGGCTTTCCGCGGGCTTCGCGGGGGCTGCAGCCAGAGACAAGGACCCCCCGCATGACCGCTATTGCCAGCAGCAGCACGAGCGCCGGCGCTTCCAGCCCGGACGCGACCCGCGACACCACTCCCTACACCTTCGAGGAAAAGCGCAAGCGCATCTTCGCCATCTTCGCCGCCTCGTCGGGCAACCTGGTGGAGTGGTTCGACTTCTACGTCTACGCCTTCTGCGCGATCTATTTCGCGCCCTCGTTCTTCCCCAAGTCGGACCCGACGGTCCAGCTGCTGAACACCGCCGGCGTGTTCGCCGCCGGCTTCCTGATGCGCCCGATCGGCGGCTGGCTGTTCGGCCGGCTGGCCGACCGCAAGGGCCGCAAGACCTCGATGGTGACCTCGGTCGTCATGATGTGCGTCGGCTCGCTGGTCATTGCCTGCCTGCCCACCTACGCGCAGATCGGCGCCTGGGCGCCCGCGCTGCTGCTGGCCGCGCGCCTGCTGCAGGGCCTGTCGGTCGGTGGCGAGTACGGCACCACCGCCACCTACATGAGCGAAGTGGCGATGCGCGGCCAGCGCGGCTTCTTCTCGTCGTTCCAGTACGTCACGCTGATCGGCGGCCAGCTGCTGGCCGTGGTGGCCGTGGTGGTGCTGCAGCAGCTGCTCACCGAGGCCGAGCTCAAGGCCTGGGGCTGGCGCATTCCCTTCGTGCTGGGCGCCCTGGCCGCCGTCGTGGCGCTGATGCTGCGCCGCACGCTGACCGAAACGGCCAGCACCAAGACCCGCGCCGCCAAGGGCGCCGGCAGCGTCGCGGAGCTGTTCAAGCACCACAAGCGCGCCTTCCTCGTGGTGCTGGGCTACACGGCCGGCGGCTCGCTGATCTTCTACACCTTCACCACCTACATGCAGAAGTACCTGGTGAACTCGGCCGGCATGTCGATCAAGACCGCCAGCAACGTGATGACGGCGTGCCTCTTCCTGTACATGTGCATGCAGCCGCTGTTCGGCGCGCTGTCGGACCGCATCGGCCGTCGCAGCAACATGCTGCTGTTCGGCGCGCTGGGCGCGCTGATGACGGTGCCCGTGCTGAGCAACCTGCAAAACGTGAGCAGCCCGCTGATGGCCGGCGTGCTGATCACGCTGGCCCTGGCGGTGGTGAGCTTCTACACCTCGATCAGCGGCATCGTGAAGGCCGAGATGTTCCCGCCCGAAGTGCGCGCGCTGGGCGTGGGCCTGTCGTACGCGGTGGGCAACGCCATCTTCGGCGGCAGCGCCGAGTACGTGGCGCTGGGCCTGAAGTCGATCGGCCACGAGTCGTACTTCTACTGGTACGTGACGGCGATGATGGGCGTGGCCTTCCTGGTCAGCCTGCTGCTGCCGAAGCAGGCGACCTACCTGCACAACGACAAGTAAGCGCAGCGGCGCTTCATCAACGAACCCGGCCTTGCGCCGGGTTTTTTACGTGCGTTGCAACGCGCGCGTGACCATGTCGTTGGGCGCCAGCCGCAGCAGGTGCGGCAGCAGGCCCAGGGCGCGATCGCGTTCGCCCGCATGCAGCAGCCCGTTGGCGCACACCGAGAGCGTGTCGGCCAGCTCGGGGTGGTCGGGCGCGGTCTTCAGCAGGATGCGGCAGAGCTTGTCGGCGTCGCCGAACTGGCGGATGCGCGCGAAGCGGCGCGCCAGCCGGGCCATGTCGTCGGGCTTCAGGCGCACGCCCGGTTTGGCCTGGTCGAGGTAGGTCGTGAAGCTGGCGTGCTGCAGCGCGAGCGTGTCGGCATCGGTGGCGGGCAGGCGGAAGATGCGGCGCGCGGCCTGGTGGAAGTCGTCGCTCGCGGGCTGCAGGCGCGCGGTGTGGAACCAGGCGCGCAGCGTGTCGGTGTCGCCGGGGCGCAGGGCGGCGGCGGCGCGCCATTCAACGCACGCGGGCTCGAACTTCATGGCCGCCGACAGCTTGCGCGCGGCGGCCACGTGCTGCGCGAAGCGGTGGTCGTCGGTCACCATTTCCGACTTCACGGTCTCGGGCGTCTTCACGCGGCCCAGCCACATCGCGCCGGCCATCAGCGCGGCGCCCGTCAGCAGGCCACCCAGGTGGGCCATGTAGGCGATGCCCTGGCCGCCGATCCAGTGCTGCACCAGCTCGTTGGCGATCCAGGCCGGCAGCAAGAGCAGGGCGGGCGCCGTGACGTAGTTGAAATAGAAGAACAGCTGGTAGAAAAAGCGGATGCGCCGCAGCCGGTACATCACGGCGTACATGCCCATCAGCGCCGAGATCGCGCCCGAGGCCCCCAGCCCGTAGCCGCCCTTGCCTGCATAGGCCCAGCCGGCCAGCAGCGCGGAGCCCACGCCGCCCAGCAGGTAGAAGCTCAGGTAGGTGCCGCGCCCCAACGCCAGCTCGACCGAGAAGCCGAACAGGAAGAGGAACAGCATGTTGCCCAGCAGGTGGCCCGTGCTGCCGTGCAGGAAGGTGGCGGTGAGCCAGGTCCAGGGCTTGAATTCGGCGTCCTTGCCGTAGTCCTGCGACCAGCGCGCGGTGAACGGCGCGGGCAGCATCGCCTCGTACTGGCGGCGGTCGCGCTGCCATTCGTCGAAGCGCGGGTTTGCGGGCGTCACGACCTGGTCGGCGCGCAGTTTCTTCAGGAAGGGCTGGTCGTTCTGCAGGCCTTCGAGCAACTGCGGGTAGGCCTCTTCATGCGCCAGCATGCGGCGCGCCAGCTTGCCGCGCTTGGGGTCGGTTTTTTCGAGCCACTCGACGAAGGGCGGCAGCTCCAGCTCGGGCAGCACGCTCTGCACGTAGAACTGCGCGGCGCGCTCGCGGCCGCTTTCTTCGCTGCGCTGCGGCCCCCAGAACACGAGCATGTTCAGGAGGATCAGCAGCACCGTCATCCACGGCGGGTTGCGCCAGCTCGGCCTGTTTTCGAGCGGGATGGCGTAGAACATGAAGCGCGGCCCTCGGTGGCGTGGCCGCGGGCTTCAGCCCAGGCGCGCGCGGTGGCGGGCGACCTGTGCCTTCACCTGCACGGGCGCGGTGCCGCCCAGCACGTTGCGGGCGTTGAGCGAGCCGCGCAGGCTCAGCACGTCGTACACGTCTTTCTCGATGTTCGGGTTGAACTGCTGCAGCACGGCCAGGGGCAGCTCCGACAGGTCGACCTGGTGCGAGGTGGCGGCCTTCACGGCGTGGGCCACGGTTTCGTGCGCGTCGCGGAAGGGCAGGCCCTTCTTCACGAGGTAGTCGGCCAGGTCGGTGGCGGTGGCGTAGCCGCGCAGCGCGGCGGCTTCCATGGCCTGCGGCTTCACGGTGATGCCGCCGATCATTTCGGCAAAGATGCGCAGGGTGTCCTTGAGCGTGTCGACGGTGTCGAACAGCGGCTCCTTGTCTTCCTGGTTGTCCTTGTTGTAGGCCAGCGGCTGGCCCTTCATGAGCGTGATGAGCGCCATCAGGTGGCCGACCACGCGGCCGGTCTTGCCGCGTGCCAGCTCGGGCACGTCGGGGTTCTTCTTCTGCGGCATGATCGACGAGCCGGTGGTGAAACGGTCGGCGATGTTGATGAAGCCGAAGTTCTGGCTCATCCAGATGATGAGTTCTTCGCTCAGGCGGCTCACGTGCACCATGCACAGGCTGGCGGCGGCGGTGAACTCGATCGCGAAGTCGCGGTCGCTCACGGCGTCCAGGCTGTTCTGGCAGACGCTGTCCATCTTCAAGGTGCGCGCCACGAGCTCGCGGTCCAGCGGGTAGCTGGTGCCGGCCAGGGCGGCGGCGCCCAGCGGCAGGCGGTTGACGCGCTTGCGCACCTCGCCCATGCGCTCGGCGTCGCGGCTGAACATTTCCACGTAGGCCAGCATGTGGTGGCCGAAGCTCACGGGCTGGGCCACCTGCAGGTGGGTGAAGCCGGGCAGGATCACCTCGACGTTCTTCTCGGCGATGTCGACCAGCGCCTTCTGCAGCTCGACCAGCAGGTCGCCGATGAGGTCGATTTCGCCGCGCAGCCACAGGCGCACGTCGGTGGCGACCTGGTCGTTGCGGCTGCGGCCGGTGTGCAGGCGCTTGCCGGCGTCGCCCACGAGCTGGGTCAGGCGGGCCTCGATGTTCAGGTGCACGTCCTCGAGGTCGAGCTTCCATTCGAAGCTGCCGGCCTCGATCTCGCCGCGGATCTGCGTCATGCCGCGCTCGATGGCGGCGTGGTCCTGCACGCTGATGATGCCCTGGGCCGCGAGCATGCCGGCGTGCGCCAGCGAGCCCTCGATGTCGGCCTGCCACAGGCGCTTGTCGAAGAAGACGCTGGAGGTGTAGCGCTTCACCAGGTCGCTCATCGGTTCGGAGAACAGGGCCGACCAGGCTTCGGATTTCTTGTCGAGTTGGTTTTGGGTCATGGGAGCCGTCCAGGAAGGCAATAATGGGTTGGTCACCCGATGGATCTGATGTCTGCGATGCGCAACCCGGCGATTTTATCGGCCAGCTCCCCCTCCACGTCCGCTTCGTCCCCGGAACGTGCGCGCGCGCCTGTGCGCGGCGGTCCGGCGCTGTTCGACGCCTGCCAGATCGGCGTGGTGCTGCGCACCGTGGTGTTCGTCGAGGCGGTGGTGGCGGTGGCCACGCTGTTCGTGGTCGGCTCCTTCGGCGAATGGCTGGTGCAGGCGGCCACGGTCACCGGCGGCGCGCTGCCCGCCACGCTGCTGTGGCTGGTGGCGGCCTGCGGGCTCAAGAAGCAGCTGCGGCGCCTGCCGCCCCCGGGCCAGTACGCCGCTGGCGCCGTGCTGGGCGCCGTGGCCTCGCTGTACGGCTGCGGCCTGCTGCGCTTGACCGGCGTGATCGCCAGCGCCCCCTGGCTGGCCAGCGCGCTGGCCGGCGCGCTGTTCGCGGGGCTGGTGATGGCGGCCATGGTGCTGCGCGCGCGCGGCCAGACGCCGGCCGCCACCACGGCCCGGCTCGAAGAGCTGCAGTCGCGCATCCGCCCGCACTTCCTGTTCAACACGCTCAACAGCGCCATCGCGCTGGTGCGCGAGGAGCCGGCCAAGGCCGAGACCATGCTCGAAGACCTGGCTGAGCTGTTCCGCCAGGCGCTCACCGTGCCCGGCGAATCGGGCACGCTGGCCGACGAGATCGCGCTGGCCGAGCGCTATCTGGCCATCGAGCAGGTGCGCTTCGGCGAGCGCCTGCGCATCCGCTGGGACCTCGATGCCGCCGCCAGCGACGCGCGCCTGCCGCCCCTGCTGCTGCAGCCGCTGGTCGAGAACGCCATCAAGCACGGCGTGGAGCCCAGCCCCGAGGGCGGCAAGCTGCGCATCCGCACCGAGCGGCGCGGCGGCATGGTCGTGATCGAGGTGGTCAACAGCCTGCCGCCGCTGCGCTGGGCCGACGAGCCGCTGCCGCGCGGCCACGGCATCGCCCTGGACAACGTGCGCGAGCGGCTGCGCCTGCTGCACGACATGCAGATGCAGTTCAGCGCCGGCATGGACCAGAAGAACTACCGCGTACGCATTGCCATCCCCGCCGAATCATGAGCCTCAAGACCCTGATCGTTGACGACGAAGCCCTGGCCCGCTCGCGCCTGCGCACGCTGCTGCGCGACTGCACCTCGCCCGCCGCCGAGGTGACGGCCGAGGCCGCGCAAGGCGAAGAGGCGCTGGCGCACCTGGCCGCGATGGACCTCGACCTCGTGCTGCTCGACGTGCACATGCCCGGCGTCGACGGCATCGAGGTGGCGCGCGCGCTGCGCAGCCGACCCGACGCGCCGGCCGTGGTGTTCGTGACGGCGCACGCCAGCCACGCGGTCACGGCCTTCGAGCTGGAGGCGGTCGACTACCTCACCAAGCCCGTGCGCGCCGAGCGGCTGCAGCAGGCGCTGCAGAAGGTCGAACGCTTCCTGAAGGAGCGCCGCGCCACCCAGCCGGCCCCCGAGGCCACGCCCGAGTGCGTGCTGATCCAGGACCGGGGCCGCGCCGAGCGCGTGCCACTGTCCGAGGTGCTCTACCTCAAGTCCGAATACAAGTACCTCACGGTGCGCACCGCCACGCGCAGCCACATCCTCGATGGCTCGCTGAACGATTTCGAGGAGCGCTACCCGCACCGCTTCCTGCGCGTGCACCGCAATGCGCTGGTGGCGCGCTCGGCCATCCGCGCGCTCGAGCGCTACGACGACGGCGAGGACGCCGATGGCTGGGCGCTGCGGCTGGACTCGGTGCCCGAGCCCGTGGCGGTGTCGCGCCGCCAGCTGGCCGCGGTGCGCGAGATGCTGAAGGAATCGCGATGACCGACGACACCCCGGCCGGCCCGAAGCCGGCGCCTGAACGGCCGGTGGCTGCGGATGAGCCGCCGCCTGAGCCCGCACCGGTGCCGGCGCCGCCGGTCGACCCCGTCGAGCCCGCAGCGCCGGTCGAGCCGAGCGCGACCGCCGAAGAGGCGACCTCCGCCCTGCGCAGGCGCTTCGTGCTGCACATGCCGGTCGACGTGCGCAGCGCCTCGCTGGTGGTGCTGGCCGTGCTCGCCAGCGTCTTCGCGTTGCGCTGGGGCCAGGCCGTGTTCGTGCCACTGATGCTGAGCCTGCTGCTGAACTACGCGCTGTCGCCGCTGGTCGAGCGCCTGCACCGCTGGTACGTGCCGCGCTGGATCGGCGCGGCGGCGATCCTGCTGGGCCTGTTCGGCGGGCTCGGGTGGACGGGCTATTCGCTCTCGGGCAGCGCCTCGCAGCTGCTCGACTCGCTGCCGGTCGCCGCGCAGAAGCTCGGCCAGGCCATGCGCCGCGACAAGAACGCCAGCGCCACGCCGCTGGACAGCGTGCAGCAGGCCGCCGCGCAGCTCGAGAAGGCGGCCGAGGAAAACTCGGCGCGCGTCGCTTCGCGCAAGGGCGTGGCGCGCGTCGTGATCGAGCGGCCGGGCTTCAACGTGCGCGACTACCTGGTGAGCGGCACGGTCGGCCTGCTCAATGCGATGGGACAGCTCACCCTCGTGGCCTTCCTCACCTACTTCGCGCTGTGCTCGGGCGACACCTTCCGGCGCAAGCTCATCAAGATCACCGGGCCCAGCCTGCAGAAGAAGAAGGTCACGGTGCATGTGCTGGACGACATCACGCGCAACATCGAGCGCTACCTGCTGGTGCAGATTTTGGTGAGCGGGCTGGTGGGGCTGACCACCGGTCTGGCGTTCTGGCTGCTCGGCGTGGAGAACGCGGCCGTGTGGGGAATCATCGCGGCCGTGACCAACCTCATTCCGTACATCGGCTCGGTGATCGTGTTGGTGGCGGCGGGGCTCATGGCCTTCCTGCAGTTCAGCAGCATCGAGATGGCGCTGCTGGTGGGCGGCGTGTCGCTGGCCATCCACACGGTGGTGGGCAACCTGCTGATGCCCTGGCTCACCAGCCGCACCAGCCGCATGAACCCGGTGGCGGTGTTCGTGGGCGTGATCTTCTGGGGCTGGCTGTGGGGCATCTGGGGGCTGCTGCTGGGCATCCCGATCACCATGGTCATCAAGTCGATCTGCGACCGGGTGGAAGACCTGCAGCCGATCGGCGAACTGCTCGGCGAATGAACCGGCCCTTCAAACCCTTCAGGAGGGTGCATCGTCCGATGCTGTAAATTATTGCGAATCAATTCGCAATAATTAAATGCCCGACGTTCCATCCGCTTCCTTGCCACCCGGGGCCGGCGCCCCGGCCCGGCTGCTCTCCATCGACGCGCTGCGCGGCCTCGTGATCCTGTTCATGCTGCTGGACCACGTGCGCGAGACCTTCTACCTGCACCACCAGGTGCCCGACCCGATGCTCGTGGCGCAGACGCCGCCGGCGCTGTTCTTCGGCCGCCTGCTGGCGCACCTGTGCGCGCCGGTGTTCGTGTTCCTGACCGGGCTGTCGGCCTTTCTCTACGGCGCGAAGCAGGCGGGCGGCCGCGCGGCGGCGTCCTCGTTCCTGTGGAAACGGGGCCTGTTCCTCGTGCTGCTGGAGGTCACGGTCGTCAACTTTGCCTGGACCTTCCAGTTCCCGCCGGCCACCGTGTTCCTGCAGGTGATCTGGGTGATCGGGCTGTCGATGCTGGCGTTGTCGGCACTGGTGTGGCTGCCGCGCCGGGCGCTGGTCGTGTTGGGCGTGGTGCTGGTGGCGGGGCACAACCTGCTCGACGGCGTGCACTTTCCCGTCGGCCATGTGCTGCACGTGCCTTGGGCGGTGCTGCACGACCGGGGCTGGATCGAGCTGTCCGACGCCTTGAGGCTGCGCACGTCGTACCCGCTGCTGCCGTGGATCGGCGTGATCGCGCTGGGCTACGTCGCCGGGCCGTGGTTCCTGCCCGGCGCCGATGCGTCGCAGCGCCAGCGGCGGCTGCTCGCGTGGGCCGTGGGCCTGCTCGTTGGCTTCGTGGCGCTGCGCGCACTCAATGCCTACGGCGATAAGCCCTGGGTGGCGGGCGACAGCGCGCTGACGACCGTGATGGCCTTCCTGAACATCACCAAGTACCCGCCGTCGCTGCTGTTCATCGCGCTGACGCTCGGCGTGGGGCTGTGGCTGCTGCGCCTGTTCGAGCGCCGGCAGGGCGCGGCCTGGCTCGCACCGCTGGCCGTGTTCGGCGCGGCGCCCATGTTCTTCTACGTGCTGCACCTGTATGTGCTCAAGTTCCTCTACCTGGGGGCCGAGGCGGTCTGGGGTCCGAACCAGGGCCGGCTCTTCGGGTTCGACAGTGTCTGGATGGTGTGGCTGGTCACCGGGGTGCTGGCCTTCGCGCTGTACCCCGCCGTGCGCGCCTTCGCCGCCCTGAAGGCGCGGCGCCGCGACATCGCGTGGCTCAAGTACCTGTGAGCGGCTGGCGATGAGGCGGTTCTGCGGCGCGGCCCTCGCCATGCTGGGCACGTCCGCCCTCGCGGCCGAAGGCGGCGGCTTCGTCGAGGACACGCGCTGGCACGTGCTCCAGCGCAGCGTGTACGAGCACCGGAGCTACCTGCACGGCGACCGCAGCAACGGCGGGCGCAATGCCTCGCTGCCCCGGGCGCGGCGCAGCGACTACGCGCAGGAGTGGGGCTACGGCGTCATGGGCACCGTCGCGTCCGGCTTCACGCCGGGCTGGATCGGCTTCGGCGTGGACGCGCATGCCTCGCTCGCGCGCAGCCTCGACGGCGACGATCTGCGCGTCGGCAAGATCCGCATGCTGCCGGTGGACGGCGCGGGCTACGCGCAGGACGGCATCGCGCGCGGCGGCGTGGCGCTGAAGGCGCGCATCTCCGCCACCGTGCTGACGGTGGGCGAGCAGCGCGTCAAGACGCCAGTCTTCAGCGCGTCCGATTCCCGCCTGCTGCCCGAGACCATGCGCGGCTGGCTGCTGACGAGCCGCGAGTTCGACACGCTCACGCTGCAGGCGGGCCGCTTCACCGGGTCGACCGACCGCCATGCGCGCGGCACGAACCACCCGTTGATCGTCAATTACCTCGACCCGAAGTCACCGCGCGGCGACGTGTTCGACTTTGCCGGCGGCACCTGGAAGGGCAGCGCTTCGCTGTCGCTCACGGCCTACGTCGCACGCCTGCAGGACACTTGGCGCACCGGCTACCTGGGGGCCCAGTACACGGTGCCGCTCCCGGAGAAGCGCGCGCTGTCCTTCGACCTGCAGGTGTACCGCAGCAAGGACACGGGCCGCGCGCTGGCCGGCCCGGTGGACAACACCACCGCGAGCCTCATGACCAGCTACGTCCACGGCCCCCACCGCGTGGGCCTGGGCTGGCAGAAGGTTGCGGGCGACACCCCGTTCGACTACGTGACGCGCGGCGCCGTCTGGCTCGGCAACGCGGCGCAGCTGTCCGACTTCAATGCGCCGCACGAGCGGTCGTGGCAGCTGCGGTACGAAGTGGATGCCGCGCGTTGGGGAGCGCCCGGGTTGAGCCTGGGCGCGGCCTACATCCGCGGCAGTGGCATCGACGGCAGCCGGGTGCCGCCGCGCGGAGGCTACGCATGGCTGGGCTACGGGCAGGGCGGCCGGCACTGGGAGCGTGACCTCTGGCTGCGCTACACGGTCCAGCAGGGCAGCGCGAAGGGCCTGGCCTTTCTGCTGCGCTATGGCGAGCACCGCAACAACAAGGCGCAGGCCGAACTCAACACGCGCCAGATCCGCGTCGCGCTGGAGTACCCGATCGGCAACGACTGAGCGGGCGGCGCTGTCAGGGGGCCGTGACGGGCAGCTTCTTCACGAAGGTCGCGGCGGGGTCGAGCGGCTGGCCGTCGCGCGTGCGCAGGTCGATCGGCGCTACCGGCTCACCGTTCTCGCGCTCCAGCAGCACCGAATGCGGCTCGCCGGGCGCGAACAGGTTCGTCTCGCCCCAGTGCCGCAGGCCGACCACCACGGGGAACAGGCCGCGGCCCTTGGCCGTCAGCGCGTACTCCTGGTAAAGCGAGCCGTCCGAGGCCGGCACGAGGTCGAACACGCCTTCCTGCACCAGCCACTTCAGCCGGTCGGCCAGGATGTTCTTGGCCACGCCCAGGCTCTGCTGGAACTCGCCGAAGCGCCGCATGCCGTCGAAGGCGTCGCGCACGATCAGCAGCGACCACTGGTCGCCGACGATCTCGAGCGCGCGCGCCATCGGGCAGGCGTCGAACCTCAGACTTTTTCTCCTGGCCATCGTGTGTTTCCTGTGCGTCCCTGGGATGGCGGGATTAGATCGTAGTGCCGGATTGGTTGCAAATTAAAACCGATGCGACTAGCATCCGTATGGTTTTAATTTGAAACCTGAAGCGACCATGACCCTCCCGACCCCCGCTCCCCACGACATCCCCTCCGGCGGCGACGCCGTGCCCGGCCTGCGCGCCAGCCCCGTGCGCGTGGCCGTCGTGCAGTTCGACCCGCAGGTCGGCGTCGAGAACCTCGCGCGCAACGCCGCCGCGGTGCGCGCACAACTCGAAGCGGCGGTGGCCGGCGGCGCACAGCTCATCGTGCTGCCCGAGCTGGCGACCACCGGCTACTGCTTCAACGGCCGCGCCGAGGCCTTCGCCCATGCCGAGCCTGTGCCGCACGGCCCGACGGTGCAGGGCTGGGTCGCGTTCGCGGCGCAGCACGGCGTGTACCTCGTCGGCTGCCTGGCCGAGCAGGACGGCATGCAGCTGTTCGACACCGCCGTGCTCGTCGGCCCCGAGGGCTACATCGGCCGCTACCGCAAGACCCACCTGTGGAACAACGAGAAGCTCTGGTTCACGCCCGGCAACGAGGGCTACCGGGTGTTCGAGACGAAGATCGGCCGCATCGGCCTGCTCGTGTGCTGGGACATCTGGTTTCCCGAGGCACCGCGCATCGTGGCGCAGCAGGGCGCCGACATCATCTGCGTGCCCACGGGCTGGGTCTGGACGCCGCCGCCGCTGTACGACGCCAGCGGCGTGTGCATGGCGGCCTACCTGACGATGACGGCCGCGCACGCCAACAACGTCTTCATCGCCACCGCCGACCGCGTGGGCCGCGAGCGCGGCACGGGCTTCATGGGCAACTCGCTGATCGCGGGCACCAACGGCTGGCCGATGGGGCGCATCGCCGGGCCCGAGGAAGAGACCATCCTCTATGCCGACGTCGACTTGGGCGCCGCGCGCTCCGCGCCGATCTGGACGCCGCTCAACGACCTGCACCGCGACCGGCGAACCGATCTGTACGACGCGATGCTGGGCTACCGCGGGGCGCAGGCACTGCCGCGCTAAGGCGGGCAAAGCGCACGATCATCCACGGCCCGAGCAACGCCCCGAGCCCGACCGAGCTCCACGCCGCGACCCACGCGTACGTGCTGCCGAAGCCGAACCGCGCCTGTCCCCAGTCGAGCGCGAGCCCGAACACCCACGGGCTGAGCGCGCCCGCGCCGAAGCCCATCACCGAGCGCACCGAGAACGCCACGCCGAGCCGGTGCGGCGCCACCACGTCGGCCAGCGCGGTCGAGTAGACCGACGAATCGGCGATGGCGAGCAGGTTGTACAGCGCCGCCATCGCGGCCAGCGCCCACAACGGCCAGGTCCACATCCAGCCGAAGCTGAACGACAGGGCCAGGCTCGCGAGGGTGGCGATCATCATCACGCGCGCGCGGCCCAGCCGGTCGGAGGCCGCGCCGCCCACCACGCTGCCGAACACGCTCACGAGGTGCGCGAACGCCGCCAGCGCGATGCCCGCCGCCGGCCATGCGCTCGCGCCGCCGCGCGACGAGGCCATCAGGTAGGCGGGCAGCCAGGCCCACAGCGCCATCAGCTCCCAGCAGTGGAAGGCGTAGGCCCAGTTGCCGGCCATCGCGGGCCGGTCGCGCACGGTCGCGTTCAGCGCCTGCAGCACGCCCTCGCGCGGGGCACCGGCGACCCGTGGCGCAGGCGGTGCCATGCGCCGCAGCGCGAGCTGGGCCAGCAGCACACCCATCACGGTGCAGCCCGCCGCCACCAGCAGCCCGGTGCGCCAGTGCGCCACCACGCTGAACCCTGCCACGACCGCGAGCGACAGCGCATAGCCCATCGACGCCGCGCCGAGGAAGAGACCCATCGCGCGCCCGCGCACCGCGGGGCCGGCGTTGAGCGACAGCAGCTGCAGCCCCGGCGTGTACGAGGCACCTGCGCACAGCCCCGCCAGGCCGTACAGCAGCAGCGCCGAGCGGTGGTCGTGCGCGAAAAGCGCGAAGGCCAGCGACGCGGCCGCGCCGATCACGCCACCGACCGCGAAGATGCGGTGCGGGCCGAAGCGGTCGGCCAGCAGGCCCACGGCGAACAGCGAACTCATGTAGCCCACATGCCAGGCGCTCTGGATCGAGCCGGCTTGCGCGGCCGTCATCTGCCAGTCGTCGCGCATGAACGGCAGCACGCCCGAGTAGGCCGTGACGATCATTCCCTGCAGCAGGCGGCTGGCGCACAGCAGCGCCAGCCATCCGCGCTGCGGCGCCGCCGGGGTGGGGTCAGCGCAGTGCACGCTGCATCAGCACGGTGTCGACCCACTGGCCGAACTTGAAGCCGACGTGGCGCAGCACGCCGACCGTCTCGAAGCCCAGGCGCGCGTGCAGCCGCTGCGAGCCCGCGTTGCCGCTGTGGCCGATGCACGCGACCATCTGCGTGAAGCCGGCCTCGGTGCAGCGGTGGATCACCGCCTGCAGCAGCGCCGTGCCGATGCCGTGGCCGTGCATGTCGGGCGCGACGTAGATCGAGTCTTCCACCGTGTGCCGGTAGGCCGAGCGCGTGCGGTAAGGGCCGGCGTAGGCGTAGCCGGCCACCTCGCCATCCTTCAGCGCCACGAGGTAGGGCAGGCCGCGTTCCTGCACGTCGATGCGGCGCGCCTGCATCTGCGCGAGGGTGGGCACTTCTTCTTCGAACGAGCACAGGTCGTGCTGCACGTAGCGGCTGTAGATGGCCTGCACGCGGGCCATGTGGTGGGGCTCGGCATCGGCGATGTCGAGCGTGGCGAGAGCGAGGGTGGGAGAGGGCATGGGTCGATCTTGACGAGCTAGGATCGATAAGTGAAGTTTGGCCAACCTATGCAGCGCATAAGGAATACTTTGGAAAAGAACCTCAACCTCGACCAGCTCGCCACCTTCGCCCTGGTGATCGACACCGGCAGCTTCTCCGCCGCGGCCGACCGGCTCGGCCTGTCGCAGCCCGCCGTGAGCCTGCAGGTGCGCCAGCTCGAACGCCGGCTCGCCGTGCGGCTCATCGAGCGCGTCGGCAAGCGTGCGCGGGCCACGCCGGCCGGTGCGGAATTGCTGCGCCATGTGCCACAGATCGAGGCCGCGGTCGAGAACGCCATCGACGCGGTGGCCGACCACGCGCGCGGCGTCACGGGTCGCGTGCGGCTGGGCACGGGCGCCACGGCCTGCCTGTATTTCTTGCCGGCAGTGCTGCGCCAGTTGCGCGAGGAATTCCCGGCGCTCAGCGTGGTGGTGAGCACGGGCAACACCGACGAGCACGTGCGCAAGGTGGAGGACAACAGCATCGACCTCGCGCTGGTCACGCTGCCCGCGGCCGGGCGCTCGCTCAGCGTGATCCCGGTGTGCGACGACGAGTTCGTCGCCATCGGCCGCGCCGACCTCGCGCCGCTCAAGGCCCGCGTCACGCCATCCGACCTGGCGACGCTGCCGCTGGTGCTGTTCGAGCCCGCGGCCAACACGCGCAAGCTGGTCGATCGCTGGTTTGCCGCCGAGGGCCTGCAGCCGCAGCCCGTGATGGAGCTGGGCAGCGTCGAGGCGATGAAGGAGATGGTGGCCGCGGGGCTGGGCTACGGCCTGGTGCCCGGCATGTCGATGGCGGGGCGCGGCGCCCACCCGGCGCTGAAGGCCAGCCGCCTGGCCCCGCGCATGCACCGCACGCTGGCGGTGGTGATCCGTCGCGACAAGCCGCTCAACAAGGCGCTGCGCACGGTGCTCGAGGCGATCGTGGCGGCCGGCAAGAAGCCCGGCCGCCGTTGAAGGTACTTACTCCGGAATCGCCGCCAGCGGCGCCGCACCGCCGCGTGCGCGGCCCAGCGTGCCGACGATGAGCGCGGCGATCAGCACCAGCACGCCGCTGAGCACCATCGTGGGCGAGATGCCGCGGCTGTCGACCATCAGGCCGCCGATCAGTGCGCCCGAGGCGATCGCCACCTGGAAGCCCGTCACCAGCAGGGCCTGGCCGGCTTCCTGCGCGTCGGGCACGGCTTCCATCATCCAGCCGGTGAGCGCCACCGGGATCAGGCCGAAGGCCACACCCCAGATCACCACCACCACCGCGCCGGCCACCATGCCGGTGCCGATCAGCGTCGACAGCAGCAGCGCCGTGGCGAGCATCAGCGCCGCCAGCAAGGTGGTGCCGCGCACGCTGCGCGCCACCAGGCTGCCGCCCAGGAAGGTGCCGATGAAGCCGACCGCGCCGTAGACCAGCAGCAGCGTCGAGACCGCGTTGGCCTGCAGGCCGAACACCTGCTGCAGCAGCGGCTTCAGGTAGGTGTAGGCCGCGAAGTGGCCGGCAATGAAGAACAGCACCGCGAGCAGGCCGACCTGCGCCATGCGGCGCGTGAGCGGCGTGAGCAGGTCGCGCGCACCGATGGCGCGTTGCGGCGGAATCGCGGGCAGCAGCCACAGCTGCACCAGCAGCACCGCCGCGGCGAGCGCGCCGGTCACGGCGAACGAAGCGCGCCAGCC
The DNA here is from genome assembly GCF_059416345.1 of Variovorax sp. GW821-FHT09D07. Classification (NCBI taxonomy): domain Bacteria; kingdom Pseudomonadati; phylum Pseudomonadota; class Betaproteobacteria; order Burkholderiales; family Comamonadaceae; genus Variovorax; species Variovorax sp. GW821-FHT09D07. The sequence goes on from NZ_JBWKOY010000004.1 coordinate 394,315, forward strand.
GAACATCGTGCCCAGCCACGAGCCCGCGGGCACGCCGAGCACCGTGGCGGCCGACACGCCGGCCAGCACCAGCGACATGGCGCGCGCTTTCGAGGCGTCGGGCACCAGCTGCGTGGCGGCGGCCGGCGCGAAGGTCCAGAAGCCGCCCACGGCCAGGCCGAGCATCAGGCGTGCGACCAGCATGGTGGTGAAGTTGGGCGCGAACGCGGCCAGCAGGTTCGAGGCGATCAGGAGTAGCGTGAGTGCGATCAGCACCGTGCGCCGGTCGAGCCGGCCCGAAGCGACGATCAGCGCCGGCCCGGCGAAGGCGGCGAGCACGCCGGGCATGGTGATCATCAGGCCGGCCGTGCCGTCCGACACGTTCAGGCCGCGCGCGATGTCGGTGAGCAGGCCGATGGGCATGAACTCGGTCGACACCATCGCGAAGGTGCCGACGGCGATGGACCCGACCGCGAGCCACGCGGAGCGGGTGGGAGCGGCCACGGCGTCGCGCGCGGGCGCCGCCAGGTCGTCGATGCAGGGGGTGCTGCCGGAAGAATTCATCATGGAGATGCAGTCCTTGAACGCATCGGCGATGAAGACGCCAATGCCGGTGAGGGGGCATTGGAGTGTGCGAGCCGGTGGCCTTGCGACCAAGGGGCGGTGGAGCAGTAGACAGTTTCCCTGCGGCTAACAATCGACCCCTTTGCTGTCTGCAGCCGCCCGGGGATGCGGCAATGGCGCCTTTCGCCATCACCGTCTTTTTGAGTTGCCGAGATTAAGTGTGGGCAGGGCGCAACTGCAGCGCCTGTCCATCGGCCACGAACGATTCGTCGACCAGCACGCGGAAGGCCGTGCCCTGCACGAACTTCGGCTGCGCAACGGCCGGCGAGAGAAATTCGATGTCGAGCGCGACCGGCGTGCCGCGCGCGAGCGAGGTGCCCTGCGGCACGCGCCAGCGCGCCGAGAAGCCTTCGGTGTCGAGCACCAGCGCGCCGCGGTATTCGCCGGGGCCCAGCGGCACGTCCTGCGCCGGCACCGAGGGGCGGCGGAAGGTGAGTTCCACGGCCAGGTGTGGCGTGAACTCGGGCAGCGCGTCGAAGCCTGCGGGCGGCGCCTGCTTCGGCGTGCGGCGCGGCAGCTTGCCGATGAGCCACCCGATCACGTTGCCGATGATCGGCACCCACAGCACCATCAGCAGCGTGGCGATGTCGCGCGTGGTGGTGCCGGGCGCCGCGTAGTGCCGCACGATGCCGCCGCCCACGGCCACGCACAGGAGGATCAGGACGATGACGCGTCGGCGGAACTGGATTTTGGTCATGAATGCGCGGGGTGAAAGCGGGTCCGGACCATAACCTACGCCGTCATCTGCCCCTTGCCTGCCGCTTGAGCGACCCGCAGCACCGCATCCGCCGGCAGCGCCTGCCAGTCGATCCATTCGCCCACCGCCACGTGGTGCGTCGGCGCGGCGGCGCCTTCGACGGTGCCCCACTGCAGCGTGAGCCGGTGCTGGCCGAGCCGCAGCGCGAGCTCGAAGCCCGGCCAGTGCGCGGGCACATGCGGCGTCATCGACAACTGCCTGCCCTTCACGGTCAGGCCCAGCAAGGTCTCGACGGCCGCGCGGTGCAGCCACGCGGCCGAGCCGGTGTACCAGCTCCAGCCGCCCCGGCCCACATACGGCGCGGCGCCGTAGACGTCGCCCGCCATCACATAGGGCTCCAGCTCGTAGACCGGGCCGCGCGCGGGGTGCTGCGAACGGTGGGCCGGACTCAGGCCTTCGAAGCTTTGCCACGCCGCTTCATGGTCGCCCTGCAGCGCCTGCGCCATCAGCGCCCACACGGCGCCGTGCGAGTACTGGCCGCCGTTCTCGCGCACGCCCGGCGGGTAGGCCTGGATGTAGCCCGGGTTGGGGGTCGATTGGGAAAACGGCGGCGCCAGCAGCCGCAGCAGGCCGGCCGGTTCGTCGTGCAGGTGCTTGCCGATGGCGGCCATGGCCGGACCGGTGTGGGCTGCGTCCGATGCGCCCGACAGCACCGACCAGGCCTGTGCGATCAGGTCGATGCGGCACTCGCTGTTGATCGACGAGCCCAGCGGCGCGCCGTTGTCGAAGAAGGCGCGGCGGAACCAGGCGCCGTCCCAGCCGGCATCGTGCAGCGCGGCGATCCAGCCCGTGCGCGCTTCGGTCCAGCGCGCGGCGCGTTCGTGTTCGCCGCGCGCTTGCGCGAGCGGCGCGAAGCGCTCGACCACGCTGCACAAAAACCACGCGAGCCACACCGATTCGCCGCGGCCCTCGTGGCCGACGCGGTTCATGCCGTCGTTCCAGTCGCCGGTGCCTATCAGCGGCAGGCCGTGCACGCCGGTCTTCAGGCTGCGGTCGATGGCGCGCGCGCCATGGTCGAACACGGTGGCCATGCGGCCGCTGTTCTGCGGCGCGTAGTAGGCGTCTTCGGCGCCCTCGGGAATGCCGGGGCCTTCGATGAAGCCGACCATTTCGTCGAGCAGCGAGGCATCGCCCGTCACCTCGACGTAGTGCGCCGACGCGTACGGCAGCCACAGCAGGTCGTCCGAGAAATGCGTGCGCACGCCGGCGCCGCCGGGCATGTGCCACCAGTGCTGCACGTCGCCTTCAGGGAACTGGCGCGCCGCGTTCACGAGGATCTGCGCGCGCAGGCGCGGCGGGTCGGTGAGCGCGAAGGCCATCGCGTCCTGCAGTTGGTCGCGAAAGCCGAAGGCACCGCCGGCCTGGTAGAAGCCGGCCTTCGACCAGAGCCGGCAGGCCAGCGTCTGGTACACGAGCCAGCGGTTGACCAGTGCGTCGAACAGCGGGTCGGGCGTGCGCACCTGCAGGCGGCCCAGCAGCTCGTCCCAGAAGTCGCGCACCTGCGCCAGCGCCTCCGGCACGTCGCGCTGCCGCCAGCGGTGCGCAAGCTCGAGCGCCGCGTCGGCATTGCCCGCGTGGCCCAGCACGAAGCTGAAGCGCGCGGTTTCGCCCGCCGCCACGACGAACTCACCGCCAATCGCCGCGCAGGCGTCGAGCCCGCTGCCGGCACGCCTGGCCAGCGTGTCGGGCACTTCGACGATGCCGCGGCCGGCGAAGAACTCGCTGCGGTCGCAGGTCCATTGCGTGGCCCCGGTCGTCGCGCCTTGCAGGCCTGCGAGCAGCAGGAAAGCCGCGCTGCCGCCGAAGCCCGCGCTCGATTCGCGCTGCTGGCCGAACACGGCCGGCTGGTCTTCGGGCTTCCAGCAATGCACGGTGCGCCGTTCGCCGCGCGCGGCGCCCAGTTGCCACTCGACCATCGCGAGCGCGCGCAGGCGGCGCTGGCCGGCGCCTTCGTTGCGCACGCGCACGTGCACCAGCTTGACGGCCTCGTCGCGGTCCGCGAAGAAGGTGGTTTCGAGTGCGAGGTCGCCCTGGCGGCACTCGAAGACGGTGTAGCCCTGGCCGTGCCGCACGCGGTGGCGGGTGGCGCTATCGCCGCCATTGCCACCGCCGGCAGGCGTGAGCGGCAGCATCTCGCGCGTCGCGACGTCCTGCAGCAGGTAGTGCTCGAAGGCCGGGTCCTGCACCGGGTCGTTCGACCACGGCGTGACCTGGTGCATGCGGCTGTTGCCGGCCCAGGTGTAGCCGGTGCCCCATTCGGACACCTGGAAGCCGAAGGTGGCGTTGGCGATCACGTTGATCCACGGGCGCGGCGTGCGGCGGTCGGGGCCGACCTCGAAGCGGAACTCGCCGCTCTCGGCATCGAAGTCGCCGGTGGGGGCCGTGTGGGGCGGCGAGGTTGCCTGCCGCGTCAACAGCGGCGTGCGGTGCTGCACCGGTGCGCTGCTGTCGTCCGCAATCGTCGGGCTGCGTGCCTCATGCAACGCAGCCACCTGCACTTCGAGTGCGCGGCCGTCGGCCGTGAACACCACGCGCGCCAGGCTGGAGAGCGCGGCCTTTTCCGAAGGCACCACGTCCTGGTCGCGCAAGAGGTAGAAGCCGGCGGTGTCGTTGCGCGGAAAGCTGTTCTGCGTCTGCTGCGCGACGCGCGTGCGCAGCATCTCGATCTCGCGCTGCAGCGGCATGAGGTACGAGTTCGGTTCGCTGTTGAGCACCACCAGGTCGCAGGCCACGCCGCCGAAGCCCCACCACGGCTGCGCGCGCAGCAGCGTGTTGATCAGGCCCATGCCGTTCATCGAGTGGATGTAGACCAGCACGATGGGCTTGTCGCCCGAGATGCCGAAGCGCCAGATCTGGCGCAGGTCGATCAGCCCGCGGTCGCTCATCACGCGCGGCGTGGTGTAGGTGAGGATGGTCGTCAGGTCCTGCAGCGCCAGGTTCTGCGCGGGCGCGATGCTCAGGTCGCGCAGCCGCACCTGCGCCAGCGTGGCGGCCATGCGGGTGGCGCGCTCCACGTGCATGGGCTGCAGGTAGCGGTCGATGCAGGGCATCAGCGCCTCGATGCTCTCGTCGGCGGCGGTGGCGAAGCTCAGGCGCGCGGTGGTGCCCGGCGCGATCGACAGGCGCACGCGCAGGCAGGCGATGGGGTCCAGGCCGTTCACCTGCTTGCCTTGGGCCGTGAGCGGTTGCGGGTCGAGCGCGGGGTCGGCCAGCGTGCGGTTGCGGCCGATGAAGGCGCGCCGGTCGGTCATGCAGTCGATCGACAGCACGTTGGCATCGACCGAGGCCACAAAGTGCACCGCGGCCACCACCGCATCGCCATGCAGGCGCGGCTTGCGCGACAGCAGCAGCGCGCGCCATGCCGGTTCCCAACGCGATTCGACGAACAGGTTGGCAAAGGCCGGATGCGCCTCGTCGGCCTTGGGGTTCGACAGCACGGGCTCGAAGTACGAGACGAGTTCGAGCGTGCGCGTTTCGTCGCCCGAGTTGTGCAGCGTGATGTTGCGCAGTTCGGTGTCGTCCTCGGGGCTGATGAGCACCGTGGTGCGCACCTGCAGGCCGGGGCCGGTCGCATCGAACTGCACCTGGTCGGCCAGGAAGCGGGTGCGGTAGTGCCAGTCGCCACCGGGGGCGGGCAGGGCGGTGAGCGAGGTGAGCTCGCTTTGCCCTCCGTCTTTTCCGATATCGCGCACGTAGAAGAAGGTGCCGTAGCTGTCGCGCAGCGGATCGTCGCGCCAGCGCGTCACGTTGAACGAGCGCCAGCGGCTCACGCCCGCGCCGTTGGCCCGCAGCGCCACCGTGTAGCGGCCGTTCGACAGCAGGTGCGTGGGCTGGAAGCCCGGCCCCGTCGGATCGACCAGGCGTGGCTGGAACAGCGGCGCCAGCTCGGCCTGGCTGGGCTCGGGCGGCGTGCGCGGGTCGGCGCTGCCGATGATCTGGCGCGGCGTGCGCTCGTGCAGCAGCGACTCGTGCGCCTGCACCAGCGCGGCGCTGCCGAACCAGCGGCGCGGCGCGTCGTCGCGCAGCACGTTGCACAGCGCCACCAGCGACATGCCCTGGTGGTGCGCCATGAAGTTCCGTACCACGGTGAAGTCCTGGCCCTCGGCCTGGCGCGAGGTGGTGAAGTCGATCGCGTCGTGAAAACCGAATTCGCCGCGCGCACCGAGCGATTCGAGCAGTTCGAGATTGATGACGGCCGCTTCGGGCGCGAACGGCGCAGCCATCAGGCTGGCGTAGGGCGCCACGACGCGGTCGGTCGGCGGCGTGCGCCGCAGCGCCAGGCGCGGCACGCCGAAGGGCGAATACTGGTACGCCAGCGAATGGTCTTGCGCGAAGTAGGCCGACTCGGACACGCCCCAGGGCATGTTCTGTGCACGGCCGAAGGCCTGCTGCTCGGCGATGGCCGCGGCGTTGGCCACCTGCAGCAGGCCGTCGGTGGGCTCGGTCATCACGAGCGCCGGCATGAGGTACTCGAACATCGAGCCCGACCACGACTTCAGGCTGGGCTGGAAGCCCACCAGCAGGAACGGCCGGCCCAGCGCCATCCAGTGGCGGCGCGGCACGTCGCCCTTCGCAATCGCCAGGAAGCTCAACAGGCGCGACTCGGAGGCCAGCAGGTCGTAGTAGCTCGCGTCGAGCACGTTCTCCTCGACGCGCAGGCCGATGTGGAACAGGTGGCGCTTGGCGTCGTAGAGGCCACTGAAGTCCATGCCGTCGTGCAGTGCGTCGCAGCGTCGGGCCAGTGCTTCCAGCGCGGGGGCTTCATGACTCTGGCAGCTTTCTTCCGCCGCGAAGGCGCGGCAGGCCTGTGCCACGGCCACGAGGTGGCCCGCGAAGTTGCCGCTGTCCACGCTCGACACATAGTCCGGCGGCAACGGTTTGAGTGTCTGCGTGTCGTACCAGTTGAACAGGTGGCCGTTGTGCTTCTGCATGCGGTCGACGGTGTCGAGCGTGGCCGTGAGGCGCGCCAGCAGGGCTTGTGTGTCGATCCAGCCGAACTCGCGCGCACAGCAGGTGGCCAACAGGTACATGCCGATGTTGGTCGGCGAGGTGCGGTGCGCGAGGGTCGGCTGCGGCTCGAGCTGCAGGTTGTCGGGCGGCAGGTGGTGGTCGTCCGGGCCGACCACGTGCTCGAAGAAGCGCCAGGTGTCGTGCGCGAGCGTCTCGAGGTAGCTGCGTTGTGCGGGCGCGAGCGGGTCTTCGGCGTGTGCGTCGACACGGCTGCCCCACCAGGCCGCAATGGGCGCCAGCGACCACAGCACGAAGAGCAGGGGCCCGAGCACGGGGTAGGCGCTCCAGTTCGCGAGGAGAGCCAGCACCAGGCACACCGCGCTGCTCAGGGCCGCGCTGCGCACGAAGGGCTTCAGGCGCTGGCTCGATTGCGCCTGCGCCTGGTCGGCCGTCGTCCACTGCAGCAGGTGCCTGCGGCTCACGACCAGCCGCCAGGTGGCGAGGAAGGCCGCGTCGAGCAGCAGGCGCGTCTGCGCCGCCAGCTGCACGAACTGCCAGGCCGCACCGGCCAGGGCGCGCAGCAGCTCGACCGCGCCCGCGTCGAAGAAGTGGCGCAGCTCGATGGCGCGGCGTGTCGGCACCAGGCCGGCCAGCGCGCCCAGCAGCGGGCCCAGCGTGAGCGCCGCACCGACGGCGGCCAGCGCCCAGCCCAGCGGCATGGCCTGCGTGAAGATCACCAGCACCAGCAGCGCGAAAGACGCCGGCACCACCAGCGACCGGCGCAGGTTGTCGCTCATCTTCCACAGGCCGAGCGCGTCGATGCCGAAACGGCGCGCGCGCCACATCAGCGGCAGCAGCTGCCAGTCGCCGCGCACCCAGCGGTGCACGCGCGAGGCGGACACGCCGGCATGGTGCGGATGGTCTTCGACCAGCACCACGTCACTGACCATCGCGCAGCGCGCGACGCTGCCTTCGAGCAGGTCGTGGCTCAGCACGGCGCTGTCGGGCAGGCGGTCGTTCAGCGTGGCGTGCACCGCGCGCACGTTGAGCAAGCCCTTGCCGGTGAAGGAGCCGCTGCCGAACACGTCCTGGTAGATGTCGGAGGCGCCGCTGCCGTAGGGGTCGAGCCCGCACTGCCCGGCGAACACCCAGTGGAAGAAGGAGCGCTCGCTGCGCATCGGGAACGGCGTGACGATGCGCGGCTGAAGAATGCCGAAGCCCGCGACCACGCGCCGGCTCGGCATGTCGATCTCGGGCGCGTTCAGCGGATGCGCGGCAATGGACACGAGGTCGCGCAGCGCGCCGGGCGGCAGGCCGGTGTCGCTGTCGAGCGTCAGCACATAGGGCGTGCGGCCGGGCGCGAGCTGCTGACCCGGTGCGAGCGGCAGAAAGCCGCTGGCGTCGCCGCTGGCCAGCAGGCGCATCAGCATTTCGAGCTTGCCGCGCTTGCGTTCCCAGCCCATCCAGCGCTGCTCGGTCTCGCTCCAGCTGCGCGGACGGTGCAGCAGCAGGAAGCGCGGCGCCGTGCCTTCGGCCGGCGGGTACTTGGCGTTGAGCGCGGCGATGCGTTGCTGGGCGTCATCGAGCAAGGGCCCGTCGTCGGGCATCGATGCTTGCGACGCGTCGGCCCAGTCGGTCAGCAGCGCGAACTGTGCGTGCGCCTCGCGGTTGGCGAGCCAGTGCAGTTCGAGCCGGTGCGCGAGCCTGGCGTTGTTCGCGGTCGAGCCCAGCATCGTGGGCATGACGACGAGCGCGCGGTGCCGCTCGGGAATGCCGTTCGCAAAATCGAGGCGTGGCAGGGCCTGCACGCGCACCGACTCCGCCATGATGCGTTGCGCCAGCGCGATCAGCGCTTCGGACAGCGGCCACGCGAGCAGCAGCAACGCCGCGACGGTGGTCCAGTCGCCGCGATGCGGCAGGCTGTGCAGCACGGCGGCCAGCAGCAGCGCAGTGCCGAGGGCGACGGACCCCACGTAGACGGGCAGGCGCCAGCCGCGATGGCTGCGCGCGGGCCGCGTGCTCGCAGTGCGTGCGGCTTGGCCCGGCGCTGCGTTCGCCTGCAGCGATGCGATCAGCGCGGGCCGGCCCTGGCCAAAGAGGTAGTAGCCGGCGGTGCCGTCGGCGCGGTCGGTCTCGGCACCGGCTTCGTCGGCCGGCGCGCCCGATGCCAGCGTGACCACGGCCTGCGCCACTTCGCGCTCGGGCCGTTCGGTGCTGCGCGCCACCTGCTCCATCGCATGCGTGATCTGCTGGCGCGTGAGTTCGCTCTCGTTCGCGAAGCTCGGCAGTTCGCGCAGCACGCGCAGCGAGCGGCTCACCGGCTCGATGAGGTCGCTCCATTCGACCTGGCCGATCATGCGCAAGGTCGTGATGATGTTGCCGACCGTGAGGTTGGCCGCGGCCTGCGCGTTCTGCGCGTCGCCGATCAGTGCCGGGCCGTTGGGGCAGTGCTGCTCGGTCCAGCGCACCAGCGCGGGCATGTCGTCGCCGTGCTCGACGGGCAGGCGCTGCCACAGCTGCGTGAGGTAGCTGTCCTGCAGGCCGTGGCTCTGCAGTGCGCGGTAGAGCACGTCGAGGTCTTGCACCGAGAGGTGCGGCGCCGCGTCCCAGGCCGCATGCGCGATCTCGCGCGCGACCTTGTTCTCGGCGATGCGCTCGGCCACGCGGCGCAGGTTTTCGAGCAGCACCACGCGCAGGGTGGTGGGCAGCGCCCACAGCTCGCCGAGCATGAGCTCGTCGATGTCCTGGTAGGCGTTGAGGAAGGCAGTGAACAGCGTCTTGTTGAGCACGCTGTCGGTGTGCGCCACATAGGCCCACGCAATGCCGTACACGCGCGGCAGCCCCGCCAGCGGCGGCGTGACGAGCTTGGGCAGGCGCGCGTAGTAGCTGCGCGGCACGCCGTCATGGATCTGCTGGAGCTGCGCCTCGACGAGGTGGAAGTTGTCGAGCAGCCATTCCGCCGCCGGCGACACATAGCGCCCGCTCAGCGAGATCAGCGCGATGTAGTCGAAGGCGGCGCGCAGCGACTCGAGGTTCTCGTCGACCCGCGGAAAGAAGGGCGCGCCTTCGCGCGCGCGGTGGTGTGCGTCTTCCACCACCTGGGCACGGGCCAGGCTGTGGCCGTGCTGTTCGAAACGTTGGGCACCGAAGAGTTCGGCGCGAATCGGGAGGGCTACCGGGTCGTGCGGACCGAGCAGAAGGGTCCGGGCGTAGTGACTGAGCCCTTGGAGGCGGTCGACGACGGCAGCGGCGCTCAAGTGACCGCGAACAGGCCGATGCCCAGAACCACGGCCACGCAGGCCATCGTGACAATGCGGCCCGCAGCGAGCGCGCGCACACGTTGCATGTGGCTTCGCAGCGAGAACCATCGCCCGTGGGCACGCGCACAGTGGTGCATGTGGGAAGCCAGGGCCTCGAAATCGCTGCCGACGAAATCGATCTGAGAATGGGAAAGGGACTGCGGGACGGACATTGCAACGGGCTCCTGTGAAACGACTTCGAGCTGCCGCGCGATTGCGAGAACTGTGAACGTGTCCCGACCGTACCCTTTTAAATGACCTTACAGGTACCTCATTGCCGACAGCGCACGTAGGAAAGGGCGCACAAGGCGCCCTTTGTCCATGGAGGCTGTGTGCCGGTCAGCCCGTGTTGCGCAGCCCCGCCGCCACCCCGTTGATCGAGATGTGGATGCCGCGCTGCAGCCGCTCGCCGCCGTCGCCCGCGCGGTAGCGCCGCATCAGTTCGACCTGCAGGTGGTGCAGCGGGTCGATGTAGGGGAAGCGGTGGCGCACCGAGCGCTGCATCTCGGCATTGCCCTCGAGCCGCTGCTTGGCACCCGTGATGAGCGTGAGCGCGTCCGAGGTGCGTTGCCATTCGGCCTCGATCATCGAGAACACCTTCTGGCGCAGCTTGCGGTCGGTGACCAGCTCGGCATAGCGCGAGGCCAGCGCGAGGTCGCTCTTGGCCAGCACCATGTCCATGTTCGACAGCAGCGTGCGAAAGAACGGCCACTGCACGTACATGCGCTGCAGCAGCGCCTGACGTTCCTTCTTGCCCGCGGCGGTGCCGGCGGCGGCCAGGAACTGCTCCACGCCTGAGCCGAAGCCGAACCAGCCCGGCAGCGTGAGGCGGCACTGGCCCCAGCTGAAGCTCCACGGCACGGCGCGCAGGTCGTCGATCTTGTGGCTCGGGTTGCGCGAGGCGGGGCGCGAGCCGATGTTGAGCTCGGCGATCTCGCGGATCGGCGTCGAGCCGAAGAAGTAGTCGCCGAAGCCAGGGGTCTCGTACACCAGCTTGCGGTACGCGGCCATGCTCGCGGTCGAGAGTTCGCCCGCGGCCGAGAGGAAGTTCGCCGGCGCCGACTTGCCCTGCGGCAGCAGCGTGGCTTCGAGCGTGGCGGCCACCAGCGTCTCGAGGTTGCGCCGGCCGATCTCGCGGTTGGCGTACTTCGAGCCGATCACTTCGCCCTGCTCGGTGAGGCGGATCTGGCCGCGCACCGTGCCCGGAGGCTGCGCCAGGATGGCCTGGTAGCTCGGGCCGCCGCCGCGTCCCACCGTGCCGCCGCGGCCATGGAACATGCGCAGGCGGATGGGGTTCTTTTTCTTCTTGTTCAGCTCGTCGAACAGCGACACCAGCGCGATGCCCGCGCGGTACAGCTCCCAGTTGCTGGTGAAGATGCCGCCGTCCTTGTTGCTGTCGGAGTAGCCCAGCATCACGTCCTGCTCGGCGCCCGAGCGTTCGATGAGCGCCTGGATGTTCGGCAGCGCGTAGAAGGCACGCACGATGGGCGCGGCATTGCGCAGGTCTTCGATGGTTTCGAACAGCGGCACCACGATCAGGTCGCAGGTCGCGTTGCTGTCCATCGCGCCGCGCAGCAGGCCCACTTCCTTCTGCAGCAGCAGCGCTTCGAGCAGGTCGCTCACCGTTTCGGTGTGGCTGATGATGTAGTGGCGGATGGCGGCCGCGCCGTAGCGCGCACGCGCGGTGCGCGCGGCCGCGAAGATGGCCAACTCGCTTCGGGCGAGCGGCGAGTAGTCGGCGTCGGGCACGCGCAGCGGGCGCGCGTCGTCGAGCAGCTTGAGCAGCAGCGTCTGCTTGGCCTCTTCGGCCAGCGACGCATACGACGGCTCGATGCGTGCGGTGGCCAGCAGCTCGGCGATCACGGCCTCGTGCTTGTCGGAGCTCTGGCGCAGGTCGACCGTGGCCAGGTGGAAGCCGAACACTTCTACCGCGCGGATCAGCGGGCGCAGGCGCGGCGCCGCGAGCACGGTGCCGTGCTTCTCGACCAGCGACTCTTCGATGGTGCGCAGCTCGGCCAGGAACTCCTCGGCATTCGCATACGGGTTCTGCGGCGCGACCGCGTGGCGCGCGGCTTCGCCGCCGCTGAGTTCGCGCAGCGTGGCCGCCAGGCGCGCGTACACGCCGGTGAGGGCGCGGCGGTAGGGCTCGTCCTTGCGGTGCTCATTGGTGTCGGGCGAACGTTCGGCCAATGCCTGCATCTCGACCGACACGTCGACCAGCGTGGCCGACAGCGACAGCTCGCCGCCCAGGTAGTGCACCTCGGTGAGGTAGTGGCGCAGCGCGAGTTCCGACTGGCGGCTCAGCGCGTACTCGAGCGTCTCGGCCGTGACGTTGGGGTTGCCGTCGCGGTCGCCGCCGATCCACTGGCCCATGCGCAGGAAGGGCGCGACCGAGGGCGTCTGTCCGCCTTGCACCAGCGCCTTCTCGAGGTCGGCGTACACGCGCGGGATTTCGCGCAGGAAGGTGGCTTCGTAGTAGCTCAGCGCGTTCTCGATCTCGTCGGCCACGGTGAGCTTGGAGAAACGCAGGATGCGCGTCTGCCAGATCTGCGTGACGCGGATGCGCACCTGGGTTTCGTTGTCGGCCAGCTCGATGGGCGAGAGCGCGTCTTTTCCGCTCGCGTAGGCGTTCTGGCGCAGCTTGATCTCGTCGCGCGTGGTCAGCAGCAGGGCGATGGCGCGCTCGGCGTCGAGGATGCTCTTGCGCTGCACTTCGGTCGGGTGCGCCGTGAGCACGGGCGACACGTAGCTGTGGGCCAGCGAGGCGACGATCTCGTCGGGCTTGATGCCGGCCTTGCGGATGCGGGCCAGGGCGGTCTGCAGGTCGCCGTCGGCCTGCACGCCTTCGCGCTCGGCCTCGGTGCGGCGGCGGATCTGGTGGCGGTCTTCGGCCAGGTTGGCCAGGTGGCTGAAGTAGGTGAAGGCGCGGATCACGCGCACCGTTTCGGCGGCGCTCAGGCCCTTGAGCAGATTTTTCAGCGCGCGGTCGGCGGCGTGGTCGGCGTCGCGCCGGAACGACACCGACAGGGTGCGGATCTTCTCGACCAGCGCGTAGGTTTCGTCGCCCTCCTGCTCCCGGATCACGTCGCCGAGGATTCGGCCCAACAGCCGGATGTCGTCGATCAATGGCTGGTCTTCGGTCTGGCGGCGCTTGGCGGGAGATGCAGGAGTCTTGCTGGCTTTCATTCGATGTTGTTCCTGGGGACTTGAATGGACGCGCCGCCTCCGTTGCTGCGGCGCAACATGCTAGCATTCCAGAGGTCAGAAACCATGTACTTTTTTGGGAGCGATCTTGAGCAACATCGTGATCGCCACGCGCGAAAGCCGGCTGGCCCTGTGGCAGGCCGAACACGTGCAAACGCTTTTGCAAGAACGAGGCCACAGCGTCAGCCTGCTGGGCATGACCACCCGTGGTGACCAGATCCTGGACCGCACGCTGAGCAAGGTCGGCGGCAAGGGCCTCTTCGTCAAGGAACTCGAAGCCGCGCTCGAAGACGGGCGCGCCGACATCGCCGTGCATTCGCTCAAGGATGTGCCGATGGAGCTGCCCGAGGGCTTCGCGCTGGCCTGCGTGCTGGAGCGCGAAGATCCGCGCGACGCGCTGGTGTCGCCGCGCTACGCCTCGCTCGACGCACTGCCGCAGGGCGCGGTGGTCGGCACCTCCAGCCTGCGCCGCGTGGTGCTGCTGCGCGCGCAGCGGCCCGACCTGCGCATCGAACCGTTGCGCGGCAACCTCGACACCCGCCTGCGCAAGCTCGACGAAGGCCACTACGACGCCATCGTGCTCGCGGCGGCCGGGCTCAAGCGGCTGGGCCTCGAAGACCGCATCCGCGTCGCCTTCGACCCCGACACCATGCTGCCCGCCGCAGGGCAGGGCGCCCTCGGCATCGAGGTGCGCGCCGACCGCCAGGACCTCATCGACCTGCTGGCGCCGCTCGCCCACAAGGGCGACTGGCTCTCGACCACCGCCGAGCGCGCCGTGAGCCGCGCGATGGGCGGCAGCTGTTCCATGCCGCTCGCGGCCCATGCGCGCCGCCAGCCCGACGGCACGCTGCGCATCGACGCCGCCTGGGGCGACCCGGAAGGCGATGCGCCGCTGGTGCGTGTGCACGCGCTGGCCGAGGCCGGCGACTTCGCGGGGGCCGATGCCCTCGGCCAGCACGCCGCCGGGCTGCTGCGCAACGCCGGTGCCCACTGATCGCGGTGGGCGCCGAGCGATGCGCGCGGGGCCTGTCATCGTCACGCGGCCGGCGCACGAAGCGGCGGCGTGGGTTCGCGATTTCCAGTCGGCCGGTCTAGAGGCCGTGGCGCTGCCGCTGATCGCCATTGCGCCTGCGCTCGATGTGGAGCCGCTGCGCGCCGCGTGGGCACGGCTCGCGGACTACGCGGCGCTGATGTTCGTGAGCGCCACCGCCGTCGATCACTTCTTCCAGCACCGGGGCAGCTCCACCCTCGCCGGTTGCCGCTTCTGGGCCACCGGCCCCGGCACCGAGCGCGCACTGCTGCGCGCCGGCGTGCCGCCCGCCGCCATCGACGCCCCGCCACCCGGCGCCACGCGCTTCGACTCCGAGGCGCTGTGGGCGCTGGCGCACGGGCAGGTGTCGCCGGGCGTGCGCGTGCTCATCGTGCGCGGTGGCGACGAAGCCGGCCAGCCGGCCGGGCGCCAATGGCTGGCCCGCGAGATCGACGCCGCCGGCGGCGTGCGCGACACCGTCGTCGCCTACCGGCGCCTCGCGCCCGCGCTCGACGAGGCGCAACGCCGCATCGCGACCGAAGCCGCAGGCGGACACGGCATCTGGCTCTTCAGCAGCTCGGAAGCCATCGGCAACCTGCAGCGCGCCATGCCGGGCACCTCGTGGCAGGCCGCGTGCGCCATCGCCACCCATGCACGCATCGGCGAAGCCGCGCAGGCCGCGGGTTTCGGGGCGTTGCGTGTCTGCACACCCCTGCGGGAAGCGCTGATCGCGTCGATAGAATCCTTCGCATGAGCGCCGCGTCCCCGTCCGACGACCTTTCTCCCCCTTCCGCCGCCCCGGTGCAGGTGCCCGCTACGGTGGCGCCGCACCAGACGCCCGCCGCCCAGGCGGCCGCGGCCACCCTGCTGGCACGCATCGGTATGGGCCTCGTGGCCCTCGTGGCGCTGATCGCGCTGCTGTCGACCATCGCGCTGTGGCAGAAGGTCGGCGGCATGAAGGAACAGCTCGCGCGCCAGAGCGCCGAGGCCACCGCCCAGTCCATGGAAGCGCGCACGCTGGCCCGCCAGGCCAGCGACACGGTGCGCGACGCCGCCGCCCGCGTGGCCCTCATCGAGACCCGCGTGGCCGAAGTCGCGCTGCAGCGCTCGCAGCTGGAAGAACTCATTCAAAGCCTCTCGCGTTCGCGCGACGAGAACCTGGTGATCGACATCGAATCCGCCGTGCGCCTCGCGCTGCAGCAAGCACAGGTCACCGGCAGCCTCGAGCCGCTGCTCGCCGCGCTCAAGGCCGGCGACCTGCGCATCGCACGCGCCGCGCAACCGCGGCTCGCGCCCGTGCAGCGCGCCATGCAGCGCGATGCCGACCGCCTGCGCAGCAGCGCCAGCACCGACAGCGCCGAAGCGCTGCAGAAGCTCGACGAACTGGTGCGCAGCGTGGACGACCTGCCCACGCTCAACGCGGTGGCCGTGCGCGGCAACGGCGTCAACGCCTGGCGGCCCGAACCCATTCCGGCCGATGCGCCCTGGTGGCAGCGCGTGCTGCTGACCATCCGCGGCGAGGCCCGCTCGCTGGTGCGCGTGGGTCGCATCGAAAGCCCCGAGGCGGTGCTGCTGGCGCCCGAGCAGTCGTACTTCCTGCGCGAAAACCTCAAGCTCAAGCTGCTCAACGCGCGGCTGTCGCTGTTGTCGCGCCAGATGGACGCCGCGCGCGGCGAACTGGGCCAGGTCACCACATCGCTCAACCGCTATTTCGATCCGGCCTCGCGCCGCACGCAGGCCGCGGCCACGCAGCTGCAGCAACTGCAGCAGCTCGTGCGCAGCACGGAGCCGGTGCGCATCGACGACACGCTGGCCGCGCTGACCACCGCGGCCGCAGGGCGCTGATCCGTTCATGCGCGCCGCAATCTGGCTCCTCGCGCTGTTCGCCGTCGCTGCGGCGGTGGCGCTGTTCGCCGGCAACAACCAGGGCACGATCACCGTGTTCTGGCCGCCGTGGCGGGTCGACCTTTCGCTGAACCTCGTGCTCGTGATCCTGCTGCTGACCTTCGTGCTGTTGCACGTCGCGTTGCGCGCGCTCGCGGCGCTGTTCTCGCTGCCCACGCAGGCGCGCCACTGGCGGCTGCAGCAGAAGGAACGCATGCTGCACTCCGCCTTGCTCGATGCGATGGTGCAACTGATCGCCGGCCGCTTCTCGCGCGCCCGCAAGGCTGCGCAGGCCGCGCTCACGCAGGAAAAGACACTGGCCGCGCTCGGCGCCGAGCTGCCGCAGGCGCAGCAGGTGCGCGTGCTGTCGCACCTGCTGGCCGCCGAAAGCGCGCAGGCCCTGCAGGACAAGGCGGCGCGCGACGCCCACCTGCAGCAGGCCCTCAACGAAAGCGCCGACCGCACCGTGCTCGCGAGCCCCGAAACCCGCGAAGGCGTGCAGCTGCGCGCCGCACGCTGGGCGCTCGACGACCGCGACCCGACGGCCGCGCTCGCACGGCTCGAAGAACTGCCGCAAGGCGCGCAACGTCGCACGCTGGCGCTGCGGCTGCGGCTCAAGGCCGCGCGGCAGGACCGTCGCACGGTCGAAGCACTCGACACCGCGCGCCTGCTGGCCAAGCACCGCGCCTTCTCCGACGCGGCGGCGCAAAGCATCGTGCGTGGTCTCGCGACCGAACTGCTGACCGGCGCGCACGATCCGGCGCAGCTGCTGCGTGCGTGGTCCGAACTCGATTCGGCCGAGCGCCAGATGCCCGAGGTGGCCATCCACGCGGCCCAGCGCATGGTCGCGCTGCGCGGTGACCTGGCACTGGCACGCGGCTGGCTGCTGCCGGCCTGGGAGCGCATGGTGGCGAACCCGCGCGGTCTCGGCGACGGGTTGCGCGTGAAGCTCACGCGCGCGCTCGAAGCGGGGCTCGACTCGGTGGACGCCGACTGGCTCGCGCGCATCGAAAGCGCCCAGCGCAACAACCCGCGCGACGCCAACCTGCAGTACCTCGCCGGCATGGCCTGCATGAAGCGCCAGCTGTGGGGCAAGGCCCAGCAGCTGCTCACGCAGGCCGGGCTCGGTTTGCAGGACCCCGACCTCTACCGGCGTGCCTGGCTCGCGCTGGCCCAGCTGGCCGAGGCGCGCGAAGACCACGCGCAGGCCGCCGACGCGTGGAAGCGCGCGGCGCAGGTCGACAACACCCCCTGAGCGTTGGCTCGGTTCGCCGGCTTCAGGAGCACGCGGATTCCTTTGCGGTCGCCAGGCCTGTTGTTCGTACCGACGGCTTGCCGTTGCCGAAGATCAGCAGGCTGAGGCCGGCCAGCACCCACACCCCGATCCCGCCATAGAGCATTACCCAGCCGAAGCTGTGCACCAGTGCCGCATGCACGGCGGCGCCCGACGGATCGGCCTGTGACAGCACCGGAAAACTCTCGGGCAGCGACGCGAAGCTGCCCGCCGCGACTTTCTCGGCCAGCGCGCGCAGCTGCTCTGCATCGAGCGATGCCGACAGGGCGCTCGTCAAATGCGAGTGAATCCCTTCGAGCAGCAGGAACCCCATCAGCGCAATGTTGATGGCCAGCGTGATCAGCCGCGCGCTCATGTCCATGCCCGAGGCCATGCCCGCGCGGGCACTTGAGACCGAGCCGGTGGTGGTGTTGGTCACGGGCGTGTTCGTCAGCCCCAGCCCGATGCCGGCCAGCAGGCAGCCGGGCAGCAGCGTGAGCCAGCTCGCATGCGCCGCGCCGCTGCCCCAACGCATCGCGATGAAGCCCAGGCCGATCACGAACAGCCCCGCCGGGATGACCACGCCGGGCCGGTAGCGCATCGACAGGCGCTCGGCCAGCGGCGGCAGCACCAGCGTGGGCAGCGTGTAGGCCAGCAGCGCCGAGCCGGCCGTGACGGCGTCGTAGCCCAGGCCGCTCTGGAAGTAGATCGGCAGGTAGATCATGAACGGCCAGAAGCTGAAGTTCATGCCGATGGAGCCGACGATCGAGCCCGAGAAATTGCGGATGCGGAACACCGAGAAGTCGAACATCGGGTGCGGGTTGATCTTTTCCACCCACACGAAGATCGCGAAGCAGGCCAGCGTCGCCACGAGGATGCCCACGGCCACAGGGCTCGCGAACCCGAGGCCCGGCCCTTGCGTGATGAAGTAGGTGAGGCCGAACACCGCCAGCGACAGCGTGACGATGCCCGGCAGGTCGAGCCGCTTCGCATCGGGGTCGCTGGACTCTTCAACGCTGCCCAAGACCAGCGCCAGTGCCACCACGGCCAGCGGCACATGGACCAGGAACACCCATTGCCAGCTCGACAGCGCCACGATCGCGCCGCCGACGATCGGCCCGAAGCCCAGCCCCATGCCGAACACCACGCCCCAGATGGCGAAGGCCTTGCTGCGTTCCTTGCCTTCCTGGAACTGGTGCGAGAGCACCGCGAGCTGGCAGATCAGCATCGCGCCACCGGCCAGGCCCTGCAGGAAGCGGCTGACGATCAGCACCGGCGCGTTGCCCGCGATGCCGCAGGCCAGCGAGGTGGCGCCGAACAGCACCACGCCGACGATCAGCACGCGCTTGCGTCCGTAGCGGTCGGCCAGCGTGCCGGCGGCCATCAGCACCGTGGTGCAGGCGATGGTGTAGGCGTTCATGATCCACTGCATGTCGCTGAAGTCGCCATGCAGTGATTTTTCGAGCGTGGGAAGAATGACCGGCAAGCTGGAGATTTCCAGGCCGAACATCAAGGCAATCAGGCAGACCGCAGACAGGGCGATCCGGTTCTTGCCGGCAGGGGAGAGGGACATCGGACGGTTTCCAAAAAGGCAGAGCGGCCGATTCTGGTGAAACCCTCTTCATGATGGAAATGATTTGATTTCCTAGAATTCATTAGGAAACATCATTGATCAAAACTCGCCATGGACTTCGACCCCACGCTGTTGCGCGCCTTCGTGGCCGTCAAGGAAACCGGCGGCTTCACGCGCGCCGCCGAGCGCCTGCACCTGACCCAGTCGGCCATCAGCCACCAGATCCGCAAGCTCGAGGAGCAGGTGGGCCGGCCGCTGCTGCACCGAACGACGCGCCGCCTCACGGTGACCGAGGACGGTGAAGACTTCCTGCGCTACGCAACGCAGATCCTGGACACGCTCGACGCGATGACGCGGCGCTTTCAGCCCTCGCCGATCTCGGGTGTGGTGCGCTTCGGCGTGCCGGACAACTTCATGGGCGACCGCCTGCCGCCGCTGCTCTCGCAGTTCGCGCGCGGGTTCCCGGCCGTGCGCATGGAGGTCTGCGTGAGCATGCACACCGACTTGCGCGCGGCCATCCGCGCCGGCGAGCTCGACCTCGCGGTCGTGATGTCGCCGCCCGACGTGGTGGAGGGCACCTGCCTGCGGCGCACGCAACTGGTGTGGGCCGCGGCCGAGGCCTTCGAGGCGCCGAAGGGCGCATCGCTGCCGCTGGCCTTCTTTCCGAAGCCGTGCGTCAACCGGCAGGTGGCCGGGTCGGCGCTCGACCTCGTGTCGCTCGACTGGCACGTGGTCTTCACTTCGGCCAGCCCGCAGGGCATTCGCGCGGCGGTGCTGGCAGGGCTGGCGGTGACGGTGCTCACGCGCGAGGAGGTGGAGCCGGGCATGAAGATCGTCGACGGCCGCTACGGCCTGCCGCCGCTGCCGAGCGTGAACTTCTCGCTGATCTGGAGCGAGAACGGCAAGACGCCGTGTGCCTGCCGCTTCGGGCAGCTGATCCTGGAGATGCCGGACCTGCCCGGTGTCGAGGCGCTGCCACCGCAGGCCTGAATTCCGAAGCAAAAAAAACGGCGCCACGAGGGCGCCGTTTTCATTTGCGAGGAGGCAGGGCTCAGAGCGAGCGCTGCTGTTCCTGCGGCTGCTGTTGCTGCTCGAACGGCAGCGACATCGAACCGAGGTCGCGGCGGGTTTCGACCAGCACCAGCGGACCTTCGTCGAGCACGATCACCGGCGGGCGCTCGCGCGGCACGTGCACCGGCTTCGGCTCGGCGGCGATCGCGGCGCGCGCCTGCGCGATGCGCTCGGCATCCGAGTTGACCCACTGCAGGCCCGAGCTTTCGGCGATCTGCGCGAGTTCGTTCAGCGGCAGTTCGAAGGCCTGCACCTTGGGCAGTGCGCGGCCGTTGCCGGCGGGTGCTGCGGCTGCGGGCTTGGCTGCGGCTTCGACCACGATGGGCGCTGCGACGGGTGCCGGTGCGGGCGCGGCGGGGCGCTCGAAGCGCGGCTGCTCTTGCACCTGCGGTGCAGGTTCGCGCACTTCGACCGCGGTGGCCACCACAGCCACGGCAGCGGCTTCCGCCACCAGCGGCAGTTGCTGCTGCGGCTGGCGTTCGGCCTGGCCTTCGGCAGCCACGGCGCCTTCGGCGACCGGTGCGGCGTCTGCGCCGTTGGCTTCGCTGCCACCGTTGCCGGCATCGTCGCGCGGACCGCGTTCGCGGCGGTCACGGCCGTAACGGTCGCGCGAACGGCCGCGGCGCTCTTCACCTTCGCGGCGCGGGGCTTGCTGCTCGTTGCCTTCGTTGTTGCCTTGCTCGGCATCGCCGGCGGCAGCCGATTCGGCCACGCGTGCGTCGCCTTCGTTGGCGGCAGGCGCGTCGTTGCGGCGCTCGCGGCGGCCGTCGTTGCGCTCGCCGCGCGGGCCGCGCGACTCGTCGCCACGGCCGTTGCGGGGCTGGCGCTCGCCGTCGCCGGCGGTGGCTTCATCGCGCGGCTGTTGCTGCTGCGCGTCGCTGTTGCGCTCACCGCGCTCGTTGCGTTCGCCGCCACGTTCACCACGCTCGCCGCGCTCGCCACGTTCACGGCGTTCGCCGCGGGCGCGGGGTGCGCGTTCCGCTGCGGCATTGCCGTTTTCGTCGCCACCGGGTGCCGGTTGCTGTTGCTGCGCGTCGAGGTTCAGGTTGCCGTCGAGCAGGGCTTCGGCCGGCGCGTTGCGGCCTTCGCCACCTTCGCGGCGCTCGCCGCGACCGCCACGGCGTTGTTCGCCGTCGCGCGGGGCGCGTGCTTCACGGGGCTCGCGTTGCTCGCGTGCCGGGTTGGTGCTGTCGTTGCGCTGCTCGGTGTTGCGAGCCTCGCCGCGGCGTTCGCCGCCTTCACGGCGCTCGCCGCCGCGTCCGCCACGGCGGTCGCCGTCGCGTCCACCCGAACGGCCGCCGCCTTCGCCACGGCCTTCGCCGCCGCGTCCGCCGCGGCGCTGTTCGCCGTCGGCGCCGCGCGCACCGCGCGTTTCGCCGTCACGGCCCGGACGACCGCCTTCGCGGCGGGGCTTCGGTGCTTCGACTGGAATGGCGCTGGGGGCCGGTGCCGGTGCGGGCGCCGGCGAGGCGCCGCCGAAGAAGCTCTTGATCCAGGCCATGAAGCCGGTCTGTGCCGGGGCCGGAGCGACCACCGCGGGCGGGGCCACCGGGGCGGGAGCGGGCGCAGCGCGCACCGCTTCGGGCTTGGGCGGCACCACGGGCGCGGGTGCGTCGGGCAGCACGCCCTTGATGACCGGCGTCTGCTTGTTGGTGGGTTCTTGCGAACGGCGCGTGACCGAGGTCGGGTCTTCGATCTCGTCGGCCATCTTGTAGCTGGCTTCGATGTGATCGAGGCGCGGATCGTCGTGCTTCAGGCGCTCGAGCTTGTAGTTCGGCGTTTCGAGCGTCTTGTTGGGCACCATCAGCACGGTGACGCGCTGCTTGAGTTCGATCTTGGCGATTTCGGGGCGCTTCTCGTTCAGCAGGAACGACGCGACTTCCACGGGCACCTGCACATGCACGGCGGCCGTGTTGTCCTTCATGGACTCTTCCTGAATGATGCGCAGGATCTGCAGCGCGCTCGATTCGGTGTCGCGGATGTGGCCCGAGCCGCCGCAACGGGGGCAGGGGATCGACGAACCTTCGGACAGCGCGGGCTTCAGGCGCTGGCGGCTCATTTCCATCAGGCCGAACTTGCTGATCGAACCGAACTGCACGCGGGCGCGGTCTTGCCGGAGCGCGTCGCGCAGGCGGCTTTCGACTTCGCGGCGGTTCTTCGACTCGTCCATGTCGATGAAGTCGATGACGATCAGGCCGCCCAGGTCGCGCAGGCGCATCTGGCGGGCCACTTCGTCGGCGGCTTCGAGGTTGGTGCGGGTGGCGGTTTCTTCGATGTCGCCGCCCTTGATGGCGCGGGCCGAGTTCACGTCCACCGACACCAGTGCTTCGGTGTGGTCGATCACGATGGCGCCGCCCGAAGGCAGCTGCACGGTGCGGGCGTAGGCCGACTCGATCTGGTGCTCGATCTGGAAGCGGCTGAACAGCGCCGCGTCGTCGCGGTAGCGCTTCACGCGGGCGGCATGCTCGGGCATGACGTGCGCCATGAACTGCTGCGCCTGGTCGTAGATGTCGTCGGTGTCGATCAGGATGTCGCCGATGTCGTGATTGAAGTAATCACGGATGGCGCGGATGACGAGCGACGATTCCTGGTAGATCAGGAAAGCGCCCTTGCCGCCCTTGGCCGCGCCGTCGATGGCGGTCCACAGCTTGAGCAGGTAGTTCAGGTCCCACTGGAGTTCGGGCGCCGAGCGGCCGATGCCGGCGGTGCGCGCGATGATGCTCATGCCCTTCGGGTACTCGAGCTGGTCCATCGCCTCCTTGAGCTCGGCGCGGTCGTCGCCCTCGATGCGGCGCGACACGCCACCGCCACGGGGGTTGTTGGGCATCAGCACGACATAGCGGCCGGCCAGCGAGATGAAGGTGGTGAGGGCCGCGCCCTTGTTGCCGCGTTCTTCCTTTTCGACCTGGACGGTGAGTTCCTGGCCTTCACGGATCACGTCCTGGATGCGGGCCTGGCTGGCCGACACGCCTTCGGCGAAGTACTGCTTGGAGATTTCCTTGAACGGCAGGAAGCCGTGGCGGTCTTCGCCGTAGTCGACGAAACAGGCTTCGAGCGACGGCTCGACGCGGGTCACGACCGCTTTGTAGATGTTGCCCTTGCGCTGTTCGCGCCCTTCGATTTCGATTTCGTAGTCGAGCAGTTTCTGCCCGTCGACGATGGCCAGGCGGCGTTCTTCGGCCTGCGTGGCATTGATCAGCATCCGCTTCATGATGCGTTGTCCTTATATGTATCGTTCTACCGGCTCATGACGAGCCAACGATGCACGGACGACGCCCGCGAAACCAGGGAATTGCCGCTTGGCCCCGGATGCTGTGACTGCCGCGCCAGGCGCGAGCAGGCCTCTCGAGCGTCAGCTCAAGAAGACAGCCGGGGTGGGGGCGCGTGGATGGGCGCGAGCCAGATTCGGTGTTGGGTGACTATCTTTTTGACAGCCGATTGCGCAAGGGTGGCGCGCACTGCGGGCGATTCAATGCCTGAGGCGACTGGTCGAAACCAGGTCGACCAGCGCAGGCATATTTGAATCAGCAGCATCAACACAACAAGGGACTCGCTTCGATCCGCCTGCAGCTTGGAAGCTGCAGGCTGGGTATTCCGTATCGGTGTTTCGTGGGTGTCGGCTTGACTTGGGTGCCTGGCCTGCCACTTTGCGCGATTGCGCGGGGTTTGCGGGCTGGACGCCAAAGCGGCATCGACCTCACAGCATGGTCGTCAGTGCTCTAAACTTCTGTCTAATCAAGCACTTACACGACCGCGCTGGTGAAAAACATTATAGGTGCGAAGAAAAGCCCCGCGGGGGCTCCAAATCCCGCGGATCGACCCGCGGGCGCCGACACCGGCACGCCGCACGCCGCCATCCACTTCCTGACCGTCGACGCCGAATCCGCCGGGCAGCGGCTCGACAACTTCCTGTTTCGCCATCTGAAAGGCGTGCCGAAGACGCACGTCTACCGGATCATCCGGTCGGGCGAGGTGCGCATCAACAAGGGCCGCGCCCAGGCCGAGACCCGCATCGAAGACGGTGATCTGGTCCGGATTCCGCCCGTGCGGATCTCGCCACGCGCCGAAGAGGGCGCCACGCCGCCCGCACCGGCGCGCGAGTTTCCGGTGCTGCTCGAAGACGAGGCCGTGCTGGCCATCGACAAGCCCGCCGGGGTCGCGGTGCACGGCGGCAGCGGCGTGAGCTTCGGTGTGATCGAGCAATTGCGCACGGCGCGTCCGGGCGCCAAGTTCCTGGAACTGGTGCACCGGCTCGACCGCGAAACCTCCGGCATCCTGCTGGTCGCCAAGAAGCGCAGCGCACTGGTGGCATTGCAGGACCAGTTTCGCGAGCGTGAAACCGGCAAGACCTACCTCGCGCTGGTCGAAGGCGACTGGCCCGCCAACAAGAAGGTGCTCGACGCGCCGCTCGCCAAGTACCTGCTGCCCGACGGCTCGGGCGCCGGTGCCGGCGAACGCCGCGTGCGCGTGGTCGCCAAGGACCACCCCGACGCCATGCGGGCCGTCACGCTGGTGCGCGTGCTGGCCCGCCTCAGCCTGCCGGGCGACGCCACGCCGCTGTCATTGCTGGCGGTGACCATCAAGACCGGGCGCACCCACCAGATCCGCGTGCACCTGGCCTCGGCCGGGCATCCGATTGCCGGCGACGACAAATATGGCGAGTCCGAGCGCCAGCGCGCCTTGCACAAACTCGGCCTCAAGCGCATGTTCCTGCATGCGTGGCGGCTGCAATTCAACCACCCGGCCAGCGGCGAGCGCATTGCGCTGCAGGCCGGACTGCCACCCGAGCTGCATGCGCTGATGTCGCGCGCGGCGCTCGAGGCGATGGCGCAACACCCCACCCCCACGGCCCATGACTGATTCTTCCGCCAGCTCTGTTCGTTCCCCTCGCTTCGACCTGATCGCCTTCGACTGGGACGGCACGCTCTACGACTCCACCCGCCTGATCGTGCGCTGCATCCAGGCGGCCGTGGTCGATGTCGGCGGCGCCAAGCCCAGCGAGGACGATGCCGCCTGGGTGATCGGCCTGGGCCTGGCCGAGGCGCTCGCGCGCGCGGCACCCGACGTGCCCAAGGAAAAATACCCCGAGCTCGGCGCCCGCTACCGCTACCACTTCCTGCAGCACCAGGACGACCTCGTGCTGTTCGACGGCGTGCTGCCCATGCTCGATGCGCTGCGCGCGCGCGGCCACAAGCTGGCTGTGGCCACGGGCAAGTCGCGCCGCGGCCTCAACGAAGCATTGAAGACGGTGGCGCTGCGCGACCGCTTCGACGCCTCGCGCACCGCCGACGAAACCTTCGGCAAGCCGCACCCGCGCATGCTGCTCGAACTCATGGAAGAGCTCGACGTGCCGGCCGAGCGCACGCTGATGATCGGCGACACCACGCACGACCTGCAGCTGGCGCAGAACGCCGGCTGCGCCAGCGTGGGCGTGGGCTTCGGCGCGCATGCGTCGTCCACCTTCGACGAGTTCAAGCCGCTGTACGTGGCGCAGTCGATCGCCGAGCTGCAGGCCTGGCTGCTCGAGAACGCCTGAGGACGTCGGCATGAGCAACCAGCGCATCCCGCTGTGCAATGCCTCGGACCTGGTCGAGGGCGGCAACGCCGTGCCCTTCGACGTGGTCCACGGCGGCGAAACCTGCCGCGCCTTCGCGGTGCGCTTCGAGGGCCTGCCGCATGCCTACCTCAACCGCTGCAGCCATGTGGCGATGGAGATGGACTTCCAGCCCGACCGCTTCTTCGACGACAGCGGCCAGTGGCTGCTGTGCGCCACCCACGGCGCCGTCTACAAGCCCGACACCGGCGAATGCGCGGGCGGGCCGTGCCGCGGCGGGCTCGTGAAGATCGCGCTGAGCGAAGAAGGCGGCGTGGTGCACTGGCATACTGACTGGAACCTCCAACCTCTTTCCTTCTGACATGACCGATCCGAACCGCAGGGAACCCCAGGGTTTCGAACCGCTGGAGCCGGCCGTCCCCCTCACGACATCCCAAGACAGCCCCCGTACCATGGCCCAAGACCCCACGCAGCGCCCCGGGTGGGAGCGCGCCACGCTCGAGAAACTCGCGTTCGCCTCCCTGAATGAGCAGAAGGCCACGCGCCGCTGGAAGACCTTCGTGCGCCTGGGCTGGCTGGCTTTCTTTGTATTCCTGGCCTGGTTCGCGTTCTCGCGCAGCACGCCCAGCACCGCCAAGACCACGGCCCACACGGCCGTCGTCGAGATCAAGGGCGAGATCGCCAACGGCGGCGACGCCAGCGCCGAGTTCGTGATCGCCGCCATGAAGACGGCCTTCGAGGACGAGGGCGCCAAGGGCGTGGTGCTGCTGATCAACTCGCCCGGCGGCAGCCCGGTGCAGGCCGGCATCATCAACGATGAAATCAAGCGCCTGAAGGCCAAGCACAAGAAGCCGGTCTACGCGGTGGTCGAAGAGACCTGCGCCTCGGCGGCGTACTACATCGCAGCCGCCGCCGACAAGATCTTCGTCGACAAGGCCAGCATCGTCGGCAGCATCGGCGTGCTGATGGACGGCTTCGGCTTCACCGGCGTGATGGAAAAGGTCGGCGTCGAGCGCCGCCTGCTGACGGCCGGTGAAAACAAGGGCTTCCTCGACCCGTTCAGCCCGATGAACGACGCGCAGCGCGCGCATGCCCAGGCGATGCTCAACCAGATCCACACGCAGTTCATCAACGTCGTGAAGACCGGCCGCGGCGACCGCCTCAAGCTCGACACCCCGGGCCTGTTCAGCGGCCTCTTCTGGAGCGGCGAGCAGGCGGTCGAATTCGGCCTGGCCGACCAGCTGGGCAACGTCGACTTCGTGGCACGCGAGGTGATCAAGGCCGAGGAAGTCATCGACTACACGCGCCGCGACAACGTGGCCGAGAAGCTGGCCAAGAAGTTCGGCGCCGCCATGGGTGCGGCCTCGGTGAGTGCGCTGAAGACTTCGCCGGCGCTGCGCTGAGCGCGGCTTTTTTTCAGGCGGCGCTGCTGTCGTCGCTGCCGGTGAACCGGGCCGAGGCTGCCAGCGCGGCGGCAAAGGCCACCACCACATAGAGCGCGGCGGTCAGCGAACTGACCCGCGCCAGCAGGCCGATCACCGCAGGCCCTGCCATGAACCCCAAATAAGCAATGGCCGATACGGCGGCGATGCCGTTGGCAGGCGCCACGCCCGGTACGCGGGCCGAGGCGCCGAACAGGATCGGCACCACGTTCGCGAAGCCGACCCCGACACCGGCGAAGCCCAACAGCGCGAGCCAGGGCAGGTCGGTCAGCAATACCAGCGTCATCGCCCCCGCCGCCAGCAGGCCGCTGCCGCGCAGCAAGGCCGTGGGTGAGAAACGGGCGCGCATCGCGTCGCCGCCGAAACGCGCAGCTGCCATCGCGGCGGAAAAGCTCGCATAGGCCAGCGCGGCCTGCTGCTGCGGGCTGCCCAGTTCCTGCTGCATGTAGAGCACGCTCCAGTCGTAGATGGCGCCCTCGGCGATCAGTCCCAGCGCGGCCAGCACGCCGAGCACCGCGAGCACGCCGCGCGGCAGGCGAAAGCCGTGGTCCGTTGCAGCCGCGCCGTCGGCGGGTGCGGCCGGCGTGGGCAGCATACGCGTTGCTGCAATCGCGACCACGCCGATCATCACCACGGCCACCGTCCACAGGTGAGTCTGCGGCGCCATGCCGGCGGCCAGCGCCGCGCTGCCGCTCGCGGCGCCGACCATGCCGCCGAGGCTGAACATGCCGTGCATGCCGCTCATCAACGGCTGATTGCCGCGCAACTCGAGCTGTGCGGCCTCGGTGTTGATCGCCACGTCGAACACGCTGGTGACCAGGCCGAACACCGCCAGCAGGCCCAGCAGCGCGGCATAGCCGGGCATCGCGATCAGGCCGGCGATCAGCAGTGCGTAGACGCAGCCGCACAGCGCGGCCATGCGGCGCGGGCCGTGGCGGCCGATCCAGCGACCGGCGCTCGTCAGCCCAACCATTGCTCCAGCGCCCGCCGCGAGCATGGCGAGCCCGAGCTGCGCCTCGTCGATGGCGTAGTGCGCCTTGACCGTCGGCACGTGCACGCCCCAGGTCGCGAAGATGAAGCCCGACGCGAAGAACTGGGCGCGCGACGCCCAGCGCGTACTGGCCGTGACGCCCGGCCCCACCGTCAGCGCCCGATCGCGAACACGGCGGGCAGGCGCTCGTCGGTCGTGGCCTGCGGCTTGGCGGCGCGCCAGGCTTTCACCGTCTCGCTGCGCACCTGCGCGGTCGCCAGCGTCAGGCCGCGCGCGACGGCGAGCCGGGTGTTGTGCTGCAGCGTCTGCACAAGCGCCTGCAGCAGGGCGGCATTGCGGTACGGCGTTTCGATGAAGAGCTGCGTCTGGCCGGTCTTGAGTGCGAGCGCCTCGAGCTCGCGGATGCGCGCCTGGCGCTCGCCGCCGTCCTGCGGCAGGTAGCCGACGAAGGCGAAGTTCTGTCCGTTCAGGCCGCTTGCTGCGAGGGCCAGCAGCAAAGACACCGGCCCGGTGAGCGGCACGACGGTGATGCCCAGGTCGTGCGCGGCGCGCGCCACCGACGAGCCGGGGTCGGCCACGGCGGGCATGCCGGCTTCGCTCAGCAGGCCGACGTCGTGGCCTTCGAGTGCGGCGGCCAGCAGCGGGCGGGCGTCGAACTGGCCGGCGTGGTCGCCTTTCTTGTGCACCTCGCGCGGCAGTTCCTGGATGTTCTGCGCCTGCAGCGGCGCGGCCAACGGCACGACGGCGTCGATGCGCTTCAGGTAGGCGCGGGCCGACTTGGCGTTCTCGCAGATCCAGTGCGTGATGCCGGCGGCGGCCTGCAGCGTGCCCAGCGGCAGGGCGTCCTGCAGCGGGGCCTGGAGGTCGCAGCCGAAATCGAGCGGCGCGGGGACGAGGTAGAGCTTGCCTGGGGTGGTCACAGCAGGTCGACCCCCGCGGCGCGCAGCATCCGGCAGGTGCGGATCAGGGGCAGGCCGACCAGCGCGGTGGGGTCGTCGCTGTCGATGGCATCGAGCAGGGCGATGCCGAAGCCCTCGCTCTTGGCGCTGCCGGCGCAGTCGTAGGGCTGCTCTGCTAATAGGTAGCGCTCGATGGCGGCGTCCGAGAGGTCGCGGAACACCACGCGCACGGGGGCGATGTCGCGCTGGACGAAGCCCGTCGCATGGCAGACCACGGCCACGGCGGTCTGGAAGATCAGCGTCTGGCCGCGCATGCGGCGCAGCTGGGCGGTGGCCCGTGCGTGGTCGCCGGGCTTGCCGAGCGCTTCGCCCGCCAGGTCGGCGACCTGGTCGGAGCCGATCACCACCGCGTCGGGAAAGCGCGTGGCCACGGCATTGGCCTTTTCCAGCGCCAGGCGCTCGGCCAGCGCGCGGGGCGTCTCGCCTTCGAGCGGGGTTTCGTCGACTTCGGGGGCGTGCACCTCGAAGGGCAGATGGAGGCGGGTGAGCAGTTCGCGCCGGTAGCGCGAGGTCGAGGCGAGGATCACGGTGCGTTGCATGCAGCGATTGTGCGTGAGCGACCGGACCCGACCGGCTCGACGGGTTGCTCGCCTGGGAGGGCGGCCGGCGCGCTAGACTGGGGCGGATGAAGAGAGAATTTGCCCCCGAAAGGCTCAATGTGCCCGCGTTCACCGCGGCGGCTGCCACGCTGGATGGTGCCGATCCGGTCCCGGGTTTCGCACGCCTGGTCGCCGAACTGGCGACGCCGGCCACCGACGCCGTGGTCCGCTGGGAAGCGACCGGCGAAGAGCGCCCCGGCGCCGACGGCAAGGCGACGCCCTGGCTGCACCTGGATGTCGAAGCCACCGTGCCGCTGGTCTGCCAGCGCTGCCTGTCGCCGGTCGATACCGAACTGTTCGTGGACCGCTGGTTCCGTTTCGTGGCCGACGAGGCCACGGCCGAGGCGGAAGACGAGGAGTCCGATGAAGACCTGCTGGTCGTCAGCCGCGATTTCGACCTGCGCGGGCTGATCGAGGACGAGCTGCTGATGGAAATCCCCGTCATGCCGGTCCACGAAGTGTGCCCGACGCCGGTGCGCCTGTCGTCCAGCGACGACGATTTCCAGGCGGCCGAAGAGGCCAAGCCGAACCCCTTTGCCGTGCTCGGCGCGTTGCGTCCGCGCAAGCCCGAAGAGGGAAAGTAGCCCTTTCTCCGTGGCTGGGCTATAATCATGGGCTTCGCGCGCGCCGCCGTGAGCAGCAATGCATACAAGGCAAAGGCAGAACGTGGCATTCCATGCATGCCGCCGGAGCTTTCGCCTCATTGCCACCGCTTGAGCCCGCATCCAGTCACCCACCTAACCGTCCAGGAGCCATCATGGCCGTCCAGCAAAACAAGAAGTCGCCTTCCAAGCGCGGCATGCACCGTTCCCACAACGCCCTGGGCGTGCCCGGCATCGCTGTCGAGCCCACCACCGGCGAAACGCACCTGCGCCACCACATCAGCCCGAACGGTTTCTACCGCGGCCGTCAGGTGCTCAAGAACAAGTCCGAAGCCTGATCTCGAATCCCAAGGCCAAGGCCCGAAGCTACTTTTGCTGTAGCGTCGGGCCTTTGTTTTGATGGCTGCGCCTTTTTCTCCCGAACTCACTGCTGCGCCCGCCGCAATCACGCTCGCCGTGGATTGCATGGGGGGTGATCATGGGCCGCGTGTCACGCTCGCGGCCTGCCGCGCGTTTCTCGAGCGGCACAGCGAAGCCTCGTTGCTGCTCGTCGGTGCGCCGGCCGCATTGGCGGGGTTTGCCGACCATCCGCGCGCTCGCATCGTGCCGGCCAGCGAAGTGGTCGGCATGGACGACCCCATCGAAATCGCCCTGCGCAAGAAGAAAGACTCTTCGATGCGCGTCGCGATCCAGCAGGTCAAGGATGGCGCGGCGCAAGCGGCGATATCTGCCGGCAACACGGGTGCATTGATGGCGATCGCACGCTATCTGCTCAAGACGCTCGATGGCATCGACCGGCCCGCCATTGCGCCCCAGCTGCCCAATGTGAAGGGCGGGGCGACTACAGTGCTCGATCTCGGCGCGAACGTCGATTGCGATGCCGAGGACCTCCTCCAGTTCGCCGTGCTGGGCTCTGCGCTCGTTTCGGCGTTGACCGGCAACGAATCGCCGTCGGTCGGCTTGCTCAATATTGGCGAAGAAGCCATCAAGGGCAGCGAAACCATCAAGAAGGCCAGTCAACTGCTGCGTGCTGCTGCCAACTCCAAGGATCTGAACTTCTACGGCAACGTCGAAGGGAATGACATTTTCAAGGGCACGACCGACATCGTCGTATGCGACGGATTTGTCGGCAACGTGGCGCTGAAGGCCAGCGAAGGCGTCGCGTCGATGATCGGCGAGTTCATTCGTGTCGAGTTTTCGCGAAACGTTCTCACGAAACTGGCGGCTATTGTTGCTTACCCGGTTCTAAAAGCGTTCAAAGGTCGTCTGGATCACCGTCGCTACAACGGCGCGGCCTTGCTGGGCCTGCGCGGGCTGGTGTTCAAGAGCCATGGCTCGGCCGACGAAGTGGCTTTCGGCCATGCGTTGGATCGCGCTTATGATGCCGCTCGCAACAACCTGCTCGATCGCGTGCGGGCCCGCATCGCCCACGCCGCGCCTTTGCTCGCGCGGCAGGAGTCGGCGGCGTCGGCCGACGCGACAGCTCTTCACGCTTGATGACCCCTTTTTCGCGCATTACCGGCACCGGCAGCTACCTGCCCCCCCGCCGCGTCACCAATGACGACCTTGCCAAGGATCTGGCGACACGCGGCATCGAAACTTCCGATCAGTGGATCGTCGAGCGCACCGGCATTCACGCGCGCCACTTCGCGGCGCCCGATGTCAGCAGCAGCGATCTCGGCCTCGAAGCCGCGAAGCACGCGCTGGAAGCTGCCGGTCGCAAGGCGAGCGATGTCGACCTGATCATCGTCGCGACCTCGACGCCGGACATGGTGTTCCCGTCGTCGGCCGCGATCCTCCAGCACAAGCTCGGCATTGCCGGCTGCCCGGCCTTCGACGTCCAGGCGGTCTGCAGCGGTTTCGTCTACGCACTGACGGTGGCCGACGCGATGATCCGCACGGGCACTGCGCGCTGCGCGCTGGTGATCGGCGCCGAAGTGTTCTCCCGCATCCTCGACTTCAACGACCGCACCACCTGCGTGCTGTTCGGCGACGGCGCGGGCGCGGTGGTGCTCGAGGCTTCCGACGAACCTGGCATCCTGGCCAGCGACCTGCATGCGGACGGCAAACACGTCGGCATCCTGTGCGTGCCGGGCCACGTGTCGGGCGGCAACGTGCTCGGCACGCCGCTGCTGCACATGGACGGCCAGGCCGTCTTCAAGCTGGCGGTCCGCGTGCTCGAAGATGCCGCGCGCGCCACGCTGGCCAAGGCCGGCAAGACCGAGGCTGACATCGACTGGCTGATTCCGCACCAGGCCAACATCCGCATCATGGAAGGCACGGCCAAGAAGCTGAAGCTGCCGCGCGAGAAGCTGGTCGTCACGGTGCACGAGCACGGCAACACCTCGGCCGCCTCGATCCCGCTGGCGCTCGACGAAGCCGTGCGCTCGGGCAAGGTGAAGAAGGGTGAGACCCTCATGCTGGAAGGTGTGGGCGGTGGCTTCACCTGGGGCGCGGTGCTATTGAATCTGTAGTGCGTCGCGACGCCCCGAAGCGGGCGTCGGCGCGGTGACGAAGAAACAACAATGAAATCCTTTGCTTTTGTCTTTCCGGGTCAGGGCTCGCAGGCGGTCGGCATGCTCGACGCCTGGGGCGATCACCCGGCCGTGGCCGAGACCTTGCGCGAAGCCTCCGAAGCGCTGAGCGAAGATATCGGCGCGCTGATCAAGAACGGTCCCAAGGAAGAGCTGGCGCTCACCACCAACACGCAGCCCGTGATGCTGGTGGCTGGCGTGGCCGCCTGGCGTGCCTGGCTGGCCGAAGGCGGTGCCACGCCGTCCGTCGTCGCCGGTCATTCGCTGGGCGAGTATTCGGCGCTGGTGGCTTCGGGCGTGCTCACGCTTGCGCAGGCCGCGCCGCTGGTGCGTTTTCGTGCGCAGGCCATGCAGCAGGCCGTGCCGGTCGGCGTCGGCGCGATGGCGGCGATCCTCGGCATGGCGTCCGACAAGGTGGTCGCCGGCTGCGCCGAAGCCACCGCCACGTTCGGTCCCGGCAGCGCCGAGGTGGTCGAGGCCGTGAATTTCAACGATCCCATGCAGACCGTGATCGCCGGCAGCAAGGCCGCGGTCGACAAGGCCTGCGAGCTGCTGAAGGCCAATGGCGCCAAGCGCGCATTGCCGCTGCCGGTGTCGGCACCGTTCCATTCGAGCCTGATGAAGCCCGCGGCCGAAGCCCTGCGCGAAAAGCTCGCGAGCGTGGCGCTGGCTGCGCCGCAGATTCCGGTGCTCAACAACATCGACGTGGCTGTCGAGACCGATGCCGACCGCATCCGCGACGCCCTGGTGCGCCAGGCCGCCGGTCCGGTGCGCTGGGTCGAAAGTGTTCAGGCCTTGAAACTGCGCGGTGCAACCGCCATCATCGAGTGCGGTCCCGGCAAGGTGCTGGCCGGCATGGTGAAGCGCATCGCCCCCGAACTGGAAGCCGCGTCGGTGTACGACCCAGCCACCCTCGCGGACGTCCGACAATCGCTCGCCGGCTGAACGCCGCCAGGCCCCGATACTCTTTCTCTCTTATGAGCACTCCCAAATTCGAAGGCCAGGTCGCCCTGGTCACCGGCGCAACGCGCGGCATTGGCGCCGCCATTGCGCTCGAACTCGCGCAGCGCGGCCTCAAGGTCGTGGGCACCGGCACCACCGACGATGGCGCCGCCAAGATCACCCAGGCGCTGAGCGCGTTCGACGGCCGCGGCCGTGCGCTCGACGTGAACGACGGCGCTGCCGTCGAAGCCCTGATCGACGAGATCGTGCAGGCTTACGGCGCGATCCATGTGCTGGTCAACAACGCCGGCATCACGCGCGACACGCTTGCCATGCGCATGAAGGACGACGACTGGGATGCGGTGCTCGACACCAACCTCAAGGCCGTGTTCCGCCTCTCGCGCGCGGTGATCCGCCCGATGATGAAGCAGCGCTATGGCCGCATCATCAGCATCACGAGCGTGGTGGGCGCGTCCGGCAATGCCGGGCAGGCCAACTACGCGGCGGCCAAGGCCGGTGTGTCGGGCATGACCCGTGCGCTGGCCCGCGAACTCGGCAGCCGCAACATCACGGTCAACTGCGTCGCGCCTGGCTTCATCGAAACCGACATGACGGCCAGCCTGCCGGAAGCCCAGCAACAGGCGCTGCTCTCGCAGATCCCGCTGGGCCACCTGGGCAAGCCGGCGGACATCGCGCATGCGGTGGCCTACCTCGCATCGCCGCAGGCCTCGTACGTGACGGGGCAGGAGCTGCACGTCAACGGCGGCATGCACATGTAGCCGAAAGGCGCAATCTTTTTCCGTACCGGAGCGCGGGGCAAATGCCACGGGCCGCCCGGCTAAAATCCACCAGTTACCTACAACCCTTAGAGGGAATCAAATGAGCGATATCGAAGCACGTGTCAAGAAAATCATCGCCGAGCAGCTCGGCGTGGAAGAGTCCCAAGTGACGAACGAAAAGGCTTTCGTGGCCGACCTCGGCGCTGACTCGCTCGACACGGTCGAACTCGTGATGGCACTCGAAGACGAGTTCGGCATCGAGATCCCGGACGAAGACGCCGAGAAGATCACGACGGTGCAGAATGCCGTCGACTACGCCACCAAGAATCAAAAGGCCTGATCGGCCAGCTGACACTGCAACGACGGCCGGCGGCTCTTTTTTCAACCGCCCGCGCCGATCGGCAGCTGCTCAGCGCTTCCAGAAAGGTTTGCCGGCATGACCAAACGCCGCGTCGTCGTGACCGGACTCGGTTGCATCGCTCCTGTCGGAAACACCGCAACCGAATCCTGGGCCAACCTGTTGGCCGGGAAGTCGGGCATTGCGAACATCACCGCGTTCGATGCAAGCGCCTTCGCCTGCAAGTTCGCCGGTGAGGTCAAGGGTTTCGACATCACCCAATACATCTCGGAGAAAGAAGCGCGTCACATGGACCGCTTCATTCATCTGGGACTCGCCGCCGCCATCCAGGCGGTGCAGGACAGCGGACTGCCGACCGGCGAAGCGCTGCCCTATGAAAAGGCCGTGCGCATCGGCTGCAACATCGGCTCGGGCATCGGCGGTCTGCCGATGATCGAACAGACGCATGGCGAATACGCGAGCCGCGGCCCGCGCCGCATTTCGCCGTTCTTCGTGCCGGCGTCGATCATCAACATGATCTCGGGCCACGTCTCGATCAAGTACGGCTTCAAGGGCCCGAACATCGCCGTCGTGACCGCCTGCACCACCGGCCTGCATGCCATCGGCACGTCGGCACGCATGATCGAGTACGGCGATGCTGACGTCATGATCGCGGGCGGCGCCGAATCGACCATCTCTCCGCTCGGCATCGGCGGCTTCACCGCGCCTCGCGCATTGAGCACCCGCAACGACGATCCCACCACGGCCTCGCGCCCGTGGGACAAGGACCGCGACGGCTTCGTGCTGGGCGAGGGCTCCGGCGTGCTGGTGCTCGAAGAGTACGAACACGCCAAGGCGCGCGGCGCCAAGATCTACGCTGAGGTTTCAGGCTTCGGCATGACCGGCGACGCGTACCACATGACCGCGCCCGACGTCGACGGCCCGCGCCGTTCGATGGCGATGGCGCTGGCCAATGCGGGTGTCAACGCCGACGAGGTCCAGTACCTGAACGCGCACGGCACTTCGACGCTGATCGGTGACCTCAACGAGACCAACGCGGTCAAGCTGGCGTTCGGCGATCACGCGAAGAAGCTCGTCGTCAATTCGACCAAGTCCATGACCGGCCACCTGCTGGGCGGCGCGGGCGGCATCGAATCGGTGTTCACGGTGCTTGCGCTGCATCACCAGAAGAGCCCGCCGACGATCAACATCTTCAACCAGGATCCGGAGTGCGATCTCGACTACTGCGCCAACGAGGCGCGCGATCTGAAGATCGACGTCGCGGTCAAGAACAACTTCGGCTTCGGCGGTACCAACGGTACGCTGGTGTTCAAGCGCGCTTGAGCGTCGCTCTCCCATGCACAGCGCACCGTCGGTGACCTATCCGGTGGGGCGCACCCGCGGCGCGACCCGGATTCTCCTGGCTCTTTGGACCCTGGGCGTCTGCTGCGCGGGCGCGGCCTGCTATCTGTTCGATAGCAATGGCTGGCGCCAGTTGCTGCTGCTCCTCAGCGTCGTCTTTTCCGGTGTCGCCGCGGGCTTTGGCCTGCGGCGGGACGGTGCAGCCACGTTGCACTTCGACGGATCGCATTGGTCGCTGACCGGTGCCGATCCGTCGCGCGGCGTGCTCGCCGCGCGCGCCGTCGTGGCGCTCGATTTCCAGTCGCTGCTGCTCATCCGCCTGGCCGAACCCGGCCGCGCGGCGCGATGGGTCTGGCTCGAGCAGCGGGCCATGCCTGAACGCTGGCGCGACGTGCGCCGTGCGGTCTATGCGCGGCCCCCGGCGGCCGAGCCGGCCGGCGACCCCTGGCGCGCGACCGCTCCGGCCGATGCGCCCTGACCCGTTTCGATGACCACTTCCCTGCCTCCCGTGCCTCCGGAGTCCGCGCTGCCCGATGAGGCGGCGCAGGCGCCGCGCCCGGGTGAGGTTGATTTCCAGCTGGTGCAGCGCACCGTCGCGGGCGACCAGAAGGCGTTTGAGCTGCTGGTCATCAAGTACCAGCGCCGCATCGAACGGCTGATCGGGCGCATGGTGCGCGATGTCGACCTGATCGAGGACATCGCCCAGGAAACCTTCATTCGCGCCTACCGCGCGCTGCACCAGTTCCGCGGCGAGGCCCAGTTCTACACCTGGCTGTACCGGATCGCCGTGAACACCGCCAAGAAGGCGCTGGTGGACATGAAGCGCGATCCGACCGTCTCCGAAAGCGCACTGCGTTCGTCCTCGGACGACGAAGATGAAACTTACCGTCCTGGAAACGAACCAACCAGCGATGAAACCCCCGAATCGGTCATGGCGGCGAACGAAATCGCCAGTGCCGTCGAGGCTGCCATGGAAGCGCTCCCGACCGAGTTGCGCCAGGCGGTCACGCTGCGCGAGATCGAGGGGATGAGTTACGAAGAGATTGCCGAGGTCATGGATTGCCCGATCGGCACGGTGCGCTCGCGTATTTTCCGGGCGCGCGAGGCCATTTCGGCCAGGGTCAAGCCGCTGCTGGACAACCAGTCCGGCAAGCGTTGGTAGATCAGCAGGTGAATGACATGAATCAGACGATGACGGTTCGGGAACAGGTGTCCGCGCTGGCGGACGGCCATTTGCAGGGCGAGGCGTTCGCGCGTGCGATCGAATCCGTCTGCGCCGGGGGCGACTCGCGCGACGCCTGGCACGCGTACCACGTGGTGGGCGACGTGCTGCGCTCGTCGGCGCATTCGCGCTGCAGCGACACCTCGGCCTTCCTGGCGCGCTTCCAGCAGCGGCTGGCGCAAGAGCCGGTCGTGATCGCGCCGCCCGCGGCCGTGGCGCCGCTGGCCGCCGTGCCGGCCGCGATGCCCGTGCGGCAACGCGCCGAGGCGGCCAACGAGCCGGTGTTTCGCTGGAAGCTGGTGGCGGGCGCCGCGTCGTTGATGGCCGTGGCGGCCATCAGCTGGACGCTGGTCGGCAACGGCGCTGCGGTGCCGAACGGCGGTGCCCAACTGGCCGCGGTGCAGCCGCCCGTGGCGAACTCGGTGCTGGCGGCCGCGGCCGGTGGCAGCGAACTGCCGGGCAACGGCGCCCTGACACCGACCCGCGTGCTGGTCGGCAGCGGCAATCCGCAGGTCATGCTGCGCGATCCGCGCCTTGACCAACTGCTCGAAGCCCACCAGCAGGCCGGTGGTGCATCGCAAATGCCGTCCGGTTTCCTGCGCAACGCCACCTTCGAGGGCCCCACGCGCTGATTGCGCGACCGTCGCCGCCTGCAATGACCGTTGTTCACATGCCGATTTCCGCACGCACCCTGGTGCTCGCGTTTGCTGTTCTTTGCCTGGGGCAGATGGCCACCGCGCAGACCCGCTACGGCGCGGCGAACACGAAGAGCGTGCCCTCGGCGCAGACCGACGAACCGCCAGCCATGGGCGTGACCGAGTGGCTGCAGCGCATGCATGCGGGCGCACGGCAGCGCAGCTACGTGGGCACCTTCGTGGTGTCGGCCCCGGGCGGCGACCTGTCGAGCGCGCGCATCTGGCATGTGCGCGACGGCGATCACCAGCTGGAGCGCATCGAAGCGCTGTCGGGCCCGCCGCGCTCGACCTTCCGGCGCAACCGCAACGTGATGACCTTCCTGCCCGAGGCGAAGGTCGTGAAGGTCGAGAAGCGCGAGAACCTCGACCTCTTCCCCAACCTGCCCGACAAGCCCGATTCGTCGGTGGGCGACTACTACGACGTGCGCGCCATCGGCAAGGATCGCGTCGCGGGCTTCGACGCCGACGTGGTGCAGCTGGTGCCGCGCGACGGCCTGCGCTTCGGCTACCGCATCTGGAGCGAGCGCCGCTCCGGCCTCGTGGTGAAGCTCCAGACCGTCGACAGCGACACCCGTGTGGTCGAGCAGTCGGCGTTCTCCGAGCTGCAGCTCGATGCGCCCGTGAAGGCGCAGGCGCTGGCGCAGATGATGGCCAACACGAATGGCTACCGCATCGAGAAGCTCGAACTCGAGCGCAGCACCGCGCAGGACGAAGGCTGGATGCTGCGCACACCCGTGGCCGGATTCAAGCCCCGAAGCTTCTTCCGGCGCCCCGCGCTGCCCGCCGGCGACGGCAAGCCGCCCAAGTCCGAGGCGACCACCGTCCAGTGGACCTTCTCCGACGGCCTGGCAACGGTCTCGCTCTTCATCGAACGCTACGATCCCGCGCGCACGCCAGGCGATGGCGTGCTGACCATCGGTGCCACCAACGCGATCCGCCGGCGACTGCCCGCACCGGCCAGCGACTGGTGGCTGACCGCGGTTGGCGAGGTGCCGCAGCAGACGCTCAATGCCTTTGCCCAGAGCCTCGCGCGCACGCGCTGACGGGCGATAGGCTGACGCCGTGCAGGCGTTCGGGCTGAACCAAGCCGGCGCCGGGTACTCATAGCCTCTGTCGTTATTTGCAGCTCTGTTCTTTTTGAAAGACAACCGATGATGTTCAAAGTCGAGGGACACAAGCTTCGTTCCGGTCTGCTGGCCTTTGCGCTGGCGCTGACGGCCGGCGCCACTTTTCTGCCGGTCGAGTCGGTGCATGCGCAGACGCGCACGCTGCCCGACTTCACCGACCTGGTCGACCAGGTCGGTCCGTCCGTGGTCAACATCCGCACCGTCGAGAAGGTCGCGCAGCGCGGCGGTGGCAACGGCGAGATGGACGAGGAGATGCAGGAGTTCTTCCGCCGCTTCTTCGGCCAGCCGCTGCCGGGCACGCCGCGCCAGGGGCCGCGTCCGAACCGTCCGCAGCAGGAAGAAGAGCGTCCGCGCGGCGTGGGCTCGGGCTTCATCCTGACGGCCGACGGCTACGTGATGACTAACGCGCACGTGGTGGAAGACGCCTCCGAGGTGCTGGTCACGCTGCCCGACAAGCGCGAGTTCAAGGCCAAGATCATCGGTGCCGACAAGCGCACCGACGTGGCTGTGGTGAAGATCGAAGCCACGGGCCTGCCCGCGGTGAAGGTGGGTGACATCTCCAAGCTGCGCGTCGGCGAGTGGGTGATGGCGATCGGTTCGCCCTTCGGCCTGGAGAACACCGTCACGGCCGGCATCGTGAGCGCCAAGCAGCGCGACACGGGCGAGTACCTGCCGTTCATCCAGACCGACGTGGCCATCAACCCCGGCAACTCGGGCGGCCCGCTGATCAACATGCGCGGCGAAGTGGTGGGCATCAACAGTCAGATCTATTCGCGCTCG
The DNA here is from genome assembly GCF_059416345.1 of Variovorax sp. GW821-FHT09D07. Taxonomy (NCBI): domain Bacteria; kingdom Pseudomonadati; phylum Pseudomonadota; class Betaproteobacteria; order Burkholderiales; family Comamonadaceae; genus Variovorax; species Variovorax sp. GW821-FHT09D07. The sequence continues at coordinate 433,884 of NZ_JBWKOY010000004.1, forward strand.
GGCGGCTTCATGGGCATCTCGTTCTCGATCCCGATCGACGAGGCGATCCGCGTCAGCGAGCAGCTGCGCACCTCGGGGCGCGTCTCGCGCGGGCGCATCGGCGTGCAGATCGACCAGGTCACCAAGGACGTGGCTGAAGCCATTGGCCTGGGCAAGGCGCAGGGCGCGCTGGTGCGCGGTGTCGAAGCCGGTTCGCCGGGCGAGAAGGCCGGCGTGGAGCCGGGCGACGTCATCACCAAGTTCGACGGCAAGGCGATCGAAAAGCCGAGCGACCTGCCGCGTCTCGTGGGCAACACCAAACCGGGCACCAAGAGCACGTTGACCGTGTTCCGCCGCGGCAGCTCGCGCGACCTCAGCGTGACCATCGCCGAGATCGAGCCGGACAAGCCCGCCAAGCGCGCAACCGACCGCGACGAGCCGGCTGCGAAGCCGTCTGCCTCCGCGGCCCTCAAGTCGCTCGGCCTTGCGGTCAGCGACCTCAGCGATGCGCAGAAGAAAGAGCTCAAGCTGAAGGGTGGCGTGAAGGTCGATGCCGCCAACGACGCCGCGGCGCGCGCCGGCCTGCGCGAGGGTGACGTCATCCTGGCGGTGGGCAATCTCGAGGTGGCGAATGCCCGCGAATTCGAGGCGGCGGTCGCCAAGGCGGACAAGGCCAAGTCGCTCAGCGTGCTCTACCGCCGGGGCGACTGGGCGCAGTACGCCCTGATCCGACCCGCACGCTGATACGGCGGCGGCGTCAAGTGGCCCCACCCGGCAGTCGGGTTTGGGGCCATTTTTTCGAGGTGTTTACGACGCTTCGGCGCCAGCCTTTAAAAAAATCCTGGGCCTCGAAAACGCCAGGATTTGTGTGCGATCACTAACTTATAAAAGGGCTAAGGACGAATTTCGGTAGAATAGACAGCTCCTGGCGGCCAGTCAGCGCATAAAGAGGGCGATGGCCTTCACGATGCGAGATGTCACACAGCCGTCCACCGGTGCTCCACAGATCGCCCACAAGTTGTTCAGCTACTGCTCCACCGATCCTGTTGATAAGTTGTGAGTATCTTTGATGTTGTGGACCTGCAACGAGCCCTTTGGACCCTGTTCCCGGATGTACGTGCTTCCCTTTTTGCCTACAATGAAGTTCCAACTACTGCAGTTGCCATTGCTTGTTGGTTCAGGGCGCGTCTCCAGAAGACGCGCCCTTTTTTCTTGGCCCCGCCCCTCGGCGCCCGAGCCAATTCAAGTACTTAAGCGTTCCCGTTGATGAATCACATCAGAAATTTTTCGATCATTGCGCACATCGATCATGGCAAGTCGACGCTCGCAGACCGTTTGATCCAGCGTTGCGGCGGCCTCGCGGAACGCGAGATGGAAGCGCAGGTGCTCGACTCGATGGACATCGAAAAAGAGCGTGGGATAACCATCAAGGCGCAGACCGCCGCGCTGCACTACAAGGCACGCGACGGACAGGTCTACAACCTCAATCTGATCGACACGCCGGGCCACGTCGACTTCTCGTACGAAGTGAGCCGCTCGCTGTCCGCGTGCGAAGGCGCATTGCTCGTTGTCGACGCATCGCAAGGCGTCGAAGCGCAGACGGTGGCCAACTGCTACACCGCGCTCGACCTCGGCGTCGAAGTGATCCCGGTGCTCAACAAGATCGATCTGCCGAATGCAGACCTCGACAACGCGCGCACTGAGATCGAAGACGTGATCGGCATCGATGCGAACGACGCGATTCCGTGCTCCGCAAAAACCGGTGTCGGCATCGACGACATCCTCGAGACCATCGTCGCGCGCATGCCCGCACCGCGCGGCAATCCCGACGGCCCGCTGCGCGCGATGATCATCGACAGCTGGTTCGACCCGTACGTCGGCGTCGTGATGCTGGTGCGCGTGGTCGACGGCCGCCTCGTGAAGGGCGAGCGCATCAAGATGATGGCCTCGGGCGCGATGTACAACGCCGACAGCATCGGCGTCTTCACGCCCGCCAACGAAGCGCGCGCGTCGCTCGAAGCCGGCGAGGTGGGCTACATCATCGCGGGCATCAAGGAGCTGCAGGCGGCCAAGGTCGGCGACACGGTCACGCTGATCCGGCCCGGCACCGGCGGCGCCGCCGCCACGGCCACCGAGGCGCTGCCCGGCTTCAAGGAAATCCAGCCGCAGGTGTTCGCGGGCCTGTACCCGACCGAAGCCAGCGAGTACGACTCGCTGCGCGACGCACTCGAAAAGCTCAAGCTCAACGACTCGTCGCTGCGCTACGAACCCGAAGTGAGCCAGGCGCTGGGCTTCGGCTTCCGCTGCGGCTTCCTCGGCCTGCTGCACATGGAGATCGTGCAGGAGCGCCTGGAGCGCGAGTTCGACCAGGACCTGATCACGACCGCGCCGAGCGTGGTCTACCAGGTGGTGCGCAACGACGGCGAAGTGATCATGGTCGAGAACCCGTCCAAGATGCCCGACGTCGGCAAGATGGCGGAAATCCGCGAGCCCATCGTCACCGTGCACCTGTACATGCCGCAGGAATACGTCGGCTCCGTCATGACGCTGGCCAACCAGAAGCGCGGCGTGCAGCTGAACATGGCCTACCACGGCCGCCAGGTCATGCTGACCTACGAGATGCCGCTCGGCGAAATCGTGCTCGACTTCTTCGACAAGCTGAAGTCGGTGAGCCGCGGCTACGCCTCCATGGACTACGAGTTCAAGGAGTACCGCGCCTCCGACGTGGTGAAGGTCGACATCCTGCTCAACGGCGACAAGGTCGATGCGCTGTCGATCATCGTGCACCGCAGCCAGTCGCAGTACCGCGGCCGGGCGGTGGTGTCGAAGATGCGCGAGATCATTTCGCGCCAGATGTACGACGTGGCGATCCAGGCTGCCATCGGGGTCACGATCATTGCGCGTGAGACAATCAAGGCACTTCGCAAGAACGTGCTCGCCAAGTGCTACGGCGGCGACATCTCCCGCAAGAAGAAGCTGCTCGAGAAGCAGAAGGCGGGCAAGAAAAGAATGAAGCAGATCGGCTCCGTCGAAGTCCCGCAAGAGGCCTTCCTCGCGATTCTGCAAGTCGAAGACTGATCACCACGAACATGGCATACCTCACCACCCTGGTTCTCGCGGCGTTCGCCAGCTACGTCGGCGCCTGGTATTTCGGCGCGCTCGAAGGCAACTTCGCGCTGCTGCTGTTCGTGGCCACGGTGGTCACCGGGGTCTACTGGCTGGCCGAGCGCTTCTACTTCCTGCCGCAGCGCGAACGCGCCGCCGCCACGCTCGAGAGTTCCATCGCCGAACGCAACACGCGGCTGGCGGGGCAGGGCATCACCCAGGTCGACACCACCGACGCCAAGGCCAGCGAGCGCCTGCTGATGCAGCCCTGGTGGCTCGACTGGACCGCGGGCCTGTTCCCGGTGATCCTGGTGGTGTTCCTGCTGCGCTCGTTCCTGTACGAGCCCTTCAAGATTCCCTCGGGCTCGATGATGCCCACGCTGCTGACCGGCGACCTGATCCTGGTCAACAAGTTCACCTACGGCCTGCGCCTGCCGGTCGTCAACACCAAGCTCACCGACGGCACGCCGCTGGCGCGCGGCGACGTGGTGGTGTTCCGCTACCCGCCCAAGCCCAGCATGGACTACATCAAGCGCGTGGTCGGCATCCCGGGCGACGAGGTGGCCTACCTGAACAAGAAGCTCACGATCAACGGCCAGCCGGTGGGCAAGGCCCCGATCGCCGACTACCTCGATGGCGAGTCGATGCGCATCCTGAAGCAGTTCGACGAAGACCTCGGCGGCAAGCAGCACAAGATCCTCAACGACGAGAACGCCCCTGCCTTCGTGCCAGGGGCCAGCGACTTCCCGTTCCGCGAGAACTGCCGCTACTCGGTCGAGGGCGTGGTGTGCAAGGTGCCCGAAGGCAACTATTTCATGATGGGCGACAACCGCGATAATTCGGCCGATTCCCGTTTCTGGGGGTTCGTGCCGGACAAGAACATCGTGGGCAGGGCCTTCTTTGTCTGGATGAACTTCGGCGATCTCGGTCGCATCGGTCCGTTTCAATAATTAATCAACAGTCAACGTTACTGTTCGAGGGGTAAGAGGGCATGAGAACCAACAGTCGGTCCGTCCGTGGCAGTGCTGCGCACCAGCGCGGCATCTCGTTCATCGGCCTGGTGTTCGTCGCGGCGGTGCTGGGCTGCGTGGGCGTTGTCGTCGCGCAGGTCATTCCGACGCTGATCGAATGGCAGGCCATCGACAAGGCCGCCAACAAGGCCAAGGAAGGCGCCACGGTGCCCGAGATCCGCGCGATCTTCGACCGCGCTCAGGCCATCGACGACTTCAAGTCGGTCAGCGGCCGGGACCTCGAGATCAAGAAGGTGGGCGACAAGGTCGTTGTGTCGTATGCGTACGAGCGCGAGATCCCCCTGTTCGGGCCGGCCTACCTGACGCTCAAATACAAGGGCGCGTCCCGCTGACCGCGGTGTCGAACAAGAAGGTGGACGGCAGCCTCGTCGCGCTGCAGGCGCGCCTTCAGTACACGTTCTCGGACCCGCGCCTGCTCCAGCTCGCGCTCACGCACCGCAGTTTCTCGGCCGATCACAACGAGCGCCTCGAGTTTCTCGGCGACTCGGTGCTGAACCTGGCCGTCTCGCACCTGCTGTACATCCGCCTCTCGGAACTGCCCGAGGGCGACCTGTCGCGCGTGCGGGCCAACCTGGTCAAGCAGGACACGCTGCACCGGCTCGCGCTGGGACTGGCGCTGTCGCCGCTGTTGCGCCTGGGCGAAGGCGAAGCCCGCTCGGGCGGCCCGAACCGGCCCTCCATCCTGGCCGATGCGCTCGAAGCGCTGATCGGCGCGGTCTACCTGGACGCCGGCTTTGCCGCCGCGCAGGCGCTGGTGCACCGGCTCTACGAGGCGGTCGAGATCAATCCGCGCATGGAAGCCGCCGCGAAAGACCCGAAGACCGAATTGCAGGAATGGCTGCAGGGCCACAAAATGAAGCTGCCGGTGTACCGCGTGGCAGCGACGCTGGGTGCAGCGCACAAGCAGACCTTCGATGTCGAGTGCGAGGTGCCCGAGCTGGGCCTTCGCGAGCGCGGCATCGGCGGCTCGCGCCGCGCCGGCGAGCAAGCTGCCGCGGCCGCCATGTTGATCCGGCTCAAGGCACGCGGCGCCGCGTGAAATCAGAATGAACGATGTAACCCATCCCGAAGCGGGACCCGAAGACACCGCAGGCGACACGCCTGCCACGGGGCCGCAGCACTGCGGCCTGATCGCCATCGTCGGCAAGCCCAATGTGGGCAAGTCGACGCTGCTCAATGCGCTGGTCGGCCAGAAGATCAGCATCACCTCGCGCAAGGCGCAGACCACGCGCCACCGCATCACCGGCATGCGCACGCTGGGCGCCACGCAGTTCGTGTTCGTCGACACGCCGGGTTTCCAGACCCTGCATGCCAACGCGCTGAACAAGTCGCTCAACAAGACCGTGCAGGGCGCGGTCGGCGACGTCGACCTGATCCTGTTCGTGGTCGAGGCCGGCAGCTTCACGCCGGCCGACGAGCGCGTGCTCAAGCTGCTGGGCAAGGGCATCCCCACGGTGCTGCTGGCCAACAAGCTGGACAACGTGCACCGCCGCGGCGACATCGCGCCCTGGCTGCAGACGATGCAGGCCAAGCACAGCTTCGCTGAATTCGTGCCGATGTCGGCCAAGAACTCGAAGGACGTCGAGCGCCTGTTCGGCATCTGCGAAAAATACCTGCCCGAGCAGCCCTGGTTCTACGACGAAGACGAGCTCACCGACCGCAGCGAGAAATTCCTCGCCGGCGAACTGGTGCGCGAAAAGCTCTTTCGCCTCACGGGCGACGAGCTGCCCTACACCTCGACCGTCATCATCGACAAGTTCGAGGAAGAGCCGCCCCAGAAGAAGGGCCAGAAGCGCCTGCTGCGCATCGCCGCCACCATCGTGGTCGAGCGCGACGGCCACAAGGCCATGGTGATCGGCGACAAGGGCGAACGCATCAAGCGCATCGGCATGGAAACCCGCGTCGAGCTCGAGAAGCTGGCCGACGCCAAGGTGTTCCTCGAGCTGTGGGTGAAGGTGCGCTCGGGCTGGGCCGACGACGAGGCGCGCGTGCGCTCCTTCGGCTACGAATGAAGTGGCTGCCGCTCATCGCGTTTCGCATGAACCGGCTTACGTGCTCCATCGCTACGACTGGAGCGAGTCGAGCCTGATCCTCGAGGTCTTCACCCGCCACCACGGGCGCATCGCGCTCGTGGCCAAGGGGGCGAAGCGGCCGAGTTCCAATTTCCGTCCCGTGCTGCTGCCGCTGCAGCCGCTGCAGCTCAACTACGGCGGCGACGCCGAGATCCGCACGCTGAAAGGCGCTGAATGGATGGGCGGCCACGTCATGCCGACCGGCGAGGCGCTGCTCTCGGGCTACTACGTCAACGAACTCCTGCTGCGCCTGCTGGCGCGCGACGACGCGCACGAGGCGCTGTTCGACGCCTACGCCGGCGTGGTGCAGGTGCTGGCCGGCGACCACGCGGGCGCCCAGGCCGCGACGCAGGCCGCCGCGCTGCGTGCCTTCGAGCTGCTGCTGCTGCGTTCGGTCGGCCTGCTGCCCTCGCTCGACGTGCAGACGCTCACCCTGGAGCCGCTGGCGGCCCGCACGCGCTACACCCTCGTGCCCGAAGCCGGCCTGCGCCAGGCGGCCAAGGACGAGGCCGCGCTGCCCGGCGCCGACTGGCAGGTGCTGCAGAGCGTGCTCGACGACCGCACCCCGTTCACCGCCACCCTGCGCGAGGTCGCGACGATGAACGCCGGCAGCAACAGTGCCCTGCGCAACCAGCTGCGCACCTTGCTCAACTACCATTGCGGCGTGACCACGCTGCGCACGCGGCAAATGATGAGAGATCTGCAAGCGCTCTAGCCCGGCGCATGATCGATCGAAACGCCAACCTGAGAACCGAAGCCATGCGTCTGGGTGTCCTCGTCTACGTCGACGACAAGAAAGAAATCGTCGACGAGTTCCACTGGCTGTACCGGAGCATGATCGTCTCCGGCGTCTTCGCGCGTGGCGGCGAGCTGATCGCGGTGTGCCACCCGAACGTCATCGCGCAGCTGCCCACCGACGACCGCATCGTCGTGATTCCGGGCCTGCCCTACGCCGACCAGCACCCCGAATGGGCCGGCTACGGCTACATCAATTCGATCGCGAACCTGTGCGACCCGGCGGTGCTCGCGGTGTGCCGCAACTACGACGCGATCCTCAAGACCGACTGCGACACCTTCGTCACGCCGGCGCTGGCCAGCTTCGAGCCGACCGGCCTTTGCTTCGGCTTCGGCGCCTATGCGTACCAGGAAGAGGTGCGCCGCAAGCTCTCCGAATGCAGCGCGCGCTGGGGCTTTCCGCATTCGGGGCTGCACAACGTCGGCGCGTCGGTGCTGGGGCCGACCGAGTTCGTGGGCAACTTCGTGCAGGCCCAGCTGGACTACTGCCACAAGCTGCTCGACGAAGAGTTTCGCGACTTCCAGGGCGAGTGGCCCGGCTGGTGCAAGAACGTGCTCACCATGTACGCCGGCGAGCTGGCGCTGCGGCGCACCTACCCCCAGCGCTGCTCGCTGGGCCTGCTCGACCACCTGCCGTACGCCGACCGCACCTTGGGCGGCGACGTGCTGCACATCCACGGCTGGCACACCGACCAATACTGGTCCAAGCATCATTTCCGTGCCGGCGCCTACGACCACATGGCGCCCGGCGACATCGACAGGACGACGCTCGGCGGCTACTGTCACTGGCTTGCCGTCACCCCCACCGACGACCTCCGGGCCGGTGCGGGCGGCGCATGAACGAAGAGAAGAAAGCGATTGCGTCCATGAGCGATACCTCCGGCACCTCCTCCTCCCTCCCTCGCGCCACCACGGCCCTGTCGGTCAATCTCAACAAGGTGGCCCTGGTGCGCAACACGCGCCACCTCGGCATCCCGAGCGTGGTGGGCGCCGCCCAGGCCTGCCTGGCGGCGGGCGCGCAGGGCATCACCGTGCACCCGCGCCCCGACGCGCGCCACATCCGCGCGCACGACGTGAGCGACCTGTCGGAACTGCTCGCGCGCGACTGGCCGAACATCGAGTTCAACATCGAAGGCAACCCCTTCCACAACCTGATGGATTTCGTGCGCGACCTGAAGCCGCACCAGGCCACCTTCGTGCCCGACAGCGAAACCCAGTCGACCAGCGACCACGGCTGGAGCTTCCCCGAAGACGCCGAGCGCCTGCGTCCGCTGATCGCCGAAGCAAAGGCGCTGGGCGTGCGCGTGAGCCTGTTCATGGACCCGATCCCCGAGATGATGGCCGCCGTCAAGGCCGTGGGCGCCGACCGCGTCGAGCTCTACACCGAAGGCTACGCCGCCTCGCGCGGCACGCCGCAGGAAGCCGCCGTGCTCGCGCGCTACGTGGCCGCGGCGCAGGCCGCCCATGCGGCGGGCCTGGGCGTCAACGCCGGCCACGACCTGAGCCGCGACAACCTCACGCCGTTCCTGCGCGCCGTGCGCGGCGTGCACGAGGTGTCGATCGGCCATGCTTTCGTCGCCGATGCGCTCGAACTCGGGTACGCCGCGACCACGCGCGACTACCTGCGCTGCATCGCCGACGCCGCATGATCTACGGCATCGGGACCGACATCTGCGACGTGCGCCGCATCGCGGCCACCTTCGAGCGCCAGGGCGAGCGCTTCGCCCGCCGGGTGCTGAGCGACGCCGAGTTCGCCATCTGGCGGGCCCGCGCCGCGCGCTGGCCCAAGCGCGGCCTGAGCTACCTCGCCACGCGTTTTTCCGCCAAGGAAGCCTTCAGCAAGGCCATCGGCCTGGGCATGCGCATGCCGATGAGCTGGCGCCTGTGCGAGATCGCCAACCTGCGCAGCGGCAAGCCGGTGATCGTGCTGCACGGCGAGCTCAAAGACTGGTTCGAGGCGCAGGGCCTGACGGCGCACGTGACCGTCACCGACGAAACCGAGTACGCCGCCAGCTTCGTGGTGGTGGAAAAGGCCTGAACGAATCTCCGGCGCCGTTGCGCCTTGCCGACCGATCGACCGACATGACCGAACTGACTCACGCGCCGCTCCTCATCGATGTGGCCGGCACTGAACTCACCGCCGCCGACCGCCGGCGCCTCGCCAACCCGCATGTGGGCGGCGTGATCCACTTCACCCGCAACTGGCAGGACCGCGGGCAGATGACCGCGCTGAACGCCGAGATCAAGGCGATCCGGCCCGACCTGCTGATCTGCGTCGATCACGAAGGCGGCCGGGTGCAGCGCTTTCGCACCGACGGCTTCACGCGGCTGCCTTCGATGCGCAGCCTGGGCGAGCTGTGGATGCACGATGCCCTGCGCGCCACGCAGGTCGCCACCGCCGCCGGTCAGGTGCTGGCCGGCGAGCTGCGCGCCTGCGGTGTCGACTTCAGCTTCGCGCCGGTGCTCGACCTGGACTACGGCGGCAGCAGCGTGATCGGCGACCGCAGCTTCCACCGCGACCCGCGCGTGGTCGCGCTGCTCGCCAAGAGCGTGATGCACGGCATGCTGCAGATGGGCATGCGCAACTGCGGCAAGCACTTTCCGGGGCACGGCTTCGTGCAGGCCGACTCGCACGTCGAGATCCCGGTCGACCGGCGTAGCCTGAAGGCCATCCTGGCCGACGACGCGCGGCCCTACGACTGGCTGGGCGGCACGCTCGCGGCCGTGATGCCGGCCCACGTGATCTACCCGAAGGTCGACAAGCGGCCGGCGGGTTTCTCCGAGAAATGGCTGAAGGACATCCTGCGCCAGCGCTTCGCGTTCGACGGCGCGGTGTTCAGCGACGACCTGAGCATGGAGGCCGGTCGCTACATCGACGGCCAATTGCTGAGCTACACCGACGCCGTGCTGGCGGCCCTTGCAGCGGGTTGCGACCTCGCGCTGCTGTGCAACCAGAGCATCGGCGAAGGCCGGCCGCTCGACGAAATGCTCGACGGCTTCACCGCCGCAGCGGCCGACGGGCGCTGGCAGGGCGATGCGGCCAGCGAGGCGCGGCGCCGGTCACTGCTGCCGGGCGACGACGCGCTCGGCTGGCAGGCGCTCACGGCCTCGGCGCGCTACGTGCAGGCGCAACGCCTGCTGGCCGGCGCTCAGCCCCGGAAGGGCCGCACCGGCAGCTGATTCGCCGCGGGGCCGAGCAACGCGGCCACCTCAGGCGTCTCGAACAGCGATTCCAGCCAGGGCTTGTCGGCCAGGCCGGCCTGGAAGAACACCTGCAGCAGCCGCAGGGTTTCGGTGCGCAGCGCGCGCGTCAGAATTTCAACGTCGATCCGCGGCGTGCCGGCGGGCGCAAGCGCCGCGCAGGCCTGGGCCTGCGCCACGGTGCGCAGCAGTTGTTCGGCAAAGTCGCGCTGCGGCGGCCACAGGTGCGCGTAGAGCTGGGCGATGAGATCGATGTCTTCCACACGGCTGCGCGGCAGCAGGTGACGCAGCACCGCGCGCCGCGCGCGCATGGCGAGCGAGGCGGCCTGCGCGAGGTCGGCCGGCGGCGCGACCGGTGCCGCGCGGTGCAGCAGCTCGGGAATGACCGCGAAGCGCGCACCGGCCACGATGCAGCGGCACAGCATCTGCAGTGCATCGTGCACAGCGAACTCGGGATCGTGGCGCACGCCGGTGCGTTCCAGGAAGCCGCGGCGCACCAGGCAGGCCGACAGCCGCAGCGGCTCGGGGCCCAGCGCTTCGGCCACGATCTCGTCGTGCCGCTGGGCGTACTTCAGCGGTCCGGCGGGCGTTTCGCTCCAGCAGCCGACGATGTCCAGGTCGGGGCAGGCAGCGAGCAGCGCGGCCTGCCGCTGCAGGCGACCGGGCAGGGCGCGGTCGCCCGTATCGGCGAAGACGACGTGATCGCCGGTGGCCTGCGCGAGCGCGAGGTTGCGCAAGGTGGCGCGGTCGCAGGGCACGGGTAGCGCGATCCAGCGCAGGTCGGGGGCGATGGCGCGCGCCTCGCTTTCAGCTGACGCAGGCAGACCCGCCGCCACCACGACCAGCTCCAGCGCCACATCGGCCTGTGCGGCCCAGTCGCGCAGGTCCTGCAGCCAGTCGTCACGGCTGCCGTCGGGTACCACGCTGACGGTGAGGCAGACCGTCACGCGCGGCATCGCCACGGGCGGCACGCGGTCGGGCTGCTGGGCGCGCCAGGCGAAGTAGCGTTCGAGCGCGGGGCCGATGTCCGGCGGCGCGAAGGCCCGCTCGAGCGTGTCGAGCCCGTCGCGTTCGAGTTGCGCGCGGCGCGGCGCATCGGCGACCAGCGCGACCACGGTGTCGACCAGCTGGTCGTAGGGCACGCCCACCACCGCATCGCGGAAGGCGGGGTCGATCTCGCTGTCGGGGTAGAGCTCGCAGACCACGGCCTTGCGATGGCGCAGCAGGATCGACAGCCGGGGCGTTTCGACCACGCGGGACGCTTCCCAGTTGTGCAGGTTCAGCATGACCTTGGCGCGGCGCATGCGGTCTTCGCGCTCGGCCTGGGTCCAGAACCCGCCGCGCGTCATCTCGACGCGCAGGCCGCGCGCCATCAGCGCTTCCAGCACGTCGATCCGGCGCTGCGTGAACGAGCCGAAGAAACAGACGTCGATGTCGCGCTCCTCCTCGGGCAGGACTTCCGACAACGGCAGGATGCGGGCCGCGTCGGGTTCCCAGCCCAGCGGCACGTAGTCGGCGTTCTGGTAGCCGAGCTCGCGGTGGCGATGGAAGTTGGTCTTGCTGTACTCCCACAGGTAGCAGCGCGGGAGCAGGTCGAGGTAGTTGGCGTTCCAGGCATGCGTGCCCTCGATCATTGGCTCGAGGTTGACGACGATGCAGTTGGGATGGAGCGGTGCGATGCTCTTCCAGGGAATGTTCCAGAAGAAGAACAGCAGGTTGATCGCGTCCGGATCGACGACGGCCGGGGCGTAGGCCGTCGGATAGCCCAGCCGCTCGGCCGCCAGCCGGTAGGTCCGCACGATGTCGCCGCAGACCGCGTCTTCGGACAGTGACGTGAAGTGCAGCCGTGGCAGGGTCATGGGCGACGACTGTACCGGGTCAGTCCGCGGCCGGCGCGCCCACCGCCGCGGGCCACAGCGGCGCACCGCCCGCCTCCAGGTGCGTCAGGTACAGGCGCAATTCGAACTCGAAGCGGTGGTACTCGGGCTCCATGTGCGTGCACAGTGCGTAGAAGGGCTTGTCGTGGTTCTTCTCGCGCGTGTGGGCCAGCTCGTGCACGACGATCATGCGCAGCCATTCGAGCGGCACGGTCTTGAACAGGCTGGCCACGCGGATCTCGCGCTTGGTCTTGAGCTTGCTGCCCTGCACGCGCGCGATGGTGGTGTGGGTGCCCAGCGCATGGCGCACCACGTGCAGCTTGTTGTCGAACACGGCCTTGGCCAGCGGCTCGGCCTTGCGCATGTACTCGCCCTTGAGCTCGCAGGCGTAGTCGTACAGCGCGCGGTCGGTGCGGATGTCGTGCAGGCCGGCGTAGCGTCCGCGCAGCAGGGCGCCGAGCTTGTCGGCGGCCATCAGCTCGCTCACCTGCGCGAGCAGCGCGGGCGGGTACGCGGACAGGTACTTCATCGGTGGCTCACCCCGCCGTGCGTGCCGAATAGGCGAGCCCGGCCGCCACGCCGCCGAGCAGGTCGCCCTCGATCAGCGGCACGCCCGCGAAGCTCGCGCGCAGCGCCCGCTGGAACGGGCGCAGGGCCGACGAGCCGCCGGTGAGGTAGATGGCGTCGAGGTCGCCACTGCGCAGGCCGGCGCGCTTCACGCAGGCGTGGGCGCAGGCCACCACGTTCTCCAGCGGCGCCGCGAGCTGCTGCGCCATGTCGGTCGGCGTCAGCGCGGAAGCCAGCCCCGCCTCGATGCACGACAGGTCGATCTGCACTTCGGCGTCGCTGACCGAGCCGTTGATCTTGGCCTGCTCGACCTCGCTGGCGATGCGGTGGCCGTGGCGCTCCTCGAGCACCGTCATCAGGTGGTCGTGCAGCTGGCGGTCGCTGTAGCTGGTGCGCAGCTCACGCGCCTGGCGCACGGCCTTCGGAGCGTAGAGCCAGTTGATCAGGTGCCAGGACGACAGCTCGAAGAACACCTTGCTGGGCACCTCGCGTCCGCTCGGGCCGAGGTGGCGCAGGCCGAGCAGCGGCATCACGCGCTCCAGGTTCAGGCGCTGGTCGAAGTCGGTGCCGCCGATGTGCACGCCGCTGGTGGCCAGCACGTCGTCGGCGCGGTCGGGGCGCGCCATGCGCTCGGGGCCCAGGCGCACCACGGTGAAGTCGGAGGTGCCGCCGCCGATGTCGACGATCAGGATCAGCGATTCGCGCGTGACGCGCTGCTCGTAGTCGAAGGCCGCCGCAATGGGCTCGTACTGGAAGGACACGTCGCGCAGGCCGGCCGCGCGGGCGGCGTGGCGCATGCTTTCCTCGGCGCGCTGGTCGCGCTTGGCGTCGTCGTCGACGAAATGCACCGGGCGGCCGATGACCACGCGCTCGGGGCGCTGACCCAGCTCGCGTTCGGCGCGCGTCACCAGCTCGTGCAGGAAGCGCGCGATGATGTCCTCGAAGCTGACCAGCCCGTCGTAGACGGCGGTCTTCTCCTGCATCAGCGGGCTGCCGAGCAGGCTCTTGAGCGAGCGCATGAGCCGGCCTTCGACGCCGGACAGGTACAGCGCGATGGCGTCGCGGCCGAAGTGCGTGCTGCGGTCCTCGGCGTTGAAGAAGAGGGCGGTCGGCAGCGTGGTGGCGCTGCCCTCGATGGGCAGCAGGCGCGCGGCCTCGCCGGGGGAGGCAAAGGAAACCGCGGAATTCGAAGTGCCGAAATCGATGCCGATGGCCGGGGTGCGTAGGGGATTCATTCAAGCAGGAAATCGGAGGGCCCAAGAGTGTAGAGGGTCGGCCGGAGCGCGCGATAGACTGCGCCCCAATGACCACCCCACCCGGACGCCGTCGATGCCGCTGTGCCTGACCTTTTTCGACCGGCTCGACGAGCCGGTGCTACGCAACCACAGCCACTACTGCCGCCGTTTCGGCTACCCCCATGCCTGGGTGGAGAGCGAGCGCGCCGGGCATCCCGCGCTGCGCGACTGCGCGAAGTACGCCGAGATGCTGCGCCGCCTGCGCGGGCTCGACGAAGGCGACTGGCTGCTCTTTCTCGACGGCGATTCGGTGGTGTTCCACCCGGTGGCTGTCGAAACGCTCCTGGAAGGCCGCGACCTGCTCGTGGTCGACGGACCCAAGGGCCTGCCGCTGTGCAACCTGATGATCCTGCGCAACACGGCGGCCAACCGCGCGCTGCTGCATGCGCTCATCCGGGCGGCGAGCCAGGTGGTGGCGCGCGTCACGCCCCGCCTCGACGCCGCGGCGCTGCTGCGTCCGGCCGGCATGCTGCCGTGCAACGGGCTCATCGGCGACTGCTACGTGAACGTCTCGTGGCGCATCGCGAACTGGTTCACCGCCCGCATCTTCGTGGTGCACCTGGCGCCCCTGGTGGAGCTGGATGCCGAAGGTCGCGTGCTGGACGAGCTGCTGCACGACGCGAACCTGCAGCGCCTGCTGGTGCGCCGGGTGAATGCGGCGTTGACCGACGGCGAGCCCGTGCTGCCACCGCCGGCCTACCCGGCGATCTCGGAAGACGCCTATTCATGCGTCAACCCGCAGGCGCCCATCGCCTTCGTCACGCTCTACACGCACCACATCAACGACTACGCGCGCGTGTCGGAGCACAACGTGCGGCGCTACTGCGAGCGGCACGGGTACGGCTACCACGTCTACCGCGCCATCCCGGGCGAACTCGATCCGTCGATCAGTGGCGCCTGGGTGAAGAGCTGGCTCGTGAAGCGGCATCTCGCGCAGCACCAGTGGGTGGTGTGGATCGACGCCGACACGCTGTTCGTCAACCAGACCCAACGCATCGAGCCGCTGCTCGAAGGCCGCGACCTGCTGTTCGCCAAGGACATCGGCGCGTGGGACGTCAACTCGGGCGTGATGGGGTTCCGCCACACCGAGCGCAACCTCGAACTGCTCACGCAATTGTGGGAGCGCATCACCGGCGTCGACGACAAGTCGACCGTGTACGCCAGCCAGGGCGACCAGTACTACACGAACGTGGTGCTGGGCGAACACGGCCTGATCGGCGACGCGGTCGTGACCGACCTGCTGAGCATCAACACGCCGCCGCACCTGGCGGGCGACGACAGCCTGCTGGTGCACTTCGTGGGGCTCGGGGAACCTTACCGGTCGGTGTACATGGCGGACATGGACGCGCGCTCCAAGCGATTGGGGGGCTGATCAACGCCGCATTCCGTCCGCTGGGCGCGAACGGAATGCCTCCCGGCATCACCCGCCGTAGGCGTAGGTCGGCGGGTAGGCGTTGGACGCCATCTCTCGTTCGGCCTCGTCGCGGAACTCGCCGTGGTGCGGGCTGAGTACGTAGAGATTCTGGTCGGCGCACAACCGGGCGAGGTCGGCCATGGACTGCACCTGCACCGTCAGGCCTTCAAGGGACAGGGCGGCCGGAAACACATCCGCCTTGTGGCGTTCGAAGATGTCACGGCCGGGGCCGGGGAAGCTGAACCGGTGATCGAGCACGCGGAAACCTGTTTGGTAGAACATCTTGCGCGCATCGAAATCGGTGAAGAAGCGCAGGTGCGTGAAGTCGAGCAGGCCCCAGTGGGTGTAGCGCCAGTGCCCCCGGAACGCGTCGTACAGCAAGGGCAGGTTGGACGCATTGGGGAGGCTGATCAGGATGTGCGCATCGTGCGCGACGATGCGTTTCAGGCCGCTGAGCAACTGCCACGGGTTGACGAGGTGCTCGAGCACGTCGAACAGGCACACGAGGTCGAAGGGGTGGGTGAGCCCCAGCGCGGCGAAATCGACGGTCTCCACGTCCTGCTCGACGACCTGGTCGAAATGTTCGCGCGCCACCTGCGCTGCCGCGGCGTTGAACTCGCAACCCCAGAGTTCGCAACCGGGGTAGCGCTGACGCAATGCGTGGCCGACACCGCCGGAACCGCAACCGATGTCGAGGGCAACCGTGGGAGGGCGCTGGATCATGTCCAGGCACTCGGGCCTGGGGTTGAACGGGTAGACGTATTCCTTCTTGTCGCGGTCTTGCCAGAGAAAGTCGGTCACGGACAGCGTCCCCGTCGGGTGGGTCAGCCTTCCCGGCGCAGCGCCGGGAACAGGATCACGTCGCGGATGCTCGGCGAATCGGTCAGCAGCATCATCAGGCGGTCGATGCCGATACCGCAGCCGCCGGTGGGCGGCATGCCGTATTCGAGCGCGCGCACGAAGTCGTGGTCGTAGAACATGGCTTCGTCGTCGCCGCTGTCCTTGGCGGCCACCTGTGCGTTGAAGCGCGCGGCCTGGTCTTCGGCGTCGTTCAGCTCGCTGAAGCCGTTGCCGAATTCGCGACCGGTGATGTACAGCTCGAAACGCTCGGTGACCTCGGGGCGCTCGTCGTTGGCGCGTGCCAGCGGCGAGATCTCGGTCGGGTGCTCCATGATGAAGGTCGGCTGCCAGAGCTTCTCTTCCACGGTCTCCTCGAAGTACATCACCTGCAGGCTGGCGAGGCTGCGCTGCGAGAGCTTGTCCTTTTCTTCGCTCAGGCCGAGCTTGCGCAGGGCGTTGATGAGCCAGGCGCTGTCGTCCACGCCATCGCCCGCATCGGTGTGCTTGAGGATCGCTTCGCGGATCGTCAGGCGCTCGAAGGGCTGCGTCAGGTCGACGGCCTTGCCGCCGTAGGTGAGCTGCTGCGTGCCCACGGCCTTGTCGGCGATGGTGCGGATCAGCGTCTCGGTGAAGTCCATCAGGTCGCGGTAGTTCCAGTAGGCCGCGTAGAACTCCATCATCGTGAACTCGGGGTTGTGCCGCACCGAGATGCCCTCGTTGCGGTAGCTCCGGTTGATCTCGAACACGCGCTCGAAGCCGCCGACGATCAGGCGCTTGAGGTACAGCTCGGGCGCGATGCGCAGGAACATCTCCTGGTCGAGCGCGTTGTGGTGCGTCTTGAACGGCTTGGCGTTCGCGCCGCCCGGAATGGGGTGCAGCATGGGCGTCTCGACTTCGAGGAAGTCGTTGGCGACCATGAACTCGCGCAGCGCGCTCACGGCCTTGCTGCGCGCGGTGAAGCGCACGCGGGCCGACTCGTCGGTGATCAGGTCGACATAGCGCTGGCGGTACTTTTGTTCTTGGTCAGCCATGCCATAGAAGTCACCCGGCAAAGGACGCAGGCTCTTGGTGAGCAGGCGCAGGCGGGTCACCTTGATCGACAGCTCGCCGGTCTTGGTCTTCATCAACGTGCCTTCGGCACCGAGGATGTCGCCGAGGTCCCAGCGCTTGAAGTCGGCGTACGCCTCTTCGCCGATGGCGTCGCGCGTCACGTACAGCTGGATGCGGCCGGTGGCGTCCTGCACGGTCGCGAAGCTGGCCTTGCCCATCACGCGCTTGAGCATCATGCGGCCGGCGACGCTGACGGCCACGGCCTGCGCTTCGAGCGCCTCGGGCTCGGTGCCGCCATGCTGCTCGGCCAGCGCCGCGGCGCGGTGGCCTGGTTTGAAGTCGTTCGGGAACGCGACCCCCTTGCCTTCGGTTTGCGCCGTGCGCAGCAGCTTGAGCTTTTCGCGGCGTTCGGCGATGAGCTTGTTGTCGTCGACGGCGGGCGTGGGAGCGGGGGGGGTCTGTTGGTCGGACATGGGAGGCGGGTGATGCGCAACCGGGAGCGTGCGCGGGGGTTGGCATTTTAGCCGATAGGGCGTGGGCAAAAGCCGCAGCTATCGCCCGCCTGTTCTGTGCAATACGCTATTAAAAAGGGAGCACTGCATCCAGCGTCGCTCCCTGCACGGATCAGATGTTTCCAATCAGCTGATCGCGTGCGGGGGCCAGGAAATACGCGATTTCCGGGGTGTCCATGCGCTGCGCCAGCCACTGCGCGTCGATCAGGTCGGCCATGCGGTAGCGAAGGATCAGCCGCACGGCCTCGCGCCGGAGCACGCGCGCCAGCGTGGCGGCTTCCAGGTTCGAGGGGAGGGACGGCAGTGCCGCGACGCGTGCCATCAGGCCCAGCACGGCCGCGGCAAACGCGGCGTCGGGCGGCCAGTAGGCGGCGCGCATCTGCGCCAGCTGCTCGTGTTCGTGTGCGGCGAGCGAGGGGAAGTACCCGCGCAGCAAGGCATGCTGCGAACGAACGGCGGCGTCGCTCGCCGCGAGCGCCTCGTCCTCGCTCGGCGTCGTCGGCACACCGCGACAGCACAGCGGCGCGGCGATCGCTGCCAGGCGGGCGCCCGCCGTCGCGCAGCGGTGCAGGAAATACTGAGCCTCGAGGTCGCCGTCGAACGCATCGTCATGGCGCAGGTCGTGCCGCACGAGGAATTCGCGCCGGTACATGCAGGTGCGTGCGCGCAGCACGCGGTCCGTGCCGAGAAATTCGGCGCGGATTTCGTGGTCGAGTTCGGGCGCCCGGTGCACCTGCAGGGTCTCGCCTTGGCCTTCCTCTAGCCAGCTGCCAACGATGTCGATCTCCGGATGCGCGGCCAGGAAGGCGGCTTGGCGGTGAAGCCGGTCGGTGGCGGCGGCGTCGCCTCTGTCCCAGAACACGAGGTAGTCGGCATCGGCCTGGCGGATCGCGGCGTCGCGGGCGTTGGCCCGGTTGAACTTGTCCCGCAGCAGGATGACCGTGCCGTCGGGGTGAGCCGCCATCTCGCCGGCGCGCGCAGCGGAGGTGACCCGGATGACGGCCAGCTCGCAGTGAACTTGCGCCGCGAGGTCAGGCTGGGGATGGGTTGCGGCGTGTTCCGCCGCAATCACGACCGCCACCCGAAATCGCTGCGCCTGCGCCGCCTCGCTCCAGGTGCCGGGCTGCTGCGCCTGCCATTGGAAGTAACGGTCCAGCGCTGGACCGAGCCAGCGCGTTTGCGCCCGGGCAGTCAGGCGCTCGTACCCGATGCGCTCCAGCTCGGCCCGCCGCGCCGGATTGGCCAGGAGGCGAAGCGTGGCATCGACCAGGTCCTCCCACGGGGCGCCTTCCACCGCGTCGCGCAGGCTCGGGTCGAGGTCGCTGTCCGGGTAGAGCTCGCAGACCACCGCCTTGCGGTTGCGCAGCAGGACCGTCAGCCGGGGAATTTCGACGATGCGCGAGTTGTCCAGCTGGTGCATGTTGATCACCACCTTGGCGCGTCGCAGGTGGGCATCGCGCTCGGCATTGCGCCAGGGCCGCGGCATGGGCAGGACCACGCGAACGCCCCGCGCGATCAGCGCTTCCAGCACCTGCACGCGGCGCGGGGTGGTGGCGCCGAAGAAGACGACGTCGATGTCCTGCTGCGCATCGGGCAGGACGGTTTCCGATGCCGGCTCGGCGCCGGCGCCGCGCTGGTAGGCGAGCGGCACGTGGTCGGACGCGGTGAAGCCCAGTTCGACGTTCTTCTGGAAATTGGCGAGGCTGTACTCCCAGAGGTAGCAGTTGCGCAGCGTCGCCTGGTACGCCTCGGAGAAGCAGAAATTGCCCGGCGTCAGGTGCTCGAAGTTGACGATGATGCAGCGCGGGTGGAGCTTGTCGAACCACTGCCAGTCGGTCCGCCAGACAAAGAACACGACGTTCACGACCTCGGGGTCGAGCTGGTGCGGCGCAAAGCTCGTCGTGTACCCGAGGGCTTCCGCCGCCAGCCTGTACGACTCGACGATGTCGTCGAACTGGTCCACGTCGGGGATGCCGTGCAGGTGCGTGAAGTGCAGCCGTTGCCTGCGTTGTTCGCGCTGCGCGGGCCGCAGCCATGGCGCTGGAGCTGCTTCGCGCGGGCCGGTGGCGCCGTGTTCGATGCGCAGGGTGTCGTGGCCCATGACCACTGCCCTGAAGCGATCTGGGTACCCCATGTAGTGCAGCATGAAGCTGTCGCTGTCATGCAGCGCGGGGTGCGAGTTGAAGGACACGCCATCCGACAGCGGCATCGCCGCCTCGCCGCCCGCTTCGCGCCAGGCGGCCACGAAGAACGCCTGGTCACCGCCGGACAGGTAGATGCCGCTCTTGTCGGCGACCTCGTCGATCAGCGCCTGCACGCGTTCGAGGTACGCGATGCAGACCGGCGTGTTCGAGAACACCATGAAGCCGCTGTTGAACTCGTAGCCCGACACGTCGCGCGCCAGCGCCACTGGTCGGCCGCGCAGCAGGGCAGCCAGCGGCCGCGTGCGGTCGTGGATGAGGATGTCGGCATCGACCCACGCGACCTGTTCGTGTTCGGCCAGGTGCTTGAGCAGCAGCCGGGGCTTGATCCAGTTGCCGGCCACGCGGCCCCGCAGGTCGGCGGGCAGGTCGCGGTAGACGTGGTGGGTGTAGCCGTGGTGGTCGGCGTAGGCGGCGATGTTGCGCTCCGACAGCGTGGCGTAGCCGGCGATGTTGGGCGTGTAGCTGGTCAGCAAGGCAACGGGGCGGCCGGCGTTGCGCACTTCGTAGTCCGGCTGGCCCGTAGGGGGCGGCGGCAGGTCGTCGTAGAGCTGGCCGTCGCGCGCCAGCACCGTGTTGAGGTAGTCCACGAAGATGCCCCGCACCCGCCTGTCCTGCACGTCGACGTGGACCGCGGGATTGAACGAGAGCACGAAGGCCGAGACCTCGGGCAGGTAGTGGCCGAAGCGGGCGAACAGCAGGTTGGGGTAGTGCCGGCCGTCGATAAGCTGGTGATGCGGATGGGCTGCAAGGCCTTCGAGCTCCCGGTGCGCCCAGCGGTCGGTGCCGGCCTCGGGCGCGGTGCGCAGGCGTTCGAGCACCTGGGCCACCAGGGCCGTCGCTTCGGGGCCCGCGCGCAGCATGAAGCAGCTGCCCTCGGGGCGGTGATGGTGCTCGTTCTCGGCGATCCAGTGCGCTGCGTCGCCGATCACGGCCGGTGCCGGCAGGGGCGCGAGAAAGGCCGCGTCGTCGTCCGCGAAGACCAGCAGCGTGCCATCGGGCGCATCGGCCAGCGCGGCGCTCACCACGCTGTACTTGTAGACCAGCAGCGTGCGCGCGCTGTTGTGCGGCGTGCCGATGGCGTGCAGGCGGTGCGCGTAGCCCCAGCGGGCGCAGTAGGCGCGGTGGTTGTCCGCGAAGGCCTCCGCGCCCGCGCGCAGCAGGATCGAGTGGAAGCGGACCGGCGCCGGGCTCATCTCGCGGCGGGCCGTGTCTAGTCGGTGATGCCGGTGCGCGCCAGCAGATCGCTCACCAGCTCCAGGCGCATCAGCGGGCTGTCGAGTTCCATCAGGCGCTGCTTCAGTTCGACCTGCATCGGCACCAGCTCGCACCAGCGGTTGGCCACCCACCCGCAGTCGTCGAGGCGATAGGGCGCGCCGATCGGCAGGCGCACGGTGTCGCCCTGCGCGTGGCGGCGCTCTTCGAGGGTGTCGATGAGGCGGCGCAGCGCGGTGGCGGTGTGGCGCAGGTCGTCGGGGATGTCGAGCGCGACGTCGTCGGCAATGGCCTCGACCTCCGCGACCCACAGGCCGTGTTTCTGCAGCTCGCTGCTGCGCACGCGAAAGCGCTGCGTGCCGACGCATTCGATCTGCAGCAGGCCGCTTTGCGGCGCGTCGAAGGTGCGGATGTCGGCGAGCGTGCCGACGGCGGCAAAGCTCTCGGCTTCGGCGCCGGCCTTGCGCACCTCGGCGCCGCTCGTCAGGCTGACCACGCCGAAGGGGGCGCCGGCCTTGCGGCACTTGCCGATCATGTCGAGGTAGCGGACCTCGAAGATGCGCAAGGGCAGCAGGCCGCCGGGGAAGAGAACCGTGCCGAGTGGGAACAATGGCAGTGAATGCAAAAGGGGTTGTGTCGTCATCGAAGAACCTTGCGTGGCTATCATCGCATTCCGCTCACGGCTGCGCCCCATGCTCTATCAGATTCCTTCGTTTCTTCTCGACGTGATCGTCGGCCTGCTCGGCGGCGCCTGCCTGCTGCGCCTGTACATGCAGTACCACCGCGTGCCCTTCGGCAATCCGCTGGGGCGTTTCGTGTTTGCCATCACCGACTGGATCGTGCTGCCGCTGCGGCGCATCGTGCCCGCGGTGAAGCGCTGGGACCTCGCGAGCCTGATCGCGGCCTGGCTGCTGGTGATGCTCAAGTTCCTGGTGCTGTGGCTGCTGGCCGGCAGCCTAGCGCGGATCACGGCGCTGCCGCTGGTGTCGCTGGTCGGCCTGCTGCAGCTGGCGGTGTCGGGCCTCACGGCGCTGCTGGTGGTGTACGCGGTGCTGTCGTGGATTCCGGGCGCCTCGCCGATGCTGCTCGACCTGATCTCGCGTCTGGCCGAGCCGCTGGTGCGGCCCTTCCGTCGCTTCATTCCGCTGATCGGCGGCGTCGACCTGTCGCCGCTGGCCGCCATCGTGGTGCTGCAGGTGGTGGCGATCGTGCTGGGCAACCTGCTGGTCTTTGCGTTCCGGCTCGGCGCCTGACGCGTCGAAGTACCCCAGACAGCAAAACGCCCGCACCGCCTTTCGGCGTGCGGGCGTACAGGCCAGGGCCTGAGACGGTCAGAGCACCGCGTCAGCCGGCTGGCGCAGCAGCATGGCCAGCGTGCTGGCGATGGTCTTGCGCAGTTCGCGGCGGTCGCTGATGAAGTCGATCGCGCCCTTGGTCTGCAGGAACTCGGCGCGCTGGAAGCCTTCGGGCAGCGTCACGCGCACGGTCGATTCGATCACGCGCGGGCCGGCAAAGCCGATCAGCGCCTTGGGCTCGGCAATGACCACGTCACCCACGAAGGCGAAGCCGGCGCTCACGCCACCCATGGTCGGGTCGGTCAGCACGCTGATGTAGGGCAGGCCCTTCTTCGCCAGGCGCGTGAGCGCGGCGTTGGTCTTGGCCATCTGCATCAGCGAGAGCAGGCCTTCCTGCATGCGCGCGCCGCCTGTGGCGGTGAAGCACACGAAGGGCACCTTCTGCTCGATGGCGGTCTCGACGCCGCGCACGAAGCGCTCGCCGACCACGCTGCCCATGGAGCCGCCCATGAACTCGAACTCGAAGCAGGCCACGACCACGCTGATGCTGTGGACGGAGCCGCCCAGCACGACCAGCGCGTCGGTTTCGCCGGTGTTTTCCAGGGCTTCTTTCAGGCGCTCGGGGTACTTGCGGCTGTCCTTGAACTTCAGGGCGTCGACCGGCAGCACTTCCTGGCCGACTTCGTAGCGGCCTTCGGCGTCCAGGAAGGCGTCCAGGCGGGCGCGGGCGCCGATGCGGTGGTGGTGGCTGCAGCTCGGGCAGACGTTCTGGTTGTGCTCGAGGTCGGTCTTGTACAGAACGGTCTCGCAGGCCGGGCATTTGATCCACAGGCCCTCGGGCACCTGGCGGCGCTCGGACGGGTCGGTTTGTGCGATCTTGGCGGGTAGCAGTTTTTCAAGCCAGCTCATGGGGGCTCCTTGTGAGGGCAGTGATTATCGACCAGCCGCGTTCTTGGCCGTGGCGGCCGGCAGCGCGTCGAGCGCCTCCCGGATGCCGGCCAGGAATTCGCGCACCGTGGGCACCACGTTGTCGCGGGGCTGGTCTTCGATGAGTTGAATGATCTTGGTGCCGATGACCACGGCGTCCGCCGCCGAGCCGATGGCCTGCGCCGTGCGCGCATCGCGGATGCCGAAGCCCACGCCGACGGGGATGCTCACGTGCTCGCGGATGCGCGGGATCATGCGCCCGACCGCCTCGGTGTCGAGATGGCCGGCGCCGGTCACGCCCTTGAGCGACACGTAGTACACGTAGCCGCTCGCGATGCGCGCCACCTGCGCCATGCGCTCGGGGGTGCTGGTGGGGGCCAGCAGGAAGATCAGGTCGATGCCGGCGGTCTTCAGGTCGGCGGCGAAGTCCTCGCATTCCTCGGGCGGGTAGTCGACGACCAGCAGGCCATCGACGCCGGCCGCGGCCGCGTCGCGGATGAAGGCCTTCTTGCCGTGCACGAGGTCGTAGCGCTCGACCGGGTTGGCGTAGCCCATGAGCACGACCGGCGTGGTCGTGTCCTTCGTGCGGAAGGCGGCCACCATGGCGAGCACCTGCTTCATGCCGACGCCCAGCGCCAGCGCGGCCTCGCCGGCCTTCTGGATCACGGGGCCGTCGGCCATCGGGTCGGAGAAGGGCACGCCCAGCTCGATCACGTCGGCACCGGCCTCGACCATGCCGTGCATGAGCTCGGGCGTGATGTCGGCGAAGGGGAAGCCGGCGGTGACGTAGGGGATCAGCGCGCGACGGCCTTGCGCCTGCAGGGCCTGGAACTTGGCAGCAATGCGGCTCATCACTTGCCTCCCTTCACGCTCAGGCCGCGCATCGAGGGGCGGTCGTAGAAATCGACGCCCGACAGGTCGGCGACGGTGCCAATGTCCTTGTCGCCGCGGCCCGAGAGGTTCACGAGGATGGACTGGTCGGGGCGCATGGTCTTGGCGAGCTTCAGGGCGTAGGCCATGGCGTGGCTGGATTCGAGCGCGGGAATGATGCCCTCCGTGCGGCACAGGTAGTGGAAGGCTTCGAGCGCCTCGACGTCGGTGATGCCGACGTACTCGGCGCGGCCGATGTCGGCCAGGTAGGCGTGCTCGGGGCCCACGCCCGGGTAGTCGAGGCCGGCGCTGATGCTGTGCGTCTCGGTGATCTGGCCGTCGTCGTTCTGCAGCAGGTAGGTGCGGTTGCCGTGCAGCACGCCGGGGCTGCCGCGCAGGATCGAGGCGGCGTGCTTGCCGCTGTCCAGGCCTTCGCCGGCCGCTTCCACGCCGATGAGGCGCGTGCCCGCGAACGGAATGTAGGGATGGAAGATGCCGATCGCATTGCTGCCGCCGCCCACGCAGGCGACCACCACGTCGGGCTGTTTGCCCTCGGCTTCACCGGTGATGCCGTCGGCCGCCAGCATGGCGGGCATCTGCGCGATGCACTCGGTGCCGATCACGCTCTGGAAGTCGCGCACCATCGTCGGGTAGGGGTGCGGGCCCGCCACCGTGCCGATGATGTAGAAGGTGTTTTCGACGTTCGTGACCCAGTCGCGCATGGCCTCGTTGAGCGCGTCCTTCAGCGTCTTGCTGCCCGACTCGACGGGCACGACGGTCGCGCCCAGCAGGTTCATGCGGTAGACGTTGGGGCTCTGGCGCTTCACATCCTGGCTGCCCATGTAGACCACGCACTCGAGGCCGTAGCGCGCGCAGATGGTGGCCGTGGCCACGCCGTGCTGGCCGGCGCCGGTCTCGGCGATCACGCGGGGCTTGCCCATGCGGCGCGCGAGCATCGCCTGGCCGATCACGTTGTTGATCTTGTGGGCGCCGGTGTGATTCAGGTCCTCGCGCTTCAGGTAGATCTGCGCGCCGCCCATTTCACGGCTGGTGCGAGCGGCGTGGTAGATCGGCGAGGGGCGGCCGACGAAGTGCTTCAGCTCGTAGTGGAACTCGGCCAGGAAGGCCGGGTCGTCCTTGAACTTCGCATAGGCGTCGCGCAGCTCATTGATCGCGTGGGTGAGCGTTTCGCTCGCGAAGGTGCCGCCGTAGGGGCCGAAGTGGCCGCTGGCGTCGGGTTGCTGGTAGTCCTGGAATTGGCTTTGCATGGTTCTCGATCGATGGGCCGCAGCCCGAATGCGATCGGGTGCGGCGGCTAACTGGAGAAGGACGGAGCGTCGGCTGCCGAGGCTTTGACAGTGTTCGCCGCATCTGCGGCTCTCACGGCGGCGACGAATGCCCGGATCTTTCCGGCGTCCTTGAGGCCCTTGTGCCCGGGACCGTCGATTTCGACGCCCGAGCTCACATCAACGGACAGCGTCTTGCAGCGCGTCCGCAGGCTGTGAATGCCATCGCTCACGTTTGCAGGTGTGAGCCCACCACTCAAGACGAGGTGAGCGTCGACGGCGGGTGGAAGAAGTGACCAATCGAAAGCCTTGCCGCCTCCGCCATAACCTTCGACATGGGCGTCGAGCAGGATGGCCTGGGCGCGGGAGTAATCGGACGCGTATTTTACGAGGTCGAAGCCGGCCCCGGCAGCCCCCAGTGGAATCCGGGCGGCGCGCATGTAACGAAAGCGTCCCGGGCCGGTGGCTTCCTCGCACTGTTCGGGTGTTTCTTCCCCGTGGAACTGCGCGATGGCGCCTTTCACGCGGGCCAGGGAGGCCAGGACTTCGGGAGCGTCCGCGTTCACGAACAGCAGCACCGGCGTGATGAAGGGCGGCAGGCGCGAGGCCAGCTCGGCGGCGCGCTCGACGCTCACCGCGCGCGGGCTCTTCGGGTAGAGCACGAAGCCGATCGCGTCGGCGCCGGCCTCGACCGCCGCGTCCACATCGGCCTCACGCGTGAGGCCACAGATCTTGATGCGGGTGCGCGGGGCGAGGGGGGCGGGAGATGTCATGGCGGGCCATCATACGAAGCCCGCTCGCCCTGGAACGTGGCCTCGGCCGGCAGACCCCACTTGGCGTCGTACAACGGGCCGAGGAAGTACAGGCCGTCGGCGGAGAAGGTGGGCGCCGCGACCTTGCGGCTGCGCGCCTCGAGCACCTCGGTGATCCATTCGGGCCGCTCGTCGCCGCGGCCAATGCGCACCAGGCTGCCCATCAGATTGCGGATCATGTGGTGCAGGAAGGCATCGGCCTCGAATTCGAAGTGCCAGCGGCAGCGCTCGCCGTCGCCCACGCGCGTGATCTCGAGGCGCCGCAGGTCCTTGACCGGCGAGAGGGCCTGGCAGGCCGAAGCGCGGAACGAGCTGAAATCGTGCCGGCCGACCAGCAGGGCCGCCGCGGCGCGCATCGCGTCGCCGTCGAGCGGGTACATCGACCAGCCGACCCGGCCCGCATCGAGGCTGGGCCGCACGGGCGACTGCGAGAGCACGTAGACGTAGCGGCGCGCCAGGGCGCTGGCGCGGCAATGGAATTCGTCGGGCACCGGGTGCGCCCACTGCACCGCGATGTCGTCGGGCAGGTAGCGGTTGGTGCCACGCATCCAGGAGAACGGGTCGCGTTCGATGTCGGTGTCGAAATGCACCACCTGCATCAGCCCGTGCACGCCGGCGTCGGTGCGGCCGGCGCACAGCGTGCTGACCCGGCTGCCGGCGGGCAGGCCGGCGAACTTTGCGAGGGCGGCTTCGAGCTTGTCCTGCACCGTGCGGCCCGAGCGCTGGCTCTGCCAGCCCTCGTATGCCTGGCCGTTGTAGCGGATGCCGAGTGCCAGCCTCACGAAGCGATCAGAAGGGCAGTCGGCAACCGGCTCAGCGCAGTTCGGCGAGCAACTGCTTGGCTTGCGACTTGAGGTCGCCGGCGCTTTCGGCTTCGACTTCCTCGACCAGCGAGCGCGCGCCTTCGACGTCGCCGATGGCCTGCAGTTCGCGGGCCAGCGAAAGCTTCACAGCGTGCGGGTTGTCGTCGCCGTCGTCGTCCAGCGCGGACGGCGAGGTGGCCACGGCCGCAGAGCGCGGTGCTTCGGCGGCGGCGGAGCGGGCCGGCAGGCCGGCGAGGGCGCTCATGTCGAACTCGATGAAGCCCGAGTCGGCAGGCAGCGTGTCGCGCAGCATGGCCGGGCGGGTGTTGTGCTCCGCGTCGTTCAGCGACGAGGGGCGCGTGTGGGCCGTCAACGCGCCGGGCGCTGTGTCGAAATCGTTTTCGAGATCGACAGGTGCCGCGGCGTGGCCGTTGCTCAACGGGGCCGGTGCGGCCGTCGGTGCGTAGACCGACTTCGGCAGGCTGGCACCCACGGGGGCGGGCGCCGGTGCGGGCGGCTGGGTCAGGTCGAGGTCGAAGTCCAGCGGTGCGACCGAGGGCATGAAGGCCGGCGGAGCCGACGCCACGGGCGGTGCGGCCGGGGGCGGCGGTGCCACGACGGCGGCTGCGACTGCAGCAGCCGGCTTGGCAGCAGCGGCCAGCGCGCCGGCGAATGCGGCGGTTTCGGCCTGGCTCGCGCCTCGTGCGGTGCCCGTGCCCGATTCGTACAGCGGGTTGCCCGGGTCGAGGTCCTTGCCCATGTCGACCACGCGGTTCCATTCGGAGCCCGCGCCGTTGGTCAGCTTGTGCACTTCGGTGGCCAGGCCGTCGAAGGCGCGCACGTCGCGGCGCTTGGCGTGGATTTCGAGCAGCTTGAGGTGGATCGCGGTACGGTCCGGGTTCAGGCGCAGCGCTTCACGCAGGATTTCCTCAGCCTGCAGGTCGCGGCCATAGGCGAGGTAGACGTCGGCTTCGGCGACCGGGTCGACATCGCCCGCGTCGAGCTGGCTCGGCGAGTACGACAGCGACGACACGGTGGAGTCGCCGCGGTTCTTGGTGTCGACCGATTCGCCGCCGCTGGCGCCGAAGAACGAGTCCTTGGGGATGCGGCTCTCGAGGAACACGCTTTCGCTCATTTCTTCGCGGCGGCGGCCCAGCACGCGGTACAGCAGGAAGCCGACCAGCAGCGCGATCAGCGCGGCGCCCGCGAGCATCAGCGGGTTGTCGAGCAGCTCCTCGAGGAAGCTGCGTTCCGGCGGGGGCGGCGGCGGTGCGGCCTTGACCACAGGCTTGGGAGCGACGATGGGCGCGGCGGCGGCTGCAGCGCTGGCTGCGGCTGCCACGGGCAGGGCGGCTGCGTCGGTGGCCGACGGTGCGGCGGGTGCTGCAGCGGAGGCCGCGGCGACGGGGGGCGTTGCAGCGGGAGCGGCTGCCGGCGCCGGCGTTGCCGGTGCGGTGGCTGCGGCGGCAGGGGCCGCGGCGGGTGCAGGAGCGGCCGCGACCGCTGGCGTCGGCGTCGTGGCACCGGCCAGCGGCGCGGGAACGGCGATGCCGGGCGTGGTGGCCGGCGCTGCAGGCGCGGCGGCCGGAGCGGACGAGCCGGTGCCCGTGCCCGTGCCGGTGCCGGCCTTGAGCTTGTTCAGCTCGTTGATGTTCTTCGTGAGTTCGGCGACGCGGTTGCTGCTGTCCTGCGCCTGGCGGGCCTGCGCGACCTTTTCATCGGCGGCGCGCGCGGCGGCGTTGCCTTGCGACACCGTGAGCTTGTCGGGTGCGCTGGCGGCGGCATTGCGGTCTTCCACGCTGGCCTGCAGCTTGCCCGAGGCCTGGCGGCTCGCGGCGGCCACGTTGGTGGTCGGGGCGTTTTCGGCGAGGCGCTGACGGTAGCTGCCGAAGTCGCGGCTTTGCGCGGTGATCGTGCGGCGCGCGTCGGCGGCTGGCACGGCGCTCGCTGCGGCGGCGTTCGGCAGGTCGAGCACGGCACCGGCCTTCATCCGGTTGACGTTGCCGCCGACGAAGGCGTCGGGGTTGGCGTTCAGCAGCGCGACCAGCATCTGGTCGAGCGAGACATCGGCTGGCTTGTGAGTAGAGGCGATCTTGCCGGCGGTGTCGCCACGGCGTACCGTGACTTGCTCGCCACTGCCGCCGCTGGGGGCAGCAACGGCGGCACGTGCCGGCGCAGGAGCCGGTGCGGCCGCAGGGGCCGGCGCAGCCGCAGCGGGTGCGGGCGTTGCAGCCACTGCAGGCGCGGGCTCGCGGCGCACGCGCGGGGCGGGCGCGGGGCGCTCGACCGGCGTGGCGATCTGCGGTGCGATGGGTGCGACCGGTGCGGCTGCCGCCTGGCGCGTGGCCGGCGGATCGAGCAGCACGGTGTAGTCGCGCACGATGCGGCCCGAGGCGCCATTGGCTTCGAGCAGCAGGTCGATGAAGGGGTCGTTGAGCGGACGGTTGCCGGCCAGGCGCACCACGTACTGGCCGCCGGCGCGGCGCTGCAGCGTGGCTTTCACATCGCCCAGGGCCGCGTTGTACGGGATGCCTGCGTTCTTGAAGGCTTCGGCCGTAGCGATGTTGATCTTCAGGCCTTCCGCCTCGTTGGCGGCCATTTCAGTGACATCGATCTCGGCGCGCAGCGGTTCGCCCAGTGCCGACTGCACCCGCAGCGGTCCCAGCGCGAAGGCGCTGGCGTCGGCGCTGGCCAGTCCCAGCGTCAGGGCCGCAGCGGCACCCAGGATGGAAAGGCGCCAGCCATTCGACGGCAGGGCGGGGCGGGCGGCCGAAGGGCGGGCCGCGGGCAACAGATGTCTTGTCATGCTGATAGGGGCGGCTCAGGCCCTGAATTTGTAAGAGGACGTTAGCATCATCAACATGCACTGACAAGGCAATGCGCCTGATCTACCCAGTGCGCGCATACTTCCGATGACATCCTGTGTTGCCTTTCGGCAACATTTTTGTATTTCAAGGCCCTGAGCTGCCCGCATCAGGCTTCGAGCAGGATGCGCAGCATGCGGCGCAGCGGTTCGGCCGCGCCCCACAGCAGCTGGTCGCCGATGGTGAAGGCGCCGACGTACTCGGGGCCCATCGCCAGCTTGCGGATGCGGCCGACCGGGATGTCCATGGTGCCCGTCACGGCCACCGGCGTCAGGTCCTTCACGGTGGCTTCGCGCGTGTTCGGCACGACCTTGGCCCAGGGGTTGTCGGCGGCGATCATCGCTTCGATGTCGGCCACCGGCACGTCCTTCTTGAGCTTGAAGGTCAGGGCCTGGCTGTGGCAGCGCATCGCGCCGATGCGCACGCAGAAGCCGTCCACCGGCGTGGCGGCGGTGCCGAAGCCCGCGCCCTGGCCGAGGATCTTGTTGGTCTCGGCGCCGCCCTTCCACTCTTCCTTGGACATGCCGTCGCCCAGGTCCTTGTCGATCCAGGGGATCAGCGAGCCGCCCAGCGGGGCGCCGAAGTTGGCGATTTCGGAGGCGCTCAGGTTCTGCTGCTTGTGCAGCACCTTGCGGTCGATCTCGAGGATGGCCGACTTCGGGTCGTCGAGCAGGGCGCGCACTTCGGCGTTCAGAGTGCCGAACTGGGTCAGCAGCTCGCGCATGTGCTGCGCGCCGCCGCCCGAGGCTGCCTGGTAGGTCATGCTGGTCATCCACTCGACCAGGCCGGCCTTGTAGAGGGCGCCCACGCCCATGAGCATGCAGCTCACGGTGCAGTTGCCGCCGACCCAGTTCTTGCCGCCCTTGGCGAGCGCGTTCTGGATCACGGGCAGGTTGACGGGGTCGAGCACGATGATCGCGTCATCGTTCATGCGCAGCGTGGAGGCCGCGTCGATCCAGTGGCCGTTCCAGCCAGCGGCGCGCAGCTTGGGGAACACCTCGCTGGTGTAGTCGCCGCCCTGGCAGGTAATGACGATGTCGCACTTCTTCAGTGCCTCGATGTCGTTCGCATCCTTGAGCGTGGTCTCGTTCTTGGCCATCGCCGGGGCCTTGCCGCCCGCGTTCGAGGTCGAGAAGAAGACCGGCTCGATGAGGCCGAAGTCGCCTTCGGCCTGCATGCGGTCCATGAGGACCGAGCCGACCATGCCGCGCCAGCCCACGAGGCCGACCAGAGGTTGCTTGGATGCGTTCGCCATTTCAGTTTGCCCTTAGTGAAGAAAGAAAAAATCAGTCTTTTTTGCCCCCGACTCGTCGGCCGGGGGAGGGCGTGACGAAGCGGGCTGCGGTTAGCCGGTAATCGTCTTTTTGGTGATGGCTGCTACGACCGCGTCGCCCATTTCGCGGGTGCCGACGCGCTTCGTGCCTTCGGACCAGATGTCGCCCGTGCGCAGCCCGGAGGCGAGCACGTGCTTGACCGCCGACTCGATACGGTCGGCAGCTTCGGGCTGGTTGAGGGAGAAGCGGAGCATCATGGCAGCGGACAGGATTGTAGCCAAAGGATTGGCAACCCCTTTGCCAGCAATGTCGGGCGCGCTGCCGTGGCTGGGCTCGTACAGGCCCTGGTTGCTCGCATTGAGCGACGCCGAGGGCAGCATGCCGATGGAGCCGGTGAGCATCGCGGCCTCGTCCGAGAGGATGTCGCCGAACATGTTGCCGGTGACGACCACGTCGAACTTCTTGGGCGCCTTCACGAGCTGCATGGCCGCGTTGTCGACGTACATGTGGTCGAGCTCGACGTCCGGGTACTCCTTGCCGACCTCGGTCACGATGTCCTTCCAGAACTGGAAGGTCTCCAGCACGTTGGCCTTGTCCACGCTGGTCACGCGCTTGCTGCGCTTGCGGGCCGCCTCGAAGGCGACGCGGGCGATGCGCTCGACCTCGGGGCGCGAGTAGCGCATCGTGTCGAAGGCTTCTTCAGCGCCGGGGAAGTGGCCGTCGGTGGCGATGCGGCGCCCGCGCGGCTGGCCGAAGTAGATGTCGCCGGTCAGCTCGCGGATGATGAGGATGTCCAGGCCCGCGATCAGCTCGGGCTTCAGGCTCGAGGCGTCCACCAGCTGCTCGTAGCAGATGGCGGGGCGGAAGTTGGCGAACAGGCCCAGGTTCTTGCGCAGCCCCAGGATGGCCTGCTCGGGACGCAGCGGGCGGTCGAGCTTGTCGTACTTCCAGTCGCCGACGGCGCCGAACAGCACCGCGTCGGATTCCTTCGCGAGCTTCAGCGTCGATTCGGGCAGCGGGTGGCCGTGCGCCTCGTAGGCTGCACCACCGACCAGGGCCGATTCCATCTCGAACTTCAGGTCGAGGACTTCGAGCACCCTGACGGCTTCCGCCACGATTTCGGTGCCGATGCCGTCACCCGGGAGAACTGCGATTTTCATAAGTTGGTCTGAGGTTTTTTCTTGAAAACGGAAATGCCGCCGATCACGAGATCATCGTGTGCGCGAGCCATGGCTTCTGCGCCAGGCGCTCGGTCTCGAAGGCCTTGATCTTGTCCTTGTGGCGCAGCGTCAGGCCGATGTCGTCCAGCCCGTTGATCAGGCAGTACTTGCGGAAGGCCTGCACGTCGAACGCGAACTCCTGGCCGTCGGGCTTCACCACCACCTGGCGCTCCAGGTCGATGGTCAGCGTGTAGCCCGGGAAGGCGAAGGCCTCGTCGAACAGCTGCGAGACCTGCGACTCGGGCAGCACGATCGGCAGCAGGCCGTTCTTGAAGCTGTTGTTGAAGAAGATGTCGGCGTAGCTCGGCGCAATGATGGCGCGAAAGCCGTACTGGTCGAGCGCCCACGGCGCGTGCTCGCGCGACGAGCCGCAGCCGAAGTTCTTGCGCGCCAGCAGCACCGAGGCGCCCGCGTAGCGCGGCTGGTTCAGCACGAAGTCGGGGTTCGGCTTGCGGCTGGCCGGGTCCTGGCCCGGAAAGCCGGCGTCCAGGTAGCGCCACTCGTCGAACAGGTTCACGCCGAAGCCGGTCTTCTTGATCGACTTGAGGAACTGCTTGGGAATGATCGCGTCGGTGTCGACGTTCTCGCGGTCCATGGGGGCCACGAGGCCCTTGTGCACGGTGAATTTCTGCATGTGATGTCTCCAGATCAGGCGAAGGTGCGCACGTCGACGAAGTGGCCGTGCACGGCGGCAGCGGCGGCCATCGCGGGGCTCACGAGGTGGGTGCGACCACCCGCGCCCTGGCGGCCTTCGAAGTTGCGGTTCGAGGTCGATGCGCAGCGCTCGCCGGGCTCCAGGCGGTCGGCGTTCATCGCCAGGCACATCGAGCAGCCGGGCTCGCGCCATTCGAAGCCGGCGGCCTTGAAGATCACATCGAGCCCTTCGCGCTCGGCTTGTTCCTTCACCACGCCCGAGCCGGGCACGACCATCGCGAGCTTCACGTTCTTCGCGACCTTCTGGCCGAGCTTCTTCACCACGGCGGCGGCTTCGCGCATGTCCTCGATGCGGCTGTTGGTGCACGAGCCGATGAACACCTTGTCGATGAAGATGTCGTTCATGGCCTTGTTGGGCTCCAGGCCCATGTAGACCAGTGCGCGCTCGATGGCGCTGCGCTTGCTGGCGTCCTTTTCCTTGTCGGGATCGGGCACGCGGCCGTTGATCTCGACCACCATCTCGGGCGAGGTGCCCCAGGTGACCTGCGGCTGGATCTGCGCAGCGTCGAGCTCGACCACGGCGTCGAAGGTCGCGCCGGGGTCGGACTGCAGCGTGCGCCAGTAGCTCACGGCCTGGTCCCATTCGACGCCGATGGGCGCGAGCGGGCGGCCCTTCACGTAGGCGATGGTCTTTTCGTCGACCGCCACCAGCCCGGCGCGCGCGCCGGCCTCGATGGCCATGTTGCAGACCGTCATGCGGCCTTCCATGCTCAGGTCGCGAATCGCCGAGCCGGCGAATTCGATCGTGTAGCCCGTGCCGCCGGCGGTGCCGATCTTGCCGATGATGGCCAGCACGATGTCCTTGGCCGTGCAGCCCAGCGGCAGCTTGCCTTCGACCTTCACGAGCATGTTCTTGGCCTTCTTGCCCAGCAGCGTCTGCGTGGCCATCACGTGCTCGACCTCGCTGGTGCCGATGCCGTGCGCGAGCGCGCCGAACGCGCCGTGCGTGGAGGTGTGCGAGTCGCCGCAGACGACCGTCATGCCCGGCAGCGTCGCGCCGCTTTCCGGGCCGATCACGTGCACGATGCCCTGGCGCTTGCTCAGGAACGGGAAGAACGCGGCGGCGCCGAACTCGGCGATGTTGTGGTCCAGCGTGGTGACCTGTTCCTTGCTGGTCGGGTCGGCAATGCCTTCGTAGCCGCGCTCCCAGCCGGTGGTCGGCGTGTTGTGGTCGGCGGTGGCCACCACCGAGCTGATGCGCCACAGCTTGCGGCCGGCTTCGCGCAGGCCTTCGAAGGCCTGCGGGCTGGTCACCTCGTGCACCAGGTGGCGGTCGATGTAGAGGATCGCGGTGCCGTCTTCCTCGGTGTGGACGACGTGTTCGTCCCAGATCTTGTCGTAGAGCGTGCGTGCCATGTCGGTCTCTTGTCTTTCGTGGGGAAATGGATTGTCTGTCGAGGCGGCCTAGGCCGCGAGTCGTTCGGTGGCGTCGGCCGAATCGGCCGCCGCGTGCAGGTGGTTCACCAGCGTGCGCGCCGCCACCGGCAGGGTGGAGAAGTCGCGCGCCACCAGGCGGATCTCGCGCGCCGCCCAGGCGTCGTTGAGCGTCACGCTCACGAGGCCGCGGCCGATGCCGTTGTGCATGAGTTCGAAGGCGCGCTGCGGCATCACGCCGATGCCCAGGCCGTTGTCGATCATCCGGCACATGGCGTCCAGGCCCGTGACGTGGATGCGCAGCTTCACGCTGCGGCCGGCGCTCAGCGCCGCTTCGTGCATCGCCACGTAGATCGAACTGTTGGTGTGCAGGCCGACGTGGTCGAAGGCCAGCGAGTCGACGAAATCGATCGCGTCCTGCGCGGCCAGCGCGTGCCCCTCGGGAACGATCAGCGCGAGGCGGTCGTGTCGGTAGGAAAGGCTCTGCAGCTCGCCCGCGCCGCCGGCCACGTGGCACACGCCGAGGTCGGCCGCGCCTTCCTGCACCGCGCGGATCACTTCGCTGCTCAGGTGCTCCTCGAGGTCGATCTTGATGGCCTCGTGCGCACGCGAGAACACGCCCAGGTCTTCCGGCAGGAACTGCACGATGGCCGAGATGTTGGCGTGCACCCGCACGTGGCCGCGCACGCCGTCGGCGTATTCGCTGAGCTCGCCTTGCATCTTCTCGAGGCTGTAGAGCACCGAGCGGGCGTGGTGCAGCAGGCTTTCGCCGGCCGGCGTGAGGTCGACGCCGCGCGCATGGCGGTAGAGCAGGGCGGTGCCGAGCGTGGCTTCCAGGTCGGACAGCCGCTTGCTCACGGCCGAGGCCGCGATGAACTCGCGCTCCGCCGCGCGCCCGATGCTGCCCAGCTCGCACACGGCCACGAACAGCTGCAACGACGTGAGGTCGATGCGGCGGGCAAAGTTGCGTTCGGACGTGCTCATGGGGGCTTGGGCATCGCGTTTGGCGATGAGTTTTCTATTTTCTTCCTGTTTTGAAGCCCTTGCCATCGCGATATGCGATGACCTCGCTGCCGGCTGGCGAGGAGGGGCATGCCGAACGGGCAATAAAAAAGCTGCCCGGAGGCAGCTTTTTCAGGGAGCGGAGGTTCCGCAGCCGGTCGATCAGCGGGCCGAGATCGGCTTCACGTCACGCTTGGGCGAGCCTTCGAACAGCTGGCGCGGGCGGCCGATCTTGTACTCGGGGTCGCCGATCATTTCGTTCAGCTGGGCGATCCAGCCGACGGTGCGGGCCAGCGCGAAGATCGCGGTGAACAGCGGCACGGGGATGCCGATGGCGCGCTGCACGATGCCCGAGTAGAAGTCGACGTTCGGGTAGAGCTTGCGCGAGACGAAGTACTCGTCCTCGAGCGCGATCTTCTCGAGTTCCTTGGCCAGCTTGAACAGCGGATCGTTCTCCAGGCCCAGCTCGGTCAGCACTTCGTTGCAGGTCTCCTGCATCAGCTTGGCGCGCGGGTCGTAGTTCTTGTACACGCGATGGCCGAAGCCCATCAGCTTGACGTTCGAGTTCTTGTCCTTGACCTTCTTGATGAACTCGCCGATCTTTTCCACGCCGCCTTCGCGCTGGATGTCGTACAGCATGTTCAGCGCCGCTTCGTTGGCACCGCCGTGGGCCGGGCCCCAGAGGCACGCCACGCCGGCCGCGATGGCTGCGAAGGGGTTCGTGCCCGACGAGCCGCACAGGCGAACGGTCGAGGTCGAGGCGTTCTGCTCGTGGTCTGCGTGCAGGATGAAGATGCGGTCGAGCGCGCGCTCGAGCACCGGGTTCACCTTGTACTCTTCGCACGGCGTGGCGAACATCATGTGCAGGAAGTTGCCTGCATAGCTGAGTTCGTTCTTCGGGTACATGTACGGCTGGCCGACGGTGTACTTGTAGGCCATGGCCACGAGCGTGGGCATCTTCGCGATCAGGCGGATCGCGGCGATCTCGCGGTGCTCGGGATTGTTGATGTCCGTGCTGTCGTGATAGAAGGCCGACAGGGCGCCCACGAGGCCGGTCATGATGGCCATCGGGTGGGCATCACGGCGGAAGCCGCGCAGGAAGAACTGCATCTGCTCGTTGACCATCGTGTGGTTCGTCACGAGCTTGGTGAAGCTGGCCTTCTTGCCTGCGTCCGGCAGCTCGCCGTACAGCAGCAGGTGGCAGGTTTCCATGAAGTCGCAGTTGGTCGCGAGCTGCTCGATGGGGTAGCCGCGGTACAGCAGCTCGCCCTTGTCACCGTCGATGTAGGTGATGGCCGACTGGCAGGCGGCGGTCGACATGAAGCCCGGGTCGTACGTGAACATGCCGGTCTGTGCATACAGCTTGCGGATGTCGATCACGTCGGGCCCGATGGTGCCCTTGTAGATCGGCAGTTCGACGTTGTCGCCGCCATTGCTGAACGACAGCGTGGCCTTGGTATCGGATGCTTTCATTTCGGTTTACTTTCAGAGGTGGATTCAGGACGAAGGAGAAAAAATGGCAGGACGCTGAGCGCCGTCGGTACGCATCAGCTGCAGCAATGCGACCACCTCGGCCCCGGCCCATGCGGGCTCGGGCTCCTTTCTGCACAGCAGCAGGTCGAGGAGGTCGTTGTCCGACAGGTCCATCAATGTCTCCATCGCTCCCGCTTGACCGACGGTCATGTGGGATTCGTGCCGCTCGAAGAAGCGGGCGATGAACAGGTCGTTCTCCAGCAGGCCGCGCCGGCAACGCCACTTGAGCTTGCTCAGCGCGCGTTCGCCGAGCAGCGTATCGGGGGCGTTGGCGGGGGTCGACATAAGTAAGGCTTCTCGGAAAAACCGTCAGATGGCGCGACGCACCATCAGTTCCTTGATCTTGCCGATGGCCTTGGTCGGGTTCAGGCTCTTCGGGCACACGTCGACGCAGTTCATGATCGTGTGGCAGCGGAACAGGCGGTACGGGTCTTCCAGGTTGTCCAGGCGCTCGGCGGTGGCTTCGTCGCGGCTGTCGGCGATGAAGCGGTAGGCCTGCAGCAGGCCGGCCGGGCCGACGAACTTGTCGGGGTTCCACCAGAAGCTCGGGCAGCTCGTCGAGCAGCTCGCGCACAGGATGCACTCGTACAGGCCGTCGAGCTCTTCGCGCTCTTCGGGCGACTGCAGGCGTTCCTTCTCGGGCGGCACGGTGTCGTTCTGCAGGTACGGCTTGATCGAGTTGTACTGCTTGAAGAACTGGGTCATGTCGACGATCAGGTCGCGGATGACGGGCAGGCCCGGCAGCGGCTTGAGCACGACGGTGCCCTTGAGCGTGTTCATGTTGGTCAGGCAGGCCAGACCGTTCTTGCCGTTGATGTTCATCGCGTCGGAGCCGCAGACGCCTTCGCGGCACGAGCGGCGGAACGACAGCGTGGGATCCTGCGCCTTGAGCTTCATCAGGGCGTCCAGCAGCATGCGTTCGTGGCCGTCGAGTTCGACCTCGACCGTCTGCATGTAGGGCTTGGCGTCCTTGTCCGGGTCGTAGCGGTAGATCTGGAATGTGCGCTTCATCGTATGGACCTTGTAAATATTCTTAGAACGTGCGGACCTTGGGCGGCACGGATGCCACCGTCAGCGGCTGCAGCTTGACGGGCTTGTACGAGAGGCGGTTGTCCGCGCTGTACCAGAGCGTGTGCTTCATCCAGTTGGCGTCGTCGCGGCCCAGCGGTGCGACCGGGTCGTCCGCGGGACGCTCGTAGTCTTCCACCGTGTGGGCGCCGCGGCATTCCTTGCGGGCGGCGGCCGAGACCATGGTGGCCTGCGCCACTTCGATCAGGTTGTCGACTTCCAGCGCTTCGATGCGGGCGGTGTTGAACACCTTGGACTTGTCCTTCAGGCCGATCGACTTGACGCGCTCGCGCACGGCGGCGATCTTGACCACGCCTTCGTCCATCGAGGCCTGCTTGCGGAACACGGCGGCGTGCTGCTGCATGACGGCGCGGATCTCGCCGGCCACGTCCTGGGCGTATTCGCCGCCGGTGGAGGCTTCGAGCTCGTTCAGGCGCTGCAGGGTGCGGTCGGCCGCATCCTTGGGCAGTTCCTTGTGTTCCTTGAGCTTGTCGTTGAACTCGACGATGTGGTTGCCGGCCGCGCGGCCGAACACCAGCAGGTCGAGCAGCGAGTTGGTGCCCAGGCGGTTGGCGCCGTGCACGCTCACGCAGGAGCATTCGCCCACCGCGTACAGGCCGTTCACTACGGCGCTGTTGTCTTCACCCTTCTGGATGACGACCTGGCCGTTGATGTTCGTCGGGATGCCGCCCATCTGGTAGTGGATGGTGGGCACCACGGGAATCGGTTCCTTGGTGACGTCGACGTTGGCGAAGTTGATGCCGATCTCGTAGACCGACGGCAGCCGCTTGTGGATGGTGTCGGCACCCAGGTGGTCCAGCTTCATGTGGATGTAGTCCTTGTTGGGACCACAGCCACGGCCTTCCTTGATTTCCTGGTCCATCGAGCGCGAGACGAAGTCGCGCGGTGCCAGGTCCTTCAGGGTGGGCGCGTAGCGCTCCATGAAGCGTTCGCCGTTGCTGTTCAGCAGGATCGCGCCTTCGCCGCGGCAGCCTTCGGTCAGCAGCACGCCCGCGCCGGCCACGCCGGTGGGGTGGAACTGCCAGAACTCCATGTCCTGCAGCGGGATGCCCGAACGTGCGGCCATGCCCAGGCCGTCGCCGGTGTTGATGAACGCGTTGGTGGACGCACCGAAGATGCGGCCTGCGCCGCCGGTGGCCAGCAGCACGGTCTTGGCCTGCAGGATGTGCAGGTCGCCGGTTTCCATCTCGAGGGCCGTGACGCCGACCACATCGCCTTCGTTGTCGCGGATGAGGTCCAGCGCCATCCATTCGACGAAGAACTGGGTGCGGGCTTCCACGTTCTTCTGGTAGAGCGTGTGGAGCATCGCGTGGCCGGTGCGGTCGGCCGCGGCGCAGGCGCGCTGCACGGCCTTCTCGCCGTAGTTGGCGGTGTGGCCGCCAAACGGACGCTGGTAGATCGTGCCGTCGGGGTTGCGGTCGAAGGGCATGCCGAAGTGTTCGAGCTCGTACACGACCTTCGGGGCTTCACGGCACATGAACTCGATCGCGTCCTGGTCGCCGAGCCAGTCGGAACCCTTGATCGTGTCGTAGAAGTGGTAGTGCCAGTTGTCTTCGCTCATGTTGCCGAGCGAAGCGCCCACGCCGCCCTGGGCAGCGACGGTGTGCGAACGGGTCGGGAACACCTTGGAGAGCACGGCCACGTTGAGGCCGGCACGGGCGAGTTGCAGCGAGGCGCGCATGCCGGAGCCGCCGGCACCGACGATGACGACGTCGAACTTGCGCTTGGTGATGTTTTCTTTTGTGTAGGTCATGGTGGGTCAGATCTTCCAAAGCACTTGAATGGCCCAACCCGCACAACCGACAAGCCAGACGATGGTGAAAACTTGCAGCACGAGACGGATGGCGACAGGCTGGACGTAGTCCATCCACACGTCGCGCATGCCGACCCACACGTGATAGAGCAGGGCAACGATCACGGAGAAGGTCAGGACCTTCATCCACTGTGCGGCGAAGATGCCGGCCCACAGGTCGTAACCGATGGGGCCGCGCGAGAAGATCAGCTGCGCGAGCAGGATGATCGTGAACAGCGCCATCAGGGCGCCGGTGATGCGTTGGCTGAGCCAGTCGCGCAGACCGTAGTGCGCGCCGACGACGATGCGCTTGGAGCCGTAATTCACAGACATGGTTGGCTCCTTCTCAGTACAGGCCGAACAGCTTGGCGCCGAGCGCCAGCGTGAGGATGATGCTTGCGCCCAGCGTGAACATGGCCGAGCTGTGACCGAACTCCTTGGTCACGGCGGAGTGGCTCACGTCCATCCAGAGGTGACGCAGGCCGGCGATGAAGTGGTGCAGGTAGGCCCAGATGAGCGCCAGTGCAATGAGCTTGAAGAACCATCCCGGGGCAAAGCCGATGCCGGTGTTGAACGCGGCCTTGAATTTCGCGAACGAATAGTCAGATGACAGCGAGGTGTCGAACATCCAGATGATGAAGGGCATCAGCAGGAACATCAGCACACCGCTCACGCGGTGCAGGATCGACACGATGCCGGCCGGCGGCAGCCGGTAGGTCGTGAGATCGGTGAAGGCGTTGATGTTCCGGAATTCGCGACGCGGCGGCCGGGGGGGAGTTGCAAGCTCTGTCATAGGGAGATGGCTTTCGTGGCTTTGTGACTTGTTGGCTTGTTCTGAGAGCGAACGCTTTTGTTTCTTCTGCGGAATGCAAACAACGCAAAATTCTATTGCAATGCACCATCGCGCATCGGACGCGCAGGAGTCAACGCACTGCGGCAGTCGGATGCTCGGGGCTCGAGGTTGCGTTGCGCGGGCTGAGTGTGCGCGTTTGTGCCCGCGCGGGCGAGGTTCTTCGGCGCCATCGGATCAGCCCAACTGGTTGCGGTAGTGGTGGGTGTCGGTGCGGTACAGGCCGCGGCGCAGTTCCATCGGCATGTCGTGGTACGTGTGCGCCACGCGCTCCACGCTCAGCAGCGGCATCTGCAGCGGCACGTCGAGCAGCTGGGCCTGTTCGGCATCGGGCAGTACGGCGCGGATCTTTTCTTCGGCACGCACCATGCGCACGCCGAACTCGGTTTCGAACATCGCGTACATCGGGCCGGGCCAGGCGCGCAGCCGGTCGGCCGTGAGGCCCTTGAAGGGCGCGCCGGGCAGCCAGAGGTCTTCGAGGATGGTCGGCACGCCGCCATAGGCGAGCACGCGGCGCACCTGCAGCACGGCGTCGCCGGTGCGCAGGCTCAGCGCACGCGCCACGTCGGCCGAGGCGCGCAGGCGCTTGCAGTCGACGATGGTGCGCTCGGCCGGGCCTTCGGCGCTCGGGCTGCCGGCGTCGGGCACCAGCTTGAGAAAACGGTACTGCACATGCTGCTCGGCATGCGTGGCGACGAAGGTGCCCTTGCCCTGGCGGCGCACCACCAGGTTTTCAGCGGACAGCTCGTCGATCGCCTTGCGCACCGTGCCCTGGCTCACGCGAAAGCGTACGGCCAGGTCCATCTCGCTGGGGATAGGCTCGCCCGGCTTCCACTCGCCGGCCTGCAGGCTCTGCAGGATCAGGGTCTTGATCTGCTGGTAGAGCGGACTGAAGGACGGCGTCGTGGGCTCGTCGAGGGTGGAGGGCGTGTTCATGGCAGCGGTGGGGTGCGCCGTGGCGGACCCCCAGAGGATATCTTATATAAGACATAAGACGGCCTTTGTCGAATCGGCTTAAAATGCGGCCCGGTCCCGCGCCGCGGGAAAGCTTCCCCCCGCTGGACCGCGGCGCCCCACGAGAGCGCTAACCCGTTTCACCACCTTCTGGAGTCTTCCCATGAGCAAAAAGCCTGTCCGCGTTGCCGTTACCGGTGCCGCCGGTCAAATCGGTTACGCCCTGTTGTTCCGTATCGCTTCCGGCGAAATGCTCGGCAAAGACCAGCCGGTCATCCTGCAACTGCTCGAAATCCCCGACGAGAAGGCCCAGAAGGCGCTCAAGGGCGTGATGATGGAGCTCGACGACTGCGCCTTCCCGCTGCTGGCCGGCATGGAAGCCCACGGCGACCCGATGACCGCCTTCAAGGACGCCGACTACGCCCTGCTGGTCGGTTCGCGCCCCCGCGGCCCCGGCATGGAACGTGCCGAGCTGCTGGCCGTCAACGGCGCCATCTTCACGGCACAAGGCAAGGCGCTGAACGCCGTCGCCTCGCGCAACGTGAAGGTGCTGGTCGTCGGCAACCCCGCCAACACCAACGCCTACATCGCCATGAAGTCGGCACCGGACCTGCCGCGCAAGAACTTCACCGCCATGCTGCGCCTGGACCACAACCGCGCTGCCAGCCAGATCGCCGCCAAGACCGGCAAGGCCGTGGCCGACATCGAGAAGCTCACCGTCTGGGGCAACCACTCGCCCACGATGTACGCCGACTACCGCTTTGCGACCATCAACGGCGAAAGCGTCGCCAAGATGATCAACGACCAGGAATGGAACGCCAACACCTTCCTGCCGACCGTCGGCAAGCGCGGTGCGGCCATCATCGAAGCGCGCGGCCTGTCGTCGGCTGCCTCGGCCGCCAACGCCGCCATCGACCACATGCGCGACTGGGCCCTGGGCACCAACGGCAAGTGGGTCACGATGGGCATCCCGTCGGACGGCCAGTACGGCATTCCGAAGGACGTGATGTTCGGCTTCCCGGTCACCTGCGAAAACGGTGAGTACAAGCTGGTCGAAGGCCTCGAGATCGACGCCTTCAGCCAGGAACGTATCAACAAGACGCTCGAAGAGCTCGAAGGCGAACGCGCCGGCGTCGCCCACCTGCTGTAAAGCAAGCCCGCCCGCATGCTCGACTGGAACCCCGCGCTCTACCGTCGCTACGAGGACGAGCGCACCCGGCCCGCACAGGAACTCCTGGCGCGGGTCCCGCTTGCCGAGGCCGCCCGCGTGGTCGACCTCGGATGCGGACCGGGCAATTCCACCGAGCTGCTGGCACATCGGTTCCCGAAGGCGCAGGTCACGGGCACCGACAACTCCGAGGCCATGCTGGTCAGCGCGCGCGAGCGCCTGCCGGCGGCGCGCTTCGAGTTGAGCGACATCGCGACCTGGGCGCCGCGTGAAACAGAAGCGCCCGATCTCATTTATGCCAACGCGTCCCTGCAATGGGTGCCGGATCACGAGACGCTGATCCCCCGCCTGTTCGACGCGCTGGCCCCGGGCGGCGTGCTCGCCGTCCAGATGCCCGACAACCGCCAGGAGCCCACGCACCGCCTGATGCGCGCGGTGGCGGCCGAAGCGCCCTGGGCCGAGCCCATCGGCGACGCCGACAAGCTGCGCACCTTGCTGCTGCCGCTGGGCGGCTACTACGACCTCTTGGCCGCGCGTGCGGCCCATGTCGATGTCTGGCACACCATCTACCAGCACCCGATGGCCAACGCCGCGGCCATCGTCGAATGGGTGCGCGGCACGGGCCTGAAGCCCTTTGTCGACCGCCTGCCGCCCGACCTGCAGGCGAGCTACCTCGCCGAATACGAACGCAGGGTGGACGAGGCCTATCCGGTGCGCACCGACGGCAAGCGCCTGCTCGCCTTCCCGCGCATGTTCATCGTGGCGCACAAGAAAAAAGACGCATGACGACGAAGACCGCCGCTGCCCATCCCGCGGACGTGCTGCTCGGCGCACAGGCCGGCGCCGTGACCCTGCCGGTGTGCGACCACTACAGCGGCGTCGAAGCCCGCATGAAGAAGAGCCTCGCGCTCCAGGCCGAGATGGCGCAGGAGTTCGGTGCCTGCGTGTTCGACGTCACCCTCGACTGCGAAGACGGCGCCCCGGTCGGCGGCGAGGCCGAGCATGCCGCGCTCGTCACCGAGCTCGCGCTGGCCGCGAAGCCCGGCATGCGCGTGGGCGTGCGCGTGCACCCGGTCGACCACCCGGCCTTTGCCGGCGACGTGGTCACCATCGCCGGACGCGCCGGCCACCGGCTGAGCCACCTCATGGTGCCCAAGGTCGAATCCGTGGCCGATGTGTGTCAGGCTGTTGCCGCGCTCGACGCCGCCGATGCCGCCGCGCTGCCGCTGCACGTGCTCATCGAATCGCCGCTGGCGGTGCACAACGCCTTCGAGATCGCCGCGCATCCGCGCGTGCAGTCGCTGAGCTTCGGCCTCATGGATTTCGTGTCGGCGCATGCCGGCGCCATTCCCGCCGACGGCATGGGCGCGGCGGGGCAGTTCAGCCACCCGCTGGTCGTGCGCGCCAAGCTGGCACTCGCCTCGGCGGCACATGCCTACGGCAAGGTGCCCTCGCACTGCGTGGTCACCGAGCTCAATGACACCGATGCGATGCGCTTGGCGGCCCGCAAGGCGGCCACCGAATTCGGCTACACGCGCATGTGGAGCATCCACCCGAACCAGATCCGGCCGATCCTCGAGGCCTTCGCGCCCGACGAGGCGCAGATTCAAATTGCCACAAAAATCATTACAAAAGCCGCAGACGCGGATTGGGCACCGACACAAATTGATGGCACATTGCACGACCGCGCGAGCTACCGCCACTTCTGGCAGGTCCTGACGCGCGCCCACGCAACAGGGCGCGCGTTGCCCTCCGAGGCGAAAGCCTGGTTTGCATCGCGGTCTCCTGAAACCCACTGAATCAGCCTGAAGGAACCCCGCTCATGAAGAAAATTGCACTGATCGCCGCCGTTGCGCTGGCTCTGCCGTTGGCCGCCGTGGCGCAGAACGCCACCGCCACCAAGC
Organism: Variovorax sp. GW821-FHT09D07; assembly: GCF_059416345.1. Taxonomy (NCBI): domain Bacteria; kingdom Pseudomonadati; phylum Pseudomonadota; class Betaproteobacteria; order Burkholderiales; family Comamonadaceae; genus Variovorax; species Variovorax sp. GW821-FHT09D07. The sequence goes on from NZ_JBWKOY010000004.1 coordinate 478,769, forward strand.
CGGCTGCTGCCAAGGCCGAAGCCAAGAAGACCCCGCCGAAGCGCCAGGTGACCCGCAAGGCGGCCAAGGCTGTCGAAGAGGTCACGCCGATCGCCGACGACACCAACATCGTGCTGTCCGAGTCTGACCTGGCCGTGGCACAGCGCGTGTCCATCGGCAAGGCCCAGTGCGAACTCGGCGCCGACGTGACCGTCACGCCCGACGAGAAGAAGCCCGGCTTCTTCACCGTGACCACCAAGGGCCTGAAGTACCGCATGCACCCGGTCGAAAGCCGCACCGGCGCCATCCGCCTCGAAGACCCGCGTGCCGGCGCCATGTGGCTCCAGCTGGGCAACAAGTCGATGCTGATGAACCAGAAGGCCGGCCTGCGCATTGCCGACGAATGCCAGACCGCCGCTCAGGTCGCCTTTGCCGACGAGATGAAGAAGAACCCCCCGAAGGCCCTTTTCGAAGGTGCCGACGCAGCCAAGAAGTAAGAAGAGCACCGAACCCGGGGTGCGGCGCGGCTCTTGCTTGGCCGCTTGAGACCGCAGCGCACGCCCGATAGCCTAGTTTCCGGAGAAAAGAAGATGTTGCAAGCCTACGTTGATCATGTTGCCGAACGCGCCGCGCTCGGTATCCCGCCGCTGCCCCTGAGCGCGAAGCAGACCGCCGAAGCGATCGAGCTCCTGAAGAGCGCGAACGCCAAGGACGGCGCCTTCCTGCTGGACCTGCTCACCTACCGTGTGCCCGCCGGCGTCGACGACGCCGCCAAGGTCAAGGCGAGCTACCTCGCGGCCGTGGCCCACGGCACCGAGAAGAACGCGTTCATCTCGCGCGCCCGCGCGACCGAACTGCTCGGCACCATGCTCGGCGGCTACAACATCAGCCCCATGATCGACCTGCTGGACGACGCCGAAGTCGGCGCCGTCGCAGCCGAAGGCCTGAAGAAGACCCTGCTGATGTTCGACCAGTTCCACGACGTCAAGGAAAAGGCCGACAAGGGCAATGCCCACGCCAAGGGCGTGCTGCAAAGCTGGGCCGATGCCGAGTGGTTCACCAGCCGCCCCGAAGTGCCGCAGAGCATCACCGTCAGCATCTTCAAGGTGGCCGGCGAAATCAACACCGACGACCTGTCGCCCGCACCCGACGCCACCACGCGTCCCGACATTCCGATGCACGCCCTGGCGATGCACAAGAACGCCCGCCCCGGCATCGTTCCTGAAGAAGACGGCAAGCGCGGCCCGGTGAAGTTCATCGAAGACCTGCGCGCGCGCGGCCACCTCGTGGCCTACGCCGGCGACGTGGTCGGCACGGGTTCGTCGCGCAAGAGCGCCACCAACTCGGTGCTGTGGTTCACCGGCGAAGACATTCCCTTCGTGCCGAACAAGCGTTTCGGCGGCGTCTGCCTCGGCGGCAAGATCGCTCCCATCTTCTACAACACGATGGAAGACTCGGGCGCACTGCCCATCGAGCTCGACGTGACGCAGATGAACATGGGCGACGTGGTCGAGCTGCGTCCCTACGAAGGCAAGGCCCTGAAGGACGGCCAGGTCATCGCCGAATTCCAGGTCAAGAGCGACGTGCTGTTCGACGAAGTGCGCGCCGGCGGCCGCATTCCGCTGATCATCGGCCGCGGCCTGACGGCCAAGGCGCGCGAGGCGCTGGGCCTGCCCGTCTCGACGCTGTTCCGCCTGCCGCAAAGCCCGGTCGACACCAAGAAGGGCTTCTCGCTCGCACAGAAGATGGTCGGCCGCGCCTGCGGCCTGCCCGAAGGCCAGGGCGTGCGCCCGGGCACGTACTGCGAACCCAAGATGACCTCGGTCGGCTCGCAGGACACCACCGGCCCGATGACCCGCGACGAACTGAAGGACCTGGCCTGCCTGGGCTTCTCGGCCGACCTCGTCATGCAGTCGTTCTGCCACACGGCGGCGTACCCCAAGAAGGTCGACGTCAAGATGCACCACGAACTCCCCGAGTTCATGGCCAATCGCGGCGGCGTGTCGCTGCGTCCGGGCGACGGCGTGATCCACAGCTGGCTCAACCGCCTGCTGACGCCCGACACCGTGGGCACGGGCGGCGACAGCCACACCCGCTTCCCCATCGGCATCAGCTTCCCCGCGGGTTCGGGCCTCGTGGCCTTCGCGGCCGCCACCGGCGTGATGCCGCTGGACATGCCCGAGTCGGTGCTCGTGCGCTTCAAGGGCAAGATGCAGCCCGGCGTCACGCTGCGTGACCTGGTCAACGCCATTCCGCTGTACGCCATCAAGTCGGGCCTGCTGACCGTGGCCAAGCAAGGCAAGAAGAACATCTTCTCGGGCCGCATCCTCGAGATCGAAGGCCTGCCCGACCTGAAGGTGGAGCAAGCCTTCGAGCTGAGCGATGCTTCGGCTGAACGCTCGGCCGCCGGCTGCACGGTGCACCTGAACAAGGAACCGATCCAGGAGTACATCAACAGCAACATCACGCTGATGAAGTGGATGATTGCCGAAGGCTACGCCGACGCCCGCACGCTGGCACGCCGCATCGCCGCGCAGGAAGCTTGGCTCAAGGACCCGCAGCTGCTCAAGGGCGATGCCGACGCCGAGTACGCGGCCGTCATCGAGATCGACCTGGCCGAGATCCACGAACCCATCGTGGCCTGCCCGAACGACCCGGACGACGTGAAGACGCTGAGCGACGTGGCTGGTGCCACCATCGACGAAGTGTTCATCGGCTCGTGCATGACCAACATCGGTCACTTCCGCGCCGCATCGAAGCTGCTCGAAGGCAAGCGCGACATTCCGGTCAAGCTGTGGATCGCACCGCCGACCAAGATGGACGCGCAGCAACTTACCGAAGAAGGCCACTACGGCGTGTTCGGCAACGCCGGCGCGCGCACCGAAATGCCGGGCTGCTCGCTGTGCATGGGCAACCAGGCACAGGTGCGCGAAGGCGCGACGGTGATGTCGACCAGCACCCGCAACTTCCCGAACCGCCTGGGCAAGAACACCAACGTGTACCTGGGCTCGGCCGAACTGGCCGCCATCTGCTCGCGCCTGGGTCGCATCCCGACCCGCGAGGAGTACATGGCCGCCACGGGCGTGATCGATGCGTCCAGCGCGCAGATCTACCAGTACCTGAACTTCGACAAGATCGAGGACTACAAGGGCGTGGCGGATACGGTCACGGCCTGACGGTCGTTGCAGCCGGCGAGCGATTCGCCGGCCTCATGAAAAAGCCCCGCTTCGGCGGGGCTTTTTCATGGGCGTTCGCTGCCGGTGTCAGCCCGGCGGCGGATTCGGCTTCAGGTGCTCCTGGCCCTTCAGCACCATCGCCATGCCGGCGGGGCCGCCCACCGCATAGGGCAGCGAGGCCTGCAACGAGTGCGCGAAATCGCCGCGGTACAGCTTGGCGCCCTGGTGGGTCAGATTCGAATTGGCGTCGATGTAGATCGACTCGCCCAGCCCTGACCACAGCCGGCAGAAGCCGTAGTCTTCCGACAGGTAGCGCCGCGTGACCGGGTCGACCATCACGTCGAAGAAGCGGTAGTGCAGCCCGCGGTCGGCTTCGCCGATGCTGTCGGGCACGTATTGCAGCTCGGGGTAGGCGGCCATGAGCCGCTCGAACACGCCGCGCCGGATTGCCATGAAGCCCGTGGGCGCCTCGGTCATCTTCATGAAGCCGTCGGACTGCACCTCGAGCTCGATCTGCGATGCGCCTTCTTCGGCCTTGGCATTGACCGTGTAGCGCGTGAACGCGGCCTCGAACTGCTGCTGTGTGGTGCCGGCCGCCACGCCGCCGGCTGGCCAGTCTTCGCGCTTGAGCGGGTAGACGCCGGCGGCGATGTCGTAGCCCGACAGCAGCAGGCGGAACGCCGCCTCGGCCGAGAAGCCGATGTCTGCGTCGATCCAGAACAAGTGGGTCCACTCGGTGTTGGCCAGGAACTGGGCCACGCAGTTGTTGCGCGCGCGCGTGACCAGGCTCTCGCCCTGGTGCATCAGCACCTGCATCCTCATGCCGGCGCGCTCGGCATTGATGGTGAAGTTCAGCAGCGACGCCACGTAGTTCTGGAAGAACTTGCCGTCGTGGCTCGGCGTCACGATCACGGGGTAGAAGTTCCGGAGTTCGGACGGGTCGAGCATGCGAGGGGCTCCGTGGGGCGCGGGTCTGGCTAGCGGGCTGGGCGCTGCATCAGGCCTTGCAGCAGGGTGTCGTAGGTTTGCGTGGCCACCGCGTCGCCGGGCAGGTAGCGCGCGATGAGCGCGCGCTGCCGGTCGCGGTAGGCCTGGGCCTGCGCGTCGTGCCCGTCGATGGCCTCGAGCACGCGGGCGCTGCCTGCGGCCACGTCGTTTTCTGCGTAGTAGTAGCCCAGGTCCGCGCACAGGTGGGCGTTGTGCACCAGCGGATAGCCCTGCCAACAGGTCTCGAGGTAGAAGTAGTTGAGCGGGTTCTCCCATTGGTGGGAGACCACGATGTCGGTGTTCTGCGCCAGGAACACCGGGGTCTCGTGCCGACCCAGGAAGACCGCCTTGTGCTGGCGCACCAGGTCGAGCTGGTTCATCAGCGTGATGAACTCCATGCTGTCCTTGGCCATGCGCTCCACGTTCGTGACCTGCAGCAGCGCGATCGCGTCGGGGCGGGCGCGGTAGGCCAGCTCGGCGATCAGGATGGGGTAGACGCAGAACTTCACCACGTTGATGTTCGGCTCCATCACGCTGAGCCGCCGCGGGCCGCTGCGCGGCTGGTACGCGCCGCCGTCGGGCAGGGCGCGGGCGCGCTCCTCCAGGAACACAGGGCTCCAGACGAAGGGCACGGCGCGCGCCTCGGCGCGGCGCAGCACCTCGAAGTAGGGCTGGCTGATGTGGGCCACCTGCGGAACCATCCAGATGTCGTCGTAGCGCTGGTTGATGAACAGGTTGCGGCCCCACAGCGGCTTGCCGAACAGCATCGACTCCATCGCGTGCACGTACTCGAAGCCGCAGCAGTACGACACCAGCCGCGCGCCGCGGCGCTTGAGGTGGTCGGTCTGGTCGCCGTCGATCTGGCCGCCCAGTTCGATCAGCACGTCCACGCTGTCCTTGGCCGCCTCGAAGGTCACGGTCGGCCAGCGGGCCTGGTCCCAGGGCAGGGCGGGGGTGATGGGGGTGGCGGTGGTGTTGACCAGCACCACCGAGGCGACGCTGGGGCAGTGCTTCAGCGCCTCTGCCAGGAACACGGCGTTCTGCTTGATGCCGTTGTTCCAGAGGGTCTCGGCCTCGTGGTGGAGGCCGATCGTGATGCCGATGCGCAGGCCGGCACCCGAGGCGGTGGTCATTGGTTTTCGCGGGGGATGTAGCCGGTCAGGCGCCAGCCTTGGGGTTCGAGGCGGAAGCTGACTTTTTCGAAGACGGTCTTGTTGTTCTCGAGGCGGGTGGAGAAGTCGACGTTGGCATACAGGCCGGCGGGAATGCCAGTGCTGTCGTCCGGATAGCGGATTCGCGTGATGCCAGCCCAGTCACGCCGGGCCACGACGCCGACGGTCTGACGTGCGCGTTGCGTATTGGCAACAAAGTCGGCCCGAGGGAATCGGGTCTTGATGAAGGCCGAGGCGCCATCCCAGATCTCTCCAGCGCGGCCTTCGTCGATCTGCTTGAGGCTGGCGAGGCCTGCCTGGACGAGTTCATCGGCGGAACTGCCGTCCTGCTGCGCCAGGGCGCAGGAACTGGCCACGGCCAGCGTGCATGCGGCCAGGAAATGGAGGGGAAACGGCTTCATTCGAAGAACCTTTGTGAAGAAAACCGCTGCGGCAAACAGCGGCCGCGATTCTAGGCGGGGCCTCTGAACCAACGTTTCACACCGCATCCGCCCCGAACCAAATTTGTCGCCAATCGTGAAAGTTTGTGAACTAAATCATCATTTCACGGTTTCCGGTAGACCGAAATGGCTGCAAATGTAAACGGCTGCGTACATTACCGCGTCCATTGTGAACGTCAGGGTAACTACGACCCTGGCTGGGGCAACGAGCCGCGGGCGGTCGTTGCCTTCCTCCGCCGTTGATACCGCGCCCGCCCTCTGTGAACCGAGCTCGAAGAATATGAACAAGTCTTACCGAAGTATCTGGAATGAAGCCCTGGGGGCCTGGGTTGCGGCGTCTGAAATCACTTCGGCGCGGGGGAAGAAGAGCAAGTCGCGTGTGGCGACGGTGGCTGCTTTGGTGGTGGCGGGAGCTGCGGCGGGGTATGGGGGTGGGGCGTTGGCTCAATATGCGCCTCCCAACAGCACATCCAACACTGCTTTTGGCAACGCGTCGGGAGAGTCGGTGGCTATCGGCAGCGGCAGCGGCACTGACCGGGCCTTTGCGTCCGGTAACGGTGCTGTCGCGTTGGGTCAAGGCGCAAACGCCGTCGGTGGCGTTGCCATTGGCGGCACCGCGCTCGCCAACGGCGCCCACGCCGTTGCCATCGGGCAACAAGCCAACGCGGTAAGTGGCGGCATCGCCCTTGGATATAACGCCCAGGCACCGCAGGATGCGGCTGTCGCCATTGGATGGGGTGCGAATGCGACAGGCTCGGCTTCAGGCATCGCCATCGGAGATCGCGCCAACGCGACGGGGACCAATGCGATCGCGATCGGGGGCAACGCAAACCAGACGGCCACGTTGGCAAATGGTGCCGGCGCTCTCGCAGTGGGGTCTGGCGCGCAGGCTACGGGGACTGGCGCAGTGGCATTCGGCGGCTTGGGTGGCACAGCCGGTGGCTCTCGCGCCACCAATACATACGCCGTTGCCATCGGTGCCGCCGCTCAGGCGACAGGCTCCGGGGCTGTAGCGCTTGGCGGCGATGCCACGAGTGCGGCGGTTGCGGCCGGCACCAATTCCCTGGCTTTCGGCGCTGGGGCCAAGACGAATACGGGAACGACCGGCGCCGTCGCCATGGGCGCTAACGCTCAGGCCACGGCTTCCGACGCGTTCGCCATGGGCACGGGGGCCAAGGCCAACGTCGCCGGCGCGATGGCTCTGGGCTTGAATGCGCAGGCAACGTCGGCCAACGCGGTTGCCATCGGTGCCAATGCGATTGCCAGCACTGCGACCGCGGCGCCCACCGCGACGATCGGCTCGGTGACCTATTCGGGTTTTGCGGGCGCGTCGCCTATTGGCGTGGTCAGTGTGGGCTCGCTCAACAACGAACGTCAGATCACCAATGTCGCAGCAGGACGGATCACCGACACCAGCACGGATGCCATCAACGGCAGCCAGTTGTATTCGACGCTGAGCACGACCAACAGCAGCATCAGCAGCCTGTCGACGTCGACGTCTTCGGGCCTGAGCACGGCCACGAGCAGCATCGCCAGCCTGTCCACGGGCCTGAGCACCACAAACAGCAACGTCGCCAGCCTGTCGACATCCACATCGTCGGGCCTGAGCACGGCGAGCAGTCGCATCAACAGCCTGTCGACTTCGACGTCGTCGGGACTGAGCACGGCCACGAGCAGCATCTCGAGCCTGTCGACCGGCCTGAGCACCACGAACAGCAACGTCGGCAGTCTTTCGACTTCCACGTCGACTGGCCTCAGCACGACCAACAGCCGCATCGACAGCCTGTCGACGTCGACGTCGTCGGGCCTCAGCACAGCGACGAGCGGGATCTCCAGCCTGTCCACAGGTCTGAGTACCACGAACAGCAACGTCGGCAGCTTGTCGACCTCCACATCGTCGGGCCTGAGCACCAGCAGCAGCCGCATCGACAGCCTGTCGACGTCGACTTCAAGCGGCCTGAGCACGACCAACAGCAACGTCAGCAGCCTGTCGACCTCCACGTCGTCCGGTTTGAGCACGGCCACCAGTGGCATCTCCAGCCTGTCGACGGGCCTGAGCACCACGAACAGCAACGTCAGTAGTCTATCGACTTCTACGTCGTCCGGACTGAGCACCAGCAGCAGCCGCATCGACAGCCTTTCGACATCGACGTCGAGCGGTCTGAGCACGGCGACCAGCGGAATCTCAAGCCTGTCCACAGGTCTGAGCACGACGAACAGCAACGTCAGTAGCCTGTCGACATCGACGTCGTCTGGCTTGAGCACGGCCACGAGCGGCATCTCGAGCCTGTCCACAGGTCTGAGCACGACGAACAGCAACGTCAGCAGCTTGTCGACCTCCACGTCGTCCGGCCTGAGCACCAGCAGCAGCCGCATCGACAGCCTGTCGACGTCGACTTCAAGCGGCCTGAGCACGACCAACAGCAACGTCAGCAGCCTGTCGACTTCGACGTCGTCCGGTTTGAGCACGGCCACCAGCGGCATCTCCAGCCTGTCGACTGGCCTGAGCACCACGAACAGCAACGTCAGTAGCCTGTCGACATCGACGTCGTCCGGCTTGAGCACGGCCACGAGCGGTATCTCCAGCCTGTCCACAGGCCTGAGCACTACGAATAGCAACGTGAGCAGCCTTTCGACGTCGACGTCGTCGGGTCTGAGCACGGCGACCAGCGGAATCTCGAGCCTGTCCACGGGCTTGAGCACGACGAACAGCAACGTGGGCAGCCTGTCAACGTCCACGTCGACTGGCCTGAGCACGACCAACAGCCGCATCGACAGCCTGTCGACGTCGACTTCAAGCGGTCTGAGCACCGCCACGAGCGGCATCTCGAGCCTGTCCACAGGTCTGAGCACGACGAACAGCAACGTCAGCAGTTTGTCGACCTCCACATCGTCGGGTCTGAGCACCGCGACCAGCGGCATCTCCAGCTTGTCGACGGGCCTGAGCACGACCAACAGCAACGTCAGCAGTCTGTCGACTTCGACCTCGTCCGGCCTGAGCACGGCCACGAGCAGCATCTCCAGCCTGTCCACGGGCTTGAGCACCACGAACAGCAACGTGGGTAGCTTGTCGACCTCGACATCGTCGGGTCTGAGCACGACCAACAGCCGCATCGACAGTCTCTCGACGTCCACGTCGAGCGGCCTGAGCACTGCGACCAGTGGTATCTCGAGCCTGTCCACGGGGCTGAGCACGACGAACAGCAACGTGAGCAGCTTGTCGACCTCGACGTCGTCGGGCCTGAGCACTGCCACCAGCGGCATCTCCAGCTTGTCCACGGGCCTGAGCACCACGAACAGCAACGTCAGCAGCTTGTCGACGTCCACGTCGTCCGGTTTGAGTACCGCTACGAGCGGCATCAACAGTCTGTCGACGGGCCTGAGCACGACCAACAGCAATGTGAGCAGCCTGTCGACGTCGACGTCGTCGGGCCTGAGTACTGCAGCTAGCGGCATTTCGAGCCTGTCCACAGGTCTGAGCACGACGAACAGCAACGTGAGCAGCCTGTCGACCTCGACGTCGTCCGGCCTGAGCACGGCCACGAGCAGCATCGACAGCCTCTCGACATCTACGTCGTCGGGCCTGAGCACGGCGACCAGTGGTATCTCGAGCCTGTCCACGGCTCTGAGCAGCACCAACAGCAACCTGGACAGCCTCTCGACTTCCACGTCGAGCGGGTTGAGCACCGCGACCAGCGGCATCTCCAGCCTTTCGACCGGTCTCAGCACCACGAACAGCAACGTCAGCAGCCTGTCGACCTCGACGTCGTCGGGACTGAGCACTGCGACCAGCGGTATCTCCAGCCTGTCCACGGGCCTGAGCACCACGAATAGCAATGTGAGCAGCTTGTCGACGTCTACGTCGAGCGGCCTGAGCACGGCTACGAGCGGCATCTCGAGCCTGTCGACGGGCCTGAGCACGACCAACAGCAACGTCAGCAGTCTGTCGACCTCGACGTCGTCTGGTCTGAGCACGGCGACCAGCGGCATCTCGAGCCTGTCTACGGCTCTGAGCAGCACCAACAGCAACCTGGACAGCCTCTCGACGTCTACGTCGTCGGGACTGAGCACGGCGACCAGTGGTATCTCCAGCTTGTCCACCGGCCTGAGCACGACGAACAGCAACGTGAGCAGCCTGTCGACCTCGACGTCGTCGGGCTTGAGTACGGCAACCAGCGGCATCTCGAGCCTGTCTACTGGCCTGAGCACGACCAACAGCAACGTGAGTAGCCTGTCGACTTCGACATCGTCGGGCCTGAGCACTGCGACCAGTGGCATCGCCAGCCTGTCGACGGGCTTGAGCACCACGAACAGCAGCGTGGGCAGCTTGTCGACCTCGACGTCCAGTGGTTTGAGCACGACCAACAGTCGAATCGATAGCCTTTCGACCTCCACGTCGTCGGGCCTGAGCACCGCCACGAGCAGCATCGACAGCCTCTCGACGTCTACCTCGAGCGGTCTGAGCACTGCGACCAGTGGCATCGCCAGCTTGTCCACGGGCCTGAGCACGACCAACAGCAACGTCAGCAGTCTGTCGACCTCGACGTCCTCGGGTCTGAGCACCACCAATAGTCGTATTGACAGCCTCTCGACGTCTACGTCGTCGGGCCTTAGCACGGCGACGAGCAGCATCGATAGCTTGTCGACGTCTACCTCGAGCGGTCTGAGCACAGCGACCAGCGGCATCGCCAGCTTGTCCACGAGCCTGAGCACGACCAACAGCAATGTGAGCAGCCTGTCGACCTCGACGTCGTCTGGTCTGAGCACTGCAACCAGCGGCATCTCGAGCTTGTCGACGGGCCTGAGCACGACCAACAGCAACGTGAGCAGCCTGTCGACTTCTACGTCGAGTGGCCTGAGCACGGCGACCAGCGGGATCTCTAGCCTGTCCACGAGCCTGAGCTCGACAAACAGCAATGTCAGCAGCCTGTCGACTTCCACGTCGTCTGGCCTCAGCACCGCCACGAGCGGCATCTCCAGCCTGTCTACAGGCCTGAGCACCACGAACAGCAACGTGGGCAGCCTGTCGACTTCGACATCGTCGGGTCTGAGCACAGCCAACAGCCGTATCGACAGCCTGTCGACGTCCACGTCGAGCGGCCTCAGCACCACGAACAGCAACCTGGACAGCCTTTCGACCTCGACGTCGAGTGGCTTGAGCACGGCGACCAGCGGCATCTCGAGCCTGTCGACGGGCCTGAGCACGACGAACAGCAACGTGGGCAGCCTGTCGACTTCGACATCGTCGGGTCTGAGCACGGCGACCAGTGGGATCTCCAGCCTGTCGACCGGTCTGAGCACGACCAACAGCAATGTGAGCAGCCTGTCGACGTCCACGTCGTCGGGCTTGAGCACAGCCACGAGCAGCATTGACAGCCTTTCGACTTCGACGTCGTCGGGGCTGAGCACCGCAACCAGCGGTATCTCCAGCCTGTCCACGGGCCTGAGCACGACGAACAGCAACGTGAGCAGCCTGTCGACCTCGACGTCGTCTGGTTTGAGCACGGCTACGAGCAGCATCGATAGCCTTTCGACTTCGACGTCGTCGGGTTTGAGCACGGCGACCAGTGGGATCTCCAGCCTGTCGACCGGTCTGAGCACCACGAACAGCAACGTCAGCAGCCTGTCGACGTCCACGTCGTCGGGCTTGAGCACGGCCACGAGCAGCATTGATAGCCTTTCGACGTCGACGTCGTCGGGTCTGAGCACCGCCACCAGCGGGATCTCCAGCCTGTCTACCGGCCTGAGTACCACGAACAGCAATGTCAGCAGCTTGTCGACCTCGACGTCGTCGGGGCTCAGCACGGCGACCAGTGGCATCTCCAGCCTGTCCACTGGCCTGAGTACTACGAACGGCAACGTCAGCAGCTTGTCGACCTCGACCTCGTCCGGTTTGAGCACCGCGACCAGTGGCATCTCCAGCCTGTCTACCGGCCTCAGCTCCACGAACAGCAACCTGGACAGCCTTTCGACCTCCACGTCGAGCGGTCTGAGCACTGCAACCAGTGGAATTTCGAGCCTGTCGACTTCGACGTCGTCGGGCCTGAGCACGACCAACAGCCGTATCGATAGCCTTTCGACATCCACGTCGAGCGGCCTGAGCACGGCGACGAGCAGCATCGACAGCCTCTCGACGTCTACGTCCTCGGGTCTGAGCACTGCGACCAGCGGCATCTCTAGCCTGTCCACTGGCTTGAGCACGACCAACAGCAACGTCAGCAGCCTGTCGACCTCCACGTCGAGCGGCCTGAGCACGGCGACGAGCAACATCGACAGCCTATCGACGTCCACGTCGTCTGGTTTGAGCACTGCCACCAGCGGTATCTCCAGCCTGTCGACTGGCTTGAGCACGACAAACAGCAATGTGAGCAGCCTGTCGACCTCGACGTCGTCCGGCCTGAGCACGGCGACGAGCAACATCGACAGCCTTTCGACGTCTACGTCCTCTGGTTTGAGCACCGCGACCAGTGGTATCTCCAGCCTGTCGACCGGCCTGAGCACGACGAACAGCAACGTCAGCAGCCTCTCGACCTCGACCTCGTCGGGTCTGAGCACCGCCACCAGCGGCATCTCCAGCCTGTCCACTGGGTTGAGCACGACGAACAGCAACGTCGGCAGCCTCTCGACCTCCACGTCGTCGGGTTTGAGCACGGCGAACAGCAGCATTAGCAGCTTGTCGACGTCTACATCGTCCGGCCTGAGCACGGCCACGAGCAGCATCGACAGCCTGTCGACGGGCTTGAGCACGGCGACCAGTGGCTTCTCGAGCCTGTCCACCGGCCTGAGCACCACCAACAGCAACCTGGACAGCTTGTCGACGTCCACGTCGAGCGGCTTGAGCACGGCCACCAGCGGTATCTCCAGCCTGTCCACGGGTCTGAGCACCACGAACAGCAACGTCGGCAGCTTGTCGACCTCGACTTCGTCTGGCTTGAGCACGACGAACAGCAACGTCAGCAGCCTGTCGACGTCGACATCGTCTGGCTTGAGCACGGCGACGAGCAGCATCGACAGTCTGTCGACTTCGACCTCGTCGGGTCTGAGCACTGCCACCAGCGGCATCTCCAGCCTGTCCACTGGCTTGAGCACGACCAACAGCAACGTCAGCAGCTTGTCGACCTCGACGTCGTCTGGCCTGAGCACCGCGACGAGCAGCATCGACAGCCTCTCCACGTCCACATCGTCGGGTCTGAGCACGGCCACCAGCGGTATCTCGAGCCTGTCCACGGGGCTGAGCACGACGAACAGCAACGTCAGCAGCTTGTCGACCTCGACCTCGTCCGGTCTGAGCACGGCCACGAGCAGCATCGACAGTCTTTCGACTTCGACGTCGTCTGGTTTGAGCACTGCCACCAGTGGCATCAACAGCCTGTCGACCGGTCTGAGCACAACCAACAGCAATGTGAGCAGCCTGTCGACGTCCACGTCGTCAGGGCTGAGCACGGCGACCAGCGGCATCGCCAGCCTGTCCACCGGCCTGAGCACCACCAATAGCAACCTGGACAGCTTGTCGACATCCACCTCGAGCGGCTTGAGCACGGCAACCAGTGGTATTTCGAGCCTGTCGACTTCGACGTCGTCTGGCTTGAGCACGGCGACGAGCAGCATTGGCAGCCTTTCGACCTCGACGTCGTCTGGTTTGAGTACTGCGACCAGCGGTATCTCCAGCTTGTCCACTGGCCTCAGCTCCACGAACAGCAACCTGGACAGCCTGTCGACGTCCACGTCGAGTGGCTTGAGCACGGCCACCAGCGGTATCTCGAGCCTGTCTACGGGCCTGAGCACCACGAACAGCAATGTGAGCAGCCTGTCGACCTCCACGTCGTCCGGCTTGAGCACTGCGACGAGCAGCATCGACAGCCTGTCGACTGGCCTGAGCACGACCAACAGCAACGTCAGCAGCCTGTCGACCTCGACGTCGTCCGGCCTGAGCACGGCGACCAGCGGCATCTCGAGCCTGTCCACTGGCTTGAGCACGACGAACAGCAACGTGAGCAGCTTGTCGACTTCGACGTCGAGCGGCCTGAGCACGGCCACGAGCGGCATCTCGAGCCTGTCCACTGGCCTGAGCACAACGAACAGCAATGTCAGCAGTCTTTCGACCTCGACGTCGAGTGGGCTGAGCACGGCCACGAGCGGCATTGAGAGCCTCTCGACGGGTCTGAGCACGACCAATAGCAACGTGAGCAGCTTGTCGACGTCTACGTCGTCGGGCCTGAGCACGGCCACGAGCAGCATCAATAGCCTCTCGACCGGCTTGAGCACGGCAACCAGCGGTATCTCCAGTCTGTCGACTGGCCTGAGCACCACGAACAGCAACGTGAGCAGCCTGTCGACATCCACGTCGACCGGGCTGAGCACGGCCGCGAGTGGCATCGATAGCCTGTCGACGGGGCTCAGCTCGGCGACCAGTGGCATTTCCAGTCTGTCCACTGGCCTGAGCACGACGAACAGCAATGTCGGCAGCTTGTCGACCTCGACGTCCTCGGGTTTGAGCACGGCTACGAGCCGCATCGATAGTTTGTCGACCGGTTTGAGCACCGCAACCAGCGGTATCTCCAGTCTGTCCACCGGCCTGAGCACCACGAACAGCAACGTCAGCAGCCTCTCGACGTCCACGTCGTCCGGCCTCAGCACCGCCACGAGCGGCATCTCCAGCCTGTCCACGGGCCTGAGCACGACGAACAGCAACGTGGGCAGCCTGTCGACTTCGACATCGTCGGGTCTGAGCACGGCCACCAGCCGCATTGACAGCCTGTCGACGTCCACGTCGAGCGGCCTGAGCACCACGAACAGCAACCTGGACAGCCTTTCGACCTCGACGTCGAGTGGCTTGAGCACGGCGACCAGCGGCATCTCGAGCCTGTCGACGGGTCTGAGCACGACGAACAGCAATGTGAGCAGCCTGTCGACGTCCACTTCGTCCGGCCTCAGTACCGCCACGAGCGGCATCTCCAGCCTGTCCACGGGCCTGAGCTCGACGAACAGCAATGTCAGCAGTCTTTCGACCTCCACGTCGTCCGGCTTGAGCACTGCGACGAGCAGCATCGACAGTCTGTCGACCGGCCTGAGCACGACCAACAGCAACGTCAGCAGCCTGTCGACGTCCACGTCGTCTGGCCTGAGCACCGCCACCAGCGGCATCTCCAGCCTGTCCACGGGCTTGAGCACGACGAACAGCAACGTGAGCAGCTTGTCGACCTCCACGTCGTCTGGCCTGAGCACTGCGACGAGCAGCATCGACAGCCTGTCGACCGGGCTGAGCACGACCAACAGCAACGTCAGCAGTCTCTCGACCTCGACGTCGTCGGGTTTGAGTACGGCAACCAGCGGCATCTCGAGCCTGTCGACGGGCCTGAGCACGACGAACAGCAACGTGAGCAGCTTGTCGACTTCAACGTCGTCGGGGTTGAGCACTGCCACGAGCAGCATCGACAGCCTGTCGACCGGGCTGAGTACCACGAACAGCAACGTGAGCAGCCTGTCGACTTCGACGTCGAGCGGCCTGAGCACGGCAACCAGCGGCATCTCCAGCCTGTCCACTGGCCTGAGCACGACCAACAGCAACGTCAGCAGCCTGTCGACCTCGACGTCGTCCGGCCTGAGCACTGCGACGAGCAGCATCGACAGCCTGTCGACCGGCTTGAGCACGACGAACAGCAACGTGAGCAGCTTGTCGACTTCGACGTCGAGCGGCCTGAGCACGGCCACGAGTGGCATCTCGAGTCTGTCCACCGGCCTGAGCACGACGAACAGCAACGTCAGCAGCCTGTCGACCTCGACGTCGTCCGGCCTGAGCACTGCGACCAGTGGCATCTCGAGCCTGTCCACGGGCTTGAGCACGACGAACAGCAACGTCAGCAGCCTGTCGACGTCCACGTCGAGTGGCCTGAGCACGGCTACGAGCGGCATCTCGAGCCTGTCGACGGGCCTGAGCACTACGAACAGCAACGTCAGCAGCCTTTCGACGTCTACGTCGTCTGGCCTGAGCACGGCGACCAGTGGTATCTCGAGCCTGTCGACCGGCTTGAGCACCACGAACAGCAACGTGAGCAGCTTGTCGACCTCGACGTCGTCGGGTTTGAGCACGGCTACGAGTCGCATCGATAGCTTGTCGACCGGTTTGAGCACCACGAACAGCAACGTCAGCAGCCTCTCGACGTCCACGTCGTCTGGCCTGAGCACGGCGACCAGTGGTATCTCGAGCCTGTCCACCGGCTTGAGCACCACGAACAGCAACGTCAGCAGCCTGTCGACTTCGACGTCGAGTGGCCTGAGCACTGCTGCCAGCGGCATTGATAGCTTGTCGACCGGCTTGAGCACGACCAACAGCAGTGTCAGCAGCCTCTCGACTTCGACGTCGTCGGGTTTGAGTACGGCAACCAGCGGCATCTCGAGCCTGTCGACGGGCCTGAGCACCACGAACAGCAACGTCAGCAGCCTCTCGACGTCTACGTCGTCTGGCCTGAGCACGGCGACCAGCGGTATCTCGAGCCTGTCCACCGGCTTGAGCACGACGAACAGCAACCTGAGCAGCCTGTCGACTTCCACGTCGTCCGGCCTCAGCACCGCTACCAGCGGCATCGACAGCCTCTCGACCGGCTTGAGCTCGGCGACCAGTGGTATCTCCAGCCTGTCCACGGGACTGAGCACCACGAACAGCAACCTGGACAGCCTCTCGACTTCGACGTCGTCGGGCTTGAGCACGGCGACCAGCGGTATCTCGAGCCTGTCGACGGGGCTCAGCACAGTGACCAGTGGCATCTCCAGCCTGTCGACCGGCCTGAGCACCACGAACAGCAACATCAGCAGCCTCTCGACGTCGACGTCGTCCGGCCTCAGCACTGCTACCAGCGGTATCTCCAGCCTGTCCACGGGCCTGAGCACGACGAACAGCAACGTCAGCAGCCTCTCGACCTCCACGTCGAGCGGCCTGAGTACGGCCGCGAGCGGCATCGACAGCCTGTCGACGGGCCTGAGCACCGCAACCAGCGGTATCTCGAGTCTGTCAACGGGATTGAGCACCACCAATAGCAACGTGAGCAGCCTGTCGACTTCGACATCGTCGGGTCTGAGCACCGCGACGAGCGGCATCGACAGTCTCTCGACCGGCTTGAGCACGGCGACCAGTGGCATCTCGAGTCTGTCCACCGGCTTGAGCACGACGAACAGCAATGTCAGCAGCCTGTCGACGTCGACGTCGTCCGGTCTCAGCACCGCCACCAGCGGCATCTCCAGCCTCTCCACAGGCCTGAGTACCACCAACAGCAACGTCAGCAGCCTCTCGACTTCCACGTCGTCTGGTCTGAGCACCGCGACGAGCGGAATCGACAGCCTCTCGACTGGTCTGAGCACGGCGACCAGTGGCATCTCGAGTCTGTCCACCGGCTTGAGCACGACGAACAGCAATGTCAGCAGTCTGTCGACGTCGACGTCGTCCGGTCTCAGCACCGCTACCAGCGGCATCTCCAGCCTCTCCACAGGCCTGAGCACCACCAACAGCAACGTCGGTAGCTTGTCGACTTCGACGTCGAGCGGCATCTCCAGTCTGTCGACCGGCCTGAGCACGGCGACCAGTGGCATCTCCAGCCTGTCCACCGGCCTGAGCACGACGAACAGCAACGTGAGCAGCCTCTCGACGTCTACGTCGTCTGGCCTGAGCACCGCCACGAGCGGCATCGACAGCCTCTCGACCGGCCTGAGCACAGCGACCAGTGGCATCTCGAGCCTGTCCACTGGCCTGAGCACCACGAACAGCAACGTCAGCAGCCTGTCGACTTCGACGTCGAGCGGCCTGAGCACGGCCACGAGCGGAATCGACAGCCTGTCGACCGGTCTGAGCACGGCGACCAGTGGCATCTCCAGCCTGTCCACTGGCTTGAGCACGACGAACAGCAACGTCAGCAGCCTCTCGACGTCCACGTCCTCGGGTCTGAGCACCGCCACGAGCGGAATCGACAGCCTGTCGACCGGCCTGAGCACCGCCACCAGCGGCATCTCCAGCCTGTCCACCGGCCTGAGCACCACGAACAGCACCGTGGGTAGCTTGTCGACTTCGACGTCGAGCGGCATCTCCAGTCTGTCGACCGGCCTGAGCACGGCGACCAGTGGCATCTCGAGCCTGTCCACTGGCCTGAGCACGACGAACAGCAATGTGAGCAGCCTCTCGACCGGCCTGAGCACCGCCACCAGCGGCATCTCCAGCCTCTCCACAGGCCTGAGCACCACCAACAGCAACGTCAGCAGCCTCTCGACCTCCACGTCGTCGGGTCTGAGCACCGCCACGAGCAACATCGACAGCCTCTCGACCGGCCTCAGCACGACGAACAGTAACGTCGACAGTCTCTCGACCTCGACCTCGTCGGGCCTGAGCACGGCCACGAGCAGCATCGACAGCCTGTCGACCGGACTGAGCACCACCAACAGCAACGTCAGCAGCCTGTCCACCTCGTTCTCGTCCGGCTTGAGCACCGCCTACAGCGGCATCTTCAGCCTGTCGACGGGCCTGAGCACGACGAACAGCAACCTGGGCAGCCTGTCGTCCTCGACCTCGACCGGCCTGAGCACCGCCAACAGCGGCATCTCCAGCCTGTCCACCGGCCTGAGCACCGCCAACAGCGGCATCAACAGCCTGTCGACCGGCCTGAGCACGACCAACAGCAACGTCGGCAGCCTCTCGTCGGGCCTGAGCACGACGAACAGCAACCTGAACAGCCTCTCGACCTCCACGTCGTCCGGCCTGAGCACGGTCACGAGCAGCGTGAACAGCCTGTCGAGCTCGGTGTCCACCGGCCTGAGCACCTCGGCCAGCCGCATCGACAGCCTGTCGACCGGGCTGAGCACGGTGGGCAGCAGCGTCGACAGCCTCTCGACCGGTCTGAGCACGACCAACAGCGCCGTCGGCAGCCTGTCGACCGGCCTGAGCACGACGAACAGCAACGTGAGCAGCCTCTCGACAGGCTTGAGCACGACCAACAGCACCGTCAACAGCCTGTCGACCGGCCTGAGCACCACCAACAGCAACCTGGACAGCCTGTCCACCAGCGTGGGCGGCGCGGCCAGCGGGCTCTCCAGCCTGTCGACCTCGACGTCGACCGGCCTGAGCACGGCGATGAGCGGCATCGGCAGCCTGAGCACGACGGTCAGCTCGATCTACAACGGAGGCACCAAGTACTTCCACGCCAACTCGACCAACACCGACTCCAAGGCCAGCGGTGCGGAAGCGGTGGCGATCGGGCCGCGTTCCGAAGCCAGCGGCGCCAACTCCTTCGCCGCCGGCAACGGCGCGCGGGCCACGGCCGACGGCGCGGTGGCGGTGGGCTTCGGGGCGCAGGCCACGGGCACCAACGCCATCGCCATCGGCACCGGGGCGCTGGCCACGGGCTCGCAGGCGATCGGCGCGAACTCCCGTGCCGGCGGCGGCGGCGTGGCCCTGGGTGACGGTGCGGACGCCGGCGGCACGCCGCTGAGCAAGGCGCAGAACATCGCGCAGGGCACGGCCATCGGCTTCGGCGCGGTGGTCCAGCAGACCGGCGGCGTGGCACTGGGTGCGAACTCGGTGGCCTCGCGGGCGGCGGGCGTGGCTGGCTACGTGCCGGGCAGCGCGAATGCGCAGCAGGAAGCGGCCATCAAGGCCACGACCAGCACGCAGGCGGCGGTGTCGGTGGGCGATGCGGCCAACAACCAGTTCCGCCAGATCACGGGCGTGGCAGCCGGCTCGGCCGACAGCGACGCGACCAACGTGGCGCAGTTGAAGGCGGTCTCGGCGGCTGCGAAGGCCAGCAGCGTGCAGTACGCCACCAACCCCGACGGGTCGGTGAACTACAACCAGATCACGCTGGGCACCGAGACTTCGGGTCCCACGCGCATCAGCAACGTGGCACCGGGCGTGCTGCCGGGCGACGCGGTCAACCTGGGCCAGCTGCAGCAGGTGCAAAAGCAGGTGGGCGACGTGGCGCGCATCGCCTACTCGGGCTCGGCGATGGCCTTCGCGATGTCGGGCACCTACCTGCCCACGCTGTACCCCGGCGAGAAGACGATCGGCATCGGCATGGGTTCGTACAAGGGCTACAGCGCGGTGGCGCTGACCTTCAAGGCCCTGTCGGACGACGGCAAGATCTCCTGGGGCGCGGGCCTGAGCTCCACCGGCAAGGAGTGGGGCGTCAACGCGGGCATCGGCTGGAAGTGGAAGTAAAAGGCCGCTAGGCCGACGCCCCCGGTCCGGTGGCTCCCGCGCCCTGCGCGCGGGAGCCATTGTTTTTTTGGTACACACTTCGCTCATGCGCATCGGTATTTCAGTCCTCTCCCACGCGGGGCAGAACATCTGGGAAAACGGAATGGGACAGAACGTCCTGTTCCTGGCCCGGCTGCTGCAACGCATCGAATTCGTCGAGTCCGTCACGCTCATCGACGCGGGCGACCAGCAGGCGATGCCGCCGCAGGTCGACCTGTCGGCGATGGGGCTCACGCTGGGCCGCGCCCGCGAGCTGACCGACGCGCTCGACGTGGTCATCGAAATGGCCGGCGCGCTCGACGTGCAGTGGCTGTCGTACTTCCGCGCCTGCGGCGGGCGCGTGGCCTTCCACGGCGTGGGGCAGCCCTTCGTGGCGCTGGCCGAGCCGATCGTCTTTGCCGACAAGGGGCACTTCGGCGCCACCGACCGCTGCGACGAGATCTGGCTGCTGCCCAAGGACACGGCCTTTGCGCCGATGATGCGCACGCTGCACCGCTGCCCGGTGCACGAGGTGCCGTACCTGTGGTCGCCGCAGTTCCTGGCGCAGCGCGTGGACGAGGTGCAGGCGCAGGGCTTTCGCTTCGGCTACCAGCCGCGCACGGCGCAGCAACTGGGTTTCCGGGTGGCGATCTTCGAGCCCAACATCTCGGTGGTGAAGTCGTGCAGCATCCCGATGCTGATCACCGACGAGGCCTACCGCGCCAACCCGGAGCACGTCGCGGCGATGCACGTGCTCAACACGCTGCACCTGAAAGACCACCCGACGATGCTCTACCTGGCGAACTCGCTGGACATCGTGCGCCAGCACAAGGCCACCTTCCACGGGCGGCACGACTTCGCGGGCTTCATGGTGCAGCACGCCGACGCGGTGGTGTCGCACCAGTGGCAGAACGACCAGAACTACAGCTACCTCGACGCGCTGTACGGCAACTACCCGCTGGTGCACAACTCGCCGTGGCTGCGCGACGCCGGCTACTACTACCCCGACTTCGACATCGCCGTCGGCGCCGAACAGCTGGCCGCGGCCGTGCGCGGCCACGACGCGCAACTCGACGACTACCGCGCGCGCAGCCAGCGCGTGTTCGATGCGATCGACCCGATGCACCCCGCCAACATCGACGGCTACGCGCAGCGGCTGTTGAACCTGGTGGGCGGCGATCCGGCGTTCCATGCCGGCAACGCGAAGGTGGCCGCATGAGCGACGTGCAGAGCCCCACCGCAGGCCCGCGCGCGGCCGCCACGCCGACCCGGCTGAAAGTCGGCGTCTCCATCTTCATCCGCAAGGGCGAGCAGAGCCTGTGGGAGAACGGCGTCTACCAGAACTGCCTGTTCCTCGTGATGCTGCTGCTGCGCTCGCCCTGCGTCGAGCGCACGGTGCTGGTGGCCGGCGGCGGCGACGGCGGTCCGGCCGATGCCACCAACTTCCTGGCCGATTCGCCGGTGCCGATCATCGACATGGCCACCGCCGCGCAAGAGCTCGACCTCATGATCGAGATGAGCGCGCAGCTCGGGCGCGACTGGTCGGTGGCGTTCCGCGAGCGCGGCGGAAAAATCGTCTCGATGCGCGTGGGCAACGACTACGTGATCGACATCGAGCGCATGACCTTCAACAAGCCGCACGGCATGCTGGTCAGCGGCGCACCGTACGACGAGGTGTGGACGCTGCCCGAGTACGAAACCTCCTGCAAGCCGTACTTCGCGAGCACCTTCCGCGCGCCCACCAAGCTCATGCCGCACCTGTGGAGCCCGATGGTGGTCGAGAAGGCGATGGCGCGCGGCGCCGAAGGCAAGCGCTTCGCCTACGAGCCGGGGCGCAAGCAGTGGCGCGTGGCCATCTTCGAGCCCAACATCTGCATGGTGAAGACCAGCTTCATCCCGATGCTGGGCTGCGAGTCGGCGCACCGCGCGCAGCCGCGCCTCATCGAGAAGATGTGGGTCTACAACAGCTTCCACCTGAAGGACAAGCCGAACTTCGTCGCCTTCGCCCAGAGCCTCGATCTGGTGCGGCACGGCCTGGCGACCTTCGAAGGACGCTTTCCGCTGTACCAGGTGCTGCCGGGCGCCATCGATGCGGTCTTTGCGCACCACTGGGAGAACGCGCAGAACTACCTCTACTACGAGGCGCTGTACGGCGGCTGGCCGCTCATCCACAACTCGCACCTGATCGGCGACTGCGGCTACCGCTACCACGGCTTCGACTGCGAGGAGGGCGGGCAGGCGCTGCGGCGCGCATTCGCCGAGCACGACGCCAACCTGCCGGCCTACCGCGAGTGCGCACGCGCCCTCATCGCGAAGCTCGACCCGGAAGGCGAGGAGAACGTGCGCCTCTACTCGGCGGCCATCGAGAGCCTCTACGCGTGAGGACGACACCGATGACCGCCCTGGCCCGATTCACCGCTGCTGCCTGGGCGCTCGCGATGGCCGGCAGCGCGCTCGCGCAGGGCGTGCTGGCCCCGCCCGCGGCGCCGCAGGACACGCTCACGCGCGCCGCCGCCAGCGTCGGCATCCAGCGCTGCCTGCCCGCCATCACGCGGCTGGCGACGCTCACCGTGCAGGGCAGCCGCGCGCACGACGTGCTGCTCGACTGGGACCGCAAGCGTCCCGACGCCGGGCCGGTGTTCTCGCTGGTCGGCATCCAGTACCCGAACGCGGGCGTGGCCGCGTCGATCACCGCCATTCCCGACGACAGCGGCGCCTGCACCGTGGCGGCCGAGCGCATCTCGGTGGCACCCTTCACCTGCGCCAGCGTGGCCGAGCAGGAACTGAAGAACTACAAGCGCACGCCGCTGCTGCCGATCTACACGGTCTACACCGACGACAAGGAGCCGACCTCG
This sequence comes from Variovorax sp. GW821-FHT09D07, assembly GCF_059416345.1. NCBI lineage: Bacteria > Pseudomonadati > Pseudomonadota > Betaproteobacteria > Burkholderiales > Comamonadaceae > Variovorax > Variovorax sp. GW821-FHT09D07. The sequence goes on from NZ_JBWKOY010000004.1 coordinate 501,590, forward strand.
TCGGTCTCGCTGATCGATTCGCCGCCGGGCTGCCTCGTGATCCGCCGCTACGTCGAGTACGGCTGGCGCGATCCCAATGCGCCCGTGCCGGCCGCCGCACCGGCCGGGCAGGTGCCCAAGCGCCGCTGATCCCGCGGGGCGCGCGAGCCCGTCTCCGACACGCGTGAACGCCCTTGACCGGCCCGGTGCGGGCCGGTGCCGTCCAAGAATGGACGCATGCCGCGCGCTCCGGTGCGGCGCAAGGAGACCCCATGCCACTGGCGACCCTGATCGGCCGATGGGCGATGCAGCCTTTCTCCAGGGCCCTGCCGCCGCTGGGCGACACTGAGCGCGCCGCGCTCGAGGCCGGCACGGTCGGGTTCGAAGGCCAGCTCTTTGCCGGGCGCCCTGATTTCGACGCATTGACGGCTGCCGGCCCCAACCAGCTCAGCGCGCGCGAAGAAGCCTTCCTGGCGAACGAGGTGCCCGCGCTGTGCCGCATGCTCGACGACCACGCCATCGACCAGGCGCACGACCTGCCGCCCGAGGTGTGGCGCTTCCTGCGCGAGAAGCGCTTCTTCGGAATGATCATTCCCGAGGCCTTCGGCGGCCTGGGCTTCGGCCATTACGCGCATGCGACGGTGGTGGCGCGCATCGCGAGCGTCAACGTGGCAACGGCCGTCACGGTGATGGTGCCCAACTCGCTCGGGCCGGCCGAGTTGCTGCTGCGCTACGGCACCGACGCGCAGAAAAATCACTACCTGCCGCGCCTGGCCGATGGCCGCGAGCTGCCGTGCTTCGGCCTGACCTCACCCTATGCGGGCTCCGACGCCGCCGCCATTCCTGACCGCGGCGTGCTCGTCGAGCGCGAGTTCCAGGGCCGACGCACGCGCGGCTTCCTGGTCGATTTCGACAAGCGCTACATCACGCTCGCGCCGGTCGCCACCGTGGTCGGGCTGGCGTTCCATGCCATCGACGAAAGCCAGCGTGAGCTGGGCATCACCTGCGCGCTGATTCCCGTGCCGCACGAGGGCATGGCGATCGGCCGGCGCCACCGCCCGATGGACAGCGCCTTCATGAACGGCCCGATCCGCGGCCGGCAGGTGTTCGTGCCGATGGACTGGGTCATCGGCGGCGAGCCGCAGGTGGGGCAGGGCTGGCGCATGCTGATGGAATGCCTGGCGGCGGGCCGCGCCATCTCGCTGCCCGCGCTGGGTTCGGCCATGCAACAGACCGCGCTGTACGTGAGCAACGCCTACGGCCAGATCCGCGAGCAGTTCGGCCTGCCGGTGGGCAAGTTCCACGCGGTGGCGGGGTTGGTCGCGCAGATGTCGGCGCAGCTGTATGCGACCGATGCCGCGCGGCGCTTCACGGCGGCCGCGCTCGACAAGGGCGAGCGGCCCAGCGTGGCCAGCGCGATCCTCAAGGTGCAGCTCACCGAGGCCGGGCGGCGCGCGGTCAACCACGGCATGGACATCCTCGGCGGCAAGGGGATCATCTCGGGCCCGTCGAACCTGCTCGGCGTGGCCTACCGGCAGGCGCCGATCGCGATCACGGTGGAGGGCGCGAACATCCTCACGCGCGCGCTCATCGTGTTCGGACAGGGCGCGGTGCGCTGCCACCCGCACGTGCTCGAGGAGATGGCGGCGGTGCAGGCGAAGGACGAAACCGCGCTCGGCCGGGCGCTCATCGCGCACGGCAGGCATGTGGCGCGCAACCTGTGGCACAGCCTCTTCGGTGCGCCGGTGCTCGGCGATCCGCCCGAGGCGCTGGCGGCCGAAGCACGGCTCATCGCGCGCATGAGCGCCAAGTACGCGCTCACCGCCGACCTCGCCATGGGGCTGCTCGGCGGCAAGCTCAAGCGCATGGAGCTGCTGTCGGCGCGGCTGGGCGATGTGCTGGCCCACCTGTACCTGGCGAGCGCCTGCGTGTGGCGCTACCGCGTCGATGCGGCACCCGAACTGCTGCCCTTTGCGCAGGCCGCGATCCGGCTGCAGCTGGACGAAGCCGGCAAGATCCTGCGCGACCTCTACGCCAACCTGCCGACGCCGGGGCGGCGCCTGCTCGGCGCGCTGGTGCTGCGCCGCACCGCGCACCTGGCGCCGCTGCGCGACGTGCAGCTGATGGCGCTGGCCGAGCTGCTGCGCACGCGCCCGGACGTGGTCGCGCGGCTCGTGCCCGATCTGTCCGAGCCCGGCCCGGGCGGCCTGCGCGACCTGATGCAGGCGATGGCGCTCGGCGCGCGCTTGGGCGACGAGACGGCCGCGCTCAACAAGGTGCTGCGCCGCACGCGCTCGCTCGACGAAGCCGCGCGCTCGGCCACCGACCCCGCGCTGGCGCTGGCCTACCTGCAGGCGGCCGACAAGGTGATCCAGGTCGACGACTTCGAAGGGCCGGCGCGCAACGCGGACGGCAGCGCCGGCCTCAGCGCGCCTGCTGCGCCGCCAGTGCCGTCAGCGCCGCCGCCGTCTGCTCGTCCGCCGGAAAGAACGACTCCACCGCGAGTTCCTGCAGCGTGACGTCCACCGGCGTGCCGAAGATCGTGATGGTGCTGATGAAGCTCAGCACGCCGCTGGGCATGACCACCTGGAACGGCACGGCCACCGCCGACAGCGCGGTGTCGAGCAGCGGCGCGTCGTGGCTCACGGCGGGCGGCGGGTAGCCCTCCAGCTCGTCGTGCAGCGCCTGCAGCACGGTGTCGCCGGTGGCGGCGATCTGCTGCTGCAGCCGCTCCAGCAGGTGCGTGCGCCATTGCGCCAGGTTCGCGATGCGCGGCGCCACGCCCTCGGGGTGCAGGCTCAGGCGCAGCACGTTGATCGGCGGCTTCAGCAGTTCGGCCGAGCAGCCTTCCATGAGCAGCGGCACCAGCGCGTTGTGCGCCACCAGGTTCCAGTGCCGGTCCACGGCCAGCGCGGGGAAGGGCTCGTGGCCCTTCAGCACGAGGTCGATGGCGCGGCGCGCCGAGGCCATGGCCGGGTCGTCGAGCGAGCGCTGGCGGTACATGGGCGCGAAACCGGCGGCCACCAGCAGCGCGTTGCGCTCGCGCAGCGGCACGTCCAGGCGTTCGGCCAGCCGCAGCACCATCTCGCGGCTGGGCGCGGCGCGGCCGGTTTCCACGTAGCTCAGGTGGCGGGTCGAGACCTCGGCCTCCTGGGCCAGGTCGAGCTGGCTCAGGCGGCGGTGGGTGCGCCAGTGCCGCAGGTGGGCGCCGAACGGGTCGCGTGCGCCGGGCAGGCCGGCGGCGGCCTTGGACGAATGGGTGCGGGGGGTGTTCATGGAGCCGCATTCTGGCGCGACGGCGGCGCGGCGCCATGACCTCCCAGGTCATCGACGCAATCCACGTCCGGCGGAATCATCGACCCCAACGCAGCAGGACTGGCCTGCAGCGTACCCACCCAGGAGATTCACATGTCTGTTTTCGCTTCCCCCCGCTTCCTGTCGAACGTGATGTGGGCCGATGCCGCTTCGTGCGCCGCGACCGGCGCGCTGCAGGTGGCGTTCACCGACGTCCTTGCCTCCCTGACCGGCCTGCCGGCCTGGCTGCTCATGGGCACCGGCGTGTTCCTGCTGGCCTACGCAGCAGCCGCCGCCTTCATGGCCAGCCGCACCACGCCGCCGCGCACGCTGATCGGCCTCGTGATCGTCGGCAACTTCGCCTGGGCGGTGGCCTGCGTGGCCCTCCTGGTGAGCGGCGTGTTCGCGGTCACCGCGCTGGGAATGGCCTGGGTGCTGGCGCAGGCGTTGTGCGTGGTCGTGCTGGCCGAGCTGCAATGGACCGGCCTGCGCCGCACCCGGGCCAGTGCCCAGATGGCGATGGCCTGAACGCCTGACGACCGTCCGCTCCACGCCCGCCGCACCCCGTGCGGCGGGCGTTTTCGCTATGAGAACGATAGTTCCGGGAGAGCCCGACAAGGAAGACCGACTACAGCCACTGACATTGAACCTCGCTATCCTTGAGAGGCTTCCACGAACACACAGGAGTCTTCTCATGGCCAAAGCCCCGGCGCACGCGTTTGCGTCCACCCTCAAGACCTTCAAGACCGCGTCGGGCAAGTCCGGCAAGTACTGGTCGCTGAAGGAACTGGCCAAGCAGTACCCGTCCGTGGAGCGCCTGCCGGTGTCGATCCGCATCGTGCTCGAGTCGGTGCTGCGCAACTGCGACGGCCAGAAGGTGTCGGCCAAGCACGTCGAGGAGCTGGCCCACTGGGCGCCCAACGCCGAGCGCACCGACGAAATTCCCTTTGTCGTCACCCGCGTGGTGCTGCAGGACTTCACCGGCGTGCCGCTCTTGGCCGACCTGGCCGCCATGCGCAGCGTGGCCGCCAAGCTGAACAAGTCGCCCAAGACCATCGAGCCGCTGGTGCCCGTCGACCTGGTGGTCGACCACTCGGTGATGGTCGACTACTACGGCACGCCCAAGGCGCTCGACCTGAACATGAAGCTGGAGTTCCAGCGCAACAACGAGCGCTACCAGTTCATGAAGTGGGGCATGCAGGCCTTCGACACCTTCGGCGTCGTGCCGCCGGGCTTCGGCATCGTGCACCAGGTCAACCTCGAGTACTTTGCGCGCGGCGTCTACAAGAGCCCGGCCGACAAGAGCGACACGCCGGTCTACTACCCCGACTCGCTGGTGGGCACCGACAGCCACACCACCATGATCAACGGCATCGGCGTGGTCGGCTGGGGCGTGGGCGGCATCGAGGCCGAGGCCGCCATGCTGGGCCAGCCGGTCTACATGCTCACGCCCGACGTGGTGGGCTTCGAGCTCACCGGCAAGCTGCGCGAAGGCGTCACGGCCACCGACCTGGTGCTGTACGTCACCTCGATCCTGCGCGCCGAAAAGGTGGTGGGCAAGTTCGTCGAGTTCTTCGGCCCCGGTGCCGCGTCCATCGCCGTGCCCGACCGCGCCACCATCGGCAACATGGCGCCCGAGTACGGCGCCACCATGGGCTTCTTCCCGGTCGACGAGATGACCGTGGCCTACTTCGAAGGCACCGGCCGCACCAAGGAAGAAGTGGAGCGCTTCGCCGCCTACTACAAGGCGCAGGGCCTGTTCGGCATGCCCGCGCCGGGCGACATCGACTACACCAAGGTCGTCAAGCTCGACCTGGGCACCGTCTCGCCCAGCCTGGCCGGCCCCAAGCGCCCGCAGGACCGCATCAACCTGGGCGACCTGTCGACCAAGTTCGCCGAGCTGTACAGCAAGCCCAACGACGCCAACGGCTTCAACCAGCCGGCCGACAAGCTCAAGCAGCGCTATGCGCTGACGCGCGAAGGCCAGAGCGGCGACACCGAAGTGCCCCCGCCGCCGCCCGGCTCGCCGCGCCCGGTCATCGAGATGGTGGCCAACCGCTCGACCAAGGCCGCGGCCCACACCAGCGCCACGGCGCCGTCGGCGCCCAAGGGCGACGTCACCATCGGCAACGGCGACGTGCTCATTGCGGCCATCACCTCGTGCACCAACACCTCCAACCCGAGCGTGATGCTCGCGGCCGGCATCCTGGCCAAGAAGGCGGTGGAAGCGGGCCTGAAGGTGCAGCCGCACATCAAGACCTCGCTGGCGCCTGGCTCGCGCATCGTCACCGAATACCTGGAGAAGGCGGGCCTGCTGCCGTACCTGGAGAAGCTGGGCTTCTACCTCGCGGGCTACGGCTGCACCACCTGCATCGGCAACGCCGGCGACCTCACGCCCGAGATCAACGAAGCCATCACGAAGAACGACCTCATCGGCGCGGCCGTGCTCTCGGGCAACCGCAACTTCGAGGCGCGCATCCATCCGAACCTGAAGGCCAACTTCCTGGCCTCGCCGCCGCTGGTGGTGGCTTTCGCCATCGCGGGCAACGTGATGACCGACCTCATGACCCAGCCCGTGGGGAAGGGCAAGGGCGGCAAGGACGTGTACCTGGGCGACATCTGGCCCACACCGAAGGAGATCGACGACAACCTGCGCTTCGCGATGAACGCCAAGTCGTTCCGCGCGAACTACGAGAAGGTCAAGAGCGATCCGGGCAAGTTCTGGACGAGCATCAAGGGCACGACCGGCCAGGTGTACGACTGGCCGACCTCGACCTACATCGCCGAGCCGCCGTTCTTCGAGGGCTTCCAGATGCAGCCGCACGCGTCGGACGCCGGCATCCAGGGCGCGCGCGTCATGGCGCTGTTCGGCGACTCGATCACCACCGACCACATCTCGCCGGCCGGCTCCATCAAGGAAAGCTCGCCCGCGGGCATCTGGCTCAAGGCGCACGGCGTGCCCAAGGCCGACTTCAACAGCTACGGCTCGCGCCGCGGCAACCACGACGTGATGGTGCGCGGCACCTTCGCCAACGTGCGCATCAAGAACCTGATGATTCCGCCGGACGCCAACGGCACGCAGGAAGAGGGCGGCGTCACGCTGTTCCAGCCGGGCGGCGAAAAGATGTTCATCTACGACGCCGCCATGAAGTACATGGCAGCGGGCACGCCCACCATCGTGTTCGGCGGCGAGGAGTACGGCACGGGCTCGTCGCGCGACTGGGCCGCCAAGGGCACGCAGCTGCTGGGCATCAAGGCCGTGGTGGCGCGCAGCTTCGAGCGCATCCACCGCGCCAACCTGGTCGGCATGGGCGTGCTGCCGCTGCAGTTCCGTGGCGCCGACTCGTGGCAGACGCTGGGCCTCACGGGCGAGGAAAAGATCGACGTCGTGATCGGCGGCGAACTCAAGCCGCAGATGGACGTGAAGCTGGTCGTGCACCGCGCCGACGGCAGCCACCAGGAGGTGACGGTGCGCCTGCGCATCGACACGCCGATCGAGGTCGATTACTACAAGCACGGTGGCATCCTGCCCTTCGTGCTGCGGCAGTTGCTGGCGGCCTGATCGCTTGATCCGCGTCGGGCTCATCTCCGACACCCACGGCCTGCTGCGCCCGCAGGCCGTGGCGGCCTTGCAGGGCAGCGACTTCATCGTGCACGGCGGGGACATCGGCGACGCCGGCATCCTCGACGCACTCGCCGCGATCGCGCCGCTGACGGTGGTGCGCGGCAACAACGACCGTGACGCCTGGGCTGATGCCATTCCCGAGACCGCCGTGCTGCACCTCGGCGGCTTGCGGTTGCTGGCGATCCACGATCTTTCTGAGCTGCACAGCGATCCGGCAGGCGAGGGCGTTCGCGTGGTCGTGTCCGGCCACTCGCATAAACCCAAGGTCGAGGAGCGCGGCGGCGTGCTCTACGTCAACCCGGGCAGCGCCGGCCCGCGCCGATTCAAGCTGCCTATCGCCGTGGCCGAACTGATCGTCGACGGCGACACCGTCAGCGCGCGCATCGTCGAACTGCCCTTGTGAGCGGGGCGGGGTCGAATACCCCTAATTGAGAATAAATCTTATTTGATGGGGTATCCTCGGGCCGTTCCTTGAAAAATGCACCACATCGGGGCAATTTCAAAGGACATTCTTCTGTCCCGAGATGCTCATTCCCTTTCTCATCATGCTGCGCGAAGGCATCGAGGCCGCGCTCATCGTCGGCATCGTTGCCAGTTACCTGAAACAAAGCGGTCGTGGCGTGCTGATGCCCGCGGTGTGGGTCGGCGTGCTGCTGGCCACCGCGCTGTCGCTGTTCGCCGGCGCCGGCCTGCAACTGCTGGCGGCCGAGTTTCCGCAGAAGCAGCAGGAGCTGTTCGAAGGCGTGGTCGGGCTCATCGCCGTGGTCATGCTGACCACGATGGTGTTCTGGATGCGCAAGGCGGCCCGCTCCATCAAGGGCGAGCTGCACGCGTCGATCGACAAGGCGCTGGCGCAGCATGCCGACGGGCAGGGCTGGGCGCTCATCGGCATGGTGTTCCTGGCGGTCGCGCGCGAGGGGCTGGAGTCGGTCTTCTTCCTGCTGGCCGTGTTCCAGCAGAGCACCGGCTGGGAAGCGCCCGTGGGCGCGCTCGCCGGCATCGCGGTGTCGGTGGTGGTCGGCTGGGGCATCTACTCGGGCGGCGTGCGGCTCGACCTGCGCCGCTTCTTCCGCTTCACGGGCCTGTTCATCCTGCTGGTCGCGGCCGGGCTGCTGGCGGGCGTGCTGCGCAAGCTGCACGAGGCCGGCGTGTGGAACCAGCTGCAGACCGTGGTGTTCGACATGAGCGAAACCCTGCCGATGGACAGCCCCGTGGGCGCCGTGCTGTCGGGCCTGCTGGGCTACCAGGCCGCGCCCGTGGTGGGCGAGGTGATCGTCTACCTGGCCTTCCTGGCCGTGGCCCTGTTTTTCTTCCTGCGCCCGGCGGCCGCGCCGGCGCCGCGCACGGCCACCGTCGGCTGATTTCTTTCCTCCATGCCTTCTTCCTCTTCTTCGTCATCGACGCTCATGCGCGTCGCCGTGGGCGCCTCGGCGCTGCTGGTCGTTGCCGGCCTTGCGGCCTTCTGGTACGCCTCGAACGAGGCGCGCAAGGCGCCGCCCAAGGCGGTCGACCATGCCGTCACCGTCACGATCCGCGGCAACGCCTGCGACCCGAACGAGATCACCGTGCCCGCGGGGCGCACGACCTTCACCATCGTCAACCAGTCGAACCGCGCGCTCGAGTGGGAAATTCTCGACGGCGTGATGGTGGTCGAAGAGCGCGAGAACATCGCGCCCGGTTTCTCGCAGACCATGACGGTCAAGCTCTCGCCGGGCGACTTCGCCATCACCTGCGGCCTGCTGAGCAACCCGCGCGGCAAGCTGCACGTCACGCCGTCGGCGGCCTCGCTGGCCGAGGAGGCGCGGCCCTCGCTCGTCAACTACGTGGGCGCGCTGGCCGAGTACCAGGTGTTCCTGCGGCTGGAGGCCGCCACGCTCGACGACGCGGTGCGCGCGCTGGCCGATGCCGTCAAGGCCGGCGACCTGGCGCAGGCGCGCGCGCTCTACGCGCCGGCCCACCAAGCCTACAAGCGCATCGAGCCGATGGCCGAGCTGTTCGCCGACCTCGACGCGCGCATCAACGCCCGCGCCGACTACTTCGAGAAGCGCGAGGCCGACCCGGGCTTCAGCGGCTTCCACCGCATCGAGTACGCGCTGTACGGCCAGGGCGATGCGAAGGCGCTGGCACCGGTCCTCGCCCAACTGCTGGCCGACACCGAGACGCTGCAGGCGCGCCTGCGCGAACTGAGCGTGCCGCCCGAGCGGCTCGCCAGCGCCGCCTCGAAGCTGCTGCGCCGCGTGGCCGACAACCTGCCGGCCGGCGGCGAAGACCACTACGGCCACGCCGAGCTGGTGAACCTGCAGGGCAGCTACGAAGGCACCAAGAAGATCGCCGACCTGCTGCAGCCGCTGCTCGTGAAGGCCGCGCCCGCGCAGCAGAAGGCCGTCGACGAGCGCTTTGCCGCCTTCGACGCCGCATTGGTGCCGTACCGCGCCGGCGAAGGCTTCCAGCCCGCGCCGCTGGACGACGCGCAGCGCCAGGCGCTGGCCGTGCCGGTGCGCGCGCTGGCCGAGGAACTGGGCAAGGTGAACGCCGCGCTCGGTCTGGAATGAGTTGAGAGAGAACGACGACCCCATGGAACCGACGAAGAAGAACGACCCCGTCGCGGGACATCCCGCCTCGCCGCACCGCCGCCGCATGCTCGGCGCCGCGGGCGTGGCCTTTGCCGGGCTCGCCGCCAGCGCGCGCGCCGGCGCGGCCATTCCGGGCCCGCCCGACACCGGCGCACAGGTCACCGACGCGCCGCAGAGCACTCACACGCAAGACCGCGTGCCCTTCCGCGGCAAGCACCAGGCGGGCGTCGTCACGCCGCGCCCGACGGCCGGCATGATCGCCTCGTTCTACGTGCTGGCCGAGAACCGCGCCGACCTGGAGCGGTTGATGCGCACGCTCACCGAGCGCATCGCCTTTCTCACGCAGGGCGGCCCGCAGACCGACCCCGACCCCAAGCTGCCGCCCGCGGGCTCCGGCATCCTCGGCCCGGTGGTGCAGCCCGACGGGCTCACCGTGACGGTGTCGGTCGGTGCCTCGCTGTTCGACGAGCGCTTCGGCCTCGACAAGAAAAAGCCGCTGCGCCTGAAGCCGATGCAGCGCCACCCGAACGACGCGCTCGACGCCGCGCTGTGCCACGGCGACCTGTCGATCCAGTTCTGCGCCAACACGCCCGACACCAACATCCACGCGCTGCGCGACATCATCAAGAACACGCCCGACCTGCTGGTGCTGCACTGGAAGCAGGAAGGCTCCGTGCCGCCGATCCCGGCCGTGGCGGGCCAGCCCGCGGAGAGCGCGCGCAACTTCCTGGGCTTTCGCGATGGCTCGGCCAACCCCGACTCGGCCGACGACACGCTCATGAACAAGCACGTCTGGGTGCAGCCGAACGGCGACGAGCCGGCCTGGGCCGTGGGCGGCAGCTACCAGGCGGTGCGCATCATCCGCAACTTCGTCGAGCGCTGGGACCGCACGCCGCTGCAGGAGCAGGAGGCCATCATGGGTCGCCTCAAGCCCAGCGGCGCGCCGCTGGACGGCGGCAAGACCGAGCACGACGTGCCCGACTACACGAAGGACCCCGAAGGCAAGGCGACGCCGATGGACGCGCACATCCGCCTCGCGAACCCGCGCACCAAGGCCTCGGACGCCAACCTGATGCTGCGCCGGCCCTTCAACTATTCGAACGGCGTCACCAAGTCGGGCCAGCTCGAGATGGGCCTGCTGTTCATCTGCTACCAGGCCGACCTCGAGAAGGGCTTTGTCGCCGTGCAGACCCGCCTGGATGGCGAGCCGCTCGAGGAATACATCAAGCCCATCGGCGGTGGTTTCTTCTTCACGCTGCCGGGCGTGCAGGGCGCCGACGACTGGCTCGGGCGCAGCCTGCTGGCCGCCTGATCGCTCTCTTTTTCATCACCACCGCACCGCATCCAAGGAGATCCATGACCGTGCAGTTCCGCCGCCGCTTCCTCGCCGCTTTCGTCGCAGGCTTTGCCGGGCTCTACGCCGTCGGCGCGCAGGCCGCCGTGTCGCCGCTCGAGCTGGTCGGTCCGATCTCGGACTACAAGATCTACGTGACGCAGAACGTGCGCAAGCTGGCGGCCGATGTGCGCGTGTTCACCGCCGCCGTGAAGGCCGGCGACATCGAGAAGGCCAAGAAGCTCTACGCGCCCACGCGCACCAGCTACGAACGCGTGGAGCCCGTGGCCGAGCTGTTCACCGACCTCGACCAGTCGATCGACTCGCGCGCGGACGACCACGAGAAGGCCGAGAAAGACCCGGCCTTCATCGGCTTCCACCGCATCGAGTACAGCCTGTGGACGCTCAAGAGCACCAAGGACCTGAACCCCGTGGCCGACAAGCTGCTGGCCGACGTGCTCGAGCTGCAAAAGCGCCTGGGCGCGCTGACCTTCCCGCCCGAGAAAGTCGTGGGCGGCGCCGCCGTGCTGATGGAAGAGGTGGCCGCCACCAAGATCTCCGGCGAGGAAAACCGCTACAGCCACACCGACCTGTGGGACTTCCAGTCGAACTTCGAGGGCGCCTACAAGATCGTCGAGCTGCTGCGCCCGCTGGTCGTGAAGCAGGACAAGCCGTTCGCCGAGAAGGCCGACGCCAACTTCAAGGTGGTGTTCGACACGCTGGCCAAGTACCGCACGGCCGACGGCGGCTTCGAAACCTACTCGAAGCTCACCGAGCGCGACCGCAAGATGCTGGCCGGGCGGGTGAATACGCTGGCTGAAGACCTGTCCAAGCTGCGCGGGATGCTCGGACTGAACTGAGTCCGACCCCGGGGGACGCGCTCATTTCCGGCTGACCCGGGACTTTTTGGGGTTGGTCAGGTTTTCGCGAGTGAGAATTGCTAGCATCTGGCTTTTGCTTACTGGCGTGCCCCGGGGTTTCCGGGGGGCGCACCTCCACCGTGCGAAACAACGACCTCGGCGCAGCGCCGACCACCACCGCGCTGAGCCTCGACCAGCTTCCGTCCCATCAGTGGGCCACCGTGCTCGACGTGGCCCGCCCCGACAGCGCGGACGACCGCGAGCTGGTGCTGCGCCTGACCGAAATCGGCTTCGTGCCGGGCGAGGCCGTGCGCATCGTCGCCACCGGCACCCCGGGGCGCGAGCCGCTGGCCGTGCGCCTGGGCCACACCACCTTCGCGCTGCGCCGCCACGAGGCCGCGCTGATCCACGTCACACCGGGGGCCGCGAACCATGGTTGAAGCCGTCATCCAGGGGCCGGGCCGTCTCGGCGCCACCGCGCAGCCCGCGCGCATCGCGCTGCTGGGCAACCCCAACTGCGGCAAGACCGCGCTCTTCAACCTGCTGACCGGCAGCCGCCAGAAGGTGGCCAACTACGCCGGCGTGACCGTCGAGCGCAAGGAAGGCCAGCTCCGCACGCCGACCGGCCGCCGCGTGTTCGTGCTCGACCTGCCGGGCGCCTACAGCCTGAACGCCCTGAGCGCCGACGAAGCCGTCACGCGCGACATCGTCACCGGCCAGGCGCAGGAAGCGCTGCCCGACCTGCTCGTGTGCGTGACCGACGCCACCAACCTGCGCCTGAACCTGCGGCTGGTGCTCGAAGCGCGCCAGCTGGGCCTGCCGATGGTGGTGGCGCTCAACATGACCGACATGGCCAAGAAGCAGGGCATCTCGGTCGACACCGCCGTGCTCTCGCGCGAACTCGGCGTGCCGGTGATCGAGACCGTGGGTGTCCACACCGGCGGCGCGAAGAACCTGCTCGAGGCGCTCGACGCACCGGTCGCCGCCGCCGCGCCGCAGCCCTGGAAGGCGCCCGGCCTGGACGACGTGCTCGCCACGCAGCGCGAGGTGCGTCGCATCCTCGGCCTGGCCGTGAAGGAGCCCGTGGGCAGCCTGGACACCAGCGACCGCATCGACCGCGTCGTGATGCACCCGGTGTGGGGCATGCTGGTGCTGGCCGTCACCATGTTCCTGATGTTCCAGGCCGTGTTCAGCTGGGCCAACGTGCCGATGGACGCCATCAAGGCCGGCACCGAAGGGCTGGGCAACCTCATCAAGACGCACATGCCCGAGGGCATGCTGCAGAGCCTGCTGGTCGACGGCGTGATCGCGGGCGTGGGCGGCGTGATCGTGTTCCTGCCGCAGATCCTGATCCTGTTCCTGTTCATCCTCGCGCTCGAAGACTCCGGCTACCTGCCGCGCGCGGCCTTCCTGCTCGACCGCCTGATGGGCACCGTGGGCCTGTCGGGCCGCTCGTTCATTCCGCTGCTGTCGAGCTTTGCCTGCGCCATTCCGGGCGTGATGGCCACGCGCACCATCAGCAACTGGCGCGACCGCATCACGACCATCATGATCGCGCCGCTCATGACCTGCTCGGCGCGGCTGCCGGTGTATGCGCTGCTGATCGCGGCCTTCATTCCGGCGCGCGACGTAGGGGGCATCTTCAACCTGCAGGGCGTGGTGCTGTTCGCGCTGTATGTGTTCGGCATCGTCTCGGCGATGGCGGTGGCCTGGGTGATGAAGCGCTTTCGCGACAGCACGCGGCACTCGCCGCTCTTGATGGAGCTGCCGGCCTACCGCTGGCCGAACCTGCGCAACCTGGCGCTGGGGCTCTACGAGCGGGCATGGATCTTCATCCAGCGCGTGGGCACGATCATCCTCACGCTCACGATCCTGCTGTGGTTTTTGTCGACCTTCCCGTCGCCGCCCGAAGGCGCGACCGGCCCCGCCATCCAGTACAGCCTGGCCGGCATGATCGGCCGCGGGCTGGAGCACATCTTCGCGCCCATCGGCTTCAACTGGCAGATCTCGATCGCGCTGGTGCCGGGCATGGCCGCACGCGAAGTCGCGGTGGGCGCGCTGGGCACGGTGTATGCGCTCTCGGCCACCGGCGACGACGTGGCCAGTGCGCTGGAGCCACTCATCGCCGGCAGCTGGTCGCTGGCGACCGCGCTGTCGCTGCTGGTCTGGTACGTGTTCGCGCCGCAGTGCATCTCGACGCTGGCGGCCGTCAAGCGCGAAACCGGCTCCTGGAAATACGTGTGGATCATGGCGGGCTACTTATTCGCCCTGGCATACGTGGCATGCTTCTTGACCTATCGCATTGCACTCGCTTTCGGCGCGGGGTAAAACCACAGGGAAAGGGTTGAAGAAGACATGACACAGCAACTGATCGTCGGATTGATCGTCGCGGCCGCCGCGCTCTACGCGGTCTGGCGCTGGATGCCTGCCGGCTGGCGCCGTGGCGCCGCGCGCAAGTTCGCGGCCGGCACGCAGCGCGCGGGCCTCATCGATCAGGCCCGCGCCGATCAACTCGCCGCCTCGCTGGCCAAGACCTCGGGCTGCGGCTCGTGCGACAGCTGCGGCAGCTGTGCCCCCAAGAAACCCGCTGGCGCCGACCCGGCCGACAGCCACAGCAGCCCCGCGCTGACCTCCACCACGCCCAGCACCGGACGCTGAGTCCGATGCCCGCGCACATCCTCGTCGCCGGGGGCGGGATCGGGGGGCTGGCCACGGCGCTGGCGCTGTCCCGCGCCCACCACCGCGCCGACGTCTTCGAACAGGCCGCCGACTTCGGCGAAATCGGCGCCGGCGTGCAGCTCGGCCCCAATGCCACCCGCCGCCTTCACCAACTCGACCTCGGCCGCGGCCTTGATGCCATCGCGGCGCGCCCCGAGGCGCTGGTGGTCCACAGCGCCGGCAGCGGCGCCGAACTGGCCCGCATGCCGCTGGGCGATGCCATGCAGCAGCGCTACGGCGCGCCGTACTGCTGCGTTCACCGCGCCGACCTGCACACGCTGCTGCTCGATGCCGTGCGCGCGCAGGGCACGGGCTCGCTGGTCACGGCCGCGCGCATCCGGCAGGTCGAGACCAGCGACGACCTCGTCTGCGTCTCGAGCACCGACGCGCGTGCGTGGGAGGGCGAGGCGCTGGTGGGGGCCGACGGTCTGTGGAGCCTGGTGCGGGCGCAACTCGAATCCGAATCCGCCGAAGCGCCGCCGCGCGTGACGGGCCACACGGCCTGGCGTGCGTTGGTGCGTCAGGCTGACCTGCCTGTGGCGCTGCGTCGTTCGCGCGTCGATGTGTGGCTCGGGCCGCGTTTGCATGCGGTCGCGTACCCGGTGCGCGCGGGGGACGCGCTCAATGTCGTCGTGATCGCCGAATCTGCACCGGCTGGCGATGCGCGCGATTGGGATCAGGCCAGCAGCCTTGTCGCGCTGAAGCAGGCGATGGGGCGCAGCTGTGCGAGTCTTCAGTCATTGCTCGACGCGATGCCTGCTTGGCGTGCGTGGACGCTGAGCGACCGGGCGCCTGTGGCCGGCCCTGGCGACATGGCGCACGAGCGCGTGGCGCTGGTAGGCGATGCTGCGCATCCGATGGTGCCGTACCTTGCGCAAGGGGCGGGCATGGCGATCGAGGATGCGGTCGCGTTGGCGGATGCCCTGGGCGACACCTCGGCGTTGGGTGTGCCGGCTGCGTTCGCACGCTATGCCGAGGCGCGTTGGGAGCGCAATGCGCAAGTGCAGGCGCGGGCGCGTCGCAATGGCGAGATATTTCATGCCACGGGTGCTGTGCGCTTCGGGCGCGACATGGCGATGCGCTTGCTGGGCTCCCGGTTGCTCGATCAGCCCTGGCTGTACGGCGGTTGATTCAGGGCGCGTGCCCAGGCCACCGGGTACTTCCCTCCGCGAATGTCCCCCGGGGCTTCGCCCCTCCTCCTTGATTTCGCTGCGGGAAGCACCCAGTGTCCTGGGCACATGGACGCGCTGCTGGTGCTCGCCGATCAACGACTGCACTGCCCAACGCTCACGTCGATGGGGTGCCTTGCGCAGCGAAATCAAGGAGGAGGGCGAAGCCCGGGGGACATTCGCGGAGCAAGGTGCCCCGTCGGCGTGAGCGTCGCCCTGAAAAATCAGAGCCGGAACGTTTGCAGATGCTCGATGCGCTCGGCCAAGCCTTCCTGCCCCAGGTAATGCCCCTGCGTCCCATCGCGCATCTGCGCGAGGGTGGTTTCCAGTTCGACCAGCATCGCATCGCGATCCGCCACGAAGGCCGGCGGCACGTCGATGCCGATCTGCGTGCAGGCGTCGGCGATCAGGTGCGCGCTGGCGGGCGCACCGCAGGCTGCGCACTTCACGATGGCCGCCACGGTCGGCTCGGCGCCGTTGTCCAGCAGGGCGCGCGTGAGTTCGGGCGAGATCTGACCGTCGATGTTGCGCAGCACGTCGGATGCCACCGGCGCGCCTGCGCGCACCAGCGCTGCCGCGGCGGCGAAGGCGCTGTGTCCCACGGCCACGTCGGTGGCGAGTGCACTGCCTTCATGCGGCCCTTCGAAGTTCAGGCCTGCGGCGGCGAGTTCGGCGACCAGCGCGGCGTCGTCGGTCGCGATGGCGTGGCGCAGCGCCGCGCGTGCGAGCGCCGGGTGATGGCGCAGCGTGCCGTCTGCAAGCGGGGTGCGCCAGTCGACGATGGCGCGGCAATAGAAGGTGACCAGCTTGTCCATCAGGTCGAGGTCCAGCCCGTAGCCTTCGTGGCGGTCGTCGAGGTAGGCGAGCAGCGCCTGCCCCGAGAAGTAGTCGCCCGTCGGCGCCAGCGGGTCTTCGTCGAGGTGCAGCGCCGCGAAGGCGCCATACAGGTCGGCGGCCACGGGGCTCAGGCCGTCTTCGTGCAACGCGTGCGTCCAGGCCGGCGGCAGGCCCTGCTTCCACGCGATGACCTGGCCGTGCGTGGCGCCGGGCTCGACCACCGCGTAGACGCGGTCGCAGTACTCGAAGCCGCCGAAGGGCAGGTGCGTGAGCTTGCCGCTCCAGGGCGCGCCGCTGTCTTCGGCCGCTTCCTCGGCGAGCTCCTGCTCGTGTTCGATCCAGCCTTGCAGGTCGCGGTAGCCGTCGCTGCCGTCCCAGAACAGCTCCGACCAGCTGACGCTCTCGACGTTGCCGTTCATCGGCAACGCGAGGTCGTAGTCGAGACGCCCTCCCGCCGTGTGCTGCCACAGCGCGACCAGCGCCTCGGGCAGCGGGCCGGCGCACAAGGCCTGCACCGCATCGATCTGCTGCTGCGGCATCGGCGGCTGCGCGTCGAAGATCACGCGATCGGCGAACAGCACGACGCCATGTTCGCGCAGGGTGGAGAGCTCTTCGGCAGAGAACGAGGTGTTGTTGTTCATGGCGGCAGCCTCCGTGTTCTCCAAAATGTAGCGCTTTGCGCCGAGGGAGCAACCCTCGTTCGCCCGGGGCTGCTGCAAGCCCCTGCATGACGCACTACAGATCGGTGCGCAGCTTCCAGATCTCGGGGAACAACACCACGTCGAGCATCTTGCGCAGGTAGCTCACGCCGCCCGTGCCGCCGGTGCCGCGCTTGAAGCCGATCACGCGTTCGACCGTGGTCACATGGCGGAAGCGCCAGAGGCGGAAGGCGTCTTCGAGGTCGGTGAGTTTTTCGCCGAGCTGGTACAGGTCCCAGTGGTCGTGCGGGTTGCGGTAGACCGTGAGCCAGGCGGCTTCGACGCCGTCGCTCGATTCGTAGGGCTGGGTCCAGTCGCGCTCCAGGCGGTCGGCGGGCACCGGCAGGCCGTGGCGTGCGAGCAGGCGCAGCGACTCGTCGTACAGCGAGGGCGCGCGGTAGGCCGCGTCCACCTGCGCGAGCAGGTCGGCGCGGTGCGCGTGGGGCTTGAGCATGGCGGCGTTCTTGTTGCCGAGCAGGAACTCGATGCAGCGGTACTGCGCGCTCTGGAAGCCGCTGGAGTTGGCGAGGTAGGGGCGCATCGCCGTGTATTCGGGCGGCGTCATGGTCGAGAGCACGGTCCATGCGCTCACCAGCTGTTCCATGATGCGGCTCACGCGCGCGAGCATCTTGAAGGCGTCGGGCAGGCGCTCTTGCGCGATGCACTGCACGGCGGCGTGCAGCTCGTGCAGCATGAGCTTCATCCAGAGTTCGCTGGTCTGGTGCTGCACGATGAACAGCATCTCGTCGTGCGCGGGCGACAGCGGATGCTGCGCGTTCAGGATTTCGTCGAGGTGCAGGTAGTCGCCGTAGCTCATGGACTTGCTGAAGTCCAGCTGCGCCTTCTCTTCGTGGACGATGGACTCGGGGGTCTTGCTGTTGTCGTTGTCGGTGCTCATGTCACTGCGTTCTTGCGGTTGAATTCGGCGCGTCGCCACTCGCCGGTCTCGAGCACCTGCACGAGGTGTTCGACCGAGTGCCACACATCCTCGAAGCCGACATACAGCGGCGTGAAGCCGAAGCGCAGGATGTCGGGCATCTGCGAATCGCCGGCGCGGTAGTCGCCGATCACGCCGCGTGCGATCAGCGCCTGCACGATGGCGTAGGCGCCTTCCTCGCGGCTGAGGCACACCTGCGAGCCGCGCAGTGCGTGGTCGCGCGGGGTGACGAGCGACAGGCCCTGGCCTGCGCAGCGTTGCTCGACCAATTGGATGAACAGGTCGGTGAGCGCGAGCGACTTGGTGCGCAGCGCGGCCATCGCACCGCCGGTGCCGTTGAAGGCTTCGGCGGCGAGCACGGTGTCGAGACCGCATTCGAGTCCGGCCAGCGCGATGACCGGTTGCGTGCCGCACAGGTAGCGGCCGACGCCCGGGGCAGGGCGGTAGTGCGGCGTGAACTCGAAGGGCGCCGCGTGGCCCCACCAGCCGGACAGCGGCTGCTCGAACTGGCCTGCGTGCTTGGTGTTCACCCAGGCGAAGGCCGGCGCGCCGGGGCCGCCGTTGAGGTACTTGTAGCCGCAGCCGATGGCGTAGTCGGCGCCGCTGTCGTTGAGCGCCACGGGCACGGCGCCCGCGCTGTGCGCCAGGTCCCACACGGTGAGCGCGCCGGCGGCGTGCGCGGCGGCGGTGACGGCCTTCATGTCGTGCATGGCGCCGGTGCGGTAGTTGACGTGCGTGAGCATGAGCACGGCGACCTCGTCGGTCAGTGCGGCTGGGAGCTCACTCGCATCGATCAGCTTCAGCGTGAAGCCGCGTTCGCGGCACAGCGATTCGGCGATGTACAGGTCGGTCGGGAAGTTGCTGCGCTCGCTGATCACCAGCTTGCGGCCGCTCGCCTTCTGCTGCGAGAGCGCGGCGAACAGCACCTTGTAGAGATTGACGGAGGTGCTGTCGGTGCACACCACTTCGCCGGGCGCGGCGCCGATCAGGCGGGCCACCTTGTCGCCCAGGCGCTGCGGCAGGTCGAACCAGCTCGCAGTGTTCCACGAGCGGATCAGGCCTTCGCCCCATTCCTTGGCCACCACCTCGGCGATGCGCGCGGGCGCGGCCTTGGGCAGCACGCCGAGCGAATTGCCGTCGAGGTAGAGCACGCCCTCGGGCAGGGTGAATTGGTCGCGCAGGGCGCGCAGCGGGTCTTGCGCGTCGAGGGCGCGGCAGTCGGCGAGGGTCGTCGTCATGGAAGGGAGGGTTTCAGCGGGGAAGTTCGCGCAGCACGGCGCGCACGGGGGAGGCATCGGCGCTCGTCAGCTTGAGCGGCAGCGCGATGAGTTCGTAGTCGCCCTCGGGCACGGTGTCGAGCACGAGGTTTTCGAGCACGCGCAGGTCGAGGTGGCGGATGCGCTGGTGGCTGTCGAGCGTCTTGCTGTCGGCCGGGTCGATGCTGGCGGTGTCGATGCCGATGAGCTTCACGCCCATGGCCGCCAGGCGCTCGACGGTGGCGGGTGCATAGGCCGCGAGCTGCGGGTCCCAGCGGTCGACGGGCATGGCCGGGTAGGTGCGCACGAGCACGCGCGGGGGCAGCGTGTCGTTCACGGCATGCGCGATGTGCTCCCAGGTGACCAGCGGGCCGCGGCCGATCGCGTGGATCACGCGGCAGGGGCCGAGGAAGGGCGTGAGGTCGACCTGGCCGATGGTCTGGCCCTCGGGGGCGTAGTGCAGCGGCGCGTCGGCATGGGTGCCCACGTGCGGCGACAGCGTGATCGCGCTCACGTTGACCGGGCAGCCGGGGCCGATGGTGGCGCACCACTGCTGCGAATACGGCGTGTCGCCCGGGAACACCGGGCTGCCGGCGTGCACGGGGGCGGAAATGTCCCAGAGTCGGAGCGGGGCGGTCATGGCGTGCGGCAGGGCGAAGGAAGAAAAAGGGCAGTGTGGGCCGGTTGGAGTCGGTCCACAAGGGGCCGGCGGGTGCCGAATGCTATGCGCAGTGACTGCCTTGAGTCGAGAAGTTATCCATCAATCATCGAAAGATTGAATAATCTATTCAATCGACAGGAAATGGAGAACAAATCATGCAAGCCGACCTCGACCGAACCGACCTCCAGCTGCTGCGCGCGCTGCAGGACAACGCCCGCCTGACCTCGGGCGAGCTGGCGCAGATGGCGCACCTGTCGCAGTCGCCGTGCTGGCGGCGGGTGAAGAAACTGGAAGACGACGGCGTGATCGGCGGCTACCACGCAGGCCTGAACCGGCGCGCGCTGGGCTTCGGCGTGCTGGCCTTCGTGATGGTCGGCATCGACCACCAGACCGAGATCTCGTCGCGCGCCTTCGAGGACGCGGTGTGCGCGATTCCCGAGGTGGTGATGTTCCACGGCATCTCGGGGCCGGCGGATTTCATCCTCGTGGTGGTCGCGAAGGACCTCGACGCCTATTCCGACCTGCTGCAGCGCAAGCTGCACCGCCTGCCGGGCGTGCGCCATGTGCAGACGCATTTCTCGCTGCAGGAGTTCAAGGGGCAGCTCGGCGGGCTGCCGGTGCCCGTCGCCTGACCTGGCCTGGCCTGTCGTCAGTGCAGTTCGTCGGACAGCATCGGCAGCCCATGCCGCAGGCGCGCGCGCTGGCAGGCGTCGCTGCCGGCCTGCAGTTCGTGGCAGGGGTTGGGTCGCCATTCGTAGATGCCGCAGGCCACCGACTGGCCGATCTTGCCGGTGAGCGCGGCGCAGCGCGCCGGCGTGTGGTCGGTGCCGCGCATGCGGCACAGGGCGTCGTTCACGTCGACCGCCAGGCCCGAGGGCACGCGGCCCCCGTTGTCGTCGAGCTCGTGGACGCTGAAGTCGACGCGGTAGCTGGCGCAGCAGGCGCCGCAGGTCTGGCAGGGATTCATGAGGCGAGCAGCGCGGCGTCACGCACGCGCTGCAGCATGCGGCGGCGGATCAGCCCGCTCGCGGGACGGATCAGCAGCCAGTAGGCGGTGAAGCGGCGCTGCGCGGCGGCATCGCCGCACCAGACCCGGGTGCGCGTGGTGAGGCGCGTGCCCGTGCCTTCGGGCTCGGCCGTGAAGTGAAGCACCAGCTTGGCCAGGCCCGTGGCATCGAGCGCGGCGAAGGCGGGGCCGTCGGCCAGCGGGACCAGGCCGTAGTCGAAGCGCCAGAAGCGGCCGGCCAGGCCGAAGGCCAGTTCGCGTTCGCCGTCGCGCCCCAGCGGCGTGAAGTCGGCAAAACCGAAGGCCTCGCGCTGGCGCAGCGTGGGGGCGGCCAGCCCGAGCCGGCTGGCCAGCCGGTTCGGCAGTTCGCGCAGCGCGATCAGGCTGCGCGCCACGGGGTCGTCGGTGATCTCGGGCCGGGCCGCGACGTCGAGCACGCGCGCGGGCGACGCGGGCACGTGGAGGCTGTGCGTCTCCGCGAACTGGTAGCGCGGCAGGTAGCGGTTCATCAGCTCCATGCGGCGCCTGGGTGGTTCAGCGGTTCGGTGTTTGTCAGAGCCTGCCGAGCAGCAGGAACTCCATCAGCGCCTTCTGCGCGTGCAGGCGGTTCTCGGCCTCGTCCCACACGACCGACTGCGGGCCGTCGATGACCTCGGCCTGCACTTCCTCGCCGCGGTGCGCGGGCAGGCAGTGCATGAAGAGGGCGTCGGTCTGGGCGATGCGCATCATGTCCTCGTCGACGCACCAGTCGGCGAAGGCCTTGCGGCGCGCTTCGTTCTCGGCCTCGTAGCCCATGCTGGTCCACACGTCGGTGGTGACCAGGTCGGCGCCGCGGCAGGCTTCCATCGGGTCCTTGAAGACCTTGTAGCTGTCGCCCGAGCGGATGCCGGCGATCGACTGGTCCACCTCGTAGCCGCTGGGCGTGCTCACGTGCACGGTGAAGCCCAGGATCTCGGCGGCCTGCAGCCAGGTGTTGGCCATGTTGTTGCCGTCGCCCACCCACGCCACCGTCTTGCCCTGGATCGAGCCGCGGTGCTCGATGTAGGTGAAGATGTCCGCCAGGATCTGGCAGGGGTGGAACTCGTTGGTCAGGCCGTTGATGACGGGCACGCGCGAGTGCGCGGCGAAGGCGTCAATCTTGGTCTGCTCGTAGGTGCGGATCATCACTAGGTCGACCATGCGGCTGATGACCTTGGCGCTGTCCTCGATGGGCTCGGCGCGGCCCAGCTGGCTGTCGCCGGTGGTCAGGTGCACCACGCTGCCGCCGAGCTGGTACATGCCGGCCTCGAAGCTCACGCGGGTGCGCGTGCTGGCCTTCTCGAAGATCATGGCCAGCGTGCGGTCCACCAGCGGCTGGTGCTTTTCATACGTCTTGAACTTCTTCTTGATGATCGCCATGCGATCGAAGAGGTAGACGTATTCGTCGGCCGTGAGGTCCGAGAACTGCAGGTAGTGGCGCAGGGCGTTCGGTGCGGCGGCGGTCGTCATTGCGCAACAGGCTCCGAGAGGAAGGTTTTGACGATCGGCGCGAGGATCGCAACGATCTCGTCGGCTTCGGCAATGCTCAGGATGAGCGGCGGCACGAGGCGGATCACCTTGTCGGCCGTCACGCTCAACAGCAGGCCGGCGTCGCAGGCGCGGTTCAGGATCGCGCCGCAGGGACGGTCGAGCTCGATGCCCAGCATCAGGCCCTGGCCGCGGATTTCCTTCACGCCCGGCAGGCTGCCGATTTCGCGCTCCAGCGCGGCCTTCAGGTGCGCGCCCACGGTGGCTGCGTTCTCGAGCAGCTTGTGCTCTTCCATGATGCGGATGGTTTCCACACCGGCGCGCATGGCCAGCGGGTTGCCGCCGAAGGTGGTGCCGTGGTTGCCGGGGCCGAAGATGTTGGCGGCCTTGGGGCCGGCCACGACGGCGCCGATCGGCACGCCCGAGCCCAGGCCCTTGGCCAGCGGCATCACGTCGGGCTTGATGCCCGCCCACTGATGCGCAAACCACTTGCCGGTGCGGCCCATGCCGCACTGCACTTCGTCGATCATCATGAGCCAGTCGCGCTCGTCGCACAGCTGGCGCACCTGCTTGAGGTAGTCGACGCGCATCGGGTTGATGCCGCCTTCGCCCTGGATGGTTTCGAAGAACACGGCGACCACGTTGGGGTTGCCTTCGGTGGCCTTCTTCAGCGCCTCGATGTCGTTCAGCGGCACGCGGATGAAGCCCTCGACCAGCGGGCCGAAGCCGGCCTGCACCTTGGGGTTGCCGGTGGCCGACAGCGTGGCGATGCTGCGGCCGTGGAAGGCGGCTTCGTAGACGACGATCTCGGGGCGCTCGATGCCCTTGTCGTGGCCGTACTTGCGGGCCAGCTTCAGGGCGGCTTCGTTGGCTTCCAGGCCGGTGCAGCAGAAGAAGGCGTTGGTCAGGCCCGACAGCTCGGTGAGCTTGGTGGCGAGCTGTTCCTGGCCGGTCACGTGGTAATAGTTGGAGCTGTGGATCAGCTTGGTCAGCTGGTCTTGCAGGGCGGGCACCAGCTCGGGGTGGTTGTGGCCCAGCGTGTTGACGGCGATGCCGCCCAGGCCGTCGAGGTAGGCCTTGCCCGTGGTGTCCCAGACTCGGCAGCCCTGGCCGTGCGACAGCGCGATCGGCAGGCGACCGTAGGTGTTCATGACGTGGGGCGAGGTGGGTTGCTGGGCGGTGGCGCTCATTCGGTTCTCCAGATAGGGAACGCGAATTCTAGGCGTGCGGTTTGACGGCTTCGTTGAGGATT
Organism: Variovorax sp. GW821-FHT09D07; assembly: GCF_059416345.1. Classification (NCBI taxonomy): domain Bacteria; kingdom Pseudomonadati; phylum Pseudomonadota; class Betaproteobacteria; order Burkholderiales; family Comamonadaceae; genus Variovorax; species Variovorax sp. GW821-FHT09D07. Next base: position 525,294 of record NZ_JBWKOY010000004.1, read on the forward strand.
CCGCATCACAGCAATGCCCCCATTCAGGATGCAAAAAGGGCCCCGGATACAATCGCCTGCTGCACCGCAGCACCTGTTCCGGTCGCCTCACTTCACGATGATTTCCCCCTACGCCAAAGAAATCTTCATCCAGGGCATCACCCACGATGGCCGCACTTTTCGTCCCAGCGACTGGGCCGAACGCCTCGCCGGCGTCATGTGCTCCTTCCGCCCCGGCGGCGCCTACCCGGGCAGCCACCTGAGCTACTCGCCCTGGTGCATTCCCACGACCATCAACGGCGTGAAATGCGTGGTGGTGAACCGCGCCCTGCGCGACGCCGAGCCCATGGCCTGGGACTTCTGCGTGAACTTCGCCAAAGACAACAACCTGCAGGTGGCCGAGGCCTGCCTGGTGCCCGACCCGGCGGACACGCCGCCCCCTCCCAAAAAGGCCTGACTTCCAGGCCTTTTTCTTTTCTGCGCGGGCCGCCCTGGCCTGGGCACTTTTCGAGCGCCCATGAAAAAACCGCCCGAAGGCGGTTTTTCACTTTTGCTTGCTGCAGCGCACCCCGATCAAACGGCGGACCGGAGGATTCCGGTCCGGGCTTGCCTGACAGGTGTCAGGCGGCGGCCTTTTCAGGCGCCAGGGCGAGGGCCTTGACCTTGGCCGACAGGCGGCTCTTGTCGCGGGCGGCCTTGTTCTTGTGGAAGATGCCCTTATCGGCGACGGTGTCGACGATGCTCTGGGCCTTCGCGAACAGTTCGCTTGCCTTGGTCTTGTCGCCAGCCAGAACAGCCTTTTCGACGTTCTTGACAGCGGTACGGTATTTGGAGCGCAGCGAGGTGTTCGCAGCGTTGAGCTTGACGTCCTGGCGGACGCGCTTGCGGCCCGACGCGAGGCGCGGGTTCTTCTTCTTGGGCTTGGCGGATGCCATATTTAGTGTTCCTTAGGTGTCTGAGGATGATGCAGCAAAGCCCTCCATTATAGGCCGGGTTCCGGTTTTTGCCGAATTGCCTGCTTTTGCCACCTTTCGCAGCCCTACACTCGCCCCCGTGTCCCTGTTCAAATCCGCCTCCACCGTCTCCCTGCTGACCCTCGCTTCGCGGATCACGGGCCTCGTGCGCGACGTGCTGTTTGCCTCGGTGTTCGGCGTCAGCGCGCTCACCGACGCCTTCAACGTCGCCTTTCGCATCCCCAACCTGTTTCGCCGCGTGTTCGGCGAGGGCGCCTTCAGCCAGGCCTTCGTGCCGGTGCTGGCCGCGCGCAAGACCGAGGCGGGGCAGGAGGGCGCCCGGGAGCTGGTCGACCACGTCGCCACGCTGCTGACCTGGGCCCTGGTGGTGCTGTGCGTGGCCGGCGTGGCCGGCGCGCCGCTGCTGGTCTGGGCCATGGCCAGCGGCCTGCAGGGTTTCGACGCCGCCGTGGTCATGACGCGCTGGATGTTCCCCTACATCGGCTTCATGTCGCTGGTGGCGCTGGCGGGCGGCATCCTCAACACCTGGCGCAAGTTCGCGGTGCCGGCGGCGTCGCCGGTGCTGCTCAACATCGCGCTGATCCTGTCGATCTCCATCGGCGCGCCGCTGTTCCGCCGCTACGGCATCGAGCCGATCTACGCCCAGTGCGTGGGCGTGATGGTCGGCGGCGTGCTGCAGCTGGCCCTGCAGATCCCGGCGCTGCGCGCATTGGGGCTCCTGCCGCGCATCGGCGCCAGCTTCAAGGCGCTGCGCGCCGCGTGGACCGATCCGACCACCCGCAAGGTCATGAAGCTCATGCTGCCGGCGCTGCTGGGCGTGAGCGTGGCGCAGATCTCGCTGCTCATCAACACGCAGATCGCCTCGCACCTGGCCACCGGCAGCGTGACCTGGGTCACCAACGCCGACCGGCTGATGGAATTCCCCACCGCCATGCTCGGCGTGGCGCTGGGCGTGGTGCTGATGCCGCAGCTCGCGGGCGCCCGCGCCGCCAAAGACGACGCGCGCTACTCCTCGCTGCTCGACTGGGGCCTGCGCCTCGTGGTGCTGCTGGCGGCGCCGTGCGCCGTGGCGCTGCTGCTGTTCGCCAAGCCGCTCGTGGCGGTGCTGTTCCACAACGGCGCCTACACCGGCGAGGACGTCGGCCGCACCACCGTGGCGCTCATGGGCTACGGCGTGGGGCTGGTCGGCCTCGTGGCGGTGAAGGTGCTCGCGCCCGGCTACTACGCCAAGCACGACACGCGCACGCCCATGCTGATCGCCGTGACCGTGCTGGTGTTCACGCAGGTGCTCAACTTCTTCCTGGTGCCGCTGCTGCAGCATGCGGCGCTCACGCTGACCATCGGCATCGGGGCGCTGGTCAACGCGCTGTGGCTGCTGATCGGCCTGATCCGGCGCGGCAGCTACACCCCCGAGCCCGGCTGGGGCAAGTTTGCGCTGCAGGTGCTGCTGGGCACCGTGGTGCTGGCGGTTTTGCTGGCGTGGGGCGCGCACTATTTCGACTGGGTCGGCCTGCGCGCGCAGCGCCTGCACCGCATCGGCCTTCTGGCCGCGCTCATCGCCGGCGCCGCGCTGCTCTATTTCGCCGTGCTCACCGCCGCAGGCGTGCGCCTGCGCAGTTTCATGCGCCGCTGAAGCGCCGTTGGCGAGCCGGAAAACACTGCCTTGACGCTCCCCGCGGGCTCCTCTACAAAGCCATATGACGTTCAGCTACCAGGTTCCCACGGCACTGGAATATTTCGAGTCGCTGGTCGGCAGCGATGACCACTTTCCGCTGCTCGAAGCGGCCGCCAGCATCGCGCAGGACGAATACCCCGAACTCGACGTGCAGCAGGTGCTGGGCGACGTCGACCAGTTGCTCGCGCGCCTCAAGCGCCGCCTGCCGGCCGACGCCGCGCCGCTGGCCCGGCTGCGCGCGCTGAACCAGTTCTTCTTCAGTGACCTGAATTTCGGCGGCAACGTCAACGACTACTACGACCCCGACAACAGCTACCTGAACGCCGTGCTGCGCACCCGCCGCGGCATTCCGATCTCGCTGGCCGTGCTGTGGATGGAGCTGGCGCAGGGCCTGGGCCTGCAGACGCGCGGCATCAGCTTCCCGGGGCATTTCATGGTCAAGGTCACGCTGCCCAAGGGGCAGGTCGTGATCGACCCGTTCACCGGCAAGTCGCTCTCGCGCGAAGAGCTGGGCGAGCGGCTCGAACCCTACAAGCGCGGCAACGGGCTGGTCGGCGAGTTCGACGTGCCGCTGGGCCTGTACCTGCAGCCCGCGAGCCCGCGCGAGATCATCGCGCGCATGCTGCGCAACCTGAAGGAAGTGCACCACGCGCAGGAAGACTGGCCGCGCTACATCGCGGTGCAGAACCGCCTCATTGCCCTCCTGCCCACCGCCTGGGGCGAGCACCGCGACCGCGGCGTGGCGCATGCCGAGCAGGGCCATGCGGCGCTGGCCGTGCGCGACCTCGAAACCTACCTCGCCAACGCCGAAGACGCGCTCGACATCGACGCGATCGCCGAGCGCGTGGCGCTGCTGCGGCGCCTGGCCAACTAACCAGGTCCAACGCCCATGACCGACACCCGCACCGGCGTGAGCGCGGCGCCCGACCTGGGCACGCTGCACGAATTCCACGGCGTGCAGCCGGTGCTGCCGGTGTCCGACGTCTCGCGCGCCGCGCGCTGGTTTTCCGAGGTGCTGGGTTTCGAGATCGACTTCATCGCCGGCGAGCCGCCCAGCTACGCCCGCGTGATGAAGGGCGACCGCAGCTATGGCGACCCCGTGTACCTGCGCCTGTGGCAATGCGGCAGCCGCGAAGCCCGGCCGTGGCGCGGCGAAATCGTGATCCACGTCGGCAAGGACATCGACGGCCTGCACGCCGCCTACGTGAAGCGCGGCGTGACCATCATCGAGCCGCCCACGTCCCAGCCCTGGGGCCTGCGCGAATTCGCGATCCGCGAACCCGACGGCCACGTGCTGCGGTTCTGCGGCTATCTCTGAAACACAAAATTACAAGCAGATCGACGCGGCCGTGTCGATCCGTGGCCCGCTCGCGCGACGTGTGAACAGGAGCACGCAGATTCCGGCGTCTCCCGATCCCCACCCACTTTCAGGAGAAACGACATGCGATTCATGGTTCTGGTCAAGGCGAGCCCCGATTCCGAAGCCGGCGTGATGCCGAGCACCGAGCTCCTCACCGAGATGGGCCGGTTCAACGAAGAACTGGTCAAGGCCGGCGTGCTGCTGGCGGGCGAAGGGCTGCACCCGTCGTCCAAGGGCGCGCGCGTGCGCTGCGAAGGCAAGAAGCGCACCGTCATCGACGGCCCCTTCACCGAGACGAAGGAGCTGCTCGCGGGCTTCTGGCTGCTGCAGGTCAAGTCGAAGGAAGAAGCCATCGAGTGGATCAAGCGCAGCCCGTTCCAGGAAGGCGAGATCGAGATCCGCCAGGTCTTCGAGACCACCGATTTCGGCGACGCCATGACGCCCGAGCTGCTGGCCCAGGAAGACCGCCTGCGCGCCGAGTCGGCTGCCAAGGCCGGCCGCTGAACTTCATCCATTCCTCGAAGGAGAAACGATCATGCGATTCATGCTGCTGATGATTCCCCATGGCTACGAAAACGCCGCGCCCGGCACCGTGCCCGACGACGTCGAACGCGTGGGGTCGATGATGGCCTTCAACGAGTCCCTGCAGAAGGCCGGCGTGCTGATCGGCTGCGAGGGCCTGCACCCGCCGTCGATGGGCGCGCGCGTGAGCTTTCCGGGCGGCAAGCCGAAGGTGGTCGACGGCCCCTTCGCCGAGGCCAAGGAAGTGCTGGGCGGCTACTGGCTGATCGATGTCGCCTCGCGCGCCGAGGCCATCGAATGGGCGAGCCGCTGCCCGGGCAGCGAGAACGAGGTCATCGAGATCCGCCAGGTGCAGGAACTCGAGGACTTCTCGCCCGAGGTGCAGGACGTGGCGAGCGAGTTCACGTCGATGCAGCAGACGCTCAAGAAGTGAAAGTGAGCGGGCCCTAGTCGTCCCGCACCAGCCGGATGCCCACCAGCGTGTAGCGCGTGTCCGGCGCATTCCAGTTGCGGTACGACGAGCGGGCATAGAAAGCCCAGGTGTGCCAGGAGCCGCCGCGGCGCACGCGCACGGTGCCCGTGGCGGGGCCCTGGGGGTCGTCGACCGGTGAGCGCGCGTAGTATTCGTCGCCATGCCAGTCGGCCACCCACTCCCACGCATTGCCGTGCATGTCGTAGAGGCCCCAGGCGTTCGGCGCGAAGCTGCCGACCGGGGCGGTGAAGGCAAAACCGTCGTCGCCCGCGAGCGCCATCGCGCGCCAGCGCGGCCAATGGGCGGCGCTGCGCGTGTCGAACACATTGGCCCCGCGCAGCAGCGTGGCCGGATCGTCCCCTGTGCTGTAGCGCGTGCGCGTGCCGGCGCGGCAGGCGTACTCCCACTCGGCCTCGGTCGGCAGGCGGTAGTGCCGGCCCTCCGTCTGGCTCAGCCAGGCGGCCAGCGCCTGCGCGTCGTTCCAGCTCACGTTGACCACCGGGTGGTCGTCGCCCTGCGCGAAGCCCGGGTTGCGCCACGAGTAGCGCGGGTCGCGGCCCTCGAAGGCGTCGCCGCGCCGCGTGGTGGCGGGGTCGTAGTCGGCGCGCCAGCCGTAGCCGCCGGTGCCGTCGGCCACCGATTCGGGCACGTGGCCCGAGGCCTCGAGGAAGCGCCGGAACTGGCCCACCGTCACCTCGTGCCGGCCCATCCAGAACGCCCGCGTGATGCGCACCTTGTGCACCGGCCCTTCGTCGGCCAGCTGGGTGAAGCGCTCCTTGGGCAGTTGGGGGTAGTCGCGTGCCAGCGCCTCGGGCGCCTCGTCGCTGCCCATGAGGAATTCGCCGGCCGGCAATCGCACGAAGGCCATGCCCAGGCTGTTGCGTTCCACGGCAAGGTCGTCCGCCCGCACGCCGCCGTAGGCGAGGCCGAACGCGAAACCCAGGCTCCACAAGACGAGGCGTGGTGTCATGGCCGCATGCTATCCGGACCGCCGCGCCGCAGCCAGGCCGCATGAGCAGCGGACCAGACACCGCCGCCATCCACCGCGCCATCGAGGCGGTCTGGCGCATCGAGTCCGCGAAGATCATCGCCGCGCTCGCGCGCAAGGTGCGCGACGTGGGCCTGGCCGAAGAGCTGGCGCAGGACGCGCTGGTGGCCGCGCTCGAGCAGTGGCCCGTCGACGGCGTGCCCGACAACCCCGCCGCCTGGCTCACGCAGGTGGCCAAGCACCGCGCCCTCGACCGCCTGCGCCACGTGCAGCTGGCCGAGCGCAAGGCGCCCGAGATCGGCCGCGAACTCGACGCGCTGCACGCCATGGCCCAGGCCGACTTCGCGCAGGCGGTGGATGCGGCGCTCGACGACGACATCGGCGACGACCTGCTGCGCCTGGTGTTCACCGCCTGCCATCCGGTGCTTTCGACCGAGGCGCGCGTGGCGCTCACGCTGCGGCTGATGGGCGGCCTCACGACCGACGAGATCGCGCGCGCCTTTCTCGTGCCCGAGGCCACCGTGGCGCAGCGCATCGTGCGTGCCAAGCGCACGCTGGCCGAGGCGCGCGTGCCCTTCGAGGTGCCGCGCCGCCACGAGCTCGAGGCCCGGCTGGCCTCGGTGCTCGAGGTGCTCTACCTGATCTTCAACGAGGGCTACTCGGCCACCGCCGGCGACGACTGGATGCGCCCCGCGCTCTGCGACGAGGCGCTGCGCCTGGGCCGCATCGTGGCCGAACTGGTGCCCGGCGAAGCCGAGGTGCACGGGCTGGTCGCGCTGATGGAAATCCAGGCCTCGCGCACTGCCGCGCGCGTGGGCGCCTCGGGTGAACCGGTGCTGCTGCTCGACCAGAACCGCGCACGCTGGGACCCGATGCTGATCCGCCGCGGCCTGGCGGCGCTGGCGCGCGCCGAAGCGCTGGGCGGCGCGCTCGGCCCCTACGCGCTGCAGGCCGCCATCGCCGCCTGCCATGCCCGCGCGCGCACCGCGGGCGAGACCGAATGGGCCCGCATTGCGGCGCTGTACGACGCGCTGGCCGCGCTGTCGCCGTCGCCCATCGTCGAGCTGAACCGCGCGGTCGCGCTGTCGATGGCCTTCGGGCCGGCGGCCGGGCTGGAGGTGGTCGATGCGCTGCAGGACGAGCCCGCGCTGAAGGGCTACCACCTGCTGCCGACCGTGCGCGGCGACCTGCTCTTCAAGCTGGGCCGCCGCGACGAGGCGCGGCGGGAGTTCCAGCGCGCCGCCTCGCTCACGCGCAACACGCGCGAACAGGCGCTGCTGCGGGCGCGCGCCGAGGCCTGCGGCGACAAGCCTTAGCGGACGGGTGCCGAGGTGCCCGCGGAGGGCGAGCCCGGCAACCCGAACTGGTGCCACGCGCGGCGCAGCTGCGTGTCCGAGCCGAAGCCCGACAGCTCGGCCGCCCGCGTCACGCTGGCGCCCGAGGCCAGCGCCAGTTGCGCGGCCGCCAGCCGCAGCCGGCGCAGGTAGGCCAGCGGCGCCACGCCCGCATGCTCGACGAACAGCCGCGTCAGGTGCCGCGCCGAGGTGTGGGCGACCTCGGCCATGCGCGGCACGCTCCAGTCGGCCTGCGGTTGTTCGCTGACCGCGTCCTGCACCCGGTGCAGCGCCGCGTGCAGGTGGTTGCGGTAGGCGAGAAAGGGCGACAGCTCCGGGTCGTGCGGGCCGCGCCGCAGCGCCACCACCATCGCCTGCGCGACCTGGGCCGCCAGCGCCTCGCCGCAGGTGTCGGCGATGCGGTACAGCATCAGGTCGATGCCCGTCGTGACGCCCGCGCTGCTGTAGACCGGCGGGTCGATCACGAACACGCGGTTGCTCACCACCTCGCAGCGCGGCTCCGCGGCGCGCAGCTCGTCCAGGTGATGGTGGTGCGTGGTGACGCGCCGGCCCGCGAGCGCGCCCGCGTGCGCCGCGAGCAGGGCGCCCGCGCAGACCGTGACCAGCTCGACGCCGCCGCGCGTGAAGCGCTGGCCGCGCAGCCAGTGCAGCAGGTCCTGCGCCTCGGGGGTGTCGGTCGCGATGGTGTCGCCCGGCAGGCCGACCAGCACCACCCAGCCCGGGCCGTCCCACTGCGTCGGCAATGGCGACAGCCCCGAAAGCGCGACGCCGACCGAGCCCCTCATGCTGGGCCGCGGCCCCGCGAATTCGATGACGAAGCGCTCGGGCTGGCCCGCCGCGCGCAGCCGCTGGTTGGCGATGCGCAGCGCCTCGGCCGGCCCGGCCCAGTCGAGCACCAGGCTGTCGGGCAGGAGCACGAAGACTACGCGGACAGGGTCTCGTTGCGGGTCCATGCGTAGTCCATCTGGCGCGCCGTGCGCTCGGCCAGGTCGCGTCCGGCCAGGCGTTCGACCAGGTGCAGGCTCATGTCGATGCCCGCGCTGATGCCGGCCGAGCTGACGATGCGGCCGGTGTCGACCCAGCGCACGCCGTCGCGCACGTCGAGCTGCGGAAATTGGGCGCGCAGGTCGGCGAGGTCTTCCCAGTGCGTGGTGACCGCCTCGCGCGTCACGACGCGGCTTTGCGCCAGCAGGAAGACACCGGTGCAGACCGAGGCGATGAGCTGCGCGCCGGCCGCGCACCGGGCGATCCAGCGCAGGGTGTCGGGGCTCGCCATCGGCGCATCGACCACGCCGCCGGGGACGACCAGCACGTCGGCGGTGGCGGCGGCATCGGCCAGCGTGTGGTCGGCGAGCAGCCGCAGGCCGGCCCGCGCCTGCACCGTTTCCCCGGTGCGGGTGTGGGCGACCGAGGCGACCTCGAACGGCGCGGACGCACCCGGCTGCAGGCGCTGGTGGACGCGGGCAGCGGTGGTGAAGACCTCGAAGGGGCCGGCGAAGTCGAGTGCTTCGACGCCGTCGTAGGCCAGGATGCGCACGCGCAGCGGGGTCATGTCGTCGCGCCTTCCGTGGCGCGCTCAAGCGCCTGCGCCACGCTGCAGACCGTGGCGAAGCGTCCGTCCAGCACGGTCGCGGTGCGCGCCTTGATGTCGGCGGCTGACAGCGGCCGGCCATCGGGCTGCACCATGTCGAAGGTGAGGGTGGCGTCGGTCACGTAGTCGACCTCCCAGCCCAGGTCCGAGGCGTGGCGCGTGGTGGTTTCGCAGCACTGCTCGGTGCGGATGCCGCTCACGATCAGGCGGCGGATGCCGTGCTGCGTGAGCCACACGTCCAGGCCGCTGTTGACCAGCGCGCTGTGGCGGTGCTTGGTGAAGGTGGCGGCCGCCTCGAAAGGCGCGAGGCCCTCGATCGGGCGCACGTGGCCCGATTCGAGCGCGAAGGGGTTGGCCGGGGATGGCGGCGCATCGACGTGGAAGACGCGCACCACCGGCAGTCCGGCCGCCACGGCGCCGGCGATCAGCGCGTTCTGGGCCTCGAGGTAGGGCGCGAGCAGGGCGGCGTTCCAGTAGGGGCGGTGGCGAAACGATTCCTGGGCGTCGATCACAATCAGACAGGTGGTCATGGCGGCGGCGGGCAAGGCAAAGTGGATGATGCCGCCTATTCTTGGGCGCCGCCAGCGCTTCGTCCGCGCCGATGCGGACCGGAACCGATCAGATCAGGACATTGCCCGGTCGCTAGACCAGGCCGCCTGCGTGCAGTTCTTTTTTCAGGTACGCGTAGTACAGCGGCGCCGCCACCAGCCCGGCGGGGCCGAACACCGCTTCGGCCACGAACATCACCGACAGCAGCTCCCACACGCGCATCTGCGTGCGCGCGCCGACCACCTTGGCGTTGATCACGTACTCGGCCTTGTGGATCAGGATCAGGAAGGCCAGGCAGGCGGCGGCCGTGACCGGCGACACCGACAGCGCCACCAGCGTGATCACCGAGTTGCAGACCAGGTTGCCCACGATCGGCACCAGCCCGGCCACGAAGGTCAGGGTGATCAGCGCGGGCGTGTAGGGCAGCTCGAGTCCCCACAGCGGCATCAGGAACAGCAGGAAGATCGCGGTCAGCAGCGTGTTGAAGGCGGCGATCCAGAACTGCGCCGCCACGATCTGGCCGAAGGCCTCGCCGAAGGTGGTGATGCGCAGGAACATCTGCTGCGCCAGCGGCCGGCGCTGGGCCGGCGCCGGCGCCACGGCGGCCAGCGCGCCGATGATCAGGCCCACGTAGGCGAACAGCAGCCCGCCCAGCCAGGCGCGCCCGGCCATGGCGAGCGAGCCGGCCTGCGTGCGCAGGTAGTTGGCGACGATGCGCTGCACCTCGGCCGCGCCCTCGGGCAGGTAGACGGCGATGTCGGGCGGCAGCTTGGAGCGCAGCTCGAGCACTGTGCGGGCCGTGTAGTCGAGCAGTTCGCGGTACTGGTCGGGCGCATCGAGCACGTACTCGCGCGCCTGGGAGAACCCCAGCGTGACCAGGCCGATCGGGCCCAGCAGCACCAGCGTGACCGCCACCACCCGGGCCAGGCTGCCGGCGGCGGAGCGCAGGGGCTTCAGGCGCGACAGCCAGCCGCCCAGCAGACGGGCGAACCAGCGTGCGACCAGGAAGCCGATGCACACGCACAGCAGCCCCGGCAGCAGGTGCTGCCACATCACGAGCATCAGCCCCGCGAGCATCAGCAGGTAGCTGGCCAGTACCACGTGGCGGGAGGCGGCGGCCGGGGGCGGGGCGGCGAGGGTGGCGTCGGGCAGCGGCGTGGCCATCCGGGGAGCGGGGCGTGCGGTGAGAAAAAGAAAAAAGAACGGGCGCGCGATCAGGCGACGACCACGGCCGCGCCGTCGCCGCGCTCGGCGATCACGCCGATCTCGTGCACCGATTCACCGGCGGCGCGCAGCGTGGCGGCGCAGGCGGCGGCTTCGGCCGCATCGATCACCACGACCATGCCGATGCCGTTGTTGAAGGTGCGGTTCATCTCGATGTCGTCGATGCCGGCCACCTTCTGCAGCCAGGCGAAGAGCTCGGTCTGCGGCCAGCTGCCCTTCTTCAGGTGGGCGGCGGTGCCTTCGGGCAGCACGCGCGGGATGTTCTCGAGCAGGCCGCCACCGGTGATGTGGGCCAGCGCCTTGATCGGGTGCTTGCCCAGCGCTTCGAGCACGGGCTTCACGTACAGGTGGGTGGGTTCCATCACGGCTTCGCGGAAGGGCTTGCCGTCCAGGGTGGCGGGCAAATCGGCGCCGGCGCGCTCGATCACCTTGCGCACGAGGCTGAAACCGTTGGAGTGCACGCCGGCCGAGGCCAGGCCGAGCACCACGTCGCCGGGCTTGACGTTCTGGCCGGTGAGGATCTTCGACTTTTCGACCGCGCCGACCGCAAAGCCGGCCAGGTCGTACTCGCCGGCCGGGTACATGCCGGGCATTTCGGCGGTTTCGCCGCCAATGAGGGCGCAACCCGAGATTTCGCAGCCGCGGGCGATGCCGCCGACCACGGCCGCGGCCGTGTCCACGTCGAGCTTGCCGCAGGCGAAGTAATCGAGGAAGAACAGGGGCTCGGCGCCCTGCACCAGCACGTCGTTGACGCTCATGGCCACGAGGTCGATGCCGACCGTGTCGTGCATGTTCCATTCGAAAGCCAGCTTGAGCTTGGTGCCCACGCCGTCGGTGCCGCTCACCAGCACCGGTTCCTTGTAGCGTTTGGGCACTTCGAACAGCGCGCCGAAGCCGCCGATGCCGGCCAGCACGCCTTCGCGCATGGTTTTCTTCGCCAGCGGCTTGATGCGGTCGACCAGGGCGTCGCCTGCGTCGATATCGACACCGGCGTCCTTGTAGCTGAGCGGGGTGGGCGTGGAGGAGGTCATGGGCGGGCGGTGTCGAGAAGAAGGAGCGAAAAGGTTCGCGAAGCGGCGAGGAAGGGCGGGCAGGGGAGGCGCCGGCGACCGAGGCGGCCGGGCCGATAGAATTCCTCACGATTTTAAGGGCCCTCCGGGCCCCCTCCATGAACCTTCCCGGGATGAAACAGCTCGCGCTCGATATCGGCATTGCGACGGGCCCCAGCTTCGACGCCTTTTTTGCCGGCCCCAACGAGGCGGCGCTGCGACACCTGCAAGTGTGGGTCGGCGGCGCCGATGGCAGCCCCGCGCTGCACTCGCCGGTGCCGACCTACCTCTGGGGCGACAGCGGCAGTGGCAAGACCCACCTGCTCGAATCCGTGCGTGTCGCACTGGCCGAGCAGGGCGCCAGCGTGGGCTGGCTGCACGCCGGCCTGCTGGAGCCGCCCGAGTTCGACGAGCGCTGGGGCGCCGTCCTGCTCGACGACGTCCACCTCTACACCGCGGTGCAGCAGCACGCGGCCTTCAACTGGTTTGTCAACGCCCAGACCCTGCAGCGCGGCGTGGTTGCCGCCGGCGCCTTGCCGCCGGCCGACCTGCCGCTGCGCGAAGACCTGCGCACCCGCCTCGGCTGGGGCCATGTGTTCCACCTGCAGGTGCTGAGCGAAAGCGAACGCCGCGCGGTGCTGCGCCAGGCGGCCGACGCGCGCGGCGTGATGCTGTCCGACGACGTGCTCGACTTCATGCTGCACCGCTTCAGCCGCGACCTGGGCAGCCTGATGGAGCTGCTGTCGCAGCTGGACGGCTACGCCCTGCAGACCCAACGCGCGATCACCATTCCGCTGATCCGCTCCATGCTCGAAAACGAATAGACAGATAAGAAGAAGCGCCTGCTCCTCCTCAAAAAACAACCAATGATCAAGAAATTCATCGACAAGCTGCTCGGCAAGTCCGCCGGCGGCACGCAGGGCAAGAGCCGCTTCGGCAAGCGCCAGGAGGTGCCGGCAGAGGTTCACAAGATCGATCCCGCCCTGGTCGACGAACGCGCGAAGAACGTGGTCACCACGCTGCAGCAGGCCGGCTACGAGGCCTACGTGGTGGGCGGCGCGGTGCGCGACCTGCTGCTGGGCCTGCGCCCGAAGGACTTCGACGTGGCCACCAATGCCACGCCCGAGCAGGTCAAGTCGCTGTTCCGCCGCGCCTTCATCATCGGCCGGCGTTTTCGCATCGTGCACGTGGTGTACGGCCGTGGCCGCGAACACGAGGTGATCGAGGTCTCGACCTTCCGCGCCTACATGGACAGCGCCGCCGCCGAGCAGGTGGCCGGCAACGAGCGCACCAGCAAGGGCGAGCTCGCGAGCATGAAGCACGCGGTGGACGCCAGCGGCCGCGTGCTGCGCGACAACGTCTGGGGTCCGCAGGAAGAAGACGCGGCGCGCCGCGACTTCACCGTCAACGCCATGTACTACGACCCGGCCAACCAGGTCGTGGTCGACTATCACAACGGCATCAAGGACGCCCAGAAGCTCACGCTGCGCATGATCGGCGACCCGGTCACGCGCTACCGCGAAGACCCGGTGCGCATCATTCGCGCCATCCGCTTCTCGGCCAAGCTCGCAGCGCTCGGTTTCAAGATGGAAGCCAAGACCGCCGCGCCGCTCATCGAATCGAGCAAGCTCCTGGCCGACGTGCCGCAAAGCCGCATGTTCGACGAGATGCTCAAGCTGCTGCAGACCGGCCACGCCATCGCGACGGTGGAGCAGCTGCGCAAGCTGGGGCTCGCCACCGGGATCTATCCGCTGCTCGACGTGGTGGTGGAGCGCGCCGACCAGCCCTTCGTGAAGGCCGCCCTGCAGGACACCGACCGCCGCGTCGGCGAAGGCAAGCCCGTGGCGCCCAGCTTCCTGCTGGCCTGCGTGCTGTGGGCCGATGTGCGTGACGGCTGGGCCCAGCGCCAGGAGGGCCGCCACGGCCAGCGCCCGCAGCCGCCGTTCCCGGCGCTGCAGGACGCGATCGACGACGTGTTCAATTCGCGCATCGGCGATGTGTCCGGCCGCGGCAAGCTGGCCGCCGACATGCGCGAGATCTGGATGATGCAGCCGCGCTTCGACAAGCGCACCGGCTCCACGCCCTACAGCTTGGTCGAGCAGGCGCGCTTCCGCGCGGCCTTCGACTTCATGCGTCTGCGTGCCGACGTGGGCGAAGTCGGCGAAGCCATCGCCGAGTGGTGGCAGGAGTTCAGCACTGCTGACGACCTGCGCCGCCAGGACCTGCTCGAACAGGTCCGCGAAGAACAGAAGGTGCGCCAGCGCGTGCGCCTGCGCGACCCGGCCGCTGCGCCCAAGCCGCGCAGCGAGCAGCCGGCGCGCCAGAAACAGGCCGCGACCGAATCGGACGACGGCGACGGACCCGACATCGAGGCCGACGCCGTGCCGCCGGACGGCGAAGCCGCCGCGCCGCGCAAGCGCAAGCGCCGGCGCAAGCCGCGCCCCGTGGGCGGCGGTAGTGGTGGCGGCAGCGAGGGCGGCGGGAGCGCCGCAGGCGAATGAGCACGCCCGACCGGCCGAAGGACGGCAAGAAGGGCGCCCCGGCTGCCAAGGCAGCCAAGGGGGGAAAGCCCGCGCCGCGCGCCGGAGGCAAGCCGCCATCGGCAGGCAGCAAGGGCGGCCCGCCCGCGCGCCGCGCGCCTTCGCGTCCACGCGGTCCGCGCGAGGACTACCCGACCGTGCAGGCCTTCGTCGCCATTGGCGCCAACCTGGGCGATGCCGAGGCGACCGTGAAGGAGGCCATGGCCGCCATCGGCGCGCTGCAGCGCACCCAGGTCACGGCCCGCTCGTCGCTCTACCGCAGTGCGCCGGTCGATGCCGAAGGCCCCGACTTCATCAACGCTGTGGTGGCCGTGCGCACCGGGCTGGACGCGGAGCAGCTGCTCATCGCGCTGCAGCGCCTGGAGACGCTGGCCGGCCGCGAGCGGCCCTTTCCCAATGCGCCGCGCACGCTCGATCTCGATCTGCTGATGCACGGCAATTCGGTGATCGAAAGCCCCACGCTGACCCTGCCACACCCGCGCATGCGCGAGCGCGCCTTCGTGCTCAAGCCGCTGGCCGAGATCGCGCCCGACAAGGTGCCGCGCGCCGCGCTGGCACGCGTGACCGGCCAAGTCATCCAGAAAATCCGCTGACCGCCCGGGGCGGCCGGCATGCGGTCGCTACTGCGCGATCTCGCCGGCGTTGCCGCGTGCGTGCGGCTGGTCGTGGCACTGCGGCTGCCGGCCTGAGCGAGCCTGTCGCGCCGGGGCCCGAAGGTCGGCCCGACCGGTCGTTCCGGTCGCGCCCGTTAAACTCGGGAAGTTTTCACGAAGGCGTCATGAAATTGTGATTGGCGCGTCCCAGGAGTTTTTTCCATGTTCGGCAAGCTGCTGCCCCGAGAGGGCAATTTTTTTGAAATGTTCAACCAGCATGCCGAGCGCATCGTGGAGGCGGCGCGTGCGTTCGAGCAGCTCGTCACCCACTATGCGGACGTGCACCTGCGCGAACAGTACAACCGCGACGTCGACAACGCCGAGCGCGCCGCGGACCGCGTGACGCACGACGTCAACCGCCTGATCCACAAGACCTTCATCACGCCCATCGACCGCGAGCAGATCCACAAGCTCATCAACACGATGGACGACGTGGCCGACCTGATCCAGGACTCGGCCGAGACCATGGCGCTGTACGACGTGCGCCACATGACCGACGAGATCGTGCGCCTCACGGCCCTGAGCGTGAAGTGCTGCGACCGCCTCAAGGACGCCGTGAAGTACCTCGGCAAGATCGCCGATCCGGCCGTGGCCGAGGCCACGCTCAAGACCTGCGAGGAGATCGACCGCCTCGAATCCGACGCCGACCGCGTGATGCGCAGCGCCATGAGCAAGCTGTTCCGCGAAGAGCCGGACGTGCGCGAGGTCATCAAGCTCAAGGCGATCTACGAGCTGCTCGAGACGATCACCGACAAGTGCGAGGACGTGGCCAACGTGATCGAGGGCATCGTCCTCGAGAATTCCTGAAAACGGGTAGCAGCCGATGACAACGGTGCAGGTCGCCCTCTGGGTGGTGGTGGTGCTGGTCGCGCTCGCGATCCTGTTCGACTTCATGAACGGCTTCCACGATGCCGCCAATTCGATCGCGACGGTGGTGTCCACCGGCGTGCTGAAGCCGGGGCAGGCCGTGGTGTTCGCGGCTTTCTTCAACCTGATCGCGATCTTCGTCTTCCACCTGAGCGTGGCGGCCACCGTGGGCAAGGGCATCGCCCAGCCCGGGGTGGTCGACGTGCACGTGGTGTTCGGGGCGCTCATCGGCGCCATCAGCTGGAACCTCGTCACCTGGTACTACGGCATCCCGAGCAGCTCGTCGCACGCGCTGATCGGCGGCATCGTGGGCGCCGTGATCGCCAAGACCGGCACCAGCGGCCTCGTGGCCTCCGGCATCTGGAAGACCGTGGCCTTCATCTTCGTGTCGCCGCTGCTGGGCTTCCTGCTGGGCTCGCTGATGATGATCGTCGTGGCCTGGGGCTTCCGGCGTGCCACGCCGTCGCGCGTGGACCGGTGGTTCCGGCGATTGCAGCTGGTCTCGGCCGGTGCCTACAGCCTGGGCCACGGCGGCAACGACGCGCAGAAGACCATCGGCATCATCTGGATGCTGCTGATCGCCACCGGCTACGCCTCGGCCAGCGACGCGGTGCCGCCGACCTGGGTCATCGTGAGCTGCTACGCGGCCATTGCACTGGGCACCATGTTCGGCGGCTGGCGCATCGTGAAGACCATGGGCCAGAAGATCACCAAGCTCAAGCCCGTGGGCGGCTTCTGCGCCGAGACCGGCGGGGCGCTGACCCTGTTCCTGGCCACCGCGCTGGGCATTCCGGTGTCGACCACGCACACCATCACGGGCGCCATCGTCGGCGTCGGTGCCACGCAGCGCGCCAGCGCGGTGCGCTGGGGCGTGGCGGGGAACATCGTCTGGGCCTGGGTCCTGACCATTCCCGCCTCGGCTTTCGTTGCGGCGATTGCTTACTGGTTCAGCTGGCAGATTTTCTGATCCCTAGGATCACTTCTGTGCAGTTTGGGGTGCCGCTACGGGCAAAGAGGTGGATTTCGACGCCGTCGGCGGCGAGTCGGGAAGCAGCTTGAACGTCACATCGTCCGCTTTCGCCGGGCGGTAGACCGTCACCGACTTATCGAGCACGTTGACGCCCGACAGCACCATCGCGTCGCCGATCTTTGGCACGAAGGCGATGTATTTTTCGTCTTCGATGAGGTTGTAGCCCAGCATCTGCACGCGCGGCCGGAGATACGGGAAGCCGGCTTCCACTGCGGTCATTCGCTTATCGTCGCGGGTGTACGGCTGGGCGACGTCATCCAGCATGACCTTCACCGCGCGTTGTAGGCTGACGGCGACGGTTGCGTTGAGCGATTCACCATCGTTGGCGGTCCAACTGTTCGCGCCTTCCAGGGGTTTGACTTCGCCTGTGGATGCGAAATAGCGGGTCTGCCAAAGCGGACGCCCGTCGGCTCCCTTCAATGCCACCTTCAGGATGGCGAAGGGGCGCACGCCGGTATCGGTTGCGTACGAGAGCAGCAAAGCGCTGGATACGTCCAACTGTGTGGAACCGGAATCCATGCTGAACTTGCTGGGCTGCGGCTGCTGGGCGATTGCCTTCTCGACCTCGCTGCGCGTCTGCGCGGCGAGCCTGACGCGTAGGGTCTTTTCGGCGTTGCTCGCCCCCGCCGCCGAACTGTTGCTGTTGGCCGCATGTGTGACGGCCAGTCCGATCACTCCGAACATCAATCCAGCGGCATTGCCGCGCTGATGGCCAGTGATGATCACGTCACTCTCAGGAACCTTGTAGGCGCCGAGGGGTAAGTCGCTCCAGCCCGAGACCTGGTCGCTGCTGACCTTGACTGCGATGGAGCCAGCGACCACGGGTGGCGCCTTTGCGCGGTCGTACGTGGCGCATGCGCCGAGAGACAGGCACAGAGTAACGACAGCCAGTTTCTGGCCGAGAGTCGAAAGCAGTGACATTTCCCCTCCGGGATGTTTTTAGGTTTTGGAAAGAGCGGCCCTGCGCCGGGGCTCGGTCCAGGCCGCTGGTCTCGGGAATCCGGAGGGGATTCCGCCCGGCCTTCACTTCAGCTGGTGAGCGAACCGCGGCCCTCGGGCTTACTGCGAAATCTTCCGGCCTTCTTCGATCTGGTGTTCGAAGTAGTGCTGGAAGCTGTACACGATGCTCGCCATCAGGATCGAGCTGCCGAAGAACAAAGACGCCACCACGGCGCCGATCGTGAGCCAGTTGGTCTGGCCCGGCGCGGCGTCGGGCGCTGCGCCGGCGTTGAAGCGGGCATTCCATTTTTCGGGCGTCATCAGGCCGTAGATGATCGCCATCAGCGCGCAGCCTGCGATCGTGAAGCCGAGCAGCGGGATCAGCGCCCAGCTCACGCCGTCGTCCACGCCGTACATGCGCAGGCGCTCGATGCCGTAGATGCCAAGCGCCGTGGGAATGGGCAGCAGCCAGCCGAGCCAGTCGCCCATGCCGCGCAGGTAGAAGCGGTGCAGGCCCAGCGGGCCTCCGAGGAAGGAGAGCCAGGCGGCGACGGTCTTGCTTTTCATTTTCTTCATCACATCATTCGGGTTTGGTGCGGCTGCCTTCGCCGAGTACTTTTTCCATCAGGACCACGTCGCGCCAGGCGTCGAACTTCCAGCCGCAGTCTTTCAGCACGCCCACGTGCGTGAAGCCCTGACTGCGGTGCACGCCGACCGAACCGGCGTTGGCCGAATCGCCGATCACCGCGATCAGCTTGCGCACGCCGACCGCTTCGGCCGCCTGCGAAAGCGCCGCCAGCAGCTGTGCGCCCACGCCCTTGCCGCGCGCGGCCTCGGACATGTAGATCGAGTCTTCGGCCGAAAACCGGTAGGCCGGCCGGGGCTTGAACCAGTTGCAGTAGGCAAAACCCAACACTTCGCCGTTTTCTTCGGCGACGAGGTAGGGCAGGTTCTTGCCCAGCACGTCGGCGCGCCGGGCGGCCATGTCGGCCTCGGACGGGGGCTCGGTTTCGAAGGTGCCGGTGCCGTGCAGCACGTGGTGGGCGTAGATGGCCGTGATGGCTGCGATGTCTTCGTCGCGGCTGGGGCGGAGGGTGAGGGTCATGCGGGTGGGGCAGGCGGCGCGGGGCCGGAATTCGGAGAAAAACCCGGGTCGGGCTATAATCGTGGGCTTTTCAGCGTGCGCTGGCCGGGTGGCCATGTCGCGTGTCTCGACGCTGGAAGAACATCGTGAGCGGGCCTCTTTCTATTTGAACTGGCTCGCTGACCACCCAAGGATAAATCATGGTCGTCATTCGACTCTCCCGCGGCGGCTCCAAAGGCCGTCCGTTCTTCAACATCGTCGTGTCGGACAAGCGCGTTCGCCGCGATGGTCGCTTCATCGAGCGTCTGGGTTTCTACAACCCGACCGCCAAGGAAAACGAAGAAAGCATCCGCATCGCCCAGGACCGCCTCGCGTACTGGAAGAGCGTCGGTGCCCAGGCTTCGCCCACGGTGCTGCGCCTGATCAAGCAAGCCGCTGCTGCGGCTCCCGCGGCGGCCGCCTAAGCCGCCCGCACGGCGATGTTGCCCACACTCGAAGCCGCCGAACTGCCGGCGGATGCGATCGAGGTCGGACGCATCGCCGATGCCTGGGGCATCAAGGGCTGGTTCAAGGTCCTGCCCCACAGCGCCCAACCTGAGGCGCTTTTTTCTTCCAAGCGCTGGTTCCTGCAGGCTCCTGGAGCCTCCACACCTGCCGCTTTCCGGCTCGCGGTTCGCGAAGCCAAAGAACATTCCGACTGCATCGTCGCCTCGTCCGAGGATGTGCCCGACCGCAACGCGGCCGAGGCGCTTCGCGGCGCGCGCGTGTTCGTGCCGCGCTCGAGCTTCCCTACCGCCGGCGACGACGAGTACTACTGGGTCGACCTGATCGGCCTGTCGGTCGTCAACCGCGAAGGTGTCGTGCTTGGTGCGGTGCGCGAACTGCTCGCCACCGGCCCGCAGACCACGCTGGTGCTGACGGCCGAAGAAGACGGCAAGACCATCGAGCGCATGGTGCCGTTCGTCTCGGTCTTCGTCGACAAGGTCGACCTGCCCGGCCGCCTCATCACGGTCGACTGGCAACCCGAGTTCTGACCCGGGCCGCGCGCGCATGCGCTTCGACGTCCTCACGCTCTTTCCCGAACTGTTCGCGCCCTTCATGGCCAGCGGCGTGACGCGCCGCGCCTACGAATCGAAGCAGGTCGAGGTCGTGCTGTGGAATCCGCGCGATTTCGCGCAGGGCAACTACAAGCGCGTGGACGACCGCCCCTTCGGCGGCGGACCCGGCATGGTGATGATGGCGGAGCCGCTGACGGCCTGCCTCGATGCCGCGCTGGCTGCCCGCGGCACACCGGCGCCGGTGGTGCTGTTCTCGCCCATCGGCGAGGCGCTGCGCCACGAGGCCGTCGAGCGCTGGTCGGCGAGCGAGGGTGCGGTGCTGGTCTGCGGACGCTACGAAGGCATCGACCAGCGCTTCATCGACGCGCGCGTCACGCACCAGGTCAGCCTCGGCGACTTCGTGCTGTCGGGCGGCGAGATCGCGGCGATGGCATTGCTCGACGCCGTGGCCCGGCTGCAGCCCGGCGTGCTGGGCGACGAGGCCAGCCATGTGCAGGACAGCTTCAACCCGGCGCTCGACGGGCTGCTCGACTGCCCGCACTACACCCGGCCCGAGCAGTGGAACGGGCAGGGCGTTCCGGCGCCGCTGCTCTCGGGCCACCATGCGCAGATCGAGCGCTGGCGGCGCGACCAGCGCCTGGCCATCACGGCCGCACGGCGCCCCGAATTGATCGATGCCGCAAGGGCGGCTGGCAAGCTGAACAAGGCCGATGAGGCCGCGCTGAAAAAAAAGCTATAATCCGAGGTTCCCCGATCCTCTGTCCGGCCGCGCCCGGTTTTCTAGCGGTTCTTCCGCCAAAGCCACGGCGCCTTTAGTGCAGCCCGAAACGATCGATATCCAGGAAATCATGAACCTCATCCAGACCCTCGAGCAGGAAGAAATTTCCCGTCTCGGCAAGACCATCCCCGATTTCATGCCCGGTGACACGGTCATCGTCAGCGTGAACGTCGTCGAAGGCAGCCGCAAGCGCGTGCAGGCTTACGAAGGCGTCGTGATCGCCAAGCGCAACCGTGGCCTCAACAGCGGCTTCACCGTGCGCAAGATCTCCAGCGGCGAAGGCGTGGAACGTACGTTCCAGACCTACAGCCCGCTGATCGCCGGCATCGAAGTCAAGCGCCGCGGCGACGTGCGCCGTGCCAAGCTGTACTACCTGCGCGAGCGCAGCGGTCGTTCGGCACGCATCAAGGAAAAGCTGCCGGGCAAGTCGCAGAAGGCTGCGTCGGCCGCTTAATCAGCCGCCGTCCTTTCTGCTCAAAAAGCCGCCGCTCTGGCGGCTTTTTGCGTTGGCGCCGCGCTTCAAGACAGTTTTCCATTTTTACGCTCTACTCCTTTCATTCCGCCACAGGCCGCATCCTCTCTTGACCTCCTCCACTTCCGCCCCCACGTCCTCCGCCGTCGTCGAACCCGTCAATGCCGTGGTGCCGCCCGCGTTGCTGCAGATCGACCCGCGCCAGGCGCCTTTCGTGGACGGAAGCGACGGTCTGCCGGCGGTGGTGCCGGCGCAGCTGACGGCAACGGCCCTGCGCGCGCGCTTTGCCTCGCCGCCCATCTGGACGCCCGAGCTTCGCCGCGAGCCCCGCATGACCGACCGCGTGCCGGCCCAGGCCGCCGTGCTGGTGCCGATCGTGCAGCGCCCGCAAGGCGCGACCGTGCTGCTCACCGAGCGCACCACCCATCTGTCGACCCATTCGGGACAGGTGGCCTTTCCCGGCGGGCGCGTCGACCCCGAGGACGCCAACATCCAGGCCGCCGCCCTGCGCGAAGCCTGGGAAGAGGTGGGCCTGTCGGCGCAGTTCATCGAGGTGCTCGGCACCTTGCCGACCTACACGACCGTCACTTCGTTCGTCGTGACCCCGGTGGTCGCGCTGGTGCAGCCCGACTTCGTGCTCGACATCAATCCGTTCGAAGTGGCCGAGGCCTTCGAGGTGCCGCTGGCCTGGCTGATGGACCCGGCCAACCACCGCCGCCACGCGGTCAGCGCCACCGATGGGGTCCGACGCGAGTGGTACTCGATGCCGTACGTCGATGGCCCGCACGAGCGCTTCGTCTGGGGCGCCACCGCGGGCATGCTGCGCAACCTCTACCGTTTCCTCGCCGCCTGAGCCGGATCGGGCGCCACCTGGGGTCAAAACCTTCAGGTGCTCTCGCTATCATCGAAGGATGAGCTTCTTTGCCATCCTGTGCGCGTTGCTGATCGAGCAGGTGCGGCCGCTGGGCCCGCACAACCCCGTGTACGGCGGCGTCCTGGCGTGGACGCGCTGGACCAGCCGCAACTTCGATGCGGGCAAGCCGCACCACGGATGGATCGCCTGGGGGCTCGCGGTGTTCGTGCCCACGCTGCTGTCGCTGGGCGTGCACTGGCTGCTGGTGCTCACGCTGGGCCTGCCGTTCGCCGTGCTGTGGAGCGTCGCGGTGCTCTACATGACGCTGGGCTTTCGCCAGTTCAGCCACCATTTCACCGACATCCGCGATGCGCTCGACGAGGGCGACGAGCCGCTCGCGCGCTCGCTGCTGGCGCACTGGCAGGGCGTCGATGCCGCCGAGCTGCCGCGCAGCGAAATCGTGCGCCATGTGATCGAGCATTCGGTCATTGCGGCGCACCGGCATGTCTTCGGCGTGCTGGCCTGGTTCTCGGTGCTTGCGGCTCTCGGCCTGGGGCCGGCGGGCGCGGTGTTCTATCGCATGAGCGAGTTCGTCGCGCGCTACTGGGCCCACAAGAACGGCGCGCCGGTGCAGCCCTCGAGCGTGGCGGTGCAGGACGCGGCCGAGCGTGCCTGGCATGCCGTCGACTGGCTGCCCGCGCGCATCACGGCGCTCGGCTTCGCCGTGGTCGGCAGCTTCGAAGAGGCCATCGATTGCTGGCGCAACGA
The DNA here is from genome assembly GCF_059416345.1 of Variovorax sp. GW821-FHT09D07. Classification (NCBI taxonomy): domain Bacteria; kingdom Pseudomonadati; phylum Pseudomonadota; class Betaproteobacteria; order Burkholderiales; family Comamonadaceae; genus Variovorax; species Variovorax sp. GW821-FHT09D07. The sequence goes on from NZ_JBWKOY010000004.1 coordinate 548,074, forward strand.
CGCGCGGCGCTTCCCCAACGAGAACGACGGCGTGATCCTCGCGGCCACGTCCGGCGCGGTGAACGTGCGCCTGGGTGGCGGCTCGCTGAGCCCGATCCCGGTGGCCGATCCGCTGCCGCGCGCGCAGGCCGGCGAGTCGCCGAGCGTCGGGCGGCGCCTGGACAGTGGCAGCACGCCGGGGCGCGAGCCCGAGCCCGGCCACCTGCGCAGCGTGGTCGGCCTGGTCTGGCGCTCGGTCGTGATGTGGATGGTGCTGCTGGCTTTGCTCACGCTCGCGCGCTTGCTCGGCTGACCCCATGACCACCCCGTCCGCACCGGCCTTCTGGAGCCCGCGCATCGGCGCGCTCGAGCCCTACGTGCCCGGCGAGCAGCCGCGCATTGCCAACCTCGTCAAGCTCAACACCAACGAGAACCCGTACCCGCCGTCGCCGGAGGCCATCGCGGCGATCCAGCGCGCGGCCGCCGACGGGTTGGAGCGCTACCCCGACCCCACGTCGCTCGCGCTGCGCGAAGCTGTGGCGCGCCGCCACGGGCTGCAGATCGGTGAGGTGTTCGCGGGCAACGGCTCGGACGAAGTGCTCGCGCACGCGTTCTTCGCCTTCTTCCAGCAGGCGCAGCCGCTGCTGATGCCCGACGTGAGCTACAGCTTCTACAAGGTCTATGCCCAGCTCTACGGCATCGCCTGCGAGCAGCTGCCGGTCGATGAGGGCCTGCGCATCGACATCGATGCGTTCGCGGCGCGCGCACGGCAGGGCTGCGGCGGCATCGTCATCGCCAACCCGAACGCGCCGACCGGCATCGGCCAGCCGCTGGCGCGCATCGAGCAGCTGCTTGCTGCGTGCCCCGATCGCGTCGTGCTGGTCGACGAGGCGTATGTCGATTTCGGCGGCGAGAGCGCGCTGTCGCTGATCAGTCGGTATCCGAACCTGCTCGTGGTGCAGACGCTGTCCAAGTCGCGCTCGCTGGCCGGCCTGCGCGTCGGTTTCGCCTGCGGGCAGGCGCACCTGATCGACGCGCTCGTGCGGGTCAAGGACAGCTTCAATTCGTACCCGATCGACCGCCTGGCGTCCGCCGGCGCCGTGGCCTCGCTCGACGACGAGGCGTGGTTTCGCAAGACACGCGACCAGGTCGTCGACACGCGCGAAGGCCTGAGCCTGCAGCTCGAGGACCTGGGCTTCGAGGTGCTGCCGTCGCAGGCCAATTTCGTGTTCGCGCGCCATCCGCAGCGCGACGCGGCCGAACTGGCCGCCTTGCTGCGCGAGCGCGCCGTGCTGGTGCGGCATTTCAAGCAGCCGCGCATCGCGCAGTACCTGCGCATCAGCATCGGCACGCGGGATCAGTGCAGCGCGCTCGTGCAGTGCCTGCAGGACATCCTCGCCTGACATCCCGAGGCAAGTCCATGTCGACCCTTCATGCCGATCCGCGCGCCGTTGCCTGCGCATCGTTCTGGCAAACCTTGGGCGACAAGCTCGAGAGCCTGCATGCCTTGTCGGGCCCCGCGCTGGTGGAGGCGCTGAACGCGCTGCTGCAGCCCTTCTTCCCGAACCTGGCCGCCGAAGTGCTGGGGGACCCGCCGGCTTTCACGCTCGTGCTGACGGCGCACGGCGCCGAAGACGATTTCGAAGACCTCATGGCGCTGGTGCGCAGCGCGCCCGCGTTGCCCCAGGTCGAGGTGGAGGCCTTCAGGCAGCGCATGCGCGAAGGTTTCAGCATGCGCATGAACGACTTCGAACTCGCCAGCTCGGACGTTCTCGTGAAGCACGAGCCCTACAAGGGGCGGGTGGCGCTGGAGATCGGCTTTGCCAAGCCCATTCCGATGGACATGCAGGACCACGCGCGCCACATGAGCCTGATCATGCTCGACCGCATCCTGGGCGAGTACGACTTCGCCGTGAAGGTCGGGCCGGTCGATCACGTCGAGGCGGACGCGCAAGCGGATTTCGATGGCGTGCCGCTCGACGGCTTCGTGCCTCTGTTCGACGCATGTTGGCGCGAGGATCTGGGCCACACCGGCGTGTTTCCCGCGGGCGAGCACGGCTGGTCCGGCCTGACGGCCACGCGCACCGCCGAGGACGGCAGCGAGGTCGAGGCGGTCGTGATGCGAAACGACGCCGCGAACGCACTGCTCGGGCGTGCCGACCTGGGCCATCGGCTCTCGGCCGCCATCCCCGTCGAATCGGGCGAGGAACTGGACGAGGCCCGTGCTTACGAAGACCGGCTGACCGCGCTGCTGCAGGCGCACGGCGAAGGCTGCTGCACGCACATCGTGCTGGAAGAGGGTGTTCGCACCGTGCACTTCCATGTGGCCGATCCGCAGGCGGCCATTGCGCATGCGCAATCGGTGCAGGAAGCGCTGGAGTTGCGGGTGGCGCTCGATCTGGCCTTCGACCCGACCTGGAAGTCGTACCGCACCTGGCTGGCCTGAGCGTGGCCGAGCCTTCGGTGCGGCGTCAGTAGCGTGTCTGGCTCAGCTCGGCGAACAGTTCGCCGTAGATCTTGTAGCGCGAGGCGCTGATCGGTCCGGGTTGCGTCGCCGTTTCGACGTTCGAGATCACGCCGCAGCCGGGTTCGTGCAGGTGGGTGCAGTTGTAGAACTTGCAGTCGCCCGTGTGCTCGGCGATGTCGGGCATGAGGCCGGCGAGCTGCATCGGCTCGATGTGGTTCAGGCCGAATTCCTGGAAGCCCGGCGAGTCGATGAGACCGGTGGTGCGGGCCTCGTCGATCCAGTACCAGGTGGTGCTGGTGGTCGTGTGCTTGCCTGAATTGAGGGCCTGCGAAATCTCTTGCGTCAGCACGCTCGCGCCGGGCACCAGCAGGTTGGTGAGCGTGCTCTTGCCCGAGCCCGATGGGCCGAGCACCAGCGTCGACTTGCCCGCCAGCAGCTTCATCAGCGAGGCGTAGTCCGCTTCGCCGGAAGCCTTGAGCGACAGCGGCAGCACGCCGTGGTGCATGCGGCGGTAGGGCGCCAGCTTGGCCCAGGCGCGCGCAAAGGGTTCGACGAGGTCGCTCTTGTTGAGCGCGATGATGGGCGTGATGCGCTCGGCCTCGGCCGCGATCAGTGCGCGCGCCAGCTGGTGTTCGGAAAACTCCGGCTCGGCCGCGATCAGGATCAGCACATGGTCGAGGTTGGCCGCGAACGACTTGGTGCGGATCTCGTCCTGTCGGTAGAAGAGGTTGCGCCGCGGCAGCACCTCTTCGATGGTGCCTTCGTCTTCGGTGGCCTGCCAGCGCACGCGGTCGCCGACCACGGCCTGGCTCTTCTTGCCGCGCGGGTGGCAGATCAGCCGCTCGCCGGTGGGCGTTTCGACCAGGCAGTGACGCCCGTGGCTGGCGACGACGAGGCCGTCGTGGTGCGCCTTCCCCGTGTTGTGCGCAGCGGGGGTGAAGGCGGCGCGGCCCGGCTTAGCCACAGGCGCGTGTCCTCATGCGGCGGGGCTCGCAACCAGCGCGTCGGCCTGCCGAGCGCAATCGAAATCGGTGATCGACAGACCGTTCACGTCGTGCGTGTTGAAGCGCACCACGCAGCGGTTGTAGTGCACCGACAGGTCGGGGTGGTGGTCCTGCGTGTGGGCCACCATGGCCAGCGCATTCACGAAGGCGATGGTCTCGAAGTAGTTTGCGAAGGTGAAGGTCTTCTCGATCGCGACATCGGCGCTGTCGCCGGTGAGCTTCCAGCCGTCGAGCTGGGCCAGGCCCGAGACGATCTCGGTGGCGCTCAGGGCCTTGCGGGCCGGGAGGTTTTTCCAGTCCTTGGGTTTGAACATGCTGCTCATGAGGGGCTTCGCTGAAAAGGTGGGTCGAGGGTCACGCCGCGGCCATGCGCGCAAGGCGCTCGGAGGCGGGCGGGTGGGAGTAGTAGAACTTGACGAACACCGGGTCCGGCGTGAGCGTCGAGGCGTTGTCCTGGTAGAGCTTGAGCAGGGCGGCCGACAGGTCGGCGCCGCTGGTCTGCGCCACGGCGTAGGCGTCGGCCTCGAACTCGTGCTTGCGCGACAGGCGCGCCGGCAGCGGGGCGACGAAGAAGCTGAACACCGGCACGGCCAGCATGAACAGCAGCAGCGCCAGCGCGTTGTTGGGCGCGGCCGGCGACAGGTTGGGCTGCACGCCCAGGCCGGCGTAGAACCAGACCTGCGTCGAGACCCAGCCCAGCAACGCGAAACCGGCCAGGCTCAGCGCGAACATCGCGATGAGCCGCTTCACGATGTGGCGGTGCTTGAAGTGGCCGAGTTCGTGTGCGAGCACGGCCTCGACTTCGCCGGCGTTGAGCTGGCGCAGCAGCGTGTCGTAGAACACCACGCGCTTGCTGGCGCCGAAGCCGGTGAAGTAGGCATTGGCGTGCGCGCTGCGCGTGCTGCCGTCCATCACGAACAGGCCCTTGGCCGCGAAGCCGCAGCGCTTCATGAGCGCCGTGACGCGCGCCTTGAGCGTGGGGTCGTCCAGCGGCTTGAACTTGTTGAACAGCGGCGCGATGAAGGTCGGGTAGATCAGCATCAGCAGCAGGTTGAAGCCCATCCACGCGCCCCAGGCCCAGAGCCACCAGAGCGTGCCGGCCGCACCCATGAGCCACAGGATGAGCGCCGCGATCGGCAGCCCGATCAGCGCGCCGAGCAGCGTCGACTTGACGGTGTCGGTGAGCCAGAGCTTCCAGGTCATCTTGTTGAAGCCGAAGCGCTCCTCGAGCCGGAAGGTCTGCCACAGCGTGAACGGCAGCTCCAGCAGGCCGCCGATGACGGCAAAGGCCGCCAGCAGCGCCAGTTGCTGCACCATGCCGCCGCCCAGCCACACCAGCAGCAGCTTGTTCAGCAGGTCGAGCCCGCCGAGCAGCGTCCAGCCCAGCAGCAGGGCGGCGCCCCAGGCCATCTCGACGAGCCCGAAGCGCGCCTTGGCGATCGTGTAGTCGGCCGCCTTCTGGTGGGCGGCCAGCGTGATCGTGCTGGCGAAGGCGGCCGGCACGGCGCCGCGGTGGCGCGCCACATGGCGCACCTGGCGGGTGGCCAGCCAGAACTTCACGAGCAGGCCCGCCACGAGCGCCGCCGCGAAGGCAAGGGTGAAGATGAGCGAATAAGACATCATGAAGCGGCGAGTTTAGTCCCCGGTATATCGGGGCGCAGGCCTTCGACGACAATCCTGCGATGCCCGAATCCCTTGACCCGACGCCCCCCGCAGCCGCCCCCACCCTGAAGAAAAGCGACCAGAACCTGGTCTGGCTGGACTGCGAAATGAGCGGCCTCGACCCCGAGAAAGAGCGCCTGCTCGAGATCGCCGTGGTCGTCACCGGCCCCGACCTCACGCCCCGCATCGACGGCCCCGTGCTCGTCATTCACCAGAGCGACGCCGTGCTCGACGCCATGGACGCCTGGAACAAGGGCACCCACGGCCGCAGCGGCCTGATCGACAAGGTGAAAGCCTCCACGCTCGACGAAGCCGCGGCCGAGCAGCAGCTGCTCGAATTCATCGCCAAGTACATCCCCAGGAGCGGCTCGCCGATGTGCGGCAACACCATCGGACAGGACCGGCGCTTCCTGGTCAAGTTCATGCCCAAGCTCGAGGCGTACTTCCACTACCGCAACCTCGACGTCAGCACCCTCAAGGAACTGGCCAAGCGCTGGAAGCCCGCGGCCTACACCGCCTTCAAGAAGCAGCAGGCGCACACCGCGCTGGCCGACGTGCACGAGTCCATCGAGGAGCTGGCGCACTACCGGGAAACCTTCCTGCGCTTGGTGGATTGACAACAATTAGGTAAAAACCCGAAGCCGTGCCATAATCGCAGGCTTCGCTGATTTGAACGCGTCTTTGGACACAGATCAGCGTCTCTCGCATCTCCCTATCTTGCACACCGCGCCCGATCGCATTCGCTGATCAAAAAGGGCCGCAGCCTCCGACGAAAGCCGGAAGTTGAATGTCGTTGGATGGTTGATGTTTTTAACCACCAACGGGGCGCCGCCTACGGCAGCGCTCGCGTTTGAGATTGATATTCATGACCGACGCTTTTGAAGCGCAGGGCGAACTCGCGCCTGTGCAATCCGCTACCCATAACGAATTCACCGCTGTCGCGGACACCGTGTCCGAGGCCCCGATCCTCGACGCACTGGACGCCGCAGCCCCCGAGGCCGCCGAAGCCGAAGCGCCTGCCGCGCCCAACGGTTTCATCAAGCTGGGCCTCGCCCCCGAACTGATCGCCGCCGTGGCCGACATGGGTTTCACCCAGCCGACCACCGTGCAGGAAAAGGTCGTGCCGATCGCCATGGGCGAAGCCGGTTCGGCCCGTTTCGTCGACCTGATGGTGTCCAGCCAGACCGGCTCGGGCAAGACCGCCGCCTTCCTGCTGCCCGTGCTGCACACGCTGATCAAGCGCCAGGCCGAGGCCGAAGCCGAAGCCAAGGCCGAGTTCCAGCGCTTGGCCGCTGAAGCCGCTGCCCGTGGCGAAGCGCCGCTCAAGAAGCCCAAGCGCAAGGACCCGACCAACGCCCGTCATTTCAAGGCCGCCACCCCCGGCGCCCTGATCCTGTGCCCGACGCGCGAACTCGCGCAGCAGGTTGCACACGACGCCATCGAACTGGTTCGCCATTGCCGCGGCCTGCGCGTCGCCAACGTGGTGGGCGGCATGCCTTACCAGCTGCAGATCGCCAAGCTGCAGAACGCCGACCTCGTGGTCGCCACGCCGGGCCGCCTGCTCGACCTGCAGCGCTCGCAGCAGCTCAAGCTCGACCAGGTCAAGTTCCTGGTCGTCGACGAAGCCGACCGCATGCTCGACCTCGGCTTTGCCGACGACCTGGCTGAAGTCAACCAGCTCACCATCGAGCGCCAGCAGACCATGATGTTCAGCGCCACCTTCGCGCCGCGCATCCAGCAGCTGGCCCAGCGCGTCATGCGCGAGCCGCAGCGCATCACCATCGACAGCCCGCAAGAAAAGCACGCCAACATCAAGCAGTCGCTGTACTGGGCCGACAACAGCCAGCACAAGCGCAAGCTGCTCGACCACTGGCTGCGCGACACCAGCATCAACCAGGCGATCGTGTTCGCCAGCACGCAAGTCGAGTGCGACGGCCTCGCCAACGACCTGCAGCAAGAAGGCTTCAGCGCCGTTGCGCTGCACGGCGCCCTGAGCCAGGGCCTGCGCAACCGCCGCCTGATGGCACTGCGCCAGGGCCAGGTGCAGATCCTGGTGGCCACCGACGTTGCCGCCCGCGGCATCGACGTGCCGACCATCACCCACGTCTTCAACTTCGGCCTGCCGATGAAGGCCGAGGACTACACCCACCGCATCGGCCGCACCGGCCGTGCCGGCCGCGATGGCCTGGCCATCACGTTCGCCGAGTTCCGCGATCGCCGCAAGATCATGGACATCGAGCACTACAGCCGCCAGCAGTTCAAGGCGGAAGTGGTGGCCGGCCTCGAGCCGCAACAGCGCATGCCGCAATCGCGTCCCCCGATGGGCGAGTACCGCGGCGGCCGCGGCGACAACTTCTCGCGCGATCGCAAGTTCGGCAACGGCGGTGCGGGCGGCGGCGGTGGCTACCGCGGCAACAACAACGGTGGCGGCTATGCCGGCGCCAGCGGCTTCAACGACCGCAATTCGCGCGGCCCGGCCCAGGGCCAAGGCCCGCGCGGCTTCCAGGGCGGCCAGAACGCCGGCTTCGGCGGCGGCCGTGACGAAGGCGGCAACGGCGGCGGCTACGGTCGCAAGCCGGGTTGGGGCGACAGCGCCCCGCGCGGTGGCCACGGCCATGGCGGCGGTCGCGGCGACGGCGGTTTCGCACCCCGTGAAGGCTTTGCACCCCGCGAAGGTTTCGCACCGCGCGGCAACGGCGCCGGTCACGGCGGCCCGGGCAAGGTGTTCGTGCCCCGCGACGCGCAAAAGCGCGCGTTCAAGCCCAGCCGCTGATCGCCCCCGCAAGCGGTCCTGAAAAGGGCTGCTTCCCTCTCAAAAAGCCCGCGCTTCTCACGAACGCGGGCTTTTTCGTTGTCGGGTTTCCGAGCAGTCCGGCGCCCATGAAGTTGGTTGACACCTGAATCGATGAAAAGTAATGTAATAGCGCATTGCTTCTCCCCGGTCCGTTCGCGGCTGCCGGTTCATCGACACCTGTTCTCGACTTTCGATCATGAAAATTGCGATTCTTGGGGGTGGTCACGGCGCCTATGCGGCCGCCGCGGACCTGTCTGAAACCGGCCATGAAGTGCGCCTCTGGCGCCGCGACGCGGCGGCGCTCGAACCGGTCGTGCGCGCCGGCGCGATCACGCTGAAGGATGCGAACGGCGCGCGCGAGGTGCCCATTGCCCTTGCCACCGCCGACATAGGCGCCGCGCTGAAGGGCGCCGAACTCATCGTCATTCCCACGCCCGCCATCGCCCAGCACGACATCGCGCTGGCCATGGCGCCGCACCTGGTCGACGGCCAGGTCGTCTTCCTGCCGCCGGGCACCTTCGGCAGCTACGTGATGGCGCAGGCGGTGCAGGCCACCGGCAACCGCGCCGACGTGGCCTGGGCCGAGACCGGCACCTTGCCCTACCTTGCGCGCAAGCACGGCGAGCGCGAGGTCAACGTCACCATCCGCGCGATCCGCCTGCCCACCGGCGTCTATCCGGCGCGCAAGGAGGCGCAGGCCATCGAGGTGATCCGCCGCGCCTACCCGGCCGTGCACGGCTGCGGCGATGCGCTCTCTGGCGCGCTGATGAACGCCGGCCCCGTCATCCACCCGCCGCTGATGGTGATGAACGCCGCGCCGCTGCAGCACTTCGAGCGCTGGGACATCCACAACGAAGGCACGCAGCGCGCCGTGCGCGACGTGACCGACCGGCTCGACCTCGAGCGCATGGCCGTGCGCGAGGCCTTCGGGCAGGGCGCGCCGCACTATCCGCTGGCCGACCACTACAACAACGACCAGTGGATGTACGGCGACGCGCACAAGCAGCTCGTCAAGTCGGGCGACTGGCGCGAGAACATCGACCTGCACACGCACCGCTACATCACCGAAGACACCGAGCTCGGCCTGGCCTTCCTGGCCTCGGCAGCGCGCCATGCGGGCGTCGATGCGCCCATCGCCCACGGCCTGCTGGCCATCGTCGGTGGCTTCCTCGGGCGCGACCTGCGCCAGGGTCCGCGCACTTTCGAGAGCCTGGGCCTGGCCAGCCTGAGCGCAGCCCAGCTCAAGCAGAGGCTGCACGATGGCGAATGAGCCCGCGCCGCCGCGCTTTGCCGCCGTGGGCGCCGGCCGCATGGGGCGCGGCATCGCCATCGCGTTCGCCTATGCGGGCCACCGGATTTCGCTGATCGACCTGCGCCCGCGCGCGCCCGAGGCCTGGCAGCGCTTGCGCGACGAGGCGCAGGCGGAAATCGCAGCAAGCCTTTCGGGCCTTGCGCAGCTCGGCGTGATCGATGCCTCGCAGGTCGAGCGCATCGCCGCGCGCGTGGACTTCGTGAATGCAGCAGAAGCACCGCGCGCATTGGCCGCTGCCGAGCTCGTGTTCGAAGGCGTGCCCGAAACCATGGAGGCCAAGCGCGAGGCCTTCGAGCACCTCAACCGCCATTGCCGCGACGACGCGATCCTCACCTCGACCACCAGCAGCATCCTCGTGACGCAGCTGGCCGCGCTGGTGCGCCGGCCCGAGCGCTTCCTGAACATGCACTGGCTCAATCCGGCCTACGTGATTCCCGTGGTCGAACTGAGCTGCCACCCCGGCACCGACACCGGCGTGCTCGCACGCACGAAGGCACTGATGGAGGCCATCGGCAAGCTGCCCGTGGTCTGTGGCGCATCGCCCGGCTACATCGTGCCGCGTCTGCAGGCGCTCGTGATGAACGAGGCGGCCCGCATGATAGAAGAAGGCGCTGCCACAGCGGAAGAAATCGACAAGGCCACGCGCTACGGCCTGGGTCTGCGCTTCGCGGCGCTCGGCGTGGTCGAGTTCATCGACTTCGGCGGCTGCGACATCCTGCACCACGCGAGCCGCGAGATGTCGGCCTCGCTCGACGCGGGGCGCTACACCGCGCCGGCCATCGTCGGGCGCATGGTTGAGGAGGGCCGGCTCGGGCTCAAGAGCGGCAGCGGCTTCTACGACTACGCGGGCCGCGACACCGCCGCCTACCGGCGCGACGTGCTCTCGCGCACGCTCGGCGAGCTCAAGCACGCCGGCCTGTGGCGCGCGGCGGCCGACGAGACGCTGTCATGACGATCCGCCGCGCCTTCGCCGACCTGTCGGTGGGGCAGGTGCATCACGCCATGTGCGGCGATGCGCAGGCACCGGCCGTGCTGCTGCTGCACCAGTCGCCGCGCAGCTGGGCCGAGTACCGCGAGGTGCTGCCGCTGATCGCCGGCGCGGGCTACCGCGTCATCGCCATGGACACGGCGGGCTTCGGCGATTCGGCCGACGGCGGCGTGCCCGCGAGCATTGCGCAGTGGGCGCGCGTGGCGTGCGAGCTGCTCGACGCGCTCGGCATCGCGCAGGCCGACGTGGTGGGGCACCACACCGGCGGCGTGATCGCGATCGAGCTGGCCGCGGCGTTTCCTGAACGCGTGCGCAGCCTCGTGCTGTCGTCCACGCCGTACACCGACGAGGTGTTTCGCCGCGCCCGCGCGCAGCGTCCGCCCATCGACGAAGTGGCGCCCAGCGACGATGGCAGTCACCTCGCCGCGCTGTGGCAGAAGCGGCAGGCCTTCTATCCGCCGGGACGTCCCGACCTGCTCGAGGCCTTTGTGCGCGATGCGATGAAGGTGGGTCACCGTGTCGAAGAAGGGCATCGCGCCGTGGCCTCGTACCGCATGGAAGACCGCATCGGCCGCGTCGCGCAGCCGACGCTCATCGTGCGCGCCACGCTCGACCCGTTTGCCGCACCGCATGCGGCAGAGCTGCAGCATCACCTGCCGCAGGCGCGCATCGTCGACATCGACGGCGGCATGGTGCCCTTGCCCGACCAGATGCCCGAGGCCTTCGCGCGCACGGTGCTCGACTTTCTGGCGACACGGCCATGAAGGCCGTTCGCATCCATGGCTTCGATGCGGTGCCGGTGCTCGAAGACGTGGCCGACCCCGTGGCGCGACCCGGCCGCACCCTTGTGCGCATGCAGGCCGCCACCGTCGGCCACATCGACCGCACCGTGTGGCAGGGCCGCTTCCTGCGGCATCCGCCGTTGCCGTACACGCCGGGCGTGGAAGCCGCGGGCGCTGTCGTCGCGAGCGAGCGATATGCCGAGGGGCAACGCGTGTGGTTGCGTGGCAGCGGCTTGGGCACGCTGTTCGACGGCACGTGGTGCGAGCTGATCGATGCGCCTGACGACGCACTTGGTGTGTTGCCCGATGCTGTGCCGATGGCGCTCGGCGCAGCGTTCTTCTCGCCCACCACGTCGGCCTGGGTCGCCTTGCATGAGGTCGCCCGATTGAAGCCTGGAGAGCAAGTGTTGGTGACGGGCGCAAGCGGCGCGGTGGGTTCGTTGGTGATGCAGCTGGCACGCGATGCAGGCTGCACCGCAACGCCTGTCGATCCAAAGGCCGCACCGCCTGAAGCCGCCAGCGCCGACCTGCTCATCGACACCGTCGGCGGCGACGTGCTCGCGGCGGCCTTGCCTGCCGTGCGCCCCGGCGGCCGCGCCGTGCTGGTCGGCTACACCGCGGGCCCGACGCTGCAGCTGGACATCGCGCACTTCCTGCAGCGCGACGTGGCGCTGCTGCCGCTCAACATGTTCCGGCGCGAAGCCGCAGGCCGCGCAGCCGCTCCAGAGTTGCTTGCGCGCCTGGCCGACGGCCGACTGCACCTCGACGTGCAGCCCTTCGCGCTCGCCGATGCAGCCCTCGCGCTCGACTGGATCGCGCAACGCGGCCATCGCGGCCGAGCCGTGCTCGTGCCCTAGCCCGGCCCCGCGCTTCAGTCTTCGTCCGGCACCTCGACCGGCACATGCACATGCAGGTCGATCATCTGCCGCAGCGTCTGCTTGAGCTCTTCGGCGCGTCGCAGGCCGAAGGGTTCGAGCACGCGGCGCTCGTGCTCGCGCGCCAGTTCCATCAGGTGCTCGACCGCCTTCAGCCCCGCGGGCGTGATGCGCACCAGCGTGATGCGGCGATCACTTTCATGGGGCAGGCGCTCGACCTGGCCGCGCGCTTCCATGCGGTCGAGCAGCCGCGTCACGGTCGGCTGCTTGGTCACCGTGACCTGTGCGAGCTGGCCGATGCTGACCGCGTCGCTGCCTGCCAGCGACGCCATCACGCGCCACTCCGACACCGAAAAACCCTGCTGCCGCGCCACCTCGTGGAACTCCGAAGAGATCAGCTGGCTGGCCTGCGCGAGCAACGCGGGCAGGTAGTCATCGACGAAGCGATGCGTTTCCTTGGATGGTTCAGACATGAAGGCGCCTCCTGTTTGCCGCAGGCATGCGGATTGCATGGCTAGGGTAATTCATGATTGTGGATACATTCATTTCTAAACATTATAGGAACCGTGATGTGACCCCGGGGCCGCATCCTCCCACGAGAAAGAAGAAGGACATCCATGGCTGAGCGTTCGTTCGTCGAAGAAGTCAAGAAGCTGCGACTTACTGGTGGAGAAGTGTTCCGTGGCGAAGGCATTCTGGCCGTCACCAAGGCCCTGCTGGAGTCGGGGGTGTCGTACGTGGCGGGCTACCAGGGCGCGCCCATCTCGCACCTGATGGACGTGCTGGCCGACGCGCAAGACATCCTGGCCGACCACGGCATCCGCTTCGAGAACAGCGCCAGCGAAGCCACTGCTGCCGCCACGCTGGCTGCTTCCGTCAACTATCCGCTGCGCGGCGCTGTGACCTTCAAGGCGACCGTGGGCACCAACGTGGCGTCCGATGCGCTGGCCAACCTGGCCTCGGGCGGTGTCACCGGCGGCGCACTCATCATCGTGGGCGAGGACTACGGCGAAGGCTCGTCGATCATGCAGGAGCGCAGCCATGCGTTCGCCATGAAGTCGCAGATCTGGCTGCTCGATCCGCGGCCCAACCTGCCGAGCATCGTCGATGCAGTGAAGACCGGCTTCGACCTCTCCGAGGCCAGTAACACGCCCGTGATGCTGCAGCTGCGCATCCGCGCCTGCCACGTGCACGGCCACTTCATCGCCGGCGACAACAAGCGCGCCAAGTTCACGCTGAAGGAAGCGCTGGAGAACCCGCAGCGCGACGTCAGCCGCATCGTGCTGCCGCCCGCGAGCTTCGTGCATGAGCAAGAGAAGGTGAAAGACCGCTGGCCCGCCGCCGTGCGCTTCATCGAGGAGCGCCAGCTCAACGAGTTCTTCTCGGCCGATGCCGACGACATCGGCATCATCGTGCAGGGCGGCAGCTACAACACGCTGCTGCGTGCGCTCGAACGCCTGGGCCTGGCCGACGTGTACGGCGAGACCCGCGTGCCGCTGTACGTGATGAACGTGGCCTATCCCGTCATCGAGAGCGAAGTCATCCGCTTCTGCGAAGGCAAGCGCGCCGTGCTCATCGTGGAAGAAGGCCAGCCCAATTTCGTCGAGCAGAACCTCGCGACCATCCTGCGCCAGGCCGGCTCCACCACCGCGCTGCACGGCAAGGACATGCTGCCTGTGGCCGGCGAGTACACGACGCTCGAACTGCTCAAGGGCACGCGCGCCTTCTGCGAGCGCTACGAACGCCTCGCGCCGCTGCCCGTGCCCGTACCGGTGCGCAAGGTGATCCCGCTGAAGGAAGTGGCGGCCATCGGCGTCGACGATGCACCCGAGCCCGCGCAGCCGTCGAGCGCGCTCGGCGATGTGGTGCATTCGCGCCCGCCGGGTTTCTGTACCGGCTGCCCCGAGCGCCCGATCTTCAGCGCCATGAAGCTGGTCGAGCGCGAACTCGGTGCGCACCACGTGAGCGCCGACATCGGCTGCCACCTGTTCTCGATCCTGCCGCCGTTCAACATCGGCAACACGACGATGGGCTACGGCCTCGGCGGCGCGGGCGCTTCGGCACTCAACGCACCGGCCGGCAAGCGCGCGATCTCGATGATGGGCGACGGTGGCTTCTGGCACAACGGCCTGACGAGCGGCGTGGCCAACGCGGTCTTCAACAAGAGCGACAACCTCACCATCATTGTCGACAACAACTACACCTCGGCCACGGGCGGGCAGGACATCCTCTCGTCGACCGCCGTCAACAAGACGCGCAGCACCGGCCACGAGATCGAACGCGCCGTGCGCGGCGTGGGCGTCGAATGGGTGAAGACGATGCGCCGCACCTACGACGTCGCCGGCATGCGCGATGCGCTGAAAGACGCACTCACCACCACGAAGAAGGGCCCCAAGGTCCTCATCGCCCAGTCGGAGTGCATGCTCAACAAGCAGCGGCGCGAGAAGCCGCTGGTGCGCAAGGCCATCGCCGACGGCAAGCGCATGGTGCGCGACAAGTTCGGCGTCGACGCCGACACCTGCACCGGCGACCACTCGTGCATCCGCCTGTCGGGCTGCCCCTCGCTCTCGATCAAGCCCAACCCCGACCCGCTGCGCGTCGACCCCGTTGCCACCGTGCTCGACAGCTGCGTGGGCTGCGGCAACTGCGGCGACGTCTCGCACGCCGCCGTGCTCTGCCCCTCGTTCTACAAGGCGCAGGTCGTGAGCAACCCGACCGCCTGGGACCGCTTCCGCCAGCGCGTGCGCACCACCGTCATCGGCTGGCTGCAGCGCGGCGATGCGCGCCGCCGCGACGCCTATGCCTTCTGACGCCATGACGAACAAGGTTCAACCGATAAAGATTGCCATCCTCGCCATGGGCGGGGAGGGCGGCGGCGTGCTCGCCGACTGGATCGTTGACATGGGCGAGGCCAACGGCTACGTCGCCCAGACCACCTCCGTGCCGGGCGTGGCCCAGCGCACCGGCGCGACCATCTACTACGTCGAGCTGTACCCCGACGCGCAGGCGCAGTCCGACGGCGGTCGCCCCGTGCTCGCGCTGATGCCGCTGCCGGGCGACGTCGACGTGGTGCTCGCCTCCGAGCTCATGGAAGCCGGCCGCGCGGTGCAGCGCGGGCTGGTCACGCGCGACCGCACCACGCTCATTGCCTCCACGCACCGCGTCTTCTCCATCGCCGAAAAGAGCGCCATGGGCGACGGCCGTGTCGACAGCGAGCAACTGCTCGCCCACACCGCGCGCGCCGCCAAGCGCTTCATCCGCTTCGACATGGCGCAGGCCGCCGAAGCCTCGGGCAGCGTGATCAGCGCCGTGCTGTTCGGCACGCTCGCGGGCTCGGGCGTGCTGCCGTTCGGCCGCGCGCAGTTCGAAGCCACCATCGAGCGCGGCGGCGTGGGCGTGAAGCCCAGCCTCAAGGCCTTCGGTGCAGCATTCGATCGCGCGCAGGACGGCGACGACGGCGAACCCGCCAAGGTCGCACCGGCCGCCACGCCCGCACCGCAGCCGCGCCACCCGGCCGTGCGCGCGCTGGTCGAACGCGTGCAGCGCGACTTTCCGCTGCCCGCGCACGACTTCCTGCTCGAAGGCGTGCGCCGCCTCATCGACTACCAGGACCTGGCCTACGCCGGCCTGTACCTCGACCGCATGGCCGCTGTGGCCAAGCTCCCCGACGACGCCCACCGCCTGCTGCGCGAAACCGCGCGCCACCTGGCGCTGTGGATGTCCTACGAAGACACGGCCCGCGTCGCCGCCCTGAAGACCCGCGCCACCCGCTTCGAGCGCGTGCACGGCGAGGCCGGCGTGCAGCCAGGCCAGCTGCTCGCCATCCACGAGTACATGCACCCGCGCCTGCAGGAAATCTGCGAGACGCTGCCCGGCGGCCTCGGCCGCTGGCTCATGCACTCCACGGTGCCCAAGAAGATCGTCGAGCGCTTCACGCAGCACGGCCGCGTGATCCACACCAGCTCGCTGCGCGGCTACCTGATGCTGCGCATGGTCGCGGCCTGCAAGGGCTGGCGCCGCTCGACGATGCGCTACGCCGACGAAAACCGCCGCATCGAGGAATGGCTGCAACGCATCGCCGCCACCGCGCCACGCAACCCCGCGCTCGCCGTCGAGCTTGCCCAGTGCCAGCGCCTGGTCAAGGGCTACAGCGACACGCACGAACGCGGCCTGCGCAACTACGACACCGTGATGCGCGCGTTCGAACGTGCGGGTGCCGCGCTGGCGCCCGCCACCCTGCGCGAACTGCGCGACGCGGCGCTCGCCGACGAACACGGCCACAAGCTGCAGGCCGCGCTGGTGCAGCACGCCTTGGCCTGAAGGGACCCGAACCATGACCGCCCCCACGCTCCAGCTTCGCGTCGCCGAAGCGCGCGCCCTCAACCCGTTGATCCGCCTGCTGCGCCTGCGCGCCGAAGACGGCCGCGCGCTGCCCGGCTTCGCCGCCGGCGCGCACATCCGCGTGCAGGTGACGCTGGCTGACGGCACCACCGACTGGCGCCACTACTCGCTCATCAACTTCGCGACCGAGCGCAACGCCACCAACGCCCCCACCGACTACGTGATCGCCGTGCGCAAGGAGGCCGAAGGCCGCGGCGGCTCGCGCTTCATGCACGAAGGTCTGGCCGAGGGCAGCGTGCTCACCATCGAGCCGCCGAAGAACGACTTTCCGCTGCACACCGGCCCCGGCGGCACGGTGCTGGTGGCCGGCGGCATCGGCGTGACGCCGCTCGCGTCGATGGCCGCGCGCCGCCGCGCCGAAGGCGCTGCCGTTCGCATGCACTACGCCGGCCGCAGCCGCGACCTGATGGCCTTCCTGCCCGAGCTGCAGGCGCTGCTGGGCGACGACCTGCGCGTGCATGCCGACGCCGAGGCCGGCGCGCCGCTGGACATCGACGCGCTGCTCGACGCCGTGCCCGCCGGCGACCGCCTCTACGTCTGCGGCCCCAAGGTCATGCTCGACGCCGTGCTCGCGCGCACCCAGGCCCGCGGCTGGGAGCATGACCGCGTGCACTTCGAGCTCTTCACCGAACCCGTCGTGGAGGAGGGCGACCAGCCCTTCGAGGTGGAACTCGCCCAGTCGGGCCAGCGCTTCACCGTGCCGGTCGGCCAGAGCATCCTCGATTGCCTCATCGAGCACGGCTGCGACCCGATGTTCGATTGCAAGCGCGGTGAATGCGGCGTGTGCGCCGTGCCCGTGATCGAGGGCGAGATCGACCACCGCGACTACGTGCTCACCGCCCGCGAGAAGGCGGAAGGCACCGTCATGCAGATCTGCATCTCGCGCGCCAAGGGAGCGCGCCTGGTGCTCGACCTCTGAGAAAAGCCAGCCAGGAAGGAGCCAGGAGAACCATGCCTTCGTACCGAGACAACCCCGATGCCGTTCGCGCGCTCGTGCAGAACGACCGCGTGCACCGCGACCTGTACACCAGCCAGGAGCTCTTCGAGCTGGAGCAGGAGCACTTCTTCGCCAACACCTGGAACTACGTCGGCCACGAGAGCCAGCTGCCGAAGTCGGGCGACTGGATCACCAACGAGATCGCGGGCCGCCCGCTGATCGTCGTGCGCCACAGCGACGGCAGCGTGCGCGTCATGATGAACCGCTGCGCCCACAAGGGCTCGCGCCTGGTGAACGGGCCCTGCGGCAACACCGGCAAGTTCTTTCGTTGCCCGTACCACGCCTGGACCTTCAAGACCGACGGCGCGCCGCTGGCCATTCCACTGAAGACCGGCTACGAGCACACGCAGCTGCACGAGTGCGAATCGGGCAAGGGCCTCACCCCCGTGAAGCACGTGCGCAGCCACCGCGGCTTCATCTTCGTGAAGATCAACGACGCGGGCCCCGACTTCGACGAGTATTTCGGCGACTCGCTGAGTTCCATCGACAACATGGCCGACCGCTCGCCCGAGGGAGAGCTCGAAATCGCCGGCGGCTGCCTGCGCTTCATGCACCAGTGCAACTGGAAGATGTTCGTCGAGAACCTCAACGACACCATGCACCCCATGGTGGCGCACGAGTCGTCGGCCGGCACCGCCAAGCGCATGTGGGCCGACAAGCCCGAGGACGAGCCCAAGCCCATGGCCGTGGAGCAGTTCGTGCCCTTCATGTCCGACTACAAGTTCTTCGAGGACATGGGCATCCGCACGTATGACCACGGCCACAGCTTCACGGGCGTGCACTTCAGCATCCACAGCAAGTACAAGGCGATTCCCGAATACGACGACGCCATGAAGGCGCGCTACGGCGAAGAGAAGACGGCGCAGATCCTGGGCATGGCGCGGCACAACACCGTGTACTACCCGAACCTCACGATCAAGGGCGCGATCCAGGCGATCCGCGTGGTCAAGCCCATCTCGGCCGACAAGACCCTCATCGAGAGCTGGACCTTCCGCCTCAAGGGCGCGCCGCCCGAGCTGCTGCAGCGCACCACCATGTACAACCGCCTCATCAACTCGCCGTTCTCGGTGGTGGGCCACGACGACCTGCAGGCCTACCGCGGCATGCAGGCCGGCCTGCACGCCAGCGGCAACGAGTGGGTGAGCCTGCACCGCGACTACGACGAATCGGAGTTGAAGGGCGGCGAGATCACCACGGGCGGCACCAACGAGCTGCCCATGCGCAACCAATATCGAAGCTGGGTGCAGCGCATGACGGAGACGATGTAATGGCCGCCGTCGACATCACCCGGATCACCCGCCAGGACCTCGTCGACTTCGTCGTCAACGAGGCGCGCCTGCTCGACACCCGCCGGTACGAGGAATGGAACGCGCTCTTCACCGACGACGCGTTCTACTGGATTCCGCTCGTGCCCGAGCAGGAAGACGGCCTCAACCACACCTCGCACCTGTACGAGGACAAGCTGCTGCGCGAGCTGCGCATCGAGCGCCTGAAGAGCCCGCGCGCGTTCTCGCAGCAGCCGCAAAGCCGCTGCCACCATCTGCTGCAGGTGCCCGTGGTCGAGACCTTCGACACCGAGGGCCAGCGCTTCGTGGTGCGCACCGAATTCCACTACACCGAGTCGCAGGGCGACGAACTGCAGTTCTACGTCGGCACCTTCTTCCACCACCTCACGGTGCAGGACGGCGCGCTGCGCATGACACTCAAGCGCGTCGACCTGCTCAACTGCGACGCGGCGCTTCCGGCCGTGCAGCTCTTCATCTGACAGGGACGCGATGACCCACGCCACCGTCCACCAGGTGTTCGCCGCCACGGCCGCGCGCACACCGCGGGCTGAATTCCTCTTCACCGAATCGGTGACCGCCGCCGCCTACGGCATCGCCGCCGGCGCCATCCGCTGGGGCGAAGCCGCCGCAGAAATCGAGCGGCTGCGCAGCGCCTACGCGCAGGCCGGCTACGGCCACGGCCACCGCGTCGGCCTGCTGCTGGAGAACCGGCCCGCCTTCATCTTCCACTGGCTCGCGCTGAACGCGCTGGGCGCGAGCGTGGTGCCGATCAACGCCGAGATGCGCTCGGCCGAGCTGGTCTACCTCATCGGCCACAGCGAGATCGGCCTGGCCGTCACGCTGCCCGAGCGCGCCGCCGACCTGCAGGCTGCCGCCGCGCAGGCCGGCGTGGCCTTCGAGACCATGGGCCCCGACGATGCCGTGCCGCCCGCGAAGACCGCCGCGCCGCGCGCCGGCGAGCCCGTGGGCACCGACACCGAATGCGGCCTGCTCTACACCTCGGGCACCACGGGCCGGCCCAAGGGCTGCATCCTGAGCAACGCGTACTTCCTGCGCGCCGGCGAGTGGTATGCCGCGCTCGACGGCGTGTGCAGCATCCGCCCCGACGCCGAGCGCGTGATCACGCCGCTGCCACTCAACCACATGAACGCGATGGCGTTCTCGACCATGGTGGTGCTCATTGCCGGTGGCTGCCTCGTGCAGCTCGACCGCTTCCATCCGAAGAGCTGGCTGGCCAGCGCGAAGGAAAGCGGCGCGACCATCGTCCACTACCTGGGCGTGATGCCCGCGATGCTGCTGTCGGCCCCCGCGTCGGCGGCCGACCGCGACCACGCGATCCGCTGGGGCTTCGGCGCCGGTGTCGACCGCAAGAACCACGCGCCCTTCGAGGAACGCTTCGGCTTCCCGCTGGTCGAGGCCTGGGCCATGACCGAGACCGGCGCGGCCGCCTGCATCATGGCCAACCGCGAGCCGCGCCTCGTGGGCACCAGCTGCTTCGGGCGGCAGGAAGACTTCGTCGAGATCCGCCTCATGGGCGAGGACGGCAGCGACGTGGGCACCGACATGCCCGGCGAACTGCTGGTGCGCTCGGCCGGCGCCGACCCGCGCCGCTACTTCTTCTCCGGCTACCTGAAGGACGAAGAGGCCACGCGCGAGGCCTGGGCCGACGGCTGGTTCCACACCGGCGACCTCGTGCGCCGCGACGCCGACGGCAACTTCTTCTTCGTCGACCGCAAGAAGAACGTGATCCGCCGCAGCGGCGAGAACATCTCGGCCGTCGAGGTCGAGAGCGTGCTCAACCAGCACCCGGCCGTGAAGACCTCGGCCGTGGCCGCCACGCCCGATGCGGTGCGCGGCGACGAGGTGCTGGCCTGCATCGTGCTGCGCGACGGCAGCGATGCGTCGCAGCGCGCGGCGGTCGCGGCCAGCATCGTCCAGCACGCGCTCGCGCAGCTGGCGTACTACAAGGCGCCCGGCTACGTGGCCTTCGTCGACGCGTTGCCGCTCACGCCCTCGCAGAAGATCCAGCGCGGCCAGCTGCGCGAGATGGCGCAGTCGCTGCCGGGCCAGGGCCATTGCATCGACACGCGCTCCATGAAAAAGAGGCAGGCATGACCAAGCGACGGCTCTCTTATGAAGGCGTCGCGGTCGCGGTGCCCGTCACCGTGCCCTACGTGCGCTACTCCACGCGCACCGCGCACTGGTTCGTCGGCCAGGCCATCGACGCGCTGGTGCAGGCCAGCGGCGTGGCCAAGGAACAGATCGACGGCCTGTGCCTGAGCAGCTTCTCGCTCTCGCCCGACACGGCCGTGGGCGTCACGCAGCACCTGGGCCTGTCGCCGCGCTGGCTCGACCACATGCCCACCGGCGGTGCTTCGGGCGTGATGTGCCTGCGCCGCGCGGCGCGCGCGGTGCAGGCGGGCGATGCCGACATCGTCGCCTGCGTGGGCGCCGACACCAACCACGTCGACTCCTTCCGCCAGACGCTGGGCAGCTTCAGCAACTTCGCGCGCGACGCCAGCTACCCCTACGGCTCGGGCGGCCCGAACTCGATCTTCGCGTTCATCACCGCCAACTACATGCGCACCTACGGTGCCACGCGCGAAGACTTCGGCCGTATCTGCGTCGACCAGCGCACCAACGCGCTGGGCAACCCCAACGCCATGTTCAAGAAGGGCCTCACGCTCGACGAGTACATGGCCGCACGGCCCATCTCCGACCCGATCCACCTGTTCGACTGCGTGATGCCCTGCGCCGGCGCCGACGCCTTCCTCGTGATGAGCGAGGAGCGCGCGCGCGACCTGGGCCTGGCGCACGTCGTGATCCGCGGCGCCATCGAGCGCCACAACGCCTACGCCGAAGACCCGGTGATGGTGCAGGGCGGCTGGCGCAAGGACCGCGACGACCTCTACGCACAGGCCGGCGTGCAGCCCGCCGCGCTCGACTTCGTGCAGACCTACGACGACTACCCCGTCATCGTGATGATGCAGTTCGAAGACCTGGGGTTCTGCGAGAAGGGCGAGGGCTCGGCCTTCGTGCAGGCCAACACCATGACCTTCGACGGCAGCTTTCCGAACAACACCAGCGGCGGCCAGCTCTCGGCCGGGCAGGCCGGTGCGGCGGGCGGCTTCCTCGGCATGGTCGAGGCGATCCGCCAGCTGACCGACCAGGCCGGCGCGCGCGCCGTGCCCAACGCCCAGCTGGGCCTCGTCGCCGGCTTCGGCATGGTGACCTACGACCGCTGCCTCTGTACAGGCGCGGTCATCCTGGGGAGACCCGCATGACGATGCCGATGATGCGCCCCCCGCGCAAGAACCCGGTGCTGCGCACCCGGCAGATGAACCTGCCGCCCGGCGCGCGCGGCCGTGTCGCGCTCGGCCTCACGGCCGCCGCCGCCGAAGGCCGCTTCGAGCTGCAGACCTGCGAGGACTGCGGCACCGTGCAGTACCCGCCGCGCGAGGTCTGCCACAAGTGCCTGTCGGCGGCGCTGCGCTGGCGCCAGCAGAGCGGCGAGGGCGCGCTGCTCGGCAGCACCACGCTGCACCACAGCAACGACCTGTTCTTTCGCGAGCGGCTGCCCTGGCGGCTGGGCCTGGTGCACCTGGATGCCGGCCCCACGCTCATGGTTCATCTGCACGGCGAGGTCGGCGATGCGCCCACGCGCGTGCGTGTCGGCGCCCGGCTCGACCGCGCCGGCCAGGCCGTCCTCATTGCTTTTCCGACTGAAGGGAGTCCTCACATGGCCGACGACAAGATGCTGCGCGAAATGACCAGCGACCCCAAGTTCCGCAAGGTGCTGGTGACCGACGGCAAGACCGAGACGGGCCAGGCCCTCGTGCGTGCGCTGGTGAAGGCCGGTGCCGACATCGTCTGGGTCGGCCATGCCGAGCCGTGGAAGAAGATGGGCGACGGGCTCGATGACATCTCGGCCCTGCCGCAGGTCACGCTCGTGCCGCTGGACCTCACCAACGGCCGCCAGGTGACCGAGCTGGCCGGCTCCATCGGCGGCAAGGTCGACATCGTGATCAACAACGCCGAGGTGCACCGCACCTTCGGCATCGGCGCGCGCCGCGGCACCGACGTGGCCAAGGCCGAAATGGACATCAACTACTTCGGCCTGCTGCGCCTGGCGCAGGAGTTCGGCCCCGCGCTCAAGGGCCGCTCGGCCGACGGCGCCACGGGCGCGACGGCATGGGTCAACCTGCTGTCGATCTATGCGCTGAGCAACTTCCCGCCGCACGGCACCTTCAGCGCCTCGAAGGCCGCGGCGCATTCGCTGGCGCAGTGCCTGCGTGCCGAGATGCGGCCCGCCGGCATCCGCGTGATCAACGTGTTCCCCGGCCCCATCGACGACGAATGGAACCAGCACACGCCGCCGCCCAAGCTGGCGCCCACCGCGCTGGCCAACGCCATCGTGAAGGCGCTGCGCGACGGCGTGGAAGACGTGTACCCGGGCGACGTGGCGCAGGAGTGGCTGGAGCGCTGGCGCGACAACCCGAAGGTGCTCGAACGCGAACTCGCGGCGGGCGGCTGAGCAGAGGAATCACACGATGACCACGACCACCAACGAACTGATGTCCGCCGCCGAAGTCCTCGGCAGCCTCGTGACCGCCATGGCCAGCGGCCGCATCCGCGTGATCGACCTCACGCAGACGCTCACGCCCGAGTTTCCGCAGATCGCGCTGCCGCCCGAGATGGGCCAGTGCTGGCCCTTCCGCATCGAAGAGGTGTCGAAGTACGACGAGCGCGGACCGGGCTGGTACTGGAACAACTTCTCCTGCGGCGAGCACACCGGCACGCACTTCGACGCGCCGATCCACTGGATCTCGGGCCGCGACCTGCCGAACAACTCGGTCGACACCATCCCCGTGCAGCACTTCGTGGCGCCGGCCTGCGTGATCGACTGCTCGCCGCAGGTGAAGGACGACCCCGACTACCTGCTGACGCTCGAAGACATCGAGGCCTACGAGGCCGCGCACGGCCGCATCCCCAAGGGCGCGTGGGTGCTCATGCGCACCGACTGGTCCAAGCGCACCGACCCCGAGGCCTACCAGAACTTCGACGAGACCGGCCAGCACACGCCCGGCCCGAGCACCGAGGCCGTGCGCTTCCTGGTCGAGCAGCGCGACGTGCTGGGCTTCGGCTCCGAAGCCATCGGCACCGACGCGGGACAGGGCTACCACCTGCGTCCGCCGTACCCCTGCCACTACTACATGCACGGCGCGGGCCGCTACGGCCTGCAATGCCTGAGCAACCTCGACCTGCTGCCGCCGTCGGGCGCGGTGCTGATCTGCCCGCCGCTGAAGATCGAGAAGGGCAGCGGCAGCCCGCTGCGCGTGCTGGCCCTGGTGGGAGCCACGGCATGAGCGCCGCCGCCCCCAAGGTCGCGGCCGTCACCGGCGGCAGCGCCGGCATCGGCAAGGCCATCTGCGAAGACCTGCTCGCGCAAGGCTACGAGGTGGTTTCGCTCGCGCGCCGCAAGGCCGAGATCGACCACCCGAAGATGCACAGCCTCGAGGTCGACCTGGCCGACCGCGCCGCCACCGGCCAGGCCGTGCGCGAACTCGTCGAGCGCTTCGCACCGACCACTCTCGTCCACAACGCCGGCGTGATCCGCGCCGCGCTGCTGCCCGACGTGAAGCTCGACGACCTCGACGCATTGGTCGACCTGCACCTGGGCTGCGCCATCCAGCTCGTGCAGGGCGCACTGCCCGCGATGCGTGCGCAGCGCTTCGGCCGCGTGGTGCTGCTGTCGTCGCGCGCCGCGCTGGGCCTGGCCACGCGCACCAGCTACTCGGCCACCAAGGCCGGCATGTTGGGCATGGCGCGCACCTGGGCGCTGGAGCTCGCGGCCGACGGCATCACGGTGAACGTGGTGGCGCCGGGCCCGATCCGCACCGACATGTTCTATGACGTGGTCGAGGCCGGCAGCGAGAAGGAGCGCGCGCTCGCGGCCTCGGTGCCCGTCAAGCGCCTGGGCGAATCGGCCGACGTGGCACGCGCCGTGCGTTTCTTCGCTGCGCCCGAGAACAGTTTCGTCACCGGCCAGGTGCTGTATGTCTGCGGCGGCACCAGCGTCGGCAGCCTGGCCCTCTAGTTTCATTTCAGCGTCCGTTTCGTTCCGTTCCATTCAAAAACATCACCTCTGGAGCATCGCCATGAAAGTCCTGAACCGAATTCGCACCCTCGCGGCCGTGGCCGCGGGCCTCGGCGCGCTGAGCGCCGCCAGCGCGTGGGCCGCCGATCTCAAGGTCGGCTTCATCACCTCGCTGTCGGGGCCGGTGTCGTCGCTGGGCATTCCGTACGAAAAGGGCATGAAGGCCGCGCTCGCCTACAAGGCCGACCTGGGCGGTCGCAAGATCCAGCTGGTGCAGCTCGACGATGCCTCCGACCCGACCACGGCCGCGCGCAACGCACGCAAGATGATCGACGAGGACAAGGTCGACGTGATCATCGGCACGGCCGGTTCGCCCGGCGCGCTGGCCATTGCCGGCGTGGCGCGCGAAACCAAGACGCCGCTGATCTCCATCGCCAACGCCAACCTGCCGGGCGAGGAGGGCGCGTGGATGGTCACGCTGCCGCAGCCCGCACCGCTCATGGTGAGCGCGGTGGTCGAGCGCATGAAGAAGTCGGGCGTGAAGACGGTGGGCTACATCGGTTTCTCCGACGCCTGGGGCGACCTGGTGTACGGCGCGCTGCAAAAGAGCGCCGAGCCGGCCGGCATCAAGATCGTGTCGAACGAGCGCTATGCGCGCGGCGACGCCTCGGTGACCGGGCAGGTGCTCAAGATCGTGGCGCTGCGCCCCGACGCGGTGATCACCGGCACCTCGGGCACGCCGGGCGCGCTGCCCTACCTGGCCCTCTCGGAGCGCGGCTACAAGGGCCAGATCTACGGCATGCACGCGCTCATCAACCCCGACTTCGTGCGCGTGGGCGGTGCCTCGGTCGAAGGCCTGCTGGCCCCCACGGGCCCGGTGATCGTGGCCGAGCAGCTGCCCAACGACAACCCGATCCGCAAGGTGTCGATGGACTTCCGCGCGGCCTACCAGAAAGCCAACGGCGCACCGCCGACCGACGCCTTCTCGGCCTACACCTTCGATGCATGGCTGGTGTACCTGGACGCCGCCCAGCGCGCGCTGGCCACCAAGGCCGAGCCCGGCACGCCGCAGTTCCGCCTGGCGCTGCGCGATGCCATCGTGAGCACCAAGGAGCTGGTGGGCACGCACAGCGTCTACAACTTCAAGCCGACCGAGCGTTACGGCTCGGACGACCGTTCGCGCGTCGTCGTGAAGCTCGAGAAGGGCCAGTGGAAGCTGGTGCCCTGAACGCCCTCGCGTCGATCCGATGAACGCCGCCCACCCCATGCACCCGCTGCTTCGTTCCCTGCGTCGCCGGCGCGCGACCGGCACCGTGCTGTTCGCCGCCGCGTTGCTGGCCGGCTGCGCCGCGACCGCCCCCGGCAATGGCGCGAGCAGCGGTGAAGTCACCATCAAGCGCGACCGCTACGGCGTGCCACACGTCTACGCCAGCGACACGCGCGGCCTGTTCCACGGCTTCGGCTATGCCGTCGCCGAAGACCGGCTCTACCAGCTGGAGATGGCGCGGCGCTCGGGCAACGGCAGCGTGGCCGAGGTGCTGGGGGCCGAGTTCGTCGCGACCGACAAGGCCACGCGCGCCAACATCGATCCGGTGTCGATCCGCCGCCAGATCGATGCGCTGAACACGGACGACCGCGCCATGTTCGAAGGCTACGCCGCGGGCGTCAACGCGCGCATCCGCGACGTGCTGGCCGACCGTGCGAAGTTGATGCCGCGCGAGTTCATCGACAACGGCTTCGAGCCCGCACCCTGGACCGCGGACGACGTGGCCATGGTCTGGATCGGCCTGATCCTCAACCGCTTCTTCGCGGGCACGGCGGAAGTGGCCAACCTCTCGCTGCTCAACCAGCTCAAGGCCGCGCGCGGCGACGCGGCCGGCCTGCAGCTGTATGAGCAGCTGCGCTGGCTCGAAGACCCGACCGCGCCGACCATCGTGCCGCGCGGCAACGCGAACCGGCTGGCAAGCGCCGAGCCCGGCGACGCCGCGCTCGCGCCGGTCTCCGCGCAGGCCGCGGCCGATTTCCGCGCCATGCAGGTCGCCCGCATGGGCCTGGCCGCCACCGAAGGCATGCCGACCGCCAGCAACGCCTGGGTGCTCGGCCCCTCGCGCACCAAGGAAGGCGTGGCCGTCCTGTACAACGGCCCGCAACAGGGCTTCAACAACCCGTCGTTCGTGCACGGCATCGGCCTGCACGGCGCGGGCTACGACCTCACGGGCCTCACGCCCATCGGCCTGCTGCCGGTGCTGTTCGGCACCAACGGCACCATCGCCTGGGGATCGACGGTGGGCTCGCTCGACACCAACGACATCTACCAGGAAGAACTGAACCCGGCCAACCGCCACGAATACAAGTACGACGGCGCTTACCGCCCGATGACCCGTCGCACCGACGTCATCCGCGTGAAGGGCGCCGCGCCGCAGAGCGTGGACATCTACGCCACGGTGCATGGCTTCGTGCAGAGCTGGGACGTGGACAACGCCCGCGCCTACACCGCGCGCAGCACCTGGCAGGGCCGCGAGGTCGAGACCATGCTGGGCTGGGCGCGTGCCGCCCGGGCGCGCGACTGGTCGGGCTTTCTTGCGCAGGGCGAGCGCGTGGCGGCGTCCATCACCTGGTTCTACGCCGACGTGGCGGGCAACATCGGCGCCGTCGGCCTGGGCCGCATGCCGCGCCGCCCGGCCACGCAGGACATCCGCTTTCCCGCACGTGGCGACGGCAGCATGGAGTGGCAGGGCAGCCTGCCGTTCAGCGCCAACCCGCGCGCCTACAACCCCGCGCAGGGCTACCTCGCGAGCTGGAACAACCAGATCGCCGAAGGCTTGCGCGCGGACGGCGCGAACTTCTCGCACGTCGACCGCGTGGCCGAGATCCATGCGCAGCTGCAGGGCGCGGCGAAGCTGGGCGCCGACGAGGTCTGGCGCGTGAGCCAGGGCGCCGCACTGGCCGACCTGAACGCACGCTACTTCGTGCCCCTCATCGTCGACGCGGCCAAGGGTCTGCCGGCCGGCGACCCCGCGCGCCGCGCGGCCGACCTGCTCGCGAACTGGGACCTGAAGAACCGCGTCGCCCCGGGCGGCGAGGTGTACGACAACCGCGCCACCACCGTGCTGCGCGCCTGGCTGGGTGCGATGTCGCGACGCCTGCTGGCCGACGACCTGCCGCCGGCCGTGTTCGCGACCTACGCCAACTTGGGCTACCCCACGCTCACGCCGCGCGGCTCGCCGGGCAGCGCCCAGCCCGCGGCCGTGGCCAAGCTGCTGTGGAACGCACTGAGCGGCCCGGCGTCGGGCGTGCCGCAGCGCCACGACTTCTTCAATGGACAAGACCCGCGCACGATGGTGCGCGCCGCGCTGACCGATGCGGTGGGCGAGCTGCGCACCCGCCTCGGGCCCGACATGGCCGCGTGGACCACGCCCGTGGTGCGGCACCGCTTCTCGCGCATCAACGCCATCGGCGTGCCGTGGGCCGGCGCGGGCGACGAGCCCGAGGTCAGTCCCTACATGAACCGCGGCACGCTCAACTACCGCGTCGTGATGCGCCCGGGCGCGCTCGACATGTGCTCGGTCGCGGCGCCGGGGCAGAGCGGCTTCGTGAGCCCGGCCGGCGTGCGCGACCGCCACTACGCCGACCAGCTGGCGCTGTTCGAGCGCTTCGAATGCAAGCCGGAGCGGCTCACGCCCGCGCAGGTCGACGCCGACCTCGAATCGCGCCGCACCTTGCGCTACTGATCCGTCCCTCGTCCCCATTCCAACCCCCGAAGAGGAAGCTCCCATGAAGAAAATCTCCCGCCTTGGCCTCGCGCTGCTGGCCGCCTTCACCGCCGTCGGTGCGGCCGCGGCAGACCTCAAGATCGGCTTCATCAGCTCGCTCTCGGGGCCGGTCGCGGCGCTGGGCGTGCCCTACGAGAAGGGCATCCGCGCGGCCATCGCCGAGCGGCCCGAGATCGGCGGGCGCAAGGTGCAGCTCATCGTGCTCGACGACGCGTCGGACCCGACCACCGCCGGGCGCAACGCGCGCAAGCTGGTGACGGAAGACAAGGTCGACGTGCTCATCGGCACCTCGGGCGTGCCGGGCGCGATGGCCATCGCCTCGGTGGCGCGCGAGCTCAACACGCCGCTCATCTCGCCCACGCCCGTGACCATCCCGGGCGCGGACGGCGCATGGACCGTCACCGTGTCGCAGCCGTTCCCGCTCATGGTGGCGGGCGTGGTCGAGCGCATGCAGAAGTCGGGCGTGAAGACGGTCGCCTTCATCGGCTTCTCCGACGCGCTGGGCGACCTGGCCTACGACTCGCTCGTGAAGAGCGCCGCCACCGCCGGCATCAAGGTGGTGGCCAACGAGCGCTATGCACGCAGCGATTCCTCGGTGGCCGGGCAGATCCTGAAGATCGTCGCGGCGCGGCCCGACGCGGTGTTCGCCGGCAACTCCGGCACGCCGGGCGCGCTGCCTTACCTGGCATTGGCCGAGCGCGGCTACAAGGGCAAGATCTACGGCACGCACGGCCTCATCAACGCCGACTTCGTGCGCGTGGGCGGCACGGCCATCGACGGCCTGCAGGTGCCCAGCGGCCCCGTGCTGGTGGCCGACCAGCTGCCCGACAGCAACCCGATCAAGAAGGTCGCGATGGGCTTTCGCGCTGCGTACCAGAAGGCGAACGGCGCGGTGCCCACCGATGCCTTCTCGTCGTACACCTACGACGCCTACCTGCTGCTGGCCGACGCGGCCTCGCGCACCAAGGGCGAGCCCGGCACGCCGCAGTACCGCACGGCGCTGCGCGATGCCATCGTGGGCACGAAGGAGCTGGTGGGCACGCACGGCATCTACACCTTCAAGCCCGACGACCGCTACGGCTCGGACCAGCGCGGCGTCGTGATCGTGCAGATGAACAAGGGCCAGTGGAAGCTCGTCCCATGAATTGGCTCGCCCCCAGGCTGCGCGCACTTCGTGTCGCTTCGCCAACCCCCTACCGGGGGCAACACCAGTGGCCCGGCGAAGCCGGTTCCACGGTGTTCCTCGGAGCACGCTGACATAGCTCGAAGCAGGAGCACGCTCACATGACCGCCTACCGCAACCGCCCCGATCTCGTCGCGGCGCTGGTCCGCGACGACCGGGTGCACCGCGACCTGTACCTCAGCGACGAGCTGTTCGCGCTGGAGCAGGAGCGCCTGTTCGCCCGCACCTGGGTCTTCCTGGGCCATGCCAGCCAGGTGCCGGCGGCGGGCGACTTCGTCACGCAGGAGATCGCGGGGCGCCCGCTGCTCATGGTGCGCCAGCCCGACGGCGCGGTGCACGTCATGTACAACCGCTGCGCCCACAAGGGCACGCAGCTGCTGACCGACGAGAGCGGCAACACCGGCCGCTTCTTTCGCTGCCCGTACCACGCGTGGACCTACAAGCTGGACGGCGCGCCGCTGGGCTTGCCGCTGAAGAACGGCTACGAGGGCACGCAGCTCAAGGCCTGCGAGTCGGGGCAGGGGCTGTCGGTGGTGAAGCACGTGAAGGTGTACCGCGACTTCGTGTTCGTGCGGTTGTCGGACACGGGCCCGTCGTTCGAGGACTACTTCGGCGACGTGCTCGGCGCGCTCGACAACATGGTCGACCGCTCGCCCGAGGGCAAGCTCACGGTGGGCGGCGGCGTGCTGCGCAACATCGTCCATTGCAACTGGAAGATGTACCTGGAGAACATCAACGACACGGTGCACCCGATGTCGACGCACGAGTCGGCCACCAAGGCCGCCGAGGCGCTGTGGGAAGGGCATGCGCCCACCGACCCCAAGCCGATGGCGATGGAGCAGATCCTGCCCTTCGGCTCGGGCTACGAGTTCTTCGACCAGATGGGCGGGCGGGTGTTCGCCAACGGCCACAGCGTGCTGGGCGTGAACTTCAGCATCCATTCCAACTACGCGCAGCTGCCCGAGTACGAGGCCGCGATGCAGGCCGCACACGGCGCGCAGCGCGCCGCCGACATCCTGCAGCGCTCGCCGCAGAACTCGGTGCTGTACCCGAGCCTGTCGGTCAAGGGCTCGCCGCAGGCCATCCGCGTGATCCGCCCGCTGGCGGCCGACCGCACGCTCATCGAGGCCTGGAGCTTCCGCGCGGCCGGTGCGCCCGCGCTCTTGTTCGAGCGCGCCATGAGCTACAACCGGCTCGTGTTCTCGCCCATGTCGGTGGTCGCGCACGACGACGTGCACCTGTTCGAGAGCATCCAGAAGGGCCTGCGTGCCGGCGGCAACGAATGGATCAGCCTGCACCGCAACCACGACCCGGCCGAGACACAGCAGGCCACGGTGACCACCAACGGCACCAACGAGCTGCTCATGCGCAATCAGTTCCGCGCCTGGGCCCGGGGCATGACGCCGGAGGTGGCGGCATGAACGACCCGCGCGACTTCATCGCCCACGAGGCGGCCCTGCTCGACGCGCGCCGCTTCGACGACTGGCTGGCCCTGTTCGCCGACGACGGCCACTACTGGGTGCCGCTGCTTGGCGCGGCACAGGCCGATCCGTTCTCGCACAACTCGCTGGCCTACGAAGACCGGCTGCTGCTGCAGCTGCGCGTGGAGCGCCTGAAGAACCCGCGCGCGCATTCGCAGCACCCGGCCAGCCACAGCCAGCACGTGCTGCAGCCCTCGCGCATCGAGGAAGAGGGCGCCGACGACGTGCGCCTGCGCACGCCCTTCCTCTACATCGAGGCGCGCGGCGACGACCAGATCCTGCTGAGCGGTACCGCCCGCCACCACCTCGTCCGCACCCCCACGGGCTGGTCCATCCGCGAGAAGCGCATCGACCTGCTCAATGCCACGCGCGCGTTGCCCGCGATCCAGTTGTTCATCTGAGTTTCTGTTCCTTCCATCCTTCCTCACTGGAGCTACGACATGAAGAACCTGATGCAGACCTTGACGCGCGGTGCCCTCGCCGCGGCGCTGACCGCCTGTGGTGTGGCGAGCGCACTGGCGGCCGACCTCAAGGTCGGTCTCAGCGTGTCGCTGTCGGGGCCCAACTCCTCGCTGGGCGTGCCGTACGCCAAGGGCATGCAGGCCGCGCTGGCCTACAAGGGCGAGGTCAATGGCCGCAAGATCCAGCTCGTGGTGCTGGACGACGGCTCCGACCCGACCACGGCCGGGCGCAACGCGCGCAAGCTCATCGAGGACGAAAAGGTCGACGTGCTCATGGGCACCTCGGGCGTGCCGTCGGCCATCGCGATGGCGCAGGTGGGCAAGGAGGCCAAGACGCCGATGATCGGCCTCACGCCCATCCTGCTCGACCCCAACGAGAACCCGTGGGTCATGACCGTGGCGCAGCCCACGCAACTCATGATCGATGCGGTGGTCGAGCGCATGAAGCGCAACAACGTCAAGACGGTGGGCTACATCGGCTTCTCCGACGCCTGGGGCGACCTGGTGTACGAGGCCCTCATGAAGGCCGCGCCGGGCGCCGGCATCAAGGTGGTGAGCAACGAGCGCTACGCACGCGCCGATGCCTCGGTGACCGGCCAGGTGCTGAAGATCGTGGCGCTGCGCCCCGACGCGGTGATGACCGGCGGCGCCGGCACGCCGGGCGCGCTGCCGTTCCTGGCGCTGCAGGAGCGCGGCTTCAAGGGCGGCGTGTACGGCCAGCATGGCCTGATCAACCCCGACTTCGTGCGCGTGGTCGGCGCGGCCGGTCAGAACGCGCTCATGCCCACGGGCCCGGTGATCGTGGCCGAGCAGCTGCCGGCCGACTACCCGACCAAGAAGATCGCGACCGACTTCCGCGCCGTGTTCCAGAAGGTCAACAACGCACCCACGAGCGACGCCTTCTCGGCCTACTCGTTCGACGGCTGGCTGGTGTTCGCCGACGCCGCCTCGCGCGCCATGAAGAAGGCCGAGCCGGGCACGCCCGAGTTCCGCGTGGCGCTGCGCGACGCGATCTTCAGCACCAAGGAGGTGGTCGGCACGCACGGCGTCTACACCTTCAAGCCCGGCAGCCTGTACGGCGTGGACGAGCGCGCCCGCGTGATCGTCAAGCTCGACAACGGCCAATGGAAGCTCGCCCCTTGAATCTCCTGTTTCCCTTCACGACAACGACAACGATGACTCCGACTGAGGTTTTTCTATGAACTGGGACGTGGCATTGATCCTCGTCACCGACGGCCTGGCCAACGGTGCCGTCTATCTGCTGGCCGGGCTCGGGCTGGTGCTGATCTTCTCGGTCACGCGGGTGGTGTTCGTGCCGTTCGGCGACATCGCGGCCTTTGCCGCGCTGTCGCTGGCGGCCTTCGAAACCGGCCGCGTGCCGCCGACCATCGGCATGGTCGCGGTGCTGGCCGCGCTGGCGCTGGCCACCGAGGTTGGCAGCCTGCTGCGGCGCGGCGAGGCCGCGCGCATTCCCAAGGCGGTGCTGACCTGGGGCGTGCTGCCGGCCATTCCGTGCGTGCTCGCCTGGCTGGCGGCGCGGCCCGGCGTGCCGGTGGCGGTGCACATCGCGGTGGCCGTGCTGCTGGTGGTGCCCATCGCGCCGCTGCTGGCGCGCGTGGTGTTCCAGCCGATCGCCGATGCCTCGGTGCTGGTGCTGCTGATCGTGTCGCTGGCGCTGCACTTTCTGCTGTCGGGCCTGGGCCTGCTGTTCTTCGGGCCCGAGGGCTCGCGCACCACGCCGCTCACGAGCGCGGTCTTCACGCTGGGCGACGGCTTCACGGTCAGCGGCCAGGTGGTGCTGATGGTGGGGGCGGCCGTCGTGCTGAGCGGGCTGTTCTTCCTGGTGTTCGAGCGCACGGTGGCCGGCAAGGCGCTGCGCGCCACGGCCGTGAACCGCGTGGGCGCACGGCTGGTCGGCATCCGGCCGGTGCGCACGGCGCTGCTGGCCTACGGCTGCGCCTCGCTGCTGGCGGGGCTCATCGGCGTGCTGATCGCGCCGGTGACCACCATGTACTACGACTCGGGTTTCATCATCGGCCTGAAGGCCTTCGTGGCCGCGATCATCGGCGGGCTCGTGAGCTACCCGATGACGGCCATCGGCGCGCTGGCGGTCGGCGTGGTCGAGAGCTTCGCGTCGTTCTGGAGCGGCGCGCTCAAGGACGTGATCGTGTTCAGCCTGCTGATCCCGGTGCTCATGCTGCGCTCCTTCATGGCGGCCCATTCGGAAGAGGAAGAAGACGAGGTGGACCAATGAACGGCAACACGAAACGCATGGCGTGGATCGCGGGCGTGATCGTCGTGCTGGCCCTGGTGCCGGCCGTGGCGGGCAGCTTCACGGTCTCGCTGCTCAACGACATCGGCATCGGCGCGCTGGTGGCGCTGGGCCTCGTGCTGCTCACCGGCGTGGGCGGCGCCACCTCGTTCGGCCAGGCGGCCTTCGTGGGCATTGCGGCCTACGCCACGGCGTGGCTCACGACCGCGCAGGGCCTGTCGCCGTGGCTCGGGCTCCTGTTCGCGCTGCTGCTCACGGGCTTGTCGGCGCTGGCCATCGGCATGCTCACGCTGCGCCTGGGCGGGCACTTTTTGCCGCTGAGCACCATCGCCTGGGGGCTGTCGATCGCGATGCTGTTCGGCAACGTCGACGCGCTCGGGCGCCACACGGGCCTGTCGAACATCCCGCCGCTGCAGATCGGCGGCTGGTCGCTGGCCGATCCGCGCGCGATGTACTACCTGATCTGGGTGGTGGTCGGGCTGGCCTGCCTGTTCAGCCACAACCTGCTGCAGTCGCGGCCCGGCCGCGCGATTCGCGGGCTGCGCGGCGGCGCCACGCTGCTGGCCAGCGTGGGGGCGGATGCCTACCGCGTGCGGCTGTCGCTGTTCGTCACGGCGGCGCTGTTCGCGGGGCTGGCGGGCTGGCTCTATGCGCACATGAACCGCTTCGTGAGCCCGTCGCCCTTCGACGTGCGCGCCAGCATCGAGTACCTGCTGATGGCCGTGGCCGGCGGGCTCGGGCAGTTGGCGGGCGCGCTGGTGGGCGCGGCGCTGGTGCTGGTGCTGAAGAACGGCCTGCAGGATGTGCTGCCGATGCTCACGCAGCGCGCCGGCCAGCTGGAGGCCGTGGCCTTCGCGGCGCTGTTCATCCTGCTGCTGCACTTTGCGCGCGGCGGCGTGATGGGCCTGCTGCGGCGCTGGACGCGCCGGCGCGCCGCGCCGCAGGGCGCCTCGCGCTACACCGGTGCGCCGGTCGAGCCGCTGCCGCACCGGCAGCTGCCGGCACGCGGCACGCAGGTGCTGTCGGTCAACGGCGCCGTGAAGCGCTTCGGCGGGCTGGTGGCGGTGAACGACGTGAGCTTCGACGTCAAGGCGGGCGAGATCATCGGCCTCATCGGGCCAAACGGCGCGGGCAAGTCGACCATGTTCAACCTGCTGACCTGCACGCTGCCGATGAGCGCGGGCCAGGTGCGCTTTCTCGAGCACGACATCGCCGGCATGCCGCAGCGCGCGGTGGCTCGGCTCGGGCTGGCGCGCACCTTCCAGCACGTGAAGTTGCGCCCGCACATGAGCCTGCTGGACAACGTGGCGCTGGGCGCGCACTCGCGCACGCGCTCGGGCATCCTGAAGGCGGGCCTGCGGCTGGACCGCACGGAAGAAAGCCAGATCCTGCAGGAGGCGCAGCGCCAGCTCGACCGCATCGGCCTGGGCGACCGCGCGCACGAGCTCGCGGGCAGCCTGCCGCTGGGCACGCAGCGCATTCTGGAAATCGCGCGTGCGCTCGCTGCCGACCCCGTGCTGCTGGTGCTCGACGAGCCTGCGGCCGGCCTGCGCCGCAAGGAAAAGATGGCACTCGGTGACCTGCTGCGCAAGCTGCGCGAGGAGGGCGTGACCATCCTGATCGTCGAACACGACATGGACTTCGTGATGAAACTGGTGGACCGTTTGGTGGTGATGAACTTCGGCTCCAAGCTCGTGGAGGGCGTGCCATCGGCGGTGCGCGCCGACGAGCGTGTGCAGGCCGCATACCTCGGGAGCGTCGTATGACCGCGATGCTGGAGATTGGCGATCTGCACGTGTCGTACGGGCAGGTCGAGGCCGTGCGCGGCGTGTCGCTCGACGTGCAGCGGGGCCAGATCATCTCGGTGATCGGCCCCAACGGCGCGGGCAAGACCACGCTGCTGGCCGCGGCCATGGGCCTGCTGCCGTGCAAGGGCACGCTGCGCTTCGAAGGTGAAGACCTGCAGGGGCTCGATGTGGAGTCGCGCGTGGAGCGCGGGCTGTGCCTCGTGCCCGAGCGGCGCGAGCTGTTCGGCGAGCTCACCGTGCTCGACAACCTGCAGCTCGGCGCCTACGCCAAGCGGCTGCGGGGCGACGCGATGAAGCGGCAGCTGCAATCGGTGTACGACCGCTTCCCACGACTGGCCGAGCGCCGCGCGCAACGCGCCGACACGCTCTCGGGCGGCGAGCGGCAGATGCTGGCTGTGGGCCGCGCGCTCATGTCGGCACCGCGCCTCTTGATGCTCGACGAGCCCAGCCTGGGCCTGGCGCCGCTGATCGTGCGCGACATCCTCACCATCGTGCGCAAGCTGCGCGACGACGGCGTGTCGATCCTGCTGGTGGAGCAGAACGCGCGCGCCGCGCTCGAAAGCTCGGACGAAGGCTATGTGCTGGAGACGGGCGAGATCGCGCTGTCGGGTGCTTCCGGTGACCTCGCGAGCGACCCGCGCGTGCAGGCCACCTACCTCGGCGGAGGCACGCACGATGACGAGTGACCCGCGCGCGGTGCCGCCGGCGCAACGCACGCTGCCCGCCATGCTGCAGCGGCAGGCGGCGCTGTTCGGCAGCCGCCCGCTGCTGCGCATCGCGGGCCGACAATGGACGCACGCCGACGCGGCCGACGCCGCGGCGACGCGCGCCGGTGCATTGGCCCAGCATGGCGTGGCGCGCGGCGACCGCATCGCCGTGATGTGCGGCAACCGCATCGAGTTCCTCGACACCTTCCTTGGCGCGGGCTGGCTCGGTGCGTCGGTCGTGCCGGTCAACACCGCGTCGATGGGGCCGCAGATCGAGTACTTCCTCGCGAACAGCGAGGCGAAGCTGCTGGTGATCGAGGCGGGCTTTCTCGATCGACTGGCCACGGCCGACCTGGCCCGTACGGCGCTGCGCGAGGTGTGGGTGGTGGGTGAGGCCGAAACGCCATGGACGCCGCCCGCCGGCGTGCGCGTGTCGGCCTACCCGCCGGGCGCGCAGGCCCTGCCGCCCGCTGCGGTGCAGCCGGGCGACCCGCTCGCCATCCTCTACACCTCGGGCACCACGGGCCCGGCCAAGGGCGTCATCTGCCCGCAGGCGCAGTACTTCTGGTGGGGCGTGAACAGCGCCGAGGTGCTCGGCGTGGGCCGCGACGACGTGCTGTGCACCACGCTGCCGCTGTTTCACATCAACGCGCTCAACACCTTCGCGCAGGCCGCGCTCACCGGGGCCGAGGTGGTGTTCGAGTCGCGCTTCTCCGCCTCGGGCTTCTGGCCCGCGATGCGCGCCAACGGCGCGACCGTGGTCTACCTGCTCGGCGCGATGGTGCCCATCCTGCTGGCCCAGCCCGAAGGCGAGGGCGAGCGCAACCACCGCGTGCGCACCGGCCTCGGGCCCGGCGTGCCTGCGGCGGCGGGGCAGGCCTTCAAGGCGCGCACGGGCGTGGCGCTGCTCGAAGGCTACGGCTCGACCGAAACCAACTTCGCCATCGCCACCGCACCCGATTCGCCGCGCGGCGGTGTCATGGGCTGGCTGCGCCCCGGCTTCCAGGCCTGCGTGGCCGACGAAGACGACGTGCCGCTGCCGCCCGGCGAAGCCGGCGAACTGCTGCTGCGCGCCGACGAGCCCTATGCCTTTGCCAGCGGCTACTTCCACATGCCCGAGAAGACCGTCGAGGCCTGGCGCAACCTGTGGTTTCACACCGGCGACCGCGTGGTGCGCGATGCCGACGGCGCGTTCCGCTTTGTCGACCGCATCAAGGACGCGATCCGCCGGCGCGGCGAGAACATCTCGTCCTTCGAGGTCGAGCAGGTACTGCTGAGCCACCCCGGCGTGGCCTCGTGCGCGGTGTACCCCGTGCGCTCCGAGCTGGCCGAAGACGAGGTGATGGCCGCGCTGGTGGCGCGCGACGGCGTCGCCATCGACCCGGCCGAGCTGGCGCGCTTCTGCGAGGGCCGGCTGCCGTATTTCGCGGTGCCACGCTACATCGACCTCCTGCCCGACCTGCCGCGCACCGAGAACGGCAAGGTGCAGAAGTTCAAGCTGCGC
Source organism: Variovorax sp. GW821-FHT09D07 (assembly GCF_059416345.1). Lineage (NCBI taxonomy): Bacteria > Pseudomonadati > Pseudomonadota > Betaproteobacteria > Burkholderiales > Comamonadaceae > Variovorax > Variovorax sp. GW821-FHT09D07. Next base: position 585,907 of record NZ_JBWKOY010000004.1, read on the forward strand.
GAGCGCGGCGTGGGGCCGCAGACCTGGGACGGTCGGCCCGCTAAAGCCGGATGACACACGCCACCGCGCTTCCACTGGCAGGGCGCGTGGCCTTCGTGACGGGCGCGGGGCAGGGGCTGGGCGCAGCCATCGCGCGCGCCCTGGCGCAGGCCGGTGCGCGCGTCGCGCTGGCCGACATCGACGAAGCCAATGCCCAGGCCGTTGCCGCCGAGGTCAACGGCTTCGCGTTGCCGCTCGACGTGCGCGACGAGCAGGCCTTCAGCGACCGCTTCGCGCAAGCAGTGGCGCACTTCGGCGCGGTCGACATCCTGGTCAACAACGCGGCGCGCACGTCGACCACCTCGCTGTGGGACATCACGCCCGCCGAGTGGGACGACGTGCTCGCCATCAACCTGCGCGGCAGCTTCTTCGGCTGCCGCATCGCGGGAAGGCACATGCGCGAGCGCGGCGCGGGCCGCATCGTCAACCTGGCCTCCCTGGCGGGGCAGCAGGTCAGCAGCGCCACTGGCGCGCACTACGCGGCCAGCAAGGCCGGTCTGCTGGCGCTGACGCGTGCCTTTGCGCAGGAACTGGCGCCGCACGGCGTGACCGTGAACGCGCTGGCCCCCGCCGCCATCGACAGCCCCGCACTCGCCGCGCTGCCACCCGAGCGGCAGCAGGCGCTGAAGGCCGGCATCCCGCTGGGCCGCTTCGGGCTGGCCGACGAGGTGGCCGCCGCCGTCGTCTACCTGGCCTCGCCGGCCGCCGCCTTCATGACCGGGGCGACGCTGGACCTCAACGGCGGCCGTTTCATGCGGTAGCACCCTGCTGGTGCGCAAATGGCTAAAATGATTCAGAACTAAACCATTCAGGTATGCACACAAATTCGCTCACTGGCCGTCATGCCCTCATCACCGGCGCCGCTCGCGGCATCGGCGCAGAGATCGCCCGCACCCTCGCTGCCCAGGGGGCAGTGCTGACCTTGCTGGGCCGCGACGCGCAGGCCCTGCAGCGCGTGGCCGACACCCTGGCGGGCAGCGGCCACGGCGTGGTGGCGGCCGACGTGGCCGACCCGGAGGCTGTTCAGTCGGCCTTTGCGCAGGCGCGGGCCGAACGCGGGGCGGTGACCGTGCTGGTCAACAACGCGGGCGCCGCCGAGAGCGCGCCGTTCCTGAAGACCTCGGTCGAGCTGTGGCAGCGCATGCTGTCGGTCAACCTCACCGGCAGCTTCCTGTGCGCGCAGGCCGCGCTGCCCGACATGCTCGACGCCGGCTGGGGCCGCATCGTCAACATCGCCAGCACGGCCGGGCAGAAGGGCTACGCCTACGTGTCGGCCTACACCGCGGCCAAGCACGGCGTGATCGGCCTCACGCGCGCGCTGGCACTCGAGGTGGCGCGCAAGGGCATCACCGTGAACGCCGTGTGCCCGGGCTACACCGACACCGACATCCTGCGCAACAGCGTCGCCAACGTGGTCGGCAAGACCGGCCGCAGCGAAGCCGATGCGCTGGCCGAGTTCTCCAGCGTGAACCCGCAAAAGCGCATCGTGCAGCCCGCCGAAGTGGCCGACGCCGTGCGCTGGCTGTGCGGCGAGGGCGCCGCATCGGTCACGGGCCAGTCGATCTCCGTTTCCGGAGGAGAAGTCACATGAGTCGCAACGATGCCTCCCACGCCGTGCTGAGCGACGCCGAAGAACTCGGCCACGAAGCGCGCGCCGGCCACGAAGACCACGCCATGCTCAAGCTGTGGCTGCGCATGCTCGCGAGCACCACCCAGATCGAGGCCGAGATCCGGCGCCGGCTGCGCGAGCGCTTCGGCATCTCGCTGGCGCGCTTCGACTACATGGCGCAGCTGTACCGCTACGAAGACGGCCTGAAGATGCGCGTGCTCTCGCGCTACCTGATGGTGACCGGCGGCAACGTCACCGGCCTGACCGACGAGCTCGAGCGCGAAGGCATGGTGGCGCGCGCGCCCAGCCCCGACGACCGCCGCGCCTGGATCGTGAGCCTCACGCCCGAAGGCCGCAACGCCTTCGAAGCCATGGCCACCGAGCACGAGCAGTGGATCCTCGAGATGTTCTCGGGCCTGGACATGAAGACCGTCAAGCAGATGCACAACCAGCTCGGGCTGCTGCGCGTGCACGTGATGCGCGGCGACGGCGCGGTCGAGGACCGCGCATGAGCGGCGAGGGCGGTGGTGTGGAGTTCCAGCGCCCGCGCCTGATTCGTTTTTCCGACTGCGACCCGGCGGGCATCGTCTTCTATCCGCAGTACTTCGTGATGCTCAACGGCCTGGTCGAAGACTGGGTGAGCGAGGGGCTCGGCGTGGGCTACCACGCACTGATCGGCGAGCGCCGCGTCGGCCTGCCGACCGTGAAGCTCGACGCCGACTTTCGCGCCGTGAGCCGCATGGGCGACCGCGTGATGCTCGGCCTCTCGGTGGCGCAACTGGGCTCGCGCTCGATCACGCTGTCACTGCGCTGCTTCGAGCCCACCACGGGCGAGCTGCGCATGCAGGTGCGGCAGGTGCTGGTGACGACCTCGCTCGACACGCACCGCGCCATCGCCGTGCCCGACGACATGCGCGCGGCCATCCTGCGCGATGCGCCGGCGTTGGCTACTGCCGAGGCCGCTGGCAAGGCCTGAGCAAGGCTAGGGCGCCGGCGCAGGGCCGTCGGCAGGCTCGAGCGCCTTCTTCTCCAGCGCGTGCTTCTTCAGCCAGCCGCTGAGTTCCCGCTTTCCCTTCGCATTGGCCTGGCGCCACGCCTCACGCGCGGCGGCCACGAAGCGCTCTTCCGCCGCATCGGGCGGTGCTTCCGAAGGCGCAGTGTTGTCTTCGTCGAGCCAGCCGGCGGCCACGTCGCAATGCCGTTCGATCTGCCGTGCGAGCTTGTCACCGATGGGCCGCGCACTCTTGATCTGGCTCCACATGCTCGGAGAGATTTCGAGCTTGCGCGCGAAGGCCTGGTCGAGCCCCTTGGCGGGCAGGCCCGCCGCGACGGCGTCCTCGAGAAAGCGGCGATGCAGCACAAGCGCATTGCGGCGGCGCGCGACGGTGGTATGGGGCACTGTTCAAAAACAACAACAAGACAAGAAAAGATTGTCCCGGTTGTTGACGTCGCCGTAAACACTCTTTACAGTTGCCTCCAATTCACGGCACAAGCCGTCCCTTTTTTCCAACCCCTTACAGCCGACAGCGGCAATTTTTGACCAGGAACCATCGTGAACACCGCACTGACCCTCACCAGCATTCGACCCGCCTCGGGCCGACCGCTCGTGCGCGTCGGGTTCTGCCATGGTTTCGACATGCCGTCGCCCCTGTCGTTGTCTTCGCACCTGAACACCGCGTACGCCGCCAAAGCCGCAGCCCGTCTGCGCGTGGGTGGTCAGTTCGAGGCTCATCAGGTGCCCCCGGGTGGAGGTCGCGCGTAGGCGCGCATCTCTCAAGCTCTCTCGCAAAGAGGCCCGGACACCGCAAGGTTCCGGGCCTTTTTGTTTTGCCGCTTTCCATTTCGGGTGTGCCTTCACCCCACCGCCAGAAATTGCCGCGTCGACGGTCTGGCGGGATGTGCATGAGTTGATCACTCCTGTGCAGCGACGTTCGACGGGGCCGCGCCCAGCGCGCGGCCCGTCGCGTGAGGACACAACCGAAATGGAAGCGCGGCAGGCTTCTTTTGTTCTTCTTCCGTGTGTGGCGCAGCCTGGTAGCGCATCTGGTTTGGGACCAGAGGGTCGCAGGTTCAACTCCTGCCACACGGACCACACCCGAGCGGGACCGGGCCATGCCAACGCGTGGCCCGCCCGCGGAAACCGGCCGCAAAGATAGGGCGGCGCCGGAACCCGTCACCGGACATTTTTCAAGTCATCACTTTCTTTTTTCGTCACCCACCAAGGAGGCCCTCATGCGCAAGCGCAACTCACCGATCCGGATGATCGCCGTGCACCCGGCGCCGCTGCCGCGCAGGCACATGGTGTGGTCGCTGGCCCAGCGCTTCGGCGTGGGGCTCGGGCCGCGCTACGTGGCCGATCGCGCGTCGGCATTGCCAAGCGGCAACGAGGCGTCGCTCGACAGCCTCGACCTCGACCAGCGCGTGCGCGCGTCGGGCGAGTGGTAGCAGCTCAGCACTGCTCGTCTTCTGTTTCTTCAATGGTGCGTGTAGCTCAATGGTAGAGCCGCGGGTTGTGGTCCCGCTGACAACGGTTCGATTCCGTTCGTGCACCCCATCCGTTCACCACAAGCCATCGCCGCGAAGGGAGGCGATTCGTCATGCATTCACACGTCCTGCAACTCGATATTCAGGGCACGCCGCAAGCCTGGATCTCGCTGGAGCAGGCGGTGTTGCACTACGCCACCGGCAACGTGGCCTGGGAAGACGGCGCGCTGCCGCTGGCCACGCTGCGCGGCGGCTTCAACGTGGCGCGCGGCGTGCAGTCGCGCATCGACGTCGCGCCCATCATCGCGCTGCGCGGTGCGTCGAAGATCAACCTCTTCGACGTCGTGCCCGGCGTGACCAAGGCCAAGCTGCTGCGCCGCGACCGCCACACCTGCGCCTACTGCGCACAGGTGTTCGCCGACCGCGACCTGCAGTGCGAACACGTCATGCCCGAGTCGCGCGGCGGCCCGTGGAGCTGGACCAACCTCGTCAGCGCCTGCGCCGTCTGCAACAACCGCAAGGCCGCGCGCACGCCCGAAGAAGCGGGCATGCCGCTGGTCTACCTGCCGTACGTGCCGAGCCGCTTCGAGAACTTCCTGCTCGAAGGCCGCAACATCCGCGCGGACGTGCACGAGTGGCTGGCCAGGCGCCTGCCGCGCGGCTCGCGGCTGCAGTAGCGGCATGCGCACAAAGAGAAAAGCCCGCTGCCCGTTGGATCAACGGACAGCGGGCTTTGCCTTGTGCGGCTCGCGGTGCGCGAGCGATGCGTATGTGAGTGAATGAAGGCGCGAGTGGCTTGTTGTGTTCAGCGCCCCGCGCCGAAGAAGCTGTAGGCCACTGCTGTGGCTGCTGCCAAGCCGCCGAGCAAGATAAAGAGCACCTTCGTCGTACGGCGAGGGCCGCGCCGTGAACGGACCCAATGTTCCGGCCCGATCAGATCGATCGGAACCGTGGGTTTGCCTATGTCGGATGCCTTTTCCATGCCAAGAAATATAGCGCAGGCGCCAAGGCAAGAAGTTACAACGGCTTTTTGGCCCCATCGCACCGTGGCCGCTTGCCGACACCAGACAGAAACGTGTGAAATATTCCTCATGAACCAACAAATCATTCTCGAGAGCCTGGTCCGCGCCCTGGAGAGCTGGGTCCGCAACGCCTCCGCGGCCGAGCTGTGGCGCGTGCACCGCGAGGGCGGCCTGGGCGCATCGATCCGCACCGAAGGCGAGAGCGTCGTGCACGTGCGCATCGCGCTCGACGGACCGCCCGATGCGTTGTCGAGCATCGGCAAGACCGACGGCCGCCTGCCCATGACCGAAGCGTTCAGAGGCGCCAACGGCGAAGCAGGGTGGGGCACCCCGCCACCGCAAGGCAGCGCCGAGCGCGAGCAGTGGTTTCTGTCGAGCGATGTGGCGCAAGAGCAGGCGCGGCAGTACCTGTTGGCGGAGGTGGTGGCGCGGCGGGATGTGTTGGTGCGGCGGGTGGAGGCGTGGGCTGCGGGTGCTGGTTGAGGCCGGTGCGCGATTCGCACGGCGATCGTCTTCGCGTGCGCGACTACAAGTCGACGCGAGTCCTCATTTGTTCACCGTGAGAGGCTTCCGCTGACGCGCTTCTCTCCCTACATTTGAACGACCGCCGCGCCTCACGGCGGGACATCGATGCACACCGCAGCGATGTCGATGTGAGGCACAAAAGGCGACGGCCAGGGTGCGCTAACACCCTGACCGTCTGACCAAGTGACGTGCATGACTTTGGTAAGGAGCACACCAGATGGCTGATCAAATTATCGCCGGGCAAACCACGCCCGAATCCCACGACGCGAACCACCAGCCGGACGCGTCAGACATCCTTGAGAACAAGCTGACCCAGCTGCAGTCTTTGCTGAGTTGCTGCTATGGGGACGAGGGCGAGTGGTTCGAGGCGATTGGCCCTCGGCATCGGGACAACATCATGTGGATTGCCGCTGACTTGGCCGGCGATGCATCGAGACTGCTTCATCGTGCAATGGCAGACAGAATCTAGCGGCGTGCGTCAAGACTGATGCTGTGATCGAGTGGCCGATCGATTGATCTGGCGTCGCATGTTGCCAATCGAAGTAGGTGCGGTTGAACGGTACGATCCGCCGCATGAAGTCGCTGCCATTTGCTGAGCTGCCGCCGGGAACTCCGCTGTCCGCTTGGCACGACGCCCTCGCTGGTGATTCTCAAACAGACTCTGAGCGCTATTTGACGGCACTCGCTCGCAGAGCATTTCTTACGCTTTGGAGCTATCCAAATGTGTTCACGGACGAGGGGCGAAGCAAGGGAAAGGGCGATGGCAAAGAGCTTTGCGATCTGCTGGCAATTTTTGGCAATGACATCCTGATCTTCTCGGACAAACAATGCGAATTCATCCCACACGCCGACGTCAAAGTGGCCTGGGGACGGTGGTACAAGCGAGCCATAGAGAAATCAGCTAACCAATTGGCCGGCGCGAAATCTTGGATCCTTCGCCATGCCGATCGGCTCTATTTGGATAGGCAGTGTCAACATCGCCTCCCGATAGAGATCCCCGATCTCGAGCACTGCCGAATTCACCTGATTGCAGTTGCGAAGGGCGCTACCGAGCATGCCGCTAGATATTGGGAAACTGTTGCGGTGGAGCATGCGGAGACGGGGATGCTTTTCGATCCGACGTCTGGCCCCAGTTCCGGAAGTTTGATGATTCGTACTGAAATCGTGGGCACCGATCACAGGGCCACACCCTTCCAAGTGGGGTGGCCTCTTGGTAGAGCGCACATGATCCACGTGTTTGACGAGCAGACACTCGACGTAGTTTTGGGTGAGCTGGACACCGTCCCGGACTTTGTTGCGTATCTTCGCAAGAAAGAAGAGTTCTTTAGGCGAGAGGAGGTACTCCTTGTCATTCCTGGCGAAGAGGACCTGCTTGCGAGCTATCTCTCGTCATCAACTTACGAGCTTGAGGGACCGAAATTTCCTGACATACCCCCCGGTGCCATGTTTCTTCTCGGTGAAGGTGAATGGAAAGAGCTGAAGACGAGCAAGCGCTATCGGAATCGGGTGAAGGCAAATCGAGTCAGCTATCTGTGGGATGCCCTCATCGAGTTTCAGACCTCACACATATTGGCTGGGTCTTCGGGTGTAGTACGTTTACCCGCTTCGCTTAACAGTCTCGCTCCTTCAGTACAGCAGGAGATGATTCTTCGAAAAATGGCGGAAGAATCGCGATCGACTCGGCGGATGCTTGGCGCGGCCGTTGATCGAGCACGTAGTGTCAAAAAGAAAGATACGCGATACACGTCGACCGTGCTTGGGCGTCGCGATAGCACGAGAGCGTATGTCGTCATGGCGCTGCCAACGCCTCGCGACATGCCGTATGAAACCTATCTAGAGCACCGGCGGCATCAACTGATGACCTATTGCGAAGGGTGCAAGCTCAAGAATCCGCACTTGAAGGAAGTGCTTGGTATCGCAATGGAGCCTTATTCGACGAGAACGATCTCGGTGGATTTCTTGCTCATGATCGTGCGCGACGAAAATCTTGTAGCGGACTCGGCTGAAATTCTTCAACAGAAGTTGAACGAAGAAGGCATGTGGCAGCCAGAGAAAATGAAGTGGTCGCGAGCCTCACTTCATGAACTTCCTGGAGGTCCATCGCTATGGCACAGGATCTTGAGCAAGCTGCTTAAGCGTTCCTAGGATACGTAGACACCTTTGCAAGGTGCACAAGACGCGGTCCAGCTATCGCGAACGGGGCGCCACGCACTTGTTGCATCCCGATTGACTGCTAGCCCCTAGCACTGCGGGATGAGCATTCTGTTGTGCACGCCCATCAGTTGGCCCTGCCTCGAAGAAGCCAGCGGTTTCAGTACATCTGCTAGTCCATGCCGCACGGAAGACGCAGAGATCGTGGGTGTCAGATGCTTGCATGGGATTTTTAGGAGACATACGTTAAAGTGGGTTCACAACAGTGAACCGAACGTTAACTATGAGCTGCCTGTGCGGAGAGATGAGCCCGTGTCAGATCTGAATCTCGGTGTGCCCGAATTTACGTTGGGCAAGATCTATCGCCGTAAGACGGAGCTTCACGAACCATTTGGAGGCAGCGGACAAAGCGGTATTTCACCGTCCGCGCACTTCCTCGTAGTTTTCTTGTTTACCGGTGATAGCGGTGAGCAGTACGGCTACAAGGATCACTTCGATGAGGATGGGACCTTCTTTTTCACGGGAGAAGGTCGGCGTGGAGACATGGTATTCAAGCGGGGAAATCTCGCGATTCGCGATCACTCTTCACAGGGCAAGGCGCTGCATCTCTTTCGGACGGTCGGAAAAGGCAAAGGGCAGAAGTACCTTGGGGAGTTTGTCTATCAAGATCACGAGTGGGTTGACGCGATCGATGCAGATAAAAGAACTCGAAAGGCGATCGTCTTTCGACTTGTGCCGGTGGCCCGCCTTGAACGAGACGAACTTGGAGAGACGAGCGAAAAGCCAATAGGCCTGACGCTTGAAGAGGCAAGACGCCGCGCAGTTGCGGCGGCGAAAACCGACGCTTCAAAGGATGGTAAACAAGGGCATCGCATGCTTTACGAGAGAAGCCGCGCTGTTCGTGACTACGTGCTGCAGCGCGCCGCAGGTGTGTGCGAGCTTTGTGAACAGCCCGCACCGTTCCTTCGCAAAGGAGGAGGCCCTTATCTTGAGCCTCATCACACCACGCGCGTTTCAGACGGTGGACCGGACCACCCCCAATTCGTTGCCGCTCTTTGCCCCTCCTGCCACCGCGAAGTTCACTATGGCGAATATGCGCAAGCGAGGAATACGGGACTTATTGAGAAACTCCAGAAGATCGAGCAACGTGGCAACCGGTAGATGAAGGTCGCCGGAACGAACTTTTGTGGCCGACCATATGAAAAAAGCCCGCTATCTTTTGGATAGCGGGCTTTTCAATTGGTGCCGGAGAGATGAATCGAACACCCGACCTTCTCATTACGAATGAGGAAAAGATGAAATGGATGGAGATTGATGTGTGTTGATATTCCCTCTGTAAGCAAGAGGGAAATCGAAGAATTTGAGTTCGAATGATTCCGGATTGTTGATCTCTATTCCAAAAACTCTCTTACATCCTGCGTTACATCGAAGCCGATGTAAGAGAATCGGTCGTATGGCAAAAATCTCGTTCACTGCACCGCGTGTGGCTGCCTTCACGTGCCCATCCGACAAGGCCCAAGCGTTCCTGTGGGACGCCAAGGCACCGGGCCTCGGACTTCGGGTAACGCCGCGCGGCGCGCCCGCCTTCGTCTTCCAGGGCGTCTACCAGGGCAAGAGCTTGCGCGTCACGATTGGCGATGCGACGGCATGGCGTATCCCCGACGCGCAGGCCAAGGTTCGAGAACTTCAACGCTTGATCGACGAGGGGCGTGATCCGCGCGCGGTCAAGGCCGAAGCAATCGCGAAGGATGTCGCCCAGCGCGAGGCTGAGCGCCTCGAAGCCGTAACGGTCGGCGACGTGTGGCCGACGTATCTCGCCGAGGGTTCGCCGAAGCGGCGCGCCGCGTGGAAGCCCCGCTATCGGGCTGACCTTGAAGCGATGGCCGCAGCCGGCGGCGTCGCGAAGAAGAGAGGGAAGGGGCTCACTCGGCCCGGCCCACTGTATCCACTGCTCGCGTTGCCGCTCGCCAATGTGGATGAGGACGCGCTGAAAAGCTGGTACGACCGCGAGGCCAGGGCGGGGAAGCATCAAGCCGCTCGCGCATTGATGATGTTTCGCGGTTTCTTGCGCTGGTGCTCCGCCCGTCCAGCGTACCGTTCGGTCATTGATCGCGACGCAGGCAGGGGCGCGTCCATCGTTGAAGCGCTCCCGGCCAACACTCGCCGGACCGACGCCCTCGAAGGCGCGCAATTGCCCGGCTGGTGGGCCGGAGTGGAGGAGTTGAGCAACCGCACGGCGTCCGTGTACTTGCGCGCTTTGCTACTGACCGGCACACGCCGCGAGGAACTGGCTACGCTCCGGTGGGCCGACATCGACTTTCGATGGAAAAAGCTCACGATCGCCGACAAGGTGGACGCGACGCGGACGATTCCTCTGACGCCGTACCTCGGGCAGTTGCTGGCGACACTTCCACGCCTCAATGATTTCGTGTTCGCATCCACCAGCGGCAAGACCGGCCGAATCGCAGACGCACGCGCGAGCCACTCCAAGGCGCTCCAAAGTGCTGGCATTGATGGGTTGACCATTCACGGCCTGCGCCGCTCGTTCTCGCTGCTTGGAGAGGCCGCAGGCGCGCCTGCTGGCGCCATCGCGCAGGTGATGGGGCACAAGCCGAGTGCGACCGCCGAAGGGTATCGGCCGCGCAGTGTCGACGCGCTACGGCCGTTTCTCTCGATCATCGAGGAGTACATCTTGGAGAAAGCCAAGGTGCAGTGCATCGAAGAGCTGAAAGCGCTGCCGGGCAATGTCGTGCCGCTGAAAGCCGCCTGAGCTCTTGATGATCTATCGCTCGGCGTCGTCTGATCTAAGGGCGCGCGCCCTCTTTCTCTGGTGCACCTTGACACCGGCCCCTACCTGCCTGTGACCGACATCAACATGAGCTTCGACGCATTCAGTGCATCCATGCGTGCCTTCGTTGCTGCCCGTGAGCGCCAAGCGGACCGCGCTTACCTCAACAGCCTGATCGACGGCTCGGGCGACCTCCTGGCCGAGGACACGTTCGCGCGCCTTGAGCCGATGTTCGGGCGATATGCCGAGGGCACCGAAATGTTCTTCCTGCTGGAAAAGGCTGCGACGGTCTACGCCGATGCGGCTTGCGCCGCCGCCTATTGGGCAATGGCTGGCTGGGCGATCGCGGACGCGCAGCGCAGCTCACGAGGCCTTTGAGCGGGTCTGTGCGCCCGTGGCACATCCCACAAGCCCGCCGCTCGCGGGCTTTTTCATGCCCGACGGCTCGTCAAGAGCCGACTGAAGCACGGTGCTCAGATCGTTTCTCGTCGGCCATTGGCGGCACCACGTTGATAACACTTGTATGCTTGACAAGCATAGTTTGTGAAACCAACAATGCAGCCTCTACCAATCAGGACGCACCATGTCACCCATCAAATCAGAAGCAACCGATACTGAACTCCTGCAGCGCGCGTTGGCCGGGTACTTCCGTGCTGGCTCGACCATGCAGCCGTCGAAGAACAGTCGCGTTGTGATTCACGACGACCATCGATACGTTGTGCTCAGCAACGTGAACGGCTTGCTCGCTGTTTATCGCGTCCGCAATGACGGGGTGCTGAAGCGCCTCAAGCGCTGGCCGACCGGGCTGGACCTCCCCGAGAGCCCGATTGATTCGAGCACCGACCGCCTGCATCAGGCAGTCGAGATTGCCGACCGCCTGATCGCGAAGGCCGCCGGTGCGGAAAAGTCGGACCTGAAGAAGTTGCGGACGCTCATCGCGATAGCAGGCTTCGAGCTGGACTCGACCGATGAGAGCGCTGGCGAAGATCTGCGTGCGGTTTGGGGCTTGAGCGCCTGAGACGGGACGGACGCAAGTGAATGATCTGGTAAGAGCCTTCCTCATTGACGCTGCGCGCGACGACAAGAAGCGTACCGATGCGGAACGTCTGACCCTCGCAGATATTCAGGCGCCGCAGCCGACCGTACTGGACCGCGACGAAATGAAGCCGCTTCGGGAGATTGTGGCCTCGATGCTGGGTCTCAGGCCGATCGCGCACGCTTGGGCGGCAGAGTACGGCCCATGCATCAAGGACACTGCGGGGCGCGCTTCGCTGGCCCTGCTGGTGAAACGTACGAACCTGCTCGCGAACGAACTGAAGACAGGGGCGGCAGACCTGAGGCCGGGTGACAAGGTTCGCGTGGACAAGGTGCTCGACATCGCGGTCGCGCGGGGCTGGACGCCGCTGGCGGGCTTCCCCGGTACTCAAGCATGTGTCGGAACGAGCGCCAGTGCCAAAACTGAGACGCAGGAAGAGCGACAGGCGCGACGCTTTCAACTCTGTGTCGATGAAGGGCTCAAGATGCCGAATGACGACTACGCGCGCCTCCCAAACGGCATCCGCCGGCTTGCGGATCGCGAAGGTATCACGCGTCAATCGTTTGCTTCAGATGTGAAAGCCTACCTCGCCCGAACCAAACGGTAGGAAGACGGCAGGTAAGTGGCAGGCGCCTCCCTGCCGCTATATGACAAGAATTGATTTCCATGCACCGATAGGGATTGGTGCCATGGAGATTCACCTTGCAAGCCGACGCCAAGCTGCCGCCTATCGCGGCGGCAGACAAGAAGCCAAAGACCGAGCGCGCACCGCTCGATAGCTTCCCCCCGCTGATCGAGGTCACGAGCCCGACGGTCGACACAGACGTGGCAGCGTTCTATGTGAACCGCCTGCCGCAGACCCTCCGTAAGTGGGCCTGTCTCGACAACGGCCCGATCCGTCCCCTGCGCATCAACGGCCGCCTCGCGTGGCCTACAGCGGCACTGAAGACGCTGCTGGGTGTTGCGTAATGCGCGGCGACGACATCACCTTCGTCGGCCACGTCGGCCACACGCTGCCCGCCGAGCCCCGCGACAAACCGGCCGTCCAAAAAAATGCTACCGAGGGGCGCGAACACCCGGCGGCCAATGCCCTCGAAAGGGCTCCCCATGGAATCAACCCGCAGGATTGCATCGCCGAGGCTGCGATCGACCCCTGCCTTTCCGCCTCCGAAGAAGAGTGGCAAGCGGCGTTCCCTGACCAGTGCGTGCACCGCCGGGTGCCGAACCGCCAGCGCCTCGCGATGCGCTTTGCACAAGGCATGGTCCGCGCCGTGGCTCGCGGTGACTTCGAGGTCGCCGTCGTCTTCTTCAACCGGCTGCACAACATCCCGCGTTCGAACAAGGGGACCGCATGACGCAGAGCCACTCCCCGATCGACGCGATCAGCAAGGCCGCGATGCGGCTCACTCCGGATGACCTGCGCACGTTCAAGGCGCAGTTCGACCTCCTCCGCAAACTCGCACATCGCCTCGATCTCGAAACTACCAGCGACGGCCGCTTGCGATTTCTGATCGGCCACGCCGGCTGGTTTCGGCACATCGACTCGCTCGAAGGGGTGATCGAGTTCACCGATCGCGCCCAGACGTGCGCTGGGGTCGCAAATTCCCGGAAGCGAGTTGCCAATTGAAGCACCCCATTGATGCCCTGGAGCGCAAGGCCATCGCAACCCTCGCCGCCCGCTTCGCGCTGGCCGGCGGAAGCCTCACCCTCGAAACCGGCATCGACGGCCGCACGCGCTATCTCGTCGAACTGCGTGGTCGTGTCCATCCCTTCGACAACATCGGTCAGGTGGAGGCCCTCGTCGACATCCTTGAGGGCGCGCAATGAGTGTCCGCGTCATCTCGCGCGTCCTCGACGACTCCGCACACAGCGGCACAGACCTGCTCATGCTCATCGTGCTGGCCGACTACGCCGACGACGACGGCAACAGCTACCCGGCCGTGGCATCGCTGGCGCGCAAGTGCCGAACAACGCCGCGCAATGCCAACCGCATCCTGGCATCGCTGCGCGACAGCGGCGAGCTTGAGGTCCGCCAGAACGAGGGGCCGAAGGGGACGAACCGTTATCGCATCCTGTTGCAGGCGCTTGGCACCTCCAAGAGCGCGAAGGCTGCGCAAGCCCTGACTCCCACGTCACCCCTGACCTCGGCGTCACCCCTGACTCCCACGTCACCCCTGACCTCGGCGTCACCCCTGACGCCCATGTCCAGGCCCCCTGACGCCCATGTCCCGAAACCCCTGACGCCCACGTCAGACGAACCGTCATTGAACCGTCAAGAACCGTCAATGGCAAACACCGGCTTCGACCGTTTCTGGGCTGCATGGCCCTCAAGCAACCGCAAGGGTGCAAAGTCGAAATGCCTCGACGCATGGAAGAAGGCGCACGGCGAACGCGATGTGGAAGTGATCGTCGCGCACGTCGAAGCCCTGAAGGCGTCGGCCGGTTGGACGAAGAGCGGCGGGGAGTTCATCCCGGCCCCGCTGGTCTACCTCAACCAACGTCGCTGGGAAGGTGCGGATCTCGCCGACGGCTCCGCGTCGAGCGACCCGTGGGCGGGGGCGATCAATTGAGCGCCGAGGCCCTGGCGAAGCTGCGGTCGTCCGGCCGAGCCCCCGTTGCCGTCTGGGTCGTCGTCGGCGAATGCCAAGCCCGCCTGCGCGGCCTGCCGGACACCATCCACGTGCGTGCGACCGACAACCCGACCGGCATGGACTGGCGGCCCGTGATCGGCCTGCATGTTGACGTGTTCAACACGGGCGCAAGCGATGCGCTGCTGGACAAAACGCTGGAGGCGATTGAAGCCGCACAACCCAAGGCCGTCAGCGTGGCGTGCGAGCACGGCGTCGTCGGCCTATCGCACGAACACGAAATGACCCTGCATCGAATTTGGAGACACCTGTGCACGTAATCCCCGACGACATCGACTTCGACGCATACCTGCGCGAAACCGACGCGAAGACCCACGTGAAGCCGGCCTCGGTCTGGCTGCACGATCTGGTGGAGCGTCTGCGCAACCCCGACTTCACCAAGAAGGTCCATCTGCCGTGGGAGAGCGCTCGCGACGTGTTCGCCTTCCGCCCCGGCGAAGTCACGCTCTGGGCGGGGCAGAACGGCCACGGCAAGACCCAGGCTGTGAGCCAAACCGCGCTGTCGCTGATGGGTCAGGACGAGAAGGTCGTGATTGCGTCGTTCGAAATGAAGCCGGCGACCACCATGCAGCGCCTCGCCCGCATGTACGCAGGGACGAACCCATTCAGCCCGGAGTACCAACACGCCGACGGCATCGCGGCACTGGAGGCGCTCTACAGCGAGTTCGGCCAATGGACCGACGGCCGGCTGTGGATGTACGACCAGCAAGGCACGGTCAGCGCAGACCGCGTCATCGGCATGGCGCGCTATTGCGCGAAGGAACTCGGCGTTACGCACATCGTGATCGACTCCCTCATGAAGTGCGTGCGCGGCGAAGACGACTTCAACGCCCAGAAGGAACTGGTGGACGAACTGACCGCACTGGCTCGTGACAACGGTGTCCACGTGCATCTGATCCACCACCTGCGCAAGCCCCAGAACGAAGCCGCCATCCCCGACAAGCACGACTCGAAGGGCTCTGGCGCGATCACCGACCTCGTGGACAACGTGCTGATGGTCTGGCGGAACAAGCCCAAGGAAGACGACTTCAAGGCCAAGGGTGCGCGCTCAACCAAGCTGACCGAACACGACGCCGCGATCCTGTGCCGCAAGCAGCGCAACGGCGAAGACGAACCCACGATCCGCCTCTGGTTCGACCGCGACTCACAGCAGTTCAAAGGCGGCCCCGACGAGTCCCTGATGTTCTTCCCGAACTGGCCTCACCGCCCGACCCCATGACCCTCGCCAAACCAGCACGACAACCCGCAACCACCTCAATCAACCCCGCCTGACCACATGACCACGACGAACGCCAGCACCACCGACACTGCGGCATCCGCCGCCTACTCGAAAGCCGAGCCCGGCGCCATCGACCCCGCACGCTACTGCGGAAATTGCGCCCATCTGCGCTCCGACGTTGATCCGGGCGAGCACCCGGAGGGCATGTGTGGCCGCTTTGGCTGGGGCTTGCTCGACGAGAACATCGCGCGCTGCACCGGCCACCAGACAGACGGCGAGAAGGTCATCGGCCTGCACCGGCCCGCGAAGGCCATGAATGCTCCGACCGCATGGGGCACATCGGCGGCGTGCCTTGACGCTATGGCCGAGATGTTTCGCCTCAAAGAGGCCGGCGATACCGACTCCGCCGAGTTCTCGGCCGTCATGTGCACCATGATCGAAACGGCGCCGAAGAGCTACTTCGACGGGCTCGAAGCCGCGCAGGCCGGCGCCGCCGCCGAATGGCGGACGTGGGCGGCTGCCCATCGCGCGTGGCTGCAGGACCAACAGGACCGTGCCGACTATCCCGACTTTTTCGAGGGGCTGAAGAAGATCGGCGAAGCGGTCGACCTGCACGGCGAAGAAGCGGTGCACGGCAACCCCGAGTACGCCGGTCTGTTCGCCGACCTGATGCTCTGCGCACCGCCCCGTTTCAAAGCAGAGGCCGACCGCATTCTGGGGCCGCTGATCCCGAAGGCCACGCACGTCAACGACGACAGCGAGCCGGTGTTCAGCCTGGAGCAACTGAGTCAGACCCTCGGCGAGCCGGTTGAGAAGCTGCAGGCATTTGTCGACGAGCACGTCGACCCGACCCGGCTGCATCGCGGCCCGACCCATCCGATTCAGTAAGGACCAGCAACATGCAGACCATCTCTACCCGCATCCCCGCCCGCACCGCCGCAGCCCAGGCCGCCATTGTTCGTGCCTTGTCCGGCGATCCCACGCCCGCGCAGGCCCCGACGGTTGCAGTCAATGTCCTCAGGCATCAGCATCACCCCACCGTGCCGGAGCCGATGGTCATTCCCGCGGCGACTGAACCTGCCGATGTCGACCTCGACGAGTCCGAAGCCGATGAGCAGGCCGACCCCGCGCCCGCCGCCAACGTGTTCGCAGGCCTGATGGTCGACCGTTCGGCGGTTCCCGCCGCGAATGATGCCGAGGCCGATTGCAGCCCGGCAGATCAGCCTGCGAAGCGCGAGCACAGGAAGACTGGCGATGCAGGCGCCGATGTTGTGGCGCGCGGCGTCAGCGTCGATGCGAACGCGCGCCTGCGGAGCGTTGTTGGCCCCCGACTAGTGCGCGCGAGGCTCCTGTCCGGCTTGAGTCAAGGCGACGTGGCTCGGCTGCTCGGCTTCAAGAATCAAACGCAGGTCGCCCTCTGGGAAAATTCTCGTCGCTTGATCACTATGCCCGACTTGATCCGAGTGGCCGAGGTGCTCAGCGTGCCCGAGTCCTATCTGCTCGGCACTTCGGATGAACCGGAACGCGATCCTGCCATCGCCCTGCGACATGCGTGCCTTCGTGGTGTACGCGATATGCTGACGAAGGTTGCGTCGATCACGGTTGACGAAGTCGCGCGACATGCCCGGCTCGTCGGGCCGCATACCGGCACCGTTCGGGGCCTTGTCGACTCCGGCCATTGCCTGCTCGATGCATTGAACACCTTCATCCGTAGGAACAGCGGTGCTTTCGCCAATCAGCGCGGAAGTGCGTCCGTTGTGCGCTTTTCCGAAGAGTTCGAGGCTGCATTGAGTGACGCCCGCAAGCGGATCGCTCTGCACGACGCGCTCGACGCCGACCTGCGATGCGCACTGAACGAACTGCCCGACGCCGACCCCGCGCTGCCGGGCGACGAGGCTTGACGATGGGCATGACCGAGCGGCGCGCAGCCGCCACGCTCGCCGCTGCCCAGGCTTGGACCGATGCGCGCGGTGCGACGCGCGATCGACCGCGAGAAGCGCCTCCTGGCCCGGCTTGACCGCGAAGAAGGTGTCTGCGGAGACGGTCTTGCGGGAGGTCGCGCCACTCGTCCTCGCCACCTATTCCAGCGCCGTGCGTTCGCGCTTCCGGGCCTCGGCAAGGTCGGCCTCCGCCGTGTGCAGGCGGGCCGGGTCTTCGAGAAGATCGAGGAACCCCGTTCGTCGATGTCGATTTGGTGGCGCTGCCACGCGACTGACGAAACGAAAGGGCTGAAAACCGGCACCTTTCGTTTCGGAAAAGCCTCCCCTGATGTCCAGCGGCACCCGGACAAGATCGGGATTTTCCAGTCATTCACAGGGTTTCACAGTGCTCAACGACAACGCCGATCCCGCTGCGGACCCGCAGCTTCAGACCGAAGAGCAGGCTTCATTCATCCTGACGGTCTCTCCCGAAACGATGGCCGATTGGCGTCATCGCAACCGCCCCAATCGGCCGCCTCATGTTCGCGTCGGTGGTGCGATCCGCTACCGCAAGTCTGACCTGCTCAAGTGGCTGGAAGAGAACACGAACAAGCCCATGGCCGCTGCCCCAGAGGTCTGATATGCGCCTCGCCATCGCCAACCTGATCGAGGCAGCGCGCCTCAGCTTCAACGTCAACGCCGTTCCGAGCCCCGCCCAGCCTGTCAATTCATCCGTCTGTCCCATTACCAGCCCCATCGCCGCCGACCACCTCAAAACGCCGCAAAAGCAAATCACCATGAAGACCTTCACGCGTTCCCCGCTTGCCAGCTCCTGCGCCCTGTCCGCCCACGAGGTCGACGCTATCGACTCTGTTTTCAGCAACGACAGAGTGCAGCGCGTGGCGGGCCAACTGCATCTGAAGCGGGTGCGGTTGCTCGAAGTTGCAGGTTTTCGGAGTGCAATCGCCGAGGCCGTCGCGGCTGCTGATGAGCCGACCACCGTCACGCCCGAGCAGGTTGTCGCGATCCTTGACCGGATGGCGGCAGAGGTTGACGACGAGGTTGCTGCCGTTCGCGAAGATCGCGCTCGGCATGATGCCCGTCACAAAGCGCGCCTCGAACGCCTCACGCCCCTTCGCCGGGCAGTGGCGACGCGCATTGGTGCCCTGGCTAGCGAGAGGACGCACTGCGTCGAAAGCATCGACGCGGCGCGCCGCGCTTCGACCATGACGCACGCCGCGGAGCAGCGGCACGCCAACCTTGTCGCGGCCGGTCTCACCGCCGAAGAAATCCTCAAACTCCGCCCCGCCGCTCAGGCACCCGTAGATCAAGAGGCGGCGATCCGGGCGAGGATCAATGACATCGACGCGCAGATCACGCCGCTGCGGACCTTCCTGGCGAACGAGGCCGATGTGACGCCGCTCGTGGGCCTCGGTTTCGAAGCGCTGATCAACGCCCGTGCCGCCGCCGAACAGGAACCGGCATGAACGCTGTCAGCGAGCGCTATTTCCCGTGCGTGCCGCTCGGCGCCACGGGCGCGGATGAGGCGCACGTTTGGGTGATCGCCGATGTGCAGGCTGCCCGCCGCAACAAGCGCCTGCGGTCGCTGGCGAAGAGCGCGGCTCATCAACTGCGCCACCTGACCGACGCGGCGGCGATGGAGAGCTTTCTGTGTCGTGCTGCGCTGGCGGCGATGGAGGGCGCGAGCCCCACCGAGTGGCTCGAAGCCCAAGTTCGGGCCATCGAGGAAGAGCAGTCCGCGACCCGCGCGGAGCACGCTCGCATGGAATCGCGGGTCGCCGAGGCCAACGCATGACGATCCACGGCCCGACCGAACCCCGCAAGCGCGGCTCGCAGTCCGGCGTGGCGCGTGGCCCCTACAAGCCCCGTCGCATCAAGGCGGAGGAGCCGCAGACGCCCGAGGAGCTTGCCGCGCTGCGCGAGCGCGCGCGCGAGTACTGGGGCGACCTGTACGCCAAGGGGAACATGGTGTACGCCCGCGAACTAGGTCGATATGTCTCGGTGCTGGCCTACGTCCCGCCGCCCGAACTCGAACGGGGCACGGTCGAAAAGGAGGAAGTCACGTCAAAGGTTTGCTCTGGCTGCGGGCTCGAATGGGCGCTGCATCACTTCAGTCCGAGCCGCGGCGGGCGCGGCGGCGGCAAGTCCAAGTGCAAATCCTGCTGCGCCGAGTACGCCCGTGAGCACGCGAACACCACACAAGGCAAGGCCGCCCGCGCACGTGCGCAAGCGAAGTTTCAGGCCCATCTGGCAGCCGAGCAACGCGGGCTCGCGGCACGTGCTGCTTTCATCGAAGCCGCCGGCAAAACCCTGGCGGGACGCGCGCTCCTGGCCGCCGTTGGGGTGACCCAAGCGACACATGAGAAGGACGCGCAATGCTAAGTTTTGCTAAGTTTTTTCGTCAAATCTTTGAAATTGGCTATTGCCCGGTTCGGCGCGCCGAGGGGGAAAGTCAATGACGACGCCCCCGCGCATCGGCAACGCCATCTCGGCGTTGAATCGCCTCCGTCAGGACGAGCTGGAGAGCCGACGGGCGGCGCGCACGATCCTTCAGCCGAGCGAGGTCGCGGGCAAGCTGTCGCCCGCGCGTATGCTGACGACCCGGCTCGGTGGTGCCGGCGCCCGCCTCATCACGCCCGCCGATCTGGCTCACTTCAAGAGGGAAGTCGAAGCCCTTGGTGACAAGGCCCGGCAGGGCCTGACCGCGAAAGAGGCGCTGGGCCTGTCGCGGTCGATTGATATCGATCGTGCGAAGGCCGAAATCCGCTATTCAATGCCCGTCCGGCTTCAGGCCGGCAAAGTGCACCTCGTCACCGATTCGGGGCCGAACTCCAAGGTCACGCGGCATCACGTCAACTTGGAGTTCGCGCTGTACTCGGCTGCCTTGTCGCGGCCTGGAACAGCTTCGCAGGCTGCACAGTGGCTGATGAAGGAGTCTCCGCTGCGGTTTGAGTGCGACTGTCAGCATTTCCGCTACTTCCTGCGCTTCGTCGCGACGGCTGGGGGCTGGGTTGCGGGCCGTGCAGAACATGGCCTGCCGAAGCTAACCAACCCGACGCTGGACGGCGCGTGCTGCAAGCACTTGGCACGGGTGATGACGGACGTTCAAATGAGCGTCGGGATGCGCCAGCGTGTGACGCAGATGGTTGAAGCCGATCGCGCTCGTATCGACATGCCGGGCAAGGCCAAGCCCCGCACCTTCACGGTCACGCAGGCCGACGCCGAGCGCATGCTGCCGAAGAACGCGCGCCGCATCGTGGTGCCGGCGGCATCGCGAGGCGCCAAGCTGCCGCCGCCGGCCAGCGCAGCCGACATCCAGACCGCGCTCCAGGCCTTCACCGGCAGGCACGACACGAACAGCCGTGCAATCGCCCGCGCGCTGCAAAACCTGCTCCCAGCCCAGCAGAAAGCGGTACGCGCGTGACCATTCCCGAGAACCTCAAGAGCCGCGCCGCGCGCCTGCTTGCCCTCGTGGCGATCAGTCGCGCGCGTGCTCCGAGACCATCCCTGAACCCCGAAACGCCCGCAGGGCACCAGACCATGACCTACCTTGAACCCGAGCCGACCAACGAAGTGAAGGCCCTCACCGCTGAGTTGCTTGATCACCTTACCCTCAATGCCGATGGGCAGTCTTTCGACGACCGAGACACTGAAACTTGGCAGGCAGCCGATGAGGCCGAGTCCGAGGTCGTGAGCCTCGGCTTCGCGAAGTTCAAGATTGTCGATTCGGACGCGAACGACCTTGCCCTTGCGGCCGGAGCGATCGATGAGAACTCGCTTCCGACTCTGTGCCTGCGCGTGCGCTTCGCGGATGACGAAGACCAGCCCCCTCGGCGCGCCGGTCAGTACATCGCAATCGACACGGAGGCCGGGGTCAAGCTTTTGTTCCGCGTGTGGCTGACGGGCGAGGACGTTCACGATCCGGTGCCTGAAGGGTTCGATCTCGGCCCTGGTGCCGACAACGAGGCGCTCAACGTGCTCCAGCCCGGCGAAGCGCTGCTCGTGCAGGTCTTCGACGAGACCAACGAGGCGGAGGCCGCATGAGCCACGCACTCGAACGTGCTCGTGCCGTTTCGGCCGCCCTGGCTGCACATCACGCCCGGGGGAGGGCGCTTGATGACCTGATCGAGCTGTCCCAGCGGCGCGTCGCGGAGGGGTGGGCCGCGCTCGACGCTCACATCGAGGCGCAGCGGGTGCGGATCGCCAAGCTTGGTCCGACGCGAGTTGCTCCGCGGCTTGTCGACCCGCCTGCGGCATCGCTCCCGGCTTCGATGCCGGATCGCGACAACGATTTCTTCGCGGCCATAGCGCGCCGCCTTCAACATTGAGAATCAGCATGGCATCCAGCAGCTACCAGCACGACGCACAAGGCTTCCTGATCGGACAGGCCATCGAGAGCGCGCGCGACCTCATGCGCCTGCAAGGGCAGAGCTACGCGACGTTGAAAGACATCCGCGCCGACGTGCGCTTGATCGGCCGCGCGGTCGGTGCTCAGGTCGCGTCGCGCATTCGCGCAAGTCGTCCGAGCGCCGCACCGCGCGCAGTTGTGAGCAGCGGCTACCGCATCTCGGGAGGCCAGCGCGCCGCGGTGGCGACGACTGCCGAGCGCAGCGCGTCTGCACAGCGCGGCGGAGCTGGCGCGCGTGCCAGCGTGGCCGTGACTCAGCAGCGCGCGGCCAACGGGAGGTTCGTGGCCGGAGGGCAGCGGCCCGGCGGTGGTGGTGCCGGCGGCGCGGCCGGCGGCGGCGAGCGCGGCGGCACTGGCGTCATGAGCAAGCTGTCCGATTCGGTCGGGAAGCTCGCAGGCTCACTGGCGGCGGCGGACAACATCGACCCGACGATCAACGCGGCGAAGGAAATCAAGGATGTCGTGGCGCCGCTTGGCCGCGGCTTGACCTTCATGTTCGGGCGGACCGCCGAGCGCAAGAAAGAGGTGTGGTATCGCCGTTTCCTGAAGGCGCTCACGCCGTCGAAGAAGAACGGCGCGCAGGGCGTGGCGGTAGCCGGGGGCGGTGGCCTGTTCGGCCTGGGCGGTGGCGGCGGCCTCCTGAGCGGCCTGCTCGGTGCGGCCGGCGGCGGCGCTGCGGGCGGGGTGCTGGGTGCGCTCATGGGCAAAGGCAAGGCGCTGATGAAGGGCGGCGGCGGACTGCTGCGCAAGGTGCCGTTGCTCGGCGCGCTCCTGGCCGGCGGCGGTGCGCTGGCATCGGTCTTCGGCGGCGGGTCGCGTGAAGAGAAGTACAAGGGCGTCGGCGAGGCCGGCGGCATGCTGGCGGGCGGTCTCGCGGGTGCGAAGGGCGGGGCGATGCTCGGCGCGTTCGTCGGTCCGATCGGCGCGGCCGTCGGCGCATTCCTCGGCGGCGTCGGTGGTGCCCTGCTGGGCGAGAAGTTCGGTGACAAGGTAGGCGAGTGGACCATGAGCCTCGTCGACGCGGACCTGCCCGGCAAGGCGCTCGCGGCGTGGCAGGTCACGACCGCGGCGATCGGCGCTGCCTGGGACTCGCTGGCGGGCGACGCTCGCTCGGCCTGGGAGACGGTCACGTCGAAGGCATCCGAATGGCTCGATGCGGCCAAGATCGGCATCGATGCAGTCGGCAAGACTTTGGGCGACGCAGGCAACGCGATCAACACGTGGATCAAGGACAAGACCGGCATCGACGTGAAGGGTGCGGCCGAGAAGGTCGCCGAGAAGGTGGGTGAAGTCGCTGGTGCTGCCTGGGACAAGGCCAAGGGCGCCGCGAGCGCCGGCTGGTCGGCGGCAAAGGGCTATGGCTCGGATGCGCTCGACGCGGCGCAGGCCGGCGCCGCCGCAATGGTTCCGAACACCGTGAAGCGGGCCTACAACGCTGGCGCGGCAGCGGCCACGCAGGCGAAGGCGGGCTACGACGTGGCGCGCGGCAACGGAACTACCGCCGGGGCGCCGAGTGGCGCGCTGCAAAGTGGTGCGCGCGCCGCGGGCGGTGCAGCGGGTAATGGCATCAACAAGGTGCTCGCGACTGGCGCTGGCTACAACGTCACGCAGAACGCTGACGGCTCGGTGACGCGGCAGGATGGGGCGCGCAACTGGCGCAACAACAACCCAGGCAACATCGAGTGGAAGGCAGGCGGCTTCGCTCAGAAACATGGGGCCATCGGTTCGGATGGTCGTTTCGCGATTTTCCCCGACTACGCCACCGGCCGAGCCGCAAAGTCGGCGCTTATCTTCGAGAACATGAACTACAAGGACAAGAACCTCACCGACGCGATCGCCCGCTACGCGCCGCCGAGCGAGAACAACACGGCTGCTTATCAGAGTGCGGTTCTGGCGGCCGCGGGCGGCAAGAACAAGCCCATGAATCAGTACACGCCGGCCGAGCGTGAGGCCATCATGGACGCGATGCAGAAGGTCGAGGGCTACAAGGTCGGCAGGACCACGGCGGTGCCGAGCGGCGCCTACAACGTGCCGCCCGTTCGGTCGGCGGCCGTGCCGTCCTCGGTGCCGCTGGCGATCCCGCGCGCGCCGGAAGTGAAAGACCCGGCCGCGCCGCTCAATTCGCTGAGCGGCGGAGCTGGGCGCGAGCTGGTGCAAGTGAACGTTCCCGAGGCGATTGGTCAAAACGTCAGCGACCGGGGCGTCGCTCACATTTTGACCGGCGGCATCGGCATGGGCGGAGGCGCGACGGGCGGGTGGTGAAGCTGCACCCGCGACGGCGTGCCGGGACCGAAGCAGGAATTGCCGCCTCGCTGCGCCTTCCGGGGGATAGCGTTTTGCAGCCCCCTTGTATTCGGAGTGACCGACGGAAACACTGATGGCTTGATCCACGACCTCGCGAAAACGCCCGATGAGTGACCCAAGAACTGAACCGAAATTCGGCCTCTACCTGATGCAGGATGACGATGCCCTGTGGTGCTGGTGTTTCGCCAATCAGCCGCCTGGTGAATTGTTTCACGTGCACATTGACGAAGAACGCTTTACGACGCCAGACGCCGCGTTATTGGCCGGCCAACGTCACCACGGTCTGCGCTGATCCGCCCGATCGCCGCAAGGGGGTGCACAAACCGCATCCCCTTCAAGCGGGTCGCGGCAAGCCTAGCGCATGGCATTCTGTTTGGGGCACTACAGGAATCTTGTCGTGGCGCAGAAAAGCCTGCACGCGCGAAGGCCTTGGGATGTGCCAATGGCCCCAACGCGACCGCGCACCACCTTGGCAACTTCGCGCACGGGCTGCGGCAATGGCAACGACCTGAGGGTCTGCGGCTAACATCAACCAAAATGAAAGCAAAAATCCAAGACCGCTTCGACCTGAATATCTCGCGAGTAAAGAACCTCGTCACGATCTATGGAACGATTAAGGGGGCTGGTAAAGGTCGGCGGGGCCACAGCAAGACAGATGTTCTTCGTGCGGCAACTGTCCTGCTGCATGCGACAGTGGAGGACGTTCTTCGGAGTCTTGCCTACTGGAAGTTGCCGCTTGCCGCCCCTGCAGTACTGGAGGGCTACCCCCTTCCTGGTGCTGGCGTCTCTCCCAAGTTCCATCTCGGCCAGTTGGCGGCGCATCGCGGTAAGACAGTGGATGCAGTCATCACCGAAGCAGTTCACGCGTATCTGGAGCGCTCGAACTACAACAACACCTCTGAAGTCGCCAAGCTCCTCACCGACATTGGCGTCCCACTTCCTTCGCTGACGCCCACATTCCCTGAGCTTGAGAACCTGATGAAGCGGCGTCATCAAATTGTCCATCGCGCCGACCGAAACGAGGCTGGCGGAAAAGGGCACCACAAGGTGACCTCTATATCCCCGGCACAGGTGAATATTTGGATCGACACCGTGGAAACGTTTGTCACGGCTACGATGCTCTTGGTTTAGGACAGTGGGCCAGTTCGTTGTGTGGACCATCTCAGCGACGACCTTAACTACGCCGCGCCATTCGAGGACTTAGTGACGATCGGCACCAGTCCGATCTTTTGGCCCCCACGAAAGCCTCGGATGCACCGGAGACTCGAACCGTTGATTGTTCGGACGGTGCGGCGAAGAGGCCCGGCGTGGGGGCTGGGCAAACCAATGGCAGGTTGTGCTCTTATTCGGTATTGCGCTGGAAACCTGTCCAATCCCCTGTGAGTAGCTTATCGACCAAGCGGTCAACTTCTCCAGCTATCTCGTTTTCGATGATGTCAGCTTCGGCAAACATGCGCGCCCCTTCTTCGGCGAGATCTGCAATCTCATCCTCGAACTTCGACTTCAGACGCACCAATGGCAGGCATTTGACGTCTGCAACGTCGATATGGGGAATGCTGGATCCGTAAGCAATTGCCTTAACTATCGGGCGGCCGATAGTGGGATGCGAAAGTGCGGCGTACACATACCCGGTTCGCGCGCTGCAACGAGAGTTTGGTGCAATTCTGATGGCATCGTCCGAGATGACTTTACCCTCATGAAACTCATTGGCGATCCCTAGCGTCCCGTTCAACCCATAGGTTTGGCCGGATCGGGCTAATAGTAGCCAACCTCGTTCAACCCGTCCCTCATATTTGTCTCCAAAATCAGTGTTCGCAATGCGTTTTCGGAGATCTGGATTGATCTCGAATAAATCAGCACTCCCAACCAAAGTTAGCCCTTCTTCTGCAGGTATCCTTCGGAAACGTGTGGGAAGCCAAATATCGAAGCCGAGGTCGCCTAATTTTTCTGTGCGCAGACCCCTTAGTTCAAAATGCGATTGGACCTCTCGCACAGCTGGACTATGGAAAATTCCTTCAAATCTTCGACGTCCGGACATTAGCGAACTGGCTGAGACTGAGAAACCATCCTCGCCAAAATCCATGGTCATGGGAGTGCCGACTCTCGATTCAAACAGTGCCTCAGCCTTTTCCGTTAGCTCGACAGCAAGGTTTCGTGCACGAAGTACTCGATGAACTTCTCTCTGAAATTTCGCTGCCAAAGCTTCGCTCGGTTGCGGTATCGGCAGAGCCGAAAGATGGCTTGGTTCGAGGTGCTTGATGATGTGGCCATATTTGGCTGAAGTCATCATGGCCCTCGCCTTGGTTGATCGAAGGTAGGCATACAGCCATCCCCAAAGCTGCTCTTCCATCGGCTCGATCCGCAGCAGATCGTGCGAAATGAGGACTCCCGACAGCGCCTTTGTTGCCAATGTCGCCCTTCCGACTGTGCCAGAGCAGGTCAGGAGAATCGTTCCTTCGCCTGTGAAACGCTCGGCAGAGCTTTCAGTCCTTTCCAGTGCGAGAAACTTTCTGGCATTGGGTCGCATATCGAAAACCTGGGTCGCCGCCAGAAAGGGTACGCCGAAATCTTTGTCGACGGTAATTCCCTTTAGTCGCGAGGGTTGCCAAACTCGGGCCATATTTCCAAGGCGAGAACTGCTCTGCAGCAGAGCTTCCATCGCAAGGAAATGCCCATAGCCGCTCGACAAATAGTTTTCCGCCTCCATGCGGCGTTCGCCGGACCAAAGAGCGGAAGCTGGCAGGGCCATTGAATTGGCCTTGTGCCAGGGCCAATTTACTTGCTCCTCGCGGGGAGGGCTTAGTCTTGCTCGGAGAGCCATTTGCGAAATTGTTGTGCGACCTGCAACGTATTATCATCGGCGACCTTGCGAAGCATTTTTTGCTTCTTATAGACAGGCTGGCCGCCGTCATACTCTTTTACTGTCTCGTCAAGTTCTTCGACGATTTCATTTCCCTTTTTGTCTCTTACATATGTCTTGTTGCCGCGCTTGTCGTGACCAACGTGATTCGCCACAGCCATAAAAACGCTGTAGTCGTTCTTTTGGCCCTTTGCCTCCTCCAACGCCACCAGCTCATCTGTCTTGCGTTGCAGGACCAGAATGCTGGTCTGAACGCTCACATTTGGTTGAAATGTGTCGGGGTGCAGATCGATCGATGCCAATACGTAGGTTTTTTGGAGAATCCATTCACGGACGTAGCCGAGGCCAGGCGAGCCCAAGACTCCATCAGGTAGGACCATTGCCAGCCGACCTGTACCTTGTTTCAAAAACCGAACGCAGCGTTCGATAAATAAAATCTCAGGAGGCTGAGACTTCTGTATGCCGTCACCCATCGTCCATTGGTCAGACTTTTCATCGAACGCCCATGAATGGCCAAGATCGTATTTTTCAAGAATCGCCGGGTCGTCAACTGGAATTTTTGAACCAAAGGGTGGATTGGTAAATATGAGGTCCACATTTCCAATCAAATCCCGCTCGCGCAAGCCTTCTTCCCATGTCGCGGGACTCGCAAGTGAGTTGGCTTGATAGAGGCCCCCAGCACCGTCATTGTTCATGACCATGTTCATCTTCGTGGCTTTGACCAGCTCGGGGTTGAAGTCCAATCCCACGATGCTGGCGCCAGCGAACTTGGAGATGCGCGCCGCAATTTTCGGATCAGCCCGCTTTGGGTCGCCTTTCCACTTTGCCAGTTCTGCAACACGAATCTTTTCGATGACATGATTCATCGCAGAAATCAAGAACCCGCCTGTTCCGCATGCTGGGTCCAGAATTAGTTGGCCTTCCGAGGGGTCGAGCATCGACACGGCCATATTGCAGATGTTTCGCGGTGTAAAAAACTCACCTCTGTCGCCTCTGAGATTGGAGCCGACAATCTCCTCATAGGCGTGTCCCTTCACGTCGACGTCGCTCTCCAGAAGTGAATACATTTGGAGCTGCGAGACGATATAGGCAAGTACTTGAGGCTTTAGCGCAACGACATCGTTGGTTTGGAAGATCGCGGGATAATCAGCTTTAACTGCCTCGAAGAGGGCATCAATGCGTTTCTTAACCTTAAGTGGTCCGTTAATTCCGCCTCGCTCATTGCCGGCCGCAAAGAATTCCACGTCACTACTGTCGCGCTCGTCGTGGATCTTGCAAAAGATGAGCTTCAGTAGCTCCCAAAAGGCTTGTGGCTTTTGCAGACCTTGATTGCCGGCAATGTAGTTATGGCATCGGCGAAAGGCAAAAAGGAGGGCATCAGAAGAAGCGGGCTTAAGTTGGTCAAACGCAGGCCGATCCGACTCATCGCTCGATCGGCCGTAGCTCGGGAGATCGGGGATTTCTTCGAAGAGAAGTTTTCCTTTGCTCTCGATTTTGCGATAGCAGAACCGTTCAAGCCCGTTGGTCCACATGCCGTAGGCCACATTTGGACACGCTGCCATATAGCTGTGCAGTTGTCCGACGCCCTCCTTCTTGTCGCTGGATTTGACCTTCTGCTCCTTGCACTCGACGATGACATAGGCATTGGCTTGATCGCGGTCCTCGTCAGCGGCGAAGATCACGATGTCGGCCCTAGGCTTTCGGCTTCCGAGTCTTAGGGTGAACTCGATCGCGATATCGGTCTTCGGATACCTGTACTCGCGCACGAGGGACTTCGCGATCTCTTGTCGGACATACTCTTCGGGTGTTTCCTCGCGTTGAGTTTGTCCGTCGATGAAGTCGAGCGTCTTGCCTTGCTGAACGATGACCGCGATCAGCTTGTGCGGAGTTGCTTCTGCAATGGTGGATGCCATCCTTTTCTCTTTCTTGTGTGCGGCGTCAAGATGTCGCCTCCTGTCGGTCGCGGCCCCGCGATAGAGGCTCCGAGGCTATCCAGGCGAGCGCTACGAATCCGCTAGAAATTGTCTTACATCAGCCGTTACATCACAATGAAAAAAGGCCCGGATGCTATATTTTTTATAGCATCCGGGCCTTATCCATATTGGTGCCGGAGAGATGAATCGAACACCCGACCTTCTCATTACGAATGAGCTGCTCTACCGACTGAGCTACACCGGCGAAGCCTCAGATTATAGCCAAGAAATCAAGGCTTCTCGGCGTGGTACTGCGTCAAACGCTCCACTTCGTGACGCGAACCCAACATCACGCTCACGCGCTCGTGCAGTTTGGTGGGCTTCAGGTCGAGGATGCGCTGCTTGCCGTTGGTGGCGGCGCCGCCGGCCTGCTCGACGAGCCAGCTCATGGGGTTGGCCTCGTACATCAGGCGCAGCTTGCCGGCCTTTTCGGGCTCGCGCTTGTCCCACGGGTACATGAACACGCCGCCGCGCATCAGGATGCGGTGCACGTCGGCCACCATGCTGGCAATCCAGCGCATGTTGAAGTCCTTGCCGCGCGGGCCTTCCTTGCCGGCCAGGCATTCGTCGATGTAGCGCTTCACGGGCTCGTCCCAGTGGCGCATGTTGCTCATGTTGATGGCAAATTCCTTGGTGTCGACTGGAATCTGGATGTCTTCCTGCGTGAGCACGAAGCTGCCTTGCTCGCGGTCGAGCGTGAACATGGCCACGCCGTTGCCCACGGTGAGCACCAGGGTGGTTTGCGGGCCGTAGATGCAGTAGCCGGCGGCCACTTGCTGGCTGCCGGGCTGCAGAAAGTCGGCTTCCTGCACGCCGGGGGTGTCGTCGGGCTTCTTCAGCACGCTGAAGATGGTGCCGATGCTCACGTTGACGTCGATGTTGCTGCTGCCGTCGAGCGGGTCGAACATCAAGAGGTATTCGCCCTGCGGGTAGCGGTTGGGCACCACGTGGATGGTTTCCATCTCCTCGCTGGCCATGGCCGCGAGGTGGCCGCCCCATTCGTTGGCTTCAATGAGCACTTCGTTGGCGATGATGTCCAGCTTCTTCTGGATTTCGCCCTGCACGTTCTCGCTCTCGGCGGTGCCGAGCACGCCACCCAGCGCGCCCTTGTTGACGGCCTGGCTGATGCTCTTGCAGGCGCGGGCGACCACTTCGAGCAACAGGCGCAGCTGGCCGGGAATGAGGCCGTCGGCGCGTTGCTGCTCGACGAGGTAGCGGGTGAAGGAGATTTTTTGTTGAGCCATGGATCTTGTGGGGTTCAGTGGGTTCAGTTTCCGGCGAGGGCGCGCGTCACGACTTCGTGGGTGTCCTTGCTCAGGTCGGGCTTGGCGGCCACGCGGGCAATGGCTTCGCGCGCGGCGCTGCGGTAGGGCTCGGCCAGCTTGCTCCAGCGGTCGAGTGCGCGCGCCAGGCGTGCGGCCACCTGGGGGTTGATGGCGTCGAGCTCGATCACGCGCTCGCTCCAGAACACGTAGCCGGCGGCGTCGGCGCGGTGGAAGGCGCCGGGGTTGCCGCTGCAGTAGCTGAAGATCACGCTGCGCGCGCGGTTGGGGTTCTTCAGCGAGAAGTCGGGGTGCTTCATGAGCTGCTTGACCAGCGGCAGGATGTCGCCGCCGCGGTCGCTGGCGCCGGCCTGCAGCGAGAACCACTTGTCGATGACCAACGCCTCGTCCTTGAACATGGCGTGGAAGCGCGCAAGCGCCTGCGCCGCCAGGGTGTGGCCCGACGACACGAGGGCGTTGAGCGCGTTGAAGCGGTCGGTCATGTTGCCCGCGTCTTTAAAACGCTGCAGGGTCTTGCCGGGCCACACGGTGTCGCCCGAGGCGCGCGCCGCCAGGCACAGGAAGTTGAGCGCCATGCCGGCCAGCGCGCGGCGGCCCGACGAGGTCGGGTCGGGCGTGTAGGCGCCGGTGTCCTTGTTGTCTTCGTAGGCCTGTTCCCAGTCGGCGAAGAGGGCGGTGGCGAGCTGGGCGCGCATGGCTTCGCGCACGAGGTGCACGCGCTGCGGATCGACCACGTCGAGCTGTTCGGCGATGTAGGTTTCCGACGGCAGCGTGAGCACCAGTTCCTTGAAGGCGGCGTCGAGCTGCGGGTGGCGCAGCACGCCGCGCATGGCGTCGAGGTAGGCGTCGTTCAGCACCGGCGTGGTGTCGGTGGCGTGCGCGGCAATGGCTTGCAGCGCGGCGCGCAGGCCCAGGCGTTGGCCGGCTTCCCAGCGGTTGAACGGGTCGGGGTCGTTGGCCAGCAGGGTGAGCAGCTGGGCGTCGGTGTACGCAAAGTCGAGGATCACCGGCGCGCTGAAGCCGCGCAGGATGGACGGCACGGGCTCGGCGTCCAGGCCCACGAAGGTGATCTGCTCGCCGGCGCGCGACAGCACGATAGTGCGGGTGCCGCGTGCCACGTCGCTTTCGCCCTCGAGCTGCATGGGCAGCTCGCGGCCGGTGGCGGCGTCGAGCAGGCCGATGTTCAGCGGAATGACGAAGGGTTCCTTGGTCTGCTGGCCCGGCGTGGGCGGGCAGCTTTGCACCACGCTCAGGGTGTAGCTGCGGTTCTGCGCGTCGTACACGCCGTGCGCGGCCAGGCGGGGCGTGCCGGCCTGGCTGTACCAGCGCTTGAACTGGGGCAGCAGGCGGGCCAGTTCGGAGTCGGGGTTGGCGTCGGCAATGGCCTGGGCGAAGTCGTCGCAGGTCACGGCCTGGCCGTCGTGGCGCTCGAAGTACAGGGTGATGCCCTTTTCGAAGCCCTTGCGGCCGACCAGCGTCTGCATCATGCGAACGACCTCGGCACCCTTTTCGTAGATGGTGACGGTGTAGAAGTTGCTGATCTCGATGTAGCTGTCGGGCCGCACCGGGTGGGCCATGGGGCCGGCGTCTTCGGGGAACTGGGCGGTGCGCAGCACGCGCACGTCCTCGATGCGCTTCACGGCGCGGGCCGAGGCGTCGGCGCACAGGTCCTGGCTGAACTCCTGGTCGCGGAAGACGGTGAGGCCTTCCTTCAGCGACAGCTGGAACCAGTCGCGGCAGGTCACGCGGTCGCCGCTCCAGTTGTGGAAGTACTCGTGGCCGACCACGCTTTCGATGTTGCTGTAGTCGGCGTCGGTGGCGGTGGCCTGGTTGGCCAGAACGTACTTCGTGTTGAAGATGTTCAGGCCCTTGTTCTCCATGGCACCCATGTTGAAGTCGCTGGTGGCCACGATCATGAAGCGGTCCAGGTCCAGCGGCAGGCCGAAGCGGGCTTCGTCCCAGAGCACGGAGTTGACCAGCGAGTTCATGGCGTGCTCGGTCTTGTCGAGGTCGCCGGCGCGCACGTACACCTGCAGCAGATGTTCCTTGCCGCTGCGCGCTTTGATGCGCTGCTCGCGCGCCACGAGCTTGCCCGCCACCAGGGCGAACAGGTAGCTGGGTTTCTTGAAGGGGTCGACCCACTTGGCGAAGTGGCGGCCCTCGGGCAGCTCGCCCTGGTCGACCAGGTTGCCGTTCGACAGCAGCACCGGGTAGGCGGCCTTGCTGGCGCGCAGCGTGACGGTGTACATCGCCATCACGTCGGGACGGTCGAGGAAGTAGGTGATGCGGCGAAAGCCCTCGGCCTCGCACTGCGTGAAGAAGGTGTCTTCGCTCACGAACAGGCCCAT
Organism: Variovorax sp. GW821-FHT09D07; assembly: GCF_059416345.1. Taxonomy (NCBI): domain Bacteria; kingdom Pseudomonadati; phylum Pseudomonadota; class Betaproteobacteria; order Burkholderiales; family Comamonadaceae; genus Variovorax; species Variovorax sp. GW821-FHT09D07. The sequence goes on from NZ_JBWKOY010000004.1 coordinate 618,544, forward strand.
CAGCTTGGTGTTCTTGATGGGGCAGCAGGTGGTGAAGAGTTCGAGCTCGAAGGCGTCGGGCAGACCGTCGATGACGAGCTGGTCGCCTTCCATGCGGAACGAGGCGCCCTGGCCGTTCACGAGCACGCGCGCCAGGTTGAGCTCGTCGCCGTCCAGGCGCAGCGGCTGGGCCGGCACCTCGGGGTTGCGGCGCAGCTGCATGCGGTTGAGCACGCGGGTCTTGGCGGGGTCGAGGTCGAAGGTCAGGTCGACGGTGTCGATCCAGAACGCCGGCGCGGCATAGTCTTCGCGGCGGATGGCAATGGGTTGCCCTTGGGCGTCACGCTGAAGCAGCATCGAGGGTCTCCAGAAAATTCGAATGGGCCAGTTCGTTGTAGTCGCGAACGGCGGCGATCACGTGGGGGCCGGCCAGCTCGGCGGCCGTATGGGTGCTGCACACGGCCACGGCGCGCATGCCGCCGCGGCGGGCCGCTTCGATGCCGAAGGGCGCGTCTTCGAAGACGATGCAGCGCTCGGGCGCCACGCCGATGCGGCGCGCGGCTTCCAGGAAGATCGCGGGCGTGGGCTTGCCCGAAAAGCCTTCGTCGCCGCCGACGATGGCCAGCGGCAGCGGGTCCATCTTCAGGCGCGACATGGCGAACGCGATGTTGTGCCTGTCGCCGGCCGTGCCGACCGCGACCTTCAGGCCGCGTGCCACCGCGGCCTTGGCGAAGGCGGTGAAGCCCGCCACTTCGGTGAAGTTGTCGTGGAAGAGCTCGCGGTAGATCTCTTCCTTCTCGTGCACCATGGCCTGGCACTCGGCATCGGAGAGCTCGCGTTCGAACAGCTCGCGCATGCTCTCGGTGCCGGTGCGGCCCGTGGTGCGCGCGAGGATCTCGCTCACGTCGAGCTGCACGCCGTGGCGCTGCGCGAAGGTCACCCACGAGCGCGCATGCCAGGGCATGGAGTCGATCATGGTGCCGTCCATGTCGAAGATCAGGGCTTCGACCCTGCCGGTGTTCAGGCTCATCGGTCAGACGCCTTGCTTGAGCGAGGCTTCGATGAACACGTCGAGGTCGCCGTCGAGCACCTTCTGTGTGGCCGAGACTTCGACGTTGGTGCGCAGGTCCTTGATGCGGCTGTTGTCCAGCACGTAGCTGCGGATCTGGTGGCCCCAGCCCACGTCGGTCTTGCTGTCCTCGAGCTTTTGCTGCTCTTCCTGGCGCTTGCGCATCTCGTGGTCGTACAGGCGCGAACGCAGGCGCTTCCACGCCACGTCGCGGTTGCTGTGCTGGCTGCGGCCGTCCTGGCACTGCACGACGATGCCGGTCGGGATGTGCGTCAGGCGCACGGCCGAGTCGGTCTTGTTGATGTGCTGGCCGCCGGCGCCCGAGGCGCGGAAGGTGTCGGTGCGCACGTCCGAAGGGTTGATCTCGATCTCGATCGAGTCGTCGATCTCGGGGTACACGAAGATCGATGCGAAGCTGGTGTGGCGCCCGCCCGACGAGTCGAACGGCGACTTGCGCACCAGGCGGTGCACGCCGGTCTCGGTGCGCAGCAGGCCGAAGGCGTAGTCGCCCTCGACCTTGATGGTCGCGCCCTTGATGCCGGCGGTGTCGCCGGGCGTTTCGTCTTCGATCTGCGTCTTGAAGCCCTTGCGCTCGGCGTACTTCAGGTACTGGCGCAGCAGCATGCTGGCCCAGTCGCAGGCCTCGGTGCCACCGGCGCCGGCCTGGATGTCGACGAAGGCGTTCAGCGGGTCGGCCGGGTTGTTGAACATCCGGCGGAACTCGAGCTGCTTGATGTCGGCTTCGAGCGTGGCGGCGTCATCGGCAATGGCCTGCAGGCCGTCCATGTCGCCGTCTTCCTTCGACATTTCGAAGAGTTCGGTGTTGTCCGAGAGCCCGTTGGTGAGCCGGTCGAGCGTGACGACCACGTCGTCGAGCGACTTCTTTTCCTTGCCCAGTTCCTGGGCCTTCTTCGGGTCGTTCCAGACGTTCGGGTCTTCGAGCGATGCGTTGACTGTCCTCAGTCGTTCAGCTTTGGCATCGTAGTCAAAGATACCTCCGTAAATCGACCGTACGGACGCTCAGGTCCGCGAGCATTGCGCCGATTTGGTTGATCTGTTCTGCGTCCATGGGGTGTCCTGACTGTGTGAGGTTGGTGTTCGGGGGAACCCGTCATTTTCTCACGGTCCGCCAACCCGCCAGGCAGCGCCCCTGTATTGCGCCTTCCCTCTCGGGGGGAAGGCGCGGGCACCGGAATCAGAACGCCGGAATCAGCGACCCCTTGAACTGCGTCTCGATGAAGCTGCGCACCTCCGGCGACTGGTAGGCCGCCACGAGGCGCTTGGCCCAGGGCTTGTCCTTGTCGGCGCGGCGCACGGCGATCAGGTTGGCGTAGGGGCTCTGGGCCGATTCCTTGATGACGGCGTCCTTGCCGAACGACAGGCCGGCCTTCTCGGCGTAGTCGTTGTTGATGGCCGAAATGGCCAGGTCGTCGAGCGAGCGCGGCAGCTGGGCGGCGTCCAGCGACACCAGCTTGAGCTTCTTGGGGTTGGTCACCACGTCCAGCGGCGTGGCGTTGTTGTTCTTCACGGCCTCGGGCTTGAGGGTGATGAGCTTGGCCTGTTGCAGCAGCAGCAGGGCGCGGTTGCCGTTCGAGGGGTCGTTCTGGATGCCGACCGAGGCGCCGTCGGCCAGCTGGTCGATCGACTTGATCTTGCGCGAGTAGAAGCCCAGCGGCGCGGTGATGGTCAGGCCCACGGGCACGAGGTCGAAGCCGCGCGCCTTGATCTGGTTGTCCAGGAAGGGCTGGTGCTGGAAGGCGTTGGCGTCGAGGTCGCCGGCGGCCAGCGCCGCGTTGGGCAGCTGGTAGTCGTTGAACACCACGACCTGGACGGTCAGGCCGTCCTTGGCGGCCACCTTCTTGACCACCTCGAACACCTGCTCGGCGCTGCCGACGGAAATGCCGACCTTGACGGTGTTCTTGTTGTCCTGCGCAAAGGCGGCGTTGCCAGCGAAAAGGGCGGTGGCGAGGGTGGCGAGGGTGGCGAGCGTGAGGCCGCGGCGGCGGAAAGTGGAATGCATGGTGGCGCGAAATCGAAGAAATGAAGGCGCCGAATGTGGCATTGCCGCCGCGGATCGGGAACGAACCAATCCTCATATCGATATGGCGTCCACTCGCTTCATGTGGTCTTTCTTATTTGATTTTTCATATAAGCACGAGCCGATTTGTTCGTTCCCTTTCGGTCTCTTTCTTTACATACTCGGCACCTTTTTGCGAACCTGCGCGATCGCGCCCTTGAGGCCTGCGCCTTCTTTCATGACCTTCCCTTCGCCTGATGCGGCACGCGGCAACGCGGCGCCGGTCATCCGTCTTCAATCGGTGCAGAAGTCGTTTGCCTTGCCCAGCGGCGAGGTGTTCGACGCCGTGCAATCGCTCTCGCTCGAGATCCAGCAGGGCGACGTGTTCGGCCTCATCGGCAAGAGCGGCGCCGGCAAGTCGACCTTGCTGCGCCTCATCAACCTGCTGGAGCGGCCCGACGCGGGCCGGGTGTTCGTCGGCGGGCGCGACCTCACGACGCTCTCGCGCCGCGAGCTGCGCGACACGCGCCAGAACATCGGCATGATCTTCCAGCAGTTCAACCTGCTGCAGAACGCCACGGTGTTCGACAACGTGGCGTTCCCGCTGAAGATCCACGGTCGCCACTCCAAGGCCGAGATCAACGAGCGGGTGCGCGAGTGCCTCGACCTCGTGGGCCTGGCCGAAAAGATCGACACCTACCCGGCCCAGCTCTCGGGCGGCCAGAAGCAGCGCGTGGCCATCGCCCGCGCGCTGGCGCCGCGCCCGCAGGTGCTGCTGTGCGACGAGCCCACCTCGGCGCTCGACACCGAAACCACCCGCGCGCTGCTCGAGACGCTGCGCGACATCAACCAGAAGATCGGCGTGACCATCGTGATCGTCACGCACGAGCTCTCGGTGGTCGAGGTGCTGTGCCGCAACGTGGCCATCCTCGAAAAGGGCCGCCTCATCGAGCAGTTCGCCGTCGATGCACCGAGCGAAGAGCGCAAGACCGCGCTGGGCCGCGAGATCGACGAACTGGTGCGCCGCCGCGAACGCGAGGCGCGCGAACCCGTGGCGCCGCGCGTGGCGACCGCACAGCGCAACGCGCAGGAGCTGGCCTATGTTTGAGAACATCACCCCCATCCTTCCCGAGCTGTGGACGGCCACGGGCCAGACCTTTTTGATGCTGGCCATCGGCCTGTCGGCGGCGGTGCTCATCGGTGGGCCGCTGGGCATCCTGCTGTTCCTGCTGGGCCCGGGCCAGTCGCTCGAGAACAAGCCGGCGTTCCACGTCCTCAACTGGATCGTGAACACGGTGCGTTCCTTCCCGTTCATCATCCTGCTGGTGGCGCTGGTGCCGTTCACGCGGATCATCGCGGGCACCTCCATCGGCCCGCTGGCGGCCGCGGTGCCGCTGTCGTTCGCGGCCATTCCGTACTTCGCGCGGCTGGTCGACCAGTGCCTGCGCGAGGTGCCGCGCGGCGTGATCGAGGCGGCGCATGCCATGGGCGCCTCGGAGCTGCAGATCGTCTGGCGCGTGCTGGTGGTCGAGGCGCGCTCGGGCCTGGTGCTCGCGCTCACCGTGCTGGCCGTGAGCTTCCTGTCGTACTCGGCCATTGCCGGCGTGGTGGGCGGCGGCGGCATCGGCGACCTGGCGATCCGCTACGGCTACTACCGCTTCCAGACCGACGTGATGGTGCTCACCGTGGCGCTGCTCGTGGTGCTGGTGCAGATCCTGCAGTTCGTGGGCAACACCACGGCGCGCCGGCTCGACAAGCGTTGATTTCTCTTTCTTCCTTTCCTCTCTTCTTTCTGCTCATTCCATGAAAACCGCACTGCTGCGCCGTTCCGTCCTCGCCGTTTCCCTCGTCGCGCTGTCGCTCGGCGGCCTCTCGCTGTCGGCGCAGGCGCAGGACGCCAAGAAGAACCTCGTGATCGGCGGCACCGCCGGCTCCAACGCCGACCAGCTCAAGGCCGGCATCATTCCGATCCTCGAGAAGAAGGGCTACAAGGTGAAGCTGGTCGAGTTCAACGACTACGTGCAGCCCAACCTCGCGCTGGCCCAGGGCTCGCTCGACGCCAATTTCTTCCAGCATCGGGTCTACCTGCAGAAGTTCTCGGCCGACCAGAAGCTGGACCTCGCCGAGCTGGTGCAGGGCCCGATCGCGCCCATGGGCGTGTACTCGACCAAGCGCAAGACGCTGGCCGACGTGAAGGAAGGCGACCGCGTGACGCTGCCGAACGACCCGAGCAACCTGGCGCGCGCGCTGGTGCTGCTGGAGCAGAACAAGCTGGTCACGATCAAGGCCGGCATCGATCCGCTGCGCGCGTCCGAGAAGGACGTGGCCGAGAACCCGAAGAAGCTCAAGTTCATTCCGCTCGAGGCCGCGCAGCTGCCGCGTTCGCTGGGCGACACCGAGTACGCCATCGTCAACGGCAACTTCGCGATCTCGTCGGGCCTGAAGCTCACCGAGGCCGTGGTGCTCGAGAAGACGCCCGACTACTACCTGAATGTGGTCGCCGTGAAGAGCGCCGACAAGAACGCCGCTTGGGCCAAGGACATCGCCGACGCCTACCGCTCGAAGGAATTCAAGACGGTGGTCGACAGCAAGTTCCAGGGCTACGCCAAGCCCAGCTTCCTGCAGTAATCCACCACGCTTCAGCGAAGGACGCCCCATGCCCGTGCTCGCCGTATTCGATGGCCAGGCCAATTGGCGCGACACGCACGTGTGCGACGGCTGGATCAGCGACCACCTCGCGCGCCACGGCGTGCGCTGGGGGCGCGGCGAGGCCGACGGCCAGCGCGTGCTCGACAGCGCGGGGCTGTTCTACCTGCCGACGGCGCAGGGGTATCTGGGGCTGTTGGTCGAAGGCGGGGAATGGGTCGCCATTCCCGCCGATGCGCCGCATTTCTTCGATGCGGGCGAGGCCGCTTCGCTCGACGGGCTGCCTGCCGCGTTGCCGCGCTTCGAGGCCTTTGTCGAAGAGGTGCTCGCGATGACGGGCAACGACGCCAGCGACGAGTAAGTCAGCGACGGGCCTGCGCGGCCCGTCGCATCCCCGGCGTCGGTCAGGCCGGCGCCGTCGTCGGGCTCGGGCGCGCCGAATGCGACGGCCCTTGCGTGTAGCGGTCCATCGCCAATCCATCTGTGCGGATCTCCGGCCGCTGGCCCGTCACCAGGTCCGAGATCAGCTTGCCCGAGCCGCAGGCCATGGTCCAGCCCAGCGTGCCGTGGCCGGTGTTCAGGAACAGGTTCGGGTAGCGCGTGGCGCCGACGATGGGCGTGCTGTCGGGCGTCATCGGGCGCAGGCCGGTCCAGAAGCTGGCGTTGGGCAGGTCGCCGCCCGGGAACAGGTCGCTCACCACTTTCTCGAGCGTGGCGCGGCGCGCCGGGTTCAGGCGCAGGTCGAAGCCGCCGAGCTCGGCCATGCCGCCCACGCGGATGCGGTTGTCGAAGCGCGTGACGGCCACCTTGTAGGTTTCGTCGAGCACGGTCGATTGCGGCGCGAGCGATTCGTCGAGCAGCGGCACCGTGAGCGAGTAGCCCTTGACCGGGTACACGGGGATGTCGAGGCCCAGCGAGGCGATGGCGGCGCGCGAGTAGCTGCCGAAGGCCATCACGTAGCGGTCGGCCGTGAGGATCTTGCCGGCGCGCGTGCGCACGCCGGTGATGCGGCCGCCGTCGGTCTCGAGGCCGTCGATGGTCTGGCCGAAGCGGAAGTCCACGCCCAGGCCGCGCGCGATCTCGGCGAGGCCGCGTGTGAACAGGTGGCAGTCGCCGGTTTCGTCGTTGGGCAGGCGCAGGCCGCCCGTGAGGCACTCGCGCGCGCCGGCCAGGCCGGGTTCGACGCGCGCCAGGGCATCGCGGTCGAGCAGTTCATAGGGCACGCCGCATTCCTCGAGCACGGCGATGTCGCGCTGCACCGCGTCGAGCTGCGCCTGCGTGCGAAAGAGTTGCAGCGTGCCGCCGGTGCGGTGCTCGTACTGCAGGCCGGTGTCGGCGCGCAGCTGCTGCAGGCAGCCGCGGCTGTATTCGGCCACGCGCATCATGCGTTCCTTGTTGACCGCGTAGCGCTCGGGCGAGCAGTTGCGCAGCATGGCGGCCATCCAGCGCAGCTGGAACAGCGTGCCGTCAGGGCGTATCGACAGCGGCGCGTGCTTCTGGAACATCCACTTGATCGCCTTCAGCGGAATGCCGGGCGCGGCCCACGGCGTCGAGTAGCCAGGCGACACCTGGCCGGCGTTGCCGAAGCTCGTTTCCTCGGCCGGGCCGGCCTGCCGGTCGAGCAAGGTGACTTCGGCGCCGGAGCGCGCGAGGTAGTACGCCGTGGTGGTGCCGATCACGCCGCCGCCGAGAACGATGACTTTCATGGTGTATCCGCTGATCTGAATGGAATGATGTGAATCTAAAGTGCACAATGCAGTGGATTCCATTGTTTTTAGGTCTTTGGCCGTGAAAATCGCTGCCGAAAACCGTCCAAGGCCCCGCGCGGAGTGAAATGCCCGAACTCGACCGAATCGACCGCAAGATCCTCGACCTGCTGCAGCGCCAGGGCCGCATTTCCATGACCGAACTGGCCGAGCGCATCGGCCTGTCGGCCTCGCCCTGCGCCGAGCGCGTCAAGCGCATGGAGCGCGACGGGGTCATCACCGGCTACCACGCGCACGTGTCGCCCGAGGCGCTGGGCAAGACGCTGCTGGTGTTCGTGGAGATCAAGCTCTCGGCCAAGTCGGGCGACGTGTTCGACAAGGTGAAGCAGGAGCTGCTGCACATGCCCGAGGTGCTCGAATGCCACCTGGTGTCGGGCAGCTTCGACTACCTCGTGAAGGCGCGCCTGAGCGGCATGAGCGAGTACCGGCACCTGCTGGGCGACATCCTGAAGAAGCTGCCGGTGGCGGCCGAGTCGCACAGCTACGTGGTGATGGAAGAGATCAAGGAAACGCTGATGCTGGCGGTGGACCGGTGAGCGCCACCGTCATCACCATCCGGCCCTGGCGCCTGGCCGACTTCGATGCGGTGAAGGCCATCCTCGACGACACCTTCGCGAGCACCTGGCTGCCGCAGCTCACGCCCGAGGCCGCGAAGGCCTATGCCGACAGCGGCGAGCCCGTGGGCTACATCGACGAGAGCGGCCCGGCCTTCTTCGTGGCGGAACTCGAGGGCGAGGTGGTCGGCATGGTGCACTGGGAACACGACTTCGTGCAGGCCCTGCACGTGCCCGCCGCGCACCAGCGCAAGGGCATCGCCCGTGCGCTCATGGCCTTTGCCGAAGCCGGCATGCGCGCCGACGGCGTGGCGCAGGCGCGGCTGGAGACCGACACCTTCAACACGCAGAGCCAGGGCCTGTATGGCGCGCTCGGCTACCGCGAGGCCGGCCGCTACCCCGACCTCGAATGGCACAGCGGATTCACGACCATCCTGTATGTGAAAGACTTGGCCTGAGCTTTCTTTCCCCCCTTCAAGGACATCGGCATGACCCTCTCGATCCGCCGCGACGGCACCACCGGCACGCGCCACATCCTCAAGATCCGTAACCACGAGATCCCCGTCGATGCCTCGCCCGCGGGCGGTGGCAGCGACGGCGGTGCCGAGCCGCACGACCTGTACGACGCGTCGCTGGCGGCCTGCAAGGCGCTCACGGTGCTGCTCTATGCGCGCCGCAAGGGCATTCCGGTGGAAGACATCGAGGTCGTGGTCGACCGCGACGACAGCGAGGAACGCAAGGGCATCTACCGCCTGAAGTCGGGTCTGCGTTTGACCGGTGACCTGACCGAGGCGCAGCGCGACGAGCTGCTGCGCGTGGCCGGCAAGTGCCCCGTGCACAAGCTGATGACCGAAGTGAAAACAGAAATCGAAACCGGCTGGGCCGACTGAAGGCGCAATAAACCTACTGCGCGTCCCGATCTCGCATCTGCGGTCCTCACCGTACGGGAGTACGGTTCCGGTCCTCGACGCGACCTCGGGGCGCTCGCTACGGTTTCTTCGCGCCTTCAGAGGCGCCGGTCTTACTTCGCCGCTTCGGCCTGCTTGCGCGCCGCCGCCACGCGCTTGGCATAGCGGTCGCCCCAATCGGCCAGCGGCCCCAGCGCCGCATTGAGCGTGGCGCCGAGCGAGGTCTCGGAATACTCGACGCGCGGCGGCACTTCGTGGAACACCTCGCGGTGCACGAGGCCGTCGGTTTCCATCTCGCGCAGCTGCTGGATCAGCATCTTCTCGCTGACCTCGGGCAGCAGCCGCTTCAGCTCGCCGAAGCGGTAGGGCTGCAGGTGCAGCTCCCACAGGATGACGGCTTTCCACTTGCCGCCGATGACCTCGAACGCGGGGCTGATGCCGCAGTTGTAGGGCTTCTTCGCTGCCATCTCTTGCTCCTTGCGATTCCAATACTTCCCATTTGGTAGGTACCTTACTTTATCGTAGGTACTTGACCATGTGGAAGTGTAATTTCTACCATGCAGGCGTCATCAACCACCACTGCATCGGATTGCCATGAGCAACACCAACAAGGAAGTTTCGGTTCTGGGCCTGGGCGCCATGGGCGTCGTCATCGCGCGGCTCTTTCTCGACCAGGGCTACAAGGTCACGCTGTGGAACCGCACGGCCGACAAGGCCGACGCGCTGGTCGCCCGTGGCGCCGTGCTGGCGCGCAGCGCGGCCGAGGCCTTGCGCGCGAGCCGCATGGCCGTGATGTGCGTGTACGACTACCGCGCCGCCGACGCGATCTTCGCGATGGACGGCGTGGCCGCCGCCATGGACGGCCGCCTGCTCGCGCAGCTCACCACCGGCAGCCCGAAGGACGCGCGCGAGGCCGAGGCCTGGGCGCACCGCCACGGCGCTGCGTACCTTGAAGGCGCGATCCAGGCTGCACCGGACCAGATGGGCCGGCCCGACACGCCGCTGCTGGTGTCGGGTGCGCAAGCCGTGTTCGCCGAGGCCGAGCCCTTGCTGAAGGTGCTGGCCGGCGGCATCGTCTACCTCGGCGAGAAGGCCAGCGCCGCCGCGGCCATGGACCTGGCCACGCTGTCCAGCATCTACGGCACGATGCTCGGCTTCCTGCACGGCGCGCGCATCGCCGAGCACGAAGGCTTCGACGTGGCCGAGTACGGCCGCATCGTGGCCGGCATCATGCCGACCTTCGCGGGCTTTCTCCAGCACGAGGGCGCGGTGATCCAGTCGGGCGACTTCGCGATCACGCAGAGCCCGATGCGCATCTCGGTCGAGGCCACGCAGCGCATCCTGCAGACCGCGCAGGAGGCGAGCATCAACACCGAGTTCCCGGCCTTTGCCGCGGACCTGTTCCAGCGCGCCGATGCGGCGGGGCTCGGCGGCGAGGAACTGGCGGCGCTGATCAAGCTGCTGCGGAAATAGACGTCAGGCCCAGCGCATCGACTGGATCGCGCGCACCACCTCGGCCTCGCGTTCCATGAAGAAGTCGGTGTGGTTGCAGTGGTCCAGCGTGAGCCGGTGCGAGGTCTGCAGCGCGGTGGCCAGGCGGTCGGCGTCGGCGCGGCGCACGCGGCGGAAGATGCGCAGGAAGTCGGCGGCGTCCTGGCCGGTTTGCGCGTCCAGCGGTCGTTCGAGCCAGGGGAACAGGTCGCGCTGGTCGAACGGCAGCGCGGTCACCACCAGCGCCGGCGCGCGCACCGGGCGGTAGTCGGGCGAGAAGCGGTGGGCCGCGGTGTCCATCGCGGTTTCCACGGCGTCGGGCGTGTTGGGGCGCACGCTGCCGTCGGCCAGCGCGTCGAGCGCGTCGCGCAGGTTGGCTTCGAGCGCCGGCCACCAGTTCTTCGACTTGCGCCGCAGGTACGCGATGGCCGCCTTCATCGAGCGGCCGTCCTCGGGCGTGGGTGCGGGCTCGTCGAGCCGGCGGTTCATCGGCGGGTCTTCGCCGCCGGTGTCGGCGTCCTTCGTGTAGTCGAAGGTGGTATCGAGGTACACCAGGCCGCGCACCCGCTCGGGAAAGCGGCCTGCGAAGCGCGTGAGTTCGTTGCCGGCGATCGAATGGCCGCCGAGCACCACGCGCGTGAGGCCGAGCGCGTCGCACAGCGCGGCCAGGTCGTCGACCAGCGTGTCGACCTCGTAGTGCTGCGTGGCGCTCTTCACCGGCAGCGGCTTGTCCGACAGGCCGTAGCCGCGCCGGCTCACGGCGAGCACGCGCGAGGCGGCGCCGGCCGCGACCAGCGCGGGCGCCAGGCTGTCGAAGCAGCGCGCGTTGCCGCCGAGGCCGGCGAGCAGCACGAGCACGGGGCCGCCGTCGTCGCTGCGCTGCCAGTCGCGCACCTGCAGCGAGACGTCGGGCGTGGTCGACACTTTCACGCGGCGGTCGGTGGCCGCCACGGGAAGGTCGTTGCCGATGGGGGCAGTGCCGGCGTTGCCGCCGCCACCACCGCCGCCGCAAGCGGCCAGTCCGGCCGCGCTGCCCAGGAGCACGGCGCGCAGCAGGTCGCGGCGCTGGAAGTGAAGCGGGTTCGCCCAGTGCGGGCGAACCGTGGAAAGGCAGGGGCGAGGCACGTCGATGCTCCAGGCAGGAGAAGAAAGTAAGAGCCTTGCAGTGTGGGCACGCCGCCTGAAGAAGCCCTGCAGCCTTCATGAAGGCTTCCTGAAGCGCAGCGACGGGGTGTGGCAGATACTTCGGCCACTTCCCGGAACCGGGCTTGTTCGCTTGGAATCCTTCCCATGAATCTTTTGCTTGTTGAGGACGATCTTGATCTTGGCAATGGCGTGCGCATTGCGCTCGCCAACCAGGGCCTGGACGTGGTGTGGGTCCGCCGGCTCGACGACGCCTTGCGCACCCTCGACAACGGCGCCTTCGACATGGTGCTGCTCGACCTGGGCCTGCCCGACGGCGACGGGCTCGACCTGCTGCTGCGCCTGCGCCGCACCCGCCAGATCCTGCCGGTGCTGGTGCTGAGCGCGCGCGACGCGCTCAACGACCGCCTGCGCAGCCTGGACGACGGCGCCGACGACTACCTCGTGAAGCCCTTTGCACTGGCCGAGCTGCTGTCGCGCGTGCGGGCTCTGGCGCGCCGCAGCTACGGCTTCAACGACGAGACCATCCGCATGCGCGGCCTGGCGCTGCACGAGCCCACGCGCGGCGTGATCGTCGACGGCGAGCCGGTGGAGCTGTCGCGCTGCGAGTTCGACCTGCTGGCGCTGTTGCTCAAGCGCACCGGCCGCGTGGTCACGCGCCGCGTGATGGAAGAGCAGGTGCTGCCCGGCGGCCAGGCCAACGGCAGCAACTCGCTCGAGGTGCACATCTCCAACCTGCGCAAGAAGATCGGGCAGGGCTACATCCGCACGGTGCGCGGCATCGGCTATGTGATCGACACCCAGTCGCTGGTGCGGAGCCCGTCGAAATGATGCGCCAGCTGGCGCGCGGCTGGAAGAATTGGAACCAGCCGTCCCTGATGCGCCGCCTGCTGGTGGCGCAGATGGCCGTGGTCGCGCTGCTGTGGACCTCGGCCGTGGGGCTGCTGCTGTACGACTCGTACAAGGACCCGGGGCTGCTCCGGTTCACCAGCATCTTCAAGGCGGCGATCTCCATTGCGCAGAAGCTGGAGGACCAACCCGAGCGGCAACGAGAGGCGCTCGAGGCCTTCGACGCCGCGCTCATCGAGGCGCTCAGCGACGGCGACGAAACCAACGAAGCCCTGGCGGTCATGCAGGTGTGGCAGCGCGGCAAGCTGATCTACAACTCGCGCGCCGGTGTGCCCGTGCTGCTGAACTCGGTGCCCGACCGCAACGAGACCGTGGTCGCGGGCGGCCGCGAGTGGCGCGCGCGCACGATGGCCTCGCCCATCGCCGACACCCGCGTGGTGCTGGCCGAGCCCAGCGTGTGGCGGCTGGCCGTCACCGTGCTGTCGCGCGGCTACTACCTGCTGCCGCTGGTGATCAGCCTGCCGTTCCTGGTCTTTCCCGCCTGGCTGTCGGTGCGGCTGGCGCTGCGTCCGTGGCGCCAGGTGAGCCGCGAGACCGCCGAACGCGGGCCCGACGACCTGACGCCGCTGTCGTATACGCCGCCGCACAAGGAGCTCAAGCCGATGGTGCAGAGCATCAACAGCCTGCTGCTGCGGGTGCGCGACAGCACCACGCGCGAGCGCAGCCTGATCGCCGACGCGGCGCACGAGCTGCGCACGCCGCTGGCGGCCATGCGCGTGAACGTCGAGGCGCTGAAGGAGCAGAGCAGCGACGAGGGCCAGCGCGAACTCATGGCCAACCTGCTGCGCAGCAACGACCGCGCGGCGCGGCTGGTGGGGCAGCTGCTGCAACTCATGCGCAGCGACGCGGTGGCCACCAACGCGCTGCCCGTGATGCTGTCGCTCGATGGGCTGGTGCAGGACCGGCTGGCCATGATCGAGGGCCTGGCGCGTGCGCGCGGCGTGGAGCTCGAACTGGTGTGCGACGACGCCGTGCCGGTGCTCGGCGAGCGCGAGAGCCTGGTCTCGATGATCGACAACCTGATCGACAACGCGATCAAGTACAGCCCCTGCGGCGCCACCGTGACGGTGCACGTGGCGCGCGAGGGCGCGCGGGCGCTGCTGACCGTGGCCGACACGGGCCCGGGCATTCCGCCCGCGCTGCGCGAGCGCGTGTTCGACCGCTTCTTCCGCAACCCCGACCAGACGCAAAGCGGCAGCGGGCTGGGCCTGGCCATCGTCAAGTCGGTGGTCGACCGGCACGGCGGCGATGCGGTGCTGGGCGAGGCCCCGGGCGGCGGCCTGCTGGCCACGGTGCGGCTGCCGCTGGCGCAGGCCGACGTGCCGCAGCCTTTGCTCGTCGGCGCCTGAGCCCGGGGGAAAAGGCCCCGGCCGGGCCTGTTCCGGGGCAAGGATTTACACTAGCCGGCTCCCCCGGCGCTCGTCTACAGGACACTTTCACCAATGAAGTGGGTCATTCTTGCCATCTTCGTGCTCAGCGCACTCTACGTTCACTTCCGTGGCCAGGTCCGGCACAAGTTCTTCAGACAGCTCTCTGATCACTCGACCTTCCTGGCGCCGCTGAACGTCTTCATGTACCTTTTCTCGAAGGTGCCCGGTACGCCGTACCTGTCGCCCGCGCAGTTCCCCGAGATGCGCATCCTCGAGGAAAACTGGGAAGTGATCCGCGAAGAAGCGCTGGCCATGCGCAACGGCGGCAGCATCAAGGCCTCGAGCCAGTTCAACGACGTGGGCTTCAACTCCTTCTTCAAGAGCGGCTGGAAGCGCTTCTACCTGAAGTGGTACGACGAGGCGCACCCCTCGGCCGCGGTGCTGTGCCCGCGCACCACTGAGTTGCTCAAAGGCATCGGCACCATCAAGGCCGCGATGTTCGCCGAGCTGCCCCCGGGCAGCCGCCTCGTGCGCCACCGCGATCCGTTCGCCGGTTCGCTGCGCTACCACCTGGGCCTGTGGACGCCGGGCGTCGAAGGCTGCTACATCGACGTCGACGGCCAGCGCTACCACTGGCGCGACGGCGAGGCCGTGGTGTTCGACGAGACCTACATCCACTACGCAGAGAACACCACCGACCACGACCGCGTGATCCTGTTCTGCGACATCGAGCGTCCGCTGAAGTACCGCTGGGCCAGCGCCGTGAACCGCTGGTTCGCCAAGAACCTGCTGGCCGCCGCCGCCTCGCCCAACGACGCGGGCGACAAGACGGGCGGCCTGAACCGCGCCTTCAAGTACATCTACCAGATCCGCGTGGTCGGCAAGCGCCTGAAGGCCTGGGACAAGCGCGCGTACTACCTCGTGAAGTGGACGATCTTCGGCGGCCTCGCCCTCTGGATCTTCTGGTAACCGACGGCGCTCACGCCTCGGCCAGCACGAGTCGAGCACGCGGCGCGCGACGCCAGCACACCAGGCCCGCCAGCAGCACACCGCCGAGCACGTCGAGCAGCACGTGCTGGCGCGTGGCCAGCGTCGAATAGACGATCCCCACGGCCCACAGCACGTTCACCCATTGCGTCCACGCGGGCGCCTGCACGCTGCGCAGTTGTCGGCCGAGCCACACCGCCGCGAACACGGCGAAGGCCACATGCAGCGACGGGAAGGCATTGCCGCCCGCATCGGCGCTCTTGAGGAACTGCAGCGCCGGGTACTGCGACCAGTCGATCGCGAAGCTCGGCACCACCGTCGGAAAGCACCAGAACACCGCCAGGCCGATGGCCGCCATGAGCGCGGCCCCGCGCGCGCAGGCCCACAGCTCGGCCTTGTTCTGCGTGAAGGCCGGTGCGAGCGAGATGTAGAACCACAGCGAGCTGTACAGCAGCATCGCGTCGTCGCTCACGTCCACCCAGTGGTCGATGGGGGTGAGCGGCATCACCGTGGGCACCGAGGGCGGGTGGTGCATCACCCAGAAGTACAGGACGAAGAAGCCCGAGATGCCGAGCGTGGTGCCGATCATCTTCACGACCCACAGCGTGGCGAAGCGCTGCCCCAGCGCCAGGTGCCAGGGCGTGACGGGGAGGGCGGCGGGGTTCGGGCGGGAGGGCAGCGTCACCGGTGCGCTTTCAGGAGAGGGAAGCGCCACAGCGTAGGCGCATGCATTGCGTGAACATTGCGTTACCTCATGTGGGGCTCTCTAGAATCACCCGCCTGTCCGGTCTCTCCCCATCCCCCCCATGAGAATCCTGCTTGTCGAAGACGAAGCCGACCTGGCGCAGGCGCTCGCGTCGGCGCTGCGCCAGAACCAGGCGGTGGTCGATGTGGCGAGCTCGCTGCGCGCGGCCGAGGAGGCCGCGCTCGGCGCGCCCTACGACGTGGTCGTGCTCGACCGCGGCCTGCCCGACGGCGACGGCCTCTCGCTCGTCGCGTTCCTCGCGCAGAACGACATTGCCTGCGCCGTGCTCGTGCTCACCGCCATGACCGACGTGGCCGAGCGCGTGTTGAGCCTGGATGGCGGCGCCGACGACTACCTGGCCAAGCCCTTCTCGATGGACGAGCTGCTGGCCCGCGTGCGCGCACTGGCACGCCGCCCCGCGGTGCGCGCCAACTTCATCATGACGCTCGGGCAGCTGCGCTTCGACCACCACACGCGCCAGGCCCATGTGGGCGAGGCCTGCCTCACGCTGCCCCGGCGTGAGCTGCTGGTGCTCGAGACGCTGCTCGAGCACCGCGGCCGCACCGTGCTGCGCGAGGCGCTGCAAGACCGCGTGTACGGCCACAAGGACGACATCCAGTCGAACGCGCTCGACACGCACGTCTCGCGCCTGCGCTCCAAGCTCGACAAGGCGGGCGCGCAGGTCGAGATTCATGCGATCCGTGGGGTGGGCTATCTCATGTGCGCGCCGCAGTCGGCATGAGCGCAGCGCCGGGCCGCCCCAAGCAAGCTCGCGCCGCAGTGCGAAGCACGAAGGCATACCCATGAGCCTCAGTCTGCTTTCGCTGCGCTGGCGGCTGATCTGGAGCCTGATCCTCTTGCAGGTGGTGGTGGGCCTGCTGGTGATGGGCGGCTTCCTCGGGCTGGCGTGGGCGTTGGGCCGCGTGGTCGACGAGACCGGCCACGAGACGGTGGCCTCCATCCAGCGCGCCTTGATGCGCGGCGCCGATGGCCAGCTGGTGGTCGAGCCCACGAGCGCGCTGCGGCGGCTGCAGAAGGCCGACCCGCAGTTCTGGTTCATCGTGCGCGACCCGAACGGCGTGCAGCTGCGCCACGGCGAGGTGCCGCCCACCTACCTGCGGCTGCTCGATGCGCTCGACGACACCGAGCGCGTGGCCATCGACCCCGAGAGCGACGGCACCCGCCCCAAGGCCCGCTTCGAGCGCATCGAATCGCGCGCCGGCCCGGTGGCCGTGATGGCGCAGACCGGCGGTCCGCTCACGGTGGAGAACACGCTCAAGGGCACCGGCATCGCCTTCCTGTTCCTGGTGGCGCCGATGGCGCTCGTCACCTGCCTGGGCGTGATCCTGGCGACGCCGTTCGTGGTCAAGCGCGGCCTGAAGGGCGTGGTGGCCACGGCGGAGCATGCCGAGGGCATCGACGTGCACGAGCGCACCACGCGCCTGCCACTGGCCAACGTGGCCAGCGAGATCCGTCCGCTGGTCAACGCGGTCAACCGCGCCTTCGACCGGCTCAACGAGGGCTACGACCGGCAGGAGCGCTTCCTGGCCGATGCCGCGCACGAGCTGCGCACGCCGATCACCACGCTGCAGATCCATCTCGAAGGCCTGCCCAACGACCCGCTGAAGATGAAGCTCATGCAGGCCTCGGCGCGGCTGGCCACGCTGGCCGAGCAGCTGCTCGACCTGCAGCGCCTGGACCACGGCCTGTCGCTGGACCAGCAGGTGGAGCTGAAGTCGCTGTGCGAGCGCGTGGCGGCCGACATCGCGCCGCTTGCCATCCGCAGCCGCTGCACGCTGTCGGTCGATGCGCCGCAGCCGCTCACGGTGCGCGGCGATGCGCCTTCGCTCGAGCGCGCGCTCACCAACCTGATCCAGAACGCCATCGAGCACGGCGGGCCGGGCTGCGACATCCAGGTGCGGCTGTGCGAGCCCTCGTGCATCGAGGTGCGCGACTCGGGCCCGGGCATCCCCGAGGCCGACCGCGAGCGCGTGGTGGCGCCGTTCCACCGGCTCGTGCCGCGCGGGCGCGGCGCCGGGCTGGGCCTGCACCTCGTGGCCGAGGTGGCGCGGCTGCATCGCGGCCAGCTGAGCATCGGATCGAGCGAATCGGGCGGCGCGAAGATGCGGCTCGAACTGATGAACCTCGAGGCCTGAAGAAGACCCGCCCACCATGAACGCCATCGACCGGCTGCCCGAACCCACGAACCTCGCCGGCGCACAGGCGCTGATCGCGCGCGTGCAGGCGATGCTCGATGCCGAAGGCGTGGCGATGCGCGCGCCG
Source organism: Variovorax sp. GW821-FHT09D07 (assembly GCF_059416345.1). Lineage (NCBI taxonomy): Bacteria > Pseudomonadati > Pseudomonadota > Betaproteobacteria > Burkholderiales > Comamonadaceae > Variovorax > Variovorax sp. GW821-FHT09D07. The sequence goes on from NZ_JBWKOY010000004.1 coordinate 636,411, forward strand.
CCGCCGGAGCCCACCACCTGCTGCGGGCGCGGCTGCAATGGGTGCGTGTGGGAAGGGTGGCTGGCGGCGGTGGCCTATTGGCGGGATGAGGCGTCGCTGCTGCTGGGTTAGTAGATGCGGGGCCGCAGCACCTTGATCGTTTCTGCACCCGCCAGATGGTCGACAAAAAGATGCTCTGCGAAAAGGTAGCGCCCCACCACGCTGCGCAGATCAGGTGACTCGTACACCGTCACCGTCTCATGGCGCTCGGTGTACATCAGCTGGAAGGCCGGGCCTTCGTTCAGCATGTAGAAGCAGCCATCGCTGCTGATTCGCCCGGTCCTGATCTTGCCTTCGTACCAGCGAGCGGCCATCGCGTGGTCGACCAGCGCGTCGGCGTCGATGGTGAATACCGCTCGGCACTCGTCGGGCGTGAAGTCATCACGCAGGGCTGTGCCGTCTTCGCCGTTGTAGGCCTTGTGGATCAGGTCCAACGCTGTGTTGAGCAGCAGGGCGTCGAGTTGCGCTTGGCGGTCCGGGGGCTGCACCATCTGGTAAGGGACGATCAACGGAGGCGTGGCAAGGCTGGCGATGTGGAAAGGCTCGACACCCGTTTCCAGGCTGGTGGAAAGCTTCAGATACCAACGCTCCTGTGCTGCGCGCGGTGTCCTGCGAGTGGCTGTCACGCTGCCGGCATAGTGCACGCGGCGTTCGCCTGTACCGGTGGGCGTCGATGGAGCAGCTTCGGCACTGCCCGTGCCCCAGAACTGATCCCTCAACGACCAATCACCGTCCGCCGGATCGTTCAGGGTCTGGACGATGAGGTCCGCGAGGATCTGCGGCGGTGCCTGCGCGGGCTGGCCATCGACGGACACCGGCACCATGGCATCGACCCGAAACGCCATCGGCTCGCCGAGGCGAAAGCTTTCACCACGATCGACGTGAATCGCTTCCAGTGCCCGGCGCCGTGGTGGCGGCACGGTGCGTCGCACAAGGGTGTAGGCGGCCACGAGCGTCAGCACAGTGAAGATCGGAAACACCGGCAGCCCCACCAGCAGCCACAGCAGGTTCCAACCTCCATTCAACGACCAGCGCAGTGCGTTGAAACCGAAGGCGGCAAAGAAGGCCAGCACCGCCAGCGCGACCAGCGAACCCAGCCAGTCGGTGATGCTGGTTCGTGAAGGGGCATCTGAAGGCGGCGGCGCCGGAGACGCCCACGCCGTGTCATGCCGCTGCACGATGCGCGGCAGGCCGATCACGCGCGGGTCGGGCAGCGGTGTCCAGAAGCTGTCGTCCTGGGCGGCCAGCGCGATCGTGCGGATGCCATCGCGGTGTTCAAGCTGCAGCGCGGCCTGCGTGACGCCGTCCTGCGCCGCGTCTTCAAAGCTCAGAGGACGCGCATCGGGCACGCGGTGGTAGCGGCGCTTCTCGACATCGACGATCAATGCGTCTTCACCCGCTGATGCCGCGTGAAAGCGCTCGTCAGAAGACGCAAGGCCTTCCGATATCGGCAGCGCCAGGACCCGCGCAAGGACGTCGAGGTAGGAGTGAGGGCGAGACATGCGTCCGAATCTAGCCGGCGATCCCGAGCGCCGCAGCCGCCAGCTTCGCCACCTCCAGCGTGCTCCCGGGTGTCTCGCCGTCTTCCAGCATCCACACCGACGACAGCCCCGCCCAAGCCAGCACCCACTGCAGCAGTCGGCGCTGCTCGATGCCCGTGGCCTCCGCGATGACCTCGATGCGGTGCGCAAAGCGCCCCGACACCTGCGCGCTCTCGCCATCCGGGTTGCACAGGAGGTTCGCGTGGTCGAAGCCGCGCTCGCCGTGCAGGCCCTTGGGGTCGATGGCGAGCCAGCCGGCCGGACCGAAGTCGAGCACGTTGCCGTGGTGGATGTCGCCATGCAGCACGACCACATCGCGCGGCGCCGCCAGCAGTTCGCGCGCGGTGCGTGCGCTGTGGTCGAAGACGCCGCCGTGCGTGGCCGCGCCGGCCCACAGTGATTCGAACCAGCGCGCGAGCGGCACCAGTGTCGGAGGCGGCGGCGTGTCGCGCGGGGCATGCAGGCGCGCGGCGGCGGCGCACAGGATGCGCGTGGCCTCGTCGTCTCGACCGTCGTGGACCATCTGTGCGAGAGAGGCCGAGCCTTGCGCACGCACCATCAGCAAGGCTTCGCCGTCATGGGCCAGCACGGGCGCGGCGCCGTCGCCGTTCCACCAGGCCATCAACAGGCTGCCCGCCTGCTCCTCGGCCTCGTGCGACACCTTGAGCATGGCCACAACGCCCTGCTGGCGCACGGGCAGCAGCGTGCCGCTCAGCGAGGTGAAGGCCTCGCCGTCCGGCGTGAGATGCCAACGTTCCAGGTAAGGCGCGAACACGCCGTGCGGGTCCACTAGCGCGATTCCCAGAACCCCCGGTGCGTGGCGATCATCTCGTCGGCCACCTCGGGCACGGGGCCGATCACTTCGACGGGTTTCTGTCCGCGTGCGAAGACCTCGCGGCAGGGCAGGCTCAGCGTCGGGTTCTCGGGGTGGTCGCCGGTGAGGGCGAGCAGCGCGGATTCTTCCGCGCCGTACACGATGCGCCCGATGTTGGCCCAGTAGCTCGTGCCCGCGCACATGGCGCAGGGCTCGAAGGTGGTCACCAGCGTGCACTGCCACAGGTACTCGGGCGGCCAGTTCTGCGCCGCGTGGCGCGCGAGCGTGGCCTCCGCGTGGTGCACCGTGTCGATGTTGCCCTGCTCGGCGAGAACGGTCTCGCCGTCGGGTGCGACGAGCACGGCGCCGAAGGGGTGGCGGCCCATGGCCATGGCGCGTCGCGCCACGGCGTCGGCGCGACGCAGCGCGCGGGTGATCTGTTCGGGGGTCATGCCCCCATTATTTATGCGTTCTGCGAGCCGCGGTGTGCCCAGCCGGTGGTGTGCTTCTCGATGAGGCTGAAGAGTTCGTACATGATCATCGCCATCGCGCCCACCACCATCAGGCCCGCGAAGGCCAGGCCCATCTGCATGGCCGAGCCGGCCGAGATCAGCAGGTAGCCGATGCCCTCGTTGGCCGCCGTCATCTCCGACACCGTGGTACCGACGAAGGCCAGCGTGATCGCCACCTTCAGCGAGCCGAAGAAGTAGGGCATGGAGCGCGGCAGGCCGATCTTGACGAGCACGTCCCAGCGCTTGGCGCCCAGCACGCGCAGCACGTCTTCCAGCTCGGGCTCGAGCGTGGCCAGGCCGGTCGCGATGTTCACCATGATCGGGAAGAAGCTGATCAAGAACGCCGTGAGGATCGCCGGCCCGATGCCGATGCCGAACCACACGACCAGGATCGGCACGAAGGCCGCCTTGGGCAGGGCGTTGAAGGCCGTCATCAGCGGGTAGATCGCGGCATAGGCCAGGCGCGAGCTGCCGATCACGAAGCCCAGCAGCACGCCCACCACGATCGCCAGGCCGAAGCCCGCCATCGTGACCCAGAAGGTGCGCCAGGCGTGGCCCGCGATGATTTCCTTGAACTCCCAGAACTGCTCCCAGATGCGCAGCGGGCTCGGAAAGATGAAGTCCGACACGCCGAAGCCCGCGCAGATCACCTGCCACAGCAGGAGCACCGCCACGAGCAGCAGCCACGGCGACCAGCGCTCGAGTTGTTTGCTGTTTTTCATCGCCGGCTCCTCAGTGCGCTGCCGCCGCCGCAGCAGCGGAGGGGGTGGTGGCGTTGCCGCGGATGGCGCCGATGTGGCCGCGCAGCTCGAGCACGATGTCGGTGAACTCCTTGGTGTAGGTCAGCTCCAGCTCGCGCGGGCGCGGCAGGTCGATCTCGCGCTTGACCACGAAGCGCCCGGGGCTCTTGCTCATCACGTACACCGTGTCGGCCAGGAACACCGACTCGCGCAGGTCGTGCGTGACCAGGATCACGTTGAACTGCTGCTCGGTCCACAGGTCGCGCAGGATGCACCACAGCTCTTCGCGCGTGAACGCGTCGAGCGCGCCGAAGGGCTCGTCCAGCAGCAGCATCTTGGGCTCGTGAATGAGCGCGCGGCAGATGCTCGCGCGCTGCTGCATGCCGCCCGAGAGCTGCCACGGGAACTTGTCCTCGTAGCCGCCCAGGCCCACCTTCTGCAGTAGGCGGCGGGCACGCTCTTCGTATTCCTTGCGCTTGGCCTTGAAGTTCGAGCGGTAGGGCTCGACGATTTCCAGCGGCAGCAGCACGTTGTCGACCGTGGTGCGCCACGGCAGCAGCGAGGGCGCCTGGAAGGCCATGCCCGAGATCTTCAGCGGCCCGGTCACGGGCTGGCCGTCGATGCGGATCTTGCCCATCGAGGGCATCTTCAGCCCCGTGGTGAGCTTCATGAAGGTCGACTTGCCGCAGCCCGAGGGGCCGACGATGGCGATGAACTCGCCGCGCGTCACCTTCAGGTCGATGGCCTCGACCGCGAAGTGGTTGGCGCGCAGCAGCTCTTCGTTGTAGGCGAGCCAGACGTCCTGGAAATCGACGAAGGGGGCGGCTGCGTCGGGTGTCGTTGCGCCGGCCGCCATCACTTGCGCAGGATTCCGCTGAGCTCGGCCGCGGGCGGGAGCATGGCCGCGGTCCACACGGCGTCGGGGCTCACGCGCGTCTTGGTGTTGAAGGCATCGGAGACCTGCGAGGCCATGAGCGACATGCGGCCCGCGTTGACGGCGCCGAAGCCGTCGGTGCGCGCGTCGGCGCTGTTGATGACGGTGTCGATGGCCAGCTGCAGGCGGCGCGTCTCGAGCTTGCTGTCGATGATGCCGTCGCGCGCCTTCACCGACTCGATGCCCATGGCGGGGTTGGCGATGACTTCCTTGGCGCCCTTGGCGAAGGCCGAGAGGAACTTCTTCACCGCGGCCGGGTTGTCCTTGAGCAGCTTGGGCGAGGCGATGATCACGTTGCCGTACAGCTTCACGCCGTAGTCGGGGTAGGGCAGGATCACCACGTCGGCCGCCTTGGCGCCGCGCGCCTCCAGGTTGAGCAGCGAGGTGAAGGTGAAGCCCGTGATGGCGTCGATGTCGCCGCGCACCAGCATGGTCTCGCGCAGCGTTGGGTCCATGGCGGTCCAGTTCACGGCGCCGATGTTGTTGGCCTTGGCGAAGATCGGGAACGCGCGGCGGCCGGCGTCGAACACCGGCGCGCCGAGCTTCTTGCCGGCGAGGTCGGCCGGCTTGGTGATGCCGCTCTTCTTGAGCGCCATGACCGAGGCCGGCGTGTTGTTGTAGACCATCATCACGGCCACCGGCTTGTTCGGGCTGTCGGGGTTGTTGGCATGGAACTCCATCAGCGCCGCGAGGTCGGCAAAGCCCATGTCGTAGGCGCCCGAGGCCACGCGCGTCACGGTGCCGCCCGAGCCGTTGCCGGCGTCGATGGTCACGTCCAGGCCGGCGGCCTTGAAGTAGCCCTTGGCCGCGGGGTGCAGGAACAGCGCGGCCGGTCCTTCGAAACGCCAGTCGAGCTGGAACTTGATCGGCGTCGGGCTCTGGGCCATGGCCGAAGACAGGCCGAAGCTGAGGGCCGAGACGGCGAGGAAGGACTGGATCAGTTGACGCTTGTTCATGCGGGTTCCGTGAATGTGAATGCTTCGGCATTCAAGCAAAAACGGTGCCCGCACGCGATTGGTGCGAACCCTTCCGGTGAATCACCGAGGTGCGCGGTGCGCCCAGGGCGTGTGCGGCATGCACCGCGCCTGGGAATCGGGGTCTCGGGCCGCCGTCAGAGCGCGGCGCCGATCTTGCGCAGCTCGGCAATCTGCGGCGCCTTGGGCAGCCAGACCTTGTCGAACTCGGCGATCACTGGCGCGGGGTTGTAGTTGCTGGCGCTCTTGATCGCGATGCCGCTGGCCTTGAACTTGTTGATGAGGCCGAGCTCGGTGGTCACGATGTCCTTGATCTGCGCGTCGAGCTGCTGCTTCACGAGGTCGGTGATGAGCGCCTTGTCTTTCGCATCGAGCGTCTGCCAGATGCGGCCCGACACCAGCGGCGCGAAGGGCATGAACAGCGCGTTCATCGGCAGCAGGGTTTTCGAGACGCGGTCGAAGCGCTGGTTCCACGAGAACTCGATGTCGGCTTCGAGCCCGTCGACCTGGCCGTTGGACATGGCGTCGAACACGCCCGGCGTGGGAATGGGCGTGGGCGCGGCGCCCAGCAGCTGGTAGAAGTCGCGATACACCGGTGTGGGGTTGATGCGCAGCTTCATGCCCTTCAGGTCGGTGGGCGAGGCGATGTCCTTGGTCGCGAACACCACGCGCATGCCGGTGATGCCCCAGCCCAGGCCGATGGTGCCGGTCTCGCGCGGCAGCACGTCGAGCAGCTTGAGCGCCGCGGGCGTGCGCACGAGCGAGGCGACGTTGGTGGTCGAACGCACGAGGTAGGGCGCGTTGATGGCCGCCACGCTCGCCACGCGCGAGCCGAGCTCGGCGGCTTGAATCCAGCCCATGTCGAGCGCGCCCGACTGCAGCTGCTGCATCATGGCCGACTCGTTGCCGAGCTGGCCCGAATGGAACACCGTGGCGCTCAGGCGGCCGTCGGTGGCCTTCTTCAGCGCCTCGCCAAAACTCACTGCGGCGCGGTTCCACGAGTGGCCCGCGGGCGTGATGAGGCCCAGGCGGAATTCCTTGGCGGCGGCGGCACGCGACACGGTGCCGAAGAGGGCGGTCGACGCGGCGGCGGTGCCGGCGGCGGCCTGGACGAACTGGCGGCGAGAGAGGGGCATGCGAAGCTCCTGTGGGGTGAGGTGAAGGAACGGGAACGCGGATCAGCGCTTACTTGATGAGCGCCAGGGACAGACTCGGGAACAGCGACAGCAGCACCAGCGCCACGCAGCAGATCAGGAAGAAGGGCAGCGTGACGATGAACATCTTTCCGGGCTTGGCCCCGGTCACCGCCGACGCCACGAAGAAGCTCAGCCCCACCGGCGGCGTCATCAGCCCGAGCACGAGGTTGATGACCACCACCACGCCGAAGTGGCGCGGGTCGATGCCGTAGATCTCGGTCGCGATGGGCAGCAGGATCGGCACGGTCATGATGAGACCGGGAATGCCGTCGATCACGGTGCCGATCACCAGCAGGATCACGTTCACCAGCAGCAGGAAGGCGATCGGGTCCTTCGCCACGGTCTGTATCCACGCGGCCGTGGCCTGCGGCACCTTGCCGTAGATGAGCAGCCACGAGAACACCGCGGCGGCTGCCACCAGGAAGAGCACCACCGCCGAGTAGATCGCCGACTTCAGCAGGATCTGCGGAATCATCGCGAAGCGGAATTCCTTGGTCACGTAGCGCCCCACCAGCACCGCGGCCACCGCGCCCACCGCCGCCGATTCGGTGGGGTTGGCCAGGCCGCCGAGGATCGAGCCGACGATCACGATCGGAATGAGCAGCGTCGGGCAGGCCGTGAGGATCGTGTGCAGCCGCTGGCGGGCGGTGCGCTTCTCGGTGCGCGGGTAGTTGTAGATCACGCCCATGCCGGCGATGACGATGAAGAACAGCACCGTGAGGATCACGCCGGGGATGATCCCGGCGATGAGCATGTCGCCCACCGCCACCTGCGCGAGCACGCTGTACACCACGAACATCACCGAGGGCGGAATGATCGGGCCGAGCATGCCACCGTACACCGTGATGCCGGCCGCGAAGGTCTTGTCGTAGCCCTGCTTCTCCATCTCGGGCACCATGATCTGGCTCATGATCGCCACCTGCGCGGTGGCCGAGCCGATGATCGACGACACCAGCATGTTCGCCAGGATGTTCACGTAGGCCAGCCCGCCCTTCACCGAGCCGATGAAGGCCAGCGCGAGGTCGACGAGGCGGCGCGTGATGCCGCCGCCGTTCATGATCTCGCCGATCAGGATGAACAGCGGAATCGCAATGAGGCTGTAGCTGTCGACGCCGCCGAACATCTGCACCGGGAACGACTGGAACAGCACCGTGTCGCCCGAGTTGAGGATGTAGACGATGCCCGACAGGCACAGGCAGGCACCGATCGGCACGCCGACCAGCATGATCAGCAGGAAGAAGGCAGAGGTCAGCATTTCAGTTCACGGCGTCCGCGTTGGCGACATGGAACTCGTCGTGCGTGCGCTTGGGCTGCAGGCCGAGGTCTTCGAAGAGGTTGGCCAGCGCATGCACGCTGAGGGTGAGCGCGAAGATCGGCAAGATGAGCTGCACCACCCACGTCGGCCAGTCGAGCGTCTGCGTGCGCTCGGTGTAGAGAAAGTTGAAGCTCTCGGCCGCGAATTCCTTCGCGTCGAAGCCGTGGCGCACGATGCCCGCCGGGTCCATCCACAGCCAGCACATCGCGAGCAGGGCCAACCCGAGCAGCAGCACGCCGCCCGAGGCACTGGCCTTGGCGACGCGTACGGCCCGGGTGCCGAGCTTGTCGGTGAGCAGCGTCACTGCAAAGTCCAGCCGCAGCCGCGTCATCGCCGACGCACCGATGAAGGTGAGCCAGACCACGCAGTACACCGAGGCCTCGTCCACCCAGTACAGCGGAAAGCCGCCGTAGCGCGTGACCACGTTCAGCAGCACCAGCACGATGAGCAGCCCCATGAGGCTGCTGAGCAGGTGGCGCTCGCAGCGCAGGACGAGGTCCGACGCGCCGAGCACGCGGCGGGACAGGCCGCCGCTTTCTTTCAAGGCGTTTTCTTGCATGGTGTTCTGGGCCTTGCGGTGCGTCGTGTGCGCGGCGATTACATGACCGACTGGTACTGCGCGGGCCGCGTGGCCAGCGCCTTGGCGACGACCTTCTCGATGAAGGCGCGCTCCTCGCCGATGAGCGGCAGGCGCGGGCGGCGCATGTGCTCGGTGCCCACGCCGACCAGCAGGTCGATGAGCTTGAGGTTCTGCACCAGCTTGGTCGACACGTCCAGATGCAGCATCGGCGTCATCCACTGGTACAGCTTCAGGGCTTCGGCGAACTTGCCGGCCTTCATCAAGTCGTACAGCGCCACCGTCTCGCGCGGGAAAGCGCAGCCGACACCGGCCAGCAGGCCGTCGCAGCCCAGCGCCAGGCCTTCGTAGGCCAGGTCGTCCACACCCAGGAACAGCTGGTAGCGGTCGCCCACAGTGTTGCGCAGGTCGGTGATGCGGCGGATGTTGTCGGTGCTCTCCTTGATGGCCGCGATCCACTCGCAGTCGGCCAGCTCGACCATGTGCTCGGGCTTCAGGTCCACGCGGTAGGCCACCGGGTTGTTGTAGACCATGATGGGTTTCTGGGCCGCGTTGGCGATGGTGCGCACGTTGAGCATGGCCTCGCGCGCGTCGGCCACGTAGATCACCGAGGGCATGACCATGTAGCCGGCCACGCCCAGCTTGTTGGCGCCGTCCACGTAGCGCAGGGCTTCGCGGGTGCTGGTCTCCGACACGTTGGCCAGCACGGGGATGCGGCCGTCGGCGGCCTCCAGGGCGATCTTGGCGACCTGCAGTTTTTCTTCGAGCGTCAGCGTGCTGGCTTCGCCGAGCGAGCCGCAGGTGACGAGGCCGTGGATGCCGTTGCGGATCTGGAAGTCGATGTGGCGGGCGGTGCCCTCGGCGTCGATGCTTTCGTCGGCGTGGAACTTGGTGGTGATGGCGGGGAAGATGCCTTGCCAGCGGGGATTGCTCATGGGTGCGTACCTCGAAAAAAAGAAGAAAAGGGCGCTGCGGACAGCGGTCGAAACCAGGGCTTGAAGGCTTGGTTTTTAAATATATTAGTAAGATATGAGAAATATCTGCTCAGGGTATTAGCAGATTGCATGCCAGCCGAAATGGTGGTTGGAGGCTTCTGGAAAGGGCGTTTGGGCCCCCGGAAGCACCGCCTTGGCGCACCCTGCGCACGGAGGCGCCTCACGATGCGGCAGGCGAAAAAAAGCCCCGCAGCGGTGAACGCGGCGGGGCGTGCGGCTTGCGCCGGCGCGGTGTGGCTACGTCAGCGCGGCGGTCGCCCCGAAGCCCAGCCAGTACGGATCGCCCACGCGCTTGCCCACGCTGCTGGCGGCGTCGCGCACGGTGGCGCCGAAGCGTTCCACCAGCGCTTCCGACAGCTGCTCCGCGGGCAGCGCGATGCCGAAGGCGTAGGTCTGGCGCGTGGCGGGGTCGAGCACCGCCGACGAGATGCCCGCCACGTTGGTCACGTACTCGCCGCGCGACAGGGCCCAGCCGGTGTCGCGGATCACGGCCAGGCGCGCGAGCAGGTCCTTGCGCGTCTTCGGTGCGTGGCCGCGGCCCTGGTCGAGCCGGCTGCCGATCAGGGCACCCACTTCGTCGTCGCCCAGCCGGGCCAGCAGGGCGCGGCCCATGGCGCTGGAATAGGCGGGTGCGCGGCTGCCCGGCGGCGTGTAGATCTGCAGCGCGCCGGCACCGGTGCGCATCTGGATCACGAGCGTGTCGGCCCCATCGAGCACGTTGATGTAGCCCGTGCAGCCCGTCTCGCGCACCAGCGCGTCGAGCGCCTCCTCGACCAGCGAGGCCGTGTTGCGCGAGGCGCGGAAGTGGTACGAGGCTTCCATGATCACGCCGCCCGGGCGGTAGGCGCGCGTGGCCGCGTCGCGGTCCAGGAAGCCGTAGCCGGCCATCATGCTCAGCGTGCGGGAGGCCGAGCTCTTGGGCAGGCCCAGCTCGGTCACGACGTCCGTCACCGTGATGTCGCGGCGCAGCCGCGCGATCAGCTTCAGGACGTCCATGGCGTTGGCAAGGGTGCTCATCGTGTTCGGTAGGTTGGGGTGGGAATCATAGGTTCGGCGCCGGTGCGTCTTTTCGGCCGACCCGGGTGAACGCCCGCTTGACAGCCGAAAGTACGGTTTTATCATTCGGTTCAAGTTTATTGGACACGGTTCCAAAATATGGAACTAACAAGGAATGACCATGCACCATGAAGTGACCGCCGTCGCGCCGCTGGAAGACAAGGGCGCCGGGCACACCGCGTTGCCGCCGGCCGCGCTGCATCCCAAGGCGCTCGCGCCCGCCAACCTGATCCTCACGGTGGTGCTCAGCGTGTTCGGCGCCATCGTCGGCATCCAGATGCTGGCCAGCCTGGGCATCACGCCGAGCACCTCGCTGATCGGCGCGCTCGCGGCCATGACGCTGGCGCGCGTGCCGCTGGCCATGTTCCGGGGCTTCCGCTCGGTGCATGCGCAGAACCTGGCGCAGACGAGCATCTCGTCGGCCACCTTCGGCGCGGCCAACAGCCTGTTCCTGCCGATCGGCATTCCCTTCCTGTTCGGCCTGCCGCAGATGGTGGTGCCGATGCTCGTCGGCGTGAGCCTCGCGATGCTGCTCGACGCCTGGCTGCTGTACCGCATGTTCGACACGCCGGCCTTCCCGGCGAAGAACCCGTGGCCGCTGGGCATCGCCGCGGCCGAGGCCATCAAGGCGGGCGACGGCGGCGGCAAGCAGGCCTGGCTGCTGCTGGGCGGGCTGGCCACCGGCGTGGCGGGCGCGGTGTTCAAGCTGCCGATGTCGGCCTTCGGCGTGGCGCTGATCGGCGGGCTCGGCGCCATGACCGCCTTCGGCATCGGGCTGCTGGTGCGCGGCTATTCGGCGTCGCTGTTCGGCTTCGACATCGGCACGCGCTACGTGCCGCACGGGATGATGATCGGCGCCGGCCTCGTGGCGCTGGTGCAGGTGGCGCGCGTGGTGCTGAAGAAGCACGGGCGCGCGGCCGGCACCGACAGCACCGCCGCGACGACAGAGGCGCTGGCCGAGGCGCGCGGCGCCAGCGTGCTCGGCCGCTCGCTCAAGCTGGGCGGCGCGGGCTACCTCGCGATCATGGTGCTGCTGTGCGCGGGCACCGGCATCTACACCGGCATGTCGCCGGGCATGCTGGCCTTGTTCATCGTGTACGGCACCTTCGCGGCCTTCGTGCACGAACTCATCGTGGGCATCGCGGCCATGCACTCGGGCTGGTTCCCGGCCTTCGCGGTGGCGCTGATCTCGCTGCTGCTGGGCATCCTGATCGGCTTTCCGCCCGAGGCGCTGGTGGTGCTGGCCGGCTTCTCGGCCGCCACCGGCCCGGCCTTTGCCGACATGGGCTACGACCTCAAGGCCGGCCACCTGCTGCGCGGCGAGGCCTCGGGCTCGGCCTTCGAACTCGAAGGCCGGCGCGAACAGATGATCGCCGGCATGGTCGGCTTCGGCGTGGCGATCGTGGTGGTGGCCTGCGCCTACCCGCTGTTCTTCGCCAACCACCAGACCGCGCCGATCAACGCCGCCTACGTGGCCGCCATCAAGGCCGGCATCTCGGGCGAGACCGCGCGCAACCTCGCGCTGTGGGCCGTGCCCGGCGCACTGCTGCAACTGGCGGGCGGGCCGCGCCAGCAACTCGGTGTGCTGTTCGCCACCGGCCTGCTCATCGCCAGCCCGATGGCCGGCTGGATGGTCGCGGCCGGCATCGCCTGCCGGCTCGCGGTGCATGCCGTGCTCGGCGCCGCCGCGCGCGAACGGCTCGAGGTGTTCGCCGGCGGCGTCATCGCGGGCGACGCGCTCTACAGCTTCTTCTCGGGCGCGGTGAAGAGCCTGCGCAAGTAGTTCTCCTTCTTTCCTTTCATCACACACACAGGAATCGAATCCATGAAACGCAATCTGACCAGCGACGACGTCCGCGCGGCCATCTGGGGCGGCGCCATCCTCGGCGGCGGGGGCGGCGGGCTCATCGCGGCCGGCGAGCGCGCCGCACGGTTGGCGCTGCAGGTCGGCACGCCGCAGCTGTGGAGCGTCGACGAGTTCGACGACGCCGCGCTCACCGCCACCATGGCCCTGGTCGGCGCGCCGGCTGCGCCCGATCCGCACGTGCAGCCGGCGCACCTGCTGCGCACGCTCGACCTGCTGCGGCGCGAGCTGCCGGCGGGCCAGAAGCTGGTCGCGCTGCATGCCAACGAGAACGGCGCCGAGACCACGGTCAACGGCTGGTTCCATGCCGCCATGACCGGCCTGCCCGTGATCGACCTCGCGTGCAACGGCCGCGCCCACCCCTCGAGCGTGATGGGCGCGCTGGGCCTGCACACCGAGCCCGATTACCTCTCGGTGCAGGCCTACGCGGGCGGCGAGCCGCACCGCTACGTGGAGGGCGTGGTGTCGGGCCGGCTCGAGCAGACCTCGGCCGTGGTGCGCCGCGCCTCGGTGGAGGCGGGCGGCCTCGTGGCCGTGGCGCGCAACCCCGTGACCGTGGGCTATGCGCGCCAGCACGGCGCGCCGGGCGCCATCAGCCACGCCATCGCGCTGGGCCAGACCTTTCTCGATGGCGGCGTCGATGCCGTGGCCCGTTCGCTCGACGGCCGTCTCGTCGCCGAAGGCACGGTGCGCAGCTATCGCTGCGAGCAGCAGGAAGGGTTGGACGTCGGCGTGGTCGAGCTCGACGACGCGGCCGGCACCACGCTGCGCTTCATCAACGAGTACATGCTGCTGGCGCAGGGCGGCGAGCGCATCGCGCGCTTTCCCGACCTGATCATGACCTTCTCGGACGACGGCCAGCCCGTGGTGTCGGCCCATGTGCGCCAGGGCGCGCGGCTGCGCGTGCTGGTGGCGCCGCGCGCGCGGCTGCTGCTGTCGCGCACCATGTTCATGCCCGAGTTGTACCGCCCGCTCGAGAAGTCGCTGGGCGAAGCCTTCGCGCCGGCCTGAACGGAGACATGCCATGCCACTGCGCATCCGCTGGATCCGGGCCGTCGGCAACGACACCTACAACGCGCGCTTCGCGCAGGAGTTCGCCGAGGTGAAGAACCCCGGCACCGAGGTCGAGGTGGTGTCGCTGCGCAATGCGTCGGTGCAGCACCACGTCGAGTACCAGAGCTACGAGGCGCTGCTGGGCGCCGACATCGTGCGCGCCGTGCGCGACACCGCGCAGCAGGGCTTCGACGCCGTGGTGGTCGGCTGCTTCTACGACCCGGTGCTGGTCGAGGCGCGCGAGATATCGGGCCAGACGGTGGTGGTCGCGCCCTGCCAGGCCTCGTTCGAGGTCGCGTCCAACCTGGCGCAGAAGGTGTCGGTGATCGTCGGGCGGCGCAAGTGGGTGCCGCGCATCGAGGCGCGCGTGCGCGAGTACGGCCATGCACACCTGATCGCCTCGTTCCGCGCGCTGGAACTCGGCGTGGAAGACTTCCAGCGCGACCGCGACGAAACCGTGCGCCGCATGATCGCGCAGGGCCGCCGTGCCATCGACGAGGACGGCGCCGAGGCGCTCATCCTGGGCTGCACGCTCGAGTTCGGCTTCTACCGCCAGCTGCAGGACGCGCTGGGCGTGCCCGTCATCGATTCGGCGCTGGCTGCCTTCAAGCGCGCCGAGGCGCTGGCCGACATGAAACAGCGTTTCGATTGGAAGCCCAGCCGCGTCGGCGGCTGCGAGCCGCCGCCCGAAGACAAGGAGCTGCTGGCCTGGAATGTGTTCGACCCGGCCGACGTGCCCGTGGTGTCCCGCGTGCGCGCCTGAGCATTGCGCCATAAAAAACGCCCCGCCGCGGAGACCGCGACGGGGCGTTGTGTTTCATGGAGGAAACGTCGGCGTCAGTCCTGGGACTTCACCTTCGCCACGGCCAGCGCCGTCATGTTGATGATGCGGCGCACCGTCGCCGAAGGCGTCAGCACGTGCGCCGAGCTCGCGCCACCCAGCAGGATCGGGCCCACCGTGATGCCGTTCGCGCCCGTCATCTTCAGCACGTTGTAGAGGATGTGGGCCGAGTCGAGGTTCGGGCACACCAGCAGGTTGGCCTCGCCGGTGAGCGTGGTCTCGGGCAGGGCGGTGCGGCGGATCTCGTCGGACAGCGCGGCGTCGCCGTGCATCTCGCCGTCGCACTCGATGTCGGGCGCCATCTGCGAGAACAGGTCGCGCGCCAGGCGCATCTTGCGCGCCGAGCCGCGGCTGGAGGTGCCGTAGTTCGAGTGCGACAGGAAGGCCACCTTCGGCGGCAGGCCGAAGCGGCGGACCTCTTCGGCGGCCATCACGGCGATGCTGGCCAGCAGTTCGGCGCTCGGGTCTTCGTTCACGTTGGTGTCGGTGATGAACACCGTGCGCTTTTCGAGCGTGAGCGCGTTCAGCGTGGCAAAGCCGGGCGCGCCGCGCTTCAGGCCGATCAGGTTGCGGATGTGCTCCAGGTGCACGTCGAAGCGCCCGACCAGGCCGCAGATCATCGCGTCGGCGTCGCCCAGGTGCAGCATCAGCGCGGCGATGGTGGTGTTGGAGCGGCGCACCATGGTCTTGGCGGCCTCGGGCGTCACGCCGCGGCGGCCCATGAGCTTGTGGAAGCTCTCCCAGTAGGTGCGGAAGCGCGGATCGTCCTCGGGGTTCACGATCTCGAAGTCGGTGCCGGGGCGGATGTGCAGGCCGGCCTTCTGGATGCGTGCCTCGATCACCGCGGGGCGGCCCACCAGGATGGGCTGGGCCAGGCCTTCGTCGACCGCCCACTGCGCGGCGCGCAGCACGCGCTCGTCTTCGCCCTCGGCGTAGGCCACGCGCTTGGTGGTGGAGATCTTTGCGGCGCTGAACACCGGGCGCATGAACATGCCCGTCTGGTAGACGAAGCGCGTCAGGTGCTGGCGGTAGGCCTCCATGTCTTCGATCGGGCGCGAGGCCACGCCCGAGGCGGCGGCCGCCTTGGCCACGGCCGGCGCGATGCGCAGGATCAGGCGCGAATCGAAGGGCTTCGGGATGATGTAGTCGGGGCCGAAGGCCAGCTCCTGGCCGGCGTAGGCGGTGGCCACTTCTTCGCTGATGTCGGCCTTGGTGAGGTCGGCAATTTCGCGCACGCAGGCCAGCTTCATTTCTTCCGTGATCTTGCTCGCGCCGCAGTCGAGCGCGCCGCGGAAGATGTATGGGAAGCACAGCACGTTGTTGACCTGGTTCGGGTAGTCCGAACGGCCCGTGGCGATGATGCAGTCGGGGCGCACGGCCTTGGCCAGCTCGGGGCGGATTTCAGGCTCGGGGTTGGCCAGCGCCAGGATGATCGGCTGCGTGCCCATGGTCTTGACCATCTCGGCGCTCATGACGCCGGGGGCCGAGCAGCCCAGGAACACGTCGGCGTCCTTCACCACGTCGGCCAGGGTGCGCGCGCCGGTGTCCTTCTGGGCGTAGCGGGCCTTCGATTCGTCGAAGCCGCCCGCGCGGGCCATGTAGATCAGGCCCTTGGAGTCGCAGGCGTAGATGTTGGCGGGCTTGGCGCCCAGGCCGACCATCACGTCCAGGCAGGCGATGGCGGCGGCGCCCGCGCCCGAGACGGCGATCTTGACGTCTTCGATCTTCTTGCCGACCAGTTCCAGGCCGTTGAGCAATGCCGCGGCCGAGATGATGGCCGTGCCGTGCTGGTCGTCGTGGAACACGGGGATGTTCATGCGCTCGCGCAGCTTCTTCTCGATGTAGAAGCATTCGGGCGCCTTGATGTCCTCGAGGTTGATGCCGCCCAGCGTGGGCTCCAGCGCCGCGATGATGTCGACCAGCTTGTCGGGGTCGTTCTCGGCCAGCTCGATGTCGAACACGTCGATGCCGGCGAATTTCTTGAACAGGCAGCCTTTGCCTTCCATCACGGGCTTGGAGGCCAGCGGGCCGATGTTGCCCAGGCCCAGCACGGCGGTGCCGTTGGTGATGACGCCCACGAGGTTGCCGCGGGCGGTGTATTCGGCCGCGAGCGCGGGATCTTCCGCAATGTCGAGGCAGGGGTAGGCCACGCCCGGCGAATAAGCCAGCGACAGGTCGCGCTGGTTCAGCAGGGGCTTGGTGGGGGTGATCGAGATCTTGCCCTTGACGGGCGAGCGGTGGTATTCGCGCGCTGCTTCTCGAAGTGCTTCTTCAGCGGGGGACAGGGATGCAGCCATTTGAAAAGTCTCCTAGGTTCTGGCGGGCAATGAGGCTACCGCAAAAGCGCGGCCTCTTCTCTCGGGGGGAACGACGAGACCCTCTATCTTCCGCCTGATCGAGAGGGTCTGCCGACTCGCTAAACTTCAACACCCCCGTTTCCGGGGGGCAAATCCGTGCCGCACGGGCGGTGCGGCGAACCAACGTCCACAACCACAGAACAACACGGAGGGACATCGAATGACACCCGGACCTTTCACCGGCACCGAGCCGGATGTCGTGGTCATCGGCGGAGGCCCTTCGGGCTCCACGGTGGCTGCCTTGCTCGCAGACAAGGGCCACGACGTGGTGCTGCTCGAGAAAGCGCAGCATCCGCGCTTTCACATCGGCGAATCCTTGCTGCCGATGAACATGCCGCTGTTCGACCGGCTTGGCGTGCGCACCGAGGTCGAGGCCATCGGCCTGCGCAAGCACGGCGCCGAGTTCGTCTCGCCCTGGCACGACCACAGCAGCCACTTCGACTTCGGCCAGGCGATGGACAAGAGTTTTCCCTATGCGGTGCATGTGCGCCGTTCGGAATTCGACGAACTGCTGTTCCGCCACGCCGGCAAGCGCGGCGCGCGCACCTTCGAGGGCCGGCGCGTCACCGGCGTCGACATGGACGCGGGCAAGGGCACGCCCGACAACCGGGCGCTGGTGAAGGTCAAGGCCGACGACGGCACCGAGACCGAATGGCGCCCGCGCTTCGTGATCGACGCCAGCGGGCGCGACACGCTGCTGTCGAACCAGTTCGACGCCAAGCAGCGCAACCGCAAGCATGCGAGCGCGGCGCTCTATGGCCACTTCGCCAACGCCGAGCGCCGGCCGGGCCGCTTCGAGGGCAACATCTCGCTCTTCTGGTTCGACCACGGCTGGTTCTGGTACATCCCGCTGAAGGACGGCACCGTGAGCGTCGGCGCCGTGGCGTCGCCGGCCTACTTCAAGCGGCGCCAGGGCGCCTCGCTCGAAGACTTCCTGATGCAGACCATCGCGCTGGCGCCCAAGCTGGCCGCACGGCTGAAGAACGCCACGCTCATGGAAGGCGCCACCACCACCGGCAACTACGCCTACGACTCCAAGTTCTGCCGTGGCGACCGCTTCATGATGGTGGGCGACGCCTATGCCTTCGTCGACCCGATGTTCTCCTCGGGCGTGTACCTGGCGATGAACAGCGGCTTCGAGGCCGCGACCTGCGCCGACCACTGGCTCAAGGGCGAGGCGAAGGAGGCCGAGAAGGCCTTCCGCCATTACGAGAAGGTGATGAAGCACGGGCCGAAGATGTTCTCGTGGTTCATCTACCGCATCACCTCGCCCGCCATCCGCCGCCTGTTCATGGCGCCGCGCAACATCTGGCGCATGCAGGAGGCGCTCCTGTCCATCCTGGCCGGCGACCTGTTCCGCAACACGCCCATCGGGCCGCGCTTCTGGGGCTTCAAGGTGACGTACTACGCGTCGTGCATCGGCATCCTGCCGCAGGCCGTGAAGACCTGGGCATGGCGCCGACGCAACCTGAAGGAGTCCCTGGAGACTGCAAAGAGCTAGTTCAGTCTGGAGCGACGGTGTGCTGGGCGAGGGCTTCGAGGGCCTTCACCAGCGCCGAGTGATCCAGCTGGCCATAGCCCATCGCCGCGCAGGCGTTCATCAGCTGCGCTGCGTTCGCGGTCTGCGGCAGCGCCACGCCGAGCGAACGTGCGCTCTGCATCGCCAGGTTCAGGTCCTTCTGGTGCAGCGAAATGCGGAAGCCCGGCGCGAAGGTGCGCTTGATCATGCGTTCGCCGTGCACTTCGAGGATGCGCGAGCTGGCAAAGCCGCCCATCAGCGCCTGGCGCACCTTGGCGGGGTCGGCGCCGGCCTTCGAGGCGAACACCAGGGCCTCGCTCACGGCGGCGATGTTCAGCGCCACGATGATCTGGTTGGCCACCTTGCAGACCTGGCCGTCGCCCGCGCCGCCCACCAGCGTCACGTTCTTGCCCATCTTGTCCAGCAGCGGCTTCACGCGGCCGAAGGTGCCTTCGTCGCCGCCGCACATGATCGTCAGGCTCGCGGCCTTGGCGCCCACTTCGCCGCCCGAGACCGGCGCGTCGATGTAGCCGGCGCCCAGTGCCACGATGCGGCGCGCGAATTCCTTGGTGGCGATCGGGTCGATGGAGCTGCAGTCCACCACGATCTTGCCCTGCGAACCCTTCAGGCCGTCGGCCACGCCTTCCGCGCCCGGTGCGCCGAACAGCACTTTTTCCACGTCAGGGGTGTCGGGCACCATGATGAAGATGATGTCGGCCTTGCGCGCCACTTCGGCGGCCGAGCCGCAGATGGTGGCCTTGGAGACGAAGGGCTCCGGCGTGTTGCCGTGCGTGTTCACGAAGAGCTGGTGGCCTGCGTCGAGCAGGTGGCCCGCCATGGGCGCGCCCATGATGCCCAGGCCGATGAATCCGATTTTTTGTGCAGTTGCTGCGGTGGTCATGTCTCTGTTTCCTTCGTGAACGTTCATTGCTTCTTCGTGAGGGCTTCGCGCCAGCCCAGGCCTTCCACCGTGGTGGCGCGGGGCTTGTATTCGCAGCCGATCCAGCCGTCGTAGCCCAGCGCATCGATGTGCTGGAACAGCCACGGGTAGTTGATCTCGCCCGTGCCCGGCTCGCCGCGGCCCGGGTTGTCGGCCAGCTGGATGTGGCCGATGCGCGCCAGCTGCTTGGTGAGCGTGTTGCCCAGCTCGCCTTCCATGCGCTGCGCGTGGTAGATGTCGTACTGCACGCGCAGGTTGTTGGAGCCCACCTCGTCGATCAACGCCAGCGCCTGGTCGGTGCGCGTGAGAAAGAAGCCGGGGATGTCGAAGGTGTTGATCGGCTCGATCAGCAGGCGCAGGCCCGCGGCTTCGAGTTCGCGCGCTGCGAGGCGCAGGTTCTCGACCACGGTCTTGTGGGCCACTTCAGTGCTCACGCCCGCCGGCACCTTGCCGACCAGGCAGTTGAGCTGCGGGCAGCCCAGCGCCGTGGCGTAGTCGATGGCCAGCGCGATGCCTTCGCGGAACTCGCCGGTGCGGTCCGGGTGGCAGGCGATGCCGCGCTCGTCCTTGTCCCAGTCGCCGGCCGGCAGGTTGTGCAGCACCTGCTGCAGGCCGTTGGCGCGCAGGGCGGCCACGAGTTCCTTCTTGTCGAAGGGGTAGGGGAAGAGGTACTCCACCGCCTTGAAGCCGGCCTTGGCGGCCGCCTCGAAGCGCTGCATGAACGGCAGCTCGGTGAAGAGCATCGTGAGATTGGCTGCGAACTTGGGCATGTCTCTTGTCTCCTCGGTCAGTCCAGCATCGCCACCGCGAGGGCGGTCGGTGCGTCGGCCGTGCTTTCGGCCAGCGGTTCGAATTCGTTGATGGCGTCGATCTCGGTGCCCATCGCGATGTTGGTCACGCGCTCCAGCATCACCTCGATGACGACCGGCACCTGGAACTCGGCCATGAGCGCTTCGGCGCGGGCGATGGCAGGGGCCATCTCTTCCTGCTTGTGCACGCGGATCGCCTTGCAGCCCAGGCCCTCGACCACCTTGAGGTGATCGACGCCGTAGCTGCCTTCGATGCCGGCGTCGGCCGGTGCGTTGATGTTGTCGAAGGCCAGCTGCACGCAGTAGTCCATCTCGAAGCCGCGCTGCGACTGGCGGATCAGGCCGAGGTAGGAGTTGTTGACCACGATGTGCAGGTAGGGAAGCTTGAACTGCGCGCCCACGGCCAGCTCCTCGATCATGAACTGGAAGTCGTAGTCGCCCGAGAGCGCGACGATCTTGCGCGTCGGGTCGGCGGCGCGCACGCCCAGCGCGGCGGGAATGGTCCAGCCCAGCGGGCCGGCCTGGCCGCAGTTGATCCAGTGGCGCGGGTTGTACACGTGCAGGAACTGCGCGGCCGCGATCTGCGACAGGCCGATGGTGCTCACGTAGCAGGTGTCGCGCTCCAGGTGGTTGTTCATGCACTGGTACACGCGCTGCGGCTTCATCGGCACGGTGTCGAAGTTGGTCTTGCGCAGCAAGGTCTTCTTGCGCTCGCGGCATTCGCCGGCCCAGGCGCCACGGTCGGTGAGCTTGCCGGCGGCCTTCATTTCCTCGGCCACTTCGACGAAGAGCTCGAGCGCGGCCTTGGCGTCGGAGACGATGCCGAAGTCGGGCGTGAACACGCGGCCGATCTGCGTGGGCTCGATGTCCACGTGCACGAAGGTGCGGCCCTTGGTATAGACGTCGACCGAGCCGGTGTGGCGGTTGGCCCAGCGGTTGCCGATGCCCAGCACGAAGTCCGAAGCGAGCACAGTGGCGTTGCCGTAGCGGTGGCTGGTCTGCAGGCCGCACATGCCGGCCATGAGCGGGTGGTCGTCGGGAATGGCGCCCCAGCCCATGAGCGTGGGGATCACCGGCACGCCGGTGGCTTCGGCAAAGCGCACGAGCAGGTCGGACGCGTCGGCGTTGATGATGCCGCCGCCGGCCACGATCAGCGGGCGCTCGGCCGCCTGCATCATGCCGATGGCCTTCTCGATCTGGGCGCGCGTGGCGGCCGGTTTGTAGGGCTTGAGGGGCTCGTAGGCGTCGATGTCGAACTCGATCTGCGCCATCTGCACGTCGAAGGGCAGGTCGATGAGCACGGGGCCCGGGCGGCCCGAGCGCATGAGGTGGAAGGCCTGCTGGAACACCTGCGGCACCTGGCCGGGTTCGCGCACGGTGACCGACCACTTGGTGACGGGCTTGGAGATCGACTCGATGTCGACCGCCTGGAAGTCTTCCTTGTACAGGCGGGCGCGCGGTGCCTGGCCGGTGATGCACAGGATGGGAATGGAGTCGGCCCAGGCCGAGTACAGGCCCGTGATCATGTCGGTGCCCGCCGGGCCCGAGGTGCCGATGCACACGCCGATGTTGCCGGCCACGGCGCGGGTGTAGCCCTCGGCCATGTGCGAGGCGCCCTCGACGTGGCGCGCGAGGATGTGCGAGATGCTGCCGCGCTGGCGCAGGGCCGAGTACAGCGGGTTGATCGCCGCGCCCGGCACGCCGAAGGCCTGCGTCACGCCTTCTTTTTCCATCACCAGAACTGCGGCCTGGACCGCTGTCATCTTTGCCATTTGAAAGTCTCCTTGAGGTGGCCTCACTGTAGGAAGCGGGGCGCATTCCAAGAAGACGGCTGGGGGCCATAAAACCTATTCCGCCATGGAATAACTGGCTACCATCCGGCCATGGACCGTTTGTTGGCAATGGAAATGTTCGTGCGGGTCGTCGAGACCGGCAGCTTCTCGAAGGCGGCGCGCGAGTTCAACACCACGCAACCCACCGTGACCAAGCAGGTCGCGGCCACGGAGGCGCGCCTGAAGGTGCGGCTGCTCAACCGCAACACGCGCGGCGTGAGCCTCACGGAGCCGGGCGCGCTGTACTACGAGAAGTGCAAGACCATCGTGCGCGACGCCGAGGAGGCCGACAGCATCGTGCAGCTGCGCCAGAACCAGGCGCAGGGGCTCTTGCGCGTGGGCACGTCGGTGGCCTTCGGGCGGCGCGTGGTGGTGCCGCTGGCGCTGGAGTACATGCGCCGGCATCCGCAGGTGCAGCTGGACCTGAGCTTCGAGGACCGCTATGTCGACCTCATCGCGCAGGGCATCGACGTGGCGATCCGCATGGGCAAGCTGGCCGATTCGTCACTGGGCGCGCGCTACCTGGGCGCGAACCCGTGGGTCATGGTGGCGTCGCCGGCCTACCTGAAGAAGCACGGCACGCCCAAACGCGCGCAGGACCTGAGCGCGCACGTGGCGCTGATCTACAGCAGCGTGGTGGGCGACGAGTTCTGGCGCATGCACACGCCCAAGGGCGATCCGGTGACGGTGCCGGTGTCGGGGCGCTTCCGGTCGAACAACCTGTCGGCGGTGCTGGCTGCGGCGCGTGATGGGTTGGGGATCGCGTTGATGCCGCGCTATGTGGCGAGTGAGTCGCTGGCTGCTGGCAAGGTGAACGCCGTGCTGGGGGACCATGCGTTGCCTGAGCAGGAGATCCACGCGGTGTTTCCCTCACCGAAGTTGGTGCCTGGGAAGGTGTCGGGGTTCGTGGCGTTTCTGCAGGGGCGCTTCGACGAAGGGTGGTGGGAGGCCTGAGCCGGCTGTTCAGGGCGCGTGCCCAGGCCACCGGGTACTTCCCTCCGCGAATGTCCCCCGGCCTGCGGCCTCCTCCTTGATTTCGCTGCGGGAAGCACCCAGTGTCCTGGGCACAGGGCACGCTGTGGGGGAGCGGAACCCTCAGGCTGCCAGCCGTTGCGCCGCCCGCCCAGCAGGCCGCGCCAACCCGAGGTGATCGCGTAACGTGCGCCCCTCGTATTCCGTGCGAAAGATGCCTCGCTTCTGCAGGATCGGCACCACGCCGTCCACGAAGTCCTGCAGCCCATGCGGCAGCGCGTCGGGCATCAGGTTGAAGCCGTCTGCTGCACCGCCCTTGAACCAGCGTTCGATGTCGTCGGCGATCTGCTCGGGCGTGCCGACGATCACGCGGTGCCCGCCGCCGCCTGCGAGTTCGCGGATCAGCTGGCGCACCGTGTAGCCGTGCGTGCGTCCGGCCGCGACCACGGCGTTGAAGAAGGTGTGGTTGCCGTTGCCGTTGCCGGGCAGCGGCAGGTCGTCGGGCAGGCGCTCGTCGAGCTTGAGGCGGTCGGGCGTGATGCCCAGCGTGCCGGCCAGGCGCGTGAGGCTGTAGTCCCAGGGAATCAAATCGACCAGCGCATCGCGGCGGCGAAGCGCTTGCGCTTCCGTGGCGCCGACGATGGTGGTGAGGCCGGCCAGCACCTTCACTGCGTCGGGGCCGCGGCCCAGTTCGGCGGCGCGGGTCTTGAGGGCGCGTGCGTAGGCCTGCGATTCTTCGAAGGATTGCGAGGCGGAGAACACGGCTTCGGCGTGGCGCGACGCGAGCTCGCGCCCGTCGGCCGAGGCGCCGGCCTGCACCAGCACCGGGTGGCCTTGCGGCGGGCGCGGAAGGTTGAGCGGGCCCTGCACTGCGAAGTGCTCGCCGCGGTGCGCGAGGGCGTGCACCTTGGCGGGGTCGATGAAGCGGCCGGCGGCCTTGTCGCCGACGAAGGCGTCGTCTTCCCAGCTGTCCCACAGCGCCTTGACGATGTCGGCGAACTCCGAGGCGCGGGCGTAGCGTTTCGCGTGGTCGGGCGTGGTGTCCAGGCCGAAGTTGCGCGCCGAGGGCAGGTCGGCCGTGGTCACCATGTTCCAGCCGGCACGGCCGGCGCTCACGTGGTCGAGCGTGGCGAAGCGGCGCGCGAGGTTGTACGGCTCGTTGTAGCTGGTGGAAGCAGTGGCGATGAGGCCGATGTGCGTGGTCGCGGCGGCCACGCAGGCCAGCAGGATGGTGGGCTCCAGCGCGGTGATCGGGCGGAAGTGGATCTGGTCGACGATGGCCGCGTTGTCGGCCAGGAACACGGCATCGAGCTTGGCCGCCTCGGCGATCTGCGCGGTGCGGATGTAGTGCTGGATGTCGGCGAAGGCCCACGGGTCGCTCTCGGGCAGGCGCCAGGCCGAAGGCACGAAGCCCGAGTGCAGGATGTTGACGTTGAGGTGCAGCTGCCTGCGCGGCGTGGAGTTGTTGTGATTGCTCATTGGCTGAAATAGTCCGGCAGCCGGTAGCCCGCCCACACGGGGTTGGCCTTGAAGAACTTCTGGAACTCGGGCGACTGGTAGGCGGTGGCGATGTCCTTCGCGAACTTCGCGTTTTCGTTGCTGCGCTTGACGGCCACCACGTTGACGTAGGGCAGCGTCATGTCTTCGAGCTTCAGCGCCTCGGTGAGCTTCAGGCCGGAGGCCACGGCGAAGTTGCCCTGCACGGCCGCGAGGTCGGCGTCGGCCAGCGAGCGCGGCGCCTGTGCGGCGTCCAGCGGCACGATCTTCAGGCGCTTGGGGTTGCTCGCGATGTCGCGCTCCGACACGCTCAGCGGACTCACGCCCGGCTTGAGCGTGACCCAGCCGATGGCCGCGAGGATGTTGAGCGCACGCGCCGCATTCACCGGGTCGGCCGGCAGCGTGACGGTTGCGCCGTCGGGCACGGCGTCGAGCGTCTTGTGGCGGCGCGAGTACAGGCCCATGGGCGGCGTCGGCACGTGCACCACGGGCACGAGGTCGAAGCCCTGCTGCTTGTTGGTGGCGTTCAGGTACAGCGAGTGCTGGAAGATGTTGGCGTCGATCTGGCCGCGCTCCACCGCGTCGTTGGGCTGCACGCCCTGGCTGAACTCGACGTACTTGATGCTGTAGCCCAGCTTCTTCAGCTGGGGCTCGATGCCGTGGGTGAAGGCGTCGCGGTAGGGGCCCGGCATGAAGCCGACGCGCAGGTCGTCCGCGTGGGCGGGGGCCAGCAGCAGCAGGCTCAGTGCGAGCCCGCCGGACAGCGGGGCGAGGCGGCGCAGCCACGAGGGGGCGCGCGAAAGGAAAGACATGGCGACAACTCCGGGAGACGGCAAGGGGAGTCGGGCACTCTAGGACGCACGCCGCGCGCCGCGAACGAAGATTTGCGCGCTTGCATATCCGCAGGCCGGATAACCCGCGCCGGCTTTTGTAGGATGCGCCCCATGACCCTGCACATCGGAATCGTCGGCTGCTCCGCCGAAGGCGCGGCCCTTTGCTACAAGACCATCTGCATCGAGGGCGCGGCGCTGCTCGGCCCGCACGCGCACCCCGAGGTGTCGATGCACACGCCCTCGCTCGCGGAGTACACGCGCTGCCTGGACGCGGGCGACCTGGCGGGCGTGGGCGCGCTGATGCTCAGCTCCGCGCACAAGCTCGCCGCAGCGGGCGCGGATTTCCTGATCTGCCCCGACAACACCATCCACCAGGCCTTCGACCACGTCGCGCCGCGTTCGCCGCGGCCCTGGCTGCACATCGCCGAGGTGGTGGCCGACGAGGCCGTGCGCCGGGGCTTTCGCCGCATCGGCATCACGGGCACGCGCTGGCTGACCGACAGCGAGGTGTATCCCGAGAAGCTCTCGGCGCGCGGTCTTGAATACGTGCGCCCCACCGTCGAAGAGCGCGCCGAGATCGGCCGGATCATCATGGACGAGCTGGTCTGCGGCATCTTCAAACCCGAGGCCGTGGCGACCTTCCAGCGCGTGATGCAGCGCCTGAAGGACGCGGAGGGCTGCGACGCGGTGGTGCTCGGCTGCACCGAGATCCCGCTGATCATGAGCGACGCGAACTCGCCGCTGCCGACGCTGGATTCGACGCGGCTGCTGGCGCGCGCGGCCTTGCGCCGCGCCACGCAGAAGGCCGACTAGGGCCTGTTTACCCTATTTCTGGCGTCGCGTTGGCTGGCAAAGGGGCTGGCTGCAAGGCGCCCGTGCGCAGCAAGGCTGAGGCCTTGCAAGCGCGGGCAACGCCGCAGACGGCCCCTTTGCCAGCCAACCCGAAGGGAAGGTCTGCCA
>NZ_JBWKOY010000005.1:0-543310 GCF_059416345.1 Variovorax sp. GW821-FHT09D07
GGCCTGAGCACCACGAACAGCAACGTGAACAGCCTGTCGACTTCCACGTCGAGCGGCTTGAGCACGGCCACGAGCAGTATCTCCAGCCTCTCGACCTCGACCTCGACGGGCTTGAGCACCGCCACCAGCGGCATCTCCAGCCTGTCGACCGGCCTGAGCACTACCAACAGCAACCTCGACAGCCTTTCGACCTCGACTTCGTCCGGTCTGAGCACAGCGAACAGCAGCGTCAGCAGCCTCTCGACGTCCACGTCCTCTGGGCTGAGCACCACCAACAGCAATGTGGGAAGTCTCTCGACTTCGACGTCGAGTGGCCTGAGTACGACCAATAGCCGTATCGACGGTCTCTCGACTGACATCGGCAGTCTGTCCACTGGCCTGAGCACGACCAACAGTAACGTGAGCAGCTTGTCGACTTCCACGTCGTCCGGCTTGAGCACGGCTACGAGCAGCATCGATAGCCTGTCGACGTCTACTTCGAGCGGTCTGAGCACCGCGACCAGCGGCATCTCGAGCCTGTCCACTGGCCTGAGCACCACGAACAGCAACGTGAACAGCCTGTCGACTTCCACGTCGAGCGGCTTGAGCACGGCCACGAGCAGCATCTCCAGCCTGTCGACCGGCCTGAGCACCACCAACAGCAACCTCGACAGCCTTTCGACCTCGACTTCGTCCGGTCTGAGCACAGTGAACAGCAGCGTCAGCAGCCTCTCGACGTCCACGTCCTCTGGGCTGAGCACCACCAACAGCAATGTGGGAAGTCTCTCGACTTCGACGTCGAGCGGCCTGAGTACGACCAATAGCCGCATCGACGGTCTCTCGACTGACATCGGCAGTCTGTCCACTGGCCTGAGCACGACCAACAGCAATGTCGGCAGCCTGTCGTCGGGACTGAGCACGACGAACAGCAACCTGAACAGCCTGTCGACCTCCACGTCGTCCGGCCTGAGCTCGGCGACGAGCAGCATCAGCAGCTTGAGCACGACGGTCAACACGATCAACGATAAGGGCACGAAGTACTTCCACGCCAACTCGACCAACACCGACTCCAAGGCCAGCGGCCAGGAGGCGGTGGCGATCGGGCCGCGTTCCGAAGCCAGCGGCGCCAATTCCTTCGCCGCCGGCAACGGCGCGAAGGCCACGGCTGACGGCGCGGTGGCGGTGGGCTTCGGGGCGCAGGCTACCGGTGCGAACGCGATCGCCATCGGCAGCGGCGCACTCGCCACGGGCTCGCAGGCCATCGGTGCCAATGCCCGTGCGGGCGGCGGCGGCGTGGCACTGGGCGACGGCGCCGATGCTGGCGGCACGCCGCTGAGCCAAGCGCAGAACATCTCCAAGGGCACGGCGATCGGCTTCGGCGCGGTAGTGCAGCAAAGCGGCGGCGTGGCACTGGGCTCCGGCTCGGTGGCCTCCACCGCCGCGGGCGTGGCCGGGTACGTCCCGGCCAGCGCGACCGCGCAGCAGGCAGCGGCCATCAAGGCCACGACTAGCACGCAGGCCGCGGTGTCGGTGGGCGATGCGGCCAACGGCCAGTTCCGCCAGATCAACGGCGTGGCCGCAGGCACGGCCGACAGCGACGCGACCAATGTCGCCCAGCTCAGGGCCACGGCCAATGCGGTCGCTGCCGGCGGCGTGCAGTACGCGACCAACCCCGACGGATCGGTCAACTACAACCAGGTCACGCTGGGCAACGGCCAGGCGCCGAGCGGCACGCGCATCAGCAACGTGGCGCCGGGCATCATGCCGGGCGACGCGGTCAACATGCAGCAACTGTCCCAGGTGCAGAGCCAATTGCAGGGACAGGTGGGCGAAGTGGCGCGGATCGCCTACAGCGGGGTGGCCATCGCCACGGCCAT
Source organism: Variovorax sp. GW821-FHT09D07 (assembly GCF_059416345.1). Taxonomy (NCBI): domain Bacteria; kingdom Pseudomonadati; phylum Pseudomonadota; class Betaproteobacteria; order Burkholderiales; family Comamonadaceae; genus Variovorax; species Variovorax sp. GW821-FHT09D07. Next base: position 1,857 of record NZ_JBWKOY010000005.1, read on the forward strand.
GACCGGCTTGCCCCAGGCGATGACGCCGGGCAAGAACCTCGTGTCGCTGGGTGTCGGCTCGTACTCGGGCTATGGTGCGGTGGCCTTCGGCTATTCGTACCGGACCGAGGGCGGCAGCTGGGTCTACAAGGTCAACGGCGGCTTCAGCGGCAAGAAGATCAGCCTGGGCATGGGCGTCGGCTACGAATGGTAGGCACGTAGGCACAAGCAGCCCTCAAAGGAGATCGGCACCTGAACGGCTCTTGAAGACGCATCCTGCAGCGCCGGGGTGCGGCGTTGATCGCCGGGCCCGCCGGCATCGACGCACTTGGTCTTGTTCGAGACCGTGGCGCCGTCGGCCGGGAGAAATCGCTGCGGCAGGCGAGGCACGCTGCCTGCGCCGCTCCATCGAGCGCGAGCTGGTTCACCAGCTCGCGCAAAAATGCGGCGCAGCAGCCCCGTTCGGCGCAATGCGATAAAGACGCTGGCAGCAACCGACGAAGGGTAAGCGTGGTCTCAGTACCCTCTTGAGCTGAACGATGCGCATCGGCACGCTTGCAGTTCACGCAGAGTCCTCTGGCGGCCAGAAGTCCTTCATCGCTTCTTGCCGTTGCGCCTCAGTCGACTGCAAGTGCTGCGAAATCAGCCACGTCGAGCGACAACCCATACCGGCTGCGATGTGGTGCACAGGAACGGGCTTGCTCTCGCTATCACCCCGCCCTTTGGCAGCGTGCATGCCATGCGTGTTGCGTAGCCACCTGCCAGTTGCCAGTCGCACCTGCGTCGCATCCTCGCCTTCCATTCGAGCGGCGCAAGCCTCCATGAAATTCTTGATGGACGTGTAAAGCCCACTTGCCGTCCAGGCCGGTGGGACCCCTCCGTCCGCTGCGCCGAACCGGCCGACAATTGGCACGCGCGCGTTTGCCCGATCCGTCGGCGCGCGTGGCCGATAGGCTCGGGCCAACTCATCCCCCAGTTCTGCTATCAGCTGCGACGGCACCGGCACCTCGCGCATGAGTTCGCGCCGGCCCACGACAAGGACAACCCAGCCGCTACCGGTTGTTCCGTCAGCCTGGGTGAACCGAATCGGCCGCAGCGCGCCGCATTGCACGGCGACGATCTCGGAAAGCGACATGCCGGTAGCGTAGAGCCAGCGAATGGCGCGCGCGCGCCGCCTGGTCGGCTCATGCGCCGCCTTGAATTCGAGTTCTGCAGCCAGATCGCGGTCTATTCGATCCCACTGCGCGAACGTCAGAGTTCGCTGCAGGCTGGTATCGCTGCGGCCCCTGTCGATAGCCTTAGGTTCGAGAAAGGGATGGCTGTAGACATACCGGTGAGTGATCAGGTACTTGAACAGGGAACCAAGGCGGGTTAAAGCCATTCCCAGCGTAGCCGCGCTCAATCCTTTCTCCATAGGCCGCCACTGGGGCGAGTCACGTCGGCTCCCGCGGTACCCACACCAATGGCCCGGCGGATCCACCAAAAAATCCCTGTAGGCCTTCGCATCAGCATGCGTCAAGGAGGAGACGGGCTTGCGCCTGACCAAGACGCACCAGAGTAGCAATCGCTCTGCTTCGATGCGGTAGCTGCGGATGGTTTCAGGAGAGCGCAAGGCGTGATGTGTGTCGTTAAGCCAAGCTTCGATCGCTTGGCGGTCGTTGTCCGCCGCCAGTAGGCACTCGCCGCGCGGCACGCGGAATGCACCGTCGTGACCATCAAGTTCTCGCGGCACGAGGAAATGCTCTAAGGGAACCAGGGTCGTCGATGGCCCACTTCGGTCTAGGCCTCCGGCCTGGTTGTCGCCCAGACGCGCCGAGGCAAAGGGAATGCCGATGTCCTGCGCGTGCGTGCTAACCCAGTCAACGATCCGAGCGGCTTTCCCCCGGCTCACCGCCGGCACGTCAGACCACCATCGCACGCCGTTGTTCTTGATGCGCGCGATCAGCAACGACAAGGTGGACATGCCGGCTTTCTCGAGCAGCCTGGCCATAGCCGGGGGCAACCACTTGCCCACCGAATCCTCGGCAGACATGCGCGCGAGGGCCCGCATCTCGAGGCCTCGAAGCGCATCCAGTTGCCGTTGGACGAGGCGTGCCCTTTGATGCGTCGCAGTGACGCGACCGGCAGCCAGGATCTCGAACTGCTCTTCCGAAGACGATGCGTGTGTCGCGTGGCCAATACTCGCAGCGTCATCTGCACCGCCAAATGCTGCGAGCTCAAGCCGCAGAAGTCGTGCCACGTGGTACCGGCAGTCGCGATTCGCCGCCGCGACGCACTCGTCACGAATCCAGTCGGCCATCTGCCTGCTCTTGCGGTCGGTAGCAGTCAAACTTTCCACTTGCATGTAGGCGCTCCAGCTCGTAACCGGATCCACGCCTTGCAGCACTGCGCGCAAAAAGGCGAAATGGCCGCGATGCAGTTGTCGGACTTCAATGATTTGGGAACGGCGCATCGGGCTTCTCCATTGTTTGCAGCTCAGCCGGCGCGAATGCCGCGCCTTCTCGGACCCACCGGGTCAACGCTGTGCGCAGCCCGTTGATCGCGTCCCTGGGGGAGTTCGCGCTGGCGGCCACGGGGTGCGACAGGCTCTGAGCGGCAAATCGCTCGCCCTCTGGCCCCCGTAGCGCGACGATTGCGAAGAAGCACTTCGTCTTGCCTAGGAGTCGCCGTCGGCGGGCGCCCTCGCCTACCTTCAGCCCCACGCCTGGCCCGGTCGTCCACGTTTGTGCTTCCCCGTCATACCAGACACAAACCGGTGCACACTGCGACGCGATCCGGGTGCGCATCTGAACTTCCCGGTCCCGCGCGCCTTGCGCGCGCGCCGCCTTGGGCGTCCGCGTGCGCGCGGACCAGCAGGATCTGTCCGGTGCGTCCATGCACAACACCAGCTTCCCGGCGCTGTTGCGGGCGGCGCTCCAGGCAGGAAATAACCGCTCGCCGACCGCGCCACGCCCCCACACCGGCTCGGCACGGCTCACCGCGAGCGCCACAGCCCTTCGCGCTGCCACCCACAGCATCGACAGGCTGCCGGCCGTCGTCCATTGAAGTAGCCAACGCCGACTGCCACCCTGGAATGCTATGTCCAGCGGATGCAAGGCCGTCTCGGACGGCAGTACGCGGGCATTCCTGATTTCCCATTGCGGCGGCATCCTGTAGGTTTGGCGCCGGAACCAGTCGCGCAGACCGACGCTCCACACGCACGATTGCCACCAAAGCAGCAGGCACCAGGCGTCCCGCGCCTGTGGGCTCGAGGCCAGATGACGCAGGATGTACGTCTCGTCCGAGGACTGGGCGAACGCCTCGATCCACCCACGGGCTTCGCTCGCGAGCACGTGGCGCAGCAGGTGCCGCTTGATCGCCTTGAATACGGCGCTGGCAGCTCCCAACTCCGGCGTGGGGGCGATGTCGTGCCGCACCCGCACCGGTTCCCCGCCAAACTCGTGTGACGCGCAGTTCCATCGCGCGTGTTGTAACTCGGGCAGTTCGGCAACCGCCCAGCATAGGGGAGGATTTGGCGTACGGAATGCCTGTGCCCAATGTTGGGCATGCACCAGATAGCGTTCGATGCTCGGATAACGCGACCACTGATCGTGTAATTCGAACCAGAAACGACTACTCGCAGCCTCCAGCCAGCGCGTGAGCTCCTCGAGGACTGCGTCGCGTGCCGGGTTGCGCTTCGGCTCTCTTGCGGTAGCCGGCTCGAGGAACACAAAGCCGCACCGGCAGTGTCCGGGCTTCTGGAAAGAAGTCCCAAGCTTTCCGTGTGGTATCGAAAGACCGCAGCGGCATCGGTACTCGAGCGGAATGTCATGGACGGGGCAGCGGTTCAGTCCTGCCAGTGAAAAGAGAACGCTGTGAAAGGCCTCCGCAAGGCAGGCGCGGCACCAGACCACGAAACGGCCGAAGAGCGGTCGAAGGCTGGATGGATACTGCCCGACCTGAGACCATTTCAACGATGTGACGGATTCGCCGGTTACCCGGCAAAAGCGCAATAACCGGAGAGAGTGTTCTGGGTTGACGGAGCAATCCAACGACATCGCCTTGCCGCTCCCGTCGTTTAGTACAAAGTCGTGCTCGAACGCCTGTTGGCTCGGGTGATTCAAGACGATGAATCTCTGAGCCGTGATCCACATCGATGCATAGGGTGCGATCGTGTGCGGCGTCCACGCAATCTGGCGATACCGTCGGTCTCGGCTGATCGCTTTCCCAAGAATTGACGGACTGTCGCCCGAGGTCAGTACAAGGGACTCCATCGCCTAGGTCCTTTTCCGTGGCAGTTCAGCGGAGATCAGGCGCATGTGATCGGCGAACCGCGTCTCGGCGAAAGCCTCGAGCCACGCGTCCTGGCTTGTCCCCTCTTCCCAGTCATCCCCCTTTGCAAGATTCATCAGGATCTTCTCGACGGATCGCGCAAGATGCTGCATCGGAAAATTGGGCTCACCGCCATAGTCCTCCGGCAGCAACGCATTCATCACCTGCCAGACCGTTGATGCGCAATGCGATAGCCGCTCTCCGCGGCTAAACTGATCGGGCGCGAAGTGCGCGAGGTAGGACGTTTCGGAGCCCTGCGGCCACTCGCTCGCAAGGTCGTAGCCCTGCAACACGAACTCGATCTCTTCCTCGCTGCTCAATCCCGGGAACTGCCAATGCGACACCATGAAGCGGGCCGCAACGTGCGCGTGATCGGAACGCGCCATGAGTTGGTACTGGTAGCCCAGCTGATGCGAGGCCACCGAGAAGACGCTCAGACGGAAGCCCTCCCAGTCGAGGGCGTTTTGAAGTCCGAGTAGCCATGTCCATTCCCTGAGCGTCATCGTCTGCGCTTCATCGATCAGCAGAATGACGAAGTTGCAGCCGCAGTTTCTAGCGGTGGAAATGAAAAGCTCCTGCAGCATGCGCCTTCGATCACCGACGTGTAACTTGGTGAGCGCGTAGCGATGACCCGAGGCGATCAACAACGACCGCCAGAATTCGCCCTCATGGTTTTGACTGTCGGGGGGGCGCGTCCACATGTACAGGGGAATGGCCCTGCCGAAGCGCTGACTCAGCAGCTCGCCCAGATGCCATTTCACGCCCTTGGTCTTGCCGAATCGGGAGGGCCCGTGAATGATGCCGCCAGGCTGCTTTTGATCGATCCAATCGCCCAGGACGGTTGCCATCTCAGCTATGGCTGCCGTGAAGACGGCGTACTCCTGACGCAGTACCGGATGGCGACTGTCGACGTGCCGGGGAAGTCTTTTGTCCATACGTTGCCCTACTTGTTCGCGGCCATGCGATGCATCGGCAGCTTTTTCTTGGGTTTGATGGCGGGCGAAGGCGCGTCAGAGCGCTTCGAGGACGCAGGGTGTCGCGTCGGAAAAGACCTTGACTCAGAAATCGATTCGGATGCGGATGGCGCAGCCTCGTCGGTGCCGGACGCATCGGCCTTGGCTATGACTTCGTTGCGTTCGGCAAGGCGAGCCCGTGCCACTTCGACAGCGCTGTCGAGGTCCGCGTCGTTCGTGCGCTGCGCGACGTCGACCAAAATCTTGCGCAGGGCCAGATAGGCCGGATGCGGCGGCAGCTTCTTTCCGCGGGACGATTCGACGAACTCGATGAAAGATGCAACCGCATCGCCGCCAGCGGAGATGCGGAACTTGCGTGCGTTCACCAGGGTATGGATCGCGCTGCGCACAGAGAGTGAATGTGGCAAGCCGTGCCATGGTGCCGCGGCGCGCAGAACGCCCAACGAATAGCCGTCCGCCGTAGACGCCTTCACCACGCGCGCATCGTCGTCCAGATGGCTCGTAACACTGATCTTCTTACCCACCAGGTCGTGTCGGTCCGCCAGAATCTCGCCGCTGTACGCGGCGCCATAGAAGTTGACATAGGGCCGCCGCCCCTTGCGGTAGCCCCCTTTAACCGTGCAGATCTTCCGGACACTGAGTAGACCGCTCAGCAGTTGAGGATCCGCCCGACGTATCTCGGGCGCGTCTTCGCGCGTCGTCAGGAAGTCCAGGAACTGAAGTGGCCAACGATGACCCAGACCCGCGTGTTGAGTTGCGTTGTAGTTGGCGATCAAAACATCCAGAAGCTCTTCGAGGTACTCAAGCTGGAATTGGCTGTTGAGGGCCACCAGCTCCGGATCGCGCCCGGCTTTTTCCGAAGGCTTGCTCCCCGTTGAGTTCGACATGCGATTCAAACCTCGCTGCCCCAGCATTCGGAAGAATGTTTCGATGAAGGGCCGATCATCTTTAAGCCGCCGCGCGCTCCATCCCTGCGACGGTTCGACCATCGTGGAGCCCACAACATTGAGCAACATGTCCTTCACGTCCTTGCACGTGCCTGCCAACGCGCCGTCGACGCTCGTTTCGTCCCAGCAAAGACCGACGTAGCGCTCATGGTGGCCCGAGGGCAATGCCGCATCGTCCAAGTAGCTCACTTCGCCCATTGACAGCGACATGCGCTGCCAGCGCGTCAGTGCCGACTTGATCGTCTGGAGCACGTCCTGCTTGTTTACCTCCGGGCGTAGACTCAGGTGATACCCCAGCACCGCGCGGGTGTGGACGTCGACGATGACGATCACCCAAAGGCGCCGAACGATGGTCGGCACATGGCCGCCGAGCGGGTGAGGCACCAGGATGCAGAAACGCCCGTTGAGCTTGTGGGCATCCATTTCGACCCGTTGGTAGGCCCGGTGGATCGGACGGTCTACCCCGTCGCCGCCGCTCAGTTTGTCGGCTAAGGGCTTGCCGCCCACCACGCGCGCCGCCTTGCGGGGGTTCGAATCCAGCACGCGCCTCACGTGATTCCGCACGGCCTGATAACCCCGGGCCTCAGTGGTAAATGGCCATTCGTTACGAACCTCGTAGCCGAGCTTTTGAAGTTCCTTCAAGAACCACTTCCAGATTCGCTGGAACGGCCTATTGACTTCGCCGAGCTCACCGGCAACCGCGGATTTTAAAATCCAATTCGTGAATCGCCGGTCAAGATCAGGCTCAGTCAGCAATAACGAACGCATTGCTCCGGCACATCCTCGTCCACCGACATCTGCCTTCACTTTCTTTTTTCGGGTATAGCTCGCGATCCTTGAATATTTGACCAGTCCCCGCCAGCCGTAGATGCGCCCATCCGGGTGAATGAGCATGCATCGCTCTCGAATGAGGCGATTGATCCAGGTCGTGCCGAGACCTGACGCCATTTGAAGCGCTCGGGAGCTGGCGCCTTCGAAAAAGAGGCGGATGGCCTTTTTTCTTTTCAGGTAAGTATCAAGTTTTGCTTGATCGAGGCCACTCACTTCAAGATCCGGCCAGAAATCCGGATTGAAGTCAGGCTGGTCGGTAATTCCAACCAGATGGCGCCCTGGAAAAAAAGCGTTGGCGTCGCTACGACGCGATGATTTTTTTTTGCAAAGAACCTCCCCGACCTCTGTGGGACTGTGCTGCCTAGACAGGAGCTCTCTCTCGGGGCCCGATGTGTCATGCCCCTGAGCGGGGGCCTCGGCGACTAATGCATTCGGCTCGGGGGATAGGGAGGCGCGCGCTTGTCGCGGCAAGTCCGCGGGCGAGTGACGGGGAGAACTGACGGGTCGCATTGCAATAGGCCGACGCGGTCATATCAATGCGGAACAAGTCCCGGAAAAGCCTCCCCCCTGCCCTTGACGCCACGCTTTTTCAAGCGTATCGTTCAAAGCATCCATTTATCGAAGTGGGTTCAGAGTGAGCTTTAAGAAACCCCGGCTGCTGTAACAGTCCGGGGTTTCTGCATTGGTTACATGATCGGGCTTGTGGCGGTTGTTGAAGAACCGGGGATTCAAGCCCAAAGAACCGCAAAGATCAAATGATCGACCGAGGCCGGCAGCTCTAGCAGACCTCAAAAGCGTTGGTTCGATTTACCATTGAGTTGTCAATTAAGTTGAGACCACAAAATATCAGGAAATTTTATTTTCAATTGCGTGAAATAATTCCTTCCATTGGCTCCAACTTCGAGATTTCACTAATTAGTTTGTTTTCGGAATTTAGACGTGTCGCTCGGCGTCAACGAGGCGCTGCACGCGTGGAGCATGCCGCGTGGCGCACGCTCGACAAGCGTCGCCTTCTGTCCTGTGGGCTGAACTGCGACGCCCGAACCCCGCCAAAGTAGAGATTGGCGGTGATCACCGCGCTCGCACAGATTGCGATAGCAAGTGAAGCAGCAGCGCTACCGCCAGCCTGGCTGAACGAGCAAGCAGCCCGCCGAGAGCCTGACTCCTTCGACTACACGCTCTTAGAACAGTCAGATGCGCCGGGCACCTCCTACATGCGGGAAGTGTTCACAGGCAGAGCTGTACTCGATGAACTCTGCAAGATGCCCTTCTTTCAAGCGTTTGCGGCGCGCTTGGATGAGTTGTTGGCGCGTTCCCTCCAGCCAGTCTTCTTGAGTGAAGTCCTCTAACTTTTCTTTGTTGACGCCGAGCGTCTAGAGACGTGGAAGCTCAAGAGCATTCGCGGGCGAGTTGATGACCTAACAGGCATCCCTGCAGAGTTGTTGCGACATCTCGCGAACACAATTTGCGAAAGCGACATGTTGAGAACACTTTCATGAAAAAAAGCGTTCGACGAATCCGTATCGGTTGAACTCTCGTTTCTTTATAAATCAACTACTTAGTAGTGATTCTTCGAGTACACATTTTTGAACATGGACGGTGAACCTGAGAACCTGGGCACTCCTCGACCCGAGCCCAATGCCCCTCCAGCCTTGGCACTTCGCCCAGCCCTTCATTTCAGGTCAGAGCGAAGTAGCCCAGAGTCGAATCAACTCAGCGTGCTCCCATCCGGCAGCTTCGCAATCACCTTGATCTCGAACTGGAACCCATAGAGCCACGTCACGCCGATTCCGGTCAGCGTCGGGTGCGGCGCTTCGCCCCAGTACTCGGGCACCAGTTTCCAGATCGTTTCGAAGTTCGATTCTGGATCGACGATGAAGACCGTCACGTCGACCACGTCGTCGAAGGTGCAGCCCGCGGCTTTCAGGATGGCGTTCAGGTTGTCGAAGGCGCGCCGCACCTGCGCTTCCAGCTCAGGTTCCGGCGAGCCGTCTTCGCGGCTGCCGACCTGTCCCGACACGAACAGGAAGCCGTTGGAGCGAACGGCTGGCGAATAGCGGTTGCGGTCATAGAGCGCCTGGCGCCCAGGTGGAAAAACGACGTCGCGTGAGGCCATAAGGTGCTTTCTTTCTGCGGTGAGTGAGGACGATGCAGGGACTTTAGGAAGCCATGCGCCATCGATAAACGGGCAAAGCCAACAATCACTGTTTGCAGATCCCAAACAATCACGGCACACGTCCCGCAGGAGCCCTCCCATGGACCGTTTCGATGCAATGCAGGCCTTCACCCGCGTGGTGGAAGCCGGCAGCTTCACCAAGGCCGCCGACACGCTGCACATGAGCAAGACCAGCGTGACGCAGCTGGTGCAGCAGCTGGAGGCGCGGCTGCGCGTGAAGCTGCTCAATCGCACGACGCGCAAGGTGAACGTCACGGCCGATGGCGCGGCGTACTACGAGCGTGCGGTGCGGCTGCTGGCCGACCTGGACGACGCCGAGACCAGCCTGTCGAGTGCCACCGCCCTGCCCCGCGGCCGCCTTCGCGTGGACGTGCCCAGCCCGCTGGCCCGCATGATCCTGGTGCCCGCGCTGCCGGCCTTCCATGCGCGCTACCCCGACATCCAGCTCGACATGGGCGTGAGCGATCGCATGGTCGATGTGATCGGCGAGAACGTCGATTGCGTCGTGCGCGGCGGCGAACTCACCGACCCCTCGCTCATGGCCCGCCGCGTGGGCGACCTGCAGCTCGGGGTCTACGCGACGCCGAGTTACCTGGAACTGGCCGGCACGCCGACGCACCCGCGCGAGCTGGAAGACACGCACCACCGCATCGTCGGCTTCCTGTGGTCGCGCCACGGCAAGACCTTTCCGTACGCCATGCGCCGGGGCGACGAGCGCGTCGACGTGCAGGGCCGCTACGTGCTCTCGGTCGACGACGGCAACGCCTACCTCGCCGCGGGGCTGGCGGGCCTGGGCATCCTCTGGCTGCCGGACTACATGGCCGCGCCGCACCGGGCGCGCGGCGAACTGCTGCCGCTGTTCGAAGACTGGCAGCTCGATCCGATGCCGCTGTACGTGGCGTTCGCGCCGAACCGGCATGTGAGCGCCAAGCTGCGCGCGTTCATCGAGTGGGTCGCCGGGCTGATGGCGCAGCATGCGCCGGTCGTCGTTCGCCCGGGCCCGTCGGCTTCACGTTGACGCAGCCTCTGCTTCCTGCAGCGCGCGCCACATCACCTTGCCGCTGCCGCTCTTGGGCAGCGCGTCGACGAACTGCACCACGCGCGGCGCCTTGTACGCCGCCATGTTCGCTCCGCACCAGTGGATGATGTCCTGCGCGCTCACCGGCGCTTGCTCAGGCTTGAGCACCACCAGCGCCTTGACCGATTCGCCGCGGTAGGCGTCCCGGGTCGCGATCACGCAGGCCTCCTGGATCGCCGGGTGGCGGAACATCAGCGCTTCCACCTCGGCCGGCCAGACCTTGAAGCCGCTCGCGTTGATCATCCGCTTGAGCCGGTCGGTGACGAAGAAGTAGCCCTCCCCGTCCACATGCCCCATGTCGCCGGAGCGGAAGAAGCGCTGGCCGTCGATCTCGACGAAAGCAGCCTCAGTGTCCGCCGGGCGTTTCCAGTAGCCCGCAAAGACCTGCGGCCCGTGGATCACGATCTCGCCCTGCGCTCCCGGCGCGACCTCGCGGCCCGTGTCGGGGTCGATCACGCGCGCGTCGGTGCTCATGAACGGGATGCCCAGGCACTGCAGCTTGGGTGCGTCGGGCGGGTTGTAGTGCGAGGGCGCGGCGGTTTCGGTGAGGCCGTAGGCCTCGACGTAGCGCAGGCCGTACTGCTCGAACAGCCGCTGCGCCACCGCCTGCGGCATCGCCGCCCCGCCGCCGCCGATGGCGACCAGGCTCGACAGATCGAAGCGCGCCACGTTCGGGCTGGCCAAGAGGTCGATGACCATGGTCGGGATGTTGGCCCAGTGCGTGACCTGGTGCGTGGCGATCAGCCGGCCCGCCAGTTCGCGGTCCCAGCGCGGCATCAGCACGGCCGTGGCGCCCACCTGCATCGCCGCGTGCATGACGCCGACCATGCCGGTGATGTGGAACATCGGCACGGCCACGAGGTGGATGCTCTGCGGCGTCACGTTGCCCCAGGCATTGATGGCCATCGCGTTGTGCATCGCGTTCGCGTGGCTGAGCATGCAGCCCTTGGGCAGGCCGGTCGTGCCGCTGGTGTAAGGCAACAGGGCCAGTGCGTCCGCATCGGCGCTGGCCACGGGCGGCGCTGCTTCGCAGGCCAGGCAGTCGGACCACGCATGCACCGCGCCACCGGCCAGCGTCGGCAGCTCACGTCGCGGCAGCAGCCACGGCGCCCAGGCTGCCGGCATGTCCTGTTCCGACAGCGCGGCCGGGTCGAAGGCATCGGTGAACTGCGTCACGACGAGGTGGCGCAGCTGCTGCGCCTGCGGCAGGGCGTCGCTGGCTTTCGCAAGCTCGACCGCGAGGTCCGCCGTTGCAATCGCCACCTGCGCATCGGGATCGACGATGAAATGCTTCAGCTCCTCGGCGCGGTTCATCGGGTTGACCGGCACCACCACGGCATCGGCGCGCAGGATCGCGAAATGCGCGATCACCAGCTGCGGGCAGTTCTGCATCGCCAGCAGCACGCGGTCGCCGGGGCGCACGCCCAGCGCATGCAGGCCGGCCGACAGGCGTTCGACGGCAGCCCACAGCTGCGCGTAGCTCAGCGTGCGGCCCATGAAGATGAGCGCCGCCTTGTCGGGAAAGCGGCGGGCATTGACCGCGAGGTTGTCCCACAGCGGCGTGCGTGCCGCGTGCAAGGCGCGGGGCAGGCGCCGGGGCCAGAACGTGTGATGCGGGCGGGTGTGCATGGCGTGCTCCTGGTGGGTGGTAACCGGTCGTTGGGCGTGGCTGCGCCCTGCCCGCTTCCAACAAGCCGGAAGCGGGAGCGATGCTTCAAGAACGAGACGGCTACGGCTGGCCGGGCGCGATGCCCGCGCGCGCAAAGGCGGCCTGCGACTGGGCGCCGTTCATGTAGACGTCCTTGCGCGTCACCTCGCCGGCGTCGTTGACGTCGACCACGTCGAGCATCTCGACGCGCGCGGTGAACGGTTGCCCTGCCGTGTCCTTCAGCGGCAGCACCATCACCCACTCCAGCACCCAGTGGCGTGCACCGAACAGGCTGCGCCGCAGTTCGAAGCTGAAGGGGTAACGGGCGAACACGCCCACGCAGTACTGGCGCAGCGCCTCGCGCCCGCGCACCGGCGCGGAGCCGTCGTGCAGCCAGTAGGTCGTGTCTTCGGAATGCAGCGACGCGATGCGGTCGGGGTCGCGTGTTTCCCATCCGACGTGGTAGCGCGCGAACAACGCTTCGGTCCCCTGGGCGGGGTCGGCGGGATCGGTCTTGCCAGGAAACGCCATGTCTGTCTCCATCGGATGCGATGGAGAAAATTTACCGACTCAAAGTCGGTTTGTCAATCCGGGTGTGAATCCGACCCGTGTTGCTGCAGCCCGCACAGCATGGTCTCGAGCAACCGGCAGTGCAGCTGCACGGCGGCCATCGGGTCTTGCGCCGCCCCGCAGGCCAGCGCCGCTTCGGCCACCGCGCCGGCGATGAGCCGCGTGGCGGCCTCGATCTCTTCGGGTGGCGTGCCCGCCGGCATGATGGCCACCAGCCCGGTGCGGATCGAGTCCATGAAGTGGCGGTCGTCGATGCCGCGCCAGCGCTCCCAGCCGAGCACCACGGGCCCGTCGACCAGGATCAGCTGGCGCAGGCCTTCCTGCGTGGCCGCTTCGAGGTAGATGCGCAGGTTGGTCGCGATGGTGTGGGGCGAACGGTGCCCTTCGATGCGCTGGATGCGTGTGCCGAGTTCCGCTGCAAGCTCGGCCTGCACCGCATCGAGCACGGCCTCGAAGACATCGTGCTTGGCGCGGAAGTGGTGATACAGGCCGCCCTTGGCGATCCCTGCACCAGCTGCGATGTCGTCGATGCTGACGGCCGCGAACCCCCGCTCTATGAACAGCTGTCGCGCCGAGGCGAGGATGGCCCCGACGGTGGTTGCGCTGCGCTTGGCCTGCTGGACCATGTGCGTCTTTCTCCTCGATGGCTGCTGCGCCACGTGAACACGCGGGCAGTATGGCACGCAGCATCGGCCCGGCAGGCCCGGGCGCAGCGCTGTCTCTGGCTCAACCCGCCGGCTGCGCCACCTTGTGCCACGCCTCGTACAAGTCCTCATCGGCCTCATCGCGCACCGGCAGCGAATGCAGCTTCATCTCACGCTGCTCCAGCGGCCGGGCGATCTCGACGTAGCCGCGTGCGGCCGACAGGTCGAAGGGTTCGCCGTCTTCGTTCGAGTAGGCGTAGAACACCTCCTTCACGCCCGACAGGTACATCGCCGTCAGGCACATCGAGCACGGGTAGCCGCTGGCGTACACGGTGCAGCCCGACAGGTCGGTGCTCTTCAGGGCCTTGGCGGCGGCGCGCACGGCCTGCATCTCGGCGTGGGCCGAGGGGTCGCACAGGGCGTCCACCTCGTTGACGGCGGTGGCAATGACCTTGCCGTCGCGCGCGATCACGGCGCCGAAGGGCCAGGTCTTGCGTTCGCGGATGTTGCCCATGGCGAGGCGGATGGAGTCGAGCAGGTACGCGCCTGCGTGGGGGTCATGGGATGTGGTCATTCAGCAAAAGCTCCCGCGGTCAGCTGCCGCGATAGGTGGAAAAAAACCAGGGGGCGCACAGCATCGGCACGTGGTAGTGCTGCGCGGCGTCGGCGATGGCAAAGCGCACGGGCACCACGTCGGACAGCGCATCGGCCGCCTTGAAGTGGTCCCCGACGTGGAACTGCAGCTCGAACTGCCCGGTGCGCGCCGAGGCGGCGGCCAGCATGGGCGCGTCGGTGCGGCCGTCAGCGTTGGTGCGCGTGCTGTTCAGGCGCGTCGGCGGCGTGGTCGCCACGTCGTAGAGGTCGACCTTCAGCCCGACGAGCGGGCGGCCGGTGGTGATGTCGAGCACGTGGGTGGTGATGCCGGTCATGAGAACAAAACTCCTTGCGGACGATGGGAACGAACGGGGCCTGCTTGGTCAGCTGCCGCGCGAGTAGGTGTAGCTCCACGGGCCGAACTGGATCGGCAGGTGGATGCGCTCGGCCACGTTGGCCACGCGGATGCGCACCGGCAGCTTCGACAGGAACGGCGGCGTGGGCAGGCGCGACTGCTTGCGCGCAAAGTACTCGTCCACGTGCAGCAGCAGCTCGTAGTCGCCGGCGCGGTAGCCGTCGCCGATCAAGAGCGGCTCGTCGGAGCGGCCGTTGCCGTTCATGGTCACGGTGCGCAGCAGCTTGAAGCCGTCGCCTTCGCGGGCCGAGAAATCGATGCGAAGGCCGGTCGCCGCGGCGCCGTGGAAGGTGTCGAGCGCGTGCACGGTCAGGCGCGGGCTCACGCCGTGCAGCACGATGGGGCCGCTGGCCTGGGCCGGGCCGACGGGTGCGGCCGTTGTCTGTGCAACAGCACCGTGAGGCGCCAGGGCTGCGGCGCCGAGCGCGAGGCCCGACAGCGCGAAGCGACGGCGTGCGGGCAGGGAAATTTCTTTCTCAGGCATGGACCGCTCCTTGGGAGGTGGACGCACCCAGCAGCGTGTCGATGCGCCCGCGGGTGATGAGGCCGATCTGCGTCAGCGCCGCGCGGCGCTCGGCTTCGGTGGACTCGGCGGCGCGGCTGCGCAGCGCCTCGAAGATCTGGCCCTTGGTGCTGCGGCGCACCGCGATGATGAAAGGAAAGCCGTGCCGCTCGCGGTACACGCGGTTCAGCCGCTGGATCTCGGCCATCTCTTCGCGGCTCAGGGCGTTCAGGCCCGCACTGCCCTGCTCGCCGACCGACTCGACGGTCATCGTGCCGGCCTGGGCTTCGCGGCCCGCCAGCTCGGGGTGGCCGCACAGGAACGCCAGTTGCTGGGCGTCGGGTGCGCGGCGCACCACGTCGAGCATGGCTTCGTGCAGCGCGTCGATGGTGGCGAAGGGCCGCAGCGACCAGGCCGAGCGTGCGACCCAGGGCGAGTTCTCGAAAGTCGGCCCGAGTGCGGCGACGAACGCGTCGCAGTCCATGGCGTTGAGCGCCTGGAGATCGAAACGATGGGCGTGGGAAGGCATGGAGAGCATCTCCTTTGTATTCAGACAGTCGGACGAAGGGGTGGAAGGAATCAGCGCGCGGGCGTCTTGTGCAGGCGCGGCACGAACAGCAGGATCAGCACGGTGGCGCAGATCTCGACCGCCGCGACCACATACAGGCCAGGAGCGAGGCTGCCGGTGGCGGTCTTGATGAGGCCCAGCATCCACGGCGCGCCGAAGCCCGCGAGGTTGGCGATCGAGTTGATCAGCGCCACGCCGCCGGCGGCCGCGGTGCCGGCCAGGAAGCGGTTGGGCATCTGCCAGAACACGGGGATGGCGCTCATGGTGCCGACGATGGCCAGCGTGAGGCCGGCCAGCACGAGGGCCGGGCTCTGGCGCAGGAACAGCGCCACCACCAGCAAGGCCCCCGAACCCAGCGCCGCGGCCAGCGCGCAGTGGTAGCGCGACTCCTGGTGGCGGTCGGAGTGGAAGCCGTTCCAGATCATGCCGGCCGCGCCGCACAGGTAGGCGCCGGCCATGATCCAGCCCACGGTCAGCGGGTTGGTGAAGCCGATCTCTTTCACCAGTGTCGGGCCGTAGAAGGTGAGCGACGAGTTCGCCGCGATGATGCAGAAGAAGATCAGGATCAGCAGCCAGAACTTGCCGTTCTTCAGCGAGGCCAGCATGCTGTGCTCGCGGTGGCCCAGGGTCTTGCGGTCGCGTTCCAGGTCGTCGTGCACCAGCTGGCGTTCACGCGCCGTGAGCCAGTGGGCCTGCTCGGGCCGGTCGGTCAGATAGAAGTAGGTGGCGATGCCGGCCAGCACCGAGGGAATGCCCTCGAGCAGCAGCACCCATTGCCAGCCGGCCCAGCCGTTCACGCCATGCATGTTGTTCATGATGGTGCCGGCCAGCGGCCCGCCGATCACGCCCGCGAAGGCCGAGGCCGACATGAACATGCCGAAGGCCTTGGCGCGCCGGCTGTCGGGGAACCAGTAGGTCAGGTACAGGATGATGCCGGGGTAGAAGCCCGCCTCGAACACGCCCAGCAGGAAGCGCAGCAGGTAGAACATCTCGGTGCTCTTCACGAACATCGTGGCGATCGAGGTCAGGCCCCAGCCGATCGTGATGCGCATGATGGTCTTCTTGGCGCCGATCTTCTGCAGCAGCAGGTTGCTGGGCACCTCGAAGAAGAAGTAGCCCAGGAAGAAGATCCCCGCGCCCAGCCCGTAGGCCGCCTCGCTCCACTTCAGGTCGTCCAGCATCGTCAGCTTGATGAAGCCGATGTTGACCCGGTCGATCCAGGCCAGCACCCACAGCAGCATCAGGAAGGGAATCAGGCGGAAGATGATCTTGCGGTAGATGCCGTCCAGTTCCGCCGTGGCGGTGTGTTCCCGGACTGGCGCCATCGTGGCGTCCATGCTCATGGTTGTCTCCATTTCTAGGTGTGGACGGGACGCGCCGCCTGGGACCTTCTGTGGGTCCGCTTGCGGCTGCCGTTCCCGCTGGTGGCGAACTGTAGGCAGATATCGCGGCCCCGGATCACGCTCTCTAGAATGTGCGGCATAACGGTTTGCCATGATGGTCTTGCCGCCGGCAACGCCCCCAGAGGCCTTTTTCTCCGCCATGTCACGCTCCCACGCTCCCGTCGACACCTACCTGCTGCGCGTGCTGGTCGCCCTGGTGGCCGAACGCAGCGTCTCCCGGGTGGCGGTGCGAATGAACCAGACCCAGCCCGCCATCAGCACCGCCCTGCGCCGGCTGCGCGAGGTGTTCGCCGACCCCATCCTGGTGCGCGAGCGCAGCGGCATGGTGCCCACCGAGCGGGCGCTGCAGCTGCGCGACCGCGCGCGCGGCGCACTGCTCGAAATCGACCGCATGCTCTCGGGCCCCGAGCAGTTCGAGCCCGCCTCCAGCGCAATGACTTTCCACCTCGCGCTGCCCGACTACCTGGCGATGAGCTTCCTGGCCGACGTGACCACGCGGTTCCGCGCCGAGGCGCCGCATGCGCGGCTGGTGGTGCACCCGCTGAGCGTCACTTACGACTACGAGCGCGCGCTGGCCCAGGGCGAGCTCGACATCGTCATCGGCAACTGGCCGCAGCCGCCCGACCGGCTGCACCTGTCGCTGCTGCTCGAGGACGACCTGATGTGCCTCATGGGCAAGAACAACCCGCTGGCCGCCAAGGGCGCCATGACGATGGAGCGCTACATCGCCGCGCGCCACGTGGTGCCCACGCCGTATGCGGCGTCGCAGCGCGGCGTGGTCGAGACGCACCTGGCCACCTTGCGCCAGACGCGCGAGGCCTGCATTGCCGTGCCCTACTTCACCGTGGCACCGCACCTGCTGGTGGGCACCGACCTGGTCTTCACCACCGCGCGCCATTTCGCGATGCAGTTCGTGCACACGCTGCCGCTGGTGGCGGTGCCCGCGCCGCAGGGCTTTCCGCGCATGCGCTTCTACCAGCTGTGGCACGACCGCTCGCAGCACGAGCCGGCGCACCGCTGGCTGCGCGGCATCCTGGCGGCGGTGGCGTCGGGGCTGGCGCGGCCCGATGCGGCGGAAGCTGCCGCACCAGCAAGCGCCTAGGCTGATTGCCTTTCGCTCAGGCGGCCGAACCCGGCGCAGCGGCTGCGCTCCCCCACGCGCGTTCCCCTGCCCTTCGGACGGGTTCCCGCTGCCGGCGCCTGTTCTCTTCCGGCGCGCTGGCCGTGGTGCTCAGCCGGTAGCCCTGCCCCGGAACGGCCTGCAGTTCCAGCCCATGGCGTCCGGCGCCCAGGCCGAGCTTGCGGCGCAGGCCGCACACGTTCGTGGAGAGCACCCCGGAGCCGCAGCGATGGCCGCTGTCCCACACCAGCGCGCGCAGTGCGTGGTGGGTCAGGACCTGATCGACGTTCCTGAACAGCACGATGGCCAGGTCGAACTCATTGGGCGTCAATTCGACCCGGATGCCGGCCACCTGCGCGCTGTCCGCGGACAGGTCGAAGCGGAACGCACCCCATTCGACGAACTGGCCCGCCACCCGTGCCCGGTGCCACTGCAGGAAGCACCGCATCAGCAGGTACGCCTCTTCGAACGAAGACGGCGTCACCTCCACGTGGTCGGATTCGCGCGCATGCAGGACTGCCAACTCGCGCAGGCCGCGCTTGCTGCCGCTCAGGACCAGGGGGCACTCTGGACCCACCTGCTCCCGCACCTGGGCGATCAGTGCGCCCGCGGCGCCGGCGTCCACCGGGCAGGCCACGACCACGGCGTCGAAGCGAAGGTGGAGGTAGCGGCACGCCTGCATCAATTCCAGTGCGCTGGTGAAGACCAGCGGCCAATGGCCGAGCCTGCGGATGGCCCGCCCCATCTGCTGTCGGGGCCGCAGCTCCGGGTCGATCACCGCAATGGTGGCGCACGCGGTCTCGCCCCACGTGATGGGGAGCCGCAGCGTGGAAGGGGTGGCGGTGTGGAGGGGGCAATGACTCTGCTTCAAGGATCACTCCAGAGGTGGATGGATGGATCGGATGTCGACTCGCCTTGTGGGCAAGTCGACAGGGTTGCCTGTGCGCCGGATGACGGGCTAGCGGCTCAGAACTTCGAAACGCCCCGCGCCTTCCCAGGTGCTCTCGGCACCCACGCGCGTGGCAGCAACTCCCACGAAGGGCTCGATCTCGAGCTGGACCGTCAGGCGTTGGCCCTGGGCCAGGCCTGCGCCGTCCATGGGCGACATCCGGTCGCCGGGCCGAAGGAGCGATGAAGGGGCCGAGTTCGTGGCGTCCGCGTGCGATCCGGCCAGGCGAACCGGCTTGCCGTCGAGCTGCGCCTGCACGATCCGCAGGGTGAAGCGGCCGTTCCCGGCAAACCGGAAGCCTGAGTCGTCCGCTGCCGCGCCCTGGAACGACAGCGCCATCGCCGTGCGTTCGGCGCATACCGCCGTGAGCGTCACGAGGTGCTTGCCCAGCGAGGCCCGGGCGGGGTCGGGCTGGCGCTCCAGCAGCTGTGCGCGGGTCATACGTCCGTAGTCGACGAGCGACTCGCTCAGTTGCGCGTCGCAGCGTGCCGAGGCCTGTGCATGCGCCGGCGTTGCTGCCAGCGCGGCAAGTGCCATGCCGAACGTCGCGCTCATTCGGCGCAGGCTTTTCATCGTGATCATTGGTGTGCTTCCATGGCCGTGCAGGTGGCATCGGCCGATTCAAAGTAGGCGGAGGTGTCGGGTGTCTGCGGCAGCGAAAACGCGAGCCGGCAGCTGTCCCCGTTCGACAGCGTGACCCGCAGGTCCGCGCCGTCCCGCACGTCGGGCAGAAAGACCTGTCCGCCGTCCACGACCGAGGTGACGTACTGGTTGTCGCCATCGACCACCGCCCCACCCTTCTCGAGCGCCTGCCCGGCGGGACCGACGGCTTTCAGCAGCACCCGGCGGGCGTTGACCACGCCGAAGCGGATGTGGTTCACCGATCCGCGGCCCGCATCGAGCTCCTGGTAGCCATTCACCAGGTCGACGTTGCGGGGCAGCGAGCGGGTCGCGATCTCCAGCCGGCTCGTGTGGTACGGGAACAGCTGCGGGGCCACCGCGCGCCCCCACGCATCGGTCCACACCGGGCCTTGCGGCGTGCCGATTCGGACGCCGGACACGCCCCCCACCGAGACGATGCCGAAGGTGTCCTGCACGGGGTACGGCGAGAACGTGATGCCGTCCTTGTGGGCGACGATGCCGCCCTGCAGTTGCCCGCTGTAGGTGGTGCTCGCGCCGTTGCGCGAGAAGCCCAGGTTGACCTGCGTGTAGCGCGGCAGCAGGCTCAGGCGCGCCGCGAAGTCGTTGCGCCCGTCGCGGCTGTCCCGCTCGGCCGAGACCTGGTAGCTCGCGGTGTCGTTGATGCGCTCGTTGAGCGTGACGCCGGCGCGGGTCCGATCGTCGTAGCGGTTGACGTACGTTTTCACCGTCTTCGAGCCCAGCGGAATGCTCACCGTGACATAGGCCGCATGCCGGTTGTCGAAGCGCCCGAGGTCGCCCGTGCTGCGTTCCACGTTGAGCGACACCGTGGCGTGCGCGAACGACTTCACCCACGAGCCGATCACGCGCTGGATGTGGCGTCCATCGAAGCTCGACGAGGCCGAATAGGCCAGCCGGAAACCGCCGAGGTCTGCGTGGGTCCAACCGATGGAGCCCGTGTACTGGCCCTTGTGGCGCTGGCGCGTCCAGCCGGTGTCGAACAGGTCTGGGTCGACCGTGTCCGCCAGGTCGCGATAGCCCCGGGTCTGTTGTGTGGCGCTCACCGACGCCGACAAGGCGGGCGAGATCACGCTGCTCACCGACGCGTTGACCTGCGTGCCGCGCACGCCCTCCCCTGTGGCGTTGGACACGGCCTGGCGAAACCCCGCCATCGTGCCCGGCACCACCATGCGATTCACGGCCCATGCCGCGGCCTGGTAGCGCGAAGCCACCATGGCACCCGCCGTCAGATGCGTGCGCTTGTCCAGGGCCCAGGTGCCGGTGCCGGTCGCGACCCAGGGCTTGTCTTGGCGCTCACCGTGGCTGTACGGGCGGTAGCGGCCGACCGCGAACGAATAGCCCGCCGTCGTGCGAAGCGCGGTCGCGCCCAGGGCGGCGGCGGGCACCGTGAACGGCCGGCGGGAGCCGTCGGCCTCGATGACCGTGACCTCCAGGTCGCTCGCGCCGCTGAGCAGCGGCAGGCCCGTCAGCGAAAACGGCCCCGGTGGGACGACCGTCGAGTAGATGAGCGCGTGGTTCTGCCGCACCTCGACGCGGGCCTGCGTGTGGGCGATGCCTTCGACCACGGCGCCGTTGTCGCGTGCGTCCGCGCGCAGGGCCTCCTCCGGGACGATCTGCACGCCCAGGATCGGATCGCCCGGGAAGATCGAGCTGGCGATGGTGATCTGGCCGCCCTGCACCGTGGCGCCCAAGCCGGTCAGCGTCTTCTGGCCGTAGGCATACAGGTGCTGGAGCTTCTCCTTGCCGTTGTTCGAGGTGTAGCTCTGGCGGCTGCGGAAGATCCAGTCGCCGACGTTCAAGCCGGCCTCGGTGCCCAGCGAATGAAAGCTGCTGGTGCCGCCGGCATGGCGGCTGTCCATCGTCAGCAGGTCGTAGTTCAGCAGGCCGGCGACGCCGCCGCTGCTGAAGGTGTCGGCCCGCTCGCGGGCCCGGAACGCGTCGGTCGGCACGATGAGGCGGACCTCGTCCCTGCCGGGGCGCAGCTCGACGATCGTGCTGGGAAACTGGCGCTGGAATTCATCGCAGGCCGTGGCGCCCGCAGCTGCGTCTCCCGCCCCGCGGGCCGTGACGAGGCCGGCCTTGTCCCGCAGCGTTTCGTCGAAGCACAGGCGGCCGTCCGCATCGAAGGTGGCGGGCACCAGCCCGCGCCGCTCGCCGTTGACGAACAGCGTCACCACGCTCGTCCCGGCGCGAAAGCGGGCTTCATGCCGGAAGTAGTCCGCCAGCTTCGGATCGATGCCGCGCTGCTTGAGCACGTCCTGGTCGAAGCCAGCGACCTGCTTCTCCTTGATGAACTGCTCGAGGGCGTCGGCGCGCTCCTCGCCGGCCAGCGCAAAGGCCGAGGGAGACACCAGCAGCACGCAGAGCGCCGCAGGCAGGCCGACCGAAGCGCCTTTCGTGCGCCCGCCCATGGCGGCCGCAGCCACCGGCGAGCGGCGGTGAACTCGGTCCGGGGCGCGCCCGCGCGGCCGGTGGGCGGCCGCCGGGGCCGCGGTGCGGAAGGACAACCCAGCCATCGTCAGTGCGCCGCGAGCCTGACGTCGTAGCGGGCCACGGTGAAGCCATACACCGTCGCAGGCACCATCCGCACCGTGGCGGCCCCCTTCGCAGCGGCCGGCAGGGGCACTTCCACCGTCTCACCGGGCAGCACATAGGGGCGTGGCAACTCGACCGTCGCGGTCGACGGCAGCAACTGGACCTCGGTGGCCATGCGCACCACGTACGGGCTGTCGTTCACGACGCGCAGCGTGCCGGTCCCGACCGACCACTTCAGTCGCTTCCATGGCTGGTCGTCCTTGGCCAGGCCCTTGGGGTGGATCAGCACCGGCAGGTTCTGGCGCACGTTCATGGTCACGCGCAGGCCCGGTTCCGTGTTCTTCGGCGGGATGCCTTCGAAGATCACGCGCCGCAGGCGTTGCGTCTTCAGCGGCTCCTTGGTCTGCAGCAGAAAACGCACGAGCTGCGTTTCGCCCGGCTCGACCCGGGCGACCGGCGGGGTCACGATCAGCAGGGCGTCGTCGTCCCCGGGAATGCCCGTCAGCGACGTGAACATGAGCGCCGGCTTGGCGTCCGTGTTCCTGACGTTGATGCTGGCTTCGCCATCGCGCTCGTTGACG
This sequence comes from Variovorax sp. GW821-FHT09D07, assembly GCF_059416345.1. Lineage (NCBI taxonomy): Bacteria > Pseudomonadati > Pseudomonadota > Betaproteobacteria > Burkholderiales > Comamonadaceae > Variovorax > Variovorax sp. GW821-FHT09D07. Next base: position 24,342 of record NZ_JBWKOY010000005.1, read on the forward strand.
ATGACGACCGAGGTCTCCGGCAGCATGCCCGCGGCATGCAGCGGCAGCGGGGCGAGGCCCGCGATCAGCGCGGTCGAGACAGACAGTACGAAAACAAATCTGGCGGGGATGAAGTTCACGGTTCTCTTTCCTGTGGTCGGACGAGCGCGTCCGCCGTCTCGAAAGGGGCGCTTTCGAGAAGAATCAAAAATGGGGAGGGACCGGCGGGCTGTTCGCCAGCCGTGGCACCGCGTCGATCCCGAACGGTCCGGACGCGATGCCGGCCGGTGCTCAATGCCGCAGAGGGCTCGAGAACGGGATGTCCTGGAAAGGGTTGCGCCAGGCGCCCTGCCCGGCACCACCCTGTATCGGGCGGAAGGACCGCCCGATACAGCCGTGTGGCTTACAGGTAGACGAGTTCGAAGGTCGACAGGCCATCCAGCGGGATCGCGTGGGTCAACGGCAGGTTGCTGCTCTTGTCGATGGCGGTCGTCACACGGATATCGGCCGTGACAGACCTGCTGGCAGCCGGCAGATTCGACTGGGTCTTGCTGAATGAAACAAGTTGATTCCCTTCACCCTTCAGGCCCCTCATGCCAAGGAACCCCCAATTGATTCCGCCGTCCTCGCTCGCAAGGGAAAGCGAGAAGCCTCCATCGGAGGTCTGACTCACAACCTGCAACGAATATGCGCCGATGTTCTTGTCATCCGACGCACCCAAGCCGAACTTCTCCTTCTCAGTAAGCCCCGGAACCGTTGCCAGCGAAGTGACCGCGGTCCCTGCGCGTTCGTCGATCACCTTGAAGCCGAACATCGCAGGCGCATCGCAGGTCATGCTCAGCTGGATCGACTTTTGCGCAAGCGTGGTCTGGGCCGTCGGGTTCAGCGAGCTGGCGGGGATCGTGCCGTAGTCGACCACGCCACCGCCTGCAAAGGCGGGCGTGCAAGCGGCCGGAACGATGGTGCCGGTGATCCGCAGTTCAGCGCTTTCGGCGCTCGCCGGGACAGGCGCGATCACCACGGCGGCCGCGCCAGCGAAGGCGGCGAGGGTTGCAATTCTCTTCACACGTATTTCCTCAAGAACTTCAAAAAAAGTTTCAACGAAGGATTCGTTGAGATCCTCCCCATCCCGAAACGCTGCCCTTGACGGCAGAGGAAACAAGAATGGAGATGGATCGACGGGCTGTTCGTCAGCCGCCGCTTACAGGTAGACGAGTTCGAACGTCGACAGGCCATCCAGCGGAATCTGCTGGGTCAGCGGCAGGTTGCTGCCCTTGTCGATGGCGGTCACCACACGGATGTCGGCCGTGATGGCGGTGTGGGCGCCTGGCACCGTTCCCGTGGCATTGGCGGCGAACGCAACGAGCGTGCCGCCGTCGCCGGTCATGCCGCCGGCAAAGTCCGACCAGGTGGCGCCGCCGTCCACGCTGTTGATGTGTTTGGTGCTGCCTTGATCGGCCGTCTCTTTCGTGATCTGCAACGAATAGGCGCCGATGTTCTTGCCATCCACAGCGCCCAGGCCGAACTTCGCATTCGTGGCATACCCCGGGATGGTTTCCAACGCGGCGACCGCCGTCGCAGCGCGTTCGTCGATCACCTTGAAGCCGAACAGCACAGGCGCATCGCAGGTCAGCGTCAGCTGGGTCGACTTGTCCGCGAGCGTGGTCTGGGCCGTCGGATTCAGCGAGCCGGAGGGAATGTTGCCGTAGTCGACCACGCCGCCGCCTGTGAAAACGGGCGTGCAGGCGGCCGGAATGATGGTGCCGGCGATCCGGAGCTCGGCGCTTTCGGCGCTCGCCTGGCCGGGCACGAACATCACGGCAGCCGCGCAGGTGACAGCGGCAAGGGTTGCAATTTTCTTCACTGGTATGTCCTCAAGAACTTCAAAAAAAAGGTTCAACGAAGGATTCGTTGAAACCCACCCATGGCCTCGAAACGATGCGTTTGACTGCACCGCAACGAACCCAATCCAACCGCCGATGCGTCGGGTTTCGCGTTGCAAGGGCCTTGCGCCTCTTGCAGCGAGTGCCCTTGAAAGTGCGCACGAAAAGCGTGTGAGCGGCGGCGTGTTTTCTTCCGATGGATTGTTCTTTTCGGGTGCTTTTCCCGATATAGAAATACAACGAAAAGCCGGGAGGTCGACTTAGGGATCGTTCGAAAATTCGAACCCGAGGCGGCGCGGGCTCGCGCATCCCCTCGTTGTGATGGTGTCGACGTGGGGGCGAGCCGCCTACGATCCGCCCACTGGGAGGGTCCTCATGGCACACCACCTCGCCGCGCAGCCGCTTCGCCTGATGGTGCTCGACGACCACGCGGTCGTCCGGCATGGCCTGATCGCCAGATTGGCGGACGAGCCCGACCTGTCGGTGGTCGGCAGCCATGCCACCAGCCGCGAACTGCTCGATGCCCTGGCCACCGTGGCGGCGGATGTCGTGCTCGTGGATTTCTCGCTCGGGCCTTCGGACATCGACGGGCTCAACCTCCTGCGGGCGCTGAAGGTCCGGCATCCGCGCAGCCGGACGATCGTCATCTCCGCGCACTACAGCGCGGCCACCGTGGCACTGGCGTTGAAAGCCGGCGCGCGCGGCTATGTCGGCAAGAACCAGGAACTGGACGAGCTCGTGGCGGCCGTGCGCACGGTGAGCAAGGGCCGCATCCACCTGCATCCCGACATGGCGGCGGACATCGCCACCCTTTCCGAGGCCGCGTCGCCCCACACCGACGCCGAGGCGCTCACGAAGAACCCGCAGCTGTCCCCGCGCGAGCGCGAGGTGCTGCGCTGCTGCCTGGAAGGCCTGTCGGTCACGCAGATCGCCGCGAAGTTCTCCCGCAACGTGAACACCATCAGCACGCAGAAACACGCGGCGTTCCGCAAGCTGGGCATCCGCACGGACAACGAGCTGTTCAAGATCCGCCACCAGCTGGACAAGACATGAATCCCTGGCGCGCTCTCGGGCGAGCGGCCCGGTGGACGATGTGCGGCGCGATGGCCCTCCCCGCCGGCCCCGCCTGGGCGCAGGCCCAGCCCCTCTTCACCGACGAGGAACAGCGCTGGATGAAGGCCAACCCCGTCGTGCGCTATGCCGCCGACACGCGGCTGAGCCCGCTGGAGTCCATCGAGCACGGCCGCTACAAGGGATTGATCGCGGAGTACCTCGACGCGGTCGCCCGCAAGTCGGGCCTGCGCTTCGAGCTGCACGCCACCCCCGACTGGCAGGAAGCCCAGCAGGCCTTCCTCGACGGCAAGGTCGACATGTTCCCGAACGCCAGCGCCCAGCGAACCACGCGCGAGGTCGGCGCCCGGCTGCGCCTGACCGATCCCTTCTTCGTGGCGCAGACGATCATCGTCACGCGCACCGACGCCCCCTTTGTCCTGCACATGAAGGACCTGGACGGCAAGGTGGCGGCCGTGCGCGGCGGGGGCACCTACGCCCATGTCTTCGCCGAGCGCTACCCCGGCGTGCGCGTGCTGCCCACCAGCGAACCGATGGAAAGCCTCGATGCGGTGATCACCGGCGAGGCCTACGCCGCCATCGGCTCCGATGCGGTGTTTTTGCCCATGATGCGCCGCAGGCATGCGCGCCAGCTGAGCATCTCCGGCACGATCGGCGATCTCCTGTACGTGGCCCAGATGGGCGTTCGCGCCGACCTGCCGCTGCTGCATTCGATCGTGAAGAAGTCGCTCGCCAGCCTCTCGGCGGCGGAGACCGGCCAGATGAACGACCGGTGGCTGGAGCAGACCGACTTCGGCGAGCCCTCGCTGCTGTCGATCGTGCGCTACCGCCTGCCGCAGCTGTTGCTGCTGCTCGGCGGCGTCGTGCTGCTCGGCTGGTTCGCCTGGCGCGCCCGCGTGGCGCAGCGCGCCGCGCAGAAGAGCGAGCGCACCAAGTCGAACTTCCTGGCGGTCATGAGTCACGAGATCCGCACGCCCATGAACGCGGTACTGGCCTCCATCGAGATGCTGGCGCACACGCCGCTGGATGCGCGCCAGAAGCGCTTCACGCGCACCGCCTCGGCGGCCGCCGAAGCCCTGCTGTCGCTGCTGGACGATGTGCTCGACCTCTCCAAGCTGGACGCCCGGCGCCTCGCGCTGGAACTGGTGCCCACCGACGTCGACGCGCTGGCACAGAAGGTGGCGCATGTGGCGCGCGTGAACGCGCAGGACAAGCCGCTGGTCATCGCGGTGCGCACGCACAACCCGTCGGGCCGGCAGGTGCTGATCGACCCCACGCGGTTGCGGCAAGTGCTGCTCAACCTGCTGGGCAATGCGGTGAAGTTCACCGAGCGCGGGCGCATCGACGTGACGCTGGAGCTTCTGGACGATGGCGACATGAACGGCCTGCTGACGGTCACGGTGAGCGACACCGGCATCGGCATTGCGCCCTCGCAGCAGGCCACCCTCTTCGATGCCTATTCGCAGGCCGACAACTCGACCACGCGGCGATTTGGCGGCACCGGCCTGGGGCTGACCATCTGCAAGGAGCTGGTCGAGTTGATGGGCGGCGAGATCCGGTTGACCAGCCGCCTCGGTGCGGGCACCTCGGTCGAGTTCGCCCTGCCGGTGAAGCTTGTATCGCCCCCACAAGAACTGTCCAAGGATGCCGCTGCGACGCATGGCAAACCGTCTTCCAGTCCTGCGGCCACCGTGCTGGTCGTGGAGGACCATCCAGGCAACCAGTTCATCATCGCGGAGCAGTTGCGCATGCTGGGCTACGACGCCCGGATCGAAGCCGACGGCGCGGCGGCACTGGCCGCGCTCGCGCCGCCACATCCTTTTGCGCTCGTGCTCATGGACTGCCACATGCCGGGGATGAGCGGCTACGAAGCAACGCGCCACATCCGACAGCGCGAGCGCGAGGCCGGCGTCACCCATCTGCCCGTGATCGCGATCTCGGCCGCGACCGACTCGGCGCACCTCGACGAATGCATGGAAAGCGGGATGGACGGCGTGCTCAAGAAGCCGCTGCGGCTGGACGAACTGTCGAGCATGCTGCAGCTCTGGCTGGGCGGGGCGCCGTCGTCGCCGCAACGTGCCGACACGGCCTTGCCGCCGCAGTTTCACGAGGCCATGGCGGAAGACCTTGCGGCGTTGCGCCGGGCGTTCGCTGCGGGCGATACCGCGAGTGCGGCGCACCATGCGCACCGGATCAGGGGCGCGGCCTTGATGGTCGACGCTGCGGCCGTGGCAGCGCCCGCCGATGCACTGGAGGAAATCGCCCGCGGCGAAACCGCTTCGGACCACATGCGCGTGGCGGACCTGCTGGACGCACTCCAGCTTGCGCTGTCGGCACAGGCGGCGTCCTGAGCAGACGGCGCCCTACGCTCCCGCCATCCGTTCTTTCATCAACCGCCGAAGAATCGCCAGCGCCGGCGCCTCGGTGCGCTGGCGCAAGGTCACCAGCCCGAAGCGCGCCGTGCCGCGCATCGGCGGCTCCATCCGCAACTCGACCAGGTCGGGTGCCGACTCGTGCACCGCGAGCAGCACCGTGTCGCTCTGGCGCACCACGTCGGCGATGCTGGGCAGTTCCTCGCACTGCAGCGTCACGCAGTTGGCCGGATGTGCCTGCGGGCCGTAGGTTTCGACCAACCCGCGCGCCACCTCGTCGCTCAGCGGCGTCGAGGCGATCGGGTAGCGCTGCACCGCCTCGAAACTCACGCCCTTGCGCAGCCGTGTGAGCGGATGGCCGCGGCGGCACAGGAAGGCGCCGCGCAGCTCGTACACGTGGGTCAGCACCAGGTCGGGCGCGGGCTTGAGCGCGCGCGCATCGACCACCAGCGCATCGAGGCTGCGCTCGCGCAATGCCTGCGCCAGCAGGTCGGTGCTGCCGCGCGCGATCACTGTGCGCACGGCCGGATGGTGCGTCGCCATGTGCAGCAGGAAGGGCGTCATCAGCAGCGCGCCCGGCCCCGAGCCCAGCCCGATGCGCACCGTGCCGCCCTCGCCTTCTCGCATCTGCCGGCCGCGGTCGCGCAGCGCCTCAGCCTCCGACACCAAGAGCCGCGCGCGCTCCAGCACCTCACGCCCGAAGACCGTGAGCTCGTTGCGCCGGCCGATGCGGTCGAACAGCGGCATGCCCAGCTCGTCTTCGAGCGCGCGCACGCTGCGGCTGAGCGCGGGCTGCGTCAGGTGCAGCGCCTGCGCCGACTGGCTGAACGAGCCCGTGTGGGCCAGCGAAATCAGGTGCCTCAGTTGAACCAGCGTCATGGCGAAAACCTCGTTTTCATGAATGCATTGAACTCATGCTAATGCAGCCAACAATGCATTGGACGTTGCGTCGGGCCGCTCCTAGCATTCCCCTGCATCCGGCCTCACGAGCCGGCACCACCCCAGGAGACATGACTTTGACGACGACTTCGCTCTTCCGATCCGCACTGCTGCTCGGCTGCGGGCTGATGCTGGCGGCCGCGGGCCCTGCCCGTGCCGACGGTTTTCCCGCCAAGCCCGTGAACCTGATGGTTCCCTACCCGGCCGGCGGCCCCTCGGACGCCACCGCGCGCATCTTCACCGTGCCGCTGGGCAAGGCGCTGGGCCAGCAGGTGGTCGTGGAAAACCTGGGCGGCGTGAGCGGCGCCATGGCCGCGCAGAAGGTGCTGGCCGCGCCGGCCGACGGCTACTACCTCTTCCAGGGCTCGCCCAACGAGATCATTCTTGCGCCGCTGGCCAATGCGGCCGTGAAGCTCAAGGCCGAAGACTTCCGCATGGTGCACCCGGTGGCCGAGGCCGTGATGGTCTTCGTTGCCCGCAAGGACCTGCCGGCCAACAGCGTCGACGAGCTCATTGCGCTGGCGCGCAAGTCGCCCGACAAGCCGCTGTCGTACGGCAGCGTGGGCATCGGCTCGCTGTACCACCTGATCCTCGAGAAGGTGCAGCTGGACACCGGCGTGAAGCTCATGCACGCGCCCTACAAGGGCAATGCGCCGCTGCTGCAGGACATCGGCGGCGGCCAGGTCGACTTTGCCGTGCTGGTCTACAGCGCCGCCATGGGCGCGCTGGCCGACCAGGGCCGGCTGAAGATCCTCGGCCAGCTCGGCGGGCAGCGCTCCGAGCTGCTGAAGAACGTGCCCACCGCCAGCGAAGGCAAGGAGCTGAAGAACGTCAACTACAAGACCTGGAGCGGCTTCTTCGTGCGCAAGAACACACCTGAAGACGTGGTGCAGAAGCTGCACCAGGCCGTCGGCGCGGCGCTGAAGGAAACGAGCGTGCGCGAGCAGCTCGCCGCCCAGACGCAGCTGGCCTCGCCGCAGACGACGCTGGCCGAATCGGCGAAGTTCTACGAAGCCGAGACCGCGCGCTACCGCGACATCGCCAAGTCCATCCGACTGGAACCCCAATGAGCACCACCGCCCTCCTGAACGACCTGCACGCCAGCGCCGACACCTTCATCGGCATCCGCCGCGACATCCACCAGCACCCCGAACTCGGCTTCGACGAGCACCGCACCTCGGCGCTGGTGGCCGAAAAGCTCCAGGCCTGGGGCTACACCGTCGAGCGCCACATCGGCGGCACCGGCGTGGTGGGCCGGCTGGTGCGCGGCAACGGCACGCGCCGCCTCGGCCTGCGCGCCGACATGGACGCCCTGCCCATCGACGAGGCCACGGGCCTGGCCTACGCCAGCGAACACACGGGCGTGATGCATGCCTGCGGCCACGACGGCCACACGGCGATGCTGCTGGCGGCAGCGCAGCACCTGGCCGAACGCGGGCGCTTCGACGGCACGCTGAACCTGATCTTCCAGCCCGCCGAGGAAGGCGGCGGCGGCGCGGTGCGCATGATCGACGACGGCCTGTTCGAGCGCTACCCCTGCGACGCCATCTTCGCGATGCACAACATGCCCGGCATGGCGCAGGGCCGGCTGGCGATGCGCGAAGGCCCGGCCATGGCCTCGTCCGACTACGCCACCGTCACGCTCACCGGCGTGGGCGGCCACGGCGCCATGCCGCACCGCGCGGCCGACCCCATCGTGGCCGCGGCCAGCATCGTGATGGCGCTGCAGAGCGTGGTCTCGCGCAACATCGATCCGCTGCAGATGGCGGTGGTCACGGTGGGCGCCATCCATGCGGGCAAGGCCAACAACGTGATCCCGCAAGGCGCGGTGCTCGAGGTCAGCGTGCGCGCCCTCGACCGCGAGGTGCGCAAGAAGATCGAAACCCGCATCAAGGCGCTGGTGGCCGCGCAGGCCGAGAGCTTCGGCGTGCAGGCGCAGATCGACTGGCGGCCCGGCTACGCGGTGCTGGTCAACACACCCGAAGAAACCGCCTTTGCGCGCACCGTGGCCGAAGAGCTCGTGGGCCCGGCGCAGGTCACCTGGCAGACGCCGCCGCTGCCGGGCAGCGAAGACTTCGCCTTCATGCTGGAGCGCGTGCCCGGCTGCTACCTGCTCATCGGCAATGGCGATGGCGACGCGCACGGCGCCTGCATGGTCCACAACCCGGGCTACGACTTCAACGACAGCAACGTTGCTGTGGGCGGCGCCTACTGGGTGCTGCTGACCGAGCGCTTCCTGCGCGCCGCGAACTGAACGTTCAAGAAGACTGCCGCGCGAGCCATTCGCGCGGCGACACGCCCACCTTCTGCGCGAACAGGCGCGACAGCGCCGAAGCGTTCGCGTAGCCGAGGCGGTCGGCAATCGTCTTGACCGACGCGCCCGTGCGCAGCTCGGCCTGCGCGATCGTCAGGCGCCACTGCGCCAGGTAGTCGGCGGGCGTCGCGCCCACCACCGACTTGAAGCGCGCGGCGAACGCGCTGCGCGACATGCCGGCCTCCGTGGCCATCTGTTCGAGCGGCCACGGCTCGCCCGGGCGCTCGTGCAGCGCGACCAGCACGCGCGCCAGCTGCGGATCGCCCAAGCCCGTCAGCAGGCCGGCGGGAACGCCGCTCTCCTGCGGATGGTCGAGCAGCCAGCGCAGCAGCTGGATCAGCACCACCTCGAACAGCCGGTCGGCCAGCAGGCGGTGCCCGCACAGCACGCGCCCGGTTTCCGCGAACAGCAGCGCCAGCGAAGCTTCGAGGCCGTCGACCGCATGCAGTGGCAGCAGCACCAGCGGCGGCAAGGCGCGCACCAGAGGGTGCGCCTCGCCGCCGTCGAAGTCGACCGTGGCGCAGACGAAATCCGAGCCTTCGGTGGGCGCGTTGTGGAAGTCGTGCGCCAGTGGGCGTGGGTAGAACAGCAGGCTGGGCTCCTTCACGACCAGCTTGCGCGGCACGCCGGCCGAACGCACCGACGGCGCCGAATGCGTGACCACCATCTCGCCGCGCTGCATCACATGCAGGAAGCTGCGCCCTTCCTTCGCCGCGAAGTGCGTCACGCCGCACAGCGGCCCCGTGTGGAACAGGTGGGCCCGGACACGGAAGCGTTCGAGCAGGGACGAGAGCCTGTCGATGGGCGGCGGGGGCGGTGCGCTCGGCATTGGACGAAAAGGTATGTTGAATGGATGAAAGCGTTCAAATCATACGGATTGCGGGAAGACACTGCTTGCATCGTCATCACCGAAAGGAAGTCTTCATGCCCCGCGTCAACCTCGTCACCGACACCGCCGCCACCGGCGACGCCCAGGTTCTGCTCTCTCAAATCCACGGTGCCTTCGGCGCCACGCCCAACATGTTCCGCGCCGTCGCCAACTCGCCCGCGGCGCTGCGCAGCCTCTGGGGATCGTTCGGTGCACTCGGCGGCGGCGTCATTCCGGCGCAGCTCGGCGAGCAGATCGCCGTGGCCGTTGCCGACCGCAACGCCTGCCACTACTGCCTTGCGGCGCACACCGCGCTGGGGCGCAAGGCGGGCGTGTCGGCCGCCGACGTGACCGCCGCGCAGGCCGGCGAATCGGCCGACCCGCGCACGGCGGCGGCGCTGCGCTTTGCGCTCAAGCTCGTCGATGCACGCGGCCAGGTCAGCGACGCCGACGTGCAGGCCCTGCGCGCCGTGGGCTTCGACGACCGGCACATCGTCGAGATCCTGGCCCACGTCGCGCTGAACCTGTTCACCAACTACGTGAACGTGGCGTTCCAGGTGCCGGTGGATTTCCCGCAGGTGAAGCTGCGCACCGAGGCAGCCTGACATGGCCTGGCCGCGCCCCGAGGCACCCGAGCTGCAGGTCGCGCAGTGGCTCAACACCGATGCGCCCGTCACGCTCGCGTCGCTGCGCGGCCGGGTCGTGGTGCTGCACGCGTTCCAGATGCTGTGCCCGGCCTGCGTGTCGCACGCCTTGCCGCAGGCGAAGAAGACTCAGAAACTGTTCGCCGCGAAAGACGTCGCGGTGATCGGCCTGCACTCGGTGTTCGAGCACCACGACGTCATGACGCCGGCCGCACTCGACGCCTTCGTGCGCGAGTACCGGCTGGGCTTTCCCATCGGCATCGACCAGCCCTCGCCCACCGGCGGCATTCCCGCCACGATGCGCGACTACCAGTGGCAGGGCACGCCGAGCACGGTGCTGGTCGACCGGCAGGGGCGCCTGCGCATGAGCCACTTCGGCCTGATCGACGACATGGCGCTGGGCGCCGCCATCGGGCAGCTCGCGGCCGAGGAGGCGCCCGCGCACCTCATTGCACAACCTGCAGACGATGCGTCGCCAGACGGCCCCTGCGACGACACCGCCTGCCGCGCCTGAAAGAAGAAAGGACACTCGCCGCATGCCATGCATCGCCCTGCAACACCTCGCCTTCGAAGACCTCGGGCGCTTCGCGAACGTGCTCACCCACGCCGGCCACGCCATCGACTACCGGCAAGCGGGCCCGTCAGCGCTCAGCGCCGACGAATGGCGCCACGCCGACCTCGTCGTGGTGCTCGGCGGCCCCATCGGGGCGTACGACACGGCGACCTACCCCTGGCTCGCCGAAGCGATCGCCGGCCTGCGCGAACGGCTGGCGCTGCGGCGCCCCACGCTGGGCCTGTGCCTGGGCGCACAGCTCATGGCCCGCGCGCTCGGCGCGCGCGTGTCCCCGTCGGGGCACACGGAGATCGGCTGGGCGCCGGTCGACCTGAGCGCGGCGGGCCGGGCCTCGTGCCTCGCGGCGCTGGACGGCGAACCCGTGCTGCACTGGCACGGCGACACCTTCGACCTGCCGCCCGGCGCCGAATTGCTGGCGAGCACCGCACGCACGCCGCACCAGGCGTTCCGCCACGGCCGCCATGCGCTCGCGCTGCAGTTCCACCCCGAGGCCGACCCCGCACGCATCGAGCCCTGGCTCATCGGGCACCACCACGAACTGGCCGCGGCCGGCATCGACATCCCCGCGCTGCGCGCCCGCAGCGCCGAGCTGGCCGAGGTGCGCTCCGATGCCGCGACGCGCATGCTGACCGCATGGCTGGCTCAGCTCGCATGACGCAGCCCGCCCTGCCCATCGACGCGCTGCTGGTCGGCCCCGTGGCCCTGCTGCCCGACGGCCGCACGCGCAGCGGTATCCGCAAGACGCCGACGGCCGATGCGCTGTGGCTGTCGCCCACCGGCCTGCAGGGCGACGCGCAGGCCGACCTGCGCATCCACGGCGGTGTCGAGAAGGCCGTACACCACTACCCGCGCGAGCACTACGCCGGCTGGGCGGCGGGCGGTCACTGCACCGAACAGCTGGCGCACGCGGGCGCCTTCGGCGAGAACATCTCGACCACGGGCTGGGACGAATCGACCGTGTGCATCGGCGACGTGGTGCAGCTCGGCGACGCGCGGGTGCAGGTGTCGCAGGGCCGGCAGCCCTGCTGGAAGCTCGATGCCCACTTCGGCAGGCCCGGCATGGCGCGCGAGATGCAGGCGCGCGGCTGCACGGGCTGGTACTACCGCGTGCTCGAGCCCGGCTGGGTACGGGCCGGCGCCCTGGCCACGCGCGTGGAGCGCCCGCATCCCGAGTGGCCGCTGTCGCGCCTCATCGCGCTGCTGTTCTCGCGCGACGCGCGCTTCGCCCCCGAATGGGAACGGGCCGCCGCCCTGCCCGCGTTGGCCGAGCGCTGGCGCGCCACGTTTCGCAAGCGGGTGGATGCGGGGCGCGTCGAAGACTGGGAGCCGCGGCTGCGGGCACCTGAGGCCTGACGCGGCTCAGAACGCCAGCACGCGCCGGAACGGCCGCGCCGCGGCATCGTTGCCCGCCGAGACCGTCAGCAGCAGCTCCACCCCGGTGGCCGGCGCGCGCGCCGGCGCCACGCCGGGCAGGCGGCGCCAGCCCAGGCCGGGCTCCCAGGCGCGCAGCTGGAAGATGGCGACACCGTCGAGCACCGCCACCCGGTCCGCAGGCTGTGGCGCCTGCAGCGGGAACACGGCCGACACGGGCCCCGCCGCGCGGTAGAGCACATCGCTGCGCACCCACCACTGCACGCGCTGCCACTGCCCGGGTGCGGCGGGCGCGGTGCGCACGATCTCGACCACGAACGGCGCGCCGTTCGGCTGGCGCGCCTGCATCGCCACTGGCAGCAGCGGCATGGCGGCCGAAGGATTCGCCGATGCGGCCGCCGGCGCCGGCAGCTCGGTGGTCGCGCGCAAGGCCACGTCGCGCTCGAACTGGTCCAGCGCGCGCAGCAGCCGGGCCACGCGCTCGGTGCGGTCCTCGAGCTGGTCGTTCGCGCGGCTCACGCTGTCCAGGCCGCGCCAGGACATCACGGCGAGCACGGCCATGAGCGCGATGGCGATCATCACCTCGACCAGCGTGAAGCCGCGCTGCATCGGCCTCATGGCGGTGCGCTGCGCGTGTGCAGCGTGGCCAGCAGCCGGTCTTCGTCGTCGGCCGCGTAGACCTGCACGCGCACGGGCCGCAAGCCATCGACCACGGTCCCCACCTCCAGCCGGCAGACGAAGCGGATGCCGCCCTGCGGACACTCGCTGCGCGACACGCCCGGCGTGGTGGGCGCGCCGCCCAGCTGCAGCTCCGCCAGCTGGTTGCCCGCCGACAGCATCGCCAGCGACTGCCGCTCCAGCAGGCCGAGGTTGCCGATGGTGAGGCTCGAGGCGCGCACGATCGCGGCCAGCGCGATGCTCACGATGGTCAGCGCGATGAGGATTTCGATCAGCGTGAAACCGCGCGCTTTAGCGCACATGGAAGGCTCCTGACGCATCCCGCGTCACCGTCACCGTGGCCGCACCATGCCGCAGTTCGCGCTGCCAGCTCGCGCCCACGGGCTCCGACGTGAGCACGACCGGCCCCGCCGGCACGACCTCGACCGGCCCCACGCGCCAGCCGCGCGGACGCAGTTCGTCGTCGGCCGCGAAGGTGTCGAGCGCGCCGAGCGTCGTCACCTGCGGGATCGCGCTGCCGCCCCGCTGCACCCAGGTGCCGCGCGCAAAGCGGTAGCCCTCGGCATCGGCCTGCCACGCGATCGTGCGGCCGTCCACGCGCACCTCGTTCTGCGCCACGGCCAGGTGCCGCACCAGCTCGCGTGCGTCGCGCCGCAGTTCCTGCGCGGGGTCGGGCGCGATGCCCAGGCTGATCGCGGCGGTGGCGATGCCGACGATGACCAGCACGATCATGAGTTCGATCAGCGAGAAGCCGCGCTCCCCGCCCGTGCGTGGTCGCATGCCGCTCGTCGTCCCGTCGTGGAAACACGCCATGCGGCCGATGCTAGGCAGGCTGCGTGATGCCGCGATGAAACGCCGTGCTGACACGAAACCCCAACGCCCGCGTGATAGACACAGGGGGTGCCCGCCGCCCTCGCGGCCCGCTGACCGCCCTTCACCATGCGCCCCTTCACGCCACCTTCCGCCCGCCTTCTCGTTCATGCCGCGGGCCTGTCGCTGGTCGTGGCCGGTGTCGTGACCTGGGGCCGGCTGCTCACGCCGGCCGCGCCGCCGGTGCGCGCCGCGCCCGCACAGGCCGCTGTCGCCGATCCCACGGCCGATGCGCTCGCCGCCTGGTTCGGGCCCGGCGAGGTCCGCGCGAACATCGCGGTCAAGGGGTTGATCAAGGGCGCGGGCCAGGCCGGTGTGGCCGTGCTGTCGGTGAACGACGGCGCGCCGCAGCCCTACCGGGTCGGCGATGCGCTGGGCCGCGCGCTCACGCTCGCGGGCATCGAGGCCGATGCGGTGACGGTCGACAAGGCCGGCACCTCGCTGCGCATCGCCGCGCCGGTGCTGCCCACGGCGCCCGGCATCGTGCGCGCCGCGCCCTGAACCTGCGCGGCGCTCAGGGCGCCGTTTCGCGCGGGCGCGCATCCGGCGCCGAGGCCCAGTTCGACAGCGCATGCAGCAGCCCGCGGTTGACGCGGAAATCGCCGTCGCCCGACTCCGGCAGGAAGGCGCCCGACAGCGCCCGCGTCACCACGCGCACCGCACGCGGATCGCCGCCGAAGGCTTCGAGCTCGCGCGCAAAGGCAGCGCGCGCGGGCAGCTCGTCGGCAAACCGCTCGAAGCCCACGAACCAGCGAAAGAGCATGTTGTAGGCCAGGCTCTCGTGCACCTTCTGCGCATCTTCGAGCGAATAGATGATCTGCAGCATCAGGCTCTTGAACAGCGTCGCGGCATCGACCGTGCCGCCGTGCTGGCGCTCCAGCTCGGCCAGCAGCGTGCGTTCGCAGCGCAGCGTGTCTTCCACCTGGTCGCGCAGCGCCACCAGCGGGTGGCTCTGCGGCACCAGCGCGCGCAGGTTGTCGGCCTGCACCCAGGCCTGGTGGCTCACGATCCAGACCCAGGGCGAGCCGTAGCGGTTGACCGCAACGGGGCCTTCGCGCGCGCGCTCGACGATCTTCGAGAGCCGGGCATCGAGCTCCTGCATGGTGACCCGCAACGGCGACATCCACTTCATCTCGTTCGCTCCCTTCACGTTGCCGCGCCGTCGCGGCGCAATTCGGCCAGCGCCTGCCGCAGCGTGGTGTCGACCCGCCGCGCCGTCGTGCCCTGGCGCCGGGCCACCTCCTGGCGCGACATCTCGTGCCAGCGCAGCGCCAGCAGCACCGAGCGGTGGCGTTGCGGCAGGCGCGCCATGGCGCGGTCGACGGCGGCGACGTCCGAGCGGGCCTGCGCGATCTGCGCCGGACCGGGGCGCGGGTCGGCCATCGCCTCGAGGTCGGCGCCCTCCGCGCTCACGCCCTGCCAGCGCTTGCGTGCGCGGATGCGGTCCATCGCGAGGTTGGACGCCACGCGGTACACGTAGGCGTCGGGGTTCGCAGGTACCTCCTGCAGCGTGCATTCGCCCAGCCGCAGCCAGGCCTCGTGCAGGCATTCGCTGGCGAGGTCCGCGCAGCCGAGCTGCCGTTCGAGGCGCCGTTGCAGCGGCGCGTACTGTGCCACGAGGTGCTGCTGCAGCTGCACGCCCGGCGTCGGCGCCGCCACCGGCCGTGGGGCCGGGCGCAGCGCAGGCAGCGCAACCCGGTCGTCGATCAGGCGCCAGACCGAAGGCCGCATCGAGGAGAACCGGTCCGGGGCGCGTCGCAAGGCGTGAGGATGGGGAGTCATGGTCGGTTTCGCTGAGCGCCCGCCGCGCCGCCCCCGGACTCTCCGGTGGCGGCAGCGGCCAGGCCTGGGACAACAAGGGAAGGAACACGGGCGCCCGTCGGCCGGGGCGCGGGCTTGACGGGGCGTTCAGCGTTGCAGGTTGGCGCGCTCCTCGTCCGTCAGTTGCCGGCTCATCGCCGGCGGCAGGCTGCCACCGCCGCCGAGCACGCGGATCACGCTGCGCGGGTTGTAGCTGGCGGCGGTCGTGGCGGCCTTGGCGCTGTCGGCCGGCGCCTGTGCACCGTTGCTTCCGGTTCCACTGACCGGCTCGTTGCCGAAGCCCAGCACGCGCACCGTGAACACCGACGGCAGCGCCTGGCGCGCCGCCGCGCGTTCGCGCTGCATCACGTCCTGCGCCGCCATGCTGGCCTGCGAGGCCGCGGCGCTGGCGTTGGTCAGCGCGCCCACGTTCACCGAGGCCACCACCGGCAGGCCGGCCGATTCGCCCTTGACCTGGATGTTGGCGGCGTTTACCACCTGCAGCGCGGCCACGTTGACGTTGCCCGACACGCGGATGCCCGCCTCGCCCGCGTCGATGGTGCCCAGCGGCGCGATCAGGTCGACGTCGCCCGGCGGCACTTCGGCGATGGGCGCCAGCGTCGCGATGCCCGCGCCGGAACTCGGGGCCTGCGGTGACACCTCGACGTTGCCGACGTTGTCGTACACGCGCTTGGGCGGCGTGAACACGACCGTGGTCTTGGCGCCGCGCCCGGCGTTGATGTCGCCCTTCTCCGACCACGCGAGGATGCTGCCGCCGAAGGTGGTCATGATGCGCGACAGCCCGAGCAGCAGGCTGCCCTCGCTGAAGAAGCGGATGTTGCCTTGCCCCTGCGTCAGCACGCCCGAGGTGGCTGGCGGCACCGCGCCCTGCACGCCCAGGATGATGCTGCCGCCCGGCGCGAGCATGTCGATGTCGCCGCCGAACTGCGTGCGCACGCCCGAGCCGCCGAACATGGTGATGTCGCCGTCGAGCGCTGCGCGCATCGGGAACAGCGTGGCGATCATCTCGCGCCCGCGCAGGTAGCTGCCCTGGCGCGGACCGTCCGCGTCGTTGTACTCGCGCCCGCCTTCGCGCAGCTCGGCGTAGTACACCTCGCGCAGGAAGATGCGCTGCTGCGCCGGGGCCAGTGCGTCGAAGTACGCGAGCGCCTGCGCGGTGGTGCCGGCGTCGAAGCCGTAGCGCGCCTTCAGCCACGCGGCCAGTTCGGCCTCGTAGGTCTTCGCGGCCTTGCCCGGCTGCTGCGCCAGCGGCATGCCGGTTTCGGCGCGGTTCGAGGGGTCGAGGTAGCGCGCGCGGACCGGCACCATGTCCAGCCCCTGCGTCGCCGCTTGCGCGCCCACGCCGGCCATGAGCGCCACCGAGGCGCCGGGCCGCGTGTCGCCGGGCACGATGGGGCCGATCGAGGTGATGCCGCCGCGGTCTTCCTGTCGCAGGTGCCGGCCCGCCGAGACTTCGAGCGTGCCGGGGCCGGCGATGTCGACGTTGGCGTAGAGGATGTCGCGGCCCGCGGAGATCACCGAGACGTCGGTGGGCTGCTGGTGGACGATGAGGTTGCCGCGCGAACGCATGTTCGGGAGCTCGGTCGGAACCTCCCCCCAGAACGTGCCCGGCGCATCGCCAGTGTTGACGATGTCCCGGCCGGCCTTGATCCAGACCGGGCCGGCGGCCTGGTACCAGGTCGCGCTGCCGTCGGGCAGGGTCAGGGTTTCGCCAGTGCGCAGGCCGACAATGTCACCGCTGGCCGCATAGAAGCGAACGGGCGGTGCTGCCACGTCGCGGGCCAGCGGCTGCGCTGCCGTGTTCGGGCCGAAGGCAAACAGCGAAGTCCTGTTGAATCCCCCAGTGAGCATCGTCGGACTCATGGGCGAGACGTTGGAGACACGAATTTCGCGGATGAACTGGTCTTCGAAAAGTCCAACGAATGCGGGATTGAACGGCGTCGGCAGCGGCGTGCCGGTGCCCGACATGCCCATGGCGAGACGGCCCGCGTAGATCGACCCGCCCGACAGCATCTCGAATTCGCCGCGCGCGGAAGGCGCTAGGGTCAGCCCGTAGCCCAGTGTGTCGGGGGTGTAGCGTGTTTGCGGCAGCGCCGCGTAGCCGGCGTAGATGTTCCCCGTCAACGCGACGGCGTGAAAGATACCCGGATAGACGATCCATGCGTCGGGTGAAGTCGTCTTCAGTGTCAAGTCGGCGCTGTCCCGGCGTGCCATCACGGGCGTCAGGTGCCCACCCGCCGACAGCAGGTCGATCGCGCTGCGGTCGCTCCACAGGCTGAACCAGCCCTGCCCGCCTCCGTCGTAGCCGGTGCCGCCGACGCTGAAGGCCGAGGTGTTCGGCGTCGGAACGCGCCCGGGGTCGGCCGCGGCGCCGAGCACCAGGTCCCCGCGCGTGCTCAGGCGCATCGTTGCGTCGCCCGGCAGCAGGTTGATGCCGCCGCGCGCGTCGGCAAAGGTCGGGTTGAAGGGATCGATGGCACGCGTGTCGATCGGGTCGCTCAGGTTGAAATTGCTCGACAGGTACTGCAGGCCCAGGCTGCCGATCGACGCCGCGCGCACGTCAGTGCTGCCGCGCAGGTTGGCGATGGCGCCGGTCAGCACGAGGTTCTCCGCGGCCCCGTTGAGCGCGCGGTGCGGGTTCAGGGCGCCGGCCACGCGCATGTCGATGTCGCCGCCGCCCGTGAGGGTCAGGGCACCATCCGCGCCGACGCGGCCGGTGCTCGCCACGGCGAGCACGAGCCCGCCGCTGCTGGGCCTGTCCTGCGAGTTCACCAGTGGCTGCGGCGTGCGCGGTGCAATGGCCCCCGCATCACCGCCCACGCGCACGCTCAGGTTGCCGCCGCCCAGCGTGCCGAAACCTGTGAAGCCGGCCAGCGTCGGCGGGGTGAACGTGCCGGGCACCGGGATGCCGCCGACGTAGGCGCCGAAGTTGATCCACCATGCGCTCGGGATCGGGCTGTCGATGCCCGCCGTGCCCGAGCCTTGCCGCCAGAGCCAGTTGCCGGCCAGCACGCTCGAGCGTTCATCGGAGACGATGTGACCCACGAGGTCGCCGCCCGCCGCGATCAGCAGGTTGCCGCCCTGGTCGGGGTACCACGCACGGTAGGCCGAGAGCGCGCCGTTGTAGTCGGTCAGCGGCGACTGCGGCCCCAGCAGGCCGTCGGCGTTGGTGCCGCGCGGGCGGTTGTGGCCCGCCTCGGTCGCGGTGGCCGTGCCGGCGGTGTACACGCCGAAGGGCGAACGCACCCGCAGGTCGCCGGCTGCCAGCAGTTCGAGGTCGCCGGTGCCGGTGCGCAGCACGCTGAAGGCGGGCGTGTTCGGCGCGCCGACAGCCCGTTCCTGGCCACCGCCGGGCACGCAGAGGCCGGCGCCGATGTCGCACCACCACAGGTCCTCGGGATCGACCGGTGTGCCGGGCGGGCGACCCAGCCAGTTGCCCGGCGCCCACACCGGCGGACCGTTGCCGGGGCCCATTTCGATCGTGAACTTCAACACGCTGTGCGCGTCGGCCAGCTGCAATGCCGCGCGCGAATCCGGCCGCGTCGCCCGGCGGTCGGCCGCGCCGAGGTCGGCACCCGCCACCAGCTGCAGGTCCCACGAGGTGGCGCCTTCACCCAGCATCGGGGCGATCGCCCAGTTGCGCCCCTGCACGCCATCGACCGTGGGCCGCAGCTGCACCGGCGTGTTGCCGGGCAGCTCCAGCAAGGTGTTCGACGGAATCAGCGCGCCGCGCGCGAGCTGCAGCGGGCCGGCCATGGTCATCTCCACCGGCAGCTCCACGCCCTTGGGCCAGGTCAGCGCGCCCACCGAGGCCGGCGAGCGCAGCGCGGTGCCGGCGCCCAGTCGCGTCTCGGACGGCAGCGTCACGGCCGTGGCCAGCACCGAGCCGGCGGCATGGGCCAGCGAACCGTCGGGGCGGTAGATGTTGGCCGCGACCACGGTGCCGGCCGGCAGGCTCCACGGCGCTTGCAGCACCGCGTCCACGGGCAGCACGGTGCCGGCGGGGAGCGTGGTGGGGTTCACGGCCACGCTGTAGTTGAGGGTGGCGCCCGCGGGAAAGCGGGTGCCGGTGTCGAGCGTCACGCCGTCGATGGGCACGATGACGGCGCCGCCGGCGTAGCGCCCTTCGGCGAGCATCCAGCCCACGTCGTCCGGCGTGGCCGGCGGCGGCGCGAAGCCGTCGTTGATGCTGCCGTGCACGTTGAGTGCGCCGGCCGCGCGGATCACCAGCTTGCCGGGCTCGCCGAAGCCGCGCCGCGCCGGATCGCCGCGGTGGGCCGCGGGGCCGTAGCGGTAGCCCGAGAGGTCGAGGTCGCCGTCCACCGTGAGGTCGCCGTTCGGGTTGTTCAGCCGGTCGCTCACGATCTCCACGCCCGGGCGCAGGTGGTAGCTGCCCAGGCCTGCGAGGCGTGCCGACAGCGAGGCATTGACCAGCGCCTTGTCGATGAAGGCGACGCTGTGGCCGTCGATCTCGTCGAGGAATTTCTGCGTGATCAGTTGGGGCCTGTGGCCCGTCACGTCGGGCGTCGGCGCCAGCGGCGCGTCGTCGTAGGTGCGGAAGGCATTCACTGCGACGGTCTTCGCGCCCGTGATGACCGGCGTGCCCTCGACCGCCACGGCCACGTCGTCCGCGCCGAGGCGCGGCGCATTGAGGTCGAGCGTGCCGCGCGCGCGGCCGTCGTTCTGCCCGGCGCGGGTGCCCACCGGCACGTCGGTGCCGGCGCGCAGGTCGATGCGTGCGCCGCTGCCCAGCGTGAGCGTGCCGTCGCGGCTCGTGAGGTCGACCACGGCGCGGTTCGGGCTGTCGATGATGCGGCCCGCGCTGTCCACGCGCAGGCCGGTGCCGTGCGCGTCCAGCGTGCCGTTCACGCGCAGGTCGCCCGCCGCGGCCAACCGGATGGTGCCGACCTGCACGCCGCTCGCGTCGATGCGCCCGTCCACGCGCAGGCTGCCGCCGTCCAGCGCAATGGACACCTCGCGCGCCTTCACGCCGTCGCCCACCACGAGGTCGCCCTGCTTGATCTGGAAGCGCCGCGCGCCGAACAGGCCGCCGTCGTTGAGCCGCTGGTTCAGGCCCGCAAAGTCGGACAGGGTCCGGGCGCGCACGGTCAGCTCGCCCGCGTCGTAGGGCACCAGCGTGCCGCCCGCGTCGTAGCTGCCGCTGGTGGCGCCGCGCAGCGCGCCGTCCAGCGCGACATGGCCGGCGCCCTCGCCCAGCGCCACGGCCTCGATCGTGCCGCCGCGCTGGCGGCGCGCCGACACATCGATGAGGCCGCCCGTCGCCTGCGTGATGTGGCCGGCCGCGCTGGTCATCAGCAGCTCGCCGCCGGCGCTGTCCTTCGCCACCTCGAACAGCGTCACGGTGCGACCCGACAGGTCGATGCGCGAGGCCGTGCCGAGCGTGACGTTGTCGGTCGCCGCCAGCACCAGCCGGCCGGAGGGCAGCACGATGCTGCCCTCCAGCCCGACGCGCTTCCCCCTGAGTTCCAGTGTCGCGCCCAGCGCGTCGCTCGTGCCGGGCGCCACGCCTTCGGGCACGGCCACGGTGATGTCGCCGCCCGCGGTGATCCGCATCGTCGAGGCCGCCTGCCCCGTGAGCACCGGCGCCACCACCGCGAGGTTGCCGCCTTCGTAGGCATAGCCCTCGCCCGGCGTGTAGGCGCCCTGGCGCTGGTGCACCGCGAGCGTGCCGCGACCGCTCGAAGTGACACGCTCGCTGGCGTTCAGCTTCACGTCGGCAAAGCCCAGCGCAAGGCGCGCATCGGTGGCCTGGCCGCTGGGCTGTGCATACGGGCCGTGGCCCAGCACGATGGTGCGGGCGCCGATGTCGAGCGTGCCCGCACCCAGCAGGTCGGCCATGGCCGCGCCGGGCACGGCGTCGGAGCCGGACCAGACGAACTCGCCCGCCCGGATCGCGGCCACGTCGCCCGCCGCGCCGTAGCCGTGGATCGCCGGCGTGCCGAACACCAGCCGGTCGAGGCCGCTGGCGTCGAGCTTCACGGCGCCGAAGATGTTCACGGCGTCGCGCGCGTTGAAGATCAAAGTCTCGAGCGCCGGCGCGCCGATGGCCGTGTTGCCCGCCAGCAGGCGGTCCAGCCGCGCCTGGTTCAGCGCCAGGCCCAGCGGCAGGCGGCCGTTGGCACCTGCCGCCGCAATGGCGGCGTCCTCGCCGAGGTTGACCGCCGCCACCGCGAGCGACAGGTTGCGCGTGCCGTAGGACACGTTGTCGGCCAGCGTCAGCGCACCGTTCGTGGCGATGGCCAGCGTGCCCTCGGACACCAGCTGCGTGGTGCCGCTGCACGAGGCTGTCACGCACTGGCCGACATGGAGGCCGACGGAATACGGCACATCGGCCGGCGGCGTACCCAATTGCAGGTTCAACCAGCCGTTCGACAGCGCCAGCACCGACATGCCCGTGAACACATAGCCCGCGCTCGAGTCGAAACCCGACGCCTTCTGGCCCAGGGTGCTGAGCGAGGCGCCTTCCTCGATGACGATCTGCTGCTCACCCACGAAGCCGGGACTGCTCGCCAGCACGATGTCGCCCGCCGACAGGCGCGCGCCGCTGCGCACCACCAGGCTGCCGTCGCCGCCGATCGTGGCCAGTCGTCCTTTCTGGCCGTACTCGACGAAGATGCCTCCATTGAGCACCAACCGTGGTGCATGCAGCTTGCTGAGTTCGTCGGCCCGCACCGACGAACCGGCCAGGCCGGTGGCGGCAGTCTGCCCTTCGGCCAGCACCTCGCCCAGCCCGCGCACGTTCACGGTGCCGCCGAAGCCGTCGGTGCCGGGCGCCGCGTCCAGGCGCACCCGGCCGTCGAAGGTGAAACCCAGGCGGTTCGTGTCGGTGTCGGTGGGCTTGGCCAGAAAGACGTCCAGCGTCTTCGCGTCGACCGTGAGCATGCCGCGCGCAAAACCCTGGCGCGCCGCGTCCGCGCGCATGAACGTGTTGTAGTCGGTCTCGCGGTAGCTCGAATGCGCGCGCACCTGCGTGCCCGGCGTGAGCACCAGGCGGTTCGGCAGCGTCTCGCGGATCGCGGTATGGGCCACGCCCAGGTAGCCGGGCGCGACATACGAGCCGTTGCCCACCCCGGTCACGCCCGCCAGGCCGATGCGGTCGCCCGCGCCGATCTCCACGCGGAAGGCGCCGGGCAGCAACGCATAGGTCGAGGGCATCAGCGTGTAGGTCCCGGCCGGAAGGCCGGGCACGCCGGCCGGAAGGGTGACCTGCTGCCCCACCGCCGGTGTGCCGAAGCCCGCCTCGGGCGCCACCGGCGCATAGCTGGCCGCGCTGCCGGGGACGATGGCGTACACGCCGCTGCGGCGGTCGCTGTAGGCGTTGAAGGGGTTCGCGTTGGCGAGCGGCGTGGCCAGCACGTCGACCGAGCCGCCCCGGCCGGTGGTGAAGCCCGCGCCCGACAGCGTGCCGCCGCCGGACAGGTCGAGCAGCGAGCCGGCCTGCGCGTCGACATGGCGGGCGTTGAAGCCGATGCCGCGCCCGACGATGGCTGCACCGACCATGCCGCCCGCTGCGTCCTGTGTCACGGCCAGCCCGCCGTAGCGATAGATCAGGCCGTCGACCGTGCCGCCATAGGGCATCTGCAGACCCGCACCGCTCACCGAGGTTTCGCTGCCTGCGAGCAGCGTCACCCGCTCGGCCACTTCACCGCTGTTGGTGTTGGAGCCCAGCAGCAGGCGCCCCAGCGGCGCGCGCACGATACCGCCCTGCTCGATGGTCTCGGCGCCGAGCCTCAGGCTGCCGAACGCCGCGTACGGCATCGCGACCTCGCCATCGCCCTGGCGGCGGATCGCCAGCACACTGCCCTCGGCAAAGCGCGGCGCCTCGCCGGAGGCGGGGTCTCGTGGCATCACGCCGGCCAGGATCTGGGCCCCAACACCTGTCGCCGGATAAACCTGCGCGGCAGTCAGCGTCATCCGGCCGCTGGTCGACAACTCGGTGGTGGACTCGCTCGAGAGCCCCTCGCTCTGGCCGCCGCCCAGCAGGCGGATGTCGCCCCGGCTGCTGATCTCGACGTCGCCGAAGCCGCGCCGATCCACCGTGTAGCGTGCCGTGCCCAGGTTGACGTCGGCGTGGGCGCCGAAGCCGACCCGGTCGCGCACGTCGATCAGGTCGGCAGAGACAGCGAAGGTGCCATCGCCCGCCTGGGTGGAGGGGCCTTGTGCCCAGCCGGCTTCGGGCATGACCGAGCCCTCCGGCATCTCGATGGGGGCGGGGGGTCTGCGCACACCCGCAAGCCGCACATACGGTGCGCTCAGCGACACCGATGTACCCGCTGCGGCCGTCTCGCTGTGGGCATAGGACGCCGCGTAGAAGCGCAGGCTTTGTCCCAGGTTCAGCGTGACGCTGCCGTCGAAGCTCAACGGTCCGTGAACCAGCAGCGACAGGTTGTCGAAGCCCCCGGCCTCGATGCGATCCACGCCGATCCGGCCCGTACCTGTGCGCAGAAGTTGTCGTGCGTCGAACCGCGAGGTCGCCGTCGCGAGCGGGCTGTCGCCTTGCGTCTGGGCCAGCACCATCTCGCGGTGCCGCAGCAATTCGCCCGTGGTGAGCGCGCCCGGATAGACCGCCGATTCGAGCGCAACGGCCAGCGTGCCACCTGCAGCGCCCGCGCCGCCCGCCGCCGCACGCAGCGTGCCGTCCAGGTAGAGGCCCTGGCTCGACGAGAGGACGATGGTGCCGCCATTGCTCGCCACCGGCACCGGCGAGGTCATGCCGCGCGGCCCGCCCGCGCCGGGATCGAGGTCCGCGCGCGTGCCCGACGCATCGAGCAGCGCGCCCGGTCGAACCACGACGAAGGCTTCGGGTGCCCGGGTCCTGCTGCCCTGCTCCCAATCGAATGCGCCACCGATGCGGATCGTGCCGCCATCGGGCACCTGGCCGTAGGCCCGACCGAAGTTGTCGTGCGCCACCGCAGCCCGCGCCGAGACGTCGAGCACGGCGCGCTCGCCGATCCACACCAACCCGGGCTGGCCGGGTTCGCCCGGCAACCCGCTGCCCTCCAGGCTGATCGTGCCGCCCGGCGCGCGCAGCAGGCCGTCGACCGTGATCTCGCGGCCGCGCAGGCCGATGGACTGGCCTGCATCGACCGTGATTTCCGCGCCCGGGCGCACATCGACCGGCGCCCGCGACACCGTGGCAACACCACTGTCGACAGCCGCATGCAACTGCAGGCTCGCACCGCCGCGCTGCGCGAGCACACCGCGCACCGGGTCTTCGGTCCACAGCGGCGGCATCCACAGCGCCAGCGCGCGATCGGGCTCGCTGCCGCCTGCAACGGCGGGCGCAAAGCGGTAGACCGGCATGCGCACGTCGAGCTTCGCGCCGTCGGCCACGACCAGGCCGAGGTGCCCGTTTATGTCGTAGCGCGAGAAGCCCGACTGGAAGATACCGCTGTCGATGGCGATGCTCGCGAGGGTGCTCACCGGTTCACGGAAGCGCGTACCCGCGGCTACCTGTGTTCCGTTCGCGATGATGAAATCGGCAGGCGCAACCCGGCCTGCGACGACGGTTGCCGTTTGTTCAGCGACGCTCAGCCCATTCGGGAAGACGGCAGCGGGAACGACAAAGATGATGGGAAATTCGACGACATTGGAAATTCCCACAATCCTGGCGCCCGCAGGCACTGTCGCGGGTTCCTCGCCTTCCTCGACGCCCCTCGAACGAAAGACCCTTGACTCGCCGTTCACGATGGCGGTAACTGAGTACCCTCCGCGCGGCCCATTCGGTCGGGGCAGCCTCCAATCCGCCGCGATGGTGACGGCGTTCGCACCATCATCGAAGAGCGGCTGCGATCCCAGAGCTTCTCCGGGTAAGGCTCGCGTGCGTTGGTAGTGGTAGTCAACCGGCAGGACGTCGCCCGCGCGCACCTGGTAGTCCTGCAGCAGGATCAAGTCGGTCGGCGCGGCCTGCCCGGCTGACAGTTGCCCATCGCCACCCGGCACAGTGCCGCCGATCACCACCCCCGTGCCCGACGCCATCCGCAATGTGCCGCCACCGCTCACGCCGTAGCCCCGGATGTCGCCATCCGCATGCAACAGGCCGTGGGTCGCCACCGTGGCGTGGCTGTCCGCCAGCAGGTCCACATCGCCGCCGCGCCCGCCGCGCGTCTTGCCGTTGGCCAGCACCGCGCCGCCCGACGAAACATCGATCAGCGAACCTGCGGCCAGGTCGATCGCGCCCGTGGTGCGGATGCGCACCGCGCCGCCGTCGAGGTACGGCAGGCCGCTGCTGCCCGACGGGTCCATCTGCAGGTTGCTCCACAGCCCGCGCGCATCGAGCGTCACGCCGGGCGCGACACGCACGCCGATGGCCTCGGGCGGCGTGCCCTCGGCCAGCGGCACGCTGACCTCGCCCGGTCCCCCCACGTTGGTGGCGCTGCGCACCACGTTGCCCAACATGATCTGGCCGCCGCGCGCCGTCAGGTCGCCGCGCACCGCCACCGTCGTCGCGTGCAGCGCGACGCGCCCGCCCGGTGCCACGCCCAGCGCGCCGTCCACCGCGATCTCCTTGCCGGCCACGGCCACGAGCGCGCCCAGGCCGAAGCCGCTGAGCTGCCGGCTGTCCAGGCGCAGCGCCTCCTTGTCGGCGGCGGGCAGCGGGTCGCCGGCCCCGAGCCTGGCCGTGTCGGCGCCTGCCGCACCGTCTGCGAACACGATGCGATCGAGCGTCGGCACCAGCTGGCGGAAGATGCCCACCGCGCCCTTCACGGGGTCGTCGTTGAAGCCGACGATCTGGTCGTTGCCGAGCGTGAGCTGGCCCGCGCGGGCCGCCGCAGCGTGCGACTGCGCGTAGCCGTCAAGTGCGGCGTCGCTTTTCGTGCCCTGCCCCGGCCCCTGGTAGGCGGTGGCCGTGATGTCGCCGCGCAGCACCGCCGCGCCCGTCGCCACTTCGAGGCGGCCCGCGTCGCGGCCCACCGTGTAGCCGTTCTCGAGCCGCTGCTGCGGACCGATCAGCGGGTTGTAGAAGTAGCCCGTGGTCTTGTCGCCCCAGCGCTTGTGTTCGTCTTCGAAGCCCTTGTAGACGCCGGTGTAGACGATGTCGGCCGGCGCACTCGACGCCTCGTACAGCCGCCCGTCGCGGCCCTTGAGCCAGCTCTGGCGGATGACGCCGGTCTGCACGTCCAGCGTGCCGCCCGAGAGGTTGATGTTCGATCCCGCCTGCGTCACCACCTCGGCGCCCGTGAAGACCACGTGGCCGCCCTGCGCCGCCCATTCGCCGATGCCGTGGCCCTGCAGGCCCAGGTAGCCGCCCACCTCCAGCAGGCCGCCCGCCGTGTACCAGCGCTCGCCGTCGTAGCCGCCGGTGCCCGCGGCCACGCGCGTGAGCTTGCGCCGGTCGATCCACACGTTGCTGTTGTTGAGCATCGTGGTGTCGCGGTTGACCGGCGCGTCGCGCTGCTCGTTGCCCTGGATGTTGATCTCGACGTTGTTCGAAGCCATGGCCACGCGCACGCCCACAGCGCCCGATACGTCGAGCCGCGCACCGTCGGCCACGGTGCTGCGCCCGCCCTGGCGGCCCGCGCTCACCGCGATCTGGCCGCCGGTGGCGAGCGTGGTCGAAGCACCTTCGAACAGCACGCCCCCGCCCGAGACGATCTCGATGCGCGACAGGTCGCGCCGGTCGTTGAGCTGCGCGAGGTTGTCGAACGCGCCCAATGCAGCGCCCCGGCGCAGCACGTCCTGCCTGGCCGACTCGTTGATGAGTGCGCTGCGCTGGCTGTCGAGCGCCGTGCGGCCGTCCTGCGTGTCGAGCAGCACCGCGTTGAGCGCGCGCCCGGTGACGGTGACACTGCTCTTCGCATCGGCGGCCGATGCCAGCAGATGGATCGTGCCGCGCGTGTCGACCGTGGTCGTGGCCAGCGCCACGCCGTCCTGCACCACCTTGCGCCCGGCCAGCGTGATGTCGCCCTCGGGCGCACGCAGCAGGCCGGTGTTGCTCACCTGCCCCGCTGTGCTGTCGGGCAGGAACTGCGGCGCCACCTCGTTGCCGCGCGTGGTCGAGAAGGTGTTCTCGGCCGTGCCCTGGCCCGGGCGCACGATGAAGAAGTCGCCCGCGGCAAGCTGCGCCTGCCCGCGCGGCGTGGTGACGGTGCCGGCGTTGTGCACCTCCTTGCCCATCAGCAGCACGTAGCCGCCGCCCTGCGTCACCGAGGCCGGTGTGCGCGTGGTGAGCTGCGCGCCCGCCTCGACCTTCACCGCGCCCTGTGCATCGGTGAAGCTTGGCGCGTAGCCTTCGCCCGCGCGGGCGCTGTGGATGCCGCGTGCCTTGAACTGGTCGTCGCTGATGTGCGCGGCGGCCGCCACGAGGTTGCGCGTGTCGGTCTGGCTGGTGCCGCTGAACACCACACCGTTGCGGTTGGCGATGAGCACCGTGCCGTCGGCCTTGATCCGGCCCTGGATCTGCGAGGGCCGCGCCTTCGGGTCGTTCACGCGGTTGAGCGCGGCCCAGTCGGCCTGCTGGCGGAACTCGACCGTGGTGTTGCGACCGACGTTGAAGGTCTCCCAGTTCAGCACCGCACGGTCGCCGGTCTGCTGGATCGCCACGTGCGTGCGGCCGTCGGCCGACGGCGTCTGCTCGGGCCTGTTGGCGTTGTGCCAGCCGGCCGTGAGGCTGTTCTTGTCGACCGCGAGGCCGCCTTCGGTGAGACCGTCGGGCACCGACGACGGTGTGTTGCGCGCGGCCTCGCGCGCCGCCGCCTGGGCGGCCTGCTGCGCCGCGATAGCCTGTGCCGCGAGGTTCAGGTTGCTGATCGAACGCTGCAACTGCGCATTCGCCTGCTGCTGTTGCAGCCCCGGGTTCGTGAGGCTCGACGCCGGCATGCCGTTCGGCAGGCGCCCGCTCTGGACGGCGCCGGCCTGCGCCGCGCCCTTGTCGGCGAACCAGGCGGGGCTGAACGCCTGCCGCGCCTGGGCCACGCCCAGCGCACCCGCGGTGGCCAGTGCCACGGTCAGCGCACGCGCCAGCGGCGTGAGGCGCAGCTCGCCCTCGGTCGAAACGGCGCGTCGGCGCGAAGAATGGGCGTGCGGATTCAGGACCATGATGAGCGGAAGCGGAACGGCGCGAAGGGAGAAACGGTGGGGTCGAACGCCGCCCGGGAACCCGGACGGCGCGCGGACACATGGATGTCGTTCGCCGCGCGGGCGATCGACGGGAATCGAGGGGCAGGCAACGGCCGGGTCTGGCAGGCCGCGGGCAACAGCAACTGCCACAGCGCGAAGGCGTCGCGCCAGGCCCGCGCATGCGCCGCGCTGCGTGCACACCAGCCCGCAAGCGCCTGCGCCTCGGCCTCGCTGCCATGCAGGCGGTTCAGGCGCACGACCCAGGCCAGCGCTTCGTCGCTCAGGCGGGTGTCATGAGGCGTCGGTTGCATACCCCATGACGAGCCTGCGCGATGCAACCCGTAAACTTTTTGCGGGCTGCTCGCGATGCGTCAGAAATTCAGCTCAGCAGCACGATGCCGCCGGGCAGGCTGCGCAACTTCGCGCCGTAGAGCTCGCGGATCATCGCCAGCGCGTTGTCGATGCTGCGCAGCGACAGCTGCATGCGCACCGCCACGCGGCCCAGCGCCTCGTTGCGCAGGATGATCCGGCCCGGCCGGTAGCGGTTGATCTCCGCGATGACCTCGGCCAGCGGCGTGCCGTCGAACGACAGCACGCCCGTGCCCCAGGTGCTCACGTTCGCCAGGTCGGCGCGCACCACCTCGTGCAGCCCGCTGGGGTCGTACACCACCTGCCGGCCCGCCTCGACCGAACGCTGCTGCCCGTTCACCGACACCAGCACGCGGCCGTCGAGGCAGGTCACGCAGACCTCGGGCCCGGTGTGGCGGATGTTGAAGCGCGCCCCGCGCGCCTGCAGCCGGCCGCCACCGGCTTCGACGAACAGTTCGGCCTCGCCGGCGGTCGCGATCTCGGCTTCGCCGGCGACCAGCGCCAGTCCGCGCGCGCCTTGCAGGCGGTTGATCTGCGTCTGCGTGTTCATGCGCACGCTCACGCCCTCGCCCAGCGCCACCTGCCGCTGCTCGCCGGTCGCGGTGCTGTAGTCGGCCGTCAGCTCGCCGACCGACGGCCACAGGCCCAGCGGCGGATCGACCGCGAGCACGCCCGCGGTCACCGAGGCCGCGACCGCACCGCCAAGGAAAGCACGGCGCCCCGGCGAATGCAGCGTGTTCGACAGCGCCGGCCAGAAGCGGTAGGCCCGCGTGCGTGAGCGTGCGGCTTCGGCCTGTCGTGCGGCTTCTTCGGCCAGCAGCGGATCGAGCGCGGACCACACGCGCATCAGCTCGCGCCACGCCTGCGCGTGCGCGGCACTCAACGCGGCCCACTGCTTGAACGCATCGGCATCCGCGCGCGTGGCCTGGCCCGAATGCAGGCGCTCCCACCAGGCCCGCGCCTGGCGCTCCAGCATGCTCGTTTCGGTATCGGGGGAAGACATGGCGCTCATCATCAGTTGTGTCTCGGCCCGGAAAAATGGCCGCGCTGCACCGCGTCCACGTCCGGCAAATGCTTCTTGCAGTAATCCAGTGCCGCGCGCAGTTCTTTCTCGACGGTGCTCAGCGACACCTCGAAGCGCAGCGCGATCTCGCTGTTGAGCAGCCCCTCGACCCGCGCGGCCACGAGGATCTCGCGGCGCCGCGCCGGCATGCGCGCCAGCACATCGCTCAGCGCCTGCACGTCGCTGCGCGCGCTGGCGATGCGCTCGGGGTCGCCCGCTTCGTCCACCAGGTGCACCAGTGCATCGATCTCGCCGCGCACCAGCAGCACGCTGTCCCGGCGGTAGCCGTCGGTCGCGATGTTGGCCGCCATGCGCAGCAGGTAGGCATCGGCGTTGTGCACCGTGCCCGCGTCGCCCATGGCCGCGAGCCGCAGCCAGGTTTCCTGCATGGCGTCGGCCGCGTCGTCGCGCGAACCGACGATGCGTTCGAGCTTGCCGCGCAGCTCGACATAGCGCGCGACCATGCGCGCGCGCAGCGTGGAGGCCAGGCTCTCGCTCATGGCGCCACCGGCGGCGTGCAATCGGTGCGTGCGCCCGGCCCTTCCGGCAACAGCAGCACCACGAGCGGTTGCGGCAGCGACGGCGGCGGCGGCGCGCCGACCGACAGCCGCTGCACCTTGAACCGCACCGCGGCATCGCGGTCGGGCTCGCCGGTGGTGCTCAGCAGGCGAAAGCGATCCACCGCACCGCGCGCGTCCAGGTGCAGCTGCAGCGCGAGGCGGTAGCTGCCCGGCCGCGTCTGCGTCGTATCGCACAGGGCGCCACGCAAGGCATGCTGGACCTGTGCGGCATAGGCTTGATGCAAGACATCCCCTTCGTTGAAACCCGACCCCTCCAGGCCCGCCGCTTCCGGCGACAGGCCCGCCTCCTTCGGCCCTGCGGCGGCCTCGCGGATCACCACCGAGCCCGCATTCGCATGGCGCGCCTCCATGCCCGTGCCGGCCAGCATCGCGTCGAGTGCCTCGGCCGCGCTCAGCGTGCCGCGCACCGCGCCCGACCGCCGCTGCGCGTGCTCGCCGTCGATCAGGATGTCCAGGCCGGTCATCCGGCTGTAGACATCGAGCGCATCGCCCAGCCGCTGCGGTGCGATGTCGAACGCCCGGCGCGCTGCCGATGCCGTCCGAGCCTCCGGCTCGGGTGGCTGCTGCGCCTGCACGCCCACGCCCCAGGCCAGGCACCCGATCAGTGCCAGGGCACGGACCGATGCCGCGTTCGCTCTCATACCGGTGGGACGCACAGGCTCCTGGGTGACTTCGTTCTTCCGCGCCCTCGGGACTGCGGAAGGCCGTGGTCACGGTAGTGATCGACGGTGACGCACGCATGACATCCAGCGGCTCAACACCCATTGATCAGTTGCTCAATGGACGGCCCTTGCCGTTGCAGACGCTGGGGTGGCCGATGCTCAGTGAGCTGGTGGGGTTCAGAAAGACCATGGAAACGGTTTTCTTCCAGTTGTTGTTCCCTGCGGGGGGCGTGCCCGACAAAGTGCCGTCCGGCAGTACCACGAAGTTGTGGTCGGCAATCTTCGCGTCGTGGGTTGTGCCGGTCAGCGCGGTCAGCAGGTTCCTCACCTTGGTCTGGATCGCAGCGTCTTGATAGCACTGGTTCAGCAACAGGTTGCTCGTTCCAAAGATGGGGTACTCGGTGCCTGGGGCTGGCATTACGTAGTCGGGCAACCAGTTCGATGGGTTGTCCAATGGGCCCTTCGGAACCCTCTGCTTGGCCAGCGAGTTGCGGATCGAGCTCGAGACTGGCAGATGGCCGTTGATCCTGGCAATGACTGCGTTGCTTGAATCGGTATACATCGGGTCCGGGCTCTGATAGCCGATCCTGCCGTCGAGAACCAAGGCTGCTGCCACACCATCACTCCCAGTGACACCGATCCAATGGTTGGGAATGACATTCGGCGGAAAGAGTGCGCCCCCCACCATGGTGGCAAAGCTGTTGGAAACAACAAAACCTCCATCCGGGCAGGCGGCCACAAGGTAGCGACTCAACAGTTCGGTGGTGCCACTGGGGTCCGTGCGGTAGATCACCTTGATCGTTGTGTTGTCGGCCGTTCCGCGCACTTGGCCCCAAGTCTGGCCCCCTGCTCTGTTACGGAAGATGGCGCACATCTTCGCGTCCGTCAGGTTCAGGTCGCTGATACCGGCTCGCTTGTAGGGAATGAAAACCGACGTCCCTATCGCGGGCACTTGGATCAGAGGGCCCCAACCGGTGGCACCAGCGGCGTTGGTGTTGTAGGTCGACAGCTCGCCCGAGCTCAGCGCGGAATCACTGCCGGCAAAGTGCACCGACTGGGTGCCGGGCCAGTTGACTCCGTTGAATACCGACTCGTTCTTGAAGGCGGTCGCGTTGTTGTTGATGAAGGCCGTCTTGCCCGCGCCACTGCCGGTTCCGGTGTAACTGAAATTGGTGAGGCCGATGCCGCTAGGCAGCAGGTCGTCATAGAACAACTCGGCAAGAGTCGAACCGCCACCTACAACGATCTGGGCGGAAGTGACGCCAGTCGCCAGCAGGCCCGCCGCCATCAAGGCCGAGAGGACGGTCGACTTGATCTTTGAATGCATGAAAACTCCAATGAAAGGTCTCGAAAGTGCCTTCCGTTGCGCCAGGAAAGGCCCACGGCTGCACGCGTTGCTTGCGGACGACCGGCATATCGGAGCGAAGGCACCCAGATAGCCCATGGCAGGAGAAAGCCCCGGGGCCCGGCCACGCAAAAACGCAACCGTTCCACGGGGCCTCCGGTCGGCGAACGGGCAAGGCCCGCTCAGGCCGCACCGATCAGTAACTTACGGACGGCCCTTGCCGTTGCAGACGCTGGCGTAGCCGATGCTCAGCGAGCTGGCGGGGTTCAGGAAGTTGGCGGCGATGACGGCCTTCCAGTTGTTGTTGGCGGCCGGCGGCGTGCCCGGCGACGTGCCGTTCGGGAGCACCACGAAGTTGTGCGAGCTGGGGCCGGTTTCGATCTTGGCGTCGTAGGTCGTGCCGGTCAGGCCCGTCAGCAGGTTCTTGACCTTGGTCTGGATCGTGACGTCCTTGTAGCACTGGTTCAACAGCAGGTTGGTGGTGCCGAAGATCGGGTACTCGGTGCCGGCGGCCGGCATCACGTAGGCGGGCACCCAGCTCAGCGGGTTGGCCGCCGGGCCGTTCGGGAGCACCTGCTTGGCGAGCGCGTTGCGGATCGAGCTGGCGACCGGCAGCACGTTGTTGATCTTCGCGACGACCGCGTTGCTCGCGCCCGTGTAGTTCGGCTCGGGGCTGAGGTAGCCCACGCGACCGTCGGTACCGAAAGCGCCCGACACGCCGCTGCTGCCGGCAACGCCGACCCAGTGCGAGGGGATCACGTTGGCCGGCGAGAGCGCACCGCCCACCACCGTGGCGAAGTTGTTCGACACCGTGAAGCCGGCGCCCGGGCAGGCGGCCACGAGGTAGCGGCTCAGCAGCTCGGTGGTGCCGCTGTTGTCGGTGCGGTAGACCACCTTCACGGTCGTCGTGTCGGCCGTGCCGCGCACCTGGCCCCAGGTCTGGCCGCCGGTCTTGTTGCTGAAGACGGCGCACATCTTGGCGTCGGTCAGGTTCAGGTCGGCGATGCCGGCGCGCTTGTAGGGGATGAGCACCGAGGTGGCCACGGCGGGCACCTGGATCATCGGGCCCCAGCCGGTGGCACCGGCGGCGTTGGCGGTATAGGTGTTGAACTCCGCCTGGGTCAGCGCGGAATCGCTGCCTGCGAAGTGCACCGACTGACCGGCGGCCCAGGCCGGTGTGCCACTCACGGACTCGTTGCGGAAGGCGGTCGCGCTGTTGCTGACGAAGCCCGTCTTGCCGGCGCCGCTGCCGGTGCCGGTGTAGCTGAAGTCGGTGAAGCCGACGCCGCTGGGCAGGATGTCGTCATAGAGCACTTCGGGCAGGGTCGCACCACCGCCGACGGCGATCTGGGCGGAAGCGGCGCCGGCGGCCGCGAGGGCCGCCATCATCACGGCCGACAGGGCGACCGACTTGAACTTTGCACGCATGGAAACTCCTTTGAAGGGACCAGAAAATTTGACTCGTGTCGCCTGTGCAGCGACAGGATCGATGGTGCGTTCGCGAGGTGACAGCCACCCGAAAAAAGCTCGGGAACACGCACCCGTGAATGCGCGCGAAACGAGGCGTCGGCGTGCGCCAAGCTCCCGAACATTCAGCGCACCATCTGGTTGATTTCCATGATCGGCATCAGCACCGCGAGCACGATGGCCATGACCACGCCTCCCATGGCGAGGATCATCAGCGGCTCCAGCAGCGTGGTCAGGCGCATCGCGCGGCGCTCCAGATCTCGGGAGAGGTTCTGTGCCGCGCGCTCGAACATGGCCGCCAACGCTCCCGTCTTCTCGCCGCTGGCCACCAGGTGCACGAGGTTCGACGGAAAAATCTTCTGTGCCTTCAGCGCCGCCGCAAGCGGCGCGCCCTCCTTCACGCGGCCCGTGGCCTCGAGCGCGCAGCGGCGCAGCCAGTCGTTGCCCAGGGTCTGGCGCGCGGCCTCGAGCCCGCGCAGCAGCGGCACGCCCGCGTCCATGAGGATCGCCAGCGTGGACGCGAAGCGCGCCGTGTCCACGCCCAGCGCATAGCGCCCCACCAGCGGCAGGCGCAGCACGACCGCATGCCAGCGCAGCCGCCGTCCCGCATCGCGCAGCGCGGCGCGGGCGAGCAACCCGGCGCCCGCGCACACGCCGGCCGTGAGCCAGCCCCACTCGCGCACGAAGGCGCTCGCGGCCAGCATGACGCGGGTGATGGCCGGCAGCTCCTGGCGCGCCTGCGCGAACGCGCCGATGACCTGCGGCACGACATAGCCCAGCAGGAAGACCACGATGCACAGCGACACGAAACCGACGATGGCCGGGTAGATGAAGGCGGTGAGCACCTTGCCGCGCAGGGTGTCGCGGTTCTCGAGGTAGTCGGCCAGCCGTTCCATCACGCGTGCGAGGTCGCCCGAGTCTTCGCCGGCGCTGACGAGTGCGCGGTAGATCGGCGGAAAGTCGCGCGGCCGTTCGCCCAGCGCGTCGGCCAGCCGAAGGCCGGCGCGCACGCCGTCGCAGACCGCGCCCAATGCTTCGGCCACATGGCGGCGCTCGGCCTGCTCGATGGTGGCGACCAGCGCGGCTTCGAGCGTGAGGCGCGCGCCCAGCAGGCTCGCGAGTTCGCGCGTGGCCCAGCACAGGTCGGCCGCGCCGAGCCTCGGTTGCAGCCAGGCCAGCGCACCGCCGCTGGCCGCCTGCTCGCGGACGCCGAGCGGTGTCAGGCCGCGTTCGCGCAGCTGGGCGCGCACGGCGCGTGCGGATTCACCCTCGGCGCTGCCGCGCTGCACCTCGCCGGCTACGTTCGCCGCTTCGTACTGGAACCGTGCCATGGCGGATCAACTGTCGCGCGTGACGCGCAGGATTTCCTCGGCCGTGGTCACGCCCTCGCGCACCCAGCGCTGGCCGTCCTCGCGCATCGAGCGCATGCCGTGGCGCACGGCGGCGGCGCGCATGGCCTGCTCGTCGCCACCTTCGTGAATCAGGCGCCGGATATCGTCATGCACCACGAAGAGTTCGTGGATGCCGGTGCGCCCCTTGAAGCCCGAGTGGCCGCAGGCCGCGCAGCCCACGGGCACGTAGACCGTGCGGCCGTCGTCCTGCACGCGCGACGCCTTGCAGGCCGGGCACAGGCAGCGCACCAGCCGCTGCGCCAGCACGCCCAGCAGCGAAGACGACAGCAGGAAGGGCTCGATGCCCATGTCGGCCATGCGCGTGACGGCCGACACCGCGTCGTTGGTGTGCAGCGAGGCCAGCACGCCGTGGCCCGTGAGCGAGGACTGCACGGCGATCTGCGCGGTTTCCAGGTCGCGGATCTCGCCGATCATGAGGTTGTCGGGGTCCTGCCGCAGCGCGGCGCGCAGGGCCGCGCCGAAGGTCATGCCGATCTTGGCGTGCACCGGAATCTGGCCGATGCCGGGCAGGTCGTACTCCACCGGGTCTTCCACCGTGAGGATGTTGCTGGTGCCCAGGTCGAGCTGGCCCAGCGCGGCGTACAGCGTGGTGGTCTTGCCGCTGCCCGTGGGGCCGGTGACCAGCACGATGCCGTGCGGCTGGCGCACCAGCCGCGTGAGTTCGGCCAGCGTGTCGGGCGCCATGCCCAGCCGCTCGAGCCGCAGCCGGCCGGCGTCTTTCTCGAGCAGCCGCAGCACGGCGCGCTCGCCATGCGCCGTGGGCACGGTCGACACGCGCACGTCGATCGGCCGACCGCCCACGCGCAGCGTGATGCGCCCGTCCTGCGGCAGGCGTTTTTCGGCGATGTCGAGCTGCGACATGATCTTGATGCGTGAGATCAGCGCCGCATGCAGCGCCCGGCGCGGCGTCACCACGTCGCGCAGCGTGCCGTCGACGCGAAAGCGCACCACCGAATGGGTCTCGAAGGATTCGAGGTGCACGTCGCTCGCGCCGTCGCGCGCGGCCTGCGTGAGCAGCGCGTTGATCATGCGGATGACGGGCGCATCGTCCTGCGCGTCGAGCAGGTCGGTGACGGCCGGGATGTCCTGCATCAGCCGCGCCAGGTCGACCTGCTGCTCCACCGCGCCCACCACCGAGGCGGCGTCGCCGGATTCGGCCTGGCGCTCGGCGAGCAGGCGCTCCATGTCGTCGTCGCCCACCTGCCGCAGCGGCAGCGCGCCCAGCAGCCGGCGCGCCTCGACCACGGCCCAGCCGGGCGTGCGCGGGCTGACCGCCAGGAAGGCCGCCTCGCCGTCGCGCTGCACCGCGACGCGCTGGCTGCGGGCCCAGGCCTGGGGCAAGACGGTGTCGGTGCGGGCCGTGTTCATGGCATCACCACCCGTTCGGGCCGGTAGCCCAGCTCGCGCAGCACGGCGACCGCGTTGTCAACGGCCTGCGGCTCGCGCGGCACGTCCACGCGCACCATCGCGCCCTCCCCGCCCGGGCCGCCGACGATGTAGGCGCCGATGCCACTCACGCGCACGCGCTGCACGATGCGCAGCGCCTCCTGCTCGGTCTTCGTGTCGGCGAACTGCACCACGGTGACCTTGTCGTTGACGCCGCCGTACAGCGCGGCGGGGTCGGACTCGACCGTCACGCCTGTCGGCAGCCGCGAGCGCTGCGTCGGGGGTGGCGGCGGCGCAGCGGCCGGTGCCTGGCGCACCGCACTGGCCGTGGCGGTGGGCGGCGGTGGCTGCTCGCGCGTGTGCTCCCAGCTCTGGGGGCGCAGGTCGACCTCGGGCGCTGATCCCGGAGCGCGCAGGCTGGGCACGTCGGCCGGCGGCAGCAACGGTGCGCCGCTGTCGGGCAGCAGGCCGTGCGCCATCGGGCGCGCGCGGCCCTGCTGCAGGCGCATGAAGTTGTAGCGGTCGAGCGTGAGGCCGCGGCTGGCGTTGGCGTCGCGGATCACGTAGGGCCGCAGGAACACCATGAGGTTGGTCTTGACGCGCTGGCGCTTGTCGTAGCGAAACAGGTTGCCCAGCACCGGCAGCGAGCCCAGGCCGGGCACGGCCTCGGTGCCGTTGGCGACGCTGTCTTCCATCAGCCCGCCCAGCACCATGATCTGGCCGTCGTCCACGAGGATGCTCGTATCGAGCGCGCGCTTGTTGGTGACGATGCCGGCCGCGCCCGAGGTCTGCTCGTCGATGCTGGACACCTCCTGGTAGATGTCGAGCTTGACCGTGCCGCCCTCGGAAATCTGCGGCCGGATGTTGAGCTTCAGGCCGATGTCCTCGCGCTGGATGGTCTGGAACGGGTTGGTGCTGCTGTTGCCGTTGGTGATGTACTGGCCGCTCACGAAGGGCACGGTCTTGCCGACCATGATCGAGGCCGGCTCGTTGTCCAGCGTGAGGATGTTCGGCGTCGAGAGAATGTTGGCGCCGTCCTTGGCCTGCAGCGCGCGCGCCAGCACCTTCAGGTTGAGCACCTCGCCCACGCCGGGCAGGTTGATGGTGCCGTCGACCACGCCGATGTTCAGGCCGCGCGGCATGGCGTCGATGGTGGTGCGCGCATTGGCGTTGAGGCCCGCGCCGCCGAAGTTGGTGCCGCCGCGCACGCGGCCGTTGTTGCCGCCCGCCATCCACTGGATGCCCAGCTCGGCCGCGTCGCGCTCGGTGACCTCGACGATCAGGCTTTCGACCAGCACCTGCGCGCGCCGCTGGTCGAGCAGGTCGATCACGCTGCGCAGGCTGCGGTACATCGGGTCGGGCGCCGCGATGATGAGCGTGTTGGTGGTGGCGTCGGCCTGCACCGTGACACCGCCGCTGGAGAACGCGGTGGATGCACTGCCGGTGCCGCCCGCCGCGCCCTGCGCCTGACCGTTGGCGGCGCCGGCCGTGCCGCGCAGGCCGCCGAACTTGCCGGCGGTGCTTGCCGTGGCGCCGCCGGTCGCGGGCGGGCTGCCAGTGGCTGACGCACCGTTGGCCGCGCCACCATTCGCAGCCCCCGCCCCGCCGAGCATGCCGCCCGCGCCCAGCGCGGCACGCACCGAGCTGCCGCCACCGCCCGTGGCGGTCTGCTCGCCCGATTCGCCCGTGAGGAGCCCGCGCAGCACGTTCGCCAGGTGCACCGCCTGCGCATTGCGCAGGTAGACCACATGCAGGTTGCCCGGGTCGCCCTGCGCGCTCTCGAGCTTGCCGATGAGTTCGCGTGCCAGCGCCGTGCGGCCCGGGCTGCTGGAGCGGATCACGATGCTGTTGGAGCGCGGATCGGCCAGCACCACGATGTCGC
Organism: Variovorax sp. GW821-FHT09D07; assembly: GCF_059416345.1. Lineage (NCBI taxonomy): Bacteria > Pseudomonadati > Pseudomonadota > Betaproteobacteria > Burkholderiales > Comamonadaceae > Variovorax > Variovorax sp. GW821-FHT09D07. The sequence goes on from NZ_JBWKOY010000005.1 coordinate 62,973, forward strand.
GCCGACCTTTTTCGCCGCTGCCTTCGAGCAGCTCGGTGGCCAGCGCGGCGATGTCGGTCGCGATGCCGTGGCGCAGCTTGACCAGCTGGGCGTCGAGCGCGGTGGGCGTGTCGATGCTCTCGATGATGCGTGCCAGCCGCTCGAGGTTGTCGATGTAGTCGGTGACGACCAGCGTGTTGTTGGCGGCGTAGGCCGCGATGCTGTTCTCGGCTGCGACCAGCGGCTTGAGCACCGGCACCATCGCCTCGGCGTTCTCGTAGTTGAGCCGGAAGGTGCGCGTCGCGAGCCCGCCGCCGGGGCTGCGCGCGTTGACCGATCCGCCCTGCTGCTTCGCGTCGGCCACGGGCACGACACGGCTCACCTCGCCCACGTCGACGATCGCGAAGCCGCGCATGCGCAGCGCCGAAGCCAGCATGCCGTAGGCGGTGGCGGCCGGCACCTCGCCTTCGGAGACCAGCGTGATCTGCCCCTTCACGCGCGGATCGAACAGGAAGTTGCGACCCAGGAACCGCGCCAATGCCGAGACCACCGAGGTGATGTCGGCATCGACGAAGTTCAGCACCACGCGCTCTTCGGCACCGGCACGCGGCGCGGTCTTGGCAGGTGGCGATGGGGTCGCGGCGCTGGCGGCGATCGCGAACACACCCAGGCAGCATGCCGCCGTCCATCGGCGCAGGGCCGCGCCGTTTCGATCTCGTGTCACTGGCCATCCTTGGTGAGTTGTGTGGACTGCAGCGCCACCGCGCCGCGCACGCGGCCCTGCGGCGTGCCCTCGCTGTCGTCTTCAGTGCTGTCGATGCGCTCCAGCTGCGCCCGCGTGACCTCGAGGTCGCGGCGCGCCGAGACCGCCACGAGCCAGGCGAACACCTGCGCGGCCGGCACGGGCTCCGGGAACTCGACGCGCCATGCGCGCGTGGGCTGCGCCGGGCTCCCGGCCGCCGGCGGCCCGTCGGCCACGGCGTCGTGCAGGCGGTAACGGCCGCGCAGGCCGGCGCGGTCGAGGGCGGCGTCTATGCCGCCCTGTGCTGTATCGGTCGCCGCGTGGGCGCCGGGCACATCGGCCAGCAGCGTGTCGAGTTCGGCGGACTGGGCCCGCAGCTTCGGCAGGTCGCGCTGCCAGCGCGCGGCGGTGTCGAGCGCGGGACGGGCCAGGCCCAGCCACAGGATCGCGAGCACCACCAACAGCAGCGCAACGCCCGCGCCGAGCCGGTCGCGTGCGGGAAGCCCACGCCAGCGCCCGATCGCTTCGCGTGCCATCCGCCGCGCGGGGTCGAGGAGGACGCCACCCCTTCGGGACAGGTTCACGGGGTGTCCTTCTCTGCGCGGGCCGTGGCCGGCGTGATGCGCAGTGCGCCGGCCTCCGGGTCGGCGGACAGGCTTCGCTCGCGCGCCTGCGCCTGCAGCACGCGCAGCGCCTCGGTGTTCGGCGCCGCGCCCTCGCGCCAGCGGACGCGCAGCTCGCCCGCCGTGTAGTGCAGCGCCTGGACCTGCCCGGCCGGCAGCTGCGCGAGCAAGCCCACCGCCGCGCGCGACAGCGCCGCGTAGTCGCCGCCGACCGCGGCCTGCGGTGCCTGGCCCGCCCGCGCCTCCTTCTGCTGGCGCGCCTGCTGCACCGGGTTGACGACCACGGGCAGCTCGGGAAACGCGGCCTTGACCCGCGCGGCCATCTCCCGCTTCAAGGCCTGGCCTTGCGTCGCCAGCCGGTGGGCATGCACCTGGAGGCCGGCTGTCCACACGAGCGCGGCCATGCAGCCCCACAAGGCCGCCGGCCGCAGCAGCGCCGCCACGCCCGCATGCGCCTGCGCGGGGTCGCTTGCGGACAGCGCCCAGCGCCAGCCCTCGCCCGACCAGCGCGCCGGGTCGCCCTCCCCCTGCGCCAGCCAGTGCACGGCCGGCGACGCCGCCTCGCCGGTCGTCACGTGCGCCGCAAGCGCGGTGTCGCGGTCCGCGCCGTGCGGCAGCGCCTGCATGAAGCCCGCGCCAGCGCCGGTGCGCACCACGAGCCAGCGGTCCAGCTGCAGGCCAGTCCAGCCTTGGGTGGGCATCGGCAGGAAGGCGGTCGGCAGGCACAGCGCGCGCGGCGCGATGCCGTGCCGCCGCAGCAGCGCCAGCCAGCGCACCATCGCGTCGCGCGCAATCCAGGCGGCCGGCACCGTGCCGTCGGCCCCGCGCGGGCCGATGCCCACCGCCAGCGCGTCGATCGGCTGCAACGCACAGGGCTCGATGGCCCCGAGCACCGCCGCATGCAGGTGCCGCCCGGTCAGCGGGGGCAGCGCGAAGCTCGCCAGCGCCACCTCGCCCGGCGCCAGCGCGACCTCGAGATGGCGCGCCTCGAAGCGGCCGGCCACGGCCCCCAGCGCGAGCGCGCCGCCGTCGTGCCACCGGCCATCGGCGGCGCGCCAGCCGCAGTGCACCTCGGCGTCCACGGGATCGGCTTCGCCCTCGCCCGGCCAGGGCTGCAGTTGCAGGCGCAGGCGATCGACCTTCAGTGCGCTCACACGCCCTCCCGCAGCCAGACCACGCGCGGCACGCGGGTCTTGTCGTCCTGCAGCAGCGCCATCTGCACGAACTTCGTGCGCGGCGTGTCGAGCACGCTGGCGACGCGGAACCAGTTGCTGTCGATGCCGATGCGCACGTCACGCTCGTCGAGCGTGGGCATCTGGAGCCGGTTCGCAAAGTCGCCGCGGTTGATGAACCACTGGCCGCGGTCGCGCGCGGCGAGCAGCGCACGCGCCTTGTCCAGCGCCAGCCCGGGCACGCCGGCCGCGAGCAGTTCGGCGCTGGCCGTGTTCGCGTTGATCCAGGTGCGCGCCGGCAGCAGCGTGACGAAAGGCGCGAGCCGCGCGATCACGCCGGCATCGACGCCCGGCACGGCCAGCAGGTCTTCGAGCACGCGCGGGCGCGGGGCCTGCGGGGCGCGCGGCAGTTCGGGCGGCAGGCCCAGCGTCGCGGCCATGGTGTCGGCCGCCGCATCGGGCATCGTCTGCGCGGCTTCGCCCTCGGGGTCGGCGATGCTGCCGACCACGCGCCGCATGAGCGCCTGCGCCTGGGCCTGCGAGACGCCCGTCATCGTGCAAAGCCTTTGGAACACGGCCGCTTCGGCCGGGTCGATGCGGCCCCGGTCCACGAGGTTGCGCAGGTTGAATTTGCTCTGCTCGTCGCTGATCTCGCTGAGCAGTCGCGCGCCCTCGGCGGCCACCTGCCCCGCCACGGGCCCGGCGAACGGCCGGGTCCACAGGCCGTCCAGGCGTGTGGTCGGCTCGCGCACGGCCTCGGCGCGCAGCAGCCGCTGCGCCGCACCCAGTTCCCCGCGCAGCAGCCAGCGCGCCTGCACGCGCGACTGCTCGCCCTGCGTGGTGCGGATGAAAGCCGACTGCCGCCCGAGCAGCGCGGCTGCCAGCGCGGCGATCACCGCGACGATCAGCAAGGCGCTGATCACCGCCATGCCGCGCATGCGCCGTTGCCGGCGGCCTGTTCCGATCCCTGCCATCGCGCCCACGGTGCCGTTCCCGCGCTACCAGGAGCCGATGTCCGCGTTGGCTTTTTCTCCGTCGGGCTCGCCATCGGCGCCCAGCGAGAACACGTCGACCTCGCCGTGCGTGCCGGGGTTCAGGTACTGGTAGGCGTTGCCCCACGGGTCCTGAGGCAGGCGTTCGAGGTAGGTGCGCCAGTTCGTCGGCACCTTGCCGGTGGCCGGCTTCTCGACGAGCGAACGCAGGCCCTGCGTGGCGCTGGGGTAGGCGCCGTTGTCCAGACGGTAGAGCTTCAGCCCCTGCATGATCGCGGCCACGTCCTGCCGGGCCGCGGTGGCGCGGGCCTGGTCGGGGCGGTCCATCAGGCTCGGCACGATGAGCGCGGCGAGCACGCCGATGATGACCAGCACCACCATCAGTTCGATGAGGGTGAAGGCCCGCTCGGCACGGCGACGGATTGAACGGGCGGCCATGTTCCACAACTCCCGGGAAAAGACTTCACAAGGACAACGACGAGCACTGCGGGCCATCCTCGCAGCGGCGCATGTCAGTCCGATTGAAAATCCTCGGGAGTTCGGTGACGGGCCCTCAGTCGTCCAGCGTTTCGACGCGCAGTGCGATCACCGGGCCAGCCACGACCGGGCTCGTCTGCAACGAGTGCAAGGCGAGATCGACCGCGCTTTGCAACGCCGATTCGGTGATCACCAGCACCTGCGGCGCCGCATCCGCCGGCCCGTTCGCCAACACCAGTTGCCGCACCGGCAGCCGCTGCGCGGCCAGCAGTTCGGCCACGGCCGCGATGTCGGTCGCCGCCTGCACCGGCACGCGCAGGTAGTGCGCGCTGCGCACGGCCGCGCGCGGCAGCACCGGCAGTTCGCGCACCGCATGCGCATGAAAGCCCGTGTGCGGCACGCGCTGGCCGGCGTGGGTGCCGTCCAGGCGCGCCACGTCGACGAGGTCGGCGATCACGGCCGAGGCGGTCTGTTCCGAGCCGGCGCCCGCGCCGTAGTACATCGTGACGCCCGCCGCGTCGCCCTTGACCATGATGCCGTTCATCGAGCCGTTCACCTGCGCGAGCAGGTGCGTGGCGGGCACCAGCGCGGGCTGCACGCGCAGTTCCACACCCTCTTCACGTCGGCGCGCCACGCCCAGCAGCTTGACGCGAAAGCCCAGCTGCTCGGCGCAGGCCACGTCCACGCGCTGCAGCGCGGTGATGCCCTCGACCTGCGCATCGGCAAAGCGCACCGGCATGCCGAAGGCATTGGCGGCCAGCAGCGCGGTCTTGTGGGCGGCGTCGACGCCCTCGATGTCGAAGGCCGGGTCGGCCTCGGCATAGCCCAGCGCCTGGGCCTGCGCGAGCGCATCGCCGAATTCCAGGCCCTCGTCGCGCATCTTGCTCAGGATGAAGTTGGTGGTGCCGTTGACGATGCCCGCCACCCACTCGATGCGGTTGGCCGTGAGGCCTTCGCGCAACGCTTTCACGATGGGGATGCTCACCGCCACCGCGCCCTCGTACATCACGGCCACGCCGTGCGCGCTGGCGGCGGCGAAGATCTCGGGGCCGTGCACGGCCAGCAGCGCCTTGTTGGCCGTGACCACGTGCTTGCCGTGCGCAATGGCGGCCAGCACCCAGTCGCGCGCCGGGCCAGTGCCGCCGGCCACTTCGACCACCACGTCGACATCGGGGTCGGTGGCGACCTGCATCGGGTCGGCCGTGAGCGCCACGCCCTCGCCCACGATGCTCTGGGCGCGCGCGAGGTTGCGCGCCGCCACCACCGTCACCTCGATGCCGCGCCCGGCGCGGGCGGCGATGAGGTCCTGGTTGCGGGCCAGCACGCGGAAGGTGCCCGCGCCCACGGTGCCGATGCCGATCATGCCGACGCGCAGGGGGCGAATGGCCGCAGGGTGGCTGGGCTGGGGCAGGAAGGACGAGACGGGATCGCGGTACATGGGCTTCTCCAAACAACGAACGAACAGGACAAAAACAAAAAAACCCAGCTGCCAGCTGGGTTTCGTTCATTCGGGAGAAGAGACACCAGGTGGCTGCCGGAGCGGCCACCCTGCGCGTGCTCAGGGGGCCGCGGCGGTCATGGTGGTAATCATTCGTGCATTCACTGCGTCGCTTGTTCGCACGCAGGCGGCGAACGGCATCGTGCGGCCGACAACGGCGGCGCTGGATGCTGCAACGGGGGAAAGTGAAAGGCACGACATGAGCCGGCGAGTGTACACGCGGTGCTTGCGGCACGCCCCGATCCGGGCAAACTAGGGCATGGACAAGCATTTCCTGACCCCCCTGTTCGCCCCGGCGTCGATCGTGGCCTTCGTCGGCCAGCCCAGCGATCCGGGCGGCCAGACCGCCCTGGGCCGCACGCTGCGCGAAGCCTTCCGGGCCGACCGCTTCGACGGCACGCTGCGCTTTCTGGACGTGCGCACCCAGGGCACGCTCGAAGAGCTGGCGCAGACGCATGCCGACCTGGCGCTGATCGCGCTGGCGCCGCACGACGTGGCGGCCGCCCTCGAGATCGCGGGCCGCATCGGCTGCAAGGCCGCGGTGGTCATCTCCACCGGCATCGCCGCCGAGCAGGCCGCGCAGTGGCGCAAGATCGCGCGCCGCGAAGGCGTGCACCTGCTGGGCCCGAATTCGCTGGGCTTCCAGCGCCCGCCGCTGCACCTGAACGCCAGCGTGGCCGGCCCGCTCGCGCGCACCGGGCCGCTGGCGCTGGTGTCGCAGTCGGGCGCGCTCACGGCCTCGATGCTCGACTGGGCGCGGCAGAACGGCGTGGGCTTTTCGAGCGTGGTGTCGCTCGGCCCGCACACTTCGGTCGACATTCCGCAGGTGCTCGATTTCCTGGCCAACGATTCGAGCACGCACAGCATCATCGTGTACCTCGAAGGCATTGCCGATGCGCGCCGCTTCATGAGCGCGCTGCGCTCGGCCTCGCACGCCAAGCCGGTGGTGGTGCTCAAGGCCGGCCGCAAGCCGGCCGGCAACGAGGCCGCGCAGACGCACAGCGCGGCCATCGTGGGCAGCGACGACGTGTTCGACGCCGCCCTGCGCCGCGCGGGCGCGGTGCGGGTGCGCTCCTTCGTCGAGCTGTTCTCGGCCGCCAAGTGCCTGGCCTCGCGCTACCGGCCGGTGGGCAAGCGGTTGGCCGTGGTCACCAACGGCGGCGGCCCCGGCGTGCTCGCGGCCGACTGGATCAACGAGATCGGCCTGGACCTGGGCCGCCTCTCTGCCCCCGCGCAGCGCTCGCTGCAGCCGTCGCTGCCGGCGCTCGCGTCGCTCACCGACCTCATCGACCTGTCGGAAGACGCCACGCCCGCGCACTTTCGCGCCGCCATCGACACCGCCTCGGCCGACAGCCAGATCGACGGCGTGCTCGCCATCTTCTCGCCCAAGGCCGGCGTCGACGCGGCCGCCACGGCGCGCGCGCTGGCCGACATTCCGCGCCCCATGCCCAAGCCGCTGCTGTCGTGCTGGATGGGCGATGCCTCGGTGGGCAATGCGCGGGCCGTGCTGGCCGAGGCCACCATCCCGAGCTTTCGCACGCCCGAGGCGGCCGTGGGCGCCTTCGGCAACATCGCGGCCTTCTATCAGAACCAGCAGCTGCTGCAGCAGACACCGCCGCCGCTGTCGGCACTGGCCAAGCCCGACATCGACGGCGCGCGCCTGCTCATTGAAAGCGTGCTGGCCGAGCGGCGCAAGGTGCTGACCGAGATGGAGTCGAAGTCGCTGCTGTCGTGCTTCCACATCCCGATCACGCGCACCCTGCTCGCGCGCAGCGCCAACGAGGCCATGATGATCGCCACGCAGCTGGGCTTTCCGGTGGCGCTGAAGATCGACTCGCCCGACATCTCGCACAAGTCCGACGTCGAAGGCGTGGCGCTGAACGTGATGAACGGCACCAGCGCGCGCGACACCTACCTGGAGATGATGGAGCGCGTGGCGCGCCTGGCGCCCGATGCCCGCATCAACGGCGTGACCGTGCAGAAGATGGTGCGCGCGCGGCGCGGACGCGAAATCTACGTGGGCCTGGTCACCGACCAGCCCTTCGGCCCGGTGATCGTCTTCGGCGCGGGCGGCACCATGATCGAGCTCATGAACGACCGCGCCATGGAGCTGCCGCCGCTGAACCAGTTCCTGGCGCGCCACCTCATCGAGCGCTCGCGCGTGGCCGAGACGCTGGGCGAATGGCGCGGCGCCAACGCCGTGAACATGGAGGCCATCGAGGACGTGCTGCTGCGCGTGTCCGAAATGGTGTGCGAGCTGCCCGAGCTGCGCGAGATGGACATCAACCCCATCATCGTGGACGAACACGGCGCGGTGTCGGTCGATGCGCGCATCGTGGTCGACAGCAGCACGCAGGCCGTGGCGGGCCCGGTGGGCAACGGCTACCAGCACCTGGCCATCATGCCGTACCCCGCGCGCTACCGGCGCGAATGGCCGCTGCCCGGTGGCGGCGCGTACGTCGTGCGGCCGGTGCATCCGAACGACGCGCAGATGCTGCAGGCGCTGGTGCAGGGCCTGTCGCCCGAGAGCCGCTGGTTCCGCTTCGTCTCGCGCTTCCACGAGCTGCCACCGTCGATGCTGTCGCGCTTCACGCTCATCGACTACGACCGCGAGATGGCGCTGGTCGCCACCGTGATGGAACGCAGCACCGCGCCCGACGGCACCGTGCTCGAAACCGAGCGCATCGTGGGCGTGTCGCGCTACATCACCAACCCCGACCAGACCAGCTGCGAGTTCTCGCTCGTGGTGGCCGACGAGTTCAGCGGCAAAGGCATCGGCTCGCGCCTCATGGAAAGCATCATCGACGTGGCGCGCGACCGCGGCCTTTCCGAGATGGACGGGCTGGTGCTGGCCGGCAACCCCGACATGCTCAAGCTGGTGCGGCGGCTGGGCTTCTCGGTGAAGTCCTTCCCCGAGGACCCGGACTTCAAGCTCGTGACCTACCCGCTGTAGCCCGACGACGGCGGCTGCAACTCGACGAGAATCGGCCGCCCTCCACCTCCGCGTTTCTTCATGCTCCGAATCCTCCTGCGCTCCCTCGGCCGCCTGCTGGTGAGCCTCGCCGTGTTGCTGTCGGCCGCCTGGGCCTGCGCGGCCCTCTGGTACCAGCTGCCCGCGACGCTGCCGGTCAAGGTCGGCGCGATGGTGCTGTGGGGCCTCTTCGGCCTGGCGGCGATCGTGCTGCTGTGGCGCGGCAAGGCCGGCCGCTCGCTGCTGGCCTACGCCATCGGCTTCGTCGTGCTGCTCGAGTGGTGGGGCACCATCGCGCCCTCGCAGCATCGCGAATGGGCCGACGACGTGGCGCGCCACCTGAAGCCGCGCGTCGAAGGCAACGTGGTCACGATGGAGAACGTGCGCAATTTCGATTGGCGCAGCGACACCGACTACACCGTGCGCTGGGACACGCGCCGCTACGACCTGGACCGCCTGCGCTCGGTCGACGTGTCGCTGTCGTACTGGACCGGCCCGGCCATCGCCCACACACTGGTCTCCTTCGGCTTCGACGACGGCCAGTTCGTCACCTTTTCCATCGAGATCCGCAAGGAACGCGGCGAGAGCTTCTCGTCCAGCGGCGGTTTCTTCAAGCAGTTCGAGAACAGCCTCGTGGCCGCCGACGAGCACGACATCCTGCGCGTGCGCACCAACGTGCGCGGCGAAGACGTCTACATGTACCGCGTGCGGCTGCCGCAGGCCGAGATGCGATCGCTGTTCCTGGGCTACGTGGGCGAGGCCAATGCGCTGGCGCGTGCGCCGAGCTTCTACAACACGCTCACCGCCAACTGCACGACCATCGTCTACAGCCTCGCCCGGCACGTCGTGCCCGGCCTGCCGATGGACTACCGCCTGCTGGCCTCGGGCTACCTGCCCGAGTACCTGCACGACGTGGGCGGCCTGACGCCCGGCCTGAGCATGGAGGCGCTGCGCGCCGGCGGCCGCATCACCGACCGGGCCATCGCCACGGACCAGCAACCCGGTGTGAACTTCTCGCAGGCGATCCGCAACGGCCTGCCGGGCGTGGCGCCATGAGGCGCGTCGGCTTCCCCGCGCTGCTGCTGGCGCTGTCGCTGCTCACCGGCTGCGCCGGCGTCACGGTCGGCACCATCTCGCCGGCCGACTACCTGGCGCAGCGGCGCGGCGACGTGCTCACCACCGGCCAGCTCAGCAGTTCGGCGCAAGAGGTGCTGCGCGTCATCGGCTCCGACGCCGACCAGTGCCGCAAGGACGGCCGCGCCTGCCGCCAGAACCTCGCCACCTCCGCCGGCCTGAACGACGAGCAACGCATGTCGGCGCTGTCCGAGGTGTGGCTGCAGCTCGCGCTGGCGGGCGGCGACGGCGGCTCTGCCGCGCAGCCCATGGCGCCCGAGGCCATCGAGGCCTGGCTGGAAACCGCGCGCCACGCCTACGCCTACCTGTTCCACACGGCGCGCAAGCCGCGCGACCGCGCCTTCGAAGACCGCCAGACGCAGGTGCGCGACTACTACAACTACGCGGTGCAGCGCGCCATCACCGGCCTGTTCAGCCGCTACCGCAAGAGCGACATGTCGGTGGCCGCCATTCCGCAGGTGAGCGGCTGGCGCATCGACGCCGACCTGTCGGCGCTGCAGCTCGCGCCCGACGCGCCCCCGCCCAAAGAGCTGATTCCCGCCGCCTCGTTGACCTTCTCGGGCCTGCGCAACATCTACCGTCGCGACGGCTTCGGCGCCGAGCTGGTCGCCGCGGGCGACGACCGCCCGACCGCGGCGCAGGCCGACGAAGACGCCCCGCCCTTCAGCGAGACGCCCTTCCCCGCCCTCACCGCGCTGCTGCAGTTCGACGGCGCCACGCTGCAAGACGTGCTGGCCACGCGCACGCTGCGCATCGCCGTGTTCGACCCCTACCGCACCAGCACGATCCGGCTGGCCGGCGAAGAGATTCCGCTGGCCGCCAACTTCACCTCGGGTTACGGCCTGTGGCTCGCTCGCTCCGACTTCGCGCTGCAGGCGCTGCGCAGCCTGTTCGGCGGCGCCGAGGGCCTGACCCGGCCGCACATCTACCTGATGCAGCCCTACGACCCGAAGCGCCGCACCATCGTCATGCTGCACGGCCTGGCCAGCAGCCCCGAGGCCTGGATCAACGTGGCGAACGAAGTGCTCGGCGACGAGACGCTGCGCCGCCGCTACCAGATCTGGCAGGTGTACTACCCGACCAACGCGCCGCTGCCGCTGAACAACCTCGCCATCCGCGAAGCCATCACGCAGACCTTGGCGCACTTCGATCCGCAGGGCCGCGCCGAGGCCTCGCGCAACCTCACGCTCATCGGCCACAGCATGGGCGGCGTGCTCTCGCGCCTTTTGGTGTCGTCGTCGGGCGACGTGCTGTGGGACGCGCTGCGCGAGGGCTACCCCATGCCGGCCGCCCAGCGCCGCCGCATCGAGGAAGGGCTGGGGCCCTACCTGCGCTTCGAGCCGCTGCCCCAGGTCAGCGACGCCATCTTCATCGCCTCGCCGCACCGCGGCACCTCGTTCGCCAACAAGCGCATCTCGCGCTGGGTGGCCAACCTCATCACGCTGCCGGTGGCCATGCTGGGTCAGCTCAACGACATCTCGCGCGAGCTGATGCGCGTGGCGCCCAGCTCGCAGGACATGGGTCCGCTGCGCATTCCCAACAGCATCGACAACCTCAGCGACCGCGATGCGTTCGTGCGCCTGTCGTCCGGGTTGCCGCTGAGCCCGAAGGTACGCTACCACTCGATCATCGGCAACGACACGCCCGGGCTGCCGCTGGCCGAGTCGAGCGACGGCATCGTGCCCTACACCAGCGCGCACCTCGACGGCGCGGTGTCGGAGCTGGTGATTCCGTCGGCGCACAGCGTGCAGGAGCACCCGCTGGCGATTCTGGAGATCCGGCGCATCCTGCGCGAGCAGCTGCAGCGCGTGCCCTGAGGGCACTTCATGCCGTGGCGAGCACGGCCGCGGCTGGTGCGTGCCGCATGTCGGGAACCGCTGCCATCAGCGCCCGCGTATACGCATGCTTCGGCGCATCGAGCACCTCGCCCGCACTCCCCTGCTCCACCAGCCGCCCGCGCTGCATCACGCCCACGTCGTCGCACATGTGGCGGATCACCGCGAGGTTGTGGCTGATCAGCAGGTAGGTCAGGCCGAACTCGTCCTGCAGGTCGCGCATGAGGTTCAGCACCTGGGCCTGCACCGACACGTCGAGCGACGAGGTCGGTTCGTCGCAGACGATGAACTCGGGCTGGCTGGCCAAGGCCCGCGCGATGGCGATGCGCTGGCGCTGGCCGCCCGAGAACTGGTGCGGGTAGCGCCGTCCGTCGTCGGGCGACATGCGCACGCGGCGCAGCGCCTGGGCCACGCGCTCGGCGGTTTCGTCGGCGCTGGCGGCCAGGCCCAGCACTTCGACCGGCTCGGCGATGAGCCGATCCACGCGCCAGCGCGGGTTGAGGCTGGCATGCGGGTCCTGGAAGATCATCTGGAAGCGCCGGCGCAGCGCGGCCGTCTGCGCGGCGTCGCCCCAGCGGTCGATGCCGTCGAAATGCACCGTGCCGGCCGTGGGCCGCGTGAGGCCGGCGATCATGCGCGCCACGGTCGACTTGCCCGAACCCGATTCGCCGACCAGCCCGAAGGTGCGGCCGCGCGCGATGTCGAAGCTCACGCCGTCGACTGCGTGCAGCACCTTCTTCGGCTGGCGCGCGAGCGTGCGCACGAGCCAGCCGGCCGAAAGATCGAACGCGCGCGACAGGCCCTGCACGCGGATCAGCGGCGGGCTGTCGGCCGGCGGCGCCACGGTCTCGGCCTGCGCGGGCGGCAACGCGGCGGCCACGGCGATGTCCGCGCCGATCTCGGGCACCGGCAGCCGATGCAGCCTGTCGTGCACCGAAGGAATCGCGGCCATCAGTGCGCGCGTGTACGGCTCGCGCGGGTGATCGAGCACCTGGCGCACCGGGCCGGTCTCCAGCACGCGGCCCTGGTACATCACCATCACGCGGTCGGCCGCCTCGGCGATCACGCCCATGTCGTGCGTGATGAGCATCGCCGCCGTGCCTCGCTCGCGGCAGACGCGCCGGAACACGCGGATCACCTGCGCCTGCACCGACACGTCGAGCGCGGTGGTGGGCTCGTCGGCAATCAGCAGCTGCGGCTCGGCGCACAGCGCGAGCGCAATCGCCACGCGCTGGCGCATGCCGCCCGAGAACTGGTGCGGGTACTGGTCGATGCGGCTTTCGGGGTCGGGAATCTCCACGTCGGCCAGCAGCGCCAGCGCGCGCCGGCGCGCCTCCTGCTCGCTCACGGGCAGGTGCGTGCGGATGGTTTCGATGAGGTGCCGGCCGATCGGGTAGACCGGGTTCAGGCTGGTCAGCGGGTCCTGGAACACGCTGCCGATGCGGCGCCCGCGCACGCGGCGCATGTCTTCGCCGCGCAGCGTGTCGATGCGCTCGCCGTGCAGCTCGACCGTGCCGCCCGCGATGCGCCCCGGCGGCGGCACCAGCCCGATGACAGCCGCGCCGACCATCGACTTGCCCGCGCCCGATTCGCCGACCACGCCCAGGATTTCTCCCGGCGCGATCTCGAAGGAGACGCCGCCCAGCACCTGCACCGTGCCCCGGTGCGTGTCGAAGGCCACATTCAGCCCGCGCACGCGCAGCACGGGCATTTCGCCGCGGGGCGATGGCGATGGGTCGCGCGCGCTCATTGCAGCCTCGGGTTCAAGGCGTCCCGCAGCCAGTCGCCCGCCAGGTTGACCGACAGCGCCAACGCCAGCAGCACCAGCGCGGGAAACAGCAGGATCCACCACTCGCCCGAGAACAGAAAGCCCTGCCCGATGCGGATCAGCGTGCCCAGCGACGGCTGCGTGGGCGGCAGCCCCACGCCCAGGTACGACAGCGTCGATTCCGCCACGATGGCCAGCGCGAAGCTGATGGTGGCAATCACCAGCACCGGCGCCAGCAGGTTCGGCAGGATGTGCCGCACCAGGATGCCGGTGCGCGAGCGGCCGATGATCTGCGCGGCGGCCACGTAGTCCTTGTGCTTCTCGAGCATCACGGCGCCGCGCACCGTGCGCGCGTACTGCACCCATTCCGACAGCCCGATGGCCGCCACGATCACGTACACCGCCATGTCGTCGCGGTAGCCCTCGGGCAGCAGGCCGCGCGCAATGCCGAAGATCAGCAGCGCGACCAGCAGCACCGGAAAGGTCAGCTGCACGTCGGCCACGCGCATCACCAGCGTGTCGAACCAGCCGCCCGCATAGCCGGCCGCGAGCCCGAGCGGCACGCCGATGACCAGCGACAGCCCGACCGCGCTCACGCCCACCAGCAGCGACATGCGCAGCCCGTAGAGGATGGCCGAGAACACGTCGCGTCCCTGGTCATCGGCGCCCAGCGGGTAGAACGCGCCCGAGGCGCCCTGCTGCCCCGGCGGCGTGAAGGCGTCGATCAGGTCGAGCACGGCCGGATCGAACGGGTCTTGCCGCGCGATCCACGGCGCGAACAGCGAGGCCAGGGCAACCAGCAGCAGCACGAAGGCGGCCAGCTGCACGGTGCGCGAGCGTGCAAACGCGCGCAGCACGGGCGACTCGGCGTTGCGCCAGCGGCGCGGCGCGGGGGCGCCGGTCGGAGAAGGAAGCGTCATTCGGAAAAGCAAGAAGGCGTCAGGCGCGTCGCAGGCGCGGATCGACCAGCACGTACAGCAGGTCGACGATGAAATTGATCGCCACGTAGAGCAGCGCGATCAGCAGCAGGTAGGCCGCCACCACCGGCACGTCCACCCCCTGGATCGACGTGATGAACAGCAGCCCCACGCCCGGCCACTGGAACACCGTCTCGGTGACGATGGCGAAGGCCACCAGCGAGCCGATCTGCAGCCCCGTGATGGTGATGACCGGGATCAGCGTGTTGCGCAGCGCATGGCCGTAGTTCAGGTCGCGCTCGCGCAGCCCGCGTGCGCGGCCGAAGCGGATGTAGTCGGCGCGCAGCACCTCCAGCATCTCGGCGCGCACCAGCCGCATGATCAGCGTCAGCTTGTACAGGCCCAGCGTCAGCGCGGGCATCAGCAGCGCGGCCCAGCCCGAGGCCGTGAGCAGCCCGGTGCTCCAGCCGCCCAGCTGCACCGTGTCGCCGCGCCCGAACGAGGGCAGCCAGCGCAGCTCGACCGCGAACAGGTAGATGAGCCCGATGCCGATCAGGAAGGTAGGCAGCGACACGCCGACCAGCGACACCGCCATGACCGCGCGGCTCGCCACGCTGTCGCGCCGGATCGCCGTGTACACGCCCAGCGCCACGCCGCCCGCCACCGCCAACACGGCCGCCACCAGCGCCAGTTCGAGCGTGGCCGGCAACCGCTCGGCGATGAGTTCGACCACTGGCCGCTTGAGCCGGTACGACACGCCCAGGTCGCCCTGCAGCGCGTGGCCGACGTAGCGCAGGTACTGCACCGGCACCGGGCGGTCGAAGCCCAGTTCGGCCGTCAGCGCGGCGCGTTCTTCGATCGTGGCGTCTTCGCCGAGCAGGCTGATGGTCGGGTCGCCGATGTGGCGGAACACCAGGAAGGACACGAACGACACCGCCAGCAGCACCAGCACGGACTGGCCGAGCCGGCGCAAGAGATGAACCCACATGGTGTGCTCAGGGCTTCGCCACCTTCACGTTCTTGAAGAACACGCTGCCGTCGGGGCTGACCGGAATGTCCAGCTTCGGGGTCGAGGCGAAGTTGAGCACCTGGTCGTGCAGCGCGATGTAGATGCGCTCCTTCTGCACCGTCTGCCAGATGCTTTTGATGGTGGCGTCGCGTTTCGCCTTGTCGCTCTCAGCGGCCAGCGACGCGATCTGCGCGTCGACCTCGGCGTTGCTGTAGCCGGTGGCGTTGGTCGGGCCGCGGCCGTCCTTGCCGCGCGTGTGCACCAGGTAGTCGAAGATGTAGGCCGAGTCGTAGGTCGGCACGCCCCAGCCGAACAGGTAGAAGTCGGTGTCGGCCGAGTTGATGGCGGTGCTGTGCAGCGCGATCGGGCGCGCCGCCACCGTGGTCTTGATGCCGATGCGCCCGAGAAAGCCCGACACCGCCGTGCTGATGGCCTCGTCGTTCACGTAGCGGTCGTTCGGCGTGTGCAGCGTGATCGCAAAGCCGTTCGGGTAGCCGGCCTCGGCCAGCAGCTTCTTCGCCTGCACCGCATTGGCCTTCGGGTAGGCCGCGAAGCCCTTCTCGTAGCCGTGCACGAACGGCGGCGCGATGATGCCCGAGGGATTCGACAGCCCGCGCATCACCGCCGCCTTGATCGCGTCCCGGTCGATCGCCAGGCCGATGGCCTCGCGCACCTTGGGGTCGGCCAGCGGGTTCTTGCCCTTCACGTCGGCGTACTTGAGCTCCTTTGCGCCCACGTTCAGGCCGAGGAAGATCGAGCGGTTCTCGGGCCCTTCGGTCACGCGCAGGCGCTTGTCGGCCTTGAGGCGGCCCACGTCCTGCGCGGGCAGGTCCTGAACAAAATCGACCTCGCCCGACAGCAGCGCGGCCACGCGCGTCGCGGGCGACTTGATCGGCACGTAGACCAGCTCGGTCACGTCCAGCGGAAACTGGCCGCGCCCCCAGTACTGCGGAAACTGCTTGAGCACCGTGCGCGCATCGACCTCGCGCGAGGCCAGCACGTAGGGGCCGGTGCCGTTCTCGTTGCGGGTGGCGAAGTTCTCGGTCTTGCTCGCCACGTCCTGCGACTGCTCGGCCTTGTTCGCCTTCGCCCAGGCCTCGTTGAGGATGAAGAGGTTCGTGAGGTTGTTCGGGAAGATCAGGTTCGGGCCCTTGGTCCTGACCTGCACCGTGAGTGGGTCGACCTTCTTCACCTCGGCCACCGACGACAGCAGCGACTTGAGCGCCGAGCTCGGCGCCTGCGCGCGCTGCAGCGAGAACACCACGTCGTCGGCCGTGAGCAGCGCGCCGTCATGGAACTTGACGCCGGGACGCAGCTTGAACTCCCACACCGTCGGGTCGGCCGTGAGCTTCCACGAGGTGGCGAGCGCGGGCTGCAGCTTGCTGTCGGCGCCGCGCAGGATCAACGGTTCGTAGATCTGGTGCAGCAGCCCGAAGTTGGTGCCGGTGTTGACCGCGTGCGGGTCGAGCGTGGCGGGGTCGGCGCTGCGTGCCCATCGCACGGTTTCGGCGGCGGCAACAGGCGCGTGCAGCAGGCCGGCGGCCAGCAGGGCCGCGGTCAGGAGTGGTCGGAGCATGGAATCCCTCGGGTGTTCTTTGGAAGAGAAGACAGGCGGACGACCGCGCGGGGCGGCGTTGTCCTGTGCCTGTGCGTGAGGGACTGTGCCCTGCCCCGCGCCGTCCCGAAAGAAGGACACCGCATATGGAAATGCGGTGTCTGCCGCGTGACGATGAACCGAGCGCTACGCCCTCGTCGCCAGCCGCTTCAATCGCAATCCACCCCACACCGCCAGCAGCACGCTCGCGCCGAACACCCACCCCGACAGCGCACCGGCCATCGTGCCCGACAGCAGGTTGCCGACCGTGCAGCCCAGCCCGGTCATCGCGCCCCACCCCAGCAGCACGCCGCCGTTGAGGCCGCGCACGACCTGCCCCACCGTGGGCCATGCGGGTTTGAACTGGCCGCTTGCGAGCGCCGCGGCCAGCGCGCCGGCCACGAGGCCGCCGACCAGCAACGCGTTGGGCGTCTGCCAGAGGCTTTCGACCACCGCCGTGACGCAGCCGCCGAAACCGTCGAGCCCGTCCAGGCGCTGCGGCAGCAAGCCGTGCGCGTTGCCGAAGTCGCGCGCGGCGCTGCCGAGCGCCGCCGTCACGCCCAGCGGACGCAGCCGCAGCACCACGATCACGGCGATCGCACCGACCGCGAGCCCGCCCCACGCATACGGCCAGCGCCCGTGCAGCAGGCGGCGCGCGGCGTCGATGAAGCGGCGCGGCGTGGGCGACGGTGCCTCGCCCGCCGGCAGCTTTCGCCAGAGCCAGGCACTCAGCGCCGCGAGCAGGGCCAGTTGCAGCGCCGCCGAGCCCGCATAGCCCAGGTGATGCGGCAACCACACCACGGGCGCGGTGGCGATGGTGGCGCTGTAGAGCCAGTTCCAGCTGCTGAACCCCAACAGGAATCCCGCGCCGGCACCGAGCAGCGCAAAGGGCGCGGTCGGCGAGCCTTCGCCCAGCCGGTACCAGTGCGCGCTGATGCACGAGCCCGACACCACCATGCCCGCGCCGAACGCCAGCCCCGCAAGCACCAGCGCGCCGCTGACCGGCCCGATGTGCGCATCGGGCGGCAATCGCCCCGGCTGCGGCACGGGCAGCCAGCCCGTCATGACGACGTGCATGCCCACGGTGCCGACCGCGAGCGCGGCCACGATGGCCAGCAGGCCGCGTGCGTCGCCGCCCTCGAAGTAGTCGCGCGCATGGCAATAGAAGCAGAAGCGCGAGCGCTGCAGCACCACGCCGAGCACCGCGCCCAGCCCGAGCGCGAAGGCCAGCGCGCGGCCACCGCTGCGCTCGCCGAGCAGGTGCACGCCGGCTGCGATCAGCAGCAACACGACGGCAGCAGCGGCCAAGCCCGTGCGAGAAAGCGGCGCAGGCGCCGCATGGATTGACGAAGCGGACATGCCCTGGTTCCTCTTTCTTGGGTCCAAAAAAAAGCGAGCCCGAGGGCTCGCCCAATGTCGCTCATCAGAGAGGCCGCGAGGTCCCTCCAACGCCGACTCACCTCGAACTCATCTCACCTCAACTCATTCATTTGGACGCCCACACCGTGCCGGCCGGGTTGTTGACCGGCACGCCGACGGCGTTGCCGTACTCGGTCCACGAGCCGTCGTAGTTGCGCACATTCTTGTAGCCCAGGATCTTGTGCAGCGCGAACCAGGTGTGGCTCGAGCGCTCGCCGATGCGGCAATAGGTGATGGCCGGCTTGCTGCCGTCGATGCCCACGGCCGCGTAGATCGCCTTCAGCTCGGCGGCCGACTTGAAGGTGCCGTCTTCGTTCACCGCGCGGCCCCAGGGCACGTTGACCGCGCCGGGCACGTGGCCCGCGCGCACCGCCAGTTCGGCGGCGCCGGCCGGCGCGAAGATCTTGCCGCTGTACTCGTCGGCCGAGCGGATGTCGACCAGCTTCGCGTCGGAGCGGCCCTCGGCCACGGCCAGCACGTCGGCCAGCCGCGCGCGCAGTTGCGGGTTGGGCTGCGTCACCTTGAAGCGCGTGGCGACGTGCTCGGGCGCGCGGTTGTCGAGCACACGGTTCTCGGCCTCCCACTTCTTGCGTCCGCCGTCGAGCAGCTTCACGTTCTGCACGCCGTACTGGTCGAACACCCAGGCGCCCCAGGCGGCGAACCAGTTGTTGGTGTCGCCGTAGAGGATCACGGTGGTGTCCTTGTCGACACCGGCCGTCGACAGCAGCTTCTCGAACTCGGCCTGGCTCACGATGTCGCGGCGCACGCGGTCGTTGAGGTCGTTGTGCCACGAGAAATTCACCGCGCCCGGAATGTGGCCGCGCTCGTACAGGCCCGGGTTCACGCTGACCTCGATCACGCGCAGCTTCGGGTTGCGCAGGTTCTTCTCGAGCCAGTCGGTCGAGACCAGCGGACCGCTGCCGTCGGCCGAGGCCTGCGCGAAGGCCGACGGTGCGGTGGCCAGGAAGGTCAGCGTGGCGAGGGACGCGGCGCGCCACCATCTGCTGAAGATCGACATGCGGGACTCCTTGTGTTGAATGGAAGACATCAGAAACAGTTCAGAGCGAACTCTAGGCAGGCCACCCGCGATCACCAACGAAGCGTTTGCGATAAGCGCATGCGCAAAGCGTCTGAGGCTCAGGCGAGCGCGACTTCCTTGTGCGGCAGCTCGGCGCGCACGCGCCAGCCCAGTTCGGGCGCGATGCGCACCGCCAGGTCGTCCAGGATCTGCTCGTAGGCCTCGCTGTCGAAGTTGTAGGGCAGCTCCACGCGCAGCTCGCTCACCAGCGGCAGCACCGGGTCGCGGTGCAGGCGCTCCAGGATCTCATCCGCGCTGCCCACGAGGTCGCCGGCGAACAGCGTGCGGCGCTCGCCCTGCGGCGACAGCGTGCGCTCGACGCGGCCTGCCGCGAACGCGCGGTAGCGGCGCCGCGTGGCGGCATCGGCACCATCGAGCGGCACGATCACGCGGCCCAGCGCGATCCGCCCGCGCCGCGCGCCCGGCACTTCGCTGGCGCGGTAGCGTTCGACCAGCCCGGTCTGCGCTTCGAGGAAGTCGTCGGTGGTCTCGCCCGTGAGCACGTTGCCCAGCAGCAGGTGAAAGCCGTTGCGCCCCGCCCATTCGGCCGAGCGCAGCGACCCGCCGCCGTACCAGAGCCGCCCGACCAGGCCGGGCGCATAGGGCTGCACGCGCGGACGCACGCGCCCGCCGGCCGATTCGACCACCGTGTCCTCGTCGCCCAGCAGCACGTCTTCGAGGTTGGCGCGCAGCCGCGCGACGCGCTTGTGCGTGAAGTCGACCGTGGCCGGCGGTGCGTCCTGGAAGCGACCGCCCAGCAAGGCACCGTGCGGCGGCGCGCCCGCACTCAGGCCCACCTGCAGGCGCCCGCGCGAGAGGACGTCGACGGTGGCCAGGTCTTCGGCGAGCCGGAACGGGTTCTCGTAGCCCATCTGGATCACGGCCGCGCCGAGTTCGATGCGGCGCGTGCGCTGCGTGGCGGCGGCCAGGAAGGTCGGCGCCGACGACACGGCGCGCTCCAGGTGGCGCTGGCGCACCCAGGCGCTGTCGAAGCCGCGCCGCTCGCCGAATTCGAACAGCCGCAGCGCGGCCTCGAGGCCGGCGTGGGGGTCGGCCTCGTCGTAGTTGCCGGGCGTGAGGAAACCGATGTGGTGGATGGTCATGGTCGTGTCGCTCGCAGGGTCAGAACTTCGGCAACCCCGGCGGGTTGACCTCCGATTTCGGCAGCGCCTCTTCCGCGAGGCGCCAGCGCGCGAGTGCCTTGGCGTAGGTGCCGTTGCGGATCAGGTTGTTGGCCGCGGTGCTCAGCGCCACCGCCAGGCCACTGCCCTTGCGCGTGGCCACGGCCACGTCCGACTTCAGCGGCCAGCCCGCGTTCACGGTGCCGGCCAGCCGCAGCTGCCCGTTCTTCGCGGCCTCGTAGGCCTGCGGTGCGTTGGGGTTGAAGTTGGCATCGACGCGCTTCGTCGTCACCGCCAGCCAGCGCGTCACATCGTCGTCGTAGTACTGGATCGACACCGGCTTCAGGCCCGCGGCCACGTTCTGCCGGTCCCATTCGAGCAGGATGCGCTCCTGGTTGGTACCCGCGCCGGTGGTGAGCTTCAGGCCCGCCACGTCCTTCGGCTCCTTGATCGACTGGATGGCGCTGTCGGTGCGCACGTAGAAGCCGTGCAGGCCGAGCCGGTAGGTCGAGAAGTCGAACTTCTCCTTGCGCTGCTCGGTCACGCCCACGTTGGAGATCACGGCGTCGTACTTGCCCGAGCTCAGGCCCAGCGGCCAGTCGGCCCAGGCGACGGGCCGCAGCTCCAGCTTCAGGCCCAGCGCCTCGGCGATGAGGTGGGCAAAGTCGGGGTCGAAGCCCACCACCGTCTTCGCGTCGGTGGCGTAGGTGGAGATCGGCGGCGCGAACGGCGCGATGGCGATGGTCAGCACGCCCTCCTTCACGAACTTGAAGCTCGGTGGAATGGCGTTGACGGCCTCGGCGTCCTTGCCGGTGTGCAGGCGGCCCTTCTGCTCGGGGCTGAAATCGAAGGTGTCGGCGGCATGCGCCGGCGCGAACGCCATCAGCCCGAGGGCGGCCAGCGCCCCCAGTTTTCTCTTGAGCGACATGGTCCCCTCCCCTCAGTTCTTCGGCAGGCCGGGCGGGTTGGTGCGCGCCACCTCGATCGCTTCGGAGGCCAGGTTCCAGCGCGACAGCGCCTTGCCGTAGTTGCCGTTCCTGATCTGCGTGTTCAGCGCCAGCGTCACGGCCTCGGCAATGCCCGAGCCCTTGCGCGAGGTGACGGCGATCTCGGCGTTGAGCGGCCAGCCGCCCGACACCAGGCCCGCGAGCCGGGTCTTGCCGTCGCGCGCCTCGTAGGCCGCGATGGCGTTGGGGCCCACGTACGCGTCGGCACGGCCCGACTGGATGGCCAGGCGCTGCACCACATCGTCGTCGTAGTACTGGATCTCGATGGGCTTGAGGCCGGCGGCAATGTTCTGCTTGTTCCAGCGCAGCAGGATCTGCTCCTGGTTCGTGCTGGCCGTCACGATGAGCTTCAGGCCCGCGATGTCCTTGGGCTCCTTGATGGCGCCGAGCTTGCTGTCCGACTTCACGTAGATGCCCAGCTGGTCGTTGCGGTAGGTCGAGAAGTCGAACTTCTCCTTGCGCTCCTCGGTCACGGTCACGTTGGACACCACCACGTCGAACTTGCCCGACTGCAGGCCCAGCGGCCAGTCGGCCCAGGCGGTGGACACCAGCTCCAGCTTGCGACCCAGGCTGTCGGCCACGAGCTGCGCGATGTCGGGCGCGTTGCCCACGGGCGTCTTCGTGTCGATGGCGTAGGCCGCGAACGGCAGCCGGCCGGTGGTGGTGCCCACGACGAGCACGCCCTCTTTCAGGAACTTGAAGTCCTTCGCGAGCCGCACGGCCTCGTCGATCTTCTGCGCGCGCGGACGGCCGGGCTGCTCGGGGCTCAGGTCGGGCGCCGGGGCGGTCTGGGCCGTGGCGGCGATCGGCAGCAAGGCCGCCAGGAGAACGGACAGGAGAAGGCGTCGATGGGTCATGAAAAGCGGTCGGTTGGAAAAGAGAAAGAGAAAAAAACTCAGAGCACCTTGGCTAGGAATTCGGCCGTGCGCGGGTGCCTCGGCGCGTTGAACACCTGCTCGGGCGTGCCGGTCTCGAGGATGCGGCCCTGCTCCATGAAGACCACGGTGTCGGCCACCTCGCGGGCAAAGCCGATCTCGTGCGTCACGATGACCAGCGTGGTGCCGGAGCTCGCGAGCTCCTCGATCACCGCGAGCACCTCGCCCACCAGCTCGGGGTCGAGCGCCGAGGTGGGCTCGTCGAACAGCAGCACCTTGGGCTTGAGCGCCAGCGCCCGCGCGATCGCCACGCGCTGCTGCTGCCCGCCCGAGAGCTGGCGCGGGTAGGCGTCCTTGCGGTCGACCAGGCCGACGCGGGCCAGCAGGTCGGTGGCCAGCGCCTCGGCCTCGGCGCGCGGCAGGCCGCGCACCGACTGCGGCGCCTCGACGATGTTCTCCAGCACCGTGAGGTGCGGGAACAGGTTGAAGTTCTGGAACACCATGCCCACGTCGACGCGGCGCGCGAGGATGTCCTTCTCGTGCAGCTCGTACAGCGTGTCGGCGTCGCGCCGGTAGCCGATGAGCTCGCCGTCGATGGCAATGAAGCCGTCGTCCACGCGCTCCAGGTGGTTGATGGTGCGCAGCAGCGTCGACTTGCCCGAGCCCGACGGCCCGAGGATCACGGTGACGCTGCCGCGCGGCGCGGTGAAGGTCACGTCGTCGAGCACCTGCAGCGCGCCGAAGCGCTTGGACACGCCGTGGATCGTCACCTCGCCGCCCGGGGCGCGCGAGCCGTTCCAGCGCGGCACCTGCGCGGGCACCGGCGCCGGTGCCGACACGGGCACCACGGCCGGCGCCCTGCCCCGCGCCCACAGCCCGTGCACCACGCCGCCCAGCCACGAGCGCGGCGCATGGCGCAGCGCCCCGCGCGAGAAATGCCGCTCGATGTAGTGCTGCGCCACCGACAGCACCGTGAGGATCACGAGGTACCACACGGTCGCCACCATGAGCAGCGGAATCACTTCCAGGTTGCGCCGGTAGATGATCTGGATCGTGTAGAACAGCTCGGGCAGCGCCAGGATGTAGAGGTTCGAGGTGCCCTTGGCCAGCCCGATGATGTCGTTGAAGGCCGTCGGCAGGATGCTGCGCATGGCCTGCGGCAGCACGATGCGCGAAGCCTGGCGCCGGCGCGAAAGGCCCAGCGCCGCTGCTGCTTCCAGCTGCCCCTGGTCCACCGACAGGATGCCCCCGCGCACGATCTCCGAGGCAAACGCCGCCTGGTTCAGCGTGAGGCCCAGCAGCGCCGCCACGAAGGGGCTGATGAGCTGTGTGGTCGGGTACGAGAAGAACGTGAGGTCGGTGAACGGCACGCCCAGCGACACGGTCTCGTACAGGTAGCCGAGGTTGTTGATGATCAGCAGCAGCACGATCACCGGCACCGAGCGAAAGAGCCAGGTGAACACCCAGGCCAGCCGCGCCAGCAGCGGCGAGCGCGACACCCGCGCCAGCGCCAGCCCCGTGCCGAAGAAGAAGCCCAGCACCGCGCCCAGCGCCGTGAGCAGCAGCGTGCGGCCCAGCCCGGCCAGCACCGGCTCCGAGAAGAACCACTGCGCGAACACCGGCCAGCCCCAGCGCGGGTTGGTGAGCACCGAATGCAGCACGAGGCCGATCACCGCCACCGCGAAGACGGTGCCGACGGTGCGCGCCGGGTAGGTCGCGGGGACGATGCGAAAGTGCGAGTAGTCGCCCTTGGCGGGCGGTGCCGCATCGCTGCGGCGCAGGGGTGCCGTGGGGGTACGAGGCTCCGGACCGGCGTCGAGCACGGTGGTCGTGTTCATCGCGACACCGCCTCGCTCAGCGCCGCACCGGCGCGGCCTTGCGTGGCCCATTGCGCCAGGTGCTTCTCGAACGGCAGCTTGCGCGGCGTCTCGGGGTCGGCGTCGTCGGTGAAGAGCGCCGTGTAGCCATGGCTGCGGTACAGGCCCACGGCCTCGGGCTGGCGAAAGCCGGTCGTGAGGTAGATGCGCTCGTAGCCCTGGCGCAGCACCTGCGCCTCCAGCTCGGCCAGCACGCGGCTGGCCAGGCCCTGGCGGCGCAGCGCGCCGTGCGTCCACACGCGCTTGAGTTCGGCGGTGCGCTCGTCGTGGCGCATGAAGGCGCCGCCGCCGATCGCCACGCCGTCGCGCAGCAGCAGCACGAAGTTGCCGTGCGGCGGCGCGAACACCTCGGGCGCGTAGCGGTCGATCTCGCGCGGCGCGCCGGGCTCGCGCAGCACGTCGCCGTAGCGGCTGTCGTACTCGAAGGTAAGCCCCTCGATCAACGGCCGGGCCAGCGGGTCCAACGGCGTGGTGTAGAGAAACTGTTCGCTCATGGGGTGGTTTCCTGGGTGTCGCCGTCGGCGGAAAGAAAGCGCTCGGCCAGCCGGGCCCAGTACACGGCCGCGGGCGCGAGGATCGCGTCGTTGAAGTCGTAGCGCGGGCTGTGCAGCGAGGCGCTCTCGCCGTTGCCGAAGAACACGTAGCTGCCGGGACGCGCCTGCAGCATGTAGGCGAAGTCTTCGCTGGCGGTGCGCGGGCGGAAGGCCGGGTCGACCCGCTGCGCGCCGAAGGTGTCCAGCGCCACGGCGCGCGCGAAGGCGGTTTCTTCGGCGTGGTTGACCACCGGCGGAAAGCCCGGCCGGTAGTCCACCTCGGCCTGCGCGCCGAAGCTCTCGGCCTGCGCCCGCGCCAGCGCGGGAATGCGCTGCGCCAACAGTGCGCGCACCTCGGGCTTGAACGAGCGTGCCGTGAGCTTGAGTTCGACCGTGTTCGGAATCACGTTGGAGGCCTCGCCGCCATGGATGGAACCGACCGTGACCACGCCCATGTCCAGCGGATCGACGTTGCGCGACACCACGGTCTGCAGTGCCGCGATCAGGTGCGCGCTAGCGACCACGGGGTCGACCGTCTCGTGCGGCTGTGCGCCGTGGCCGCCCTTGCCGCGCACCGTGATGTGGGCCTGGTCGATGGCCGCCATCGCGGGGCCGGTGACGCAGCCGACGTGCCCTGCCCCCACGCCGGGCCAGTTGTGCAGGCCGAACACGGCGTCGCACGGGAAGCGCGTGAACAGGCCCTCGTCGATCATCTTCTTGGCGCCCGCGCCGAGTTCTTCGGCGGGCTGGAAGATCAGGTGCAGCGTGCCGCGAAAGCTGCCCGCCTCGGCCAGGAAGCGCGCCGCCGCGAGCAGGATCGCCGTGTGGCCGTCATGGCCGCAGGCGTGCATCACGCCCGCGTTCTCGCTGGCGTACGGCAGGCCCGTGGCTTCCTGGATCGGCAGCGCGTCCATGTCGGCGCGGATGCCGAGGCTGCGCCCCGGCCCGCGCCGCAGCGTGCCCACCACGCCGGTGCCGGCGAGGCCCGTCGTGACCTCGTAGCCCCAGGCCGCGAGCCGCTCGGCCACGAGGGCCGAGGTGCGGTGCTCCTTGAACGACAGCTCAGGGTGCTGGTGGATGTCGCGCCGCAGCGCAATGAACTCGTCGCCGTAGCCCGCAATGGTGGATTCGACGCGGTGGATGTCCTTGAGGGCCGGTCGTGGCAGCGCGGCGCCCATCAGGCGGCCTTGCGCTCGGCGGTGGCGCCGCCCTGCGGCGCGGCATGGCGGCTCGCCTTGCGCGGCAGGCCCAGGTGGTCACGCAGCGTCTGGCCGGGCAGCGTGCGCTGGTAGCGGCCGCGCGCCTCCAGCGCCGGAATCACGAACTCGATGAAGTCGTCCAGGCCCTGCCCCAGCACCGGGAAGCCGAGGATGAAACCGTCGGCCGCGCCCTCGTCCACCCAGCGGATGATCTCGTCGGCGATGCGCTCGCCCGTGCCCACGAACTGCGTGCGCGGCGTGGCGACTTCGAGCGCCACCTCGCGCAGCGTCTGGCCCTTGGCCTTGGCATTGGCCTTGATGCGGTCGGTGGTCGAGCGGAAGCTGTTGCGACCGATCTCGCCCAGCTCGGGAAACGGCGCATCGAGCGGGTACTGGCTGAAGTCGTGGTGGTCGAAGAACCGGCCCAGGTAGGCCAGCGCCTCCTCGACCGTCAGCAGTTCGCGGATGGCGAGGTACTTCGCCTCGGCCTCCGCCTCGGTGGCAGCGACCACCGGGCCGATGCCCGGGAAGATCTTCACGTCGCCGGCCTGCCGCCCCTGCGCCACGGCGCTGGCCTTCACCTGCTTGAGGAACGCACGCGTGTCTTCGAGTGAGGGCGAATGCGTGAACACCGCGTCGGCGTACTTGCCCGCCAGGCCGATGCCCGCGTCCGACGAACCGGCCTGGAAGATCACCGGCTGCCCCTGCGGCGAGCGCTGGATGTTCAGCGGCCCCGCCACCTGGAAGAAACGGCCCTTGTGGTCCAGCGTGTGCAGCTTGTCGCGGTCGAAGAAGCGGCCGCTCTCGCGGTCGCGCACGAAGGCGTCGTCGTCCCAGCTGTCCCACAGGCCCTGCGTCACGGCCAGGTACTCGTCGGCGATCTCGTAGCGCAGCGCGTGCTCGGGGTGGGCGCGGCTGTAGTTCTTCGCGCTGCCTTCCAGCGGCGTGGTCACCACGTTCCAGCCCGCGCGCCCGCCGCTGATGAGGTCCAGCGAGGCGAACTGCCGCGCCACCGTGAACGGATCGCTGTACGAGCTGGAGATGGTGCCCGCCAGGCCGATCTTCGTGGTGACGGCGGCCAGCGCCGAGAGGATGGAAATCGGCTCGAAGCGATTGAGAAAGTGCGGGATCGACTTCTCGTTGATGTAGAGCCCGTCGGCCACGAACGCGAAGGCGATGCCCGCGGCCTCGGCCTTCTGCGCGCTGCGGATGAAGAAGTCGAGGTTGACGCTGGCATCGGCCGGGCCGCCCGGGTGCTTCCAGGCATTCATGTGGCTGCCGGCCCCTTGCAGCATGACGCCGAACTGGATGTTGCTCATGACGATCGTTCTTGTGGTGGGAAAAAGAAAAGACTCAGGCCAGCGCGGGTTCGCGGGCCTGCGCCAGCAGCTCGACCGCCGTGGCACGCGCGCCGAAGTCCGCCACCGGGATGTCGATCACGAACTCCTCGATGCCGTGGCGCGCGCTGAGGGCTTCGAGTGCGTCGCGCACCTCGTCGCCGGTGCCGGCGATGACATGCGGGCGCCGCTCCTCGGTGCGGTAGTCGCTCACGCCGGCCTGCCGCGCGAACTCGGCGGCGGCTTCGAGGCTGGGCAGGTTCACGCTCTGGCCCGTGGGCAAGGTCACGCGGAAGCTGCGCAGCGCGCCCACGCGCTCGGCGGCCTCGTCGTGCGTCTCGGCGGCGAAGGCGAACAGCGCGAGCAGCGGCGCGCGGCCGGTTGCGCCGCGGTAGGCGTCGATCGATTGCTCGATGTTCACGGGGTCGCCGTTGAAGTGACCCGCATAGACGAACTGCCAACCCTGCCGCGCCGCGAGCAGCGCGCTCTCGGGGCTGCCGCCGAGCAGCACGCGCTGCGGCGCCACCGGCGGGAACGGCGTGGCCACCGCGCCGGCCAGCGCATGGTCGGCGGGCACGCCGTCGTGCAGGAACGCATCGAGCTCGCGCAGGCGCGCTTCGAAATCGAGGGCCTTCGCCTTCACCGGGTCGTGCAGCGATTGCAGCGCCTTGCTGGTCAGCGGCAGGCCGCCCGGCGCCTTGCCGATGCCCAGGTCGACACGGCCCGGCGCCAGCGAGGCCAGCACCTTGAAGGTCTCCGCCACCTTGAACGGGCTGTAGTGCTGCAACATGACGCCGCCGGTGCCGATGCGGATGCGCGAGGTCTTGGCCAGCAGGTGCGAGGCCAGCACCTCGGGCGCCGAGCCGGCGTAGGTGCGGTTGCCGTGGTGCTCGGCCAGCCAGTAGCGGCGGTAGCCCAGCCGTTCGGCGCGCCGGGCCAGCGCGATGGTGTGCTGGAACGCCTGCGCGGCGTCGGCACCTTCGGGAATCAGGCTCTTGTCGAGCAGGGAGAGCGAGTAGGACACGGTGTTCGGCGATGGCGCAGTGGAAGCGGGTGTGCTTCAAATTCTGCGAGCCATCACGCGGGCCGTTTGCGCTGAATTCCTCTATCGATATCTGGAATCTGCGGGGTCGCGCGGTTCACCGCGCCTCACCATGCATAGGGCAAAAGGGCTGCCACGGCCGTGGCGTGCAGCCGCCTGCGCACGCGCAGCGGCACGTGGCCATGCGGCGCGCGGCGTGCCACTTCATGCGGCGACGCCGGCGCGATGCACCAGGCGATGGCGGTCAGCGCAAGGACATGGCGGGCCTGTGCGGCCGGGGACGAAGAAGCGACGGTGTGCAGTGGCATGGCGGGCGGTTTCCCTGGTTCGATGCCGCCGATTCTGCGAAGCGCACCCGCCGTTGCCAACGACGGATTGCGAATGTCCTGATGCGTTTTGCATCGCATCCGCGCGCCCAAAGGTGTTGCCTCGCGCCCCCTGCGATGGCTACGATGGGCACGCAACCACCCAAGGAGCAGCCGCCATGTCGAACCATGTCTACAAGTCGCTCGAGCTGACGGGCTCGTCCAAGACCAGCATCGAGGACGCGGTGCAGACCGCCATCGCGAAGGCGCACGAGACGGTGCGCAACATCCAGTGGTTCACCGTCACCGAGACGCGCGGCCATGTGGTCGACGGCAAGGTCGCGCACTGGCAGGTGACGGTGAAGATCGGCTTCACGCTCGAGTAGCCGCCGCGCGGCCCCGGCCGCTCAGGCGCTGCGCAACGCCGACGTGCCGTCGTAGATATAGCGGCGCGACCACGGGAGCGTGCTTGCCGCCCTGCCCGCCTTGCGCCCCACGATCTGGTAGATCGCCACGTCGTCGTTCTCGAAGGCGTAGGCGCAGCCCGCGAGGTAGATGCGCCAGATGCGGAATTTTTCTTCGTCGACCAGCGCGCGCGCCTCGTCGGCATGGGCCTCGTAGGCGTCGCTCCAGTGGCGCAGCGTCTGCGCGTAATGGCGGCGCAGGTTCTCCACGTCGAAGGCCTCCAGCCCGCCCTGCTGCATGGCCTGCAGCGCGAGGCTGATGTGCGGCAGCTCGCCGTTGGGAAACACGTAGCGGTCGATGAAGTCGCCGCCGCCGTACGACACGCCGCCGCCCTCGGGGTCGGACGAGGTGATGCCGTGGTTCATGACGATGCCGTCGTCGGCCAGCAGCTGTTGCACGCGCTTGAAGTACTCGGGCAGGTTCTTGCGGCCCACGTGCTCGAACATGCCGACGCTGGTGATGCGGTCGAACTGGCCGGTCACGTCGCGGTAGTCCTGCAGGCGGATCTCGATTCGGTCTGCGAGGCCTGCGGCCTTCACGCGTTCGGTCGCGAGGTCGAACTGGTTCTGCGACAGCGTGACGCCGACGCAGCGCGCGCCGAACTTCTGCGCCGCGCGGATCACCAGCGCGCCCCAGCCGCAGCCGATGTCGAGCAGCGTCTGCCCGGGCTGGAGTTCGATCTTGGTGAGGATGTGGTCGATCTTCTTCAGCTGCGCGGTGGCCAGGTCTTCGTCGCCGTTCTCGAAGTAGGCGCACGAATAGACCATGTTCGCGTCGAGCCAGAGTTGGTAGAACGCGTTGGACACGTCGTAGTGGTACTCGATCGATTTCTTGTCCGACGACTTGGTGTGCGCAAAGTAGCGGGCCATGCTTTGCAGCGCGCCGCCAGGCTTGTCGAGCGAGTTCTTCGCCAGGCCGTAGGCGATGTCGATCACGTCGCTGAGCTTGCCTTCGATGTCGATCTTGCTCTTGACGTAGGCCTCGCCCAGGTTGTCGAGCGTGGGCTGCAGCATCAGCGACAGCGCCGCGGGCGATTTCACGTGCAGCGTGACCGCCGGTCCGCTGAAGTCACCGAAGTCGTAGGACTGGCCGTCCCACAAGGTGAGCCGCGCGGGCAGGTTGGCCCGTGCGCGGACCGCGGCGCTCCACTGCGCCAGCTTCTTTTCCCAAAGCATGCATCTCTCCGAGTTGTTGAGTAGTCCCGCCTCCACGGGCGGACGGGTGCTGCAGCGAACAAAACGATAGCGAGAATTTGCGAAACCTGCATTTCCACGACGACGCAAGAAATCGCGGCAGGTGCTATGTTGAAAAGCCCCTCGCGCGGGCCCCAGGCGGCCTACGCGGCTTCCATCGAGGTCGCGTCGTTGCCGGCCTCGCCGAGCCAGCGGCGCTTGTCGCGCAGCGGCGGCGCGCCGAACATGCGGCCGTACTCGCGCGCGAACTGCGAGGGGCTTTCGTAGCCCACGTTGTGTGCGGCGCTGGCCACGTCGGTGCCGGCGATCAGCATCTGGCGGCGCGCCTCCTGCAGGCGCAGCTGCTTCTGGTACTGCAGCGGGCTCATCGCGGTCACGGCCTTGAAGTGGTGGTGGAACGACGACACGCTCATGTGCACCGCGCGCGCCATGTCTTCCACGCGCAGCGACTGCGCGTAGTTCGTGCGCAGCGCGCTGATGGCTTTCGCGATGCGCTGCGTGTGGCTGTCGTGCAGCGCGATCTGGCGCAGACGCGCGCCCTCGCCGTTCACCAGCAGGCGGTACATGATCTCGCGCTTGATGAGCGGCGCCATGATCGGAATGTCCTCGGGCGTGTCGAGCAGTCGCAGCAGGCGCAGCACGGGCTCCAGCACCGGCATGGCGATGCGGTTGACGTACATGCCGCGCGAGGCCGGCGCGTTGGCCTTGGCCGGCAGCTTCTCGTCGCCGATGAGATCGCCGATCTCGTCGAGCGCCAGCTCCAGCCGCACGCCCAGGTAGGGCTCGTTCTCGCTGGTCACGCACACCTGGCCGCACACCGGCAGGTCGACCGAGGTGACGAGGTAGTTCATGGGGTCGTACACGTAGATGTCGTCGCCCACGATGATCCGCTTGGAGCCCTGCGCGATGAGGCCCAGCGCCGGCGTCGCGAAGCCGTGCTTGGGGCCGTCGGGCTTGCTGATGCAGTGCACCTGCAGGCCGGGCACGGCGCATTCGACCGTGCCGTCCTGCCCGCGCGTGATGTGGCGGATGAGCTGCACCAGCTCTTCGCGGGCGGCATCGAGTTCGGGTTCCAGCGGCATCGGCATGGCGAGGACGGTGGCGGTGTCGGGGGTTTCATCAGACATGGGTAGGCCTCTGACAAAGGGGAGCGGCCGCGGTAGCGGCCATGGAGGATTGGGCTGCCCGCAGCTTAGCGTCGCATCCTCTCCTTCGCACGGCCTGCGCACGAGGTCTGGAGAAATAGGCAAAGACTTTGCAGAAACGCGCTCGCCCGCCGGGGCGCGCCGGCGGGATACTTTTTCGCAACCGCCGGCATTCCTGACAGCCGGACGGCCCCTCCCCACCCAAAGGACAACTTTCGATGCAATACCGCCAATTCGGCCGCACCGGCCTCCTGGTTTCCGAACTCTGCCTCGGCACGATGACCTTCGGCGGCGCGCCAGGCATCTGGGACCACATCGGCCAGCTGCAGCAAGGCGAGGCCGAAGGCCTCATCGGCCGCTCGCTCGACGCCGGCATCAACTTCCTCGACACGGCCGACGTGTACTCCGAGGGCCTGTCCGAAACCATCACCGGCCAGGCGCTGAAGAACCTGAAGGTGCCGCGCGACCGCGTGGTGGTCGCCACCAAGGTGCTGGGCGAAACCGGCAGCAAGGGCGTGAACTCAGCCGGCGCCTCGCGCTACCACATCATGGACGGCGTGAAGGCCAGCCTGAAGCGGCTGCAGCTGGACCACATCGACCTGTACCAGATCCACGGCATCGACCCGATCACGCCCATCGAGGAAACGGTGCGCGCGCTCGACGACCTCGTGCGCCAGGGCCACGTGCGCTACGTGGGCGTGTCGAACTGGGCCGCCTGGCAGATCGCCAAGGCGCTGGGCATCGCCGAGCGCGACCGGCTCGCGCGCTTCGAGTCGCTGCAGGCCTACTACACCGTGGCCGGGCGCGACCTGGAACGCGAGCTGGTGCCGATGCTGCGCAGCGAACAGCTCGGCCTGATGGTCTGGAGCCCGCTGGCCGGCGGCCTGCTCAGCGGCAAGGTCGACCGCCACACCGCCACCGCGCAAGGCAGCCGCCGCGCGAGCTTCGACTTTCCGCCGGTGAACGTGGAGCGCGCCTACGACTGCATCGACCTCATGCGCCAGTTCGCCGAGCCGCGCGGTGTGTCGGTGGCACAGATCGCCCTGGCCTGGCTGCTGCACCAGCCGGTGGTGACCAGCGTGATCGTCGGCGCCAAGCGCATCGACCAGCTCGACGACAACATCGCCGCCACCGAGGTGCGGCTCACGGCCGACGAGCTCGCGGCGATCGACAAGGCCAGCGCGCTGGCGCCCGAGTACCCGGGCTGGATGCTGGCGCGTCAGGGCGGCGTGCGCGCCCAGCGGCTGGCCGATTCAGGCCGTCGCGGCTGACACGAGCGGGGCCTCGGTGCGACGCGCGGCATGGGCCGCGCTGGCCCGCAGCGCGCGCAGGTCGAGGTGTTCGGCGGCACGCGCCGCCGAGGGCTCGGCCAGGTGCGGCACCACGCCCAGCAGCGGCGCACCGAGCCGGGCGCGCAGCGTCTGCAGGTTGCCTTCGGGCGAGAGCATCTGCGGCTCGACCACGCTCGCGACCCAGCCGGCCAGCACCAGCCCGCGCGCGCGGATCGCCTCGGCGGTGAGCAGCGCATGGTTGAGACAGCCCAGCCGCAGCCCGACCACGAGGATCACGGGCAGGCCCAGCGCCACCGCGAGGTCGGCCGTGTCCAGGTCGTCGCCCAGCGGCACGCAGAAGCCGCCCACGCCTTCCACCACCACCGCATCGGCCTGCGCCGACAGCCGCTCGAAGGCATCGAGCAGCACGGGCAGCGCGACCTGCACGCCCTCTTCCCGCGCCGCCAGGTGCGGCGACATCGGCGCCTTCAGCACGTAGGGGCAGCGCCAGGCCAGCGGCGCGTCGACGTTGCCGGCCGCCTGCAGGCGCTCGACGTCTTCGTTGCGCCATTCGCCGTCGATGGCATCGAGCCCCGCCGCCACCGGCTTCATGCCGACCGCGCGCAGGCCCGAGGCGGCCAGCAGCGCAAGCATGGCGCTGCTCACCAGCGTCTTGCCCACGCCGGTGTCGGTGCCGGTGACGAACCAGCGGCGCTGCGCAGCGGCTGCCGTCGTCATGCCGCCTCCGGCCACGGTTCGGCCAGGGCCTCACCCAGCGCGCCGATGAGCCGCGCCACGTCGGCCTCGGTGTGGCTGGCCGACAGCGCGATGCGCAGCCGCGCGGTGCCGGCAGGCACCGTGGGCGGACGGATCGCGCCCACGCGCAGACCGTGCGCGTCGAGCCGTTCCATGGTCTGCATGGCGCGCGCGTTGTCGCCCACGATGAGCGGCTGGATCGCGGTCGGCGAATCGGCCAGCCAGGCGCTGCCGTCGGCCGGCAGCACCTGCCTGAGGCCGGTGCGCAGCTGGGTGATGCGGGCGCGCAGCTGGGCGCGGCGGCGCATGCCCTCCTCGCCCTCGATGAGCGCCAGGCTGGTGAGCAGCGCATGCGCCACCGCCGGCGGCGCGGCCGTGGTGAAGATGTAGGGCCGCGCGCGCTGCACCAGGAAGTCGATCACCGTGCGGTGCGCCGCCACGAAGGCGCCCGACACGCCGGCCGCCTTGCCCAGCGTGC
This sequence comes from Variovorax sp. GW821-FHT09D07, assembly GCF_059416345.1. Taxonomy (NCBI): domain Bacteria; kingdom Pseudomonadati; phylum Pseudomonadota; class Betaproteobacteria; order Burkholderiales; family Comamonadaceae; genus Variovorax; species Variovorax sp. GW821-FHT09D07. Next base: position 96,785 of record NZ_JBWKOY010000005.1, read on the forward strand.
CGATCAGCACCAGCCGCTCGGAGCGCAGCGCCAGCGCCTGCAGCGCGCCGCGCCCGGTGGCGCCGAGCACGCCGAAGCCGTGCGCGTCGTCGATCACCAGCCAGGCGTCGTGCTGCTCGGCCAGTGCGAGCAGGCCCGCGACCGGGGCGATGTGGCCGTCCATGCTGAAGACGGCGTCGCTCACGATGATCTTAACCGGCGCGTCGCAGGCCGCCAGTTGCGCGTCGAGCGCCTGCAGGTCGCAGTGCGGGTAGCGTTCCACGCGGGCGCGGGCCAGCCGCGCGCCGTCGATCAGCGAGGCGTGGTTCAGCGTCTCCGAGAAGATCACCGCCTCCCCGTCGCCCAGCGCCGACAGCACCGCCAGGTTGGCCATGTAGCCGGTGCAGAAGAACAGGCTGCGCGCCTCGGGAATGTGCGGCGCCATCCATTCGCCCAGCCGCTCCTCGAGCTGCGCATGGGCGCGCGAGTGGCCCAGGATGAGGTGCGAGCCGCCGCTGCCCGTGCCGTAGCGCGCCGCGCCTTCGGCCAGCGCCTCGGCCAGCGCGGGGTGCGCGGCCAGGCCCAGGTAGTCGTTGCTGCTGAAGCCGAGCATGGTGCGCGGCGCAGCGGCGCCGGCCAGCGTGAGGATTTGCTCGGGCGCGCAGGCGGTCTCCGCGATCTGCCGGCGGCGGCGCAGCGAGCGCGCGTCGAGCGCGGTGATCTCGTCCTGCAGGCGTTCAAGCAAGCGCAGCATCGCGGGCTCCTTCGTCGGCGCGGGCGCCGGATGCGGTGGTGACGGCTTCGAGCGTCGCGAGCGTGCCGTCCACGAGCTGGTCGATCTCGTCGTCGGCGATGGCGTACGGCGGCATCAGGTACACGGTGGCGCCGATGGGCCGCATCAGCAGGCCGTGGTCGCGCGCCGCGAGGTGGAAGCGCTCGGCAAAGCGCGCGCCGGGCTCGCGCACGTCGAAGGCCGTGATCATTCCGCGCTGGCGCAGGTGGTCGATCGGCTGGCCGGCGAGCCCCTCGCGCAGCCGTGCCAGCAGGCGCGCGGCGCGGTCCCGGTTGCGGGCCAGCGCGTCTTCCTGCTCGAACAGATCGAGCGTGGCGAGCGCCGCGCGGCAGGCCAGCGCGTTGCCGGTGTAGGAATGCGAATGCAAAAAGCTGCGCGTAGCGTCGTCGTCGACGAAGCCCTGGTAGATGGCCTCGCGCGTCATCACCAGCGCCAGCGGCAGGTAACCACCGCTGATGCCTTTCGACAGGCACAGGAAGTCGGGCCAGATGCCGGCCTGCTCGCACGCGAAGAAAGTGCCGGTGCGCCCGCAGCCGACCGCGATCTCGTCGGCGATCAGGTGCACGCCGAAGCAGTCGCACAGCGCGCGCACGCGGCGCAGGTAGGCCGGATCGTGCATCGCCATGCCGGTGGCGCACTGCACCAGCGGCTCGACGATCACGGCGGCGATGCTGTCGTGTTGCGCGGCCAGCAGCGCCTCGAGCTCGTCGGCGGCGCGGTTCGCCACCGCGGCGGCGTCTTCACCGGGCCGGGCGGCGCGCGCATCGGGCGAGGCCACGAGGTGCGCGCTGGCGAGCAGCGGCGCATAGGCATCGCGGAACACGGGCACGTCGGTGACGTGCAGCGCGCCCAGCGTCTCGCCGTGGTAGCCGCCGCGCAGCGCGACGAAGCGGCGCTTGCCGGCGCGGCCCGCGTTGCGCCAGGCGTGGAAGCTCATCTTGAGCGCGATCTCCACGGCCGAGGCGCCGTCGGAGGCATAGAAGCAATGGCCCAGCGCATGGCCCGTGAGCGCCGCCAGCCGCTCGGCCAGCTCGACCGCCGGCGCGTGCGTGCAGCCGGCGAGCATCACGTGCGGCAGCGTGTCCAGCTGCGCCTTGAGCGCGGCATTGATCGCCGGGTGCGCATGGCCGAACAGGTTGACCCACCACGAGCTGGTGGCGTCGAGGTAGCGCCGGCCTTCGTGGTCGGTCAGCCAGACGCCCTCGCCGCTCGCGATGGGCAGCGGCGGCGCGACCTCGAGGCGGATGCTCTGGGTGCAGGGGTGCCAGACGTGGCGGCGGCTGCGCTGTTGCCAGTCGGCGTTGGCGCCGGCGTGGGCACCTGCGACGGCTGGCGCGGTCGTGGGGGAGAAAACGTTCGAGGGAGGCACCCGCGCGTTCCTTTCTGGGAGGGCAAGGCGGCGGATCGTATCGACGCGAACGTGCCCCGGCAAACGCCCGGAACGCGCGCAAGAAGAAGGCGGAATGACCGAGGTTGGGCGGCGTAGCGCGTGCGTTCAGGCCAACGTCGCGCAAGCTGGCGACTTCGTGCGGGGCCGCGTCGGCGCGGGGCCGATGCAAGTTGTCCGGCTGCCGTCACAGATGGCGAAGGAATGTCCGCTTTTCAGGGTGTGCGGTGGGTGGATTCCGCTTTTCGGACAGAAGATATGGCTGGTATTCGCAACCGGCTTCAGCCGCGCTTCTCGGCGTTGCGCTTGCGCGTGGCGGCGCCCTTCCTGGCGGATGCCGAACGTTCGGCGGCCGTGCGGTGTGCCGCTGCGGCGCCTCCGAGGCGACCACCCTTGCGAGACGGCGCATGGTTCTCGGGCCGGCCGCGGCCCGAACCGCTCTTCTTGCCGCCGCCGCTCTCGGCATTCACCGTGGCCCAGGCGCGGCGCTCGGCCTCGCCCTTGGCCACGCCGCGGTGCTCGTAGCCTGCCTCGATGTGCTCGGCCTTGCGCTTCTGCTTGTCCGTGTACGACGACTTGTCGCCTCTTGGCATGTCTGCGCTCCTTCAATCAAATGGGATGAAAGAAGCCTTCATGCTGGCCGCCCGTGCGGTGCCGTGAGTCGGAAGAGGCAGGCGCTGCGCGTCAGCGCAGTCTGTCGTGCGCGCTCAGGCCGACAGCACGTTCGCGAGGTCGGCCTTCAGGGCCGTGGCCCGTTCCGGCGCCCGCGCCAGCCCCGCCTCGACCAGCGCCTGTGCCCGTGCGCGGTCGCCCAGGTGCACCGCGATCCGTGCGAAGTGCAAGGCGTTGCGTGCATGGATCTGGTGCGGGTCGGTCTCGCGCAGCATCTGTTCGAAGCTCTGCGGATAGCTGCCATGCCGTGTGAAGAAAGTACGCCCCGGTCCTTCCCACTCGCTCACGATGAATTCGACGTTTTCCTCGGCCTGTTCTTTCGTCTCGCCATAGGCCCATCCGAACGCGGCGCCGGGCGGTGGGTCCAGGCGGTCGCGGAACACGCAGTGCGATTCTTCGAGCGCCTCGGGCGCCACCGGCGTTCCGCCCTCGGGCGGCAGGAAGTCCAGGTGCGCGCCGAGGTTCAGGTAGCAGGCCTTGCCGCCACTCGCACCGTGCACGTTGAACACGTGGATCACCGGCCCGTCGATGCGCCGCAGCGTCTGGCCCGAACCCTGGAAGCCTTCGGCCTTGAGCACGGGAAAGAGGTGGTGCGTGAGCAGCTTGAGGAAGGTGGTGCGGTTCATGGCGCGCGGGGTCTCCGGGTACGCAAGGTGATCGAATAACGCAGGCCCTCGGTCGGGGCGATGGCATGTTGCCATGCCCAGCGCGCCGGTCCGCGCAGCAGGTACACGGAGCGCGGCTCGACGAGAACATCGAGCGCGGCCGGCCCCGACGCGGGCGCGCCCGGCACGTAGGGCCGGAACTGCATCACCGCGTCGCCGCACAGCGAGACGCCCACGATGTCCTCGAAGTCGGGCACGTCGCGGTGCCAGCCCAGCGGCGTGCCGGGGCGGTACTCGGCGATCAGCACGTGGGTGAGGTCTTCGGGCGCCAGGCCGGCCCAGGCGGCGGCCTTCGCGCGCAGCGGGTGCAGCGCCTCGGGCAGCGGCGCGCCGGGCTTGAGGCGGTTGGTGTCGAAGTCGTAGCTGCCGCCGAAGCTGGTGCCGCGCCGGCGCGCCGTGTATTCCTTGTAGCGCATCTCCTTCAGCGGCAGGCCCTGCACGATGCGCAGCAGGCCGGCCTCCTCGTCGCGCGACAGGAACCCGGCTTCGTAGCGCAGGCCCTCGATGGCCGCCACGGGCGCCTCGCCGAACAGGTCGGGCTGGCCGGCGTGCTCAAGGCGTCGGGTGGCGCGCATCGTTTTCCCCGGCCTGCCCGGCCTCCCCGGCCAGCTGCACATGCCACCAGCGCGGCAGCAGCTCGCGGATCTCGGCGCGCGCAAAGCGGTCGTCGAGCAGGTGCAGCACGCCCGTGTCGGCCTCGGTGCGGATCACGCGGCCGGCGGCCTGCACCACCTTCTGCAGGCCCGGGTAGAGATAGGTGTACTCGTAGCCCTTGCCGAAGCGCGACTGCATGCGCTCGCGCGTGATCTCGTTGAGTTCGTTGTACTGGGGCAGCCCCAGGCTGGCGACGAAGGCGCCGATGAGCCGGCTGCCCGGCAGGTCGATGCCCTCGCCGAAGGCACCGCCGAGCACGGCGAAGCCGATGCCCTGCCCGCCTTCTTCGAAGCGCGCCACGAAATCGTGGCGGTCGGTTTCGCGCATGCCGCGCGTCTGCGTCCACACGGGCACGCCGGGGTGGCGCAGCGAGAACGCGGCGCAGGCCTTGTCCAGGTAGTCGAAGCTGCTGAAGAAGGCCAGGTAGTTGCCGGGCAGGCGTTCGAACTGCGCACCGATGATGTCCGTCACATGGCGCAGCGAGCCGGCGCGGTCGCGAAAGCGCGTGGAAACGCCGGTCGCCACCTCCACGCGCAGCTGCTGGCCGCGAAAAGGCGATTCGACGTCGAGCAGCGCCGTGTCTTCGGGCAGGCCGAGCGCGTCGCGGTAGAACGCGAACGGCGCGAGCGTGCCCGAGAAGCAGGTGACCGACACCGCGTCCGCGAAGCGGCCTTCGAGGAAGGGCCCGGGCACGAGGTTGCGGATGGCCAGGCCGCGCTGTTCCTGCGTGGCGCCCAGCGTGCGCTCGAACACCGAGTGGTCGTCGAAGACCTCGGCCAGCCGCGCGAAGTGCAGCGCGTCGAAGAAGAAGCGCTGCAGCGGCCCCTGCGCCGCATCGGGCGTGGCGGCGAAGTGCTCGGCCATCGCGGTGTTGGCGGCCTGCAGCGTGCGTAAAAAGCGCTCGGGGATCTCGTCGGCGGTGTCGTAGCCGGCGGTCTGCGCCTGCTGCAGCGTGTCCCATTCGCGGAACAGCCGCGCCAGCGGGCCGCGCACGGCGGCGGGTGCGGCGCGGTGCGCTTCTTCGAGCGCCGCGCCTTCGAGCTTGGCGGTGTACATGCCGCGTGCGCGCTCCAGCAGGTTGTGGGCCTCGTCGACCAGCACGGCCACGCGCCAGTTCGCGTCCTTCATGCTGGCGAAGAGGAAGGCGCTGCCGTCGAAGTAGTAGTTGTAGTCGCCGACGACGACGTCGCTCCAGTGCGTCATTTCCTGCGCCAGGAAATAGGGGCACACCTCGTGCGCGAGCGCGACCCGCCGCAGCGCTTCGCGGTCGAGCCAGCTCACCTGCGCGGCCTCGGCGCGCGCGGCCGGCAGGCGGTCGTAGAAGCCGCGCGCCAGCGGGCAGGCCTCGCCGTGGCAGGCGCGGTCGGGGTACTCGCAGACCTTCTCGCGGGCCGCGAGTTCGAGCACGCGCGGCCGGTGCGCGCCGCCCTGCCCCAGCACGCGCAAGGCGTCGAGCGCCACGGGCCGGCCGGAGGTCTTCGCGGTGAGGAAGAACACCTTGTCGAGCTTGTGCGCCGCGCGCGCCTTGAGCAGCGGAAAGAGCGTGGCCAGCGTCTTGCCGATGCCGGTGGGCGCCTGCGCCAGCAGGCAGCGCCCGCCCACGGCGGCGCGGTAGACCGCCTCGGCCAGTTCGCGCTGGCCGGTGCGGAAGTCGGCATGGGGAAATTCGAGCTGCGCCAGCGCGTCGTCGAGCGCGCCGCGGTGCGCGGCCTCGCGCTGCGCCCAGTCGCTGTAGCAGGCGCACAGAGCCTCGAAGTGGGTGCGCAGGGTGTCGCGCGTGTGCTGCTCTTCGAGCACCGTCTCGTCGCCGCTGGCCAGGTCGAGGTAGACCAGCGCGACGGTCAGGTGCTCGAGCCCTTCCTGCGCGCACAGCATCCAGCCGTAGCAGCGCACCTGGGCCCAGTGCAGCGCGCGGTGGTTGGCGCGGATGGCGTCGAAGTCGCCGCGAAAGGTCTTGATTTCTTCCACCCGCGCCTGCGCGGGGTCGTAGCCGTCGGCCCGGCCGCGCACGCGCAGCGTGCCGCAGGTGGTGGCCAGCGGCACCTCGCTCTGGTAGTCGCCACCGCGCCGGGCCTGCACCAGCGCGTGGCCGGCCATGCCTTCGAGCGCGCTGGGCGCGGGCACGAAGCGCAGGTCGAGATCGCCCGCCTTCGCGCCGAAGGCGCACAAGGCCTTGACGGACACGACGTGCGCCGCCGAAACGGCGGCTGACGGAGCGGAATGGAGGTCGGAAGGCATGCTGCCGATACTGGATGAAATCACAGTATAGCGAGCGCCGAATGCGGCAATACGTCACACAAATCGGTATCGAGGCCTTCTCCGACAGGTCAAATGAGCTTTTTCGGCAAGACTTGACAAGTTTTGCTTACAAATGCATTCATGAAAACTCCCTCCGCGATCGACCCCGTCGAATTCGACCGCCTGCTCAGCCGCAACCTCAAGCTGCCGCTGCTGGGCGGACTGATCGGCGCCGTGGCCTTCGTCGCGCTGATCCTGTATCTGCTGACGAGCCTGAGCTGGGTCGAGCACACCGACCAGGTCACGCGCGCCGCCAGCGAACTGCAACGCCGTTCCATCGACATGGAAACGGGCATGCGCGGCTTCCTGATCACCGGCGAGGAGAGTTTTCTCGAGCCCTACCAGTCCGCCCTGCCGCGCCTGAAGGCCGACACCGACGCGCTGCGCCGCCAGGTGTCGGACAACCGCCAGCAGGTGGAGCGTGTCGACCGCATCGTCGGTCTGCAGGAGTCGTGGCTGAACTTCGCGCGGGAAATGATCGAGGCGCGGCGCAACGGCATCGATCCGCAGGCCACCGTCCGGCTGGGCCGCGGCAAGCGCCTGACCGACGACCTGCGCGCCGAGTTCACGGCCTTCATGGACACCGAGCAGACGCTGCGCTTCCAGCGCAACACCGAAGCCAACCGCACGAGCTGGTGGGTGGTCGGGTTGTTCCTTCTCTTCACGCTGGTGTACTCGGGCCTGGTGGCGTTCTTCGGGCGTCGGCAGCTGATGCGGCTGTCCGACAGCTACGACGTGGTGCTGGGCGAACAGGCGGCGCACGCCGAGCGCCTGTCGCAAGAGGCCTGGCTGCGCAATGCGCAGACCGAGCTGGTGGGCGAGTTGGTCGGCGAACTCAGCGCGCCGGACATGGGCCGCAAGATCCTGGCGTTCTTCTCGCGCCACCTCGGCAGCTCGGTCGGTGCCCTCTATGTGCGTGAACGCCACGGGCCGCTGCGCCGCGCCGCGAGCTACGGTTTCTCCAGCGAAGCCGAAGCCTCGCCGCAGGTGTTCTCCCCCACCGAAAGCCTGGTCGGCCAGGCGGCGGCCGAGCAGCGCCGCATGCTGATCGACCCGGTGCAGGCCGACTACCTGAAGGTCAACTCCGGCCTCGGCGAAATGGCGCCCAAGGCCGTGCTGCTGCTGCCGGTGGCGGCCGACGGCGCCGTCAACGGCGTGCTCGAACTCGGCCTGCCGGGCACGCCCGACGCGCGCAGCGAGCAACTGTTCGACCTCGTGGCCGACGACATCGGCACTTCGCTGGCGGCGGCGCGCTACCGCGAGCAGCTGCAGGACGTGCTGGCCGAAACGCAACAGCTCAACGAGGAACTGCAGGTGCAGCAGGAAGAGCTGCGCACCGCCAATGAAGAGCTCGAAGAACAGTCGCGCGCCCTGCGCGCCTCGCAGGCCATGCTGGAGAACCAGCAGGCCGAGCTGGAGCAGACGAACAGCCAGCTGTCGGAGCGCACCGAAGCACTCGACCAGCGCAACACCGCGCTGCGCCGCGTGCAGCGCGACCTGGAAGACCGCGCCGACGAACTGCAGCGCGCCAGCCGCTACAAGTCGGAGTTCCTCGCGAACATGTCGCACGAGCTGCGCACGCCACTGAACAGCGCGCTGATCCTGGCCAAGCTGCTGGGCGACAACCCGCAGGGCAACCTGTCGCTGGAGCAGGTGAAGTTCGCGGAATCGATCTACGCCTCGGGCAACGACCTACTGGTGCTGATCAACGACATCCTGGACATCGCCAAGGTCGAGGCCGGCAAGCTCGAACTGGTGCCCGAGGAGGTGCCGCTCGACAAGCTGGCCCAGAGCCTGGAAAGCACCTTCCGCCCGCTCGCGACCGACAAGAACCTGGAGTTCCGCCTGGAGCTGCGGCCCGACGCGCCGGCCCTGCTGGTCACCGACCGGCAGCGCGTGGAGCAGATCCTGAAGAACCTGCTGTCGAACGCGATCAAGTTCACCGAGCGCGGCGAGGTGGCGCTCACGGTGTCGGCCACGGCCGACGGCGGCGCGGCCTTTGCGGTGCACGACTCGGGCATCGGCATCGACCCGCAGCAGCACGAGCTGATCTTCGAGGCCTTCCGCCAGGCCGACGGCACCACCAGCCGGCGCTACGGCGGCACGGGGCTGGGCCTGTCGATCTCGCGCGACCTCACGCAGCTGCTGGGCGGCTCGCTGACGGTGAAGAGCGAGGCCGGCCAGGGCAGCACCTTCACGCTGCAGCTGCCGCCGCGCGCGCCGCAGGCGATGCCGGCGCCGGCCGTGCCGGTGGGCACGCTGCGGTCGGTGTCGAGCGCCTCGCCCTCGCATGCACCCGCCGTGCTGTCGCCGCCGCCGCTCGCGCCCCCTGCCCCGGCGCCCGTGGTGCCGGCCCCGCGCTTCGCGGACGACCGCTCGATCCCGCGCGACCAGGTGCGCCGCGTGCTGGTGATCGAGGACGAGCCGCAGTTCGCCCACATCCTGTACGACCTGGCGCACGAGCTGGGCTACCGCTGCCTGGTGGCGCACGGTGCGGCCGACGGCTTCGAGCTGGCCACGCAGTTCGTGCCCGACGCGATCCTGCTGGACATGCGCCTGCCCGACAGCACCGGCCTGGACGTGCTGCAAAAGCTCAAGGACTCGCCGCACACGCGCCACATCCCGATCCACGTGGTCTCGGCTGCCGACAACGCGCAGGCCGCCGCGCTGCACATGGGCGCCATCGGCTTCGCGCTGAAGCCGGCCACGCGCGAGGAGCTGACCAAGGTGTTCGGCCGGCTGGAAGAAAAGCTCACGCAGAAGGTCAAGGTCGTGCTGCTGGTGGAAGACGACGCCTTGCAGCGCGAGAGCGTGATCAGGCTGATCGGCGACGACGACATCGAGATCGTCGCGGTCGGCTCCGGCGAAGAGGCGCTGGCGCTGCTGCGCACGCGCGTGTTCGACTGCATGATCACCGACCTGCGGCTGCCCGACATGCAGGGCAGCGAGCTGCTCAAGGCCATGGCGGCGGAAGAGATCGTGTCGTTCCCGCCGGTCATCGTCTACACCGGGCGCAACCTCACGCGCGACGAAGAAACCGAGCTGCAGCGCTACTCGCGCTCGATCATCATCAAGGGCGCGCGCTCGCCCGAACGTCTGCTCGACGAGGTGACGCTGTTCCTGCACAAGGTGGAGGCCTCGCTGTCCAGCGAACGCCAGGGCATGCTGAAGACGGCGCGCGGGCGCGACCGCATCTTCGAGGGCCGCACCATCCTGCTGGTGGACGACGACGTGCGCAACATCTTCGCGCTCACCAGCGCGCTGGAGCAGCGCGGCGCCACGGTCGAGATCGGGCGCAACGGCCGCGAGGCGCTGGAGCGGCTGGACCAGGTCAGCGAGATCGACCTCGTGCTGATGGACGTGATGATGCCGGAGATGGACGGTCTGGAAGCCACGCGCCGCCTGCGCGCCGACCCGCGCTTCGCGAAGATGCCGGTGATCGCCATCACCGCCAAGGCCATGAAGGACGACCGCGACCAGTGCCTGGCCGCGGGCGCCAGCGACTACCTGGCCAAGCCGGTCGACCTGGAGCGCCTGTTCTCGCTGTTGCGCGTGTGGATGCCGAAGATGGAGCGCCTGTGACCCGCAAGCCCCTGCCCGCCGCGCTGCAGGACCCGGCCACCGCCCCCATGCAGCCCCAGCCGCTGAGCGACACCGAGATCGAGCTGCGCCTGCTGATGGAGGCGATCTACCTCAAGTACAGCTACGACTTCCGCAACTACACCACGGCCTCGCAGAAGCGCCGCGTGCTGTATGCGCTGGAGCAGCTCGAGCTGCCCAGCATCTCGGCGCTGCAGGACCGCGTGCTGCGCGACGCGGCGCTGTTCGGCCAGCTGCTGCAGTTCCTGACGATTCCCGTGAGCGAGATGTTCCGCGACCCGGCCTACTTCCTGGCGCTGCGCCGGCACGTGGTGCCGATCCTGCACACCTACCCTTCCGTCAAGGTGTGGGTCGCGGGCTGCAGCACGGGCGAAGAGGTGTTCTCACTGGCCATCCTGCTGCGCGAGGAAGGCCTGCTCGAGCGCACGCAGATCTACGCCACCGACATCAACCCGGCCTCGCTCGAAAAGGCGCGCCAGGGCATCTTTCCGCTCGAGGCCATCCGCGGCTACACGGCCAACTACCAGCGCGCGGGCGGCCTGAGCGCGTTCTCCGACTACTACACCGCCGCCTACGAGGCCGCGCGCTTCGACCCGTCGCTCTGCGCCGACGTGATCTTTGCCGACCACAGCCTGGCCACCGACAGCGTGTTCGCCGAGACGCAGCTGGTGTCGTGCCGCAACGTGCTGATCTACTTCAACCGCCAGCTGCAGGACCGCGCGCTCGGGCTGTTCCACGAGTCGCTGTCGCACCGCGGTTTTCTCGGCCTGGGCTCCAAGGAGAGCATCGACTTCTCGGGCTACGCCGACCGCTTCGACGCCCACGCGCGCGCCGAGCGCATCTACCGCAAGGTCGCATGAAGCGCGCCGGCACGCAGCACCGTCCGTTTCCGGTTCGCCGCGTCGAGGCCGTGGTGCTCGGCGCCTCGGCCGGCGGCATCGACGCGCTCAGTGCGGTGCTCGACGGCCTGCCGGCCAACTGGCGCATTCCGATGGCGGTGGTGCTGCACCTGCCCGAATCGCACGAGAGCCACCTGGCCGAGATCTTCGCGCAGCGCCTGCCGATTCCCGTGCACGAGGCGCTCGACAAGATGCCGCTGGTGGATGGCTGCCTGTACTTCGCGCCGCCGGGCTACCACCTGTCGATCGAACGCGGGCGGCGCTTCTCGCTGAGCTGCGAGCCGCCCGTGCTGTTCTCGCGCCCGTCCATCGACGTGCTCATGGCCTCGGCCGCCGACGCCTACGGGCCGTCGGTGGCCGGTTTTCTCATGACCGGCGCCAACGAGGACGGCGCCGAAGGCCTGCTGCGCATCCACCGCGCCGGCGGACTCACCGCCGTGCAAGACCCGAAAGAAGCCCTGGTTCCCACCATGCCCCTCGCCGCCATTGCGCGCCACGCCCCCGACCACGTGCTTCGGCTGCGCGACCTGCGCATCCTGCTGCAGCTACTGGAGCCCGCCCATGCCCATTGAGGTCGAAAGCAAGCTGCTGATCGTCGACGACCTGCCCGAGAACCTGCTGGCGCTCGAGGCGCTGATTCGCGCGCCCGGGCGGCTGGTGTACCGCGCCGGTTCGGCCGAGGCCGCGCTGGCGCTGCTGCTGGAGCACGAATTCGCGCTCGCCATCGTCGACGTGCAGATGCCCGGCATGAACGGCTTCGAGCTGGCCGAGCTGATGCGCGGCACCGAGCGCACGCGGCACATCCCGATCATCTTCGTGAGCGCCGCCGGGCGCGAGATGAACTACGCCTTCCAGGGCTACGAAAGCGGCGCGGTCGACTTCCTGCACAAGCCGCTCGATCCGCACGCGGTGGTCAGCAAGGTGAGCGTGTTCGTCGACCTGCACCAGCACCGCAAGGCGCTGCGCCACGAAATGGAATCGCTGGCCGCCGCGCACCGCAAGCAGGAAGAGCTGGTGCAGCAGCTGCAGCACACGCAGCGCGAGCTGGAGCGCGCGGTGCGCATGCGCGACGACTTCATGTCGATGGTGTCGCACGAGCTGCGCACGCCGCTGAACACGCTCTACCTGGAGGCGCAGCTGCGGCAGCTGCACCTGTCCAAGGGCAAGCTCGACAGCTTTTCGCCCGAGAAGCTGCCCACCATGATCGAGCGCGACCAGCGGCAGATCCGCAACATGGTGCGGCTCATCGACGACATGCTCGACGTGACGCGGCTGCGCCGCGACGCGCTGTCGATCCAGACCAAGCCGGTCGACCTGGCCGAGCTGGCCCGCGCCGTGGTCGACAACCTGCGGCACCAGGCCGAGGCCGCGGGCTGCACCATCAGCCTGGACGCGCCCCCCGCGCTGCGCGGCGTGTGGGACGAGTTCCGCATCGAACAGGTGCTGACCAACCTCCTGACCAACGCGCTGCGCTACGGCGGCGGCAAGCCGGTCGAGATGACGGTGCGCCAGGACGGCGACCACGCGGTCGTGAGCGTGCGCGACCAGGGCATCGGCATCTCGCCCGAGGACCACCAGCGCATCTTCGAGCAGTTCGAACGTACCGACGTCAGCCGCAAGCACGCGGCCGGCCTGGGCCTGGGGCTGTACATCACGCACAAGATCGTGAGCCTGCACGCGGGCCGCATCGGCGTGGAGAGCACGCCGGGCCACGGCGCGCGCTTTTTCGTCGAGCTGCCGCTGCAGCCGCCGCCCGCCTCGGCCGACAGCGGGAAGTAACAAACAAGGCCTCTGTTACGGATTCCGGTAGGCACAGCGTCGATACTGCGGGATCGCAATCAATGGATGCCGAGAGAAAACAACTGTGAATGTGCTGATCGTCGACGACAACGAGGCCGCGGCCGACCTGCTGCGGGAGCTGCTGACGCTGCAGGATCACACCGCCCGCTGCACCTACACGGCGCAACAGGCGCTGGACGCGGCGGCCGGCGAGCGCTTCGACGCGGCGCTGATCGATCTCACCCTGCCCGACTTCCCTGGCACCGAGGTGGCGCGCCGGCTGCGTGCCACCGCCGCCGAAGGCACGCCGCGGCTGCTGGTGGCGATTTCTGGTTTTTCGGAGCGGGACGCGGCGAATGCGGCGCCGGGCGAGGTGCTGTTCGACCACCACCTGCAAAAGCCCATCGACATCGGGGCGCTCGAGCGCATCCTCGCGCCCAGCTGACCCGGCCTTCTGTCGCCCTTCAGCGCATCGCGCGGTAGCGGTAGAGGCGAAAACCTTCCTTCTGGATGAAGCCGCTGGGCTCCCAGCCGCGTGCGAGTGCACGGTCGGTGATCTGCGCCATCTGCAGGCCGATGCTGTCCTGGAGGTTGTCCCCCACGGCCAGCTCGAACTTACGGAGTTCGCCGTCCAGGGCCTCCACCGCCGCAATGGCGGCCTCGACATCGGTGAAAGGCCGAACGCTGGTCTGCATTTTTTGTCGCTCCTTCGGCACTCTGCGCGCCTGTTGAACGATCCGAGGCAAGTGTCATGCCCCAGGCCCGAACCCTCCTGCAGGCATGAAATGAATTCTTTGATCTTACAAATGTGACTGAATGTGACGTTTTCGTCAGAGTTCACGCCAAGAATTGGCATGCCTGCAAGCTTGCGGACGGCGGGTCAATCGCGGTCGTCATCGTCGTCGTCATCGTTCGGCGCACGGTAGGGATAGCCGGGACCGTAGTACAGGCGCCCGCGCGGCGGGACGTAGATCGGGGCCGGCCGGTAGTACACGGGTGGCGGCGGGCGGTAGTAGGCCCGCGGCGGTGGCGGCTCGTAGTAGATCGGGGCCGGGTACGCATAGACGGGCGGCGGCACGTAGTACGGCGGCGCATAGACCGCACCGGGCGTGCCGATCTGCACCGACCAGCTCGTGCGCGCGCTGGCGGCACCCGTGGCGAGCAGCGCGCCGGCCGCGATCGCGGCAACGGCGGCCCATCTGAAAACGGAAGAATCACTTGGGGAATGCATGGTGGCTCCAGGCCTGGCGCGAACGGCGCCGGCGTGGTCCTGCAACGCCACATGTCCCTGCGTGGTGCACCACGAAGCGCACCAGCTGGTTGCCAAACGTGAACGGGATTCCCAGTCGGCCTTCAGTTCACGATGGCCCGGCGCGACAGCATCACGTCGTCGCCCGTCGTGTTGAAGGCGATGGTCGGCGCGCTGAAATCGCTCAGCGGCGCGCCCAGGCCGATCTCGCCGCGGCCGTGCAGCACGCACTCGTCGCGCCGCAGCGCGATCTCGTGGCTCGGCCCGCCGTTGCCGTGGAAGCGCACCCAGGTGCCGTAGGTGCTGACGTCGATCAGCACGCAACTGCCCTGCCGCTCCTCGATGCGCGCATGCAGCCGCGACACGCGCGGGTCGTTGACCACGAACTGCGCGTCGCCCACGCGGCCCAGGTGAATGGGCAGCTGGTCGATGCGGAACATGGAGCGCACGTCGAGCCATGCGAGTTCGATGCGGCCGAAGGTGGAATCGGGCAGGCGCGCCGGCAGCAGCGCGGCCGGCACGGTGAGGAAGCTCGTGAGGTCTTCCTGCCAGTCGATGCGGTGGACGATCGACATCTCGGTGCGCCCGCGGATGCTGATCGGCCCGAGGTCGCGGTGCTGCACGGCGCCTTCGTGCAGTTGCTGGATCACCGCCTCGGTGACCCAGATCTGGCCCGGCCCGGCCAGGTCGCTCAGGCGCGAGGCCAGGTTGACGGCGTCGCCGAAGCAGTCGCCCTCGACCTCGACCACGTCGCCGCTGGCCACGCCGATCTGCAGCGCCATGCGCAGCGGCACGGGCCAGCCGGCCAGGCGCTTCTGGTGGTAGCGCTGCAATTCGATGACCGCGTGCGTGGCGGCGGCGCCGCTGGTGAAGATGGCGAACACGCCATCGCCCAGCGATTTCACGACCCGGCCGCCGTGGGCCTCGCACACGCGTCCGATCCATTGGGTCAGCCGCGTCACGGTCTCGGTGGCACGTGCATTCCCCATGGCCTCGAAGACCCTGGTACTTCCGGTCAAGTCCGCGAAAACGACTGTGGAATTGACACCCATACTGTTTTTTCTTGGCGGCAAGCGCTGGTTATGTTGCTCTGGACCTTTCGCCGCTCCTGCGAGAAGTTTCCCCGACATGCGCCTTCACATGCAAGGAACGATCCGCAGAAGCTTCTTGTTGACGCTGCATCGACGGGGCCAGCTTGGCGCATCGTGCAGATGAATGCCAAAGTTTTTTAATACTTTTGCGCTCAAAATTCAAATGACAACAAAAGAGACCGCTAAAGCTTGTTGTTTGCAAACAAGAAACGGTGTTTCACATCTTGTGTCCCGGCGAACTGAGGCTTAAGGTAGCGACCGTCTCAGCTCCCGGCAATACGCTTTTCGTGACATGCTGCTCTTTCGCCGCCTTTTTCAGCTCCTGAACGTACCCGGCCTGGGCTCGCGGCAGGTTGCGGAAAGTCAGCTCGGGCGCATCCGCACGGCGATGCTGTCGGTGCTCCAGGGCCGCGGTGGCCAATCGATCCAGCGTGTCAGCCAACGCGTGCGCTTTGCGGTCGATGTCGAGACCCTCTGGTATCTGCGTCAGGACGTGATGGTGGCGCTGAGCGCCATCGACGGCGAATCGGCCGCGCGGCGCCAGATGAAAGAAATCAACAGCATGTTCAAGGGCGGCCTGCCCGGCTCGATGGGCCCGCGCGTCCATCAGCGTTTCACCAACCAGTGATGTCCTGATCGGCCGGCATCGCAGCGGCACCGGTGGCCGCCTGCGTGCTGGCTCAATGGTCGTGGCCGTGATGGTCGTGACCGTGGTGAGCATGGTCATGGTGCCCATGCCGATGGCCCCACACCAGGAACACGTCGCGCCCCTCGGCGGCCAGCGCCACCTTCGCACCCACCGGCAGCAGCACCTTGGTCTGCACGTGCCCGAACGGCAGGCCGGCAATGACCTGCACCTTCTTCAGGCTTGAACGCAGCCGGTCGATCACCGTGTTCATGCCGAAGCCGCGGTCGTAGCCGGCGATGTTGCGCACGCCCGTGAACTGACCGAACACGACGGCCTTCTGGCGCGCCAGCACACCCGCGAGCTTCAGCTGGTCGAGCATGCGTTCAACGCGGTACGGGTGCTCGTTGGTGTCTTCGATGAAGAGCACGCCCTTGTCGACCACCGGGAAGTACGGCGTTCCGAGCAGGCTGGTCAGCACGCAGAGGTTGCCGCCCCAGAGCACGGCGTCTTCGATCGGCTTGACCTTGAGCTCGGCGTCGCGCGCCGGCATGCGCCAGCCGGTGCCTTCGCCCTGCCCGCTCAACAGGTCGTCGAAGCAGGCTTCCATGATGTCGTCGGCGCCGCCTTCGGCGCCGAAGTCTTCGCCGACCGCGGGGCCCGACCAGGTGACGGCGCCGTTCTTGGCCAGCAGTGCGTTCTGCAGGGCCGTGAAGTCGCTGCAGCCGACGAACTCGGTGCCCTTGTCGATGGCCTTGGCCAGCGCCTTGTACGGCAGCGCGTCGAGGATGCGCGTGAGGCCGTAGCCGCCGCGCGCGATCAGCGCCACGTCGGCGCCGCTGGCGGCCGCGCGCGAGATGGCGGCGAGCCGCGTGGCGTCGTCGCCCGCGAAACGCTGGTGCGCCAAGAGCGCGGCTTCATCGACTTCGACTTCATGGCCCAGGGCCTTCAACCGCGCCACGCCACGCCGGAAGGCGGCCTTGTCGCGGATGGCACTGGAGGGGGAATAGATGTAGATATGTTTGGACGTCACGTCGTCGAGTATCCCATTGCGTCCCGGATCTGCCGGGCCAGGGTGGCGGCCTGTGCGGCCGTGGGCCCGCCCGATGCGGCACGCGGACCGAGCGCGCGCAGCGCGGCTTCGTAGCCCCGGTCGGGGAACGGCGCGCGCCAGGCGTCCTTCGCACGCATGCCGCTGTCGGGTGCAATGAGGCCCACGACGAAACGGCTCGGTGCTGCCACTTGCAGCAATGCAGCCAGTTCACCGCCCGCCTCGCTGTGCACCAGCGCGAGCGGTTCGGGATGGATCTGGTCGAGCCAGGCCAGCAGCACGTCGCGGTGCCATTCGAGTCGGTGCGTGGCTTCGCGCTTAGGCTTGTCGCTCTTGCCGAAGCCGACAAGGTCAGGCACCAGCGTGCGCAGGCCGGGTGTGCCGACGAGGTGGCGGAAGAAGTAGCCCCACTCGCCTGGGCCATGCAGGCACAGGCAATCGGCCACGCGGCCGTCGCTGCCGGTCGGACCGGTCTCGTCAATCCAGTGCAGGCGCCAGCCCTGCAGCAGCGACAGGTCCTGGATGTGATGCGGCGCGAACTCGAAATCGGTGAGCGCGGCAAAGCGTTCAGCAGGCGTGCGCAGGGCATCGTCGCGCAGCGGCTCTGCCTGCGCGCGCGCGACGCTGCGGCGCTGCTGGAAGAAGCGCTGCAGCAGCGCGCTGCACTCGTCGGCCAGCACCCCGCCCTGCACGCGCGTGTGATGGTTCAGCTTCGGCTCGGCGAAGAGATCGAGCACCGAGCCTGCGGCGCCGGTCTTGGGGTCGGCGGCGCCGAACACCACGCGCGCCAGCCGCGAATGCAGCATCGCGCCCGCGCACATCGCGCAGGGCTCGAGCGTGACGAACAGCTCGCAGCCGTCGAGCCGGTAGTTGCCGAGCGCGGCGGCGCCGGCGCGCAGTGCGTTGATCTCGGCGTGCGCGCTCGGGTCGTGCTGCGCTACCGGCGTGTTGCGGCCGGTCGCGATCACCTGCCCGTCCTTCACCAGCACCGCGCCCACCGGCACCTCGCCCGCGTCGGCTGCGCGCTGCGCTTCCTGCAGCGCGAGCGCCATCCAGTGCGCGTCCGATGTCGATGCGGCCGGCTCAGTTGTCATCGGGCATCTTGCGGGCCTGGGCCGCGGCGTCGAGGGCGTCCTTGACCTGTTGCTGGACCTGCTGCGCCTGCGTGCGCGCATCGACCGCCGCCGGGGCCGACGCACCGGGCACGGCCGGTTGTTTGGCAATGGCGGTGCGCGACAGCTGCTGCTTCGCCAGCAGCCCGACGACCACCAGCGCGAGCACGAGGCCGATCAAACCGAACATCCGCATGTCAGCGCGCCTCCGGTGCGACGGCCATGCCGAGCCGGTCCATCCACACGGCCAGCGCCTGCTCGTCGGCCGAGCCGGCGCGGTAGACCTCGCGCATCGCCGCATGCGATTCGGGCCGGTGCTGGTTGAGCTTGATCTTGCATTGCAGCGCCGTCACGTGCAGCTCGAAGCCCATGATGCCGGCCAGCATCTTGCGCTGGAACTCCTCGCCGAGGTCCTTCCACTGCTGGGCATAGGCCGGCTCGTGGTCGCCGATGAGTTTCTTGAGCAGCGCGTCCTTCGCCTCGGGCGCCTCGACGAGCCGGGCTTCGACGGTGCAATGGACCGCGAGGTAGTTCCACGTCGGCACCCGCGCCAGGTCGGGATAGACCGAAGGCGACAGGTAGGCGTGCGGGCCCTGGAACACCACCACCGCGCGCGGCCGCGCCTGCAGGTAGCGCCAGTGCGGGTTGGGCTTGGCGCAGTGGCCCAGCAGCACCAGCGCATCGCCCTCGCGCTGCTCGGCCACGATGGGCAGATGCGTGACGAAGGGCAGGCCCTCGTCGTCGTTCGAGATCAGGTTGGCAAAGGGGTGGTCGCGCATCAGGCCCAGCGCGACGGCCGGGTCCTTGGCGTTGAACTGCGGAGGCATGTACATGGGGCGGGTTCCTCGTGGGGAGGTCCGATTGTCCCCGAGTCGCCCCCGGCTTGCGGTGCAGCAGGCTACTTGGCGCGTGCCGCTTCGAGCTGCTTCACCATCGAGGTGTAGCCGCGCGCCTTTGCGAGCTGCAGCGGCGTGAGGCCCTGGCGGTCGGCCAGTTGCAGGTTGGCGCCACCGGCGATCAGCGCGGCCAGCGTGCGCTGGTGGCGGGCGCCACCGTCGCCGAGCACGATCGACTCGATCACCGCCGTCCAGTGCAGGTTGTTCACGTGGTCCAGCGGCGCACCGGCCGCGACCAGCCGGCGCACGACCTCGTCGTGCCCCAGGTGCGCAGCGGCGATCAATGCGGTGCCGTCGTAGCGGCTGGTGACCTGCCCGGGCTTGGCGCCCAGTTGCAGCAGCAGCGTGAGCGTGGTCACGTCGTCGGCCACGGACGCGATGGTCACGGCGTCGTAGCGGTCGTCCTCGAGCAGGTCGATGTTCGCGCCTGCCTTGGCGAGCAGCGTCACGGCGTCGCGCTGGCGCGCATAGGTGGCGACCTGCAGCGGCGTGCGGCCGCGCGCGTCGCGCACATCGAGGCTGGCGCCGGAGGCGATCAGGCTCTTGAGCTTGGGCAGGTCGCCGTGCCAGGCGGCGCGGTGCAGGCCTTCATAGGCCAGCACTTCGGCAGCCAGCGGCGGCACCTGGGCCGCCGCGCCGGGCGCGGCGCTCCAGCCGATCGCGGCGGCGAGCACCGCCGACCAGAGACCGCGCGCCGTCATCAGAGCTGGCCCTTGACCTTCTCGAGCGCGGCGTTGGCGCACTGCTCGTCGAGGTGGCCGCCGGGCGCACCGCCCACGCCCACGGCACCGATCACTTCGTTGCCCGACTTGATCGGCACGCCGCCGCCCAGCAGCAGGAAGCCCGGCAGATACACGAGGTTGGCGGCGCCGGGGTTCTTCTGGGCGCCTTCCATCATGGCTTGCGTGGGGCTCTTGGCCGAAGCCGAGGTCCAGGCCTTGCGCTCGCTCGACGACAGCGTGTGCGGGCCGGCGTTGTCGGCGCGCTGCACGGCGCGCACGGTGCCGGCGCGGTCGACCACGGTGGCGGCCACGTTGTAGCCGTTGGCGGCGCAGGCGGCCACGGTTTCTGCGGCGATCTGGTTGGCCAGCGCGAGCGAGATGTTCTTCTCGGTGCGCACGGCGGGGGCCGGCGTCTGGGCCTGGGCGACGGAAGCAGCGAGCAGAACGGCGAGGCCGCCAACGCGGATGATCGATTGCATGTGTTGTTTCTCCAGTGATGAGAGGGTTCGTGCCGGCCTGTGCCGACCACGGTGTCACTGTAAAAAATAAGGTCCGCTGCAACCATTCGTACGGCTACGCCCGGCACTCCGTAGAACTACGGAGCGCCCTCTTCTCCCGCACCCGACGCCAGCACGGCATAGCGCCGGATCAGCTGTGCCAGCGAGTCGCAATCGAGCTTGGCGAACAGGTTGGCGCGGTGGGTCTCGACGGTGCGCGGCGACAGCGCCAGCACGCGGGCGATCTCCTTGTTGGTGAGCCCCTGCACGATGAAGGCCAGCACCTCGCGCTCGCGCTCCGACAGCTGCGCCACCCGCTCGCGCGCGGCGTTGTCGGCCTGCGAGCGCTCGCGCGTGCGCACATGCTGGCGCACGGCCTGCTGCAGGGCTTCGAGCAACTGCTCGTCGTCCACCGGCTTCTCGAGGAACTCGGCCGCGCCGGCCTTGAAGGCGCGGCGGCACATCTCGACCGTGCCGTGGCCGGTCAGCATGATCACGGGCTGGTCGACGCCCTGCGCCACCAGCCGGTCGAGCACCGTGAGGCCACTGATGCCAGGCATGCGCACGTCCAGCACGATGGCGCCGACGCTCGCGCGGTCGAAGCCGTCGATGAAGGCCTGCGGATCGGCCCAGCCCTGCACGCGCAGGCCGACGGTGCCGATCAGCAGCGACAGGCTGTCGCGCACGGCCTGGTCATCGTCGATCAGGTGGATCAGGGGCGATTGCGGCTGGTCGGCGGTGGTTGGCATCGTCATGTCGAAGGTGCCACCAGCGGCAGCAGCAAGGTGAAGCGCGCACCGCGCGGCGAGGCATTCGCGGCGCTCAGGCTGCCGCCCATGCCGCTGGCCAGCGTTTCGCTCAGGCTCAGGCCGAGGCCCAGGCCGCCTTCGCGCGTGCTGAAGAAAGGTTCGAACAGGCGCGGCAGCGCCTCGGGTGCGATGCCGCGGCCGTTGTCGGTGACGGTCAGTACGCCCTCCTCGCCATTGCGCCCGACCGAGACCACGAGGCGCCGCTCGGCCGCGGGCACGAGGTCCAGCGCCTGCATCGCGTTCATCAGCAGGTTGTGCACGATCTGCTCCAGCGCCACGGCCTCGGCCTGCACGCGCACGGGCGCCTGCGCGCTGGCGTCGAACTGGGCCGCCACACCGTGGCGCGCGAACTCGGGCGCCAGCAGGTGCATGGCGCTGCGCACCACCTCCTGCAGCACCAGTGGCTTCACGTCGCCACCGGCCTCGGGGCGCTCGATGACGCGGCGCAGGCGGCCGACCACGCCGGAGGCACGGCGGGCCTGCTCGACGGCCTGCCCCATCGCGTCGCGCGCGGTGGCGAGGTCGGGCGGGTCGTCGTCGAGCAGGCGGCGCGCGGCCTGGGCGTTGGCCAGCACGGCCGTGAGCGGCTGGTTGAGCTCGTGCGCCAGCCCGGCCGACAGCTCGCCCAGCGCATTGAGCCGCGCCACCTGGCCCAGCCGCAGCAGCTCTTCGGCGCGGCGCCGCGCGATGCGCTGGCGCTGCGCGGCCCACAGACCTGCCAGCAGCAGCGCCATCGCCACCGCCCAGCCGCCGATGGTGCGCCACGGCAGCTCGGCCCAGCCGACCTGGCGCTCGGCCACCAGCTCGAAGGGTTGGCTCGGCGACGCCAGCTCCTTGCTCAGGCTGTAGCGCCAGCCATGCGCGGCCGATTGGCCGTGTTGCAACACCAGTTGCTGGCCGTCGCGCTGCAGGACCAGACGCACGGGGCTGCGCTGCGGGTTCATGGGCCAGTCGCGCCAGGGCACCGAGCCGACGAGGTCGATCTCGAGCGCGTAGCTCAGCGGCTCCGAGCCGATCACGAGCTGGTAGCGGCCGTGCGCGAGGTCGAGCACGGCCAGGTCGGCGCGGCGTTCGGCGCGCGAGCGGGCCTCGGCGGCGGCCAGTGCGTCGGCGTGCTCGGCATCGGGCCAGGGCTCGTCGGCCGCACGCCGCTGCACGCGCAGGATCGACGAATACACCGACGGCAGGCGCCGCTCGGGGTAGTCGGCGCCGGCGTTGGGCTCCAGCAAGGCGAGCGTGGCCAGCACGGCGTCGTACTGCACCACCTGCTGGCTCATGAGCCGGTGCGCGATGCGCGCGTCGGTCTCGAAATCCTGCTGGAGCCGGGTCAGCTCGGCGCGTGCGAACCACACGGCGCCGGCGGCCGTGAGCACCACCCAAGCCAGCCACCAACCGCCCCGCGTACGCAACCACTGTGTCATGGCGCGGATTGTGCCCGGCGCCGACGGGCCTCCCCGCTTGGCCGAAAATGCCGACCCAGACATGGCTGACGTGCAGGACTCCCTCTTTTCCGACTTCCCCGAACTTCCGCGCCCGGCCGAAGCGGCCGACGCGCCGCTGCCTTCGCCGAAGAAGTCGCGTGGCGCCACCGTGAAGCCGGTGGCACCCGACGCGGCGCTGGTCGCTCTCGCCGCCGAGTTGCCGCAGCAACTGCGCCTGGGCACCTCGTCGTGGAGCTACCCGGGCTGGGCCGGACTGGTCTGGGACGGCGACTATGCCGAAACCGTGTTGTCGAAGAACGGCCTGTCGGCGCTCGCGCAGCACCCGCTGCTGCGCACGGTGAGCCTGGACCGCAACTTCTACCGCGCCCTCACGGCCAGCCAGTACGCGCGCTACGCGGCCATGGTGCCCGACGACTTCCGCTTCGTCGTGAAGGCCCCGAGCCTGGTGACCGACGCCACCGTGCGCGACGAAAGCGGCCGCGGCACGCAGGCCAACCCGGTGTTCCTGAGCCAGGAGATCGCGCTGCAGGAGTTCGTGCAGCCGGCGCTCGACGGGCTGGGCCACCGCATCGGCGCGCTGGTGTTCCAGCTGAGCCCGATCCCCGCGCACCTGCTGGCCGACCAGCCCGCGCTGATCGCCCGCATCGGCGCGATGCTGGCGGCAATGCCCGACCTGAAGCCGATCGCGCCCGACGCCGTCCTCGCGGTCGAGGTGCGCGACCCGCAGCTGCTGTGCCCCGCCTTCGCCGACATGCTGCGCAGCGTGGGCGCGACCTTCTGCATGGGCCTGCACGCGAAGATGCCGCCCATCGAAGACCAGCTGCCGATGCTGCGCGCCCTGTGGCCCGGGCCGCTGGTGTGTCGCTGGAACCTGCACCGCCGCCACGGCCGCTTCGGTTATGAAGACGCCGAAAAGCTCTACGGCCCCTTCGACAAGGTGCTCGACCCCGACCCGGAAACCCGCGCCGCGCTGGCCAAGGTGATCGCGGGCACCACGGGCGCCGGGCAGAACGCCTTCGTCACCGTGAGCAACAACGCCGAAGGCTGCGCGCCGCTGACCATCGCCTCACTGGCGCAGGACATCGTGGACCGGATCTCCCGCTAGAGCGCCCGCGATGCATTCGATCTCGTTCCGGCCCCTGCAATCCACGGATTTCGCGATGCTTCACGAGTGGCTGTGCCGCCCGCACGTGGCCGAATGGTGGACGCCCGTGCCGACGCTGGCCGAGGTCGAGGCCGACTTCACGCCGATGCTGGCGGCCGACTCGCCCGACCGCGGGTACATCGCGCTGCGCGACGGGCAGCCGCTGGGATTCATCCAGTCGTACGTCGTGATGGGTTCGGGCGACGGCTGGTGGGAAGACGAGCGCGACCCGGGGGCGCGCGGCATCGACCAGTTCCTGGCGCAGGCGGAGCAATTGAATCGCGGCCTCGGCAGCGCGATGGTGCGCGCCTTCACGGACCAGCTGTTCGCCGACCCGGCGGTGACGCGCATCCAGACCGATCCGTCGCCCCGCAACGCCCGCGCGATCCGCAGCTATGCCAAGGCCGGCTTTCGTGCGCTGGGCGAAGTGGTCACGCCCGACGGGCCGGCGCTGCTGATGGTGCGCGAGCGCGGCGACTAAGCCTCAGGCGGTGCAGCGCCGAGGTCGCACCACATGTGGACCTTCGACGAGAACGCGCCATCGAGCACGGTGGCCATCGGCTCGACGCCGAAGACCTGGAAACCGCAGCGCTCGTACAGCGCCTGCGCCGGGCGATTGCCTTCGGTCACCGTCAGCTGCACCACGCGCACGCCGTCGAGCGTGCGTGCATGCGCGAGCAAGGCCCGCACAAGTTGTCGCCCGGCGCCCGCGCGCCGTGCCGATTCCGCCACCACCATGCCGAACAAGGTCGCCTTGTGGCGCGTGCGCTGCCGCGATTCGCGGCCCAGCCCCGCCGCGCCGATCAGCGCCCCGGCGACATCGAAAGCGCCGTACACCACCTCTGCGGCATCGGCGTCCGTGCGCAGGCGCGTCTCCCACCACGTCGGCGGCAGGCTGGCGCGCTCTTCGACCGTGGAGGTGAAGGCCTCGGGGTGCCGCGCGTAGGCGTCGAGCATCAGCGCGCGGTAGGCCGGCGCGTCGGCGGGGATCAACCGGCGAACGGTGGAAACGGCGTCAGAAACGGGCACAGACGGACTGCCTTTCCTGCAACACCGCCTCTTGCGCGAAACGCTGGCGGTAGGTGTCGATCAAGGTGGCGATGGCCGCGTCGGCCTTCGCGTCGCGCGGGTGCAGCAGCACGACCAGCTTCGAGGGCTCGCGCACCACCTGCCCCGACGCACCACGCCACTGGCCGGCGGCGTCGAGCACGGTGAAGCCTTGCGGAAAGGCCGGCGTCACGCGGGTGTCGAGAAAGTCGGCCCAGTCGGCGTCGGACACCTGACCGCCCGTGGGGATGGCGCGGCCGAAATAGAGGGTGTCGCGCTCGAGGGCTTCGAAGCCTGTTGCGCAGTTGCCGGACGGCCCTGCGGCGCAACCTGCAAGCACCGCAGCGGCCAGCGCGCCCGCCACGCCTGCGCGAAACAGCCGGTGGCGTGCGACGTTGCTCATGCCGGCCGTTCGGTCTTTCAGGCCTCGGGCGCGATCGACTCGGCGTACTCGTACAGCGCGCCCAGGATTTCCTCGCCGCGCTCGTCGGCGTTCTCGGACAACGCGTCGACTTCGCTGAACAGCGCCTCGATGGTGCGCGCCCCGCCCTCGCCCTTGAACAGGCGCGCCACGCGCAGCGCTTCCCAGCGCTCGGTTTCCTCCTCGTTCAGCGACTCGGGCCAGTTGCGTGCGCGGTAGCGGAAGAGGATTTCTTCGAGCCGCCCGTCGTCGAAGGCCACGCGCTCCTTGGCGAGCCCCTCGGGCGACAGCCCGCGCAGCTGGTTCAGGCGCCGGCGATCGCCGTTGCCGACAAAGCCGCCGTAAAGGTCCTCATCGACGTCGGGCGTCGCTTCCTTCGGGCGGGAAAAAACCTGCGACCAGATGGCGCTCATGTCGGGCAGGTCGCGCGCGATGGCGGCGTGGCGCATGGCGGTGTCCATGTCGACGCCCCAGCGCTCGGCCATGGCCGGTGCCAGCGTGCGCAGGTTGCCGACCACCATCGGCGACTTGTTCAGGTGCACGCTCTTCATCGGCAGCCGCGTCATGCCTTCGGGCAGATCGGCGGTGCGCGTGAACAGGCGCAGGCGCAGCGTCTCGGCGTCGAGGTCGCGCAGCTCGCTCGGGTCTTGCGACAGGTCCCAGGCCAGCAGTTCGTTCTTGTTGGTCGGGTGGCTGGCCAGCGGCCACATCACGGCCAGGCAGCCGCGCTCGACCGGGAACATGCCCGACACGTGCAGGAAGGGCTTGGCGGTCTCGCGCATCGCGGGCAGGCCGAGCTCCATCGCCACGCGGTCCTTCTTGTGCAGGCCGAAGGCGAAGTCGAAGAGCTTGGGCTGCTTGTCGCGGATGAGCCGCGCCAATGCGATGGTGGCGCGCACGTCGGACAGCGCATCGTGCGCCGACTCGTGCAGCAGGCCGTTGGCGCGCGCCAGGTCTTCGAGCTTGAAGCTGGGCTTGCCGTCTTCCTTCTTCGGCCACTCGATGCCGTCGGGGCGCAGCGCATACGTGAGGCGCACCACGTCGAGCAGGTCCCAGCGACCGCAGTCGTTCTGCCATTCGCGCGCGTAGGGGTCGATGAGGTTGCGCCAGAACAGGAAGCGCGTGACCTCGTCGTCGAAGCGGATGGTGTTGTAGCCCACGCCGATGGTGCCGGGCTGCGAGAAGGCCTGCTCGATGTGGGCCGCGAACTCGTGCTCGGGAATGCCGCGCTCCAGGCAGACCTGCGGCGTGATACCGGTGATCAGGCAGGCCTCGGGGCTGGGCAGGTAGTCCGGCGCGGGCTTGCAATAGATCATCAGCGGCTCGCCGACCTCGTTGAGCTCGGCGTCGGTGCGGATGGCCGCGAACTGCGAGGGACGGTCGCGGCGCGGCACGGCGCCGAAGGTTTCGTAGTCGTGCCAGAGAAAGGTGTGGTTCATTCAGAGCAAGGGAGAAAACAGTCGCGCAATGGCGTCGCCGAGGCGGCGCCAGAAAGTCTGCGGGCGATGGGCGCGCACCGCGCCAGAGCTGTGCAGGTCGGTTTCGAACTGTGCCGCCAGCGGCTGGGTCAGCGCGGGCCCGTAGACCACGGCGCAGACCTCGAAGTTGAGCCGGAAGCTGCGGTTGTCGAAATTGGCGGTGCCGATCATCGCGCAATGGTCGTCGACCACCAGCGTCTTGGAGTGCAGCATGCGCTCCTTGTACTCCCAGATCTTGACGCCCGCGGCGATCAGCTCGTCGAAGTACGAACGCGCCGCGGCGCTCACGATGGCCGAGTCGCTGCGGCGCGGCACGAGCAGCCGCACGTCCACGCCGCGCAGCGCCGCGCTGGTCAGCGCCATCAGCGCAGGCTCGCCCGGCACGAAGTACGGCGTGGTGAGCCAGGCCCGGCGCGTGGCCGAATGGATGGCCTCGACGTGCATGCGGTGGATGGCCTCGAAAGCGTTGTCGGGGCCGCTGGTGACGATCTGCACCGGGATGTCGCCCGCCTCCACCTGGGGCAACAGCGCGTCCAGGACGGCGTCGGAGCGGTGCTGCTTTTCGCCGGTGGCGTAGCTCCAGTCTTCGAGGAAGGTGGTCTGCAGCCAGCGCACCGCGCTGCCTTCGATGCGCACGTGCACGTCGTGGTACGCGTCCTTGGGGTTGGTGCGCTTGTCTTCCTCGTCGGTGATGTTCACGCCGCCCGTGAAGCCCACGCGGCCGTCGCACACCACGATCTTGCGGTGGGTGCGGTAGTTGGTCACGGGGCGCAGGCGCCGGCCGATCTTGGTGTCGTGGAACAGCGCCACTTCCACGCCCGCCGCGTGCATCGGCGCCATGAACTTGCGGCCGATGCGCTTGGAGCCGAGCGCGTCGAGCAGCAGGCGCACCCGCACGCCGGCCTGCGCGCGCTCGACCAGCAGGTCGCGCAGCGCGGTGCCGATGCGGTCGGGCTCGAAGATGTAGTACTCGAGGTGGATATGGTCGCGCGCCGCGCGCACGGCCTCGAAGATCGCGTCGAAGGTGCGCGCGCCGCCCGAGAGCAGTTCGACGCCCGTCGCGCTCGACACCGGCAGGCCGCAGGCGGCCGTGCCCAGCCGGGCCATCTGCTGCAGCGCCGGCGGCGCATGCTGCGAGGCATCGCGCAGCCGCGCCAGATCCGCCTGCGCATGCGCGTTCGCGCGGTTGCGCAGTCGCTTGAGCCGCTGCTTGCGCAGCCGCTGCGGCCCCAGGAAGTAATAGACGATGAAGCCCGCGAACGGCAGCAGCGCCAGCGACAGGATCCAGCTCATGGTGGACACCGGCGCGCGCTTTTGCATCACGATCCAGACCGACAGCACGGCGATGTAGCCGCTCCACGCCAGGGAGAGGCCGGTTTTCCATTCGTGGCTGAGTTCGGGGAGGATCAAGGCAAAAGCGGGTGAAGGCGGGGTGTTTTCGGCCGGCCCAAAGAAAAAGGCCAGCAGCGAATGCTACCGGCCTTTGACTTCGTTCCTCAGAGAGGCGGGATCAGCCCGTGGCGGCTTCCTCGGCTTCGGGCTTCGACTTGCCTTCCTTCTTCGGGATCGGCTGGATGTCGAGCAGCACTTCGTCCTTCTCGTCGAGGTCGACTTCGAGGCGACCGCCGTCGGTCAGGCGACCGAACAGCAGCTCGTCGGCCAGTGCACGACGGATCGTGTCCTGGATCAGGCGCTGCATCGGGCGTGCGCCCATCAGCGGATCGAAGCCCTTCTTCGCCAAGTGCTTGCGCAGCTTGTCGGTGAAGGTGACCTCGACCTTCTTCTCGCTGAGCTGGGTTTCCAGTTGCAGCAGGAACTTGTCGACCACGCGCAGGATGACCTGTTCGTCGAGCGCCTTGAAGTTGACGATGGCGTCCAGACGGTTGCGGAATTCAGGCGTGAACAGGCGCTTGATGTCGCCCATTTCATCGCCGGCCTGCCGCGCGTTCGTGAAGCCGATGGTCGCCTTGTTCATGGTCTCTGCACCCGCGTTCGTCGTCATGATGATGATGACGTTGCGGAAGTCGGCCTTGCGCCCGTTGTTGTCGGTCAGCGTGCCGTGGTCCATGACCTGCAGCAGCACGTTGAAGATGTCCGGGTGCGCCTTCTCGATTTCGTCGAGCAGCAGCACCGCGTGCGGCTTCTTCGTGACAGCCTCGGTCAGCAGACCGCCCTGGTCGAAACCGACGTAGCCCGGAGGCGCGCCGATCAGGCGGCTCACCGCGTGACGCTCCATGTACTCCGACATGTCGAAGCGGATCAGCTCGATGCCCATGATGTAGGCCAGCTGCTTCGCCGCTTCGGTCTTGCCGACGCCCGTGGGGCCGGAGAACAGGAACGAGCCGATCGGCTTGTCGCCCTTGCCAAGGCCCGAACGCGCCATCTTGACCGCGGAGGCCAGCACTTCGAGTGCCTTGTCCTGGCCGAACACCACGCTCTTGAGGTCGCGCTCGATCGTCTGCAGCTTGCTGCGATCGTCGTTGCTGACGTTGGCCGGGGGAATGCGCGCGATCTTCGCGACGATTTCCTCGACTTCGGTCTTGCTGATGGTCTTCTTGCGCTTGCTCGGCGGCAGGATGCGCTGGGCGGCACCGGCCTCGTCGATGACGTCGATGGCCTTGTCGGGCAGGTGACGGTCATTGATGTACTTGGCGCTGAGCTCGGCTGCAGCCTGCAGGGCCGCCACGGCGTACTTCACGCCATGGTGTTCCTCGAAGCGCGACTTCAGGCCCTTCAGGATGTCGACGGTTTCCTGCACCGACGGCTCGACCACGTCGACCTTCTGGAAACGACGCGACAGGGCCGCGTCCTTCTCGAAGATGCCGCGGTATTCCGTGAAGGTGGTGGCGCCGATGCACTTGAGCTGGCCGCTGGAGAGCGCCGGCTTGAGCAGGTTCGACGCATCGAGCGTGCCGCCCGAGGCTGCGCCCGCACCGATCAGGGTGTGGATTTCGTCGATGAACAGGATGGCGTTCGGCTTGTCCTTGAGCGACTTGAGCACGCCCTTCAGGCGCTGTTCGAAGTCACCGCGGTACTTGGTGCCGGCCAGCAGCGCGCCCATGTCGAGCGAGTAGACCTGCGCCTCGGCGAGGATCTCGGGCACGTCGCCCTGGGTGATGCGCCATGCCAGGCCTTCCGCGATCGCGGTCTTGCCCACGCCGGCCTCGCCCACGAGCAGCGGGTTGTTCTTGCGCCGGCGGCACAGGATCTGGATGACGCGCTCGACCTCGTATTCACGGCCGATCAGCGGATCGATCTTGCCGTCCTTGGCGAGCTGGTTGAGGTTTTGCGTGAACTGCTCGAGCGGCGAGGCCTTCTCGTTGCGTTCCCCGCCACCCTCTTCGCCCTCGCCTTGCGGTGCTTCGCCGCTGCCCTTGACGGCTTCCGGCGGGTCGCTCTTCTTGATGCCGTGGGCAATGAAATTGACCACGTCCAGGCGGGTGACGCCCTGCTGGTGCAGGTAGTACACGGCGTGCGAATCCTTCTCGCCGAAGATCGCGACCAGCACGTTGGCGCCGGTGACTTCCTTCTTGCCGTTGCCGGTGGACTGCACATGCATGATGGCGCGCTGGATCACGCGCTGGAAACCCAGGGTGGGCTGGGTGTCGACATCATCGGTACCCGCCACTTGCGGCGTGTTGTCCTTGATGAAGTTGGTGAGCGACGCCCGCAGGTCGTCGACGTTCGCCGAGCAGGCGCGCAGAACTTCCGCGGCGCTCGGGTTGTCCAGCAAAGCGAGCAGCAGATGTTCCACGGTGATGAACTCGTGGCGTTGCTGCCGGGCCTCGACGAAGGCCATGTGCAAGCTGACTTCCAGTTCCTGGGCAATCATGTGATTTCCTTTTGCCTTGCTGTAAATAAGTTCTCAGATGGGTTGGAGCGCGTGCAATTCAACTGGTTCACGCGACCGGTTCGCTGACACATTGCAGCGGGTGCCCTGCCTGCTGCGCGGCCTCCATCACCTGATTGACCTTGGTGGCCGCCATGTCGCGGGAATAAACCCCACAGACACCCCGGCCATCGAGGTGGATCTTGAGCATGATCTGGGTCGCCGTTTCTCGGTCCTTGCTGAAGTATTCCTGCAGGATGACGATCACGAACTCCATCGGCGTGTAGTCGTCGTTCAGCATGACGACCTGGTACATCTGGGGCGGCGCCGTTTTTTGCGGGCGGCGCTCCAGAACGACCGAATCTCCGTCGTCGCCCGCCGGTTTCTGCGCCGGTGGGGTGCTGGGAGTTTTGGGAATTCTCGTTGCCATGAAAAAGATTCTATAGAGCGTGCAAGCACCGTGCCGACGCCAACAGACTTGGTGACGCCTATTCGACAAATCAAGAGGCATGCGTCGTGTACGACAGCACGAAGACAGACGTAAAAAAACCGGCAGATTGCCGGTCTTTTTTACAGATTGCGCAGAACGGGACCTTTGGGCGCCGGCAATTTTCGGCCCGGCACCCGGGTCGGAACCGGCAGATCGGGCGGCAAGGCGTCGATTTCTTCGTCGGTGAGTTCGCGCTCGGGTGCCGATTCTGCTTCCTCGTGAACGGCTGCGGGCAGCGCGAGTGGGACCGGCGAGTTCTGCAGCTCCGAATCCTCGTGCAAGGCCGGTACTGGTGGCACTGGTCTCGGCCGCTGCTGGGGTGACGGTGCAACGGGCGGCGCAACCGGCCCTCCTCTTCTGCCCGTCAAGGTGGGGAGCGTTGGCGACAACGCCTGCCATTCAGCCAGCCGTCGCGCGTCCTGTTCCGCCTGCCAACGCGCCAGTGCCAAGCGTTGCGCTTTCTGATGTGCGGTCTGCTGCTGCCCGAGCAGCGCCAACTCGGCGCGGATCGCCAGCCGTATCTGTTCGCACTCCGAATCCGAGGCACGGCGCTGCGCTTCGAGTTGCCTGCCGAGCCTGTGCGAGAACACCCAGAGGCCGAGCAAGGCGCCAGCGGCGCCGACCGCGAAGCAGATGACAAGAAAATTGGCCTGGATCAGCGTCACAGCGAAGCCTCCTCGTCGGCATCCCATTTGCGCAGCAGATCAAATGGAATGGCATCGGCCACCTGGGAAAACCGCAGGCCGGTCATGCGTTCGGCCTGCTTGAGCAACACGGCGACAGGACTGCTCGGTTCGTGCTTCTCGAACCATCGGCGGGCCTTGCGAATGTCACGCAGGATGTCGTCGCGTGTCGCCAGGCCCTCACCGGCTGGCGTGCTTGCCGGCCACGACGGAAGCGGGTCAGGTCTTGTTGCGGACGCGACAGGCGGCGCCGATGCCCCGGTTCGCTGGAATGGGGCCAGCAACCGCACCAGCGCATGCAGTGGAGGCGCGTCCGGCCCCAGGTGCTGGGCGGCCCAGGCGACGATCTGCGCCGCCGCCTCGGCCGCTTGCGCCAACAGGCGCAGCGGCGCCTGGTCGTCGCCCGACGCAGCGGCCGCGAGGTCTGCCAACTGCTGCGCCATGGCCTCCGGACTGGTTGCGTCCGGCGCCCGGGGCATCGCAAAGGCGCGCTCGACTTCACGCACCGTCAGGTGCCGCGCGGCATTGGCTGCAATGACGACTTCTCGCACGTCGCTCAACAGGCCCTCCGGATCGGCCAGCGCAGCGAGCGCATTGGCGCGCACGGCCGGGTCGCGCTCGCCTTCGATCACCAACTGGGGGTGCACCGCTTCGGGCCAGGTCCGCAGCGCCTCGACCAGCAGCACCAACGACTGCGCAAGCCCTGCCGCCTGCGCCAGACGGGTGCGTGCTCGGCACAGCCAGACAAAGAGATTGATGTCCCGCGTCCGCAACAGCAGCCGACGGCAGTCCCGTTCGATCTCGGCCCAGTTCGGGGCGTCGGGTGCTCCGACGAACTGCCCGTATTGCGCATCGCCACGCGGGGACATGCGCGCCAGCAGGACGGCGTATTCGGCGTCGTATTCCAGGCTGGGGCCACAAGGCGCTGTCGCGCTGAAGGGAGACAGCCGGTCGCCCGCCTCGATGCGGGCGCGCGTGGCGTAGGCTGTGGGCTCGGCGTCGGTGTGGATGGGGGCAGTCATGGAGCAGGTTCTCCCAATGAAAGATTCAGCGCGCCGCGGCCGCTTGGCCGTGATGGCGCGAGCCGATGTACGCCTCGGGCTCGAACACCATGCCGACGGTGTAGCCGGGCGTCGAACGCGGCGCATCGACGGCAGGCCGCCCGTCTTCCGCGCGGCCGGAGCCGCCGAGCCAGGTGGACCACCCGAGCTTCTCGGCGTCGTCGAGCCGTGCCGGCGGGGTGCTGTCGTTGCGCACACGCAGTTCCACCTCCCAGACGAATTCGTAGCCGACAAAGCCCCGCACCCATTCGACGAGCAAGCCCAGGTCCTGCCCCTGAGGGGTGAAACGCAGGTACTGCTCCAGGCTCAGCGGGCCGAGCAAGAGGCGGAACTTGTTC
This sequence comes from Variovorax sp. GW821-FHT09D07, assembly GCF_059416345.1. Taxonomy (NCBI): domain Bacteria; kingdom Pseudomonadati; phylum Pseudomonadota; class Betaproteobacteria; order Burkholderiales; family Comamonadaceae; genus Variovorax; species Variovorax sp. GW821-FHT09D07. Next base: position 129,496 of record NZ_JBWKOY010000005.1, read on the forward strand.
TGCCGGTCGGCCACGACCTCCCCCGCCATGGCCCCGACGCCCATGATGCTGGAGGTCCGCGCGCGCCCCAGGTGGCTCTGGTCCTCGGGATCGATCCGGATCCAGTGGTGCACGAACTCCTGCAGCTGCACGGGCACGGCGAAAAAGTGCGCCAGCGTGGCGGCCAGCCCGTCGGGATTGCGGGCTTCGCGGGCCAGGTGGGTCGAGGCTGCCAACCGGGCGTGCGCGGGCAGCACCGAATCGCAGATCTCGAGCGGGTCGTGCCCTGTCAGGCGTGCGATGTAGCGGCTGAACGCCTCGTCCTCCGACCGGTCGAGCCCGGCAGCGGCCTGCCCTTGCGCCCACGCCCGGTACATGTGCGTCAGGTAGCGGTGATGGAACAGGTCGAGAAAGTCCGCCAGGGTGCTGTCGTTGTGGTTTTCCGTGCGGTCTCGCACCAGTTCGGTGTAGTGCAGCGGCAACGGGCCGTTGGGGCCCAGGAGCCCGAGGCCGTACAGGCGCACGACCGGCAGCGTCGGGTTGTTGCCGGACCGCGTCGGCGACGCTCCCGGCACCCGGCGCTCCGACTCGCCGGGCAGCACCACGCTGGCGATTTCGCGCGGCGCGAAGGTCAAGGCCGCCGCCTGCCCCAGCCGGAACGGCTCATGCTGAGGGCGCCTGGCCAAGCCGACGGGGGGATGCTGCAGGTGGGACGCGCCGAAGCGCCTCAACAGGGACAGGAAGCCGAACCTCCACGGCGCACGCCGCAATCGTCCCAGCATGTCTTGAAGCGTCCCGCCGGGGGCAGTCTCCGGGCATTTCGTCATGGCTTCCCCTCGCCTTCGTCGCTGCCCACGCGGTGCGGCGTTGTCGACCCCAGGTGAAGATGGCTGTCAGGCGACAGGTCATGGTGCTCTTGCCGTGTCAGGCTGGGCAATGGCGCACGGCTGTCGCGCGCCAGCTCCGGGGCGAACAGGCCCAGCACGTCCTCGGGCACCTCCTGGTCGAGCAAGCCTGATCTCACGAGGGGCTCGAAGTCTTCGATGATCCGGTCGATGCCCTCGCGCGGCAGCAGGATGTCGCGCAGCAACGGGTACGGCTCCGCCTGCCGGCGCAAGTCATCGAGCGTGGGCGCGGCTTCGTTGCCCGATGCCAGCAGCCCCTCCCAGTCGACACGCCCCGAGAGTTGAGCGGGATCGCGCACGACGCGGACGAACTCCTCGTGCAGTTCGTCGAGCAGACTGGCCGGGCGGCCATCGCCACGGGCCGGCGGGCTCGCTGGGCGCACAGCAGGTCGTGCTTGCGCAGCCGCGGGCGCGTCACCGAGCAGCCCCGCCAGGACATCGGCAACGGGCGACGGTTGCGCCCCCGCGATGTCGAGAACGCCGAACGGGTTCGCCAGCACATCCACGTGTTCATCGCGCTCGCCGCCCTCCGGAGGGTCGTTGAAGGCCAATACACGCAGATCAAAGGGCGGCGCGTCGGACGTGGGCGTGTGCGACGCCGCGCCTCGCTCGGCATCGGCATCGGCATCGGCATCGGCGGACCCGCGCCGACTAGGCGCCTGCGTGCTCGGCTGCCTCACGTCGGCCGGGGCACCTTGCTCGACCGTGAAACGCAACAGCCCGAGTTCCAGCGTGTCCCCCGGCGCGACCGGCACGCTCGCTCCTGCGGGTACGCGCTCGCCCCGACACACGCACATCAGCGTGTGGCTGCTGTTCGTCAAACGCCATTCCCCCGCACTGTCGCTCCATGCGATGCGGCACAGATTGGCCGCGCGCCATTGCGCTTCGCTCTGACGCTCCCCACACAGCTGGAGCGCATCGGCCATGCCGGCGCCGGAGGGAGGGATCGACAACGCGCCACGCCGTGGCTCGCCGTTGCTGTGCGTGAGTTGCAGGCGCAATGGGGTCTTTTCGGGGTCGCCCTCCCTTGTCTCCATGCGGATCATGGTGCGTCCCCCCACAGCTTCTGCAGTCGGTTGGCCGCCCCGACAAAGCGCCCTTGCGCGTCCTGCTGCCAGAACGCCATTTCCGCCCGGGGGCCCTGCAGCCGACTCGGCCAGTCAGCCCATGGCAGAAAGCGAACGCCTTGCAGCGCCGCGGCGGGATCGTCCGGCAACGCGGGCCCCGCCCCACGTTCGAGCAATGCCTGCATCTGCCGGCGCCGATGCGCGCGGTTGCTCTCGTCCTTCAATGCCGCACGCCCGTTCTGCGACTGTTGCGCGCGCCACAGCGCCCGCACCGTGCGCTCCAGCACGCGCAGATCGGCCGCCCCCTGGGCACAGGCATGACGGGCCACGGCACGCGCAAGCCAGAACTGCCAATCCAGGGGCTCCTGCACCTGAGCGCCGAAGTGCGCCTGCGTCCAGCGCGGATGCGCCAGTTGATAAACGAGCAAAGGGTGGTGCCGCCCCACTTTGTCGACGGACGGCGCGATCACGCCCAGCACGAAGCGCCGCCGCGCGAACGCCAGCGTTCCTGGCGGAAGCACGAAGGCGACGGGAATCGCCATGGCACGTGCCGTGGCGTCCGCCCCGGCATGGCGGCACTGCTGGGCCAGCCAAGGCATCCACGCGTCCGGCTCTCCGTGGCGGACGCCGCTGCGAACGAAATCCGCATGACCGGGAAGTTTTCCCCAGATGGCGGGCGGGGTGACGTGCCACGCGGCACGCAGCATGCTCCACATCCGCATGGGTCAGGCTGCGCGTCCAGGGCAACGAAAGCCCTTGAGCACATCGCTACCGAGGGGATTCGGCTGACTGCCCGAACTGACATCGATCAACGCCCTGCGGCCGTCGAACGCATATTCCACGCTCAATCGCCCCGGCGTGGCCGTGCTCACGATGCGCCCTTTCTCCAGAAGACGAAACAAGGCCCACGGCCCATGGGCCAGGAAGGTCGAGGTCGGGTTCGAAATGCGGGGATTGGCCGTGATCTCCGCCATCGCCCCGCCGCGGGGCCCCGGCCAGTTCACGGTAAAGGCCTGCACCGGGCCATGAACGTAGCGCTGCCCTTGCCCGTCGATGTCGATGACCAGTTCGGTGATGCTGGGCTCGAGCTCGAGCACACGCAGATCGATTTTCCAGGCCAGCTTCTTGCCGCCCGCGTCGCGGAAGAACAGGTCGCGAATCTGCTGTGCGCGGTAGAAGGCGTCGAGACTCGGACCACTCTGGGCCAGAAGCTTGAGCAATTCACCGAGCAAGGTCGGACCGGAAGTGGCCGGCTTCAGCCCGGCGCCATTGCCTGCCGCCGCGTCGATGCCGACCATGGCATTGGCCACATTCGGGTCCTTGTAGCGCCACGGCCGCACGCTCATGTCGACATAAGGGGCGAGGTGCTTGTTGAAGAACTCGTCCGCAGCCCCGCCTGCAGCGAACACCAGCGAAAAGTCTTCGATGGACGCGTCCTGCGTCACGGCGGCCAGCGGGTATCGCCCTTCCACGCCGCGCTTGCAGGGCTCGCTGACCTGCATCGCCATCAACCCCATGATGCGGTCGAGCTGCAGTTGAGCCTGGCTGCGCAGGATGCCGGTGGAGCCGAGCATCACCTTGTCGCCACCGCTTGCGGCCAGCGCCGTCAGCACCTCACGAAAGGGCGCCGGCAATTTGCCGGCCTCCAGCTTCAAACGGGCGCCGACCTCGGCACCTCCGGGAGGCAGGCTTCCGGCTGTGAGCGCCGTGTCTGCCACGACCAGCAAGGTGTAGAACTCGTTCAGCAGGCCAGAGATGTTTTCGAGCCCCGGCTTGCCCGCAGCGGCACCGGCGCTGGTCACGCCAATGTCGGCCTGCCCCGTGACGACCTCGCGCAGCGCGGCGAAGCGGTTGTCGACGATCTGCTTTTCAAGCCGCTCCTCGGCCCGGATGCCGAGGTTCCGGCCGATGGCGTTGGTCTGCTTGTTCAGTTCGTCGGTGGCTTTGTCGAGGAAGCCTTTTTCCTCCTGCGTGCGAACCACCAGCGGCCGCGACAAGGTGGTCTCGCGGGCCGCCGCTCTCGCCAACCGTGCCAGCGGAGAGTCCGGCGCGGCAAGCTGCCGCAGCACACTCAGATCGAAGCCCAGGCTCGTTCCCGTGGTGTCGCTGCCGCTCACGGTGCGGATCGATTCGAGAAAGGACTCCCAATGCTGGGCGTACTCCGCCAAATACTGGCGCCGGATGTCATCGAGCAGCGGATCGTTGCGCAGCTTGCGGGCCGCTTCGTCGAGCAGCGCCGGTGTTTTCATTTGCGTGGCCAAGGTCGCGCCGCCCTGCGCGCCGCGTCCCATGACCCATGCATCGTCGTCGAGGGCCCGCACCACGAATTCCGGCAAGCGCTTGTTGAAGACCTCGTGGTAGCCGTCATAGGTGAACAGGCCCGCCACCCCTTTTTCCAGAGGCAATCCGCCTGCGCGGGAAAACACGGTCCCGGCTTGGGGGCCGACCGCGCGCACCAGCGTGAACTCCTGGGGCGCCTCGGAAAGCATGGCGGCCTTGGCGCGTTCATAGACGCGCTGACTCGAGGTATTGCTGTCCAGGAAGTTCTGCACCGCACGCACCAGCGCCTCGTTGGGCAGCGATGCGGACTGCACTGGTCGGGCACCGGAGAACAGAGCCGTGACATGCCCCACCATCGATGCCCGGCCGCCAAAGGCGGCAGCGCTGTCGGCCCTCTCCCAGTCTTTCAGCACCCAGTTGCGTACATCCTGCGCTCCGCCCTGCATGTAGCGCTCCTTGTCGTGCAGCAGCTTGTAGACACGCAAGACCTCGTACGCGGTCTTGGCATCGCCGTCGTTCATGCTCTGCTTCAGCACGCTCTCCATCCGCTGCAGGACGGAGGGAAGCAGGGTGTGATCCTGCAGCTGGGCGTAGGTATCGCTGGCCGCATCCAGCACCGGAGGCACCGTGTAGAGGCCGTAGAGAAAGCTGCCGGGCGGGTTGTCGATGTCGAGGCCCGAATAGCCCGGCAACTCGCGTGCCCCGCTGAGCACGTCCGGGACCCCTGCGGGCTTGAAATCGGCGAACAGCTGGCGCACCTGCACGGTGAGCGCCTCGGCGCGCTGGCCCACGGCGCTCAGGTACTGGCGGTTGTTGCCGAAGCTCAGGGCCAGCGCGCCAGCAAGCCACAGGAAGATCACCCCGGCCAGCGCATGCCCGGTGAGACGCAGCAACCGGAAGCGGAACTCCCAGCGCAGATTGGGGCGCACCAGATGCGCCTCGGGAATGATCACCTTGGTCAGCAGGTCCTGCAGAAAGAACCCTTGCTGTCCCCTCATGGTCGAGGCCATTCTTCCCGGTGGCTTGCCTCCCTCTTCGTTGCCAGCCGCAGATGCGCCGCCCGCCCCCAGGCCCAGACTGCGCTGCAGACGCTGAAACAGCGTGCCGGCATCGGCGGGCATTTCCAGATCGGCCTGGGCGCCACTCGTGAAATAGACACCACGCAGCGTGTCGTGCAGCTGGGTTCCGTCGAAACGCGACGCCAGGAACATCTCGTCGAGCATCGGCACCAGGAGCGCCGACATGCCGGCCAGTTCCTGGGGCAACGCGAACAGGCGCTTCCTGCGGTCGACGTCGAACTCCTCGTTCAACCGGGCGCGCAGGCCCGCCGCCAGGCGGTCCTTGAGCAACGCCAGCTCCGCCTCGATCTGGGCGCGCAGCGGCTCGCGGTCGCGCACCGCCGCGCGCGAGTTCTGGATGCCGTGGAACGGCAGCGTGAAGCCCCAGGTCTGGGTGCGGCCTTCACTGGTGAGGGATTGGAAGTACTCGCTGAAGCCCCGCAGCAGATCGATCTTCGTCACGATCACATAGACCGGGAAGCGGATGCCGAGCTCCTGGCGCAGATCAGCCAACCGGTCTCGCACCATGCTTGCATGCTCTGCGCGTTCCATCTCGGACATCGTGAGCAGCTCGGCCGCATTGAGCGCGACGATGACGCCGTTGAGCGGCGCGCGCGTGCGGTGCTTGCGCAACAGCCCCAGGAATCCCCGCCACTCGATGGGGTCCGAGACCGGGTTGCTTTCCTGCGTGGTGTAGCGGCCGGCCGTGTCGATCAACACGGCCTCGTTCGAGAACCACCAGTCGCTGTTCAGCGTACCGCCTTCCGACCGGAGCACCATGCTTCTGGACGCGTGCCCCATCTGACGCGCCAAGGGAAACTGCAGTCCGGCGTTCAGGAGCGCCGTCGTCTTGCCCGCGCCCGGACTGCCGACGATCATGTACCACGGCAGTTCGTAGAGGTAGCGCTTGCCCTCCAGGATCCGGCGAAGCCCGCCGCGCCCACGCAAGCCCTTCAGCTGGGCCAGGGCGCGGGTGACCGTGGCGGTGACTGTCTTGAGCTCCTCTTTCGCGCTGTCGTCCTTGTCGGCATCCTGGCCAAAGCGCAGGAACTTCGCGAGCAGATCGTCGTTGTTGCGCAAGGCCTGCCAGAGACGGTAGAGCCAGTACACCGCGTACATCACAAGGATGGCGCAGATGACCATGGTGCGCACCCAGAGCGGCGCCAATGGCTTCGCCGCCCCGATGGCCAGCAGAGGCCCTGCATGCCATACGAGCAGGCAGAGCGCAGCCACGCCCAACAGGCTGTAGGGACCCGACACCATCCAGAGAAGACCGAGCACGAGCAGCATGACGATGAAGGTCACGCGCACCCCGACCGAGGCGAAGGGGCGAAGCCCATCCACCGCGAGCAGCGGGCCGATGAACCAGATCGCGAGGACCAGCAGCACGATCGCGAGGAAGGCCAGCATCTGTCGGGAAAACAGGAAGGCCAGGAACTGTTTGAGATATTGCATGAGTGATGGATTCCTGCCTTGCGTCTAGCGCGGGGCGACGGCTGGCTGCTTCACTGGACCCGCGCTGGCGTTGGCGCTGACGCCAGTGCCCTGCGTGACCATGATGTCGACGCGCCGGTTGCGGGCACGTCCCGCAGCAGTGGCGCTGTCTGCGATGGGAACCGTGGCGCCGCGCCCCTCGGTCTGGATGCGCGACGGCACGACGCCCTTGCCCGTCAGCACTTCGGCCACGGCCTGTGCCCGCTTCTCGCTCAGGACCTGGTTGTCGGGAAACTCGCGCGTGCGAATCGGCTGGTTGTCCGAATGGCCGGTGATCTGGACCGTGCCGGAGACCTGGTTGATCTCGTCAGCCACCTTCGCCAGCACGGGAAGAATCCGTGCACTGAGGCGCGCCTGACCGGGGACGAACATCTCGTCGCCCTTGAAGGTGACGATGCTGCGGCGCTCGTCTTCGTCCACGCTCACCGTCTCTCGCTCGATTTCGCTCGCCAGCAATTCCTTCAGGCGCAGCGGCTTGACGGGAGGCGCCGGCGGGGGACGCAGCCGGCCGATGGCGGCAATGCGCTGCTGCAGATCGGCGCTCGACTGCAACAGTTGGTACTTGTACCAAGCGAACAGGCCAAACAGGATCAGCGTCAGCACCGAGCCGGTGACCCACACCGGCACACTGCGCAGCAAGCGAAACTTGCCAGCCCCCACACCCTTCCAATGCGGCGACAAGTCGCTCGGGACATCGCCGCGCGCGTTGCCCAGCAGAGAGAACAGCCGATGACGAACCGTTTCAAGCTGCCGGCGCCCGTTCGCCGCGGTGCTGAAGCGACCTTCGAAACCCAACCCGAGGATCTGGTACAGCACTTCAAGCAGATCTACGTGCTCTTGGGGGCTCGCGGCGAGGCGACCGACGAGAAGGAAGAACTTGTCACCGCCTTTGGTATCGCCGTGAAATTTCGCGGCCAGCTGTTGGCCAGCCCAGATACCGGCCTCTCCGCCCTGCCCGCCGCCCCACGGCGTGCTGTTGGCCGCTTCGTCGAGCGCGGTGCACAGCGCATAGCTCGCGGCCACCACGTGTTCGTGCCGGACCTGCGCAGTGGTGCAGATGGATTGGAAAGCGGCCACCTCGCGTTCGAGCAACTGATGGAACAACGCCACGCCGTCGCTTTCCAGCGCAGCGGGCATGTCTGCCAGGGCCCGCAGCAAGGGTTGGGCCGCCTCCAGCAAGGGATTCTGAGCCGCCGCGACCGCGGTCAGGCGCTCCTGCGTCGAGGACTCGGACACCAGATGCGCGACATCGGCCGACTCGCCGAACAGTTCGCCATCACCGGATCCGTCGCGCGGGTCGGTTCCACCACCTCCCGCGGGCGCCTCGTTGAATTCTTCTTTGTAGAGCATTGGAGCGTTGGAAAAATGAACGGGCCGAGCCCGATGAAAAAGCGAAGCCTGCTCAGGCCTCGCACTCGGAGCTGTCGTTGACGATCTGCTCGAAGCTGCTGTTCTGGATGTGGCTGGTCTTCATGCGGCAATCGACCATTCGCCACACGCCGGGGCCCTGCGAGTTGTCGATCAGGACGGTGGCCGCCAGCGGTGTCCCGCGCCGGCGCTGGCGGCCGATGGCGAAGGTCATGTGATCGAACCGGCAGCTGTCGATGGTGAGGCGGGTGCCGGCCACCAGCACTTCGCCGCGACCTGTGCAATTGCGAAAGGTGACCTCTCCCATGCATCCCATGCCTTCGTGGGCTGGGGGTGCAGAACTTCCGCCGTCAAAGCTGCACTCTTCGAACAGGACGCCAGTGCTTCCATCGCCCCCACAGACGATCGAACGCCCAGTCGAACTGCACTGGGTGAAGCTCACATCGGTCATCACGCCGAAGTCGTGATGGGGTGCCAGAAACCGGCAGTCGATGAACTTGCAGCCCGACATCGATGCCAGCTTGATGTTGCCGTCCCCTGCGAAGTCGCATCCGACAAAAGTCAGGTTCTTCCAGGACACGCCGACGAAGGCGCCCGAAGCCATGTGCGCGCCGGCAATAGTCATCGCGGCCGAGCTGCCGTCGAGCAATCGGATGTACTCTTTCTGGAGACTGGTGATGGGTGTGGTCATCTGCGCCTCCGATCAACGGTTCTCTCTGTGCACGACGCCGTGCGCATCGACCCACCGCCCCGACCATCGGATCGGATGCAACTGCTGCGCCCAGAACCCTCGCGGGACGTAGTCGCCAACGACCCCATAGCCATCCGGCCAGATCTTGTTCTTGTCGGCTTTGACCGCCGTACCGAACAGATAGTCCCAGAATGCAAAATGCGCGGCGTAGCATCGATCCAGGCCTTCCGCGTCCCGGCTGTGATGCCAATGGTGAAAGTTCGGTGTCACGATGAGATAGCGCAGGGGCCCCAGCCGCACCGATGCATTGGTGTGGTTGAACACGGCCTGCACGCCCGCGATCAAGACGTAGACGTTGATCACGCTCTGTGAAAAGCCCAGCAAGAACGCTGGCGCCAGGATCACCACCGTCGAGATCACCGTTTCCACGCCATGGGTCCGGCTTCCGGAGATCCAGTCCATATGCTCGGCGCTGTGATGGATCGAGTGCAGTCGCCATCCGATGGCGGTCTCGTGATAGAAGCGATGCAGCCAGTACCGTCCGAAGTCGGTGATCAGCAAAAGCAGCAGCAGTGCGTAGCCGAACGGCAGCTGCCGCACCCAGCCGCGCAACGTGCCCTGTGCGGCGGGATTGAGATCGGCAAGCGCACCACTCACGCCATACAAGACGGCATAGACGAGAAACAACGTCACGCCAATGAGCAAGTGGCCTGTGACGAAGTACATGAAGTCGGTCTGCCAGTCTTTCCTGAAAACCGGCATTTCTGGCTTCAGGGGTCGAAGCTTTTCGATCGTGGTGAAAAGCAGGGTCGTCGCCAGCAAATCGAAGATCAACCAGTCAACCCCCAGATAGGGGACAACAGCCAGCTGCCCCGCAACAGGAAGCCAGCCATTGCCCGTTGCACTGACGCCCAACTTCGACCCCACAACGGCCACGGCCAACCAGAGCAATGCCCATGCAGACAGGCGTCGCACCCGCCCGAAGACAACGTTGAACACCGCCAAGGTTCCGCACAATGCCATCGCGCTCAGCAACACGATTCGCATCACATCGAAGCTCAGGTACTCACGCACCTTGGGCGTGCTGAGGAAATCCGGAAACTGGAACAACAACACGCCCAGCATGCTGAAGTTGGCCAGCACCAGTGCGATCATTCCGCTCACCATCCCTTTGCCCGATCGCAAAGGCCCATGCGACAGTGCGAGCTCGGCGCCCTTCTTGATCTCGTAGAGGACCCCTTCGTACAAACGGGTCGGAAATTTCAGGGGATTCATTTTTCCCTCACTCCCCAAAGCTCCATGCGCAACCCCGGAAACTCGCCCGCGACATGCAGCGCCAGCCCACCGTGCTTGACCATGTGCTCCCACAACGGACCACGAGGATCGATCTGGAAGTAGACAAAGCCTGCATTGAAGGGAATCTGACGCGGCGGAACGGGCAAGGTCTGCAGCGGTATCCCCGGCAGATGGGACCGAATGAGCTCGGTCAACCTGTCGCTTGGCCCCACCTTGCAGCGGGCGGGAAACTGGCTCGCCAACTGTTCCGGCGGCGTGTGTGCCGCGACCGCAAACACCAGGCTGGAGAAGCCCTGCAACTCCGCGGGCTCGACGCTCGCAACGCGCACACCATTGGGTCTTGACGCCAAGGGGATGCTCTGGGCGCTTCGCACGAGCACGTCGTTCAGCAAGGCCTGCACATCCCCGATCAACTCCCTGAAGGAGAGGTACGGGTCGAGGTGTTGATAGGCAGGATGCGGTTGCGGGCGACGGGTGGTTCCGCGAACGAAGGTGGCCAACTCTCCGCTCAACGTGCGCAACGCGGTGTAGAGCATCTCTGGAGAGGTCTCACGCACCCGAAGCCAGTGCTCGAGCATGGGCTCGTAGCGGTTGAGGATCTGCAGCAGCAGGAAGTCGGACACTTCGGCAGCTTCGCTGGACTTGCCGTCGTTGCCACTCAGTCGGGCGGCCAACGATTGCGCGCGCAGTTTGCACAAACCGTGCAGATTGGTGATCCAGTCCGCCAGCAAGGGGCTTGCGCCATAGCCTGCCACCGGTGGAATCAGGTGCGGGTCGACGGCGATGCTTCCGTCCGAGCGCAGCACCGTCACCTTCGCGAGCGGCAAGCCGATCCAGGCGTCGGTCAGTTCGCGTTGCGGTAGGAGACGCAGGCGCAGACGGGACAGTTGAACGGTCTTTGCACCCTGTCCGATCGAGTTGGCATCGCGCAGCTCCGTATCGAACACCGAAAACCGGGCCAATGACGACGCAGAGATGCTGGCGTCATCGAACGTCGTTTCTTCTCCGTTGGGCGTCCGGATCGGCACCGCCAGGTGAATGACCTGCTCCAGATGCTCCGGCAAGATCGTGAGCGGCGCTGGCGGCTGCGTCTGGCCCGGTGCGTCGAAGGGCGTGCCATCCGAGAAGATCCCGGCCGCGCTGGCCAGTACCAGCTTGCCCAGTGAGAGCGACTCCGCATCGATGCTGTAGTGGTTGAACCCCCAGTAAAAGGGAGTCAACGAGGCGGCACGCTTGTGCGCCAGATGTTCGAGGTAGCGCTCCTGCTGTTGAAACAGCTGCGGACGCAGGAAGAGCCCTTCGCTCCAGGCGACTTTGTTGTACCAGCTCATGGGTTCGATCGTTGTGCTTTCGGGCCGCAGACGTGCTACTTGATGGGTGTCAGCTGGATGCCCTTGCCTTGAAGGGCGATCTCCAGCTTGACCTTGTTGGCGGGGATGACGGTGCGATACCAGGCGGCCTCGGGGGCAGGATCGACTTTCTGCACAAGGCGCCACTCGCTTTGCGCAAGCTCCCGATAGCCGGCGATCACGCCGATCGCGGCGAGCTCGGGGTGCGACATGCGCCGGATCTTCTTGACCTCTCCGGGTCGCAGGATGAACTCATCGCGCACCAGAAGGTCGGCACCCATCACGGTCTTGTCGCTGTTGTGCAGCGAGAAGTAATCGGCCGACTCGAAGGTTGCCTCCGACTTGAGCTCGTAGATGCGGACCATGATGGGTGCCGCCCTCCCCTTGTCGTCCGGGTTGACACCGGCTTCCGCAGTGACCGTGATATCGAGCTTGGTTTGCTCTCTTGGGTGTGAGAACTGCGCATATGCCAGCGAAGGCCCTGCCAACGCAACTGCCAATGCAAATCCCCACAGGCCTGGAAACCTGGGACGCGACATCCACCTGGACAACCCGCGTCGGGACGCAACACTCCGGCACAGCCCTGGCATGTCGAGATTCATGTGGGAATCAAACTGAAAAAAGGGAACGCAAAAGAACCGACTTCGATTCGCGCCTCCTCAACCCCCTTGCGCGAACCGAAGTCGAAAAGCCCCGGACGGATCCGGGGCGAAGCGAAGGCTTCAGGACTCCTTGTTGCCCTTGATGTCGTAGCCCGCAGTGACGGCACCGCCGCTGCCGCCTTGTGCGTTCTGCACGGAGTACTCCTGCTTGATCTTGGAGAAGGAAAGGCGCACGCGCTCCTTGACACGCATCTCATCCGAGTTCGAGCCGAAGGGCTGGATCGAGGTGATGATCACGTCGGAGAAGGTGAACTTCAGGTACTCCAGCGGGTTGCCGCCGGCCTTGCGAACCGTGAGCTTGGCCTCTTGCACGTGCTTGCCGGTCAGGCAGTACTTCATGAGGTTGGGACTCGAACGGTCGATGTAGTGGTCGAACTCGAGGTCTTCGACCGTCGCCTTGCCTGCGCCGCCGCCCGAGCCGGCGTGCATGGTGGATTCCTGGAAGGCTTTCCAGTTGAAGGCCAGAACCTCGATCTCGTTCTTGTGGTCCGAATCCTGCGATTCGCCTTCGATGCCGTTGATCTTCAGAAAAATGTCTTGTGACATGAGAAAACTCCCTGTATTTGAATTTGTCGGTAAATGACGAATGCACGAGCGCTCTTGATGGCGCGTCCTTGGAAATGCCGTGGCGTCTGCGCGCCACTTCCTCGAACAATTCGATGGCGGTTCGGCGTCAGGCCGCTTCCTTGAGCGACGGCAGCTTTGCAACCAGACGCAGAGAAACGGTCAGGCCTTCGAGCTGGAAATGCGGACGCAGGAAGAACTTCGCGCTGTAGTAGCCCGGATTGCCTTCGACGTCCTCCACCACGACTTCGGCAGCCGCGAGGGGTCGCCGGGCCTTGGTTTCCTGGGACGAATTCGCAGGATCGGCGTCGACGTAATGCATGATCCATTCGTTCAACCAGCGCTGCATTTCGTCGCGCTCCTTGAAGGAGCCGATCTTGTCGCGCACGATGCACTTCAGGTAGTGCGCGAACCGCGTGCTGGCGAAAAGATACGGCAGCCGTGCCGACAGATTGGCATTGGCGGTCGCGTCCGGGTCCATGTACTCCTGTGGCTTCTGGAGCGACTGGGCACCGATGAACGCGGCATGGTCGGTGTTCTTTCGATGCACCAGCGGAATCAGTCCGGCTTTCGCAAGCTCAGCCTCGCGGCGGTCGGAGATCGCGATTTCGGTCGGACACTTCATGTCGAAGCCGCCGTCGTCGGTCGGGAAGGTGTGGCACGGCAAGTTCTCGACGGTGCCACCCGACTCCACGCCGCGGATCATCGTGCACCAGCCGTAGAGCTTGAAGCTGCGGTTGATGTTGACCGCCATGGCATAGGCCGCATTGCTCCATACGTAGTTGCGGTGATCGGCGCCTTCGGTTTCCTCTTCGAAGTCGAATTCGTCGACAGGATTGATTTTCACGCCATAAGGCAACCGGGCCAGGAATCGAGGCATTGCCAGACCAACGTAGCGGGAGTCCTCTGTGTTTCGCAGCGAGTTCCACGGGGCGTGCTCGAGGTTCGACGTGATCTTTGCGAGGTCGCGCGGATTCGCAAGCTCTTGCCACGACTCCATGCCGAGCAACGAGGGCGCCGATCCGGCGATGAACGGCGCGTGAGATGCTGCAGAGACCTTGGCAATTGCTCCCAACAGCTCGACATCGGGCGGCGTGTGGTCGAAGTAGTAGTCGGCCACCAGGCACCCGTAGGGCTCGCCGCCGAGCTGGCCGTACTCCTCTTCATAGATGCGCTTGAAGATCGGGCTCTGGTCCCAAGCGATTCCCTTGTGGCGACGCAGCGTGCGACGGACTTCGTCCTTGGAGACGTCCATGAAGCGGATCTTGAGCTTCTCGTCCGTCTCGGTGTTGTATACCAGGTGGTGCATGCCTCGCCAGGCCGACTCGATCTTCTGGAAGTCTTCCTTGTGGAGCACGAGGTTGATCTGCTCCGACAGCTTGCGGTCGATCTCGGCGATGATGGCCTCGATGCTGCTGTAGGCGTCGTCGGTCATCGTTGCGGCGTTGACGAGCGCCTGCTCTGCCAGCGTCCTGACGGCCGCCTCGACGGCATCTCGCGCTTCGTCGGTCTTGGGCTTGAATTCCTTGTCGAGCAGGGCCGAGAAGTCGGTGGGGTCGGTGTAGCGCGTCGCTTCGGGCGCCTCGAGCACGTTGTCCATGAGGGTGGTCATCTGAAGTTCCTTGGTCTGAATGTCACGCGGCGGAATCGGACGCAGGTGCGCCGTCCAGGTCGTCGGTGCGGGGTTTGGCGGATTTCGCCAGCGACTTCATGAGCGAAGGGTCTTGAAGCAGCTTGTTGACGAGGCTTTCGGCCCCCGCCTTTCCGTCCATGTAGGTCTGCAGGTTGGCCAACTGCGTGCGAGCTTCAAGGAGCTTGCTGAGTGGCTCTACCTTTCGTGCGACGGCGGCCGGCGAGAAGTCTTCGATGCTCTCGAAGGTGATGTCGACCATGAGCTGGCCTTCGCCCGTCAGCGTGTTGGGCACGGCGAATGCCACGCGCGGCTGGATGGCCTTCATTCGCTCGTCGAAGTTGTCGATGTCGATATCGAGGAACTTTCTCTCGGGCACAGGAGGCAAGGTCTGCGTCGGCTTGCCAGACAGATCGGACAAGACGCCCATCACGAAAGGCAATTCGATCTTCTTCTCGGACCCGTAGATTTCCACGTCGTACTCGATCTGCACACGTGGTGCCCTGTTGCGGGCAATGAACTTCTGACTGCTGTTGTTGTTGGTGGCCATGAAAACTCCCTGGTGAAAAAAGACAGACAAGAACCTGGCATCGCGCCTTTTCGGAGGCAACGAGATGGCTCGCTGGACTCAGGCGAACTCGGTGTGACAGACGATGGCGCCTCCTCCTTGCAAGGCCGGGTTGGCGCTGTCGCTCGGCTTCACGTCGGCAGTCATGCGCCGGATCTTTTGCCGCGCTTGAAGGGCATCCAGCCATTGCCGGGAAAGAATCGGCAGGAGACGTTGTTCGATGAAGCCGATCAGACGGCGAGCCCCGGTTTCGTAGGCACCGCAGTGGCTAACGATTTCATTGAGCAGCGCAGGCGTGTAGTCCAGCGCAATGTCATGCTGCGCATGCATGCGCTCGACCACCCGATCCAGGTGCAAGCTCACGATGTCGCGCAGTGCGTCCGGGCCCAAGGGCAGGTAAGGCACGACGGTCAACCGGCCAAGGAAGGCCGCAGGAAAGACCGTTCGCAGCGCCGGCTGGAGTGCATCGCGCAGGGCCTCGACATCGGGCGTCAGCAAGGGGTCTTCGCTCAGAGCGGCGATGAGTTCCGCACCAGTGTTGCTCGTCAACAGGATCGTGGTGTTTCGGAAATCGACACGACGCCCTTCCCCATCTTCCATCCACCCCTTGTCGAACACCTGATAGAAGATCTCGTGCACATCCGGGTGGGCTTTTTCCACCTCGTCGAGCAGGATCGTGCTGTAGGGCTTTCGGCGCACGGCCTCCGTGAGCACGCCACCTTCACCGAAGCCGACATAACCCGGGGGCGCGCCTTTCAAGGTCGACACCGTGTGCGACTCCTGGAACTCGCTCATGTTGATGGTGATGAGGTTCTGCTCACCGCCATACATGGCTTCGGCCAGTGCCAATGCCGTCTCTGTCTTGCCCACACCCGAAGGGCCGGCCAGCAGGAAGACACCCACCGGCTTGTTTGGATCGGTCAGCTGCGCCCGCGCCGTCTGCATGCGCTCGGCGATCGCCGCGAGCGCAGGCCCCTGGCCGATCACGCGCGCTTCCAGTCGTGATTGAAGCGCAACGACTGCCGCGACCTCGTCGGTGACCATCCGCCCTACGGGAATTCCGGTCCAATCGGCCACGATGCCCGCCACCACGGCCTCGTCCACCTGGGGAAAAATCAGAGGCAACTCCTTCTGGTGCGCGGCAAGCTCGAGTTCAAGGGCCTCCAGCTGCGCCGAGGGTGCATTCCCCTCGGCGCAGCTCAGCTCTTTCGCCTCCTCCCTCTTTTTGGTCCTCAATCCATGAATCGTGCGAACCAGTGCAAGCTCGTCTTGCCATCGCACTTCGTGCAGGGTCAACGCCTGCTGCGCGGCATCGAGTTGAGATCGGGCGGCGTCGAGGCGCAGCGCTCTCGCATCACTCCCCTGGGCAACGACACCCTCCTGACTCAGCAGTTCGAGCTCGACCTGGAGGGCCGCGATGCGGTGCCGCCATTGCTCGACTTCAGACGGCGGCGCGTGAAGCGACATGGCAACGCGCGCACATGCGGTGTCCAGGAGACTGATCGCCTTGTCGGGCAGCTGACGTGCAGGGATGTAGCGATGCGACAGCGTCACGGCGGCGCGCACAGCCTCATCGAGCACGAGCACGCCGTGGTGCTCGGCAAAGATGGCGACAAGGCCACGCACCATCTCGGTCGCAGTAATCTCGTCGGGCTCTGCCACCTGCAGCGTCTGAAAGCGTCGCGTCAGCGCCGGGTCTTTCTCGATGTGGCGCTTGTACTCGCTCCAGGTGGTGGCACCGATCGTGCGCAAGGTTCCTCGTGCAAGCGCTGGCTTGAGCAGGTTGGCGGCATCGCCGGTTCCGGATTGCCCGCCCGCACCGACCAAGGTGTGGACCTCATCGATGAAGAGGATGACAGGCTGCACCGACTTGCCCGCCTCTTCCAGCAAGGCCTTGAGGCGGGACTCGAACTCCCCGCGCATGCTTGCGCCGGCCAACAGGGCTCCGACATCGAGGCTCCACAGGCGGCAGTTCTTCAGATCGGGAGGAACCTCGCCTTGCGCGATGGCTAACGCGAGCCCCTCGACCACCGCGGTCTTGCCGACGCCCGCATCTCCTGTGAGCAAGGGATTGTTCTGACGGCGACGCAGCAGGATGTCGACCATCGTGCGGATCTCGTGTCCGCGCCCGATGACCGGATCGATCTGCCCTTGAGACGCGCGCTCGGTCAGATCCGTGCAGTAGCGCCGCAACGCGGACTTTCCATCCGACGCCGCATCTGCGAGCGCGGCGCTGGCTTCACCAGGCAGCGCTGATGGCAAACCAGAGCCATCGTGCGGTCCTTCCTGCCCTTCGGGGGAGCCGGCCACGATGGCACCGATGGCCTCCGTCAGTTGGTCTGCTGGGATTCTCTGAAACGCAGGCGAGATGCCAAGAAGCACGCGCCGCAGGTCAGGCGTCTGAAGCAGCGCAGCAAACAACCAAGCACCACGCACGCAATGCGCGCCGAACTCGAGACTCGAGAGCACCCACGCGCGCTCGATGGCAGCTTCGATGTGACTGGAAAAATCGGTCAGCGAGGTGGCACCCGATGGCAAGCTGGACAAGGCCGATGCGAAGTCTTTCTCGATGGCTTGCGCGTCGATCTGGTAGTGCCGGCAGATGCGGTGCAGATCACTGTCGTTGAGCTGCCAGAGCTGATGAATCCAGTGCGTCAGTTCGACATAGGGATTGCCACGCAGCTTGGCAAATGCAGTGGCGGATTCGATGCCGCGAAACAAGGTGAGATTGAGCTTGCCGAACAGCGCTCGCCGAGAGATCGTCATTGCGCGATCTGCCGTGCAGCGTGCACGCCCTGTTCGATCGAGTCGCCTGCGAGGCCCCCTGTTGCCGGCAGATTCCTGCGTTCTTTTTCCCCACTTCGCGCCCCCTATGCTTCTTGGAATGGGCGCGATTCTGGCGGCTCGCTGCGAGGCAAACACAGCACAGTTTCTACCAATGGTTAAACGAAAGACGGAGCCTATTGATCTGTGATGTTTGCCCGCCTCTCCTTACGTTCAGAGCACAAAGGAGGTAATTCACTAACGATATCGCGAGGGCGACAGGCAAGAAAAAACCCTCGACTCCTTTCGGAAGCTCGAGGGCTTGATAAGGGTCTGACGTTTCTCGACGTCAGCGATCGCAATTACATGTTGTCGATCATGACCTGACCGAAACCAGAGCAGCTCACTTGCGTCGCGCCGTCCATCAGGCGCGCGAAGTCATAGGTGACCTTCTTGCTGGCGATCGACTTTTCCATCGAACTGATGATCAGGTCGGCCGCTTCGGTCCAGCCCATGTGGCGCAGCATCATTTCGGCGGACAGGATCTCGGAACCCGGGTTCACATAGTCCTTACCGGCGTACTTGGGGGCCGTGCCGTGGGTGGCCTCGAACATGGCGACGGTGTCGCTCAGGTTCGCACCCGGTGCGATGCCGATGCCACCGACCTGTGCAGCCAGCGCGTCGGACACGTAGTCGCCGTTGAGGTTCAGCGTGGCGATCACGCTGTACTCGGCGGGACGCAGCAGAATCTGCTGCAGGAACGCGTCGGCGATGCTGTCCTTGACGGTGATTTCCTTGCCCGTCTTGGGGTTCTTGAACTTCATCCAAGGGCCGCCGTCGATCAGCTCGGCGCCGAATTCCTTGGCGGCCAGGTTGTAGCCCCAGTCACGGAAGCCACCTTCGGTGAACTTCATGATGTTGCCCTTGTGGACCAGGGTCACGCTGGGCTTGTCGTTGTCGATCGCGTACTGGAAGGCCTTGCGCACGAGGCGCTCAGTGCCTTCGCGCGAGACGGGCTTGACGCCGATGCCCGAGGTGTTGGGGAAGCGGATCTTCTTGACGCCCATCTCGTCCTGCAGGAACTTGATGAGCTTCTTGGCCTTGTCGCTTTCGGCTTCGAACTCGATGCCGGCGTAGATGTCTTCCGAGTTCTCGCGGAAGATGACCATGTTGGTCTTGTGCGGCTCGCGCACCGGGCTGGGCACGCCCTCGAAGTACTGGATGGGCCGCAGGCAGACGTACAGGTCGAGCTCTTGGCGCAGCGCCACGTTCAGCGAGCGGATGCCTCCGCCGACGGGCGTAGTCAGCGGGCCCTTGATGGACACCACGTAGTCGCGCACCGCATGCAGGGTTTCCTCGGGGAGCCAGACGTCGGGGCCGTAGACCTTGGTCGACTTCTCACCGGCGTAGACCTCCATCCAATGGATCTTCTTCTTGCCGCCGTAGGCCTTGGCCACTGCGGCGTCCACCACCTTAAGCATCACCGGCGTGATGTCCAGCCCGGTGCCGTCGCCTTCGATGAACGGAATGATCGGCTGATCGGGCACATTGAGCGAATTGTCAGCGTTGACCGTGATCTTCTGGCCTTCGGTCGGGACTTTGATGTGCTGATAGCTGGACATGAGGGGGCTTGACTCCGGGAGTGACGTAATTCGAACGACTGTCTGCGAATTCAGACAGCGAGGGAGAATCGCTGTACAGCGCGCTAACAAATCGCTGTACATTTTAGACGCAACCCATCAGCGGACAATTGTCAACCGTAGGGCGATAGAGCCCGTTACTGGCTGACCTTCTGCTCGCCGGGAGGCGTTTCCAACCAATTCTCGATAGAGGAATCATCAATGAGCAAACTTCTCGCAGTCATGATCGCTGGCCTGTTCGCCGCTGGCGCGTACGCCCAGAACCCGGCCGGTACCACGCCCGAACAAGGCAACGCGACCAACAGCAAGCCGCAAGCTCGCGCTGAAGCCAAGAAGGAAGCCAAGCCCGCTGGTCAAGTGGCTCCCGCTGCTGGCGACATCGCCAAGACGCCTGAAGGCGGCGCCTTCGGTGCCGACAAGGCTGGCGTTGCTGGCGAAAAGCGCGCCAAGACCCGCGACGATCGTCGCCGCAACAAGGACGGCAGCGTGAAGCGCAAGGCCACCCAAGGCGGCACGCCTGACATGCCCGGCGCCAAGTAAGCCGGTCTGTCCCCCTAAGAAAAGCGCTCTCCAGAGCGCTTTTTTTCGTTCGCAGTTTTGTTCAACCACTGTCAACCGGGGTTCTTGAGGTCCGTTGAATGGAGGCCTTCCGCAGGGAGGTGATCCATATCAACAATCTCAAAGGATTTCTCATGAACAAGCTGATCGCAGCCCTGGTCGCCGGCCTCTTCGCAGCCGGTGCATTCGCCCAAGCCGCCGAGCCCGCGCCCGCAGCGCCGGCCGCTCCCGCCGTCCACAAGGCCAAGGCCAAGCACACGGTCAAGAAGCACAAGGTGCGTCACGTCTCCAAGGCCCACGCGGCCGCCGCCAAGAAGGTGTAAGCTTTCAAGCTCCCGGCAATGCCCGCTTCAGCGGGCATTTTTATTGGTCACGGGCCGACCTCGTGTGTCGCCGCCCCGAAAGAGTCATCCGATGTTTCAGCGTCTCGCCGCGCTGCTTCTGGTGTCCGCGTCCTTCCTGGCGCCGGCCCACGCGCAGCAGCAAATTCAACCGCAACCCCAAACCGATCTGGCACGCACGCAGTTGTCGGTCGGCCTCTACAAGATCGATGCGCAAGTGGCGCAATCGCCTCGCGAGCGCGAGATCGGACTGATGTTCCGCAAGACGATGCCGCAGGCCGAGGGCATGATCTTCGTCTTCGAGCAGCCGGCCACGCAGTGCTTCTGGATGCGCAACACGCTGCTGCCGCTGACCGCCGCCTTCGTGGCCGACGACGGCCGCATCGTCAACCTGGTCGACATGCAGCCGATGACCGAGAACTCGCACTGCTCCGAGGAGCCGGTGCGCTACGTGCTCGAGATGAACCAGGGCTGGTTCGCCAAGAAGAACATCAAGAAGGGCGCCAAGCTCGGCGGAGAGCTCTTCTCGGCCGCCAAGCGCTGAGCAATTGAGCGCCCGTAAAAAAGCCGACCCGCAGGTCGGCTTTTTTCATGGCAAGCGCCAGGCCCGGCTTCAGCCGAAGTTCTTCGCCGCGAAATCCCAGTTGGCCAGCTTGGCCAGGAAGGTCTCGACGAACTTCGGGCGCAGGTTGCGGTAGTCGATGTAGTACGCGTGCTCCCACACGTCCACGGTCAGCAGCGCGGTGTCGGCGGTGGTCAGCGGCGTGCCGGCGGCGCCGGTGTTCACGATGTCCACCGAACCGTCGGCCTTCTTCACCAGCCACGTCCAGCCCGAGCCGAAGTTGCCCACGGCCGACTTCACGAAGGCTTCCTTGAAGGCGTCGTAGCTGCCCCACTTGGCATCGATGGCCTTGGCCAGCGCGCCGGTGGGTGCGCCGCCGCCTTGCGGCTTCATGCAGTTCCAGAAGAAGGTGTGGTTCCAGATCTGCGCGGCGTTGTTGTAGATGCCGCCGCTGGACTTCTTGACGATCTCTTCGAGCGTCATCGCTTCGAACTCGGTGCCCTTTTGCAGGTTGTTCAGATTCACCACGTAGGCGTTGTGGTGCTTGCCGTGGTGGTACTCGAGCGTTTCCTTCGAATACTCGGGGGCCAGTGCGTCGATGGCGTACGGCAGGGGTGGGAGCACATGTTCCATGGTTTTTTCTCGTGGGTTGGTTGTGGGGAATGAAGGATTCTAGGAAGTAATCATGGGGGCGGCGTCAGACGTGTTCCCGTCGCGCCGCCGGGCGTCACGGTCAGGTCGACCGAGCCGTCCGAAAGGCGTGCAACCACGGCATCGCCGGCCTGCAGGCTGCCTGCGCTGACGACCGCGCGGCCTTCGCCGTCGGTCAGCAAGGCATAGCCGCGCTGCAGCACCAGGGCCGGGTCGAGCAGTCGCAGGCGCAGGGCCACGCGTTCGAGCCGCTCGCGCCGCTGCGTCAGCGAACGCGCGAACTTCGCGGAAAAATCGGTGGCGATGGCCTGCGGCACCTGCGCCAATCGCTCCCGGCGCGACAGCACCGCGTAGTGCAACCGCTGCGCGTGGTGCGCCAGCCGCAACTGCTGGCGCGCGACCAGGCCCGACGGGCGGCCCAGCCGCGCAGCCGCCTGGTCCAGCCGTTGGCCAAGCACATCGAGCCGCCCACCCAGCGCGTCGCCGAGCCGCTCGTCGAGCAGGTCGAGCGCGCCGAGCCACAGGTCGCGCGGCGCGCTGACGAGTTCGGCGGCGGCCGTCGGCGTCGGTGCGCGCAGGTCGGCGCAGAAGTCGGCGATGGTGAAATCGGTTTCGTGCCCCACACCGCTGATTACCGGCACAGGACTCTGCACGATGGTGCGCGCCAGCGTTTCGTCGTTGAAGGCCCAGAGGTCCTCGATGGAGCCGCCACCGCGCACCAGCAGGATCACGTCGACAGCCGGCTCCAGCGTGTAGAGCGACTGCAAGGCGCGCACCAGTTCGGCCGGCGCGTTGGCGCCCTGCACTGCCGCCGGCGCCAGCACCACGGGAATATGTGGCACACGCCGCCGCAGCGCGGTCACGACGTCATGCAGCGCCGCAGCCCCCAGCGAGGTGACAACGCCCACGGCACGCGGCATGGAGGGCAGCGCCCGTTTGCGCGCCGGGTCGAACAGGCCTTCGGCCTCGAGGCGTGCCTTGCGCTGCAGGAACTGCTCGAACAGCGCGCCCTGCCCCGCGCGCCGCAGGCTTTCGACCACTAGTTGCAGATCGCCGCGCGGTTCGTACACCGCCAGCCGGCCGCGCACTTCGACCTGGTCGCCGTCGCGCGGCGTGAAGTCGAGCAGACTCGCCGCGCGACGGAACATCGCGCAGCGCAGCTGGCCGGATTCGTCCTTGAGCGAGAAATAGCAATGACCGCTCGACGCGCGCGAGAAACCCGAGATTTCCCCGCGCACCGAGACCGGATTGAAGCGCGCATCGAGCGCATCGGCCACCGCGCGGCACAGCGCGCCCACGGCCCACACGCGCGGCCCGGGCGCGGCATTCGGCTCCCTGAAGCTCATCGCGCCCCTCCGCCGCCGAGCGCCACTCTTCCACAACGGGCGCCGTGCCCCCCACTTTGGAGGGGTATGGTGGAACAGATGCACGAGTTCTCGTGCAAGCTGTTGATTTCATTAAAAAAAGTGCTGCTCAAAATTCAATCGATCTAACGGAAAGCCCGTCCCATGCGGGTTCGGAGACATTGCGCGATGGGTTAATCACAAAGTTATCCACAGAATCTGTGCGTCCTTGCCGACACGCAAACAAGCCGCGAGCCGATGGTGGCTCGGTGGATAATCGCCGCGCATTTGCAGTCTACGGGCCGGAGGATTTTCTTGTTTTCCATCATTGTTGCCGCGGGCTGGCCAATCTGGCCATTGCTCGCCTGTTCGGTCATCGCACTCGCGCTGGTCATTGAACGTTTCACCAGCCTCAAGACCGTCAAGGTCCTTCCGCCGAAGCTGCTGGACGAGACCATCACCGTGTCGCGCGGCGCGGTTCCCGGCCCGGATGTCGTGACCAAACTGGAAAGCAACTCCATGCTCGGCCAGGTGCTGGCCGCCGGCCTGCGCGCACTGAATGCCAACCCGCGCTGCACCGAAGACGACCTGCGCGCCGCCATGGAGGCCTCGGGCCGCACCGTGGCGCACAAGCTGGAGCGCTACCTGCCGGCGCTGGCCACCATCGCCTCGGCGGCGCCGCTGCTCGGCCTGCTGGGCACGGTGATCGGCATGATCGAGATCTTCGGCTCGCAGTCGCCCGGCAGCGGTGCGGTCGGTTCGGGCAACCCGGCGCAGCTGGCGCACGGCATTTCGATCGCGCTGTACAACACGGCCTTCGGCCTGATCGTGGCCATTCCCACGCTGATCTTCTGGCGCTACTTCCGCAGCCGCGTCGACGAGTACCTGCTGAACCTCGAACTCTCGGGCGAGCGCTTCGCGCGCCACTTGAACGCACTTCGCAAATGACGGCCATCGCAGCAACCGACGGCCGCCACACCAGGGACACCGCGGAACCGGCTTCGCCGGGCCGCAGGTGTCGCCCCCGGAAGGGGGTTGGCGTAGCGACACGAAGTGCGCGCAGCCTGGGGGTGAGCCTATGACTCGGGGCCGCATGCAGTTTCGCCACGGCGCGCGCGACGAGCCGGAGATCAATCTGATCCCGTTCATCGACGTGCTGCTGGTCGTGCTGATCTTCCTGATGCTGTCGACCACCTACAGCAAGTTCACCGAGATGCAGCTGCGGCTGCCGACGGCGGACGTCGACGCCCAGCGCGACTACCCGAAAGAGGTGATCGTGGCGGTGTCGGCCGACGGCCGCTACGTGATCAACAAATCGCCGCTAGCGGACCGCAGCGTCGACACCGTGGCCGCCGCGCTCGGTGCTGCCGCCACCGGTGGCAAGGACAGCGTCGTGATCATCAGCGCCGACGCCGCCAGCCCGCACCAGGCCGTGGTGACGGTGATGGAGGCCGCGCGCCGCGCCGGCCTGATGCAGATCACCTTCGCCGCCCAGTCGACGGCCCAGGCCGGTCACTGAGTGTCGACCGGCGCGCGGCTGCAGGACGCCTGGCTGCGCCGCGGTGCGCTGGCCTGCCTGCTGTGGCCGCTGTCGCAGGTCTACGGCGCCCTCTTCGCGCTGCGGCGCGCCTTCTATCGATGGGGCTGGCAGAAAACCGGACGCGTGCCGGTACCCGTGATCGTGGTCGGCAATGTGATTGCGGGTGGAGCCGGCAAGACACCGGTCGTGATGGCCGTCGTGCGCCATCTTCAGGCGCGCGGCCTGCGGGTGGGTGTGGTGTCGCGCGGCTACGGCCGCCGCACCGACGACTGCCGTGAAGTCCGGGCCGACAGCGATCCGCAGGACGTCGGCGACGAACCCGCGCTGATCCACCACGCCACCGGCGCGCCCGTCTTCGTGGCCCGGCAGCGCATCGAGGCCGCACGCGCCCTGCTCGAGCAGCACCCGGCCACGCAGGTCATCGTCAGCGACGACGGCCTGCAGCATCTGGCGCTGGCGCGCGACATCGAGATCTGCGTGTTCGATGACCGCGGTGTCGGCAACGGCTGGCTGCTGCCGGCCGGCCCCCTGCGCGAGCCGTGGCCACGCCATTGCGACCTGTTGCTGCACAGCGGCGAGCGGCCCGCCTTCGCCGAGGGCTACACCGCCACCCGCGAGCTGGCGCCGTACGCCTTCGCGAAGGACGGCCGGCGCATCCCGCTCGACACGCTCGCCGGCCAGCCCGTGATCGCGCTCGCTGCCATTGCACGGCCAGAGGCCTTCTTCACGATGCTGCGCGCACGCGGCCTGACGCTCGCAGACACCCTCGCGCTGCCTGACCACCACGATTTCACTGGCTGGCAACGCCCGGCCGACCCCGCCCTGCCCCTCGTCTGCACGGAAAAAGACGCCGTCAAGCTCTGGCAGCAGGCGCCCGACGCGCTCGCCGTGCCACTGCACTTCGAACCCTCGCCGGCGTTCTTCGCCGCCCTCGACGCGAAGCTATCATCGCTCGATGGATACCAAGCTGCTTGAACTGCTCGTCTGCCCCGTCACCAAGGGCCCGCTGACCTGGAACGCCGAGAAGCAGGAACTCTGCTCGCGCAGCGCGCGCCTGGCCTACCCGGTGCGCGACGGCATCCCGGTGCTGCTCGAGAACGAGGCCCGCACGCTGTCCGACGAAGAGCTGGGCCTGTGAGCTTCACCGTTCTGGTGCCGGCCCGGCTGGCTTCGACGCGACTTCCCAACAAACCGCTGGCCGACATCGCCGGCCTGCCGATGGTCGTGCGCGTGGCACAGCGTGCCCGCCAGTCTGGCGCCGCCCGCGTGGTGGTGGCCGGCGACGACGCCACCATCATCGACGCCTGCAAGGCGCATGGTATCGAGGCCCTGCTCACCCGCCAGGACCACCCCAGCGGCACCGACCGGCTGGCCGAAGCCTGCGAACAGCTCGGGCTCGACGGTGACGCGATCGTCGTCAACGTGCAGGGCGACGAGCCGCTGATCGACCCCGCGCTGATCGACGCCGTTGCCGCCACGCTGGGCGCGCGCCCGCAGGCCGCGATGAGCACCGCCGTCCACGCGATCGACTCGCTGGCCGACTTCATGAACCCGAACGTGGTGAAGGCCGTGCTCGATGCGCAAGGCCATGCGCTCTATTTCAGCCGCGCGCCGATCCCCTGGTGGCGCGACGGCTCGTCGGGTGGTGCGGCGCCGTCGGTGCTGCCCAGCCCCGCACCGCTGCGCCACATCGGCATCTACGGCTATCGCGCAGGCTTCGTGCGGCAATTTCCATTGCTGTCACCCGCCCCTGTCGAAGCCACCGAGGCGCTCGAACAGTTGCGCGCGCTGTGGCACGGACACCGCATCGCGGTGCATGTGAGCGATGTGGCACCGGGCCCCGGGATCGACACGCCCGAAGACCTGGCACGCGTGCGCGCCGTCTTCGCGGCCGGCTCGCCTGCGTGAGCTGCAGGCCGCCCCGAGGGAGACGGCGGCAATTTGTCACGGGGACGCATGCTATCCTCGATGCAATTCCGCCTCGGCGCGCCTGAGGGTGCGCATGGGGCGCGACACAAAATCTAAGAACCTTCCGAGGACACCATGAGACTTATTTTGCTGGGCGCGCCCGGAGCAGGCAAAGGCACGCAAGCGACCTTCATCTGCCAGAAATACGGCATCCCCCAAATCTCGACCGGCGACATGTTGCGCGCCGCGGTCAAGGCAGGCACCCCCCTCGGGCTGCAGGCCAAGACGATCATGGATTCGGGTGCACTGGTCAGCGACGACCTGATCATCAACCTCGTGAAGGAACGCATCGCGCAGTCCGACTGCAACGGCGGTTTCCTGTTCGACGGCTTCCCACGCACCATTCCGCAGGCCGACGCCATGAAGGCAGCCGGCGTCAAGCTCGACTACGTGCTCGAGATCGACGTGCCCTTCGGCGACATCATCGAACGCATGAGCGGCCGCCGCTCGCACCCGGCATCGGGCCGCACCTACCACGTCAAGTTCAATCCGCCGAAGGTGGAAGGCAAGGATGACGTGACCGGTGAAGAGCTGATCCAGCGCGAAGACGACAAGGAAGAGACCGTGCGCAAGCGGCTCGACGTCTACAGCCAGCAGACCCGTCCGCTGGTCGACTACTACTCGGCCTGGGCCAAGACCGACCCAGCCGCCGCGCCGAAGTACCGCGCCATCCAGGGCGTGGGCACGGTCGACGAGATCACGCAGCGCGCGCTTGCCGCACTGAACAGCTGATTCAGAGGCTGATTCGTCAGCCTCTTTCTCCTAGCCGCCCTCCGATTCCGGGAGGGCGGCCACTCCCAAGAGTTCCAGCACCAGCGCAACCCGCGCCTTCACCGGCGTGAGTGCGCCCGCATCCCGCAGCCCGTCACCGGGTTTCGGCAGGATGCGTCCGTTCGCACAGCGCGTGGCGCGCAGCACGGAGACACCGCCGTCCTGCGCCTTCAACGCCGCGGCTTCCAGTGCATGGTGCACGGTGCCGTTGCCAGTCGTGGCCACGACCAGCCCGCGCAAGGGCTCAGCCGACGGGAGCAGCAACGCCTCCACGATCGCACCGCTCGCGCCCGCGTGGCTCATGACGATCTCGACGCGGGGCCACGGCTTCGATACCGCCTCCAGCCGCGCCGCATCGAACGGCGCGCCCTGCGGCCACGCACGCACGCGCCGCACCTCGCCCTCTTCCACATAGCCGACCGGCCCCGCGTCGCCCGACGCGAAGGCATCAAGGCGGTAGGTGTGCACCTTCTGCACATCGAGGCCGCTGTGGATCGTGCCCGCACACACCACCGTCACGCCCCGTGCGCCGGGCGTCGAGGCCACAGCGAGTGCGTCGCGGACATTCTGCGGACCGTCAGGCGACAGGGCCGTGGCCGGGCGCATCGCGCAGGTCAGCACCACCGGCTTGGCCGGCGAGAGCACGGCGTGCAGGAAGAAGGCGGTCTCTTCCAGCGTGTCGGTGCCGTGGGTGACCACGATGCCGGCCACATCAGGCTTCGCCAGCCAGTGCGCGCAGCGCGCGGCCAGCTGGCGCCAGGTGTCGGCGTCCATGTCCTTACTGTCGAGCTGCGCGACCTGCTCCGCCACCAGCGTCACGCCGGCCGGCGCCTCGATGCCGCCCAGCAGGTCCGCCACGCCCACCTGTCCGGCGGTGTAGCCGATGTTGTCGCCGCTGCTGGCGGCCTTGCCGGCAATGGTGCCGCCGGTGCCCAGCACGACCACGCGGCGCGTCTCGGACGAAGAGGAATGAGTCATGGCTTGTCAACTTTTGAAAACTGGTTAAAAATACAGGTACTGGATATCTAGCCAGTGCCGCAAGGAAACCACTATGCAGTTCGCAGTGAAGCTTACCGCCCGCCAGCAGCAGATCCTGGACCTGATCCAGGGCGCCATCGCACGCACCGGTGCGCCGCCCACGCGCGCCGAAATCGCCAACGAGCTGGGCTTCAAGTCGGCCAACGCCGCCGAGGAGCACCTGCAGGCCCTGGCCCGCAAGGGCGTCATCGAACTCGTCAGCGGCACTTCGCGTGGCATCCGCCTCAAGGGCGATGCGCTGCGCTCGCTCCACGAAACGCGCCACCGCGAAGGCAACCAGTTCTCGCTCTCGCTGCCCGGCATGGCCCAGCTCGCGCTGCCGCTCATCGGCCGCGTGGCGGCGGGTTCGCCCATCCTTGCGCAAGAGCACGTCGACCAGACCTACTACGTCGAGAACACGCTCTTCCAGCGCCAGCCCGACTACCTGCTCAAGGTGCGCGGCATGTCGATGCGCGACGCCGGCATCATGGACGGCGACCTGCTTGCCGTGCAGGCCACGAAGGAAGCGCGCAACGGCCAGATCGTGGTGGCACGCCTGGGCGAAGAAGTCACCGTGAAGCGCCTGAAGCGCAACAAGCAGGTGATCGAACTGCACGCCGAGAACCCCGACTACCCGACCATCATCGTCCAGCCCGGCGAGCCCTTCGAGATCGAAGGCCTCGCGGTCGGCCTCATCCGCAACACGATGCTGATGTAGGCCCCGGGCCTGCTGCCCACACGCAGCAGCACCTCATCCGGCCGCGACAGGTGGCGGGCGTATGGCGCGAAGTCGCCATCACCCTGTCGTGGCCGATTCAAGAAATCCTGCCTGTGTTCAACCTCATACTTTTTTGGAGTTCACATGGGAATCGCCCTCCTCGCCATCGCCGACCTCTGGTCGCCCCTGCAATCGCTGGCCACCCGCTGGATGCCCGCCCGCCGCCCGTCGCACGGTGAGAGCGGCGACGCTGCCGCTGGCCTGCGCTACGTGGCCATTCGCCCGGCCTGCACGGCGCGCACCGCTGGCAGCCCGGCGCCGGCCGCGTCACCGTCCGCCGCCACGCCCGCCCGTCCGCTGCGCGTGGTCCGCGTGGTCGACCGCCAAGGCTCGCAGCGCGGCTGCGCCAACCGGGTCGTGATTTCCGGCCGCATGGCCGACGTGTGCGCCGAACTCGACCGGCTCGCCGCACTGGAAGCCGCAGAAGCCGGCAGCGGCGCACCCCGCCCCAGCCACCTGCACTGAGAAGGTGCGAACGAGCCCGTCGTGCCTGCGCACCCCGCACGCGCACGACGGATTCACCCCTAACGGTCTGAAACAGGCCTCCCGGGCGCCATCTGGCGCGGGGTATCCAAACGTTCACACGTGCGACGTGCCGATGCTGCGAGGCACAATGGCATGCCATGAACATTGTGATCCTCGACGACTACCAGGACGCCGTGCGCAAGCTGCAGTGCGCTGCCAAGCTGGACGCTTACGCCGCCAAGGTCTACACCAACACGGTCAAGGGCATCGGCCAACTGTCGGTTCGCCTCAAGGATGCGGACGTCATCGTGCTCATCCGCGAGCGCAGCCAGATCTCCCGCCAGCTCATCGAGAAGCTGCCCAAGCTCAAGCTGATTTCCCAGACCGGTCGCGTCGGCGGCCACATCGACGTCACGGCCTGTACCGAACGCGGTGTGGCGGTGGCCGAGGGCTCGGGCTCGCCGCAGGCGCCCGCCGAACTCACCTGGGCGCTGATCATGGCGGCCATGCGCCGCCTGCCGCAGTACATCAGCAACCTCAAGCACGGGGCCTGGCAGCAGTCGGGCCTCAAGTCGGCATCGATGCCGCCGAATTTCGGCGTGGGCTCGGTGCTCAAGGGCAAGACGCTGTGCATCTGGGGCTACGGCCGCATCGGCCAGCTGGTGGCCCGCTACGGGCAGGCCTTCGGCATGCAGGTCGTGATCTGGGGCCGCGAGGCCAGCTGCGCCAAGGCGCGCTCCGACGGCTTCCAGGTGGCACAGAACCGCCACGAATTCTTTGCGGCCGCCGACGTGCTGTCGGTGCACCTGCGGCTCAACGAGGACACCCAGGGCCTCGTCAAGCTCGAAGACCTCTCGCGCATGAAGCCGACGGCGCTGTTCGTCAACACTTCGCGCGCCGAGCTGGTGGAAGCCGATGCCCTGCTGGCCGCGCTCAACCGCGGGCGCCCCGGGCTGGCGGCCATCGACGTGTTCGAGAGCGAACCGCCGCTGCAGGGCCATGCGCTGCTGCGCCTCGAAAACTGCATCTGCACGCCGCACATCGGCTATGTCGAGCAGGAAAGCTACGAAAGCTACTTCGGCCAGGCGTTCGACAACGTCGTGAGCTTCATCAAGGGCAACCCCACGAACATCGTGAATCCCGGCGCGCTGCAGGTCCGGCGGTGAACGCATGAGCCGGCCCGCGCCGCAGCGAGGCGCGCTCTGGGCGCTGCTGGCCGGCAATTTCGTGATCGGCACGGGCGTGATGGTCGTGCCGGGCACCCTCAATGAAATCAGCGCCTCGCTGGCCATCCAGGTCGCCACAGCGGGTCAGCTGATCAGCGCGGCCGCCTTCGTGATGTGCCTGGGCGCCCCGCTGCTGGCCGCCGCCGTCGCTGGCTGGGACCGCCGCAAGCTGCTGGCCCTCACCCTGCTCTGGTACGCCGCGTGGCACGTGGTTGCGGCGCTCGTGCCCAGCTTCGGCGCGCTGCTGCCGGTGCGCATGCTGACGGTGATCGCGCCCGCCATCTTCACGCCCCAGGCCGCGGCCTGCGCCGGCATGCTGGTGGCGCCCGAGCAGCGCGGGCGCGCCGTCACCTTCGTCTTTCTCGGCTGGTCGGTGGCCTCGGTGCTGGGCCTGCCGATCGGCGCGCTGATCGGTGGCCACCTGGGCTGGCGCATGGCCTTCATGGCCATCGCGGCGCTCAGCGTGGTGAGCGCGGCCTCGGTCTGGCTCACACTGCCCAGCGGCATCCGGCCCGCCGCGCTCACGGCCGCCGCCTGGTCGCGGGTGCTGCGCAGCCCGGTGCTGATGGGCATCGTGTCGGTCACGGCCCTGCAGGGCGTCGGCCAGTTCGTGCTGTTCAGCTATTTCGGCCCGCTGCTCAAGCAGGGCTTCGGCGCCGACGCCAACACGCTGAGCCTGATGTGGGCGCTGTTCGGCGCCTTCGGCCTGTTGGGCAACATGGTGGTGAGCCGCTACATCGATCGCGTCGGCGCCGGGCGCATGGTGCTGTTGACGACCGGGCTGATCGCGCTGAGCCTGCTGCTGTGGCCGCTGGCCAGCACGCTGGCGTGGCTCGCGGTGGTGCTCGTGCCCTGGGGTCTGGGCTGCTTTGCCACCAACTCCTCGCAGCAGGCGCGCCTCGTGGGGCTGGCGCCCGCCCTGGCGCCGGGCTCGGTGGCGCTCAACAGCTCGGGCATCTACATCGGCCAGGCCCTGGGCGCGGCGCTGGGCGGCTGGCTGCTGGCGAACGACGCCACCGAGTGGATGAGCCGGGTCGGTTTTGCACTGATGCTGCTGGCCATGGGCCTGAGCATCGCCATCGACCGCAGCCGCCGCCCGGCCTGATTCCGATGCCCCGCGTAACACCCGGGGCGCGGGTCTCCCGCGAGATTGCAAAATCGGAGCTTTCGTCCGTGTCGCGCACCCGCGCCGACGCGGCCGCCCCGGACACCCACCAACCCATGAGAACCTTGATCCCATGACAGTGAACTACCCCCGAATCGGCGTGATCGGCGCCGGCGCCATGGGGCGCGGCATCGCGCAGATCGCCGCCCAGGCCGGCAGCGAAGTGCTGCTGCTCGACAGCTTCGCCGGTGCCGCCGAGCGCGGCCGCGAAGCCCTCGCCGCCCAATGGAACAAGCTGCACGAGAAGGGCAAGATCGACGCCCCCACGCGCGACGCCTACGCGGCGCGCGTGAAGGCGGTCGACGGCATGCAGGCGCTCGCAGGCTGCGACCTCGTGGTCGAGGCCGTGGTCGAGAACCTCGAGGTCAAGCGCACGCTGTTTCGCGAGCTCGAGGACGTGGTCGCGCCCACGGCCACGCTGGTCACCAACACCTCGTCGCTGTCGGTCACCGCCATCGCGGCGGGCCTGCAGCACCCCGCGCGCTTCGCGGGCTTCCACTTCTTCAACCCCGTGCCGCTGATGAAGGTGGTCGAGGTGGTGGCGGGCTTCAAGACCTCGCCCGAGGTCTGCCAGAAGCTGGCCGGCTATGCCACGCAGATGGGCCACAGCGCCGTGCAGGCGCAGGACACGCCCGGCTTCATCGTCAACCACGCGGGCCGCGGCTACGGCACCGAGGCGCTGCGCATCGTCGGCGAAGGCGTGGCCGACTTCGCCACCATCGACCGCATCCTGAAGGACCAGGCCGGCTTTCGCCTCGGCCCGTTCGAGCTGCTCGACCTCACGGCGCTCGACGTGTCGCACCCGGTGATGGAATCGATCTACCACCAGTACTTCGAAGAGCCGCGCTTCCGTCCCAGCGTGATCACCGCGCAGCGCCTGGCCGCTGGCGCACTCGGCCGCAAGACCGGCGAAGGCTTCTACCGCTACGACAACGGCGTGATGCAGCAGACGCCCGAGGCGCCGGCGCCGGTGATCGAAGGCACGCCCGCGGTCTGGGTGTCGCCGCGCGCCGCGCGCCGCGCCGAGCTGCTGCGCCTGGTGAACACGCTGGGTGCGCAGATCGACAGCGGCAGCGCTCCCGCACCGCAGTCGATCATCCTGGTCGCGCCGCTGGGCTTCGACGTGACGACGGTCGCGGCGGTCGAGCGGTTGGACGCCACGCGCACCGTCGGCATCGACATGCTGGTCGACGACGCCGCCACCAAGCGCCGCGTGCTCGCCACCAACCCGGCCACGCGCCGCGACGTGCGCGACGCCGCGCACGCCCTCTTCGCGCGCGACGGCAAGGCCGTGAGCGTGATCCGCGACAGCGGCGGCTTCGTCACGCAGCGCGTGATCGGCGCCATCGTCAACATCGCCGCCGACATGTGCCAGCAGCGCGTGTGCACGCCGGCCGACCTCGAGACCGCCGTGCAGCTGGGCCTGGGCTATCCGCGCGGCCCGCTCGCCATGGGCAACCTCTACGGGCCGACCAACATGCTCGAAGTGCTGTTCAACCTGCAGACCGTGTACGGCGACCCGCGCTATCGCCCGAGCCCGTGGCTGCGCCGCCGCGGCGCGCTGGGCCTGAGCCTGCTGCACGAAGAAGAATAAGCACGCACACCATGACCGCCGAACTCAAGAGCACCAGCGAAGGCAGCACCATGGTGCTGACCATCGTCAACCCGACCCAGCGCAATGCGCTGGGCCCCGAGATCTATGCCGCCGGCATCGAGGCGCTGAACGGCGCCGAGAGCAGCGACGAGATCCGCAGCGTCGTCATCGTGGGCGAAGGCGCCTGGTTCTGCGCCGGTGGCTCGCTGCAGCGGCTGCTGGCCAACCGCCAGCTCGACCGCTCGGTGCAGGCCGAGAGCATCGAAGGCCTGCACAACTGGATCGACTCGATCCGCACCTTCCCCAAGCCGGTCATCGCGGCCGTCGAGGGCGCGGCGGCCGGCGCCGGCTTCTCGCTCGCGCTGGCCTGCGACTTCGTCGTGGCCGCGCGCGACGCCGTGTTCGCCGCCTCGTACAGCAACGTGGCGCTGTCGCCCGACGGCGGCCTCAGCTGGCACCTCGGGCAGGCGCTGCCGCGCCAGCTGGCGAGCGAATGGCTGATGAACGGCGAGCGCATCGAGGCCGCGCGCCTGCATGCCTTCGGCCTCGTCAACGAGCTCACCGACAGCGGGCAGGCGCTGGCGGGCGCGATGGCCCTGGCCACGCGCCTGAACGCGCGCGCACCGAATTCGCTGGCCAGCATCAAGGAGCTGCTGAGCGACGCGCGCGGCGCCACACTGGCGTCGCAGCTATCGCAGGAGCGCGATCATTTCGTGCGCAACCTGCACCACGCGAACGCGGGCATCGGCATCGCCGCGTTCCTCGACAAGACACCGCCTCGCTACGAGTGACGCCTCACGGCGTCGCTCCCGAGACACCCCACAGCTTTTCAGTCGCCGAGAGGACAGACCATGGACGACCCCATTCTTACCATCGAAGAACGTGAAGCGATCAACAGTGGTCGCTGGTTTTCTTCCCTATCTCCATCACTACGGCACGACATCCTCCGATGCGCCTTTGTCAAACGCTACAAGGACGGCGACCTGCTCGCCGCGCGCGGCGACCCGCCCGAGCACTGGATCGCCTGTGCCAAGGGGGCATTGCGCGTGAGCTCGACCGCGGTGTCGGGCAAGCAGGTGACGCTGACCTACGTCGAACCGGGCATCTGGTTCGGCGACGTGGCGATGTTCGACGGGGAACGGCGCACGCACGACACGTACTCGCACGGCGACACCACCGTGCTGTGCGTGGCGCGGGCCGACTTCCAGAAGATTCTGGCCACGCACGTCGAACTGTACGAAGCGCTGATGCGGCTGCAGGCACGCCGCATCCGCACGCTGTTCGGGCTGGTGGAAGACCTCAACACCCTGCCCTTGCGCGCACGCCTGGCCAAGCAGCTCATTCATCTGGTGCGCAGCTACGGCGTGCCCAGCCTGGACGACGGCAGCCAGACGCGCATCGGCCTGCAACTGGCGCAGGAAGAACTCGCGCAGCTGCTCGGCGCCTCGCGCCAGCGGGTCAACCAGGAACTCAAGACGATGGAGCGCGAGGGCACCATCCGGATCGAGCCGGCCGGACTGGTCGTGCTGGACCGCTCGGCGCTGATGCAAATCTCCGTAGCAGACAACTAAAAGAATCGACATGAGCCAGGACTTCTCCAGTTTCATCGGCACCCGCGCGGTGTCCCAACAGCACACCTTCGACGTGGACGCGCTTGCGGCCTGGCTCGAAAAGAACCTCGAGGGCTTCCAGGGTCCGCTGACGGTCGAGATGTTCAAGGGCGGTCAGTCGAACCCGACCTACAAGCTCGTCACGCCCACGCAGAGCTACGTGATGCGCGCCAAGCCCGGCCCGGTCGCCAAGCTGCTGCCTTCGGCCCATGCGGTCGAGCGCGAATACAAGGTGATGCGCGGCCTGCAGGGCACCGACGTGCCCGTGCCGCGCATGTACTGCCTGTGCGAAGACGAGTCCATCATCGGGCGCGCCTTCTACATCATGGAGTTCATGCAGGGCCGCGTGCTGTGGGACCAGTCGCTGCCCGGCTTCAGCAACGCCGAACGCGCCGCCTACTACGACGAGATGAACCGCGTCATCGCGGCGCTGCACACTGTCGACTTCGCCGCCCGCGGCCTGGGCGACTACGGCAAGCCCGGCAACTACTTCGAGCGCCAGATCGGCCGCTGGAGCAAGCAGTACAAGGCCTCGGCCGACGGCGCCGGCGAACTGTCGCAGCCCATCGAAGCCATGGAGCGCCTGATCGACTGGCTGCCCGCCCACATGCCGGCGAGCGCACGCGACGAAAGCAAGGTCTCGATCGTGCATGGCGACTACCGCCTGGACAACGTGATGTTCCACGCCACCGAGCCGCGCATCATCGCGGTGCTCGACTGGGAACTCTCCACGCTGGGCCACCCGCTGGCCGACTTCAGCTACCACTGCATGTCGTGGCACATGCCCCCCACCACCGGCCGCGGCATCGGCGGCGTGGACGTGGCTGCGCTGGGCATTCCCACCGAGAGCGAATACATCGCCCGCTATTGCGAGCGCACGCGCATCAGCACGCCCGAGGCGCTGGCGCCCGACTGGAATTTCTACCAGGCCTACAACCTGTTTCGCATGGCCGCCATCCTGCAGGGCATTGCGAAACGCGTCGAAGCCGGTACCGCATCGAGCGAGCAAGCCGTGGCGTCCGCCCGTGGCGCACGGCCGATGGCCGAGATGGCCTGGCAATTTGCCCAAAAGGCATAGCCAGCCCTCCCCCTTAACCCCACCAGGAGACAGCATGGATTTCGAATATTCGGCCAAAACCAAGGAGCTTCAGAAGCGCGTTCTCGCCTTCATGGAAGACCACATCTACCCGGCCGAAGCCGAGTACAGCGCCGAACTGGCCGCCAACACGGTCGCCGGCAAGCGCTGGAGCGCCCTGCAGACCGTCGAGAAGCTCAAGGCCAAGGCCAAGGCACAAGGCCTGTGGAACCTGTTCCTGCCAGTCGACAGCGCCTCGGCCTCGGGCTATGAGGGTGCGGGCCTGACCAATCAGGAATACGCCCCGCTGGCCGAGATCATGGGCCGGGTGCCATGGGCCTCCGAAGCCTTCAACTGCTCGGCGCCCGACACCGGCAACATGGAAACCATCGCCCGCTACGGCTCGGAAGAGATCAAGGCGCGCTGGCTCAAGCCGCTGCTCGAAGGCCAGATCCGCTCGGCCTTCGCGATGACCGAACCCGACGTCGCCTCCAGCGATGCCACCAACATCGCCACGCGCATCGAGCGCCAGGGCGACGAGTACGTCATCAACGGCCACAAGTGGTGGATCTCCGGTGCCGCCGATCCGCGCTGCGCCGTGTTCGTCACCATGGGCAAGACCGATCCCGAAGCGCCCAAGCACTCGCAGCAGAGCATGGTCATCGTGCCGGCCGATGCCAAGGGCATCCGCATCGTGCGCCCGCTGAACGTGATGGGCTACGACGACGCGCCGCACGGCCACGTCGAGATGTACTTCGAGAACGTGCGCGTGCCCGTGGGCAACATCCTGCTGGGCGAAGGCCGCGGCTTCGAGATCGCCCAGGGTCGCCTTGGCCCCGGACGCATCCACCACTGCATGCGCCTGATCGGCCTGGCCGAGCGCGCGCTCGAGCTGATGTGCAAGCGCGCCTCGTCGCGCGTGGCCTTCGGCAAGACCGTCGCCTCGCAGACCGTCACGCAGGAACGCATCGCCGAAGCGCGCTGCAAGATCGACATGGCCCGCCTGCTCACGCTGAAGGCCGCCTGGCTGATGGACGTGGCCGGCAACAAGGTCGCGCGCACCGAGATCGCCATGATCAAGGTGGTGGCGCCCACCATGGCCTGCCAGGTCATCGACTGGGCCATGCAGGTCCATGGCGGCGGCGGCATGTGCGACGACTTCCCGCTGGCCTCGGCCTATGCGCAGGCGCGCACGCTGCGCTTTGCCGACGGTCCGGACGAAGTGCACCGCAACGCGATCGCCAAGTGGGAGCTGGGCAAGTACGCCGCCGACAAGTCGGGTGCCACCGCCGACGCGCCTGTCACGCGCTTCTGATCCAGACAAAAGAAAGGGCGCGATCGCCGCGCCCTTCTCTTTCCGATCTGGCCATGCCGCCTACGCCTTGCGCGTCGGCGGCATTTTTATTTACCGCATTCGGTCAGAGCTTCTTCTGCAGGAAGACGGCGTGGCCGAATTCCGGATCGAGCTGGTAGCTGACGAAACCCTCGCGCTCGTAGCTGCGCAGCGCGGGCGCATTGCCCGACAGCACTTCGAGCGTGAGCTTGCAGGCGCCGCGCCGACGGGCTTCCTGCTCGACCTGCGCGAACATCTGTTGCGCCACGCGCTGACCACGGTGGCTGGCGCGCACGACCACGTCGTGCACGTTGACCAACGGCTGGCAGGCGAAGGTCGAAAAACCCTCGATGCAGTTGATCAGGCCCACGGGCGTGTCGCCGTCGAAAGCCAGCACGCTGAACGCCTGCGGCCGCGCCGCCAGCGCGGCGGGCAGGCCTTCGCGCACCGACGCGGGCAACGGCGTGCCGCCGCCGGCCGGGTCGCGCGCGTAGCTGTCGAGCAGCTCGACCACCGCCGCCGCCTGCAGCGGATCGCGGTAGTCGGCGAGGCGGGTTTCGATGCGGTTCGCCGTCGTCATGCGGCGGGCTTGAGCGTGGCTGCGAGGCGCTCAGCGCAAGACTGCGACTGCTTTGGATCGCGCGCCTCGACCATCACGCGCACCAGCGGCTCGGTGCCACTCGCACGGATCAGCACGCGGCCCGCATCGCCCAACTCGGCCTCGATGCGCTTGGTTTCGCTGGCGAGCGCCTGGTTGCTCTTCCAGTCCTGGTCGGGCGCGAGGCGCACGTTGATGAGCGTCTGCGGGAACAGCGTGACGCCTTCGAGCAGCTGCGCCACCGTCTTGCCGCTGCGCACGCAGGCCTGCAGCACCTGCAGCGCGCTGACGATGCCGTCGCCCGTGGTGTGGCGATCGAGCGCCAGCAGGTGGCCGGAGCCCTCGCCGCCGAGCAGCCAGCCACGCTTGTCGAGCTCCTCGAGCACGTAGCGGTCGCCGACCTTGGCGCGCACGAACTCGATGTCCTGCGCACGCAGGGCCATCTCGACGGCCTTGTTGGTCATGAGCGTACCGACCACGCCCGCCGGCTTCTCGCCGCGCGCGACGCGTTCGGCCACCATCAGGTACAGCAGCTCGTCGCCGTTGAACAGGCGGCCGCTGGCGTCGACCAGCTGCAGCCGGTCGGCGTCGCCATCCAGCGCGATGCCGTAATCGGCCTTCTGCGCCGTCACGGTGGCGACCAGTGCCTCGGGATGCGTGGCGCCGAAGCCCTTGTTGATGTTGAGCCCGTCGGGCGCGCAGCCGATGCTGGTGACGTCCGCGCCCAGTTCGTGGAACACGTTCGGCGCCACCTGGTAGGCCGCGCCGTGGGCCGCATCGACCACCAGCTTCATGCCGCGCAGCGACAGGTCGTTGGCGAAAGTGCTCTTGCAGAACTCGATGTAGCGGCCGTCCGCGTCGTTGAGGCGGCGGGCCTTGCCCAGATTGGCCGAATCCACCCAGACGGGCTCTTCCTCGAGCGCGGCCTCGACGGCCAGCTCCCAGGCGTCGTCGAGCTTGGTGCCCTGCGCGCTGAAGAACTTGATGCCGTTGTCGGGAAAGGCGTTGTGGCTGGCGCTGATCACCACGCCCAGGCTGGCGCGCTGGGCGCGCGTGAGGTAGGCCACGCCCGGCGTGGGCAGCGGACCGAGCAGCACCACGTCGACGCCGGCGGAGTTGAAGCCCGACTCGAGCGCCGACTCGAGCATGTAGCCCGAGATGCGGGTGTCCTTGCCGATCAGCACGGTGGGACGGGCCTGGGTTTTCTTGAGCACGCGGCCGACGGCGTGCGCGAGACGCAGCACGAAATCGGGGGTGATGGGCGATTGGCCGACCGTGCCGCGGATGCCGTCGGTGCCGAAATACTTACGGGTCATGTTGTTGCTCTTTGAAGGTGTTCTTGCGGTGCCTCCGCGCGCATGGCACGCCATACGGCGAGGGCGGCGACGGTGTCGCGTACGTCGTGCACCCGCACGACCGCCGCACCGCGGTCCACGGCCAGCACGGCGGCTGCCACGCTGGGCACGGTACGCCCGGATGCATTGTCGATGCCGGTGACGGCCCCGATGGAGGACTTGCGGGACCAACCTAGCAACAAGGGGTAACCGGTTGCCAACAATTCCCGCTGTCGACCGAGGAGCGCGAAGTTCTGCGCCACGCTCTTGCCGAAACCGACGCCCGGATCGAGCGTGATGCGCGCAGGGTCGATACCCAGCGCCATCAGGGGCGCCAGTTGTGCGTCCCAGAAAGCCAGCACCTCGGGAATCACGTCGCCCTGCATCGGCAGCGTCTGCATGGTCTGCGGGTCGCGATGCATGTGCATCAGGCAGATGCCGCAGGTCGGGTGCGCCGCCACGGCCTCGCGCGCGCCGGGCTGGCGCAGGGCCCAGATGTCGTTGACGATGTCCGCGCCCAGGTCGAGCACGGCGCGCATCACCTCGGGCTTGTAGGTGTCGATGGACAGCGGCACGTTCAGCTTCACCGCTTCGCGCACCACGGGCAGCACGCGCGCCAGCTCGGCGTCCAGCGGCACGGCGGGACTGCCGGGGCGGGTCGATTCACCGCCGATGTCGAGGATGTCGGCGCCGTCCTTCAGCAGCTGCTCGCAGTGCTTCAGCGCGGTCTCGGTCGACGCGTGCGCGCCGCCGTCGGAGAAGGAATCGGGCGTGACGTTGACGATGCCCATCACGCGCGGCTGCGCGAGATCAATCCTGAAACGCGAGGTCTGCCAAACCGCACCATCTGGCTCACCATGGAAAACGGGGCCAGGGGCCCCGTTGTTGCTTGATTTCAAGCCCACCTCAAGCGGCGGTCGGCGCCGGGTCAGGATTGACGGCCGGCGTGCCACCACTGCCGCCGCTGCCCGAAGGCGGGATGCGCGGCGTCCAGTCCTTGGGCGGACGCGGTGCACGGCCGGCCATGATGTCGTCGAGCTGTTCGCTGTCGATGGTTTCCCATTCGAGCAGCGCCTTGGCCATGGCGTGCATCTTGTCGCTGTTCTCTTCGATGAGGCGGCGCGCCAGGGCGTACTGCTCGTCGATGATGCGGCGCACCTCGCCGTCGACCTTTTCCATGGTCTGTTCGCTCATGTTGGTCGTCTTGGTGACCGAGCGGCCCAGGAACACTTCGCCTTCGTTCTCGGCATAGACCATCGGGCCCAGCGCGTCGGTCATGCCGTAGCGCGTGACCATGTCGCGGGCGATGGAGGTCGCGCGCTCGAAGTCGTTGCTGGCGCCGGTGGTCATCTGGTGCATGAACACTTCTTCGGCGATGCGGCCACCGAACAGCATGCTGATCTGGTTCAGCATGTACTCGCGGTCGTAGCTGTAGCGGTCCTGCGACGGCAGGCTCATGGTCACGCCGAGGGCGCGGCCACGCGGAATGATCGTGACCTTGTGGACCGGGTCGCACTTGGGCAGCAGCTTGCCGATGAGGGCGTGGCCGGACTCGTGGTAGGCCGTGTTGCGGCGCTCTTCCTCGGGCATGACCATGCTCTTGCGCTCGGGGCCCATGAAGATCTTGTCCTTGGCCTTCTCGAAGTCCTGCATCTCGACCACGCGCGCATTGCGGCGGGCGGCCATCAGGGCGGCTTCGTTGCACAGGTTGGCCAGGTCGGCGCCCGACATGCCGGGCGTGCCGCGGGCGATCACGCTCGGGTTCACGTCCTGGCCCAGCGGGACCTTGCGCATGTGGACGGCCAGGATCTGCTCGCGGCCGCGGATGTCCGGCAGCGTGACGTACACCTGACGGTCGAAACGGCCGGGGCGCAGCAGAGCGGCGTCAAGGATGTCGGGACGGTTGGTGGCAGCCACGACGATCACGCCGAGGTTGGTTTCGAAGCCGTCCATCTCGACCAGCATCTGGTTCAAGGTTTGTTCGCGCTCGTCGTTGCCGCCGCCGAGGCCGGCGCCGCGCTGACGACCCACCGCATCGATTTCGTCGATGAAGATGATGCAAGGCGCGTTCTTCTTGGCGTTCTCGAACATGTCGCGCACGCGGGCCGCGCCCACACCGACGAACATTTCTACGAAGTCGGAACCCGAGATCGAGAAGAACGGCACCTTGGCTTCGCCGGCGATCGACTTGGCCAGCAGCGTCTTGCCGGTGCCCGGAGGGCCGACCAGCAGCAGGCCGCGCGGAATGCGGCCGCCGAGCTTCTGGAAGCGCTGCGGGTCTTTGAGGAAGTCGACGACTTCACGGACTTCTTCCTTGGCCTCGTCGCAGCCTGCGACGTCGGCGAAAGTGACCGTGTTGTTGTTCTCGTCCATCATGCGGGCCTTGCTCTTGCCGAAGCTGAACGCCCCGCCCTTGCCGCCGCCCTGCATCTGGCGCATGAAGTAGATCCACACGCCGATCAGCAGCAGCATCGGGCCCCAGCTGACCAGCAGGGTCATGAGGAGCGAGCCCTCTTCGCGCGGCTTGACGTCGAACTTGACGTTGTGGTCGATCAGGTCGCCCACGAGGCCGCGGTCGAGGACCGTGGCGGTCGTGCGGATCTTGCGATCGTCGTTGGTGACGGCGACGATCTCGCCGCCGCCGGCGCCTTCAGGAATGATGGCGCTCTTGATCTGGTTGTTGCGGACCTGGTCCAGGAACTCGGAATAGCTCACCGTTCCCGAGCCGACGCCACCGCGGGTGTCGAACTGCTTGAACACAGTGAACAACACCATGGCAATGACGAGCCATACGGCAACTTTGGAAAACCACTGATTGTTCAAACGAAGCTCCAGTCGAAAGCGCGTGACGGGAATATGAAATACGCGCTGAGGGTACGCAATTGCGCCCCATTTTAGGCTTTTCAAGCTGCGAAAAGCGGACATTTCCCTATAGCAGCCATAGGCTGACAAGGGT
The DNA here is from genome assembly GCF_059416345.1 of Variovorax sp. GW821-FHT09D07. NCBI lineage: Bacteria > Pseudomonadati > Pseudomonadota > Betaproteobacteria > Burkholderiales > Comamonadaceae > Variovorax > Variovorax sp. GW821-FHT09D07. Next base: position 171,695 of record NZ_JBWKOY010000005.1, read on the forward strand.
TTGCGCCCCTGGAGGGCACCCCACGGCAAGGTATCAATGCGTATCGAGCGCCTTCAATCCCCTGCCGATGAGGAAGGTCTCGGCCGATTTGTCGCGCGATGCCTTGGGCTTGAGCGGCTTCACGACGCGGAAATTGGCCTTGAACATCTTGACCAATTCGTCGTACCCGCTGCCGTGGAACACCTTCGCCACCAATGCCCCTTCGGGCTTCATGTGGTGCTGGGCGAAGTCGATGGCCAGCTCGATCAGGTGCGCCACCCGGGCAGCGTCGGCCGAATGGATGCCCGACAGGTTGGGCGCCATATCGGACACCACCAGGTCGGCCTTGCGGCCGTCCAGCACCGCCAGCAGCTGCGCCAGCAGCGCGTCCTCGCGGAAGTCGCCCTGCAGGAAGGTCACGCCCTCGATGGGCTCCATAGGCAGCAGGTCGAGCGAGATGATGGTGCCGTTGAGATCGCCGACCGCCGCCCCGCCGGGCGACATGCGCCGCCGCAGGTACTGGCTCCAGGCGCCCGGGGTCGAACCCAGGTCGACCACCAGCTGGCCGGGCTTGACCAGCCCGAGCGACTCGTCGATTTCCTTGAGCTTGTAAGCCGCGCGGGCGCGGTAGCCCTCTCTGGTCGCGAGCTTCACGTAGGGGTCGTTGATGTGGTCGTGAAGCCACGCCTTGTTGACTTTTTTGCTTTTGGCTTTGGTGCTCATGAGGGTGTTCGTGTACGCGTCGATAATACGGGGATGCCCGCCATTCAACTTACCCCTGCCGAGCGCAAGGTGCACCGCGCCGAAGCTCACCACCTGGATCCGATCGTCATGGTCGGTGGAGACGGGCTCACCCCTGCCGTAAAAAAGGAGGCCGACGCGGCCCTGAAGGCCCATGGCCTGATCAAGGTGCGCGTCTTCTCCGACGACCGCCTCGCCCGTGACGCCATGCTCCAGGAGCTCGCCGACGAGCTCGACGCCGCCCCGATCCAGCACATCGGCAAGCTGCTCGTGCTGTGGCGCCCGAAGCCCGAAAAAGAGCGTGTGATCGACGAAGACCGCATGCCCGGCCCGCGCGACGTGAAGATCGTCAAGTACAGCAAGCGCGGCGGCCAACGCCCCGAAATCAAGACCCTGCGCGTGCTCGGCAACCAGCGCCTGACCCCTGGCGGCACCATCAAGCGCGCCAAGGCCAAGCGCCCGCTGTCGGCCAAGAAACGCAACCAGGCGGACTGAACTTGGTGGCAGCGCAAGGCGCCCAGCGCCATATCCTCTGCATGAAGTGGGGTACCAAGTACGGCCCCGAGTACGTCAACCGGCTCTACGCCATGGTGCGCCGCCACCTCAGCGGCGACTTCAAGTTCGTCTGCCTGACCGACGACGGCAACGGCATCCGCCCCGAAGTGACGTGCCTGCCCATTCCGCCGCTCAACCTCCAGCTGGCCCCGGGCCAGCGCGACGGCGCCTGGAAGAAGCTCACGACCTTCGAGCAGGACCTGCACGGCCTGCGCGGCACCGCCCTCTTCCTGGACGTCGACGTGGTGATCGTCGGCAGCCTGGACGCCTTCTTCGAGCAACCCGGCGAATTCCTGATCATTCACGACTACGCCCGCCCCTGGCGGCGCGAGCGGATCACGGGCAATTCATCGGTCTACCGCTTCGAGCTGGGCGCCCATGCCGACGTGCTGGCGTACTTCCGCGCCAACATGGACAAGGTGCAGGCCGAATACCGCAACGAACAGGCCTACCTGTCGGACGTGCTGCACAAGCAGGGCAAGCTGGCCTACTGGCCGGCGGCCTGGTGCCCGAGCTTCAAGTACCACGGCATCCCGACCTGGCCGACCAACTACTGGGAAGAGCCCTTCGTGCCCGAAGGCGCCCGTGTGATGGTGTTCCACGGCGAGTGCAACCCGCCCGATGCGCTGGCGGGACGGCGCAACCGCGCCTTCCGCTACATCCGGCCGGCGAGCTGGGTCGCCAAGCACTGGAAAGAGTAAAGCCGGAGGCGGCGGCGATGCGTGTCGCCGCCCCGGTTCAGCGTGGCGCCCGAGCGGCGCCGCCCATGCGCCACAGCAACGTGCCGGCGCAGGCCCACTGAACGAAGTACATGCCGGTGCCCACGGCGTGCCACAGCTTGAGGTTGTCGCGCGCCACGATGCGCGGCGCCACGGCGTACTGCTGCAACAGCGCCAGCAGCAACGCCGCCAGCACCAGGAAAATCGCAGTCAACACCGGCCCGGTCATGCCATCGTCGGCCTTCTGGCGGAAATGGATCAGCAGGATCAGTCCGCAGCCGATGGCGATCCAGCTTTGCGCCTCGAACAGCTGGGCGGCGAAATTGCCGGCCACCGCCGGGTTGCCGAGCCTGGCGAACAGCATCGGCACCACCAGGAAACCGATGGTGCTGAGGCTGCCCCACCAAAGGGCCGCCAGCATCAGCGCGACGCGGTCTTTCATCCGGCTCAGAGGTAGCGGACCGCCACGATCTCGTAGCGCTTGAGGCCGCCCGGCGCCTGCACTTCGGCCGTGTCGCCCTCTTCCTTGCCGATCAGCGCGCGTGCGATCGGGCTGGAGATGTTGATCAGGCCGAGCTTCAGGTCGGCTTCGTCTTCGCCCACGATCTGGTACTTGACGGCATCGCCCGACTCTTCTTCTTCGAGTTCGACGGTCGAGCCGAACACCACCTTGCCGCCGGCATCGAGCTCGCTCGGGTCGATGATCTGCGCGGCCGAGAGCTTGCCTTCGACTTCCTGGATGCGGCCTTCGATGAAGCCCTGGCGGTCCTTGGCGACTTCGTATTCGGCGTTTTCGCTCAGGTCGCCCTGGGCGCGTGCCTCGGAAATTGCGTTGATGACCCAGGGACGGTCGACCGTCTTGAGCTGGTGCAGTTCGGCACGCAGTTTTTCAGCGCCGCGCTTAGTGATCGGAATGGTGGCCATGTTGTTGGTTCTCCATAAAGCGAAACCGCCGAACGCTGCCGTTCGGCGGTCGATTGAGGGAATTGATCAGACGAGTGTGCGTCCGGTCAGCCGGCTCAGGATGGCGAGCGGGCTCGATTCGGGATTGTATTGCTTCGATGCGGCCAGATGAAGGGTCTGCTCGAGCATGTACTGGCCCGCCATCACGGCGTGCGAGGTCTGGTCCGAGAAGCACACCCACACCGAACCCGGCGGGAACTTGGCCGTTTCCTGCGGCGAGTTTTCCTGGTACGCCATGTCCGACTTCATGCCGTCGTGCAGCTGCAGCATCAGGTGGTCGTACTCGCTGCGGAACGACTTGGTGACGTGCAGCGCCTGCAGCAACTTAGCTTGCCAGCGCGCATAGGGCTTGGCCCGCGGCAGGAAGCGCTTGGCGATGTCCTCGAAAGGCTCGCCCACGCGCCACACGCGCGGTGCGCCGTCGGGATTGACGTTGGTGAACACGCGCAGGATGCGCTCGCCGTAGTTGGGACGCGACGGGAATGCATCGACGTGCAGGCGCCGGTCGTCGGCGCGCCACGACTGCACGCGTGTCTCGACCTGGGCCGGCCGGTAGCTGGTCGGCGCCAGGCGCAGGGCCGGCGTGTAGTGCGGCAGCAGCCCATGGATGAGCTGCTGAGCCTGCGTGCGAAAACGCTTCACCATCGCCGCCGCAGCGCGCTGCACCGCCTCGTCACCGACGGCGCCCTTGAGCTTGCCGTGGGCGTCGAGGCTGATGTTGCGCACGTCGGGCGACAGCAGGCTGGGCGTCAGCAGGCTGCGCTCTTCAGGCAGCAGCTCGAAGCCCAGCCGCGGGAAGTACAGCACCTTGCCGGTTTCCAGTTCCGCAATCCACGCCTCGTTGGGCGTGGCCGCGTTCCAGTCCGCGAGGTCCAGTTCGACCAGCTGCGTTTCCATGGCGGTGCCCGGTCAGGCAGCGGCCAGCTGCGCGTGCATCTCCTGCACCGAGATCACGCCCAGCTCGTCCATGAAGCCCATGCCTTCGACCGCGGCTTCGGCGCCGAAGATCGTGGTGAAGGTCGTCACGCGTGCCAGCAGTGCCGAGGTGCGGATCTGGCGCGAGTCGGTGATCGCGTTGCGGCGCTCTTCCACCGTGTTGATGACCAAGGCAATCTCGTTGTTCTTGATCATGTCCACGATGTGCGGGCGGCCTTCGGTCACCTTGTTGACCGTCTCGCAGGCGATGCCGGCGGCGCTGATGGCCGCGGCGGTGCCCTTGGTGGCGACCAGCTCGAAGCCCAGCTTGGCCAGGCCGCGCGCCACTTCGACGGCGCGTGCCTTGTCGTTGTTCTTCACCGAGATGAAGGCCTTGCCCGACTTGGGCAACAGCGTGCCCGCGCCCAGCTGCGACTTCACGAAGGCTTCGCCGAAGGTCTTGCCCACGCCCATGACTTCGCCGGTCGACTTCATCTCGGGGCCGAGGATGGTGTCCACGCCCGGGAACTTGACGAACGGGAACACGGCTTCCTTCACGCTGAAGTACGGCGGCGTCACTTCCTTGGTCACGCCCTGCGACGCGAGCGACTGGCCGGCCATGCAGCGTGCCGCCACCTTGGCCAGTTGGATGCCCGTGGCCTTGCTCACGTAAGGCACGGTGCGCGACGCACGCGGGTTCACTTCGAGCACGTAGATGACGTCCTTGCCGTCCTTCTGCTGGATGGCGAACTGCACGTTCATCAGGCCGACCACGTTCAGCGCCTTGGCCATGGCGGCGCTCTGGCGCTTCAGCTCGGCCACCGTGTCGGCGTTCAGGCTGTAGGGCGGCAGCGAGCAGGCGGAGTCGCCTGAGTGCACGCCGGCCTGTTCGATGTGCTCCATCACGCCGCCGATCAGCGTGCCGCCTTCGGCGTCGCGGATGCAGTCGACGTCGCATTCGACGGCGTCGTTCAGGAAGCGGTCGAGCAGCACCGGCGAGTCATTGCTGACCTTCACGGCCTCGCGCATGTAGCGCTCGAGGTCGCGCTGCTCGTGCACGATTTCCATCGCGCGGCCGCCGAGCACGTAGCTCGGGCGCACCACCAGCGGGTAGCCCAGGGCCGCAGCCTTTTCGAGCGCTTCGGGTTCGGTGCGCGCGGTGGCGTTCGGCGGCTGGCGCAGGCCCAGCTCGTGCAGCAGCTTCTGGAAGCGCTCACGGTCTTCGGCCGCGTCGATCATGTCGGGCGAGGTGCCGATGATCGGCACGCCGTTGGCTTCGAGGTCGAGCGCGAGCTTCAACGGCGTCTGGCCGCCGTACTGCACGATCACGCCGAGCGGCTTTTCCTTGTCGACGATCTCGAGCACGTCTTCGAGCGTGAGCGGCTCGAAGTACAGGCGGTCGGAGGTGTCGTAGTCGGTCGACACGGTCTCGGGGTTGCAGTTGACCATGATGGTCTCGTAGCCGTCTTCGCGCATGGCGAGCGCGGCGTGCACGCAGCAGTAGTCGAACTCGATGCCCTGGCCGATGCGGTTGGGACCGCCGCCGAGCACCATGATCTTCTTCTTGTCCGTCGGGTCGGCCTCGCACTCGTCCTCGTAGGTCGAGTACATGTAGGCGGTGTTGGTCGCGAACTCGGCTGCGCAGGTGTCCACGCGCTTGTAGACCGGGCGCACGCCCAGGGCGCGGCGCTTCTCGCGGATGGCCGTGTCGGTGGTCTTGAGTTGCTTGGCCAGGCGACGGTCGGAGAAGCCCTTCTTCTTGAGCGCGAGCAGCGTGTCCTTGTCGATGTCGTCGAGCGACTTGGTTTCCAGCTCGAGTTCGATCTTCACGATTTCTTCGATCTGCACCAGGAACCACGGATCGATCTTGGTCAGCGCGAACACCTCATCGACGCTCAGGCCCATGGCGAAGGCATCGCCCACGTACCAGATGCGCTCGGGACCGGGCTCGCCCAGCTCCTTCTCGAGCACTTCGCGGTCCTGTGTCTTTTCGTTGAGGCCGTCGACGCCCACTTCGAGGCCGCGCAGCGCCTTCTGGAACGACTCCTGGAAGGTGCGGCCCATGGCCATCACCTCGCCCACCGACTTCATCTGCGTCGTGAGGCGCGAGTCGGCCTGCGGGAACTTCTCGAAGGCGAAACGCGGAATCTTGGTGACCACGTAGTCGATCGACGGTTCGAACGACGCGGGCGTGGCACCGCCGGTGATCTCGTTGCGCAGCTCGTCGAGCGTGTAGCCCACGGCCAGCTTGGCCGCGACCTTGGCGATCGGGAAGCCCGTGGCCTTGGAGGCCAGCGCCGAGGAACGCGAGACGCGCGGGTTCATCTCGATGACGACCATGCGGCCGTCCTTCGGGTTGATGGAGAACTGCACGTTCGAGCCGCCGGTGTCCACGCCGATCTCGCGCAGCACGGCCAGCGAGGCGTTGCGCAGGATCTGGTATTCCTTGTCGCTCAGCGTCTGCGCGGGTGCCACGGTGATCGAGTCGCCGGTGTGCACGCCCATGGGGTCGAGGTTTTCGATCGAGCAGACGATGATGCAGTTGTCGGCCTTGTCGCGCACGACTTCCATCTCGTACTCTTTCCAGCCGAGCAGCGACTCTTCGATCAGCAGCTCGTTGGTCGGCGAGGCTTCGATGCCGCGCTTGCAGATGGTCTCGAACTCTTCCGGGTTGTAGGCGATGCCGCCGCCGGTGCCGCCCAGCGTGAAGCTGGGGCGGATGACGACCGGGAAGCCGACCGTCTTCTGCACGGCCCACGCCTCGTCGAGCGTGTGGGCGATGCCCGAACGCGCCGAGCCCAGGCCGATCTTGGTCATCGCGTCCTTGAACTTCAGGCGGTCCTCGGCCTTGTCGATGGCTTCGGGCGTGGCGCCGATCAGCTCGATCGGGCGGTTCGTGGCCGTGCCGGTGTACTTGTCGAGCACGCCGTTGCGCCACAGGTCGAGCGCGCAGTTCAGCGCGGTCTGGCCGCCCATGGTCGGCAGGATCGCGTCAGGGCGTTCCTTGGCGATGATTTTTTCAACCGTCTGCCAGGTGATGGGCTCGATGTAGGTGACGTCGGCCGTGGCCGGGTCGGTCATGATCGTCGCGGGGTTGCTGTTGATCAGGATGACCTTGTAGCCCTCTTCGCGCAGCGCCTTGCAGGCTTGAACGCCGGAGTAGTCGAACTCGCAAGCCTGGCCGATGATGATCGGGCCGGCGCCGATGATGAGGATCGATTTGAGGTCGGTGCGCTTAGGCATTCTTGTTCTCCGTCTTGTGCTTTTCCATGAGTGCCGTGAAGCGATCGAACAGGTAGCCGATGTCGTGCGGGCCCGGCGAGGCTTCGGGGTGGCCCTGGAAGCAGAACGCGGGCTTGTCGGTGCGCGCCAGGCCCTGCAGCGTGTTGTCGAACAGGCTGATGTGGGTGGGACGCAGGTTGGCCGGCAGCGACTTCTCGTCGACCGCGAAGCCGTGGTTCTGGCTGGTGATGCTCACGCGGCCGTTGTCCAGGTCCTTCACCGGATGGTTCGCGCCGTGGTGGCCGAACTTCATCTTGAAGGTCTTGGCGCCCGAGGCGAGCGCCATGATCTGGTGGCCCAGGCAGATGCCGAAGGTGGGAATGCCGGTTTCGATCAGTTCCTTGACCGCGCTGATGGCGTAGTCGCAAGGTTCCGGGTCGCCGGGGCCGTTGGCCAGGAAGATGCCATCGGGCTTGAGCTTGAGCACGTCGGCCGCGGGCGTCTGCGCCGGCACCACGGTGATGCGCGCGCCACGCTGCGCGATCATGCGCAGGATGTTCTTCTTGACGCCGTAGTCAAACGCGACCACGTGGAACTGCGGCGTGATCTGCACGCCGTAGCCCGCGCCAAGCTTCCACTCGGTCTCGGTCCATTCGTAGGTCTGCTTGACCGACACCACCTTGGCCAGGTCGAGGCCGGCCATGCTGGGCGCGGCCTTGGCGGCGGCGATGGCCTTGTCGATCAGCGCCTGCGTCACGGTCTCGCCCGCGGCCAGGCCCAGGATGCAGCCGTTCTGCGCGCCGTGGGTGCGCAGGTGGCGCGTGAGCTTGCGGGTGTCGATGTTCGCAATGGCCACCGTGTTGCCGGACACGAGGTACTCGGTCAGCGTGGCGGTCTTGCGGAAGTTGGACGCGACGAGGGGCAGGTCCTTGATGATCAGGCCCGCGGCATGGATCTTGTCGGCCTCGATGTCCTCGCCGTTGACACCATAGTTGCCGATGTGCGGATACGTCAGGGTGACGATCTGCTGGCAGTAGCTGGGGTCGGTGAGGATTTCCTGGTAACCGGTCATCGCGGTGTTGAACACCACTTCACCGGTCGTGGAGCCGGCGGCTCCGATCGAGTTGCCGAGAAAGACCGTGCCGTCTGCGAGCGCCAGGATGGCGGGCGGGAAACTTCCCTTGAGAGACAAAAGCACTGGGTTCTCCGGATGGTTACGGTCGCCCGGAGCCCCAGGCGCGTTGCCTGCGGACTGCTGCTTAAGGGGATTTTGGCGTTGAAGGCGGCCGGGCGACGCTGATTTGCGAGTAAGCCCCCGATTGTAGCCCGGACTGGGTGTGTTATTTGGCCTGCAGGGCTGCTCCGCTTGCGTGCAGGCAGATGGCCGCCGCCGCCGCCACGTTGAGCGACTCCTCGCCGCCCGGCTGCGCAATGCGGATGTGGTGGGCGGCCCGAGCCTCCAGCGCGGCCGAAACGCCCTGCCCTTCGTGGCCCATCAGCCAGGCGCAAGGGTGCGGCAGATCGGCCTTGTGCAGCCATTCGCCCCGGTGCGAGCTGGTGGCCACCAGCGGCACCCGCAGCGCATCGAGCGCGTCAATGTCCACGCCTTCGACCAGCCGCAGGCCGAAGTGAGCTCCCATGCCGGCGCGTAGCACCTTCGGCGCCCACAGCGCGGCCGTGCCCTTGAGCGCGATCACCTGGGTGAAGCCGAAAGCCGCCGCGCTGCGCAGGATGGAGCCGGCATTGCCGGCGTCCTGCAGGCGGTCAAGCACCACGCTCGGCGCGTCGGGCAGAACTTCGGGCCGCGGCGGCAGGTCGAGCACGAAGCCCATTGGCGCGGGCGACTCCAGGCCGCTCACTGCGCGCAGCAGGTCGTCGGCGACCACTACCGTTTTGATAGCACTCTGTACCCATTCGGCGGGCGCCGAAGGCCAGAACGCCTCCGAAAACACCGCCACCGCCGGCCTCACGCCGCGGGCCAGCGCCGCGCGACACAGGTGATCGCCCTCGAGCCAGAGCCGGCCGAGCTTGCGATAGGCACCCGGGTCTTGCGCGAGCTTGCGCAAATCCTTGAGCAAGGGGTTGTCGCGCGAGCTGATGTGGCTCGGGCCGGTGTCGGTGGTCATGGCGGGCTCAGGGGGCGGCGCGCGGATCGAGGCGTGCGCTGTGGTTTTCGGCGGCGCCGATCACGTGGGCGACCGAAACCTCGCCGACCATGACATTGACGGCTGAAGTTGCAGCAGCCGTGCGCGCCAGCGCCGCCGCCACCGGGCTGAACGAGCGGCGGTGATGCACGCAGGCGCCATGGCGCTGGAGCGCCTCGAGGTGCTCGCGCGTGCCGTAGCCCTTGTGGCCGGCGAAGCCGTAGTGCGGGAATTCGTCGTGCAATTGCGTGCAGAGCCGGTCGCGGTGCACCTTGGCCAGGATGGACGCGGCCGAGATCGCCTTGACCCGCGCGTCGCCCTTGACGATGGCCTCGGCCAGCACGTCGAGCCGGGGCAGCCGGTTGCCATCCACCAGCACCTTGACCGGTTTCAGCCGCAGGCCTTCGACCGCGCGACGCATCGCGAGCATGGTGGCCTGCAGGATGTTGAGGCTGTCGATCTCCTCGACCGAGGCCTGGGCGATCGAGCAGCACAGCGCCTTGGCCAGGATCTGGTCGTGCAGGCGTTCGCGCTGCAGGGCCGTGAGCGTCTTGGAGTCGGCCAGGCCACGGATCGGGCGCAGGTCGTCGAGGATCACGGCCGCGGCCACCACGGGCCCGGCCAGCGGCCCGCGCCCGGCTTCATCGACGCCCGCCATCAGGCCGGGCGCGTCCCACACCAGCGGGGCCTGCTCAGCCTTCAAGAACTTTCTGGATCGCATCGGCGCACAGTGTGGGCGTGTCGCGCTGCAATTGCACATGCAGCGCTGAAAATCTTTGTTGCAGCGCCTGCGTCTTCGCGGGCGCGTCGAGCCATTCGAGCGTGGCCTGTGCCAGCGCCTCGGGCGAGGCGGCTTCCTGCAGCAATTCGGGCACCACGAACTCGCGGCACAGGATGTTCGGCAGCCCGACCCAGGGCTGCAGCTGCTTGCGCTGCATGAGGCGCCACGAGAGCCCGTTCATGTTGTAGGCGATGACCATCGGGCGCTTGAACAGCGCCGCCTCGAGCGTGGCCGTGCCGCTGGCGATCAGCGTGACGTCGCAGGCGGCGAGCGCGGCATGGGACTGGCCGTCGAGCAGCTTCACCCGCCCTGCCATGCCGGCGGCCTGCAGCAGGCTTTCGACCTCGGCGCGCAACCCCGGCAGGATCGGCGCGATGAACTGCAGCTTCGGCTTCGCCTTCTGCATCAGCGCCGCGGCCGCGAAGAAGCGGGCCGCCAAGTAGCGTATTTCCGAACGCCGGCTGCCGGGCAGCAGCGCAACGACCTGCGCCTCGGGGTCCAGCCCGAGTGCGGCGCGGGCGGCGGCGCGGTCGGGCGTCATCGGGATCACGTTGGCAATCGGATGGCCCACATAGCTCGCGGCCACGCCCTGCTTTTCGAGCAGTTCGGGCTCGAACGGGAAGATGCACAGCACGTGGTCGGCGGCGGCGCGGATCTTGTCGATGCGGTTGGCACGCCAGGCCCAGATCGAGGGGCAGACGAAGTGAACGGTCTTGATGCCCTCGCTGCGCAGGCCGGCTTCGAGGTCGAGATTGAAATCGGGCGCATCGACACCGATGAACAGCTCGGGGCGCTCGCGCAGCAGCCGGGCCTTGAGCTGGCGGCGAATGCCGGCGATCTCCGCGTAGTGCCGAAGCACCTCGATGTAGCCGCGTACGGCCAGCTTTTCCTGCGGCCACCAGCTCTGGAAGCCGTGGGCCAGCATGCGCGGACCGCCGATGCCGACGGTCTGCAAGGCCGGCCAGCGGGCTTCGAGGCCGTCGAGCAGCAAACCCGCGAGCAGGTCGCCGGACGCTTCGCCTGCGACCAGCGCGAAGCGGCGCTGTTCGTTCGTGCTCATCGCGCCCATGTCAGCGCGCGATGCCGCGCGTTGAATGAGCGAGGAAGGCCTCCATCAGCGCGACATCGCCGGCGGCCTCGGGCATTTCCGCCGCGAGCTCGGCGATGGCGGCGCGCGCCTCTTCGAGCGTCTTGCCCTGGCGGTACAGCAGGCGGTGCATCTGCTTGACCGCCGCGAGCCGCTGCGCCGAGAAATCGCGCCGGCGCAGGCCCACGATGTTGAACCCGCGAACCGCCAGCGGATTGCCGTCGACCAGCATGAAGGGTGGCACGTCCTGCGAGATCGCACTCGCGAAGCCGACCATGGCGTGCGCGCCCACCGAGACGAACTGATGGATGCCCGTCAGCCCGCCGATCGTGACCCAGTCGGCCAGATGCACGTGCCCGGCCAGCGTGGTGTTGTTGGACAGCGTCGTGTGGTTGTCGACCCGGCAGTCGTGCGCGATGTGCGTGTACGCCATGATCCAGTTGTCGTTGCCGACACGCGTGATGCCCCCTGCCCCGGGCACGCCGAGGTTGAAGGTGCAGAACTCGCGGATCACGTTGCGGTCGCCGATGGTCAGCTCGGTCGGCTCGCCCGCGTATTTCTTGTCTTGCGGGATTGCGCCGAGCGACGAGAACTGGAAGATCCTGTTGTCGCGCCCGATGGTGGTGCGCCCTTCGATCACGCAGTGCGCGCCGATGGTGGTGCCCGCGCCGATCCGCACGTGCGGGCCGATCACGGTGTAGGGACCGACCGACACCGAGGCGTCGAGCTGGGCCTTCGGGTCGACGATCGCGGTCGAATGAACCTGGGTCATGCCTTGCTAGAGACGATGAGCCGGATCAGCTGTTGATCTGGCGCATGGCGCACATCAGCGAGGCTTCGCACGCCAGTTCGCTGCCCACAAGCGCACGGCCCTTGAACTTCGAGATGCCGGCCTTCATGCGCTCGATCTCGACTTCCAGCGTGAGCTGGTCGCCCGGCTCCACGGGGCGCTTGAAGCGCGCGCCGTCGATGGCCGCAAAGTAGTAGACGGTGTTGTCGTCGGGCACGATGTCGAGCGAACGGAACGACAGCAGCGCCGCGGCCTGCGCCATGGCTTCGAGCATCAGCACGCCCGGCATCACCGGACGGTGCGGGAAGTGGCCGTTGAAGAAGGGCTCGTTCATCGTCACGTTCTTGAGGGCCGTGATGCGCTTGCCCTTCTCCATGCTCAACACCCGGTCCACCAGGAGAAACGGGTAGCGATGCGGCAGCAACTTGAGAATTTGGTGGATATCGAGCGTCGTGTCCGTCATGGTGTTCTGTTCCTGCATCGTCGTCATTGTTTCGAGGGGGCTTTTTCCAGCGCCTTCAGTCGTTCGCGCAGGCTGTGCAACTGCTTGAGTGTTGCCGCATTCTTTTCCCAGTTCGCATTGTCATCGATCGGAAACATGCCGGTGTACTGGCCGGCCTTGCGGATGGAGCGTGTCACCACGGTCGCCGCCGACACATGCACGCCGTCGGCCACCGTGAGGTGACCCAGCACGATGGCGCCGCCGCCGAAGGTGCAGTGGGCGCCGATGGTGGCGCTGCCGGCCACGCCGACGCAGCCCGCCATGGCGGTGTGCTTGCCGACGCGCACGTTGTGGCCGATCTGGATCAGGTTGTCGAGCTTCACGCCGTCTTCGATCACGGTGTCGTCGAGCGCGCCGCGGTCGATGCAGGTGTTGGCGCCGATCTCGACGTCGTTGCCGATGCGCACCGCGCCCAGCTGCTCGATCTTGACCCAGGCACCCTGGTGCGGCGCGAGGCCGAAGCCGTCGGCTCCGATCACCACGCCGGGGTGCAGCAGGCAGCGCTCGCCGATGGTGCAGTCTTCGCTGACCGTGACGCGCGACTTCAGCACGGTGCCCGCGCCGATGCGCGCGCCCCGCTCCACCACGCACAGCGCACCGATGCGCGCAGTGGCGTCGACATGGGCTTCGGGATGGATCACGGCGGAGGGATGGATGCGATCGGCTTCCGGGCGCGCATGGTGCGCTTTCCACAGCTGCGTCAGGCGCGCAAAGTAGTAGTACGGATCGGGCGTGACGATGTAGGCGCCACGCGCCGCGGCAGCCTCGCGCATGGCGGGCGACACGATGACACAGGCCGCCTTGGAGGCGGCCAGTTCCTGCTGGTATTTGGGATGGCTCAGGAAGCTGAGCGCATCGGGCTGTGCATTCTGCAGCGGCGCGAGCCGCTCGATGGACAGCGTGGCATCTCCATGAAGCTCGCCCCCGAGGGCGTCAACGATGGCTCCGAGCTGCAGCGACACGCCGGTTCGCGGCGTTACTTGCCGGCCGCAGGCGCAGAGGAGCCGACCGACGCGTTGAGCGCCTTGATCACCTTGTCGGTGATGTCGTGCTTCGGGTTGATGTAGATCGCTTCCTGGAGGATGGCGTCGTACTTTTCAGCTTCGGCGACCTGCTTGACCACGCGGTTGGCGCGCTCGTAGACCTGCTGGAGCTCTTCGTTCTTGCGCGCGTTCAGGTCTTCCTGGAACTCGCGGCGCTTGCGCTGGAAGTCGCGGTCCTGGTCGACCAGCGAACGCTGGCGCGAGACGCGCTGGCTTTCCGACAGGGTCGGCGCCTCGCGCTCGAACTTCTCCGAGGCCGTCTTCAGCGCATCGCCCTGCACGGTCAGGTCCTTTTCGCGCTTGAGGAATTCAGCCTCGAGCTTGGCTTGCGCGGTCTTGGCCGGCTGCGCTTCACGCAGCACGCGGTCGGGGTTCACGAAACCGATGCGAAAGCTTTCCTGGGCCTGCGCGGGCGCAGCCATGAGGGCAAAAGCGGGAATCAGGAACGCGCCGGCGGCGGCGCGAATCAAATGCTTCATTTAGAAAGACGTTCCGATCTGGAATTGGAGGCGCTGAATTCTATCCTTCGGGATCACGACGAACCCGGTGCTCGGATCCGTCACTTCCTTCTGGGATTTGACGGGGAAGGCGTAGGCCAGGCGCAGCGGGCCCAGCGGCGAGATCCAGCTGATGCCCAGGCCGACCGAGGCGCGCAGCTTCTTCTGGGCCTTCCATTGCTCGTCCGTCACGTTGGGTGCACGGGAACCGAACACGTTACCGACGTCGAAGAAGCCGTACAAGCGCAGCGTGCGGTCGTTGCCGGCGCCGGGGAATGGCGTGCTCAGCTCGGCGTTGAAGATGGCCTTCTTGGTACCACCCAGCGCCGCGCCTTCGGTCTGGCCCAGCAGCGGCTGGTCGCGCGGACCCAGCGAGTTCTGCTCGAAACCGCGGATCGAACCCAGGCCACCGGCGTAGAAGTTCTTGAAGATCGGGTAGACCTTGCCACCGAAGGCCTTGGCATAACCCACTTCGCCGTTGATGGCGAAGGTGTACTGCTTGTTGATCGCGAAGAACTGCTGGTACTGGTAGCTGGTCTTCAGGTACTTCATGTCCCCGCCCACGCCCAGCTCGAGGTTGGCGCGCTGCAGGCGGCCGGTGGTCGGGACCAGCGCGCTGTCGCGGCTGTCGCGGCCCCAACCCACGGTCAGCGGGATGCCCCAGACACTCTTCTGGTCGCAGCTGGTGACGAACCAGCCGGTCGCGTCCTTGCCGCAATGGAAGTAGTTCAGGTACGACTGCGGCGTGGTGAGGCCGGCGAGCGCCGAGCGGTTCGGGTCAAACGCGTAGCGCTCCAGGCCGACGCCGAAGAAGACGGTGTCGAGTTCGCTGAACGGCACGCCGAAACGGATCGAGGCGCCCTGGTTCACCAGCTTGTAGTCGCCGTCTTCGTTCGTGGAGTACGGACGCGTCGTCGTGTGGTAGACGCTGATCGTGCGCGAGATGCCGTCCTTCGTGAAGTACGGGTCGGTGGTCGTCAGCGACAGCGTGCGGTTGTACTTGCTGGTGTTGACCTGCACGCCGAGGAAGTTGCCCGAGCCGAACACGTTCTCCTGCGAGATACCGAAGGTCAGCGCGACCTTTTCCGCGCTCGAGTAGCCGGCGCCCAGCTGCAGCGTGCCGGTGGGCTTTTCGGCCACGTTGACGGTCAGGTCGACCTGGTCGGGCGAGCCCGGCACTTCCTGGGTCTCCACGTTCACTTCGGTGAAGAAGCCCAGGCGGTCCACGCGGTCGCGCGAGACCTTGATCTTGTCGCCGTCGTACCAGGATGCTTCGAACTGGCGGAACTCGCGGCGGATCACTTCGTCGCGCGTCTTGTTGTTGCCGCCGACCGACACACGGCGCACGTACACGCGGCGCGAAGGCTCGGCCTGCAGCGTGAGCGTGACACGGTTGTTCACGCGGTCGATGTCCGGACGCGCCTGCACGCGGGCGAAGGCGTAGCCGAAGGTGCCGAAGTAGTCGCTGAAGGCCTTGGTGGTCTCGGTGACCTGTTCGCCGTTGTAGGGCTCGCCGGGCTTGATCGTGATGAGCGACTTGAACTCGTCGTCGCGGCCCAGGTAGTTGCCGTCGAGCTTGATGCCCGCCACCACGAACTTCTCGCCTTCGGTGATGTTCACCGTGACGCTCAGGTCCTTGCGGTCCGGCGAAATGGCGACCTGGGTCGAATCGATGCGGAACTCGAGGTAGCCGCGGGTGATGTAGTAGCTCTTCAGCGTCTCGAGGTCGGCGTTGAGCTTGGCGCGCGAGTACTGGTTCGACTTGGTGTACCAGCTCATGAAGCCGCCGCTGTCCTGGTCGAACAGGCTCAGCAGCGTCGATTCGCTGAAGGCCTTGTTGCCGACCACGTGCACTTCCCGGATGCGGGCGGACTCGCCTTCGGTCACGGTGAACGTCAGGTTCACGCGGTTGCGCTCGATGGGCGTGACGGTGGTCACGACGTTCGCGTTGTAGAGGCTCCGGCTCACGTACTGGCGCTTGAGCTCCTGCTCGGCGCGGTCAGCCAGGGCCTTGTCATACGGGCGGCCGTCGGCCAGTCCGATTTCACGCAGCGCCTTCTGCAGCGCCGCCTTGTCGAATTCCTTGGCGCCGACGAAGTCGACGTCGGCAATGGTGGGCCGCTCTTCGACGATCACCACCAGCACGTTGCCGTTGACGTCGATGCGCACGTCCTTGAACAACCCCAGGTCGAACAGCGCGCGGATCGCGGCCGAGCCGCGTTCGTCGCTGTAGGTGTCGCCCACACGCAGGGGCAGCGACCCGAAGATCGTGCCGGCCTCGACGCGTTGCAAGCCTTCGACGCGGATATCGCGCACCGTGAAAGGCTCGACGGCCCAAGCGGCCGTGGCCGCCAGCGTGCTGGCCACCACCGCGGCAACGCTACGCAGGCGAAAGCGACTGAAGTTTGTGTTCATCTGTGAATTGGGCCGGCACGGAAAGGGCCGGCAGAAAGTTAACCAAAGAGCCGCGTGACGTCGTTGAAGAGTGCGACCGACATCATCACCAGCAGCAAGGCGACACCGCCACGCTGCAGCCGTTCCATCCAGGCGTCGGAGACGCTTTTCCCGGTCAGGCCCTCCCAAAGATAATACATCAGGTGCCCCCCATCGAGGACCGGCAGCGGCATCAGGTTGAGCACCCCGAGGCTCACGCTGATGAGCGCGAGAAAGACCAGGTACTGTGTCAGACCGAGGCTGGCGGACTTGCCGGCGTAATCAGCAATTGTTAAGGGACCGCTCAGGTTCTTGATCGAGGCCTCGCCGATCAGCATCTTGCCCATCATGCGAACCGTGAGCGCGGACACCTCCCAGGTGCGCACCACGCCGCGCCAGACGCCGTCGATGACGCCCTGGCGCACCGTGACCATCTCGGGCGGCGCGCCGACGTAGGCGCCGATGCGCGCGACCTTGGTGGCGCCCTCTTCGCGCACTTCCGGCTTGACTTCGAGCGAGAGCGGCTGGCCGCCACGCTGGAGCTGCCAGGTCTGCGTGCGCGCCTGCCCGGAGGCATCGACCGAGACCCGGATGACCTCGCGCAGCTGCTGCCCGTCGAGGATGGGGGTGTCGCCGATGGTCAGGACCAGGTCGCCGTTGCGCAGGCCCGAACGCTCGGCCGCGCTGCCCGCCATGACCTCGCCGATCTCGGGACGGGTCAGCGGTGCGACCACGCCGATCTTGCGGAACATCTGCGGATCGGCGTCCTTGGCCTCCATACGGCTCAGCGGCAGGACCAGCTGGCGGCCGGGCCGACCACCCTCGCCCGCCACTTCGAGCGTGAGGTCGCGGCCGTCGAGTGCGCCGCGCGTCATGCGCCAGCGCAGGTCTTCGAAGGACTGGACCGGCGACAGGTCGCCGTCGAAACCGGCCTGGGTGATGTGTTCGCCGCCGCGCAGGCCAGCCGCCTCGGCCAGCGACGCCGCCACCGGCCGGGCCAGCTTGGCCACAGGTTCGTCGACGCCGATCCAGTTGACCGCCGTGTACAGCACGACCGCCAGCAACAGGTTGGCGATCGGGCCGGCGGCCACGATGGCCGCACGTGAGCGCAGCGGCTGAGTGTTGAAGGCGCGGTGCCGCTCCTCGGGCGCCACGGGGCCTTCGCGCTCGTCGAGCATCTTGACGTAGCCCCCGAACGGGAAAGCGCCGATCACGAACTCGGTCTGCTGCCCCGCATGCTGGCGCTTGGGCTGCCAGCGCAGGATGACCTTGCCGAAGCCGACCGAGAAACGCTCCACCTTGACGCCGCAGGCCACGGCCACGCGGTAGTGGCCGTATTCGTGGACCGCGATGAGGACGCCGAGAGCGACCACAAAAGCTATGACGGTGAGCATCGGGGTCCTCTGCGCAGTGGGGAATCAGGCCGCGAAACGTGCCGCGGCGGCATTGGCCGCTTCGCGGGCGCTGGCGTCGAGCGCCAGCAGGTCGGCCAGCGATGCCGGCTTGGAGGGCATGACCGCCTCCAAAGTTTCCAGGTTGACCGCATGAATGCGATCGAAACGCAGGCGCCGTTCGAGAAAGGCGGCCACCGCCACCTCATTGGCCGCGTTCAGCACCGCAGTGGTGCCCGACGCGGCGCGCAAGGCCTGCCACGCCAGGCCCAGGCCGGGGAACAGCGCAGGATCTGGCGCGTCGAAGGTCAGCGAGCCCATCTGGCGGAAATCGAGCCGTGCCGCCCCGCTTTCGATGCGCTCCGGCCAGGCCAGCCCGACCGCGATCGGCACCCGCATGTCGGGCGTGCCGAGTTGGGCGATGACCGAGGCGTCGGTGAACTGCACCATCGAATGGACCACGCTCTGCGGGTGGATGACGACCTCGATCTGCTCCGGCGACACGCCGAACAGGTGTCGCGCCTCGATCACCTCGAGCGCCTTGTTCATCATCGTGGCCGAGTCGACCGAGATCTTGCGGCCCATGACCCAGTTCGGGTGCGCACAGGCCTGCTCGGGCGTCACGGCGCCCAGCGTGTCGGGCGCGCGGGTGCGGAACGGGCCGCCCGAGGCGGTCAGGATGATCTTGTCGATGCGCCGCGCCCAGGTGGACGGGTCTTCGGGCAGCGACTGGAAAATGGCCGAATGCTCGCTGTCGATGGGCAGCAGCGTGGCGCCGCCCTCCTGCACCGTGCGCATGAACAGCTCGCCGCCGACGACCAGGGCCTCCTTGTTCGCCAGCAGCAGGCGCTTGCCGGCGCGCGCGGCGGCCAGGCATGGCGCCAGGCCGGCTGCGCCGACGATGGCGGCCATCACGGCATCAACTTCGTCGTCCGACGCTATTCTTTCGAGAGCATCGTCGCCCATCAGGACGCGGGTCGAGAGGTTGTTTTGCTTGAGCTTTTCGGCCAGCAGCGCGGCATGCGGCGCGCTCGCCATGACGGCGAAGCGCGGCGAGAAGCGCGCGCATTGGGCCAGCAACTCGTCGACCTTGGTGGCAGCCGAGAGCGCGAACACCTCGAAACGCTCGGGGTGACGGGCAATGACGTCGAGCGTGCTGACTCCGACCGAACCGGTCGAGCCGAGCACCGTGACACGTTGTTTGGGAGTGTTCACAGGAAAGCCAGCATCATGGCAATGGGAAGTGCCGGCAAGAGGGCATCCACGCGGTCGAGCACGCCGCCGTGGCCGGGCAGCAGCCGGCTGCTGTCCTTGGCGCCGGCGCTGCGCTTGATCAGCGATTCGACGAGGTCGCCGACGACGCTCATCGCCGCTAGGAACACCGCCCCGATCAGCAGCAGCCACCAGCCGCGCTCATGCAGGCGGGTGTAGAGACTGGGCACCGTGGCGCCCAGGCTCTTGTCGGCCCAGACCCAGGCGAACGCCAGCACGATGACGCCGGCCATGCCGCCCCAGACACCTTCCCAGCTCTTGCCGGGACTGATGGCGGGCGCCAGCTTGGCACGCGTGAACTTCAGGCCGAAGGCGCGGCCGGCGAAATAGGCGAACACGTCCGCCACCCAGACCAGCACCAGGATCGACAGCAGGAAGTTGATGCCGACCATGCGCGCCTGCACCGCCGCGAGCCACGCGACCCACAGCGCCAGCAGGCCGCCCACCAGCCGCAGCCCGCGCGGAATGCGGGGCCAGCCAGGCACTGCGACGCGCAGCAGCGCCGCGCCGCCGAGCACCCAGGCCGCACTGGCCAGGGACCACATGAGGAACAGGCGCTGCTCCAACAGCCCCAGCCACCACGACAGCCCGCACAGCGCCACCATCTCGGCGCCCAGGAACAGCGACATGCCCTGTCCATAGCCGTTCAGGCGCCCCCACTCCCACGCGGCGGCGCCGATCAGCACCAGCATCACGCAGGCGAAGGGAATGTGGTTTCGGTAGAACAGCGCCGGCAGCAGGATCGCGAGCAGCACGATCGCCGTGAGGATGCGTTGTTTGAGCATGCGGAAGGTGGTGTCGGGCCGTTGTCAGGCCGCGGAAGCCGAGACCTGCGCCGAGGTCTGGCCGAAGCGACGCTCGCGGCCCTGGAACGCGGCAATGGCCTCGTCCAGCGCAGCCTCGTCGAACTCGGGCCACAGCTTGTCGCTGAAGAACAGCTCGGCGTAGGCACTCTGCCAAAGCAGGAAATTCGACAGCCGCTGCTCGCCGCCCGTGCGGATGAACAGGTCGGGGTCGGGCACGTGGGCCAGCGCCATGGCGCGATCAAGGTTCATCTCGGTCATGGGCAGGCCCTGCTCGGCGAGCTTGGCCGCGGCGCGAGCGATGTCCCAGCGCCCGCCGTAATTGAAGCAGATGTTGAGAATCAGACGCGTGTTGTGGGCCGTGGTCTGCTCGGCCGATACCAGGCCGGCCACCATCTTGTCGGACAGGCCGGCGCGTTCACCCACGAAATGCAGCCGCACGCCATCGGCGTTGAGCCGCGGCACTTCGCGTGCGAGTGCCCCGACCATCAGCTGCATCAGGCCGGAGACTTCTTCAGGGGGACGGTTCCAGTTCTCCGAGGAGAACGCGAACACGGTGAGCACGCCCACGCCACGGTCGGCGCAGGCCTTGACGCAGCGCCGCAGCGACTCCACGCCCTGCTTGTGCCCCGCCACGCGAGGCAGGAAGCGCTTGGTGGCCCACCGGCCATTGCCATCCATGACGATGGCAACGTGGTGCGGAGGGGGCGTCGTCTGCGGCGAGGAGGCCATGCGGAGCCTCAAACGGCCATGATCTCCGCTTCTTTCGCGGCGACCAGACGGTCGATTTCCGCGATGTGCTTGTCGGTGACCTTCTGGATCTCGGTCTCGGCGCGCTTCTGGTCGTCTTCCGAGGCCAGCTTGTCCTTCACGAGCTTCTTGACCGCTTCGTTCGCGTCGCGGCGCAGGTTGCGCGTCGCGATCTTGGCGCTCTCGCCTTCGTTGCGGACCAGCTTGGTCATTTCCTTGCGGCGCTCTTCGCTCATGGCGGGCAGCGGCACGCGGATCAGGTCGCCCATCGACGCGGGGTTCAGGCCCAGGTCGCTTTCGCGGATGGCCTTCTCGATCTTGGCGCCCATGCCCTTTTCCCAGGGCTGGACGCTGATGGTGCGCGAGTCGAGCACCGACACGTTCGCCACCTGGCTCAGCGGCACCTGCGAGCCGTAGTACTCGACATGGATCGAGTCGAGCAGCGCCGAGTTGGCGCGGCCCGTGCGGATCTTGGTGAGGTTGTTCTGGAAGGCGGCGAGCGACTGGTTCATCTTCGCGTCGGTCGCACTGCGAATGTCTGCAATGGTCATCTCAATTACTCCTAGGCATGCACCAGCGTGCCCTCGTCCTCGCCCATCACGACGCGCTTGAGGGCGCCGTTCTTGAAGATCGAGAACACCTTGATCGGCAGCTTCTGGTCGCGGCACAGCGCGAAGGCCGTGGCGTCCATGATGCCGAGATTCTGCGCAATCGCCTCGTCGAAGGTGAGCGAGGCGTAGCGCGTGGCTTCGGGGTGGGTCTTGGGATCGGCGGTGTAGACGCCGTCCACCTTGGTCGCCTTGAGCACCAGCTCGGCGCCGATCTCGGCACCGCGCAGCGCGGCGGCCGTGTCG
Organism: Variovorax sp. GW821-FHT09D07; assembly: GCF_059416345.1. Classification (NCBI taxonomy): domain Bacteria; kingdom Pseudomonadati; phylum Pseudomonadota; class Betaproteobacteria; order Burkholderiales; family Comamonadaceae; genus Variovorax; species Variovorax sp. GW821-FHT09D07. The sequence continues at coordinate 193,136 of NZ_JBWKOY010000005.1, forward strand.
GTCGTGAAGAAGGGGTTGCCGGTACCGGCCGCGAACACCACGACCTTGCCCTCTTCGAGGTACTGCAGGGCCTTGGGGCGCACATAGGGCTCGACCACCTGCTCGATGGCGATGGCGGACATCACGCGGGCCACGAGGCCCTGCTTGTTCATCGCGTCGGCCAGGGCCAGCGAGTTCATGACGGTGGCCAGCATGCCCATGTAGTCGGCCGTGGCGCGGTCCATGCCGACGGAGCCTCCCGCGACGCCGCGGAAGATGTTGCCGCCGCCGATCACGACCGCCACCTGGACGCCCATGTTCACGACCTCGGCCACTTCTTCGACCATGCGCACGATGGTGGCGCGGTTGATGCCGAAGGCGTCATCGCCCATCAATGCCTCACCCGACAGCTTCAACAAGATTCGCTTGTGGGCTGGGCGGGCATCAGACATGGGCATTTTCCTTAGAGGGTTGGCGGGGGCGAGTGTAAAACGTGGCGGTGAAAAAGCGGCGGCACGCTGTCGCGCACCGCCGCTTGGAGGCCTGCCGGATCAGGCGGCAGCCTTGGCAGCAGCGACCTGGGCAGCGACTTCGGCAGCGAAGTCGTCGACCTTCTTCTCGATGCCTTCGCCGACCACGTACAGAGTGAAGCCCTTGATCGTGGTGTCGGCGGCCTTGAGCATCTGCTCGACGGTCTGCTTGTCGTTCTTCACGAACGGCTGGTTGTGCAGCGAGACTTCCTTGAGGTACTTCTGCACGCCGCCTTCGATGCGCTTGGCAACGATGTCGGCCGGCTGCGGCTTCTTGCCTTCGGCTTCGGCCGTCTTGCGGTCTTCTTCCGCCTTGCCGGCGGCCACAGCGCGTTCTTTTTCGATCAGGTCGGCGGGCACGTCCGATGCCTGGATGGCGACCGGCTTCATGGCGGCGATGTGCATCGCGACGTCCTTGGCCGAGGTGTCGTCACCTTCGAACTCGACCATCACGCCGATGCGCGTGCCGTGCAGGTACGAAGCCAGCTTGCCGTTGCCCGTGAAGTGCTTGAAGCGGCGGAAGCTCATGTTCTCGCCGATCTTGCCGATCAGGCCCTTGCGCACGTCTTCGAGCGTGGGGCCGAAGCCGTCCTGCTCGTAAGCCAGCGCGCCCAGTGCGGCGATGTCGGCGGGGTTGTTCTTGGCGACCAGCATCGCGGCAGCGTTGGCCATGGCCAGGAAGCTGTCGTTCTTGGTGACGAAGTCGGTTTCGCAGTTGATTTCGATCATGCCGCCGGCAGCGCCGTCGACGAAAGCCGTGACCACGCCTTCAGCGGTGATGCGGCCCGATGCCTTGCCAGCCTTGTTGCCGAGCTTGATGCGCAGCAGCTCTTCGGCCTTTTCCATGTTGCCGTCGGCCTCCGTCAGGGCCTTCTTGCATTCCATCATGGGCGCATCGGTCTTCGCGCGCAGTTCGCCGACCATGCTTGCGGTGATTGCAGCCATTTGTGTATCTCCGTAAATCCAAAAATCAGGTTAAAAAAAAGGGGCACCAAAGCCCCTTCTTCAGGCTCGCGAACGCGCCTATCAGGCCGAAGCGCCTTCTTCGACTTCGACGAATTCGTCGCCGCTGCCTTCGGCAACGGCCTTGACCACGTCACCACCGGCGCTGTTGCGGCCTTCGATGATGGCGTCGGCGATGCCACGGGCGTACAGCGTGACGGCCTTCGACGAGTCGTCGTTGCCGGGGATCACGTAGTCGATGCCTTCGGGCGAGTGGTTGGAGTCGACCACACCGATCAGCGGGATGCCGAGCTTCTTGGCTTCGGCCACGGCGATCTTGTGGAAGCCCACGTCGATCACGAAGATGGCGTCGGGCAGCGCAGCCATGTCCTGGATGCCGCCGATGTCCTTCTCGAGCTTCGCGATTTCGCGCGAGAACGTGAGCTGCTCTTTCTTGCTCAGGCTGTCGAGGCCGGCTTCTTGCTGGGCCTTCATGTCCTTCAGACGCTTGATCGAGGTCTTGACGGTCTTGAAGTTGGTCAGCATGCCGCCGAGCCAGCGGGTGTCGACGAAAGGCACGCCGGCGCGGCGAGCTTCTGCAGCGACGATTTCACGGGCCTGGCGCTTCGTGCCGACCATCAGGATCGTGCCGCGGTTGGCCGTGAGTTGCTTGGCGTACTTCATCGCGTCCTGGAACATCGGGAGCGACTTTTCCAGGTTGATGATGTGAATCTTGTTGCGGTGACCGAAGATGAACGGAGCCATCTTGGGGTTCCAGAAGCGGGTTTGGTGACCGAAGTGGACACCGGCTTCCAGCATTTCGCGCATGGTGGTCGACATTGAATTTACTCCAAAGGTTGGGTCTAAAATCCAGCCCGTTTTGCGCCCCTTCGACGGGGTCGCAACACCTTGATTGGGCCGGTTTGCGGATGTGCTTGACTGGCGGCGACAGAACTGTCGCATAACCAGCGAAACCCAAAGAGTATAGCACGGCGGCCACCCCCTCCTCCCTCGAACCGAGCCGTTCCAAGGTACCCTCGACGCCATGAACGACCTTCACGCCACCCGTCTCACCCTTCTGGCTGGCGGTTCCGATGCGCGCACCGAAATGGAGCGCGCCATCGCCCTCTCCGAATCCCCGGCCTGCGCCCACGTTTTCACCCGCACGATGTTCGACGAGGCCCGCGCGGCCGCCGCCGCATCGGCGCCCGAAAGCCGGCTGGCCGGACTGGCCTTCACCAGCAAGGACCTGTTCGACGTCGCCGGCCAGCCGACACCCGCCGGCTCGGCGGTGCTCTCGCACGCACCGGCCGCCCCGGCCGATTCGCTCGCCGTGGCCCGGCTGCGCGCCGCCGGCGGCGTGCTGACCGGGCGCACCAACATGACGGAGTTCGCCTTTTCCGGCGTCGGCGTCAACCCGCACCACGGAACACCCGCCAACGTGAGCGACACCGCCAAGCCACGCATTCCGGGCGGCTCGTCGTCCGGCGCGGCGATTTCGGTGGCGAGCGGCGCAGCCTTCATCGGCCTGGGCTCCGACACCGGCGGCTCGATCCGCATCCCGGCGGCGCTGAATGGCATCGTCGGCTTCAAGAACACCGCCCGCCTCACGCCGGCCGACGGCGCGCTGCCGCTGTCGACCACGCTCGACACCGTCTGCGCCATGACCCGCTCGGTGCGCGACGCCGTCACCGCGCACGAGATCCTCTCGGCGCGGCAGGTGACGCCCGGCTCGGCGCCGTTGTCGGCCTACCGGCTGGCCGTCGTGAAGAACGTCTTCCTCGACGACCTCGAGCCCGCCGTGGCCACGGCTTTCGAGCGCACCCTGGCCACCCTGCGCGCCACGGGTGCCCGCATCCAGGAAATCGAATTGCCCGAGCTGGCCGACCTGCAGAGCATCAACGCCACCGGCGGCTTCTCGGCGGCCGAGTCGTACGCCTGGCACCGGCTGCTGCTGGAACGCAGCGGCGCCGGCTACGACCCGCGCGTGGCGCAGCGCATCCTGCGCGGCGCGGGCATGAAGGCGCACGAGTACATCGACCTGGTCCGCGCCCGCCGCGACTGGATCGCCCGTGTCGAGAAAGCGCTGGCACCGTTCGACGCCGTGGTGTCGCCGACCGTGCCGATCACGGCGCCGTCCTTCGCCAGCGTGGCACCGGGCGCCGAGCGCGACGACGAATTCTTCCGCGTCAACGCGCTGCTGCTGCGCAACCCGTCGATCGTCAACATGCTCGACGGCTGCGCCATTTCGCTGCCCTGCCACGTCGCCGGCGAACTGCCGGTCGGCCTGATGCTGTGGCACGGCGCGATGCACGACGACGCCGTGCTCGCGGTGGCGTTCCAGGCCGAACGCACGCTACAGAAATAACCGCTGTCACCGCCCACCTCACGGGCGTCAGCCGCTTCTTTTATCTAGAAAATTTCAATGAAAATCGCGATCGTGGGCGCCGGCATCGTCGGCGTCACCACCGCCTGGGAACTGGTTTCCGACGGCCATGAAGTGAGCGTGTTCGAGCGCCGCGGCGCCGCCGCCGAAGAGGCCAGCTTTGCCAACGCCGGCGTGGTCGCGCCGGGTTATGTCACGCCGTGGGCCGCACCGGGCATGCGCGGCAAGGTGCTGCGCTCGCTGCTGTCTTCGCACGGCGCCATCAAGCTGCGCTGGCCGCTGAGTTCGCGCGACCTCGGCTGGATGTCGCGCTGGCAGAAGGCCTGCAAGCTCGAGACCTACCTGGCCAACCGCGCCCGCATGCAGCGGCTGGCTTTCTACAGCCGCACCCGGCTGCACGCAGTGACCGAAGCGCGCGAGCTGAGCTACGAACGCAGCGACGGCTACCTGGTGCTGCTGCGATCCAAGCGCGAGAAAAAACTGGTGCAGCCCGGGCTGGAGGTGCTGCGCTCGGCCGGCAGCGTATTCCGCGAGATCGATGCCGACGAGGCCCGCCTGATCGAGCCCGCGCTCAACCCCGACACCCCGCTGGCAGGCGCCATCCACCTGCCGGAAGACGAGGTCGCGAACTGCCGCCAGTTCGCGCTGCTGCTCAAGTGGGAAGCGGAGGCTTTGGGCGCGCAATTCCATTTCAACTGCGACATTGCGCCGCTGAGCCGCGCCGCGCCCACCTCGCTGACGCTGGCCAGCGGCTCGGACGCGCTGCAGTTCGACGCCATCGTGGTCTGCGCCGGCCTGTCGTCCGCCGCGCTGCTGCGTCCGCTGGGGCTGCGCATTCCGCTGGCGCCGGTCTACGGTCACTCGGTCAGCGCCCCGGTGCGCGAGCCGCTCAACGCACCGCGCAGCGCGGTGATGGACGAACGCTACAAGGTCGCCATCTCCCGCCTGGGCCAGCGCGTGCGCGTGGCCGGCAGCGCCGAGATCGGCGGCTCGCCCGACGCCATGAGCCCGGCCGCGATCCAGACGCTCTACAAGGTGCTGCACGACTGGTTTCCGGGCGCAGCCACGCTGCAGTCGGGCATCCAGCAATGGAAGGGCGCCCGGCCGATGCTGCCCGATGGCCCGCCGGTGCTGGGTGCCAGCGGCATTCCCGGCGTGTGGCTCAACCTGGGCCACGGCTCGAGCGGCTGGGCGCTGTCGTGCGGCAGCGCGCGCGTGCTCGGCGACCTGATCTCAGGGCAAGACCCCGGCATCGACCTCGAAGGCCTGGGGATCGAGCGGCTCAGTCTTTAGGACCCCAGCGGCGCAGTTGCTCGGGGGTAGCCGGTTTTTCCATCGGCAGTTCGGGCCGGGGCGCCCAGCGTTGGGCGATCAACCCCAGGATCGCCGGCGCGATCAGCCCGAAGAACACCAGCACCAGCAGGTCCAAGCCCATCATCAGCCACTGCGTGCCAGACCCCGCCTCGACCGGCACGTCGAGCCACCGGATTACGCCGATGCCATAGCCCACGCCCAGGGCCCAGGCGACGTCGCGCAGCGGCACCCGGCGCAACAGCTCGGCCAGCAGGAACAGCCCCCACACCACGATCAGCAGGCCGACCGCCCAGGCCGCGCCGGCGATCATCGCTGCGGCCGTGCCAACGAACCCGGCCAGGCACGCCAGCAGCAGAACCAGCAACCAGCCGAAGGTCTTGAGCATCATCGGTCGATGATAGGAGGCGCAGCGTCGGCGGCACAATGGCTCGATGCATCGCATCACGTCCGCCAGCGCCGCCGATCTGTTCGACATCGCCGCCACGCGCCGCATCGAGCAGACAGCCGCCTCCGCCCTGCCCCGCCACACGCTGATGCAGCGCGCCGGCCTCGCTGCGGCACGGCTCGCGATGGCGCTCGCGCCGCGCGCGCGAACGATCTGGATCGCCTGCGGCCCCGGGAACAACGGCGGCGACGGCTTCGAAGCCGCGGCGCAACTGCGGCATCGCGGCTTCTTTCCGGTCGTCACCTTCGTGGGCGATGAAGGCCGGCTGCCAGCGGATGCCAAGGCGTCGCTGCAGCGTGCGCGCGATGCGGGCGTCACCTTCGCTTCGGAGCCGCCATTGAGCTTCGAGCTGGCGATGGATGCGTTGCTCGGCATCGGATCGACCCGCCCGCCGTCGGGCGCAATGGCCGAATGGCTTGCGCGGATGCACACGGGCGCACCACCGGTGCTCAGCCTCGACGTGCCCTCGGGCCTCGATGCCGACACCGGCACACTGGCCTTCAGCGCAGATCAAGCATCGGCATCGGCCCGCACCACCCTCACCTTCCTCACGCTGAAACCCGGCCTGTTCACGGCGCAAGGCCGCGACGCGGCCGGCACGGTGTGGTTCGACGACCTGGGCTGCAGCCCTTTCATCCAGGAGCGACCGACAGCCCGCCTCGCAGGCGCGCCCGATATCCAACCGCGCACCCACGCCTCGCACAAGGGCAGCTACGGCGATGTCGCCGTGATCGGCGGCGCCTCGGGCATGGCCGGCGCCGCCTTGCTGGCCGGCTCGGCCGCGCTGCATGCGGGCGCGGGACGCGTGTTCGTCGGATTGCTCGATCCCCGCGCAGCGCCCGTCGACACCTCGCAGCCGGAGCTGATGCTGCGCGACGCCCACGCGCTGGACCTCACCGGCATGACGGTCGTATGCGGCTGCGGGGGCGGAGATGCCGTGCGCGAACTGCTGCCGCGCGTGCTGTCGACGGCCGCCGCGCTGGTGCTCGACGCCGACGCGCTCAACGCCATCGCCGCCGATCCGTCACTTCAGGCGCAACTGATCGCGCGAGGCCAGGCCGGCGCTCCCACCGTGATCACGCCGCATCCATTGGAAGCCGCGCGCCTGCTCTGCGACACGACGGGTGGCGTGCAAGCCAACCGCCTGGCCGCGGCCCGCGCGTTGGCCTCGCGCTTCGGCGCGGTGACAGTGCTCAAGGGGTCTGGAACAGTGATTGCCAACGCGAGCGACGAGCCGCCGGTCATCAACCCGACCGGCAATGCCCGCCTCGCCACCGCAGGCACCGGCGACGTGCTCGCCGGCATGATCGGCGCGGCGCTCGCGATGCGCCGCCCCGCATTCGAGGCGGCGTGCGAAGCCGTCTGGCAGCACGGCCGCATCGCCGACCTGTGGCCGGCCGATGCGGCCCCGCTCACGGCAGGCTCGCTGGCCCGCCGCGCGCCCGACTGAGCGCAGGGCTCAGCCGCGCCCGACGAAGGGCATCTTCGTGGCCATGATGGTGTGGAAGAGCACGTTGGCTTCCAGCGGCAGGTTCGCCATGTAGAGCACCGACTGGCCGACGATCTTGACGTCGATCAGCGGCTCGATCGCGAGCTCGCCGTTGGCCTGCGGCACGCCGGTGGCCATGCGCGCGGCCAGCTCGGTCATGGCATTGCCCACGTCCACCTGCCCCACCGCGATGTCGTACTTGCGGCCGTCGAGCGAGGCGGTCTTGGTCAGCCCTTCGACCGCGTGCTTGGTCGAGGTGTAGGCCGCGGAATTCGGCCGCGGCGTGGTCGCCGAGATCGACCCGTTGTTGATGATGCGGCCGCCCCGGGGCGTCTGCGCCTTCATCGTGCGGAAGGCCTGCTGGATGCAGAAGAACATGCCGGTGAGGTTGATGTCCACCACGCCCTTCCACTGCTCGGGCGTCCAGTCCTCGAACGGTCCCGGCGGGTTGCCCACGCCGGCGTTGTTGAACAGCAGGTCGACGCGCCCGAAGCGTTCGACCGTGGCGCCGAACAGCGCCTGCACCGAGTCGGCATTGGCCACGTCGGTCGGCACCGCGAAGGCACGCGCACCCGCGCCCGATTCTTCCGCCACCTGCTCCAGCGGCTCGAGGCGGCGCCCCGCAAGGGCCACGCTCCAACCGTCCGCCAGCAGGGCCAGCGCGGCCGCGCGGCCGATGCCCGACCCCGCGCCCGTGACGATCGCGATGCGGCCCTTGTTGTTTTCCACGCTCATGCTCCAAGTCTCCTTTTCAACTGATCCATACACACGGTAAGCAAACCGGTAGTGTGCACGGCGCGTCTCATCCGCGGCGGGGCTTGCGCCCCTTGCCCTGCATCTTGTTGGCGGCTTTCTTCACCGCCGACTTGAAGGCCTGCATGGCCGATTGCGGGCCGGCGGGCACCGCGGCAGCGCCGCCGCCACCGTGCTCCGAACGCGACTCGCCACCGGCCTCCGCCTTGTGGCGGGAACTGCGCTTGGCCGACGCCTTCACCGGCGCGCCGCCCTTGTCCTTCATGGCGCGCGAGGTCAGGTCTTCGCCTTCGCGCACGAGGCGGAAGTCGATCTTGCGGCCATCGAGGTCGACGCGGCTCACCTGCACCCGCACCCGCGTGCCGATGGCGTAGCGGATGCCGGTGCGCTCGCCGCGCAGTTCCTGGCGCATCTCGTCGAACTTGAAGTACTCGCCGCCGAGCTCGGTGATGTGGACCAGGCCCTCGACATACATCGCATCGAGCGTGACGAAGATGCCGAAGGTGGTGGCCGCCGTGACCACGCCGCCGTATTCCTCGCCGAGGTGCTCGCGCATGTATTTGCACTTGAGCCAGGCCTCGACGTCGCGGCTGGCTTCGTCGGCGCGGCGCTCGTTGGCGCTGCAATGCAGGCCGGCGGCTTCCCAGGCCAGCACTTCCTTGCTGGGCGCGACGGTCGCCTTCTGCGGCTTGTTGGTCGGCGCCTTGACGCGTGAAGCGAGCCGCTTGGCCAGCTTGGCATGTGCCTCGCCGGGCGTGGGCAGCATCGGCAACTGGTAGCGCGTCTTGCCGAGGATCGCCTTGATCACGCGGTGCACCAGCAGGTCGGGATAGCGACGGATCGGGCTCGTGAAGTGCGTGTAGGCCTCGTAGGCCAGGCCGAAGTGACCGCTGTTGATCGGCGTGTAGATCGCCTGCTGCATCGAGCGCAGCAGCATGGTGTGGATCTGCTGCGCGTCGGGGCGCTCCTTGGTGGCTTCGGCGATCGCCTGGAACTCGCCGGGACGCGGCTCGTCGGTGATGCTCAGGCCGACGCCCATGGCCTTCAGGTAGCCGCGCAGGATTTCCTTCTTCTCGGGCGTCGGGCCTTCGTGCACGCGGAACAGGCCCGGGTGCTTGCCCTCAGCGATGAAATCGGCGCTGCAGACGTTGGCAGCGAGCATCGCCTCCTCGATCAGGCGGTGCGCCTCGTTGCGTGTGCGCGGCACGATCTTCTCGATGCGGCCGGCGTCGTCGCAGATGATCTGCGTCTCGGTGGTTTCGAAGTCGACCGCGCCGCGCTTGCCGCGCTGCTTGAGCAGGGCCTTGTAGACGTCGGCGAGGTTCAGCAGGTCCTTGACGCGGTCCTTGCGCTTGGCGGCTTCGGGGCCGCGCGTGTTGCCGAGGATGGCGGCGACTTCGGTGTACGTGAAGCGCGCGTGACTGAACATCACGGCCGGATAGAACTGGTAGGCGTAGATCTCGCCGTCGGCGGCAACCAGCATGTCGCACACCATGCACAGGCGCTCGACCTCGGGGTTGAGCGAGCACAGGCCGTTCGACAGCTTCTCGGGCAGCATCGGAATCACGCGGCGCGGGAAGTAGACGCTGGTGGCGCGGTCGTACGCATCGATGTCGATGGCGGAGCCGGTCTGCACATAGGCGCTGACGTCCGCGATGGCCACCAGCAGGCGCCAGCCCTTGCCGCGGCCCACCTTGGCGGGCTCGCAGTACACGGCGTCGTCGAAGTCGCGGGCGTCTTCGCCGTCGATGGTGACGAGCGGCACGTCGGTGAGGTCGATGCGGCCCTTCTTATCGGCAGGGCGCACCTTCTCGGGCAGCGCCTTGGCCTGCGCCAGGCACTCCGCGGAAAACTCATGCGGCACGCCGTACTTGCGCACGGCGATCTCGATTTCCATGCCGGGGTCGTCGATCTCGCCCAGCACTTCTCTCACGCGGCCCACGGGCTGACCGAACAAGGCCGGCGGCTCGGTGAGCTGGACGACCACGACCTGGCCGACCTTGGCGGGGCCGGTGGCGCCCTTCGGGATCAGGACGTCCTGGCCGTAGCGCTTGTCTTCCGGTGCAACGAGCCAGATCCCGCCTTCGTGCAGCAAGCGGCCGATGATCGGCTGCTCGGGTCGCTCGACGATCTCGACCACGCGCCCCTCGGGGCGGCCGCGGCGGTCCTGTCGCACGATGCGCGCCTTGACGCGATCCTTGTGCAGCACCGCGCGCATCTCGTTCGGCGGCAGGTAGATGTCTGCCTCGCCGTCGTCGCGCTGCACGAAGCCGTGCCCGTCGCGATGTCCTTGAACAGTTCCTTCGATTTCATCCAACAAGCTGCTGGAAGTGACATTATTTTTGATATGATCTCCTTCTTTCCTGAAATTCAAAACGTGGCTGCTTCTGCAGTCATGTGGGCCCAGATGGCGGAATTGGTAGACGCACTAGTTTCAGGTACTAGCGAGTAACATCGTGGAGGTTCGAGTCCTCTTCTGGGCACCAAGTTTAAACAGACCTTTACCAGGTCATCCGATTGAAGCCACCGGTCTCCGGTGGCTTTTTTCATGGCCGCTCGAAACTGCATCAAACGGGCGACGCGATCGTCAGATCACGCCCCTTGATGCCGGCCATGCACGCACGATCGCACCCACCCGCCTTCGGCAGGACATCCGCCGCACGAGCGATGTCGCGCAGAAGTTGAAATTTCGACACGCTCAAAAGAGCGCGCCAAATTTGTGTATATAATCGTAGTCTTTGCTGAGAAGCAAAATTAGCCCAGATGGCGGAATTGGTAGACGCACTAGTTTCAGGTACTAGCGAGTAACATCGTGGAGGTTCGAGTCCTCTTCTGGGCACCAAGATTGAACAGACCCTTACCAGGTCTTCTGACAAAAGCCACCGGCCTCCGGTGGCTTTTTTCTTGGCCGTTTGAATCAGGTGCATCAAACGGGCAACGCGATCAGGTCGTGACCTTCGGCGCCCACGATGCGTGCACGCGTGAACTCGCCGACCTTCATCGTCTTGCTGATCTTCTCGGGCGGCAGGAGGCGAACGGTGCCGTCGATCTCCGGTGCATCGGCGTACGTACGCCCCACCCCACCCTTGCGGCCCAGCGCCGGCGCTGAATCGACCAGCACCTGCATGGTCGAGCCGATGCGCTTTTGCAGCTTGGCGATCGACACGGCCTCGGCCACTTCCATGAAGCGGGCGCGGCGCGCCTCGCGCTCTGCCTCGGGCAGCATGCCCGGAATGTCGTTGGCGGTAGCGCCTTCGACCGGGCTGTAGGCAAAGCAGCCGGCACGATCGATCTCGGCTTCGCGGATGAAGTCGAGCAGGTGCTCGAACTCCTGCTCCGTCTCGCCCGGGAAACCGGCGATGAAGGTGCTGCGGATCACGAGTTCGGGGCAGACCTCGCGCCAGCGCGCGATCCGCTCCAGGTTCTTCTCGCCGCTGGCCGGCCGCTTCATGCGCTTGAGCACGTCGGGGTGGCTGTGTTGCAGCGGCACGTCGAGGTACGGCAGCACCAGGCCGCTCGCCATCAATGGAATGATTTCGTCGACGCTCGGATAGGGGTACACGTAGTGCAGGCGCACCCAGGCGCCATACGGCTCGGCGATTTCGCCCAGCGTGCGCACGAGTTCGAGCATGCGGGTCTTGACCGGCTTGCCATCCCAGAAGCCGGTGCGGTACTTCACGTCGACGCCGTAGGCCGAGGTGTCCTGGCTGATCACCAGCAGCTCCTTCACGCCGCCCTCGAACAGGGCCTTGGCTTCGCTGAGCACATCGCCCACCGGACGCGAGACCAGGTCGCCGCGCATCGAGGGAATGATGCAGAAGGTGCAACGGTGGTTGCAGCCTTCGCTGATCTTCAGGTAGGCATAGTGCCGCGGCGTCAGCTTGAGGCCGGCCACCCCGAAGGTGTTCGGCACGAGGTCGATGAACGGATCGTGCGGCTTCGGCAGGTTGGCGTGCACCGCATCCATCACCTCCTGCGTGGCATGCGGGCCGGTGACCGCCAGCACGCTGGGGTGCATCTGGCGCACAAGGTTGCCACCCTGGTCGCCGGTCTTGGCGCCCAGGCAGCCGGTGACGATCACGCGGCCGTTCTCGGCGAGGGCTTCGCCGATGGTGTCCAGACTTTCCTTCACGGCATCGTCGATGAAGCCGCAGGTGTTGACGATCACGAGGTCGGCGCCCTCGAAAGTCTTGGCGGTTTGATACCCCTCGGCACTCAGCCGGGTCAGGATCAATTCGGAATCGGTCAAGGCCTTGGGACAACCAAGGCTGACGAAGCCGACCTTGGGGGCGGTCGGCGTGACGGTACGTTCAGGGGAGGCAACTTCGCTCATAGGCCTCTATTGTCCCAGCTATCGGTGACAGCGGGGCATTCATCGGGCAGTCACCCCATTCGGGCGGGGCCGCCGCGCGGCGCTCAGGGGCGCTTGATGCCAAAGGCGCCCAGCACCTGCTCGGTGTTTTTCTGCATCTGCTCCTGCATCTGCAGGAAGACGTTCTTCGATTGCTCGACGTAGTTGCCCATCAGCCCCTGGATCATCGGCGACTGCATGGTCATGAAACGCGACCACATCTCGGGCGTCAGGCCTTCGGCCTTTTCGGCGAGCTGGGCCTGCATCTCGGTCATCGCCTGGATGTTCTTCTCGAGGTACGGGCCCATGTAGCCCTGCATGGCCTGGCCGTAGAAACGGATGATGTTGGCCAGCACCTGCTCGGTGAACATCGGTGCGCCACCGGCCTCTTCTTCCAGAATGATCTGCAGCAGGATGCTGCGCGTGAGATCGTCGCCGGTCTTGGCATCGCGCACCACGAACTGCGCGTTCTTGATGACCAGCTGCTTGACCTCGGTCAGCGTGATGTACGTGGATGTCTCCGTGTCGTAGAGCCGTCGGTTGGGGTACTTCTTGATCACACGCTGGACCGGCTTCACCCCGGACTTCTTGCTCTGCACTACAGACTCCTTCACATGGACGCCCATGTCATCGGATGATTCTAGGGAGCGGTTTTGCTGCATCGCGACAAGGTTTACCCTGACCGTGATTCTTCTTCAGGCGTCCGGCGCCGTCGCGTACTCGGCACCGCACGCATGACACGCTGCAGTTTCGGGACGCTCCGGGGTCGACAACCTGAATCGCAGCGGGATCTTCTGCCCGTAGACCACCCAGCACCGGGGGCAATGCTCCTGCCCCGCCGTCGGAAGATAGGCACGTGCACGCTGCTCGGCGCGCTCCTCGGTCACCGGCATGCCCTGTCGTTGTGCACGCGCCACTTCGCGTGCGGCCATGGTGTCGGCGCGGCCGGCGGCAAGGTCATTGATGCCGTAGACCGCGCGCGCGAATTCAAGAGGGGCCTGCTTGAGCAATGCGGCCACGCGGTGGTCGGCGTGCGCCCGATCAACAGACGTTGATCGCGTATTCATCAGATCGCTTATCAAGGAAATTCGAGAAGGTTGGCAGACCGCTCAAGGTAGCACAACCACATGGCTCAGGCACCTTGCCTGCACCGCGCGAAGGGCCGCCCATGAAAGGGGTTTTCGCTTGTGCCGATCACTCGGGACGATCGGGCTGATCCAGAGACAAACACGTCGTCCAAACGACGAACGGGTTGCAGCGAAATCGCTGCAACCCGTGTTTGAATTTGGTAGGCGCGATTGGATTCGAACCAACGACCCCCACCATGTCAAGGTGGTGCTCTAACCAACTGAGCTACGCGCCTAAGAGAAGCATCGAGTATAGCAGGAGAAATGGCCCTTTTCAGCGCCGACGTGCAGATCGCACACCAGTCACTGCAGTCACCACACTCAACACCTGCGTCAAACGCGCGGCATCGGCGATTTCCACAGTGAAAGTCATCCACGCCGTGCCCTTGATCGACTGCGTCTGCACGCCGATCACGTTCATCTTCTCGCGTGCGAACACATCGGAAATATCGCGCAGCAAGCCCTGGCGGTCGGCTGCCTCCACAGCCACATCCACTGCATAGACCGGCGCATCGGCGCCCTTCTTCGGCAGGCCCCATTCGACATCGATCACGCGTTCGCCGTCCTTCGCGGCCATCGTGCGGAAGTTGCTGCAATCCGCGCGATGCACGCTGACGCCATGGCCGCGCGTGACGAAGCCGCGGATCGCATCCGGCGGCGCCGGCTTGCAGCACTTGGCGAGCTGCGTCATCAGCGACGACACGCCCACCACGAGCACGCCGCCCTTGCCCGACTTCTCGCTGCCGCGCGCCTTCTTGATCTGCACGCCGTCGTCAGGGTTCAGCGCCGGCTCGGGCGGACGCAGCAGCGTCTCGATGTTGCGCAGCGAGAACTCGTCCTTGCCGACCACCTCGAACAGATGGTCCGCCGACTTGAAGCCAAGCTGCGAAGCCAGGTCTTCGAGCCGCATGGCCGTCTTGCCTTCGCGCTGCAGCAGCTTCTCGACGGCTTCGCGTCCACGCGCCACGGTCTCGTGCGTGATCTGTGCGTTGAACCAGGCGCGCACCTTGGCGCGTGCGCGGTGGCTCGCGAGATAACCCAGCTCCGCATTCAGCCAATCGCGCGACGGCCCGCCTTCCTTGGCCGCCATGATCTCGACCGTCTGCCCGTTCGACAGCGGCGTGTTGAGCGGCACCATCGCGCCATCGACACGCGCACCGCGGCAACGATGCCCCAGCGTCGTGTGCACCGTGTAGGCGAAGTCGACCGGCGTCGCGCCCTGCGGCAACTCGACGATGGCGGCATCGGGCGTGAGCACATAGATGCGATCGTCGAACAGGCCCTGCCCCTGCAGCCCGCCCGACAGGTCGCGCTCCCAGGCCAACAGCTGGCGCAGCACGGCAATCTTGGCGTCGTACTCGCCGCTCGCCCAGACACCGGCGTAGCCCTTGTGGCCCGCCTCCTTGTAGGCCCAGTGCGCCGCCACGCCATGTTCGGCGTGGTCGTGCATTTCCTCGGTGCGGATCTGGATCTCGATCGGCTTGCCCACCTTGCCGTCGACGATCTCGCGCACCACCGTGTGCAGCGACTGGTAGCCATTGGGCTTGGGCCGCGCGATGTAGTCGTCGAACTCTTCGTCGATGGGCTGGAAGTGCGAGTGCACCCAGGCCAGCGCGGCATAGCAGTCCTTCACGTCCTGCACCACCACGCGCAGCGCGAGGATGTCGAAGACCTGCTCGAAGTCGAGCGACTTGCCACGCATCTTCTTGACGATGCTGTAGATGTTCTTCGGGCGCCCCTGTACCGTGGCCTTGACGCCCTCGGCCTGCAGTTCGTGCTCCAGCTGCGAGCGCAACTGCTCGACGTGGCCTTCGCGTTCGATGCGCTTCTCGTCGAGCAGCCGGGCAATCAGCTTGTAGGTCTCGGGCTCGAGAAAGCGGAACGAGAGGTCTTCGATCTCCCACTTCACCTGCCAGATACCCAGCCGGTTCGCGAGCGGCGCAAACACCTGCAGCGACTCGCGCGCCACGCTCTCGGGCGCGGGCTGCTTGCTGGCCGCCGCGTGACGCAGCGTCTGCAGGCGCGAGGCCAGTCGCAGCATGACCACGCGCAAGTCGCGCGAGAACGCGAGCAGCATCTTGCGCACGTTCTCGGTCTGCGCACCGGCGCCTTCGGCGTGGTGCCCTTGCGAGGCCGTGCGCGCCTGCTCCTGCACGCGCACGAGCTTGGTGGTCTCGACCGCGAGCGCCGCGAAGTTGTCGCCAAAAACCTTGGCGATCACTTCCTGCGGGCGGTTCAGGTGCTGGCAGGAATACACGAGGTAGCTCGCGGCCTGCATCGCCTCGGAGCCGCCCATCTTCGCAACGATGGCGGCCACCGCATCGGCGTGCGCCAGCGTGTTCTCGCCGGTGTCGAGCTTTTCGTCGGCGATCAGCGGCTCGGCGAACGCGCGGGCGCGCGCCAGCATGTTCTCCATGACCGGCGAGCGGTCGGCCGTGGCGGCCGACAGCGGGTAATCGACCATGACGCCGTCGGACAGGGGTGCCGTCTGAAGGTTCGCAGACTCTCGCTTCACGATGCCCTCAATCGAACAGGAAATTCGTGACGACGGCGACCTGTGCGGGATCGACGAAAGTCGGCGCGTGCCCCACGCCCTCGAACTCGACGAGCGTGGCACGCGGGCCGCGCTGCGTCATCGCGGCCGCCGTCTCGGGCGACAGCAGGTCGGACACCGCGCCGCGCGTGAGCAGCGCGCGCGCCTCGATGGCGTCGTACAGGCTCCACATCACCGCCCCGCCCTGCGCCGCGATCTCGGGCGTGATGGCGCGCAGCGGCACGCCGATGGCCGGGTCGTAGTGCAGCACCCAGGCGCCCTCGCCCACCGGGCCGGCACAGGCGGTCTTGGCGGCACCGTCGGCGCTGCGTTCGGACGCCGGCACCACCATGTGCTGCGACAGTGCGCGCCACTGCTCGGGCGTGTGCGGCCCGAACGTGGTCGACAGGGCCCACATCGCGTCGGCCGCGGCCTGCACGCTCGAAAACTGGCCGCTCTTGCCCACATACGCGCCGATGCGCTGGATGGCAGCGGGCTCGACCGTGGGGCCGACATCGTTCGCGACGAAACGGCGAATGGGCCGTGGCAGCGGCAGCTCCTTGTGGCCGGCCAGCACGAAGCCGATCAGCCCGCCCATGCTGGTGCCGACGTAGTCGAGCGTGTCGATGGGATGCTCGCCGTGCAGCTGCGCGATCAGCGCCACCATGTCTGCGGCATACACAGGCACTTGATAGAAAGCGGGGTCGCGCAGCCAGTCGCTGCGGCCGCGCCCGACCACGTCGGGACAGACCACGCGCACATCGCCGCCCGCGCGTGCCACGATGGCCTGCGCGAGCACGTCGAAATCGCGCCCCTGCCGGGTCAGCCCGTGCACGCAGATCACGACATGTGCGCTGTGCGCGTCGCCCCATTGCCAATAGGCCATGCGGTGACCGCCCTGGGCGTCGTTGCAGGCCACGTCGTGAAGGGTCGGTTCTGTCATGGAAACGGAGGGGTTCGGGTGCGGATAATGGTCTCGTTGCATCCTAATTCATCCGGAGATTGATCTTCATGCTCAAAGGCAAAACCGCGCTTGTCACGGGGTCCACCAGTGGCATTGGCTTCGCCATCGCCAAGGCGTTGGCCCAACAGGGCGCACACATCGTGCTCAACGGCTTCGGCGACGCCGACACTCCCAAGGCCCAGATCGAGGCGCTCGGCGTGCGCGCCGAGTACCACGGGGCCGACATGAGCAAGCCCGACCAGATCGAGGACATGATGAAGTTCGCGGCGTCGAAGTTCGGCCGCGTCGACATCCTCGTCAACAACGCCGGCATCCAGCACGTGGCCAAGGTCGAGGACTTCCCGACCGAACGTTGGGACGCGATCCTCGCCATCAACCTCACGAGCGCCTTCCACACGACGCGCCTGGCGATCCCCGCGATGCGCGAGGCCAACTGGGGCCGCATCATCAACGTGGCGTCGGCGCACGGGCTCGTGGCCTCGGCGCAAAAGTCGGCCTATGTCGCGGCCAAGCACGGCATCGTCGGCCTGACCAAGTCGGTGGCGCTCGAAACCGCCACCACCGGCGTCACCTGCAACGCGATCAGCCCGGGCTGGGTGCTCACGGCGCTGGTGCAAAAGCAGATCGACGACCGCGCGGCCCGCGAAGGCATCTCGGCCCTCCAGGCGCAGAACGAATTGCTGGGAGAAAAGCAGCCCTCGCTGCAATTCACGACGGTCGAGCAGCTGGGCGGGCTGGCCGTCTTCCTGAGCTCTCCCGCCGCCGATCAGGTGCGGGGCGTCGCCTGGGCCATGGATGGCGGCTGGACGGCTCAGTAAATAGACAGAGACAACGAAAAAAACGCCGGCGGCACTCGACCGCCGGCGCCGCGCTCTTTGTCTTCTTACTTGAGCTGCACCGAGCCGGAGACGTTCACGACCACGCTGGTCTTGCCCGCTTCCACCGGCACCGCCGAATCGGCGGCCGAGAACGACTTGGCCTGCATGGCCATCACGCGCGGGCGGATCGGGCCGCTGTCGTTCGCGTTCACCGACACCTCGCGCAGCGTGTAGCCGCCGAAGCCGAAGCCCTTGGCCAGCTCGCCGGCCTTCTGCTTGAAGTTGTCGATGGCGATGTTCTGCGCCTCGGTCTCGGTCTTGGCGCGCTGCTCGCGGCTCAGGCCGAAACCGACGTTGCCCACGCTGAGCGTGCTGATGCGCCCGGCCGTCTGGGTGATGCGCGCGAAATCGCGGCCTTCGAGCACGAGCTCGGTCGAACCTTGCCAGCCGTTGATCTTGCCGTCCTTGGTGTAGCGCGGCGAAAGGCTGAAGTTGCCGGTGCGCACGTCGAGCTGGCCCGGCTGCGCATTCTTCTTGGCCTCGGCCAGCGCGGCGTCCAGCGCCGTCTTGAGCTGGGTCTGCACGGTGCCCGCCTCGGCGGCGTCGCGCGTGGTGACGAGGGTCATGCTCAGCAGGTCTTGCTGAACTTCGACGGTGCCGGAGGCCGACAGCTGGAGCACGTTTTGTGGAGCAGGCATGACGGCATTCTGGGCCAAGGCGGCCCCGGCAAAGGTCAGCGCGGCGCAGGCCGCGATCAATTGAACAGTCTTCAAGACGGATTTCTCCCTGGTGGATGCGAGGAAAAGCCCTCGCCCGCGCCTTCTTCTTCAGTGGCGCAGGCTGCGCGGCGCGGTTTGCGGACTGGCGACGGGCTGCGGTACCGGCACGATGCGCTCGGCAGGCTGTGATTCTGCCGAATTCAGGAGAACACCCGTTCCCGCAGGCACCCACTGCCCCCGGACCTGCTGCCTCAGCTCGAAGAGTTCGCCCGCCGTGAGACGGCGCCCCGCCAGCGCTTCGCCGCGGCGCTGCTCTTCCCGCTGGGCCGCCCGGTGCGCGGCCACGGCATCGCGCACTTCGCTGCGGCGCCCTTCACTGACCCGCAAAAACCCTTCGGAAGCGACGGACGTCGCACCACAGGCGCATGCGAAAAAAAGCAGAGGCAAGGCAGAAAAAGAAGGTCTCATCGCGCAATCGTCATAAGGCAGCACGGACTGTGCCACCGCCGGGCAAAGCCCGGATGACCAGACGGCGAGCGGCCGCAAGTTGTGTAACTTAGTGTCAACCACTACGGAATTCGGCAGCAATGGGGTGCTAACGCCTTCAGAATCGGCGCTGTTACAAATTCAACGTTGTAGAAATGACTCAAGTTCCCGCTCGCACCGACAAGATCGTGATCGTCGACGACGACGCCCGCATCCGCGACCTCCTGCGCCGCTACCTGACGCAGGAAGGATTCGAAGTGATCGTGGCCGAGGACGGCAAGGCGCTCAACCGCATCCTGTTGCGCGACACGGTCGACCTGATCGTGCTCGACCTGATGATGCCCGGCGAAGACGGCCTCTCCGTGTGCCGCCGCCTGCGTGCCGCCAACGACCGCACGCCGATCATCATGCTCACCGCCAAGGGTGAAGACGTGGACCGCATCGTCGGTCTCGAAGTCGGCGCCGACGACTACCTGGGCAAGCCCTTCAACCCGCGCGAACTGCTGGCCCGCGTGCACGCCGTGCTGCGCCGCCGTCCGCCGCTCGAGGCGCCGGGCGCCCCCTCCACCGAGAACGAGACCGTCACTTTCGGCCCGTTCGCCTTCGACCTCGGCTCGCGCACCCTGAAGAAGGACGGCGAAGAACTCTCGCTGACCACCGGCGAGTTCGCGATGCTGAAGGCGCTGGTGCGCCACCCGCGCCAGCCGCTGTCGCGCGAAAAGCTGGCCCAGCTGGCCCGCGGCCGCGAATTCGAACCCTTCGACCGCAGCCTGGACGTGCAGATCTCGCGCCTGCGCAAGCTGGTCGAGTCCGACGCCGCGGCACCGCGCTACATCCAGACCGTCTGGGGCGTGGGCTACGTGTTCGTGCCGGACGGCACGGCCTGACGACCCGCTGAGAGGTGGCCATCGGCCTCCATTCCGCCCGACCTGACCCGGCCCAGGAGGACGGTGCGCAGGTCACGATGCCGAGCCCGCTCGAAGCGAGCGCGCAACGTGACCGCCGCCCCGGCCTCAAGCTGGGTTTCAGCCTTTTCTGGCGCACCTTCTTCCTGCTTGCACTGCTGCTGATCGGCTGCACGGTCGCGTGGCTGCAGACCTTCCGCTCGCTCGAATACGAGCCGCGCGCGATCCAGACCGGACACCAGATCGCCTCGCTCGTGAACCTCACACGCGCGGCGCTGGTGTACTCGGACGCGATCACGCGGGTCTCGCTGATCAAGACGCTGGCCGACCAGGAAGGCGTGCGCATCTTGCCGCGCGAACCCAACGACCGCTTCCAGCCCTACACCAGCGGCGCGCTCGACGAGCGTGTCACCGAAGAGCTGATCGCCCAACTCGGCGAAGGCACCACCGTGGCCAGCCGTGTGAACGACGAGCCGGGCCTGTGGATCGGCTTCACCATCGAGAGCGACACCTACTGGCTGCTGCTCGACCCCACGCGCTTCAGCCGCGTGGGCGGGCGCACCTGGCTGGTCTGGCTCAGCACGGCGATGGCGCTGTCGCTCGCCGGCGCAGCGCTGATCACGCGGCTCATCAACCTGCCGCTCAAGCAGCTGTCGCGCGCCACCTTGCAGGTGCGCGAGGGCGAGTACGAGGCGCACCGGCTCGACGAGCGCGCCCGCACCAACGAGATCCGCGCGGTGAACATCGGCTTCAACCGCATGGCCGACCAGCTCGCCAAGATCGAGCAGGACCGCGCCATCATGCTGGCCGGCATCTCGCACGACCTGCGCACGCCGCTGGCGCGGCTGCGGCTCGAGACCGAGATGAGCGTGGCCGACGAAGACGCGCGCGACCACATGGCCGCCGACATCGCGCAGCTCGACGCGATCATCGACAAGTTCCTCGACTACGCCCGTCCCGACCACGTCGACCAGCGCCCCGTGCTGCTGCGCGACGTGATCGACGCCTGCACCTACGCCGTGCAGGACTACGAAGAGATGAACATCCACGTCGACGTGCCCGCCGACCTGAAGGTGATGGGCGACGAGGTGGAGCTCACGCGCGTGATCTCCAACCTGGTCGAGAACGCGCGGCGCTACGGCAAGACGCCGTCGACCGGCGTGGCCGACGTCACGATCCAGGCGCAGGCCAACAACGACGCGGTGCTGATCAAGGTGCGCGACCACGGCGCGGGCGTCGAGCCCGCCCTGCTCGTGCAGCTGACCAAGCCCTTCTTCCGCGGCGACGCGGCACGCACCTCGGCGGCCGGTGCCGGCTTGGGGCTGTCGATCGTGGCGAAGAACATCGAGCGCATGGGCGGCACCTTCGCGCTCACCAGCACGCCGGGCCGGGGCCTCGCGGCCCACATCCGGATGCCGCGCGCAATGCCGGCGGGCAGCAGCAAGCCCGGCGAGGTGCCGGGCAAGAAGCAGGTCGCCTGAGGACGCGCGTCAGCGGTGCAGCAGCACCGCGGCGCGGGCTTCCATCGCCCGCCCCTCGCCCACCGGGCCGAGCTTCTCGGCCGTCTTGGCTTTCACATTGACCTGATCGAGCGCAATACCCAGCGTGTCGGCAATGCGCTGGCACATGGCCGGGATGTGCGGCGCCAGCTTGGGCGCCTGCGCGATCACGGTGCTGTCGACGTTGCCGATCTCCCAGCCCGCCGCGCGCACGCGGCGCGCCGCCTCGGCCAGCAGCACGGCCGAATCGGCACCGCGGAACTGGGCGTCGGTGTCGGGAAAATGCCGGCCGATGTCGCCCAGCCCGGCACCGCCGAGCAGCGCGTCGGTGATGGCGTGCAGCAGCACGTCGGCGTCCGAATGCCCGAGCAGGCCGGTGGTGTGCGGCACTTCGATGCCGCCCAGGATGAGCTTGCGCCCCGCCACCAGCTGGTGAACGTCCCAGCCTTCGCCAATGCGGATGTTGAACGGTGTCGTCGTCATGCCATGGCCTTCTTGCGGCCGAGCAGCACCGCCTCGGCCAGTGCGAAATCTTCGGGGAAGGTGACCTTGAAGTTCTGCGCGCTGCCGGGCACCAGCAGCGGCGCCAGACCGAGGGTCTCGATGGCGCTGGCCTCGTCGGTCACCACGTCGCCCACGCGCTCCAGCGCGTCGAGCAGCATGCCGATGCGGAACATCTGCGGCGTCTGGGCCAGCCACTTGTCGGCGCGCGGCAGGGTCTGGGTCGCGCGGCTGTCGGTCGACGAGACCTTCAGCGTGTCGGCCAGCCGCTGCGCCAGCAGGCCGCCGACGGCATCGTGCTCGCAGGCGGCGATCAGCGCCTCGATCTGGCTGGACGTGACCAGGCAGCGCGCCGCGTCGTGCACCAGCACCCAGTCGTGCGGCCCGGCGCCCTTCTGGCGCAGCGCCGCCAGGCCATTGCGCACCGAGGCGGCGCGCGTCAGGCCGCCCACGCGCAGCAGGTATTCGCCGGTCACCGGGAAGCGCGGCAGCGCCGTCTGCACCTCGCGGTCGTCGGGCGACACCACCACGGCCACGCCCGCGAAACGCCCGGCCAGCGCGCGGAACGCGTCCACCGTGTGGGCCACCATCGACTGGCCCGCCAGGCGCCGGTACTGCTTGGGCTGCGCGCCGCCGGCGCGGTGGCCGGAACCGGCACAGGGGATCAGCACGTAGAAACGGGAAGAAGACATGGAGGGTGCGGCACGGGCCGATGGCCGACAAGCGGATAAGGGGCCGCCATTCTAGAATTGACATTCGCACACCCCTCGCCGTCCGGCGCGGGGTGTCGTGCATTTTTCGAACCGCTCCATGGACCTCCCCCTTCTCCCGGCGGGCAAGCGTTTCACGCTGCCGCGTCCCCCGTTGTCGGCCGATGCGCTGATGCTGGCCCAGCTCGGCATGCGCGAGAAGGCCGCGGGTCGCGCCACCGCGATGTTCACAGCCGACGCGAACGACGCCCAGCGGCTCATCGACGAAATCGCCTTCTTCGCGCCCGAGCTGCGCTGCGCCCTCTTCCCCGACTGGGAAACGCTGCCCTACGACAGCTTCTCGCCGCACCAGGACCTGATCAGCGAGCGCCTGGCCACGCTGTGGCGCATCAGCCAGAAAGAGGCCGACGTGGTGCTGGTGCCTGCCACCACCGCGCTGTACCGGCTGGCGCCGCCGGCCTTCCTGGCCGGCTACACCTTCCAGTTCAAGGCCAAGCAGAAGCTGCAGGAGTCCAAGCTCAAGGCGCAGCTCACGCTGGCCGGCTACAGCCACGTGACGCAGGTCGTGAGCCCGGGCGAATACGCGGTGCGCGGCGGCCTGATCGACCTGTTCCCGATGGGCTCGCCGGTGCCGTTTCGCGTCGATCTGTTCGACGACGAGATCGACTCCATCCGCACCTTCGACCCCGACACCCAGCGCAGCCTGTACCCCGTGCCCGAGGTGCGCCTGCTGCCGGGCCGCGAGTTCCCGATGGACGACGACGCCCGCGCGCGCTTTCGCAGCCGCTGGCGCGAACTGCTCGAGGGCGACCCGACCAAGAGCCGCATCTACAAGGACATGGGCAACGGCGTGGCCACCGCCGGCATCGAGTACTACCTGCCGCTGTTCTTCGACGAGACGGCCACGGTGTTCGACTACCTCGGCCCCGACGCCACCGTCGTGCTGCACGGCGACCTGGAACCCGCGTTCCAGCACTTCTGGCAGGACACCAACGAGCGCTACCGCCTGGTGCAGGGCGACCCCGAGCGCCCCGCGCTGCCGCCCGACGCGCTGTTCCTCAACGCCGAGCAGTTCTACCAGCGCGCCAAGCCGCACGCGCAGCTCGCGATTCGCGGCGACATCGCCACCGATGCGCCCTACGCCGAGTTCGACAAGCTGCCGCCCTTCGCTGTGGTGCGCGGCGCGGAAGACCCGCTGGTCGGCCTGAAGGCCCACATCGCCGCCACGCCGCACCGCGTGCTGCTGATCGCCGAGAGCGACGGCCGCCGCGAGAGCCTGCTCGACTTCCTGCGCGCCAGCGGCGTGAACCCGCCGGCCTTCGACTCGCTGGCCGAGTTCGAAGCCTCGGGCGACGAAAAGATCGGCATCGCCACCGCCGCGCTGGCCTCGGGCTTCGCATGGCGCGAACAGGCGATCGACTTCGTCACCGAGACCGAACTGTTCGCCACCGCACCCACCACGCGCCGGCGCAACAAGAAGCAGGAACAGGTCAGTGACGTCGAAGCGCTGATCAAGGACCTGTCCGAACTCAACGTGGGCGACCCCGTGGTCCACAGCGCGCACGGCATCGGCCGCTACCGCGGCCTGATCCACATGGACCTGGGCCAGGGCACGGGCGCCGACGGCAAGCCGCTGCTGCAGGAAATGCTGCACCTGGAGTACGCCGACAAGGCCACGCTCTACGTGCCCGTGAGCCAGCTGCACCAGATCAGCCGCTACACCGGCGTGAGCGCCGACGAGGCGCCGCTGCACAAGCTGGGCTCCGGCCAGTGGGAAAAGGCCAAGCGCAAGGCCGCCGAACAGGTGCGCGACTCGGCCGCCGAGCTGCTCAACATCTACGCCCGCCGCGCCGCGCGCGAAGGCCATGCCTTCCGCTACTCGCCGGCCGACTACGAGGTGTTCGCCAACGACTTCGGCTTCCAGGAAACCGCCGACCAGAAGGCCGCGATCCACGCCGTGGTGCAGGACATGATCTCGCCCCAGCCGATGGACCGCCTCGTGTGCGGCGACGTGGGCTTCGGCAAGACCGAGGTCGCGCTGCGCGCTGCCTTCATCGCCGTCACCGGCGGCAAGCAGGTCGCCTTTCTCGCGCCGACCACGCTGCTGGCCGAGCAGCATTACCAGACGCTGGTCGACCGTTTCGCCAAGTGGCCCGTGAAGGTGGCGGAGATGAGCCGCTTCCGCTCGGCCAAGGAAATCACGGCCGCCGCCAAGGGCCTGGCCGAGGGCCAGGTCGACATCGTGGTCGGCACGCACAAGCTGCTCTCGCAGTCGGTCAAGTTCAAGAACCTGGGCCTGCTGATCATCGACGAGGAGCATCGTTTCGGCGTGCGCCACAAGGAGGCGATGAAGGCGATGCGCGCCGAGGTCGATGTGCTCACGCTCACCGCCACGCCGATTCCGCGCACGCTGGGCATGGCGCTCGAAGGCCTGCGCGACCTGAGCGTGATCGCCACCGCGCCGCAGCGCCGCTTGGCCATCAAGACCTTCGTGCGCAACGAGGGCACGGGCGTGATCCGCGAGGCCGTGCTGCGCGAACTGAAGCGCGGCGGGCAGGTGTACTTCCTGCACAACGAGGTCGAGACCATCGAGAACCGGCGCCAGAAGCTCGAAGAAATCCTGCCCGAGGCCCGCATCGCCGTGGCCCACGGCCAGATGCCCGAACGCGAGCTGGAGCGCGTGATGCGCGACTTCGTGGCCCAGCGCTACAACATGCTGCTGTGCTCGACCATCATCGAGACCGGCATCGACGTGCCCACCGCCAACACCATCGTGATGAGCCGCGCCGACAAGTTCGGCCTGGCGCAGCTGCACCAGCTGCGTGGTCGCGTCGGTCGCTCGCACCACCAAGCCTATGCCTACCTCATGGTGCCCGACACCGAAGGCCTGACCAAGCAGGCCTCGCAGCGGCTCGAGGCGATCCAGCAGATGGAAGAGCTGGGCTCGGGCTTTTACCTCGCGATGCACGACCTGGAAATTCGCGGCACGGGCGAGGTGCTCGGCGAGAACCAGAGCGGCAACATGATGGAGATCGGCTTCCAGCTCTACAACGAGATGCTCAGCGAAGCCGTGCGCTCGCTCAAGGCCGGGCAGGAGCCCGACCTGCTCTCGCCGCTGTCGGTCACGACCGAGATCAACCTGCACGCCCCCGCCCTGCTGCCCGACGACTACTGCGGCGACGTGCACCTGCGGCTGTCGTTCTACAAGAAGCTCGCCACCGCGAAGACGCCCGACCAGATCGACACGCTGCTCGAAGAAATCGTCGACCGCTTCGGCAAGCTACCGCCGCAGGCCCAGACGCTGATCGACACGCACCGCCTGCGCGTGCTCGCGCGGCCCTACGGCGTGGTGAAGGTCGATGCGGCGCCGGGCATCATCAACATCACCTTCCGCAAGGACGCGCCGGTGGACGGCATGGCCATCATCCAGCTGATCCAGAAGAACAAGCACATCAAGCTCGCCGGCAACGAGAAGCTGCGCATCGAGCGCGAACTCAAGGAGCCGAAGGACCGCGCCCAGATGGTGCGCGACGTGCTGCGCAGCCTCGGACAACCCCTCGTCAAGGAAACCGCCCCCGCATGAGCGCTACGACAGAAATCTCTCCCGGCCTCGTCCTCCAGCGCGTGAAGCCGCCGCTGAAGCTCGCCGACTTCAAGCTGATCGCGTTCGACATGGACTCGACGCTGATCAACATCGAATGCATCGACGAGATCGCCGATGCCGTCGGCAAGAAGGCCGAGGTGGCCGCGATCACCGAAGCCACGATGCGCGGCGAGATCAAGGACTTCAAGGAAAGCCTGCGCCGCCGCGTGGCGCTGCTGCAGGGCGTGCCCGTGGCCGCGTTGCAGCAGGTGTACGACGAGCGCCTGAAGCTCAACCCCGGCGCCACCGAGCTGGTCACCGCGTGCAAGAAGGCGGGCCTCAAGGTGCTGCTGGTGTCGGGCGGCTTCACCTTCTTCGCCAACCGCGTGAAGGACCGCCTGGGCATCGACTTCGCACGCTCCAACCTGCTCGACGAAGCCGACGGCCAGCTCACCGGCCAGGTCGTGACGCAGAGCTGGGGCGACATCTGCGACGGCGCCGAAAAGCGCCGCACGCTGCTCGAAGTGGCCTCGCTCATGGGCATCTCGCCGCAAGAGACCATCGCCGTGGGCGACGGCGCCAACGACCTGCCGATGATGGGCGAGGCCGGGCTGTCGGTGGCCTATCACGCCAAGCCGAAGGTGCGCGAGCAGGCCATGGTGGCGATCAACGAAGGCGGGCTCGACCGCGTGCTGGAAATCCTGAAATGACCGACGCCGCCCCGCTGTACCGCGCCGACGCGCTGCGCGACTACGCCAGCGCCCTGCTGCAGAAGGCGGGGCTCGCGGCCTCGATGGCCGACAGCGTGGCACGCACGCTGGTCGAAGGCGACCTGCTGGGCCACGACACGCACGGCCTCGCGCTGCTGGCCGGCTATGTGAAAGAAATCGAATCGGGCGGCATGACGCGCGACGGTGCGCCCGAGGTGCTGTCCGACCGCCCTGCCGCCGTGCTCTGGGACGGCAAGCGCCTGCCCGGCCCCTGGCTCATGGACCAGGGCATGGACCTGCTGGTGCCGCGTGCGCGCGAGCTGGGCACCGCCTCGCTCGTGATCCGCCGCAGCCACCACATCGCCTGCCTCGCGGTCTACATGCTGCGCGCGCTGCAGGAAGACATGCTGATGCTGCTGGCCTGCTCCGACCCCAACACGGCCAGCGTCGCGCCCTTCGGCGGCACGCAGGCGGTGTTCACGCCGAATCCGCTGGCCATGGGCTTTCCGCTGTCGCAGGGCGGCGTGATGGTCGACATCTCGGCCTCGATCACCACCAACGGCATGAGCAACCGCAAGCGCGCGGCCGGCGAGACCTTCGCCGAGGAATGGCTCATCGACGCCTCCGGCAAGCCGTCGAACAACCCGCAGGTGCTGTTCGACCAGCCGCCCGGCACGCTGCTGCCCGTGGGCGGCCTGAGCCACGGCCACAAGGGCTACGGCATGGCGCTGCTGGTCGAGACGCTCACGGCCGGCCTCGCGGGCCACGGCCGCGCCGACCCGCCCGAAGGCTGGGGCGCGACCGTGCACCTCACGCTGCACGACCTGCACGCCTTCGGCGGCAAGGAGGCCTTCCTGCGCCAGATGGACCACGTGGCCGAGAAATGCCGCGACAACGCGCCCATCGACCCGGCCAGGCCTGTGCGGCTGCCGGGTGAAGGCGGGTTGAAGCGTCGGGAAGCGCAATCGGCGAACGGGGTGCGGCTGCACCCGTCGATTGCGCGCTCGCTGCAGGAAGCGGAGCAGCGGCATGGCCTGCGGCTGGCGCAGGCGCTGATCTGACGGGGCTTATTCCTCGTCGTCGTTCTCGGTGTGCTCGGGTGCGCCCGCGGGCCGCGGCTGGCGCTTGCCGGGCTTGGCCAGGATCTCGATGTAGAACTGCTTGCCGCCCTCTTTCACCACACCGTCGATGAGGCCGGTGATGGCCGTGAGGTGGATGGTTTCGGCGGATTCCTGGGCGGCGCCGAACCGGCAGTCGAAGTCCCAGAAGTCGGCGCCTTCGGGCAGGTCGCGGCGGCGCTCGCGCTTGATGTACTTGCGGATCTCGTGCTTGACGGCTTCGAGGAGACGGTCGGGGTGCTTGCCCTCGACCTGAAGCTGGAAGGTTTTTCTCATGGGTGATGGTAACCCGCTGTGTAAAGTCGGCGGTTCAAATGGAAAGCAGGTGAAGACATGGCACGCGCAAACGACTGGGCAAGCAAGGTGATGGCATTGGTGAACGGCGGCAACGCCCCGGCGGCCATTGCGCAGATCAAGGTCGCGCCGTCGGTCAAGGACCTGAAGGCACTGCAGACCATCATGACGCTCTCCAAAATGAAAGGCCGCTATCCGAACGTGGATGCGGCCATTTCAGACAACCTGGACCTGCTGGCGGCGCCCCGCCTGCACCGG
Source organism: Variovorax sp. GW821-FHT09D07 (assembly GCF_059416345.1). Lineage (NCBI taxonomy): Bacteria > Pseudomonadati > Pseudomonadota > Betaproteobacteria > Burkholderiales > Comamonadaceae > Variovorax > Variovorax sp. GW821-FHT09D07. Next base: position 221,550 of record NZ_JBWKOY010000005.1, read on the forward strand.
TCCCCCTGAACGTCGGCGTTACAGGGCCTGGCCGAGGCGCTTCACGCCTTCTTCGATCTTCTCGATGTCAGCCGTCGCAAAGCTCAGGCGCAGCGTCGCCACATCGGGCTTCTCGGCGAAGAACGGCGCGCCGGGCACGAAGGCCACCAGCTTCTCGATCGCACGCTTGGCCAGTTCGTTGGCATCGGCCAGCTTGCCGTTGGCGCCCGTCAGGCGTGCCCAGAAGAACAAACCGCCGTTGGGCTGCGTGAAGCTCACCGCATCGCCCAGCTCGCGCGTCAGCGCAGCGCCCATGGCCTGCGCGCGCTGGCCGTAGACCTCGCGCACATGCGCCAGCGTGCCGGGCATGCGGCCGCTCTTGAGGTACTGCGCGGCCGTCGCCTGCGCGAAGGTGCTGGTGTGGGCATCGCTGAACTGCTTGCACATCGTGGCCTTGGCCAGCAGCTCGGGCGGCGCGATCATCCAGCCGATGCGCAGGCCGGGGCTGAGCACCTTGCTCAGGCTGCCGCAATGCGCCAGCAGCTCACGGCTGCCGGGTACGTCCTTGCTCAGCGACATGATCGACGGCGGCGGCGCCTCGCCGAAGTACAGGTCACCGTAGGGATCGTCCTCGACGATCAGCGTCTGGTACTTCACGGCCAGCTCGAGCACCTTCTTGCGACGCTCCAGCGTCAGCATCGCGCCGCTGGGGTTGCCGAAGGTGGGGATCAGGTAAACGAACTTGGGCTTGTGCTCCGCGATGAGCTTTTCGAGCTCGTCGGTCTTCACGCCGTTGGCGTCGATGGGCGCGCTGATGAGCTGCGCGCCGTACAGGCGGAAGCACTGGATCGTGGCCAGGAAGGTCGGGCCTTCGACGATCACCTTGTCGCCGGGCGAGATCATGGTCTTGCCCAGCAGGTCCAGCGCCTGCTGGCTGCCGGTGGTGACGATCAGGCCGCTCGGGTCCACGTCGACGCCCTTGGTCTTCATGAACGCCGAGAGCTGGTTGCGCAGCGGCTCGTAGCCTTCGGTGGCGCCGTACTGCAGGGCCCCGCCGGCTTCTTCGGTGAGCGCCTTCTGGCTCGCCTCCTTCAGGCCCTCGACGTCGAACATGGCGCTGTCGGGAAAGCCGCCCGCAAAACTGATGATGCCGGGCTTGCCCAGCAGCTTGAAGAGTTCGCGGATGGCGGAGGTTTCGACGTTGTCGAGGCGGGAGGCGAATTGCATGGTCAGTCTCACTTTCTGGGCGTCATTGTCGCGAAAGCCCGGGCAGGAAAGCTGCGTAGGGCCATGGCTTTTCGACGATATATTGCATCCATCGCCGCAAACGCCGGTGCTCGCCCTGCCTTCCACGGCATGCGCCCCGCGAGCCCCTTGCAATGAACGGCGGCCCCCACGACCCATGAAAAAATCCGACATCCCCCTCTTCTTCGCCACCCTGCAGGCCGCCAACCCCGAGCCGCGCACGGAGCTCGAATACACCACGCCCTTCGAGCTGCTGGCCGCCGTGCTGCTGTCGGCGCAGGCCACCGACGTGGGCGTGAACAAGGTGACGCGCCGGCTGTATCCGGTGGCGAACACGCCGCAGGCGATCCTCGACCTCGGGGTGGAAGGGCTGGAGTCGTACATCAAGACGATCGGGCTGTACCGCAGCAAGGCCAAGCACCTGATGGAGGCTTGCCGCATGCTGGTCGAGCTACATGGCGGCGAGGTGCCGCGCACGCGCGCCGAGCTCGAGGCGCTGCCGGGCGTGGGGCGCAAGACGGCCAACGTGGTGCTCAACGTGGCCTTCGGCGAAGAGACGATCGCGGTCGACACGCACATCTTTCGCATCGGCAATCGCACCGGGCTTGCGCCCGGCAAGACGCCGCTGGACGTGGAACTCAAGCTCGAAAAGCGCATCCCACCCGAATTCCGCCTGCACGCGCATCATTGGCTGATCCTGCATGGGCGCTATGTCTGCGTGGCGCGCAAGCCGCGCTGCTGGGAATGCGCGGTCTCCACCTTCTGCTCGTTCAAGCCCAAGACGCCGGCCCCCAAGACCGCGTGAGCGGCATCACACACATCGCACATGACGACGACAACGATTTTCAAGAAGACGCCTTCCACCGCCCTCCTCTTTCTCGCAGCGCTGTGCAGCGCGGGCGCCGCCTGGTCGCGTGACGGCGTGCTGCCGCCGGAGACGATGGCGCTCTACGGCGGGCGCTGGTCCGCCAACTGCGCCGACGCAGCGGCACCGACGCTGCAGGTGCGCGAGGACATGCTGATCGCCGAGCGCGGCAAGCGCCGCGTGGTCGGCCGTCAGCCGGACACGGCCCACAGCTTCTTCGGCAACCAGCCGCCACCGCCGAACTTCGACGTGGCGCTGATGAGCCGCGTAGGCAAGGGCGACAACGCGATGATGAATTTCCTGGTCTTTCGCGATGCGCGCGGCCAGTCGATCACGCTGAAGGCCGACAAGCCGGTCGTGGGCCAGCTGGGGCCGGAGCTGATGAAGCCGCGCTACTGGCGCTGCGACGGTCCGGCGCGCGCCGCGGCGCCGCCCGCCGAACCCGCGACCGCCGCCCCCAAGCCGCCGGCACCCGCCACGGGCAGCCCGGCCGCCCTCGCCCGGGGCCCCGCGATGGACAAGGCCTGGCGCGCCGCGCTGGGCACACGGGAAGCTGAACGCTGGCTGGTGCGCCGCGAAGGCCCGTCGCCCGAGCCGCAATGGGTGACGGTGGACGGCACGCGCTACCTGCTGCACGCCTTCTGCAAGCCGCACGACTGCTACGACCACAATGCCATCGCGCTCTACGACCAGGGCTCGGGCCGCCTCTATGGCCTGGTGCAGCGCAACGGGCAGAACCAGCTCCTGGGTGGCCCGTCGCCGCAGTTCGCGGGGCAGCTCGACCGGCTCTGGCGCGAGCAGTGGCGCGCCAAGAACTGACGAGTTCCCCTCAGGTCGGCGCGGCGACCACGCGCCAGTCGCCGAAAGCCGCCGCGTCGTTGGGCCATTGATCGGCCCGCTCCGGGCACGACACGCCTTGCGACAGCAACTGCACCGCGCGCAGCACGCCGGCATGCGTGACCCACAGCGCGTCGGCGCCGGTCGCCAGCCAGTCGGCGTGCGCCGAGGCCACGCGATGCATGAAGACGCGCACGCTCTCGCCATTGCCTCCTGCGGGGGCATCCGCAAAGCGATTCGTCCAGGCCTCGAACTCTTCGCGGGCCACGGCCGACCACAGGCGCCCTTCCCAAGCGCCGAAACTCATCTCGGCCAGCCGCGCATCGCGGCGCACCGACAGATCGGGCCGCAGCGCGACGATGGCGTCCGCCAGCATGGCGCAACGCCGCAGTGGCGAACTCCACAGCGCGATGCCGACCGGCAGCACCGCGGCGATGCGCGCAGCGGCGGCCTGCGTGCCGTCCGCGTGGGCGTCGAGGTCGGTCGCGCCGTAGCACAAGCCCGCCGGCGCGACCACCGGCGCGTGGCGCTGCAGCCAGAGCTGGGCGGTCGCGGTGCTCATGCCTTCCACGCCAGCACGAGGTAGATCGCCAGTTCGCACACCTGCTGCGTGGCACCAAGCCCGTCGCCCGTGAAGCCCTGCAGCCGACGCACGAAAAGCCGCGCCATCCAGCCACCGGCAAACACCAGCGCCAAGAGCGCCGCGCCCACGTGCACCGCGTCGTGCGCGCACAGCAGCAGCGCCACGGCGGGCGCGGCCCAGAGCACGGCGACGAGCAGCGCACCGCCGCTGATGGCGTCGGCCAGCGGCTTGGCCTTGCTGCCGCTGCTGTCGCCCACATAGGGCAGCCAGCGGATCAGGAACAGCGGCGCCAGCCGCGACAGCACGTGCGCCCCGACGATGGACACCGCCGCCACGTCCAGCCCGCGCGCGGCGAGTGCGGCGAGCAGGCCGAACTTCAGGCTCAGCGCCAGCACCAGCGCGACCGCGCCGAAAGCGCCGATGCGCGAGTCCTTCATGATCTCCAGCGCGCGCTCGCGGCTGGCCGAACCGCCGAGGCCGTCGGCCACGTCGGCCAGGCCGTCTTCGTGAAAAGCGCCCGTGAGCATCACGGTGGCGACGGTGCTCAGCACGGCCGCGACCAGCGCCCCTGCCACGCCCGGCAGGCCCGCCCCCACAGCGACGAACACCGCCGCCGCCACCCCACCCACGATCCAGCCGATGGCCGGCAGGTGCGCCGCGGCGGCGCGCAGCATCTGCGGGCTGAAGCCGACCCAGTCGGCGAGTTTTCCCGTCACCGGCACGCGGGTGAAGAACTGGACGGCCAGCAGGAAGTGGCGCACGCCGTTCATTGCTGGCGCGACACGCCCGCCGATTCGAAGCTCGCCATCTCGCGCAGGATGCGGCAGGCCGATTCGAGCAGCGGCCACGCCAGCGCGCCGCCCGAGCCTTCGCCCAGGCGCAGGTCGAGGTTCAGCAAAGGCTCGAGCCCGAGGTGCTTCAGCAGCAGCGTGTGCCCCGGCTCGGCCGAGCTGTGCGCCGCCACGCAGCGCTGCGTCACCTGTGGGCGGATCGCCTGGGCGACCAGCACGGCGGCGCTGGCGATGAAGCCATCGACCACGATCACGCGCCGCTCCTGCGCCGCCTGCAGCACCGCGCCGACCAGCGTCGCCACCTCGAAGCCGCCGAACGCGGCCAGCGCGTCGAGCGGCGCGGTCGCGCCCGCGTGCAGGGCGAGCACCTCGCGCAGCACCTCGCGCTTGCGCGCGAGGCCATCGGCATCGAGCCCCGTGCCGGCGCCGGTGCACAGGCCAATGTCCAGCCCGGCCAGGCGCGACAGCAGCAGCGCCGCGGACGAGCTGTTGCCGATGCCCATTTCGCCGAGCAGCAGCGCGTTGCCCGGCAGCGCGCGCACGACCTCGCGGCCGTTGGCGATGGCCTGGGTGCACTGTTCGGGCGTCATGGCGGGGCCGGCCGAGGCGTCGGCCGTGCCGGCGCCGATGCGCCGCGACACGAGGCCGGGTCGCGGTTGAAAGTCGCGCCGCACGCCGCAATCGACCACCGTGAGCGCCAGGCCGTGCTGGCGCGCCAGCACGCTGACGGCCGCGCCGCCGGCCAGGAAGTTCTCGACCATCTGCCAGGTCACGTCGCTCGGGTAGGCCGACACACCGCGCGCCGCCAGCCCGTGGTCGCCCGCGCACACCAGCATCTGCGGCGCATCGAGCACCGGCTGCTCGGTGCCCAAGATCGTGCCGATACGCAGCGCCAGCGCCTCAAGACGGCCCAGCGCGCCGACGGGCTTGGTCTTGTTGTCGAGCGCGGCCTGCAGGCGCGCCGCGAGTGCGGCGTCGGCGATGTCTGGAATGGCAGGGATCAAATCGGTGTCGGTCATGCGATCAAGCCGGCGAGCACGCCGGCGTCGAAGTGGGTGTCGATGAAGTCGGCCAGGCCGTCGAAGGTGGCGTCCAACGTGGGCGCCGTGGTGCCGAACAGCGCCTGCAGCGCGGCCGGGTCTTCGAACAGGCCGTGCAAATAGAGGCCCAGCACGTTGCCGCGCGTGTTCTGCCAGGCCAGGCCCTCGGGCATCACGGCGCGGCCGTCGTGGGCCAGTTGCGGGTGGGCGGCCGTCTGGCCATGGTGGATTTCGTAGCCGGCGATGCGCACGCCCGCCAGCGCGGACCAGGGGCCGGCCACGAGATCGCCGGAAAAGGTCGCCTCGCGGTGCCGCACGGTCTTCTCGCGCTCGAACACGGTCACCAGCGGCAGCAGCCCGAGCCCGGGTGCGTTGCCGTCGATGCCATGCGGATCGACCAGCGCCTCGCCCAGCATCTGCAGCCCGCCGCACACGCCCAGCACCGCGCCGCCGCGCCCGGCATGCTCGGCCACGGCGCGGTCCAGCCCCTGCGCGCGCAGCCAGGCCAGGTCGCCGCTCGTGTGCTTGGAGCCCGGCAGCACGATCCAGTCGGCGCCGGCCACGTCGGCCGGCGTGCGGGCCCAGACCAGGCGCACGCCGGGCACGTTCTTCAGCGCCTGGAATTCGTCGAGGTTGCTCAGGCGCGGGTACGCGACCACCGCCACGGTGCGCGTGACCACGCCGCTGGCGCGGCTGCGGTCGTCGAACACGCCGTCTTCCTCGGGCAGGCCGTGCTGCCACCACATGGGCAGCGTGGCCACGGTGGGCACGCCGGTCAGCGCCTGCAGCTGCTGCGGCGCGGGCGCCAGCAGCGACGCATCGCCCCGGAACTTGTTGAGCACGAAACCATGGATGAGCGTCCGGTCAGCCTCGGGCAGCAGCGCCCAGGTGCCGTACAGGTGGGCGAAGGCGCCGCCGCGGTCGATGTCGGTCGCCAGCAGGCAGCGCGCCTGGGCGTGGCGGGCGACGCGCAGGTTGACGATGTCGCTGGCCATGAGGTTGATCTCGGCCGGCGACCCGGCGCCTTCGATGACGACCACGTCGTTCTCGGCGCGCAGTTCGTCGAAGGCCTGCGCGATCTGCGGCCAGACGCGCTCGCTGCGCCCGCGCCACGGCAGGGTCGACAGCGCCTCGTTCACCTGCCCCATCAGCACCACCTGGCTGTGGGTGTCGCGCTCGGGCTTGAGCAGCAGCGGGTTCATGCGCACGTCAGGCACGGCGTGGGCGGCCAGGGCCTGGAAGTACTGGGCGCTGCCGATCTCGCCGCCCTCGACCACGCGGGCGTTGTTGCTCATGTTCTGCGCCTTGAACGGCGCCACCCGCAGCCCCTGGCGGGCATACCACCGGCACAGCGCGGTGGCCAGCCAGCTCTTGCCGGCGCCGCTGGTGGTGCCCAGGACCATGACGCAGCGCGCCGGCCCGCTTGTCGCTCTAGAACTCATCCGGGGATTGTCGTTGAGCGCCGAACTGAAACCGGAAGGCCGACTCAGACGTAATAAGGATGAGGCCTCTCAGGGCCGCACCGGAAAATCATGTCCGCCCTCAACGATCTGGCGCTGACGGTCGAGGAACGCGAGCCGGGCCGGTTCTACTGGCTCCTGCTCGAAGCCGTCCACGACACCGGCAGCACCTCCGACACGCTCGGCTACCGGCCGCTGCGGTTGGCTGCGCGCCCGCAATCCAGCTATTCGAGTGCGCTCGCGCTGGGCGCGGTGGCGCTGAAACAGGCCGCCGCTACGGCGACGCATCCGGGCCCGGGCGATCGCGCCTGAGCCCGGAAGAGCCCGATCAGCGGGTCGCCACCTTCTCGGCGGCCGGCACTTCCCAGCCGCCGCCGATGGCGCGGATCAGCCCCACCGTCGCCTGGTACTGGGCCGACTTCACCTGCAGCGCCTGGCGCCGGTTGCGCAGCTCGCTGCGGCGCGCGTCGAGCAGGTCGAGCTGGCTCACGTAGCCGTTGCGGTAGCGCGTGTCCGACAGGCTGGTGGCGCGCTGCGCCGAGGTCACGGCCTGCGCCTGCACCACGGACTGTTCCTGCAGGATGCGGATGGCGGCCAGTTGGTCTTCGACCTCCTGGAACGCCACCAGCACCTGCGAGCGGTAGCTGGCCAGTGCGCCGTCGAGCTGGGCGTTGGCGCCCTGCACGCCGGCCTCGCGGCGCCCGCCGTCGAAGATCGGCAGCGACAGCAGCGCACCCACGCCCCACGAGCGGGCCGACCACTTGAAGAGGTCGCCGATCTCGGGCGAGGCGTAGCCGGCCGCGCCGGTCAGCGAGATGTTCGGGAACCACGCGGTCTGCGCCACGCCCACGCGGGCCTGCGCCGCCATGACGGCGCTCTGCGCGGCCGACACGTCGGGCCGGCGCGTGAGCACGGTGGACGGCACGCCCGGCGGGATCACCGGCAGCGCGGTGCCCCAGTCGTCGGGCCGCATGCCGAAGCTGGAGGCCGAATCGCCCACCAGCACGGCCAGCGCATGTTCCACCTGGGCACGCTGACGGTCGAGCGCGAGCGCGTCCGATTCGGTGGACGACACCTCGGTCTGCACGCGCGCCACGTCGAGCTCGGCGATGTCGCCGGCCTGCTGGCGGCGCTGCGTCAGGCGCAGCGTGTCGCGGTAGGCGGCGACCGATTCGCGCACCAGCACGCGCTCGGCGTCGAGCGCGCGCAGCTGCAGGTAGGTCTGCGCCACTTCGGCCTGCACCGCGAGTCGGGTGCTCTGCAGCAGCGCCTCGCGGCCGGCCGCGTCGAGCTTGGCCGCATCGGCCGCGCCCGAGAGGCGGCCGAACAGGTCGACCTCGTACGAGAACGTGGCACCGATGTTGGTCATGGTGCCCGGCCGGGTGCTGGCCGTGGCCTTGTCCAGGCCCGCACCGCGGTTGGCGCCGGCACCCAGGCCGATCTGCGGCAGGCGGTCGGCCTGGGCGCTGCGCGCCAGCGCGCGGGCCTCGGCCAGCCGCGCGGCGGCGGCCTGGATGTTGGTGTTGTCGACCTCGGCGCGCTGGATCAGCGTGTTGAGCACCGGGTCGTTGAACGCCAGCCACCACTCGCCGCGCGGTTGCGCCTCGGCGGGCGTGGCCCGGGTGAAGCCGGCCGGGGCCGTGGCACCCGGCTGTTCCTTGAACTGCGCCGCGGTCGGCACCGTGGGCATGCCCGAAGGCACGCTGGCGCAACCGGCCAGCACCAGGGCCGCCACCAGCGGCAGCACGGAGGCGCGCAAGGGGCGCATCAGGGTTGGGATTGCGAATGTCATGGACAACCTTCTTTCTTCTTGTCGATCAGTCATGCGCGCCATGCGAGGGGCGCGGCGAGGCCGGCACCGGGTGCAGACCGCCACCACCGCCACCGTGCGAAGGCACCACCGGATGGTCGGCCGACACGAAGTCGTCGCCGTGCGGCACTTCGCCGTGCAGCTTGAGCGGCCGGTTGCCCGCCAGGCGGCGCATCAGCACATAGAACACCGGCGTCAGGAACAGGCCGAAGGCCGTCACGCCGATCATTCCGGCGAACACCGCCACGCCCATCGCCTTGCGCATCTCGGAGCCCGCGCCGGTCGAGAGCACGAGGGGCAGCACACCCATCACGAAGGCCAGCGAGGTCATCAGGATCGGGCGCAGGCGCAGGCGGCTGGCTTCGATCGCGGCCTGGATGGGCGTGCGTCCGGCGAACTCCAGCTCCCGTGCGAACTCCACGATCAGGATCGCGTTCTTCGCACTCAGCCCCACCAGCACGATCAACCCGATCTGCGTGAAGACGTTGTTGTCGCCTCCCGAGATCCACACGCCCGCCATCGCGGCCATGATGCCCATCGGCACGATCAGGATGATCGCGATCGGCAGCGTCAGGCTTTCGTACTGCGCGGCCAGCACCAGGAACACCAGCAGGATCGCCAGCGGGAACACCAGGAAGGCGGAGTTGCCGGCCAGGATTTCCTGGTAGGTCAGCTCGGTCCACTCGAAGCTCACGCCCTTGGGCAGCGTCTCGGCCGCGATCTTGGTGATCACGTCCTGCGCCTGGCCCGACGAATAGCCGGGGGCCGGGCCGCCGTTGATGTCGGCGGCCAGGTAGCCGTTGTAGCGCATGGCGCGTTCCGGGCCGAAGGTCGAGTTGACCTTCATCAGCGCGGCCAGCGGCACCATCTCGCCAGAGGTCGAGCGCACCTTCAGCATGCCCACGTCTTCGGCACGGGCGCGGTACGGCGCATCGGCCTGGACGCGCACGGAGTACGTGCGGCCGAACTTGTTGAAGTCGTTGGCGTACAGGCTGCCCAGGTAGATCTGCATCGTGTCGAAGATGTCCGTCACCGGCACGCCGAGCTGGCGCGCCTTGGTGCGGTCGATGTCGGCGTACAGCTGCGGCACGTTGACCTGCCAGCTCGTGAACATGCCCGTCAGTTCAGGCGCTGCATACGCTTTGGCCATGAAGGCCTTCACCGCGACGTCCATCTGGTCGTAGCCGACCGAGGCGCGGTCTTCGATCTGCAGCTTGAAGCCGCCGGTCGTGCCCAGGCCTGCCACCGGCGGCGGCGGGAACATCACGATGAACGCGTCCTGGATGCTCGAGAACGCACCGTTGAGCTGGCCCGCCACCGCACCACCGCTCTGGTCGGCGCGCTTGCGCTGGTCGAAGGGCTTGAGCGTGGCGAACACGATGCCCGAGTTCGAGCTGTTGGTGAAGCCGTTGATCGACAGGCCCGGGAAGGCAATGGCGTCTTCCACGTTCGGGTTCTTCTTCATGATCTCGCCCATGCGGGTGATCACCTCTTCCGTGCGGTCGAGCGTGGCGCCGTCGGGCAGCTGGGCAAAACCGATGAGGTACTGCTTGTCCTGCGCCGGCACGAAGCCGCTGGGCACCGCCTTGAAGAGGCCGAAGGTCACGCCGACCAGCGCCAGGTAGATCACCAGCATCAGCGTCTTGCGCGAGATCACGCGCTTGACACCGCCGCTGTAGGCCTCGGAGCCGCGATGGAAGAACTTGTTGAAGCCGCGGAACAGCCAGCCAAAGGCCTTGTCCATGCCGCGCGTCAGGGCGTCCTTCGGCTGGTCGTGGCCGCGCAGCAGCAGTGCTGCCAGGGCCGGCGACAGCGTCAGCGAGTTGATGGCCGAGATCACCGTCGAGATCGCGATGGTCACCGCGAACTGCTTGTAGAACTGGCCCGTGAGACCGCTGATGAACGCCAGCGGCACGAACACGGCCACGAGCACCAGGGCGATCGCAATGATGGGGCCCGACACTTCGCGCATCGCGCGGTACGTGGCTTCACGCGGTGTGAGCCCCGCCTCGATGTTGCGCTCGACGTTCTCCACCACCACGATGGCGTCGTCCACCACGATGCCGATCGCCAGCACCAGCCCGAACAGGCTCAGCGCGTTGATCGAGAAACCGAGGACGTGCAGCACCGCGAAGGTACCGATCACCGACACCGGCACAGCCAGCAGCGGAATGATGGAGGCGCGCCACGTTTGCAGGAACAGGATCACCACCAGCACCACCAGCGCGATGGCTTCGAGCAGCGTGTGGATCACCGATTCGATCGATGCGCGCACGAACTGCGTCGGGTCGTAGGCGATGCGGTATTCCAGGCCTTCCGGCATGTTCTTGTTCAGCTCTTCCATCGTCTTGCGAACGTTGGACGAGATGTCGAGTGCGTTGGAGCCCGGTGCCTGGAACACGCCCATACCGACGGCCGGGTCGTTGTTCAGCAGCGAACGCAGCGAGTAGTCGGCGGCGCCCATTTCGAGGCGGCCGATGTCGCGAAGGCGCGTGACGGCGCCGTCGGTGCCGCTCTTGACGATGATGTCGCCGAACTCTTCTTCGCTCTGCAGGCGCCCTTGCGCATTGATCGACAGCTGCATGTCCACGCCCGACAGGCCCGGCGATGCGCCGACCACGCCGGCCGCGGCCTGCACGTTCTGGCCACGAATGGCAGCCACCACGTCGGAAGCCGAGAGGCCACGCTGCGCGACCTTCTGCGGGTCGAGCCAGACGCGCATGGAGTAGTCACCGCCGCCGAAGATCTGCACCTGGCCCACGCCTTCGATGCGCGCGAGCGGGTCCTTCACGTTCAGCACCGCGTAGTTGCGCAGGTAGTTGATGTCGTAGCGGTTGTTCGGCGAGACGAGGTGGACCACCATCGTCAGGTCGGGTGCGCTCTTGACGGTCGTGATGCCCAGGCGCCGCACTTCCTCGGGCAGGCGCGGCTCGGCTTGCGAGACGCGGTTCTGCACCAGCTGCTGGGCCTTGTCGGGATCGGTGCCGAGGCGGAAGGTGACCGTGAGCGTCATCACGCCGTCGGTCGTCGCCTGGCTGCCCATGTAGAGCATGCCTTCGACGCCGTTGATCTGCTCTTCGAGCGGCGTGGCCACCGTTTCAGCGATCACCTTGGGGTTGGCGCCGGGGTACGTTGCGCGCACCACCACCGAAGGCGGCGCGACTTCGGGGTACTCCGAGATCGGCAGACCGCGCAGCGCAATCAGGCCGGCGATCAGCATCAGTAGCGACAGCACGCCGGCAAAGATCGGCCTGTCGATGAAGAATTTTGAGAGATTCATGTTGGTTCTCCGGCGGGCGCCAGGGCGCCCTCCTCCGAAATCAGGACTTCGCGGCCTCGGCCACGCGTTCCGGTTGTTGTTGCTTCGTATCGAGCTTGGCGTCCATGGTCACGGTCTGCGGCACCACCAGCGCACCCGGGCGGATGTGCTGCAGGCCGTTCACCACCACGCGGTCGCCGGCCTTCAGGCCCTTGCTCACCACGCGCAGGCCGTTGATGGGCGCGCCCAGCGTCACCTCGCGGTACATGGCCTTGTTGTCGTCGCCCACGACCATCACGAACTTCTTGTTCTGGTCGGTGCCGATGGCACGCTCGCTCACCAGCAGCGCGGTGTCGTTGCGGGCCTGGCCCATGCGGATGCGGGCGAACTGGCCGGGAATGAGCGCGCCGTCCTTGTTGTCGAACGAAGCGCGCACACGCACGGTGCCGCTGCGGGCGTCGACCTGGTTGTCGATCAGCTGCAGCTTGCCGGTGAAGGGCGTGCCCTCGAGACCAGCGGTGCCCATCTGCACGGGGATCGTGTCGATCTGGCCACGGGCGCCGGCGTTGGCCGGCAGGTCCTTCAGCGCGCGGGTGATGACCTGCTCGTCGGCGTCGAAGCTCGCGTAGATCGGGCTCACCGACACCAGCGTGGTCAGCACGGGTGCGCCGGGGCCGGCGGCCACCAGGTTGCCCACGGTCACCTCGAGCTTGCCGATGCGGCCCGAGACCGGTGCGCGCACCTGGGTGTAGCCCAGGCTCAGGCGTGCGGTCTGCAGCGAGGCTTGCGCGGCGCGCAGGTTGGCTTCGGCTTCGCGGCCGGCGTTCACGCGCTCGTCCAGTTCACGCTGCGCGATGGCCTGCTCGTCCCACAGGCGGCGGGCACGTTCCTGCTCGCTGCGGCTGAAGGCCTGGCGGGCTTGGGCCGACGCCACCTGCGCTTCGGCACGCTCCACCTCGGCGGCGTACGGCGCCGGGTCGATGGTGATGAGCAGGTCGCCCTGCTTCACCAGCGCGCCTTCGCGGAAGTGCACCGCCTGCACCGCGCCTGCCACGCGGGAGCGCACGTCGACGCGCTGCACGGCTTCGAGCCGGCCCGAGAACTCGTCCCAGGCGTTGATCTCGCTCGACGCCACGGTGGCGACCGACACCGGGGTGCCCTGTTGCGCGGCGACCGGGGCGGTGGCCTCGGCCTTGAAGCTGTACATGCCCACCACCGCGGCGGCCACGGCCAGCACCGCGGTGAGGCCGGTGACGGCGGGCCACAGGCTCTTGCGGGCGGCGGAAGACAGCGTGTGTTCGTTCTTGTTCGACATGATGGTTCGTCCTTCTCGATGACTTTTTCGGGATGCAACAGGCCATCCCGGCGCCGGCGGCGTCAGGAGGCGGAATTCGGAGAACAGAAAGCCCTGCCACCCGCCTCGGTGGAGGCGGCGGCTTGGTTCAGGGGGCGGAGCGGACCCTCGCGGGCCTAGCTGGGCTCAGGGACCGCCGGGGGCGGTGTGGTGGCGCTGAAGAACTCGCGGAAGTGCTGCTGCACGCTGGCTTCGCAGGATGCGCATCCCACGGCCTCGGTGTCGTACAGGGCCTTGGGCCAGTTGTCGGCGCCGGTCAGCACGCTGCTCGTGACCTCGATGCCGGCCGAGCGCAGGCGGCCCGCGAAGGTCATGGCCTCGTCGCGCATCGCGTCGTCGGGCCCCACCAGCACCAGCGCCGGCGCCAGGGCGGCCAGCCGCAGCGATCCGCTCGGCACCGCATAGGGGTGCGTGGCGTTCGACGGACAGCTCAGGTACTTGGCCCAGCCCGTGGCCCAGCGGCATTCGGCGGCGTCGTTGGTCGCATTGCGCAGCGAGGCGGTGCCGGCGCACGGGTCGAGCATCGGCGACAGCAGGATCTGGCCTGCCAGCGGCGGATGGGCGCGGTCGCGGGCCACCAGGGCCACGCTGGCCGCCAGGTTGCCGCCGGCCTCTTCGCCGGCCAGGTACACCTGGGCGCCCTTGCCGCCGAGCTTCACGCGCTGCTTGTAGAGCCATTCGAGCGCCGCATAACCCACCTCGACCGGCTCCGGGAACGGGGCTGCCGGGGCCAGCGGGTAGTCGAGCGAGACCACCACCGCACCCGCGCCGGCCAGCAGCCGGGCCACGTTGCGGCCGTTGTCCAGGTTGCCGCAGATGAAGGTGCCGCCATGGAAATGCAGCACCAGCGGCACGGTCTCGCCCCGCGGACGCTGACCGTAGACACGGGCAGCCACGGGCTCGCGGCCGGGCAGCTCGATCGACAGATCGGACTCCACGCCTTGCGCCGCGGCAAGCGCAGCAGCTTCAGCGGACCGGGACGATGGACGGGGTGACATGGGCGACCTCAGGGGGATGGGCGATGGTTGAAATATAAGGCGCTACAAGCGCGTTGAAACAGGAAACACGGCCCTACTCTGTTTCCAAACGGAGAACAATCGGGCATACCGTAGGGGCGCATTCCTTGTGTGAGAATCCGCCTCCTTCCGGCATACGCCGGTCTCCCTGAACAGGCATTCGATGGATCAAATCCAGGCAATGCGGATCTTTGTCCGCGTGGTCGAAGCCGGCACCTTCACCCGTGCCGCCGACTCTCTGGCCCTGCCCAAGGGCACCGTCACCAAGCAGATCCAGGCGCTGGAATCGCGCCTGCGCGTGAAGCTGCTCAACCGCACGACGCGGCGCGTCACCGTCACGCCCGACGGCGCCGCCTACTTCGAGCGCGCCGCGCGGCTGCTGAACGACTTCGACGACATGGAAGCCAGCATGACGAACGCGCAGGCCAACCCCACGGGGCGGCTGCGCATCGACGTGGGCACCTCGGTGGCGCAGCAGATCATCCTGCCCAACCTGGCCAGCTTCTGCGACCGCTACCCCGACATCCAGGTCGACCTGGGCGTGAGCGACCGCACCGTCGACCTGATCAGCGACAACGTCGACTGCGTGATCCGCGCCGGCGAGCTCAGCGACCAGTCGCTGGTGGCCCGCCGCATCGGCACCCTGCACTTCGTCACCGTGGCCTCGCCGGCCTACATCAAGCGCTATGGTGCGCCGCAGCATCCGAACGACATCGAGAAGCGCCACCACGTCGTGAGCTACTTCTCGGGCACCACCCGGCGCGTGTACCCGCACGAGTTCAAGAAGGGCGACGAGTACATCGAACTCAACGGCCCCTACCGCGTGTCGGTCAACGAGAGCAATGCGCACATGACGGCGGTGCTCGCGGGCTTCGGCCTGTCGCAGTGCATCACCTTCACCGCCGAGCCGCTGCTGGAAAGCGGCGAACTTGTCGAAGTGCTGGCCGACTGGCAGCGCGACCCGCTGCCGATCCACGTGGTGTACCCGCCGAACCGGCACCTGAGCGCGAAGGTGCGGGCGTTTGTGGACTGGGCGGCGGAGCTGTTTGCGAAGAATCCGCGGTTGCAGCGGCGCTGAGGGGCGCCTTTCCCGGCCTCCTCTCAGGGCTGGATCAGCGCTGCCAGCGCACGTGCCGGCAGCGATTCTTCTCGGGACAGGTGCTCGACCAGGCTGCGCCGGTCGGCCTCGGTGCGCTGCTGCGAGAGAAAGCGCTTGCCGCTCAGCGCGAGGATGTCGACCTCGAACCCGACCAGCCGCTGCAACGCGTCGTCGACGAACTCGGGCGATGCATCGGCGAGCGACCAAGGCTCGTCGCGCCCCGCTTCCTGCGACCGCGTCAGCGCTTCGAGGTGCGAGCGCAGCCAGGCGGCGTCTTCGATGAACCGCAAGCGGCCCGTCGCCTGCACCGCGATGTAGTTCCAGCTCGGCGCCAATCGCCCGCTGCGCTGGCCGTTGACGTACCAGCGCGGGGAGATGAACGCGTTCGGGCTCTGGAAGACGACGGTGACGTCACAACCATGTCGCGCTTCGCTGCTCCACAGCGCATGGCTGCGGGCCACATGACCTGCCAACACACCGTGGGCCCCGCGATCGATCACCTCCAGCGGCAGCAGGTTGGCATCGACCGCCCCGCCCGCAACCGTGAAGAGCGTGGCCAGCGGGTAGGCGCGCATGAGCCGGTGAAGCTCGTCGCGCGCCTCGATGGCGAAGAGGGGCTGGATGTGCACGGGGGAGGCCTTTCGGGGGATCGATGCGCGTCGAGTATTGCGCCGCGTCAGGCTTTCCTCCGTCGCCTGGGCGATTCGTGTTGCCGGCGAGGTGGTCTCAAGGCTTCACGAAGAAGGTCGACGGCCGCCCGCCAACAGTTGCAGCACGGAACGGATGATCGGCCGCTCTACTTGCTCACCGGGCTCGACCGGGCCGTGTCCGGGAACGAGACCGTCGTACCGCTCTCGTCTTCGATCCATCCACGCCACGTGCCGCGGCCCCACGATGTCTTGACTTCATACTGGATCACGTAGGCCTTCCCAGCGTGCGCGACGAACTTCATGGGGATGGTGCTCGCCTGGAATTGCGGGTGCGTCCTGAGCCCGACCACCACGGCGTGCTCGCCGGGCACTATTTCCCAGCGGTCCACGGGCAGAAGCACATGGGGCACTCTTTCTCCATCGATCGAGTGAAAGTAGGACGCTCCGCGCGGCCCAGACTTGACGACGGCAAGGCTGGAAAGCGGAGCCGTCTCGGTGCCAGGCGCGCGGTACGGCGCTGCGGCGCAGCCAGCGAGCATCACTGCGGCGGCCGATGCGAAAGCCGCAAGGGCTTTGAAATTTCCATGCATGCTGATCTCGCTGTCTTGCATCACTGTGGGCTTGGGGTCCATAGGCGGATCGGTGATCAAGCTCTGTCAAAAGCTCGCGTTGAGATTGAACCCGAGCGTGACCTTCGCCGTGCGATAGCCCTCGGGCTTGGCAACAGGAGCGCCAACGAAGAAGTCGTAGCTCAACTTGCTCCATTGGCCACGAACGCCGATGACAGCCCCCGCCAGATGACGGCCCAGCAGATCGGCCGTGGAGCGACCG
Organism: Variovorax sp. GW821-FHT09D07; assembly: GCF_059416345.1. Classification (NCBI taxonomy): domain Bacteria; kingdom Pseudomonadati; phylum Pseudomonadota; class Betaproteobacteria; order Burkholderiales; family Comamonadaceae; genus Variovorax; species Variovorax sp. GW821-FHT09D07. Next base: position 238,369 of record NZ_JBWKOY010000005.1, read on the forward strand.
CCGACATGGCCGTAGTCCAGGCCTGTATAGAGCTCCGCCCCACTCTGCCCCATAGCCCAGCCGACGTCGTTGCGGATCAAGACGCCGCGCTCGCCCATCAGGCTGGTTTCGCCGTCGAAGCCACGCACGGTGTAGCGCCCGCCGATGGCGAAGCGATCTTGCGGCGTCAGCGGCGTGCGGTTCCACTGCGCGCGGACCAGGCCCGAGTAGCGCAGCTTCTGTTCGCCGAGCTTGAACGGTGCGTTGAGGCTGATCTCGGCCGTGTAGAGCTTCAGTCGCGAAGTGCCTTCCCCGAACTCTTCTTCAGGCACCGCACGCGAACCAAAGCCTCCCGTGCCGCGCTTGTAGGCCAGCGTGCCTTCGAGGGTGGCCTCGCCAATGAACTCCTTGTGGTTCAGGCTCAACTCCCAACCGCCCACCACGCGATGCTGCACGTCGACCTCGGTGTCATCGACGAAATTGCGCGACTCACGCCGCCAGCCCTTGATCGCCATCGTCGTCTTGCGGCTCTGGTCACGGTAGAGCAAGCGCGAGAGTTTGACCTCGGCGTTGTTGGACTTGCCCGCGTAGATGTAGTCCTGGCTCAGGCCGGCGATGCTCTGGTGGTACTGGCTGTTGGAGGCCGTGAAGCCCAGCAGCCAGTGGCCGTACGGCAACGAGTAATGCAGCGTCTGGCCTTCGGTGCCGTAGCTGGGCTCGGACAGGAAATGGCTGTTGATGCTGTGGTTGGCGCTGACGTAGAACAGGTCATTCAGGCCCAGAGGGCTGTCCACCGACACCGTGACACCGGCCTGGTTGCGCCCCGTGGCCTTGGTGCCGCTGTCGTCCAGGCTCAGCGCGACGCGCCATTTCTTGGACTGCGCGTACTTGACGACGAGATCGCTGTCGCCGGGCTTTGCATTGGGCGCGGTGGAGGGCTCAATCTGGATGTCGGCTTCTGCGGTCGGAGCGCGCTTGAGGTTTTCGAGGCCCTGCTCGATGTCGCGCAGGTTCAGCAGATCGCCGGGGCGTGCTGGGATGGCTGAGGTCAGTAGCGCTGAACTTCCGAGCAACGCGGGCGACGAGTCCGGCGTCAATCGAATGGCGGCGATGCGGCCGGGCACGAGCGACAAGGTCAAAGTGCCCGTCGAGAGATCCTGCGGTGCGGCCAGCACCCGGGTGGTCACGTAACCGCGCGCGATGACTGCCTGCTGGGCGCGTGCGAGGACGGCGTTGACACCGGCGGTACCAAGGCAGCGGCCGATGGGGGAATCGTTGTGCTCGGGGCCAGACAGGTCGGCTACGGCCCATTGGAAGGACTCGGACTGCTCGCCGATCAGCAGTACGCGGTCGATGCGAAAGCACGGGGACTCGGATTCGGGGATGCGCTGGGTTGGTGCCGGAGGTGCGGCTTGCGGGCGCTGGTCGACGGTGCGTTCGTTCTGCTCGCGCAAAGCACGCTCGCGTTCTTGCTGCCGCTGCTGCTCCACAAAGGGCTGCGGGGTCGTCGGCGTCTGCTGGGCTAGCGCCAACAAAGGACTGCTCAGCAGTACACCGGCCAGCATGGCACGCGAGTTCGTTTTCAATTTTTCTCCCTTAACTGATTCTTGATTTTTTAGAAAGCACCGAGAACGCAAAATAATCAAAAATTATTTCAATTCGACTTGAAAGGCTAGATTTCAAATCAAATTGAGAACTTCGAGGTCATGCATAAACAAATCAAGCTCCTCATCCGCCATTTTTTTAATCAACTCTTCCACGTCATTTTTTTCTTTCCACTCTTCAATTTTCGCCCTGCAATACACCTCGATATCTTTATTCCACCCACCCGAAAGAATTAACTCTATCACCAGAAACATCAACTCCTCAGCGGGATCCCCAAAGGTCCCATCAAAGTGATAATCCAATTGCGCCAATACTTGGGCGTGAGATGGATTTTCCCCGCCCACCTGATCTCGAGAAAAGCTGTAGTACGCCTCCAAGGCTTGGTTTTTCAGAAGCTGATAGGTGTATCTGTCGTTTTTTTTCATGACTTACCCTCTAATTCACGGGGACAAATTTTCCTGAATTATCATAGACATTGATTTTTATGTTTGGATAGTTCGTTTGAAACTTTTTAATCACTTCAGAGCAACTAAGGCATGGCGGACGTTCAGTAAAAAGATTTATCACCCCCTTGGCTGACGTATTTTCACCCAATTGAAGTGCGACATTGTTTAGTATCTTTGCTTCAGAGTCTACTGCGCGATTTAGTAAAAATGGACGCGAACTATTTGTAGGAACAACTGAGCTAGCAAACGTTTCGGAAACTTCCCCAACGAAGCCCGCCGCCTTTTGGGTGGAAGTTGGGCTTTTGAGGCCACTAAAGGCGGCCATTTGCGACTGAACACCTGGAAGGTCGATCGTAGCAACACCCATATTGCCGCGACCTTGAAGATTGGTAGGGAGTAATGCCCGCGCACTCGCCGCCTGCTGGATTAATGTAATCGACTCATTTTCGGCTTGAATCGCAGCGTAAACAATTCGTGCTTCGCGAATGTATGCGCCAAGAGCACCGCCAATTACGTAACCTGTTGCTTGTGGCACGGCAAACTCTGCAAAACTATCAAGCAGAGTTTGGGAAGCCAGATTTGGGTCATTGCCGATTGCGAGATTTTGATCTCGCTCTGCTGTGATTGCTGCATTCGCAGCAGCACTCAAGCCAGCATCTGTCATAGAATTTGCGCCAGATGAATAACTAGCAATTGCCGCGTTCAGCCCTCGCCGCGCTGCATTACATACGTCGCCTTCTGTCTTACATGCATCCCGTAGAGCCAAGTCTCTTGCAATATCCAAGACTTCAATCCCATTCAATTGAGTCTGCTCAGCCTCGGTGAGAGGTTGACCACGCCGCTGCTTGTCTTTCAAGCGCTCGCGCAGAGTCGCTTCGGTATGGCTCAGGTAGTTGTTCGCGGCTGCGTTGGCTCCAGCTTGACTACCAAGATTGATTTGTGCGACATCACCCCCTGTCACGGCAACAGCAACGCCTGCAATTAGGGCGGCGAACTGCGTCGTATTGGCTTGTCTGCCATAGGCCTCCGCTGCCAGCTCGCCGATAGCCGCTCCCAAGGCTCCCGCACCGCATCCAGAGGCACTGTCCGCCCGCACAACGCCGACCATACAGCCGGCAATCGCGTGTGCTACCTTGTTGGTGAAGTCATTGAGAACCCGTTCGTTCTTGGTCAGGTCCCCAATTGCATATGCTGCTTGTGCAGCAACGGTGTCGAGAATGGCGTTCTTCAGGCTGTCCTTCAGGTTCTGCTCAAAACTACCCCCATTGATCGCCGTTCCAACAACGGCCCGCGCCGCACCTGCGGTCAGGTTTTGCCGTAGTTGATCCATAAACGGCTGTGCTCCACCACTGAGTGTGGGGGCACCCGTGGGATTGAGGTCCATCGCCCCGAGCACACCGCCCGTGACGATTGCCGTTAGAAGATTCTTCACATTGGCGCTGCTGCCCAGATCGCGCAGTGCAGCAGCGAGATCGCCCTGGTTGTTGATGACAGCTACAGCAGCCTGGCTGGCCAACGCTGTGATGCCAGCTGTGACAGCGCCACTCACCACGGAGGAAATGGTTGCTCCCCCGGCCGCTATGAATCCCCCTTCACCCAGGGCGGCAACACCACCAGTCGCCGCTGAACCCGCAGCTTCGCCAGCAACAGCACCAATCTCCGAAGCTGCGCCTGCGGTGAAGTACGCAACCACAATCGTCACGATGGCTGCCCCCTCCGGCGTCAGCCCTTGCTGGTCATAGTTCCAGTTCTTGTGGGCCTCTTCGACCCGTTGCCACTCAATCTTGTCCTTGAGCTTGGGATCGTTCGTCAGTTGGTCCACCCAACCCATTCCCGGCTGCTTAGCCAACTGCTCAACACTGTCTCTGGCTCCCAGGCCCGCTTGAATGTGGTTCGCGGTGACCACCAGCTTGCCTGTATTGAACTGGTTGTAGTTGGTGGTTTGGTCGCTTTGTCCCTTGTCCTTGTTCTTTTGATATGCCAAGTCGCGACCTTGACTGGTGGTTTGCTCGCTGTGCTCGGTGGTCTGGGTTCCCAGAATGAGCTGATCGGCTTTCAGCGCCAGCGTGCCGGGCGTGTTCACTGTCGCACCAGCCATTGCCAGCGTATCCACGGCCTCGATGGACACGTTCGCCCCGTTGAGGGTCGTGCGCGTCAGATTGCTGTCTTCGACTTTCGTCTCGGTCGTCTTGCGGGCGTTGATGCCTGTGCTTGGATCGTGCCAAAGAATCTGGCCAGGCTCGATGCCCTTGGTGCGAGAACTGTTAGATCCCGTGACCGAACTGCTATTGGTCGCAGCCTGAATTACGACATTGCCACCCTTGATATTGATGTCCTTGGCTGCGTCGACTTGCACCCCTTGGAGGAAGACATTTCCGCCCTGAAGCAATACGCCTCCCTGGCTGCTGGTGATCGTGCTTGCCGACGCCATGTCTGTCTCGATGCCAGCGGTTTTGGTGCTGGCTTTGCCATAAGGTAGCGACGGAATGGTCGGCGTACCCATGAGCAAGCCAGTCAAGCCGCCGATGCCTTTCTTGTTGCTCTGCAAGTCGGCACTGACGCTCCCAGTGTTGCGTCCCTCGACGATGGCGAGGTTTCGGCCGGCACTGATCGCTACACCTTGTGTGCCACTGATGTGCGAGCCTTCGATGCTGATATCTCTCCCAGCATCCATGGACACGACACCACCCGAAAAACGGCTGCCTACGCTGGTGCTGAAGCTGTATTCGCCAGTAAGCGTGTTGTCGGTTCGACTGAAGGTTCCCTTTTCTTTCCACTTCTGGGTAAAGCCGCCGGACACATCGGACTGCCCCGATGCGATGTTGATGTCGCGATCGGCGTGCATGCTCAACAAACCGCCGCCTGCATCCACCGTGGCCTGCCGGGCATTGATGTCCTGCTTGGCATTGAACAGCGTGGTTCCGTTCGTGGTGACTGTCGTACCAAGTTCCTGCGTCGTCGTGGTGTGGCCGTTCACCTTATCGCCCAAAGCCACGACGGTCGACGACGTGGTGACCGTGCCAAGATTGATGTCGTTCTTTGCCTTGAAAGACGTCAAGCCGCCAGCGCCTTGATTGGAAACGATGGCGCCGATCAGATTGATGTCTCGTCCCGCGCTGGCCACGAGTGTGCCGCCCGGGTTGGTCACGTACAGGCCCGCGACGCGATCGATGCCTGTGTTCCCCAAGGCCGTGCCCGTGGTCGTGCGCACATTGATGTCTCGCCCAGCATCCAGTGTGAGCTGGTCCCGGGCGTCGATCGTGCCGCCGATGTTGTTGATGTCGAGTTGCGCCTTCAGACCCACCTGCCCGCCGCTGATGCGACCGCCCAGGTTGTCAATGGTGTTCGCATTGATACTGACCAACTGGCGCCCGGCGATAGTGCCCGTATTGACCAGATTGTTGTCCTTGCCATCGATCTTGATCTGGTTGCCTGCCAGCAGCGCGCCTGATCCGTCAATGTCGCCGGGTCGCACGCGCACGTAGACCTGCGGCACCAGAACGCGCTGTGTCGTGCCATCGGGCAACGTCACCGTCTGCTCAACCAGCCAGACGATGTCACTGGTGAGCTGCGCCATCTGGGCTGGAGTCAACGCAATGCCTGGGCGCAGCCCGTACTGCTTCGCGAAGGTCACTCCCGCATTCATCAACGCCGTGTACTGGTCGTCGTCGTTGCTGAAGCCGTCCAGGTAGCGGTAGCCCGTCAATTGCGCGACCTGTTCCCGGATGAGCTTTTGCTCATAGAACCCGTCGCCCAGGCGCTTGAGAATGTTGTTCGGATCGAGCCCGAGGTTGTTCAGCAGATAGTCGCTGCTGAGCCAGTTGCGGTAGTTCGCGAACCGCGGATCGGTCTCGATGAGGTAGCTGCCCGGTCCCGAGTGAACGTTGAAGAGGCTGGCGTTGGGAACACGCACGTTGGGCGTGCTGGTGCGAACGACCATCGGGATGGTCTGGGTAACGCCGCCCTGAGCTGACGAGGCCGCTCCATTTTCCGATCCATTGGCGCTCACGGTCGCCGGACCTCCCCCCAACGGCGCGCCGATCTGGGCACCAGTGCCGCCAGCGGTTCCGGCCAGATTGCCCGCGCTCTGGCCGTCGGTCTTGACCACAGCACCTACATTGGCGGGCACCTCGACGATAACGGTTTGCGCCTGTCCGCCACCCACACTACCGGCATTGCCCGCGCCGCCTGTCGAACCGCCGACAGGCGCCACGCCTGCGTCGTAGCCAGCGGTCCCATTGGTGTTCTGCTGGTATTTGTAGCTGCCAAGTGAGAACGTCTGAGGCGGTGCAATGAGCGGCACGTTCACGGCCTGGACTTGGCCCTTGTTATTGACCACGGAAGCGAAGCCCGTCATCGTTCGAGTGCCTTGCAGCTCGGAAGACTCATAGCTCGTGGCGGTGATCGTCCCTCCAGCCAGTACCTGGCTGTTTTCGTTGTACAGCCGCCCCTGGACATTCATGTTTCCGCCAGCTACCAGACGAGCGGGGTCGGCATTGATAGCCGTGTCTTCGGTGGTGGTGACAAAGTTGGTCCAGATGCCATAGCCACCAATGCCCACCAGTTCTCCGGTGTCCTTTCGATAGACGAACCCGTTAGCAGGATCGACATTGACTTCGTCCAGGGAGAACATCGTGGTCATGCCAACGCCGCTACCGACAGGCGTCACCGGCGCGATGCCGACCAGCACGCTCGGAGTCACTGTCGGTGCGCCCTTCTGGATGTGAGCATCCCGGTTGTTGACCTGCCCCATCGAGATGGACATGTTGCCCAGTGACTCGATGTCCGCACTCAGGTTGTTGAGTTCTGCCCCCTGTCCCGCTGCATAGCGATTCGCGTCCAGCGAGCCACCGATGTGCATATCACCGGCGCTGAAGATCAGCGCGTGCTCTCGGTTGTTGATCGTGCTGGCGCCGATGTCCAAGTCGGCCCGCGCCGCGATGGTCGCGGCCTTGGTCACACCATTGGCCGTCTCTGCATCGTTGTTGAGCGTGCCCACCGCAATGGAAACGGCGTCGCCGTAGACTCGCCCGGTGCCGATATTGTTGAGCGTGCTCGCATTGATCTGCGTCGCCCCCCTGCTGTCAATCAGGCCACGGTTGGTCAGTGTCCCGGCCGCATTGACGATGGTGTCGGTCCCCGACATCTCCGCGTTGGCGGTGTTCTCGACGTTGTTGCCGCCCACCGTCAGGGTTTGGCCCGCCAGCAGCTTGCCGTTGTTGGTGAAGTTGCCGGTCGTGGTGTAGCTGAGGTTGCCGTTGGCGGCCACCTCACCGTTGTTGACGATGTCCTGGCGCAGCGCAATGCTCAGGTCCTGGCCCGACACCGCCTTGCCATCCCCACTGAAGATCGCCGCATCGATCTTCAAGCTCTTGTCAGCCACCAGCGTGCCGTTGGTGTTGACGAGGTTCAGGCTCTTGGCCCCGGGGTTCGCGCGATTCGGGTCGAGGATGCTCAGCGCGTTGCCCGCGGAGATCAGACCGCCGGTGTTATCGACCGTGCCGCCGCTGGTGATGGTGGCATCGACGTCGGCACGAATGGCTCCGTTCGTATTGCTCAGGTTGCCGGCGTCAATGACGACGTTCTTGCCTTCGATCCCCTGGTCCGTTCCCTGTGTGCCGTCGTTTCCGATGTTGACGGCGCGAATCGTGGTCGTCGCTCCGGAGCGGATCAAGCCCTGGGTATTTCCGAGGCCGATGGCGCCGATCTCGAGGTCGCCCATTGCGAGCGTTTTGCCACCGCTGTTGTCGTAACTCCCGAGAGCCGTGTTGATCGCGACTGTGGATTGCCCAAGAACCATGCCACCGCTTGAGTTCAGGAAATCACCTGTCTTGGCAGTCAGCGCATTCTTCGCGCCGATGAAGCCGGCTGTGTTGTCGACGCCACCGCTCTTGATGTCGAGCGTATCCGCACTCGTGATGCCGCCCTGCTTGTTGTCGTAGCCGGCGGCGTTGGTGTTGCGCAGCGTCTGGCCGTTCGTGTCGATGACCATCGCACCACCGGACTGGATCAAGCCCGCATCGTTTGTGAGCGGGCCCGAACCGATGGTGACCGTGGTGGTTGCGGCCAATGTTCCGAGCGCGTTGTTCAGCGTGCTCTTTTGCGTATCGATGGTCAAACTCGCGCCGAAGACCTTGCCGCCGACGTTGCTCAGGCCTGCGTTCGTCAACGTGGCATTCGCACCCGCTTGCAGCGTGCCCTTGTCGTTGATGGTTGCGCCCGTGGTGGTTATGGCCAGATCGCCTTCCACCGCCGCCACGGTGCCACGGGTGTTGTCCAAAGTGCCGGCCGCGACCGTAGTGCTTCCATTCGCGGCCAGCGTGCCGCCGATGTTGGTGGCGGCGCCGCCGACGGCAGCATGAAGATCGCCGACGGCTGTCGCTCTGCCGCTGTCATTGTTCAGGCCGCCAGCAGTGATCGTCATATCGCTGCCCGCACCGATCACGCCCTTGTTGCCGTTGTCGAGCAAGCCACTCGTCGTCAAGCTGAGGCTCGAATCTTCCGCCGCGCGGATCGTTCCGCCTTGGTTCGTGAGGCTGCCCGCGGAAATGGTGGTGTTGCCATTGCTGGCGAGAACACCGCCATTGCTGTTGTCGACCGCCCCCTTCACCGTGATGCGGGTGGCTTCAGTGCCGGTCTGGACGATCTGGCCACCTCTGTTGCTCAAGGAGCCCGCATCGATGGTGATCTGCTTCGCGCTGGTGACGCCGCCATCCTGATTGAACGCGCTCGAAAGAGCGACCGCCAGTGCGCCATTGGTCGTGATCTGGCCGTTGGCGCCGTCGAAGCGACCACCGCCGATGGTCAGCGTACCGGGGCCCGCATGTTCGATCTTCCCTCCGGCGTTTCCGATCTTCGCGGCTTGCAGCGTCAGGTCTTGCCCGTTGCTGGCAATGCGTCCGCCGTCGTTGTTCAGCGTTCCGCTCATCGCGATGGTGGTCGGGCCTGTGCCGACCTGCACGATCTCACCGCCCTGCGTGTTCGTGAGATTCGAGAGCTTCAAGTCCAATTGGTTCGCGTTGATCTTGCCGGCCTCGTTGACCAAGGTCTGCGCGACGTTGCTGTTGGCGGCAATGGCGAGCGTTCCGGGTGTGACGACGGTGGCCTTGCTGGTGGTCACGTTGCCCTGCGTGGCCGTGATCGCGATATTGGCCGCACTGGTTTGGCTAGCCGACACGTCAACGCTCGCGCCCTGCAGCGCGGCGTCACCGGCCGCCAAGTTGGTGCCATTCGCAACCAGTGCGCCCGAGGTCGTGACCCTCAACTCGCCCACATCGCCGAGCTTGCCGTCGTTCTGAATGCCGGCACCGAGCACGCCGGTGCTGCCACTTCGCAAGCTTCCTGCCGTGATCGTGGCGTCCTGCCCCGCCGTGATGCTGCCGTCGCTTGCCAACTGGCCGCTCACGGCGATCGTGGTGTCGTGGCTGCCGCGCAAACTGCCACTCGCACCATTTGTCAGGCTGCCAGCGTGGATGTCCAGATCAGTAGCAGCGCCGATGTTGCCTTGAGCATTCGTCAGGGCCCCGCTCACATTCAGTGAGGCCGCAGCTTCAGTGGATTGGATCGAGCCCTTGTCATTGTTCAAAGCGGCGGCATTGAGCAAGACCGCCTGTTTTGCAACCAGCGTACCGCCAGTGTTGTCGGCCATCCCTTGGACGTTGACCGTCAACTGCTGGAGTCCGGAGACGGCGCCACCGTTGTTGTTCAGGCTTCCAGCGTTCAGGGTGGTATCGCCGTTCGCAGCAATCGTGCCACTCTGATTGCTGGTGGCGCCGCTCGTGGTGCTCGATACATCGCCTGCTGCGGTGATGCGGCCGCCATCGTTGTCGAGGCTGCCGGCATTCAGGGTCGTGGTGCCACCCGCGCTCATCTCGCCCTGGCGGTTGTCCACCAGGCCTGCCACCGTGACCGTCAGGTCCGATGTCTGGGCTGCGCGCAAGGTGCCGCCCTTGTTGTTCAGGCTGGCAGCGGTGAAGGCCAAACTGCCGTTGCTTGCCAGCGTGCCGCCGCTGTTATCGATGGCTCCGGAGGTCACGATGTGGGTGGCGCCAGTGCCAGTCTGCACGATCTCACCGCCCTGGGTGTTCGCGATGTTCGAGACCTTCAGGTCCAACTGGTTTGCGTTGAGCTTGCCGCCTTCGTTGACCAGGGTCTGGCCAGGCTGCTCATTGGCCGTCACGCTCAGGGTGCCCGGTGTGACGACGGTGGCCTTGCTCGTGGTCACATTGCCCTGCGTCGCGGTGATGGCGATGTTGGCCGCGCTGGTCTGACTGGCCGACACATCGACGCTCGCACCTTGCAGCATGGCATCGCCCGCCGCGAGGTTGGTCCCAGTTGCGACCAGCGCCCCGGAAGTCGTGACATGCAGGTCGCCCACACCGCCGAGCTTGCCGTCGCTCTGGACGCCTGCTCCGAGGACACCTGTCGTTCCACCTTGCACACTGCCTGCCGCGACCGTCGTATGGCGACCTGCCGTGATGCTGCCGTCGTTCGCCAGCTGGCCGTCAACCACGACGCTGGCATCGTTCTCGCCCCGCAGGCTGCCGCTGTTGGCGATCGACCCCGCCTTGACATTCAGATCGGTCGCCGCGCCAAGCGAGCCACCGCTGCCATTGACCAGCGCATTGACCACGTTGACCTGCACACCGGCCTGCGCCGACTGGATGCTGCCCTTGGTGTTGTCGAGGCTGCCAGCACCCAGCACCACCGCCTGATTGGCAATCAGCGTGCCGGCGTTGTTGTTCATGGCCCCCACCACGTGCGCCGTCAAACTGCCGGTGGCCGAGATCGTGCCTCGCGTGTTGTCCGCCTTGCCGCCGACCGTGAGGCTGGCATCGCTGCCGCTGGCGAGCGAGCCATCGACGTTGATCAGATCGCCGCTCGTGACGATGTTCAGAGAACCTGCATTGAGCTTGCCGCCGGTGTTGTCGAACTGGCCGACGTTGGCGCTGAAGCCGTTGCTGACGTTGAGCGTGCCGCCGTGGTTGTCGAAGGTCGGCTGGTTGACGGTCATGCTGGCGAGGCTCAGGGTCCCGCCGTTGTTGTTGATGTTCGCGCTCTGCAGCGTGATCGGGCCGCCTGCGTAGATCTTTCCGCCATCGTTCAGGATGGCGCCCGCCGCCTGGATGACACCGGGCGAAAGAGGCACATAGGGCGCCGGTGTGATTGTTTCGCCTGCGCCGGAGCCTGTGCCTGATCCGGAATTGCCGCCTTCCGCAGGCGCACCAGGGTTGGCGCCACCGCCGGCGCCGGAACCCGTGCCGCCACCGGGTTGCGACGGCGTTTCCGAAACGGGCTCCAACCCGATCACGCCACCGCCCGTGTTGCTCAATGCCGGCGCGGAGATCGACAGCGGCGCACTGCTGGTCTGGCGGATCGTGCCGCCATTGCGGTTGTCGATGTTGCCTGCGGCACTGCTCAACTCGACGCGCGCCCCCTCCAACGTACCGCCCTTGCCGTCGATCGAATTGGCCAGCGTGTCTTGCGCGGCAATCTTCAGATTGCCGCCGCTGCTGATGCGGCCACTGTTGGCCAGGCTCGATACGGCCAGGTTCGCGTCGGCTGTGGCCTGCAGGGTTCCGATGTTCTCGAGGCGGCCGGCGGTCGTCACGACGAGCTGGCCGGCACCGCCCAGTACAGGCGTTCCCGGAGCGGCCTGGATGGTTCCTGCGTTGCGCACGCCCAGGCCCGCTTCAGTGCCGATCAATGTGATCTTGCCGGCGTACATGCCGCCCAGCGCCGCCACGTCGAGCGCAAAGGTGGGCGCGGCGCCGGTGCCGGCGGTCGGCGCAACCTGGCTGTGATCGGCCGAGACCTGGTTGGCCCCGGTCACCACTTTCAACTCACTGGCCCAGATGCCCGCATTGGCTTGCACGGCGCGGGCCAGGATGGCTGCGTAGTCGGTCTTGCTGGCGTCCAGGCCTGCACCGTCGATGGTGACCGTGCCGCCGCGCACAAGAAAACTGTCGAGCCCGCCCATCGCGTTGAACTGGGGCGCCCCGGTGGTGAGCGTGGCGCGGCTCGCGTTGATGAAGCCGCCACCGTCGACGCTGATGCCGGCCGGGTTGGCAATGATCACTTCGGCCCTCGCCCCGCCGACTTCGATGTAGCCGCGCAACTGGCTCGGATTGCCGCCGTTGACCTCGTTCAGGATGATCCGCGCGGGTCCCGTTGCGAGGAACGGATTGCCCTGGACGATGCCGCCGAGTTGCGTCTGCACATTGGTGCGGCTGTTGTTCAGGATCGCCCCATTCGGGCCGACGTTGAACTGGTTGTAGATGTTGCGCGAAACGCCCGCGGCCGACGGCGTCTGGATGTTGATCAACGGCACGCCGTTGGGAGCCACCAGCACGGTCGGCCGCTGGGTCCCGGGAACGTTGAACGCCCCCGTCATCTGCGCGCTCGCCGGCCCCGCCCCCAGCAAGCCCGCGAGCGCTGCACCGACCACCATGGGACTCAACGCGGCCACACCGGCTGCTGCCACTGTCGTGGCTCTGGAGGCGCCCTTGCCAGTGCTGTTCGCGGTCTCCTGAACCACCATGCGCATGCCTCTGGCGGCGTTGAAGACGATGCGATGCAGATGACGGTTCATTGTTTTGGTGCTCCCCTGATAGTTGGTATCTCGCGACGCCGTCTGTGACAAGACGCAGCAGTCGCGGCCGATTATGGGAAGGGGGAACACCACGCACACGGCACTTCGTCACGGTTTGACGAAGCTTGCAGCGGCGTTTTTCAGAAGTAATTCGAAGGCACTACAACACTTGTTTGCAACCGCAAACAAAGCGTGAAATTGACCGGTGTCAGGGCAAGATGACCGGCTCGCACCGCACCTCGGTCTTCACCGAATTCGCAATGAAACACTCCTCATGCGCCCGATGGTGCAAGTGTTCGATCTGCTCGCGCGTGGGCAGGTTCTCGCCCGAAAAACTCACCTGCGGGCGCAGCGTGACGACAGTCATCGCCATCTTTCCTTCGGCGTTCTTCTCCATCACGCCCGTGGCCGCATCGACATAGCGGTCGACCACGAACTTGCGCTTCACTGCCATAGTGAGGAACCACAGCATGTGGCAGCTGGACAGCGAGGCCACGAACATCTCTTCCGGATCGACCGCCGACGCGTCGGAGAAAGGCAACGGCACCACGTGCGGCGATGAAGAGCCCGGCACCTGCGCGCCGCCGTCGAAATGCAGCACGTGGTGGCGGCTGTAGGTGTTGGCCAGGAAGTCCTGGTCGCCCCGCTCCCAGACGATCTCGGCGGTGTACTCGGACATGGGTCGTGCTCCTCGATGAATGGAATGAATGAACGATGGATGTCAGACGGTCATCAGCTTCACGATCAGCGGCACCAGCAGCGCGGTCGCGATGCCGTTGAGCCCCATCGCCAGCGCCGAGAACGCGCCCGCGGTCTCGTTCACCTGGATGGCGCGCGCCGTGCCGATGCCGTGCGCCGCCATGCCGACGGCAAAGCCGCGCACCGCGGGTTCCTTGATGCGCAACAGGTTCAGCAAGCCCGTGGCCATGATCGCGCCCGAGATGCCGGCGATGGCCGCGGCCACGGCCGCCAGCGACGGCAGGCCGCCGATCTTCTCGGCCACGCCCATCGCGATCGGCATGGTGGCCGACTTGGGCGCGAGCGACATCAGGAGCTCGCGCGAACCGCCGAGCACCCAGCCGATGCCGATGGCCGACGCGATGGCAGCCACCGAGCCCACCAGCAGCGCCACGCCGATCGGCAGCCACAGGCGCCGCAGCCGGCCGACCTGGCTATACAGCGGCACGGCCAGCGCCACGGTGGCCGGGCCGATCAGGAAGTGGACGAACTTGGCGCCCTCGAAATAGGTGTCGTAAGGCGTGCGCGTGAGCAGCAGCACGCCCACGATGACGATCACCGACACCAGCACCGGGTTGACCATCGGGTTGCGCCCGCTGCGCGCGTGCAGCCACAGCGCGCCCAGGTAGGCCAGCAGCGTGAGCGACAGCCACAGCAGCGGCGACTGGGCCAGGAAGACCCAGATTTCAGACAGCTTGGCGGGCGCGTTCATTCCGCGTCCTTGCCGGTGATGCGGATCATCCAGCGCAGCGTGAGCGCGGTCACCGCCATGGTGAAGGCGCCGCCCACGACGCCGGCCGCGAGGAACGGCAGCCATTCGCGCCCCACGCGCTCGAAATGCAGCATGACGCCGGTCACCGCCGGGATGAACAGCAGCATCAGGTTGCGCAGCAGGTGGCCCGAGGTGTCGGTCAGCTCCTGCGGCACGCCGCCGCGCACCAGCAGGCCGACGAACAGCAGCAGCATGCCGATCAGCGGACCGGGAATCGGCAGCGACAGCCACTGCACGAGCAGTTCGCCGGCAAGCTGGCACAGGAAGAGCGTGGTGATGGCGTAGAGCATGGGCCTGTTCGTTTTCCTTTTCTTGAGACGGCCCTATTGTGGTGCGAGGTGCGTTCAGCCGCTGTGTCGTGCGGCGCTGGCCCTCGCCCACGCGGCCTTCAAGGCCTGCTGGCTGGCCGGCGGCAGCACGCCCAGGCGCAGGTGCCCGGGCAGGCCGAAGGAAGCGCAGTCGCGCAGCTTGATGCCCTCGGCGCGCAGCGCGGCGGCGCGGGGCGGGTATGGCACGTCGGGCTGCGCACCGAAGAAGTTGGCGTCGCCGGACAGCACCTGCCAGCCCAGAGATTCGCACACGGCGCGCTGCCGCGCCTTCCAGTCGCGCAGGATGTCGAGGCTGCGCGCCAGCCAGCCTTGCGCTTCGTCGCTGGTCCAGGTCGTGAGCAGCGCGACGCCGTGCGTGCCCAGCGGCCACGACGGCGCGAGGCGCGCGAGCCGCGCCAGCAGCGGGCCGGCGACGTCGGCGTTTGCAGGTGCGATGGCGTAGGCAGCGCGGATGCCCGTGAGGCCCATGGCCTTGTTCGGCGTCCACAGCTGCCAGAGGCGGTCGCGCTGTGCGGCGTCGTGCGAGGGCTGGCCTTCGAGGCGCAGCGGCTCGTAGGCCATGTCGAGCACGCAGACGGCATCGCTGGCGGCATGCTGCGCGATGTCGGGTTGCGGCTGGCCGAACGGGCTGGACGGTTCGCAGCACCAGCGCAGCGCGGCGCCGTCGGCCTCCTCAGGTGCGCGCTTCACGCCGAGGCCCCAGGCCTGGGCCGAACGTTCGTAGTCGCCGTAGCTGTGCGCGGGCAACCAGACCTCTCCGCCGCCGCTCTGTGCCACGACCGCGCTGATGCGGTGGATGAATTCGCTCGCGCTCGCGGCGATCGCGATGCGCTCCACGGCCACGCCGTGGAAATCGGCAAGCGCGGAACGCAGCGCGGTGTAGCGCGGATCGGGATAGTGCGCCGCGTCGGCTTCGCGCAGCGCAGCCAGCGCCGCAGGGCACGAACCCACCGCGTTGCCGTTGGTCGAGAAGTCGTGCGGCGCGGCGCCCGTCTCGTCGGGGCCGCCGTGCACCATGGCGGGGGTCGTCATGCCCACCTCGCCAGCAACGGCGGCAGCATCGCCAACGAGGCGATCACCGCCAGCCCCCACGCCGCCCGCTCGCCGAGCTGCGCGGTGCGCGCGGTGTCGGCCGATGTGGCGGCGCGCCCTTCCCCGTTCAGCGCATAGACACCCGGCTTCGCAAGCCGCACCCCCAGCAGCAGCGCCATCGCCCCCATCGGCCAGCCGCTGTTGGGCGACGGCGTGCGGCGCGCCTCGCGGGCCACGCCGCGCGGCCAGCGGCCGGCCGCGAGGGCCAGCAGCAGCACGGTGAGGCGCGCGGGCAGCCACGAGAGCACATCGTCGGCGCGCGCGGCCCACTTGCCGAACCAGGTCCAGTCGCGCCCGCCGCGTTCGCCGCGGTAGCCCCACATGGCATCGGCGGTGTTGGCGAAGCGGTAGAGCGCCGCGCCCGGCAGGCCGAACAGCACGAACCAGAACACGGGCGCCACCAGCGAGTCGTTGAGGTTCTCGGCCAGCGACTCGATGGCGCTCTCGCGCACCTCGCGCTCGCTCAGCACCGAGACGTCGCGGCTCACGAGGCGCGCGAGCCGTGCGCGGCCCGCGTCGAGCGATTCGCCCAGCGCGGCTTCGACCGCCTGCACCTCGTCGCGCAGCATGCGCCATGCAAAGAGCGGCTTGAACGCGAGCCCGAGCACCACGGCCATGCCCCACACCGGCAGCCATTGCATCGCCAGGCTCTGCACCGCCGACGCGACGGCGAACGCCGCCATCGCGCCCACGCACCAGCTGAGCGCCCCCATCGCGAAGCCGGGCAGGTCGCGCGGCTTCGCGTCGGCCGCGCGCGGTGCGAGGCGGCTGCCGATCCAGTCCAGGTAGCGGCCCATCCACACGACGGGATGCAGTGCGGCGGGCGGCTCGCCCAGCCAGCGGTCGACGGCCAGCGCCAGCCACAAGGCGGCGACCAGCACGAGGGCGAAGACGGCGAAGGGATCGAGCGCGGGCATGGCAGGCATTCTCGTGAATCAGGCGGCAGGCACGGCCCGACCGCGCCGCCACTGCACCAGCGCGCCGACGGCCAGCAGCAAGGCAGCGCCGAAAGCGGCGAGCAGGCGCGGCAGCACGGCGGATGGTGGCGGGGGCGATGGGGTGTCGGCGACGGGCTTCAGCTGGAGGCCGGCCACCGGTTGTGCGAGGTCCGCTGCGGCGGGTGATTCGGGTGCAGGTTGGGTCGCTTCGACGGGCGCGATGGGGGACGCGACGACGACCGGTGCAGAAGCAGTGACAGGCGACGCCACCAACGCAGCCTGCGCAAACCGCTGCACCGCCTCGTTCCGCTCCCGCAGCCCCGTGGCGCGCACCGCCTCCGTGTAGGCCTGCGCCAGCTCGCGCCGCGTCGCGGCATCGGGCGTCCAGTAGTTCAGCCGCACGGCATCGAGCATGCGTTCCAGCGTCTGCGCGAAGGCGGCGCGGTTCTCGCGCTCCAGCCACTGCCGCGTGCCGAGCTTGTAGGTGTCGCGCACATAGACCTCATGCAGCGACTGCCAGTGGTCCGCGCGCACGGCCGCGGGTGCGGTCGCCTGCCAGCCCCAGAGGAACTGCGCGGTCTTGAGCACCTGCAGCGCGCCGCTGTAGCCCTCGGCCTTCTGCGCCTCGATCCATTGGGGGTGCAGGTAGCGCGTCTGCATCTCGCGTGCGATGGCGCCGGCGGCGGTGTCGGTGCGCACGGCCGCGCCGTCGCGCAGGTTCTGCACGTACAGCGCCGGGTCCTTGCCCGTGAGATGGCGCACGGCCAGCGCGATGCCGCCCAGGTACTGGAACGGATCGTCGTTGGTCAGCACGCCGTAGAGGTTGGAGGTGCGCGCCATCAGCGCCGCATCGACCTGCGCGAGGTTGCCCGCGAAGGCGCCCGGGCGCGTGACGCCGTCGAGGCCGCGCCCGTAGGCGTGGCCCATGCGGTCCATGTAGAGCCCTGCCATCTGCGCGTCGCCGCCGCCGCGCTGCTGGCCCTTCCAGAGCTCGGTGGCCAGCACCGCTTCCTCGAGCCCGGCGCCGTAGCTGCCCTGCTCGTTCGAGAACACGCGCGCGGTCGACCAGCGCCGCGCCTCGGCCGCTGTCGCGCCCCCGGCGCGCAGCGTGCGCGCCATCGCCTCGCTGTGCTGCGCGACGGCGTTGCCGGGCTCGTCGAGCGCGGCCACTTGCTGCACGGCCTCGTCGAGCCAGCGCATCACGTGCGGGAACTGGTCGCGGTAGGAGCCGGTGACGCTGATCAGCACGTCCATGCGCGGTCGTTTCAGCACCGCGGCCGGCACGACCTCGATGCCGACCATGCGCCCGGCCTCGTCCCAGCGCGGCTTCACGCCCAGCGCGTGGAAAGCCTGGCTCTCGGTCACGCCCTGGTGGCGCGAGGCCTCGCCGGCCCAGAACGTGAAGGCGATCTTCTGCGGCGCACGGCCGCCGTGGGTGCGGGCGTGCGCGGCGATCCAATCGTCCATCGCGGCGACGCCGGTGTCCCAAGCGGCGCGCGTGGGCACGCGGCTGGGGTCGAAGCCGTAGAGGTTGCGCCCGGTCGGCAGGCTGTCGGGGTCGCGCACCGGGTCGCCACCGTAGCGCGATTTCAGGTAGCGGCCATCGAGTGCGGTGAGCAGGCCTTCGATTTCCTCGTTGTGGGCCAGCATCGCGTCGAGCGCGCGGGCCCGGGCGGCGAGCGAACGCAAGGGTTCAGCATCGGCGGCGGTGTCGTTGCCCGCCAGCACGGCCTCCAGCCAGCGCGCAGGCTTCGAGGCCGCGATGCCCTGCGCATCGGTGAGAAACATCTCGTCGAGGTCTTCGCCCATCGCCTGCGCCACGGGCTTGCCGAGGATCTGCAGGATCGTCTGGCGCCGCCGCTGCGCATCGGGCGCCTCGCCGAAGGTGGCCAGGCCCAGCGGCTGCGCGGTCTGCGCGAGCTCGTCGAGGTACGGGTGCAGCACGGCGATGAAGCCCGCGAAGTCGGCGCGGATGCGCGCGGGCGTCCATTGCAGGTCGCGGTCGTAGTGCTGCGCGACGAAGTCGGCGGTGAGGCGCCGCTCCAGCGCGGTCTTCACCGCACCGGGCGACAGCGTTTCCCAATCGTGCAGGCGCTCGTGCATGTCCCGCACGCCGGGTCGGAAGCCTGCGGGCGTGAACATGGGCGTCGAATGGCTCACCATGGTCGCGCGGCCGCGGCGCTTGGCGGTGGTCGCCTCGCCGAGGTTGTCCATGATGTACGGGTAGACGTTGGGCACGTCGCCGAGCGCGAGCAGCGGATCGTCCTGTACCGAGAGCCCGCGCTCCTTGCCCGCCGACCACTCGACCGTGCCGTGCGTGCCCACATGCACCAGCGCATCGGCGCCGAAGCGGCTGCGCAGCCAGAGATAAGTCGCGAGGTAGCCGTGGCTCAGCGGCACGGCCGCGCGGTGGTAGACCTGCTGCGCCTTGCCGGCCACCTGCGTGCCGGGCTCGAAGCGCGGCGGCTGGCGCAGCACGACCACCTGGCCGAACTGCACGCGCGGCACCACGAAGGCCGGTGCGCCGGCCACAGGCCGCAGCATCGTCGAGGCCTCGGGCGGGCCCCAGTAGGCTTCGATGCGGCGTTGCGTGTCGGAAGGCAGCGCGCGGAACCACGCGAGGTACTGCGACAGCGGCAGCGTGTCGGCCAGGTCCTGGTCGAGCAGCGGCTGCAGCACGTCGCCGCCTTGCGCTGTCGGGTAGTAGGCCTTCATCGTGGCCTGCACCTGTGCAATCACCTTGTCCGCGCCCGGCGCCTCGGTGCGGTAGCCGGCCGCCTGCATCGCGGACAGCATCCGGTCGACGCTGCGCGGCACGTTGAGGAACGACGCGCCGAAGTTCGCCTCTCCCGGCGGGTAGTTGTAGACCAGCATCGCCACGCGGCGCTCGGCGGCGGGCGTGCGACGCAGGCGCAGCAGCGCAGCGGCCTTGTCGGCCACGGCGTCGAGCTGCGCGGGCAGCGGCTGCAGGCTGCCGGTGGCGGCGTCGCGCGCGGTGACCAGCATCGGGTCGGTCATGCCTGCGAGTTCGCTCGGGCTGTAGTAGGCCGCGATGTCGGTCTGCGCGAGGCCGTCCCTGCTGCGTGCCCATTGCACCGCGTCCATGGCCAGCGAGGGCAGCGTCTGCAGCACGGGCACGCCGATGCGTTCGAGTTCGGCCTTGCGCTCGTTCGGACTGAACACCAGCGCGGCGTTGACGAGAAGGTCGGCCACACGACGGTCGCCCTCCCCCGCATGCGTCATGCGAAAGAACAGGTCCTTCTGCTGGCGCGGGCCGTAGAAGGCGTAGGCGCGCAGGCCGCGCTGCGCGAGCGTGCCGATCAGGCGGTCGAGCCAGCCGGTGTCGTCGCTGGTGAGCGTGGCGCTGTTGACGGCGATGGCGACAGTGCCTTGACCGCCCGGCAATGCCTCGACGGCCGCGATGCTGCTTTCGACGCGCGGCCAGTCGGGGTGATAGAAGCCCGCGAGCGGCAACGGCACGGGGTCGGGCAGACCGGCGACATCTCCGACGCGTGCCATCGCCTGCACCGAGGCCTTCAGGTTCGCTTCGCCCGGGAAACGCCAGTAGGCGCGCAGGCGCTGCGCCCAAGCCGCATCGACGCCGCGCTCGGCCGCGAGCGGCGGCACCTCGGGTGGTTTCTGCCCCTTTGCCACGAGCGCGAATTCACCGATCTGCACATAGGGAACGGAGGTTCGCGCGATGGCATCGCCGAAGCGCGCCGCCGCCGACTGGGCGACGCTGAGGTGCGGCGCATCGATGACCAGCAGGCGCGCGCCATCGAGTGCGGTAGCCAACGCCTCGGGCGCGTCCTGCGCAGCCGACACCACCTGCAGCGGCACGCCGGCCTCACGCGCCGCCGTCTGCAGCCGCACCACACGCGCAGGCGACACCAGCGCCGTGCTCAGCACCACGACACCTGACTCGGCCGCCACCGCAGGCTGCGCCATCAGGCACAGGAGCCCGAGCCAGAAGACGAAAAGCCGCGTCACTTCCCGCCCGACGCCGGCACCGCGTCCGCCGGCACGTAGATCATCGTGCCGTCCTTCAGGCGCCAGGCGGTGCCGGCCTTTTCGCCGTCGCCCTGCCCCGTTGCGCCGCTGGCCTTGAAGCGCGTGACCTTCCGGCCTTCGCGCGTGATGATCTCCATGTCGGGCTGGCCCTCGTGGCGGATGACCGTCACCTTGTCCTGCGAGAACGGGTTCACCGGGTTGTTGATGACCGCGATCATCAGCATGCCGATGACGACCATGAAGACGTCGATCAGGTTGATGGTCGAGAGCACCGGGTCGTCGTCGTCGCTGTCCAGGCTGCTCAGGATGGAGAACTGCCTGCGGCTCATGACAGCCGGTCCCGCGCGTCGAGCAGCATCACCAGCTCGCGCATGAGCCAGCGGCGGCGCACCGTGTAGACCACGAAGGTGATCGAGGCCGAAGCCAGCGCCACGATCACGGCCGCGAACGCGGGCGCCAGGCTCTGCGCCACGCCCTGCGATTCGCCCGAGGCCACGGCCACGAGCGCCGGGCCCATGGGGATCATGGTGGCGATCAGCCCCAGCATCGGCGCCACGCGGCTGCACAGGCGCACGCCTTCGAGCTGCTTGAGCACGACCAGCTCCATCTGTTCCTGGCTGGCCTGCGCATGAGGCTGCAGCACCAGCGCACGCGACGGGTCGCGGCGGCGCTGCCACCACTCGATGCCGAAGGCGCCGAGGCAGTACACGGCATAGACGAAGGACAGCAGCACGCCGAGCGTCACGGGCCAGAGGAACAGCCGCGCGAGCTCGAAGAGAACAGTGTCGAAGGCCAGCATCAGGTGGGCTCCACGCAAGAAGATGAAGTGGAAGAAGGATCGAACAGGTCCGACGGCCGGCCCCAGCTTTCGTCGAACACCAGCGAGGCCAGCGGCGCGCGCCGGGCCCAGCGTTCGCGCTGCAGCATCGGCTCTTCGTAGAACGCATGCACCGGGCCCAGGCACAGCAAGGCGATCGGCTCGGCGCCTTCGGGCAGGCCGAGCAGCACGCCCAGCTCGGCGGGTTCGAACAGCGACACCCAGCCCATGCCCAGCCCTTCGGCGCGCGCGGCGAGCCAGAGGTTCTGGATGGCGCAGGAGGCCGAGGCCAGGTCCATCTGCGGCAAGGTGCGGCGGCCGAACACGTGCTGCTCGCGGCCGTCGGCGAGCGTCACCACCAGCAGCTCGGCCGCGTCGAGCACGCCCTGCACCTTGAGACGCATGAACTCGTCTTCGCGCTGGCCGAGCGCGCGGGCGGTGAGCACGCGTTCGCGCTCGACCACCTCATGCAACTGCCGGCGCAGCCCTTCGCCGCGCACGCGGATGAAGCGCCACGGCTGCATGAAGCCGACGCTGGGCGCATGGTGCGCGGCGTCGAGCAGGCGGCGCAGCACCTCGGGCGCCACCTCGCCGCCCGCAAAGTGGCGCATGTCGCGCCGCTCGTGGATGGCGCGGTACACCGCCTTCGCCTCGTCGGCCGCGAACGCATGCGCCACCATCGGGGTCAGTCCTCGATGCCGCGCTGCGCCGGGATGCCGGCCTTGAACGCGTGCTTGACCATCTGCATCTCGGTGACGGTGTCGGCCAGCTCGATGATCTCGGGCGGGCAGCGGCGGCCGGTGAGCGCGACATGCACGTGCTGGGGGCGCGCGCGCAGGGTCTCGAGCACGCCTTCGAGCGGCAGCCAGCCGTAGATCAACGGGTAGGTGATCTCGTCGAGCACCACGAGGAAGAAGTCGCCCGACAGGATGGCGGCCTTGGCCTTCTCCCAGCCGTCGCGCGCGAGCTGACCCGAGCGTTCGAGGTCCTGGCTCTTCCAGCTGAAGCCGTCGCCCAGGCCTTCGATGGGAATGCCGATCTGCTCGAACATGCGGTGCTCGCCGAAGCGCGCCGAGGGCACCTTCATGAATTGGTAGATCTTCACGGCCTTGCCGCGGCCGTGTGCGCGCAACGCGAGGCCGAATGCTGCGGTGCTCTTGCCCTTGCCGTCGCCGGTGTTGACGATGACGATGCCGCGGCGTTCGCCTTCGGGTTTTTCGTAGGGCTTTTCGCTGGGAGGGGTTTCTATTTGCATGAGGGGTTCCGTTCTTGGGTGTTCTTGTGGTTCAGGGCGTGTGCGCAGGCCACCGGGTACTTCCCTCCGCGAATGTCCCCCGGGCTTCGCCCTCCTCCTTGATTTCGCTGCGGGAAGTACCCAGTGTCCTGCGCACACCGAGCGCGGTCGTTGTGCTGCTCGATCAACAACCGCACTGCCCCACGCTCGCGTCGATGAGGTGCCTTGCGCAGCGAAATCAAGGAGGAGGCCGCAGGCCGGGGGACATTCGCGGAGCAAGGTGCCCCGTCGGCGGGAGCGCGCCCCGAATGACTTGATGCGCGAAGCTTCATAGCGGCAATGCGATCCACTGGTCCGCCACGCGATGCACGCGAATGCGATGGTCGAACACCTGCTCCAGCGCCTGGTGAGTTTCAGGGTCGGAACAGGCACCGTGATGCGTCACCCTCCCCCGATTCATCACCACCAGTTCGTCCGCAGCCAGCGCCATCGGCAGCTCGTGCAACACGCTGACCACGGTGCGGCCTTGCGCGACCAGTGCACGCGCCGTCTGCATCCAGTCCGCCTGATGCGGCGGATCGAGGTTGGCCAGCGGCTCGTCCATCAGCAGCAGCTCGGCCTCGACCGCCAGCGCGCGCGCCAGCAGCACACGCTGGCGTTCGCCGCCGGAGAGTTGCCCCAACGGACGGTCGCGCCAGTCCCAGGCCTGGGTGCTGCGCAATGCGCGCTCCACCGCATCGCGATCCGCTTCGCTGGGTGCCGCGAGCCAGCGTTGGTGCGGCAGGCGCCCCAGCATGGCGACGTCGTAGACCATCAAATCGTCGGCGCTGCCCTCGCCCGTGCCGCTCTGGCCCAGCCAGGACAGGCGCCGCGCGCGCACGCGGGCCGGCACGGCCGCCTGCGCCTCGCCGAAAAGCCGCACTTCGCCGCGATGTGCGAGCAACCCTGCCAGCGCTTTCAACAGCGTCGACTTGCCGGCGCCGTTCGGTCCGACGATGCTGGTCCAGCGGCCAGCCGCGAGCGACAGGTCGATGCCGTGCAGCACCTCGACCGACCCGAGCGTGGCGCTGAGGCCGTGCGCTTCGAGCGCGGCGGATGGCGTGCGGCTCATAGGCCGCCTCCCTTCGCGCCGCGCCGGTGCATCAGCCACAGCAGGTAGCTGCCGCCGAGCACGGCCGTGAGCACGCCCACTGGCAGCTCCTGCGGCGCAATCAGCCAGCGCGCCAGCAGGTCGGCCGCCATCAGCAGCAGCCCGCCCATCAACGCCGACAGCACGATCAGCCGCGCGTGCGTGGTCTTGACCACCGAGCGCACCAGGTGCGGCGCGGCCAGGCCGACGAAAGCAATGAGGCCGGTCTGCGCGACGGCGGCGCCGGTCGCCAGCGCCAGCACCGCCACCAGCGCGGCGCGCATGGCGCCCAGCGGCAGGCCCAGGCTGCGCGCCGTGGCCTCGCCCAGCGCGAGCCCGTCGAGCACCGGCGCGAGCGCCCAGGCCAGCAGCAGGCAGGCCGCGCCGACCGCCGCCATCACGGCGCAGGCGGCCCAGCCGACCAGGCCGGTGCTGCCGAGGACGAAGCCCTGCAACGCCTGAAGAATGTCGGCCGAGGCGATGGTGATGAGGTCCTTGGCGGCGCCCAGCACCACGCCGACGATCACGCCCGCCAGCAGCAACCGCAGGGTCTGCTGCACGCCACGCGCCAGCGTGAGCGTCAGCAGCACCGCCGCCACCGCGCCGACGAAGGCCGCGCCGGTGAGTCCCAGGCGCATCACCCATTGCGTGCTGGTGACGGAGCCGCCGAACAGCATCAGCGCCAGCGCCACGGCGAGCGACGCGCCCGAGGCGCTGCCCAGCAGGTACGGGTCGGCCAGCGGGTTGCGGAACAGGCCCTGCGCCACCGCGCCCGCAAGCCCGAGCAGTGCGCCCGCGAGCCACGCGCCGAGGGTGCGCGGCAGGCGGATGTCCCACACGATCTGCAGCGCCACCGGATCGTGCCGCGCGGACAGCAGGCTCTGGAAACCGGTGCTGCCGATGCCCAGACCGAAGAGCAGCAGCGCCGCGCCTAACACGAGCAAGCCGGCACCGAGCAGCAACACGCGACGCAGATGGGCGGAATGCATGCCGCTCACCGCCCCTTGTCCGACAGGCACTGTGCCATCAGGCGCGCGGCCTCGTCCATGCGCGGGCCGGGGCGCACGACCACGTCGGTCTGCTCGGCGTCGAAGCGGCACACGCGGCCTTCGCGCACCGCGCGGATGCCGCCCCAGCCGGGCCGCTGCTCCAGCCCCATCGCGCTGCGCACGCTGACCATGATGAGGTCGGGGTTCGCGCGCACCACGAACTCGGGGTTGAGCTTGGGAAAGGGGCCGAGCGACGCCGGCACGATGTTCTTCACGCCCAGCCGCGCGAGCGTCTCGCCGATGAAGGACGAGTCGCCTGCCGCGTAAGGGCCGGTGTTGACCTCGAAGTACACGCGCAGGCCCTTGGCGCTGGCGGGCAGCGACTGCGCCGCGGCCGACACGGCCGCGTCGATGGCGCGCCACACGGCGGGCGCCTCGTGCGTGCCGAGCACCTGGTCGAGCGCGCCCAGCACGCGGCGCACGTCGGCGTGGCTCTTGGGTTCGAGCACGATCGCCTTCAGGCCCAGCGCTTCGAGCCGTTGCGTCACGCGCGACGATTTGGCGAGCAGCACCACGTCGGGCTTGAGCGCGACGATGGCTTCGACGTTCGGGTCGATCCCGCCGCCAAGCTGCGGCAGCGCGCGCACCTGCGCGGGCGAGTTGGAATACCGGTCGACGCCGATCAGCCGGTCGCAGGCACCGAGCGCGCAGACGCCTTCGGTCAGGGACGGCAGCAGCGAGACGATGCGCTGCGGCGGTTGCGGCAGGTGCACGGTAACGCCGCGCTCATCCACTACATCCACGGCCTGCGCCGCCTGCGCGCCCACCACCAGGGCGAGCCCGAGCAGCGACGCGCGCAACCAGGTCTTCATGCGATCGAAGCTCATGCGCCGGGCGCCTTCAGCGTCAGTGGCAGGCCGGCGACCATCAGCGTCGCGCGGTGGCAGGCAGCCGCCACGTCCTGGTTCAGCCGGCCGAGCACGTCGACGAAGGCGCGGGTCTCGCGGCCCAGCGGGATCACGCCCAGCCCGATCTCGTTGCCGACCAGCACCACCGGCCCGCGCGCCTCGCGCAGCGCGATGAGCAGCAGCGTGGCGTGCGCCGAGGGCGTGCGTGTGACCACGGCGGCGCCTTCGGTGCGCAGCGGCATCAGCAGGTTGGTGAGCCATAGCGTGAGGCAGTCGACCACCACGAGCGTGTCGGGCGCGCTCTGCGTGACGATGGCGCGCCCCAGCTCGATCGGCTCCTCGAGGGTCTGCAGACCGGGCACGCGCTCGGCGCGGTCGGCCTGGTGGCGCGCGATGCGCTCGCGCATCTCGTCGTCGTGGGCTTGCGCGGTGGCGATCAGCACCGCGCGACGCGATGCGGGCCCGGAAGCCAACCAGTCGGCCGCGCGCTGTTCGGCGCGGCGCGACTTGCCGCTTTTCTGGCCGCCGAGGATGAATTCGTGCTCAGTGAGGGGCATCGGGGGGCGCCTGTGCGGCGTGGCTGTCGAGTTCGAGGGGCATGGCGCTGAAGAGCCGCGCGGTCGCTTCCGGGCTGGACGCGAACCACGCATGGAAGTAGCTCGCGCGCACGGGGCCGTGCACGTACAGCGCCTCGCCGCCGCGCGTGCCGACGGTGCGCGCGGCGGGCGCGAGCGGCGTCTCGCAGCGCGAGTAGTGGAAGGTGTGGCCGCGCAGGGCATGCGTGCCCAGGTCGAGCTGCTGCGGGCCGAGGCCGGCCAGCCGCTTTTGCATGACGGCCCGCCCCGGCAGCACGCCCCAAAGACGGTGCACGTCGGTTGGCTCGGCGTCGTCGCGCGTGGCGAGTTCGTCGAACAGCGCCATCATGCCGCCGCACTCGGCCCAGATCGGCTTGCCGGCCGTGACGTGGTTGGCGAGCGAGAGCCGCAACCGGTCGCTGGCCGACAGCACGGCCGCATGCAGCTCGGGGTAGCCGCCGGGCAGCCAGGCGGCGTCGCAGGGCGGCAGCGGCTCGTCGGCCAGCGGCGAGAAGAACGCGAGCCGCGCGCCGAGGGCTTCGAGCACCTCGAGGTTGGCCGGGTAGATGAACGAGAACGCCGTGTCGCGCGCGATGGCGATGGTGCGACCCGCCAGCAGCGGCGCGACGGGCGCCGTCGGCGCGGGCTCGAAGCGCACCTGCGGCAGCTGCCCGGGCGCGCGCTGACCCAGCGGCGTGGCGGCGAGCACGTCGGCCGCGGCATCGAGCCGCACCATCGCGTCGCCGAGTTCGGCGGCACCGACCAGCCCCAGGTGGCGTTCGGGCAGCGCGAAATCGGCGCTGCGCGGCAAGGCGCCGAGCCAGTCGCCGGGGTCGCGCAAGGCGTCCTTCAGCATGTCGGCATGGCGCTCGCTGGCCACGCGGTTGGCCAGCACGCCGGCCCAGGGCAGGCCCGGGCGGAAGTTCTGCAGGCCGTAGGCCAGCGCGCCGAAGGTGCCGGTCATGGCCTGGGCGTCGATCACGGCCAGCACCGGCAGGCCCAGGCGCTCGGCCAGTTCGGCCGCGCTGGGCGTACCGTCGAACAGGCCCATCACGCCTTCGACGATCACCAGGTCGGCCTCGCTCGCGGCGGCATGCAGGCGCGCGCGGCAGTCGGCCTCGCCGGTCATCCACAGGTCGAGCGAATGCACCGGCGCGCCGGTGGCCAGCGCGAGCCAGTGCGGATCGAGGAAGTCGGGACCGCACTTGAAGGCCCGCACGCGGCGGCCCTGGCGCACGTGCAGCCGCGCGAGCGCGGCGGCGACTGTGGTCTTGCCCTGCCCCGAGGCCGGCGCGGCCACGAGCACCGCGGCGCAGGTGACAGCTGCGCCGGGCGAAGAGCGGCGGGTGTTTACTGCGGAGTCCACTTGAGTCCGACGTACGCGGTGCGGCCCCCGGTGGCGTAGAGCCGTGCGAACTGGTAGTCCTTGTCGCCCACATTGTCCACGCGCGCCACCAGGTTCAGGTCGCGCATGATCTGCTTGCTGGCCGACAGGTTCAGCAGCGTGTAGCCGCCGAGCTTGACGGTGTTGGCCGCGTCGTCGTAGCGCTTGCCCGAGCTCTGGACCTCGGCGCCCAGCGTCCAGCCGGCGATGCGCCAGTCGGCGCCCAGCGTGCCGTGAGCCCGGGCGCGGCGTGCCAGCAGGTGGTCGGTGGCGAGGTCGCGCGGGTCCTGGTAGTCGAGCGAGGCGCGCAGCGTGACGTCGCCGATGCGGTGGCCGCCCGTGAGCGTCACGCCCTGGTAGCGCGCACGCGCCGTGCTGGCGTAGCAGCCGAACGACGACTGGCAGCCCTTGGCGCTGCCGTCGAACACGATGAGGTTCTGCACGCGGTTGCGGTACAGCACGATGCCGGCCTGCGTGGCGCCGGCGGTGTACTGCAGGCCCAGCTCGACGTTGCGGCTCGATTCGGGTTGCAGGCTCGCCAGGCCGTACTCGCTGAAGCGCTGGTACAGCGTGGGCGCGCGGAACGCGGTGCCGGCCGACACGGTGGCGCGCAGGCTCGGCGTGATCGCGTAGCCGTAGGCGGCGCTGCCGGTGGTCTTGCCGCCGAACTCGCTGTCGTCGTCATGGCGCACATGCAGCTGCAGCGAATGCGGGCCCTTCACATAGCCGTAGCCCAGTGCGGCGGCGTTCTGCGAGCGGTCGCGTGAGAACAGCTTGGCCGAGGTGGTCGGCGCGTTCTCGAGCGCGTCTTCGCGGCGCTCGAGGGTGGCGGTCACCAGGTGCGCGCCGAAACGGAATTCGTTCTGGAACAGGTAGCCGCGCAGGCGGGTCTCGGTGCGGTAGAACGAGGGCTGGGTCTTGTAGACGGTCTGCGAATCGGTCACCTGCAGGCGGGTGCTGTAGATGTCGTTCCACTTGGCCGACCAGGTCAGGCCGGCGGTGCGCAGCTCGTTGGTCGACACGTCGTTGCGGAAGGTGATCGGCGGCCTGGTGCGAAAGCTCACCGACGGGTCGTAGGCCGCTTCGGTGTTGCTGGTGAGCAAGGTGGCGTCGATGCGCTGGTCGGGCGTGATCTGGAAGCCCAGCTTCAGGTTGCCCGAGGTGCTGCGGTAGCCGTCGCGATCGGGGTTGGTGAAGCCGTCTTTGGAGGGCGTGCGCTTGGCGATCGGCTGGATGTTGAAGCCCTTGCTTTCCTCGTGCGCCACGCCGAACGAGTAGTCGAGCAGGCCCGACTTGCCGCTCACGCCGCCTTCGATCCGGCGCAGGCCGTGGCTGCCGAAGCCGATGCCGGCGTAGGGCGACACGCCCTCCTCGCCGCGCTTGGTGAAGAGCTGGATCACGCCGCCCACGGCGTCCGAGCCGTACACCGCGGCAGCCGGGCCGCGCAGCACTTCGATGCGGTCGATCTGCGCGAGCGGAATGCCTTCCCAGCCGGCGCCGCCGGTCGATTGCGAATCGATGCGCACGCCATCGAGGTAGACCGCGGTGAAGCGCGATTCGGCGCCGCGGATGAACACGCTGGTGGCGTTGCCCACGCCGCCGCTGCGCGAGATCTCCATGCCGGGCAGGCGCGCCAGCACGTCGGCCACGCCGGTCGCGCCGCTGCGTTCGATGGTCTTGCGGTCGATGATGGAGACATCGCCCACCAGGTCCGACAGCGCCTGCGGCGTGCGGTTGGCGGTGACGACGGTCTCGTCGAGCGTGGCAGGTGCTGCTGCTGCTGCTGCAGCTGCGACTTGCGCCTGCGCGGCCAGCGGCACCAGGGCCAGGCCGCCGAAGGCCGAGGCCAGGGCGAGCGTCAGCGGCAGGCACGCGGGACGGTTGCGGCGCACGCTGGCGCGGCCGCTGGAGAGGGAAACACAGGAAATCATGGGGTGAACCGAACGAACTTCTATGCCCTGGCCGGCTTCCCCGCCGGCGCCATGGGCGTCATGGCTGCCGATGCGGCAGCCGCCTTGTTGGCCGGTATCCGGGCTGGCAGATCGACCCTTTGCCGCCTTCCCAGGCACCTGTTTCAGGGCGCCCAGTGGCTGGATGGAAAGGGGTGACGCGTTGCGGCGTCGTCTGCTTGACCGTTGCGGGGGCAGCGCAGGCGGCTTCGGCCCCGGGGGGCGTCCACTCCTGCTTCCCGTTGAACTGCGCCGTGCGAACCACGCCGCGAGCACCAACGGGCGAGATTTTAGGCCCACGGGGCGCGCACACCACACCGTGTTTGATCGCGGGCGGCGCAGGCCCCAGAATCTCGGCCACGTCCGGTGCGCGCCCCGCGCGGTGCGCCGGATGTTCCGAATTCCCGGGAAACTACAATCGCCAACCATGCCCGCCTCCAGCCCCATCGACCAGATCGCCGAGCGTGTGGAACGCCTGCTCGTGCGTCACGAAGAGGTGCAGCGCACCAACGCGCTGCTGCAGGAACAGGTCGATGCGCTCACGCGTGAACGCGACGGCCTGAAGTCGCGGCTCGCCGCGGCCCGCACCCGCCTCGATGCCCTGCTCGAACGGCTGCCGGCCGAACCCCCTTCCGAAGATTCCCATCACGCATGAAGCAGATTGAAGTACAGATCATGGGCCAGAGCTATTTGCTCGGCTGTCCCGACGGCGGCGAAGCGCAACTGCGCGAGGCCGTCGACCGCGTGGACGCGGCCATGTGCAAGATCCGCGACGCGGGCAAGGTGAAGGCACGCGACCGCATCGCCGTGCTCGCCTCGCTGAACCTGGCTTTCGATCTCGCGGCCCAGCAGGCCGCTGCTGCCGCCGCACCGGCCCCTGCCGTTGCCGCAGCCACCGAAGAAACCGCCGCCGACACCGACCCGAAGGCCGCCCAGCTCATTCAGAGACTCGATCAGGCCCTGGCGGGCGATGGACATTTGCTCTGAGGGCACGCGGCCCGGCACATCCGGGGCGTAAAATCCGTTTTGTCTGCAGACGTGTCGGGCTTAATATTTCCTTGTTCCAATGCTCTCCGGAGCCGGGCTTGGTACATCGCTTGACGGGCGTGATCATCTCGCGTCAGATGAACCCGAAGTCCTGCTGCCCTCGCCCACCTGAACCCTGGTTCAGGATGCGGGTCCGGCACACCATCTGCAGACACCTTTTCCCGCCACGGCCCCCTGCTTCACCGCACGGGGCCGTTGCTTTTTCAGCCGCTCGTTCTTTCCCCATCCTCCCGTGAACCTCGCTGCCCTGCTCGACCCGCTCCTGATCGCCGAACTCGCCGCGCTCGGCCTGGGCACCGGTTTCCTCGCCGGCCTGCTGGGCATCGGCGGCGGCATGCTGATGGTGCCGTTCATCACGATCATCATGGGCCAGCGCGGCGTGCCGGCCGACCTGGCGGTGAAGATGGCGATCGCGACCTCGATGGCGACGATCATCTTCACGTCGGTGTCCAGCGTGCGCGCGCACCACAAGCGCGGCGCGGTGCGCTGGGACATCGTGCAGCGCCTGGCGCCCGGCATCGTCATCGGCAGCCTCGCGGGCAGCCTGGGCGTGTTCGCGCTGCTCAAGGGCACGGCGCTGGCGATCTTCTTCGCGCTGTTCGTGGGCTTCTCGGCCACGCAGATGTTCCTCGACAAGAAGCCCAAGCCCACGCGCCAGATGCCGGGCACCGGGGGCCAGCTCGCGGCGGGCGGCACCATCGGCTTCATCTCGGGCCTGGTGGGCGCGGGCGGCGGCTTCATCAGCGTGCCGTTCATGACCTGGTGCAACGTGGCGATCCACAACGCGGTGGCGACCAGCGCGGCGCTGGGCTTTCCGATCGCGGTGGCCAACGTGCTGGGCTATGTGCTCAGCGGGCAGTCGGTGCAGGGCCTGCCGGCCGGCGCCTTCGGCTACATCTGGCTGCCCGCGCTCGTGGTGATCGCGGCCTGCAGCGTGTTCACCGCCCCGCTGGGCGCCAGGGCCGCGCACAGCCTGCCGGTGAAGAAGCTCAAGCGCGTGTTCGCGAGCATCCTGTACCTGCTGGCCGCCTACATGCTCTGGAAGGGCCTGCGGGGCTGAGGCATATCAAACACCCCGTGGCTTTCCTGTGCCATCCTATGCGGCACTTGTTCACAGTCGTAGAAGGAAAGCCATGAAAATCCTCATTGCAGTCGACGGTAGCGCCTACACGCAAAAGGCCCTCAATTACCTGCTCGCCAACCGCGCCATGTTCGTGGACGGCCATGAACTGGTGGTGGTCAATGTCTGCACCGGCATCTCCGGCCACGTGGCGCGCCACCTGAGCAAGGAAATCGTCACCGAGTACTACGCCGAGGAAAACGCCAAGGTGCTCGACCCGGTGAAGGCCTGGTTCGCCGAGAAAGGCGTGGCCAACTTCACCGCCGACGCGCGCCACGGCCACGCGGCTGAGGAAATCCTCAAGTCGGCCACCGAATCGAAGGCCGAGCTGATCGTGCTCGGCACGCACGGCCACGGCATCCTGGGCCGCGCGCTGATGGGCTCGGTCGCGACCAAGGTCGTGGCCGAGACCGACATCTCGGTGCTGCTGGTCCAGTAAGAAGACCCGACCGCCCCGGCGACGGCCGCTGCGCCGTGGCCGCGGTCATTGCGGCGAGCGCTGCTGCCGCCATTCGCGCGGCGAACATCCGAAGCGCTCGCGAAACGCGCGGCTGAAGTGCGCCGCGTCGTTGAACCCCCTCCCGTACGCGATCTCTCCCACGGGCCGCCCTGCCAGGCGCGGCTCCAGCAGGTCGCGGCTGCATGCGTCGAGCCGGCGCTCCCAGATGTACTGCGAGGGCGCCAGCGGCTCGCTCTTGAACACGCGGTGGATGTGGCTCACCGACATGCCCAGCTGCGCCGCCAGCGTGCCCACCGACAGCGTCGGATCGGCCAGCTGCTCGTCGATGCGCTGCTTCACGCGCGCGAGGTGGTACGCCGTGAGCTTGCTGAGCGCCGGTGCGTGCGCCGCGGGCAGCGTCTGCAGGCCGGCCACGAGGATGTTCTGCACGCCATGGGCCACCGCCAGCGCCGAGGCCGGCTGCAGCGCGTCGAAGTCCTCGCGCAGCGTGCGGATCATGCCCAGCAGCAGGTGCCCCGCGCCCTCGCGCCCTGACACCGTGGTGGCCGTGAGTGCCTCGGTGTCGCGCAGTTCGCTGCGCAGCCGCTCGCCGGGCAGCTTGAGCACGATCTGCTCGAAGGGCTGGTCGAACAGCAGCTGGTAAGGCCGCGTGCTGTCGTACAGCGCGAAGTCGCCGGCGCCGAGCACCGCGTCGCGCCCGTCCTGGCGCACCACGCCCTGCCCGCGCGCCTGGATGCTCACGAGAAAACAGTCGTCGCTCGACGCCGCGATGTGGCCCGGCGTGCGCATCACCTTCTGCGCCCGCGAGGTCACGACCGACATGCCGAGGCCGGGCAGCGCGTGCTGGCGGATGCTGCCCTCGAAGTCGCCGCCGTCGCCGGTGCGCACCGCGTCGCATTCGAGCTGCACGTAGACATTGCAGATCATGTCGGTCCAGTACGCGAGCCGCTGGTCGCGCGGGACGGCATCGGTGCTGAGCAAGGGGGTCATCGGGGTCCTCGGAAGGCCTTCGCAAGGCACATGCAACGCTGGAACAAGAACGCCGCCAATCCGGGTCAAGGCGTTCCGGCGGCGCGAATTTACGCTTCATGCAACCCGCATGCCACCGCGCAAACCCGGTGCGCACAGTGGGGATTTCGTTACGTTCATTGCCCCCTGGAGAACACCCCATGCCGACCACCGTCCACCCCAAGCTCCGCGTCGCCGCCGTGCAGGCCGCGCCTGTGTTCCTCGACCTCGACGCCACCATCGACAAGACCATCGACCTCATGGCGCAGGCCGCGAAACAGGGCGTGCAGCTCATCGCCTTTCCCGAGACCTGGGTGCCGGGCTACCCGTGGTGGGTCTGGCTCGATTCGCCGGCCTGGGGCATGCAGTTCGTGCAGCGCTACCACGACAACTCGCTGGTCATCGGCTCGCCCGAGTTCGAACGCCTGCAGGCGGCGGCGCGCCAGCACAAGATCTGGCTCTCGCTCGGCTACAGCGAGAAAGCGGCGGGCAGCCTGTACATCGCGCAGGCGCTGATCGACGACCAGGGCCGCACCGTGCAGACGCGCCGCAAGCTCAAGCCGACGCACGTGGAACGCACCGTGTTCGGCGAAGGCGACGGCGCCGACCTGCACGTGGTCCAGACGCCGCTGGGCAACATCGGCTCGCTGTGTTGCTGGGAGCACCTGCAGCCGCTGAGCAAGTACGCGATGTATGCGCAGAACGAGCAGATCCACTGCGGTGCATGGCCGAGCTTTTCGCTCTACCGCGGCGCGGCCTACGCGCTGGGCCATGAAGTGAACAACGCCGCGAGCCAGGTGTACGCGGTCGAGGGCGGCTGCTTCGTCATCGCGCCCTGCGCCACGGTGTCGAAGGCCATGAGCGAGCTGATGTGCACCGACGACGGCAAGCGACAGATGCTGGGCGTCGGCGGGGGGCATGCGCGCATCTACGGCCCGGACGGTTCGCCACTGGGCACGCCGCTGGCCGAAGACGCCGAGGGCCTGGTGATCGCCGACATCGACCTCGGGATGATCGCGCTCGCCAAGGCGGCGGCCGATCCAAGCGGTCACTATTCGCGGCCCGACGTCACGCAGCTGCTGCTGAACAAGACGCGGCGCACGCCCGTGGTGGTGCAGCTCACGCCGGAGCCCGAGGGCAGCGTGCCCGAGCCGGTGGTGGCCTGAGCGGACCACGGAGCCGCACCATGGAATCGGCCATCCCCGAGCACCTGCGCTGCCCGCGCACCCGCGAGCGCCGCGTGGCAGACGACCACACGCCACCCTACCCCGGCTGGTCGGCGCGCGCGCCCGTGACGACGACCCAGGTCGTGATGGGCTACTTCGGTGTGCAATCGCGCGGCCCGGCGATGCAGGGCCGGGCTTGCGCCGCGCTCCTGAAGATCGCCCGCGACTTCGCCCTGCCCGACGGCCCCGGCCACCACGACCTGGCCCATTGCGTCGACGCCGACGGCTGCGACAACCTGATCGCCATCGCCTGCTGGCGCGATGCGGCGGCGTTCGCGCGCTGGTGTGCCACGCCCGCCATCGAGGCCTGGTGGAACGCCGACGAGCGCTTGCATGAAGGCCTCGGCTACTTCCGAGAAATCGCTTCCCCGCGTGCTGCGCACTTCGAGACCCTGTTCAGCACGCCCGACCGCCTCGAGGGCATCGGCGTGGTGATGGGCGGTGTGAGCGGCGAGCTGCAGGAGCACGGCTACTGGGGGTCGATGCGCGATCGACTCCCGCTCGCGCAGGCCGACGCGCTCGCGCCTTCGGGCACGCGCGCGGTGATCGCCGGCACGCCGGCACCGGGCCAGCGCGTGCGCATCGCGGGCCACACGCACCTCGCGATGATCCGTTCGGGCCAGGAGTGGACCGAGACCACCGGCCAGGAACGCCAGCGCTACCTGGAAGACATGGCCCCGGTGCTGCGCCAAGGCATGGACTTCCTGCGCGACCAGGGCCTGCCCATCGGTTGCTACAGCAACCGCTTCATGCACCACCTCGACGCACACGGCGCGCCGCTGCAGAAGTCTTTCGGCCTGAGCTACTGGCGCTCGCTGGCCGACATGGAGCGCTGGGCCGAGTCGCACCCGACGCACGTCGCGATCTTCGGCAGCTTCATGCGCTATGTGCAGGCGCTGAACTTCGAGCTGCGCCTGCGCCTGTACCACGAGGTGTCGGTGCTGAAGGCCGACGAGCAAAGCTACGAGTACATCAACTGCCACGCGCGCAGCGGGCTGATGAACGGGCTCGCGCCCGCCGCCTGAAGCCCGGGCGCGCGGCGGGGCTCAGACGGCGAACAGCCCCTTGTGCTCCGCACGCAGCAACGCCTTCTGCACCTTGCCCATCGTGTTGCGCGGCAGTTCCGGCACGACGAAGCAGCGCTTGGGGATCTTGAAGTTCGCCAGCTTGGCCTTGAGCTCGGCCACGATGGCGTCGGCGTCGATCGTGGCGCCGCCCTTGGGGATCACGATGGCCACGCCCACCTCGCCGAAGTCGGGGTGCGGCACGCCGATGACGGCGCTTTCGGCCACGCCGGCCATCTCGTTGATGTAGCCCTCGATCTCGGCCGGGTAGACGTTGTAGCCGCCGCTGATGATCAGATCTTTGCTGCGCCCGACGATGGTGATGTAGCCGCGTGCATCGATCTTGCCCACGTCGCCGGTCTTGAAGAAGCCGTCGGCGGTGAACTCTTCCTTGGTCTTCTCGGGCATGCGCCAGTAGCCCGCGAACACGTTGGGGCCCTTCACCTGGATGCCGCCGATCTCGTCGACCGGCAGGTCCTTGCCCTCGTCGTCGCGCACGCGCAGCTGCACGCCGGGCAATGCGAAGCCGACGGTGCCGCCGCGGCGCTCACCCTTCTTCGCGTCGTACGGGTTGGACGTGAGCATGGCGGTCTCGCTCATGCCGTAGCGTTCGAGGATGGTGTGGCCGGTGCGCTCGCGCCATTCGTCAAACGTCTCGATGAGCAGCGGCGCCGAGCCCGCGACGAACAGGCGCATGGTGCGCACCGCCTCGCGCGTGAGGCCCGGCTCGGCCAGCAGGCGCACGTAGAGCGTGGGCACACCCATGAACACCGTGGCCTCGGGCAGCTTGGCGACGATGCGCTTGGGGTCGAACTTCGAGAACCACAGGATCTTGCTGCCGTTGAGCAGCGCACCGTGCAGCGCCACGAACAGGCCGTGCACGTGGAAGATCGGCAGCGCGTGGATCAGCACGTCGCCCTTTGTCCAGCCCCAGTAGTCCTTGAGCACTTCGGCGTTCGACAGCAGGTTGCGGTGCGTGAGCATCGCGCCCTTGCTGCGGCCGGTGGTGCCGCTGGTGTACAGGATGGCGGCGAGGTCGTCGGGCTTCTTGAGCGCCACGGCGTGGCGGTCGCTGCAGCGCGCCGCGGCGTCGAGCAGCGTGCCGGTGCGGTCGTCGTCCAGCGTGAACACGTGGCGCGTGCCGGCCGCCTCGGCGATGGGGCGCACCCAGGCCGCGTTGCGGCCGGTGCACACGACCACGGCGGGCTCGGCGTTGCCGATGAAGTACTCGATCTCGGCGCTCTGGTAGGCCGTGTTGAGCGGCAGGAACACGTAGCCCGCGCGCAAGGTCGCGAGGTACAGCAGCATGGCTTCGACCGATTTCTCGACCTGCACGGCGACGCGCGCGCCCTTCTCGAGCTTCAGGCCGTCGAGCAGGTTGGCGATCATCGCGCTGGCGCGGTCGAGGTCGCGCCACGAGTAGTGCAGGCCGTTCTCGGTCTCGACCGCGATGGCATCGAGGTCGGCGGGAAAGGCGGCGCGCAAGGCGGCGAACAGGTTGGCGTTGGGGGAGGACTTCGTCTTCATCATCTTCGTCATCATCAAACGGCAGGCTCAGGAAGGTCGGAAATTCGGAGGGCGCTTGCCCAGGAAGGCATCGATGCCCTCGCGGTGCTCGGCGGTGTCGGCGTAGTCGTACGCGGTGGCCAGCAGCTGCTGCGCCGCCGCGCCGCCACTCTTCAGGGCGGTGAAGGTGGCCTTGTGCAGGCGCGCGGCCTGCGGCGACAGCGCGGCAATGCGCGCCGCATGCGCCTGCGCGGCGGCCGGCACCTCGGCATCGGGCAGCACATGCAGCAGAAAGCCCGCGTCGTACAGCCGCTGTGCGCCATGCACGCCGGCGGCCAGCAGCATGTCGCGCGCCAGCACGTCGCCGATGGCGCCATGCACCAGCGCGGCTTCGCGCGGCGCCATCGGAAAGCCCAGCTTCGCGATCGGCGCGCCGAACTTCGCCGACGCACCGGCCAGGCGGATGTCGCAGCAGCTGGCGATCTCGACGCCCGCGCCCATGCAGGCGCCTTCGATCTGGGCCACCAGCGGCAGCGGGCAGTCGAGCATCGCCTGCAGCGCGGCCCAGACTTCGTTCTCGTGAAACTCGCGCAGGCTCGCTTCCTCGAAGCGGAACGAGGGGTACTCGGAGATGTCGCCGCCCGCGCAGAAGGCACCGCCCTCCCCGCGCACGACGACGCAGCGCAGCGCGGTGTCGCCGCGCAGGTCGTCGAACACCGCGCGCAGCGCACGCCACATGGCACGCGTCATCGCATTGAGACGCCCCGGGTTCGACAGCGTGACGAGCGCCACGGCGCCTTCGCGGCGCAGCGAGACCTGCCGCTCGGTCATTCGAGCTTGGCGCCCGAGG
The DNA here is from genome assembly GCF_059416345.1 of Variovorax sp. GW821-FHT09D07. Lineage (NCBI taxonomy): Bacteria > Pseudomonadati > Pseudomonadota > Betaproteobacteria > Burkholderiales > Comamonadaceae > Variovorax > Variovorax sp. GW821-FHT09D07. The sequence goes on from NZ_JBWKOY010000005.1 coordinate 276,136, forward strand.
CCTTCACGACGGTCGCCCATCGCTTGATCTCGGCATTGACGAAGCGGCCGTAGGCGGCGGTGGTGACGTTCGGGATCTCGGAGCCGTTCTGGGCCCAGATGGCTTTCAGCTCGTCGGTGCCCAGCGCCTTCTTCATCGTGTCGATGATCTGCGTCTGCGCTTCGGCCGGCGTGCCCTTGGGCGCCCACAGGCCGTACCAGGTGGTGACGGTGTAGTCGGGCAGCCCGACCTCGGCGGCGCAGGGCACGTCGGGGAACGCGGGGTTGCGCTTGGCACCGGCCACCATGAGCGCCTTGATGCGGCCGCCCTTGATGTGCTGCGCGGAGGAACCCAGGCCGTCGAACATCAGGTCGACGTTGCCCGCGATCAGGTCGGACAGCGCCGGGCCCGCGCCGCGGTACGGGATGTGGGTGATGAAGGTGCCGGTCTGCAGCTTGAACAGCTCACCCGCCAGGTGGTGCGAGGTGCCCGAGCCGGCCGAGCCGTAGTTGAGCTTGCCGGGGTTGCGCTTGGCGGTGGCAATGAGCTCCTGAATGGTCGCGGCCTGCACCCGCTTCGGGTTGACCACCACCACCTGCGGCACGTTGGCCAGCAGCATCAGGGGCACGAAGTCTTTCTCGAGGTCGTAGTCGAGCTTGGGGTAGATCGACGGTGCGATCGCGTGGTGCACGGCGCCCATGAAGAGCGCGTAGCCGTCGGCCGGCAGCTTGGCCGCGATGCTCGCGCCCACGGTGCCGCCGGCGCCGCCGCGGTTGTCGATGACCAGCGTCTGGCCCGCCGCGCGCGCGAACTGCGCCGACAGCGGGCGCGCGAAGGCGTCGGTGCCTCCGCCGGCCGGGAACGGCACCACCATGGTCACGGGCTTGGTCGGCCAGCCCTGGGCACGTGCGCCACCGCACAGGGCCACGGCCCCGGCTGCTGCGGCGACGCGCAGCACATCGCGTCGTTGAAAACTCTGTTGCGTCATCTGTCTCGTCTCCTGTCGTCGTCGTTGTGGATGTTGCCGCCCTCCGGCGGTCAAGGTGCGGGCCGCAGCGCTGCCGCGGCGAAGCGAACGGACTCAGCCTTTTTTGAGGAACAGGCCTTCGATGTCTCCCGAAACCGCGATCTTGCCTTCGGCCAGCCAGCCGCGATGCCGGTCCAGGCGCTTGAGGTCGTACAGGTAGTTGACCATGAGGCCGTACGACTGCTTGAGCCCCTTGGCCGACGGGTCGCCGGCCCAGTTGAGCCGCTCGACGCGCGCGCCGTTGCCCAGGTGGAAGCGCGCCACCGGGTCGGCCGGCGTGCCGTCGACCAGCGTGCGGCCCAGGTACTCGGCGGTGGCCTGCAGCAGCCATTGGCGCAGCGGCGACTTGGCATCGAGCTCGGGCCCCGCGTCGACCGCCGCCAGCAGGCGCTCGGCCGTGGGCGGCACCGAGCCGACGAGCCGGCCGAGTTCGGCTTCGCGCTTCTCGTCCAGGCGCGGCAGCAGCTCGCCGGCGTTCTTGGCGAGCCACGCGCGCAGCCCCGGAATGGGCGACAGCGTGGCGAAGGTCTTCAGGCGCGGCAGCTCGTCCTGCAGGGTCTCGACCACGCGCTTGATGAGCGAGTCGCCGAAGCTCACGCCGCGCAGGCCCGTTTGCGTGTTGCTGATCGAATAGAAGATCGCGGTGGTCGCCTTGGCCGGCTGCACCGGCACGGCGGCCTCGTCGAGCAGCGGCATGATGCCTTCGCTGATGCGGTCGACCAGCGCCACCTCGACAAAGATGAGCGGCTCGTTCGGCAGGCGCGGATGGAAGAAGCCGTAGCAGCGGCGGTCGCTGTCGTCCAGGCGGTTCTTCACGTCGGACCAGCTCTTGATGTCGTGCACCGCCTCGTAGCGGATGAGCTTCTCGATCAGCGACGCCGGCGAGTTCCAGTCGATGCGGCGCAGCTCGAGAAAAGCCACGTCGAACCAGGTGGAAAACAGGTGCTCCAGCTCGGCCTCGAGCGCCAGCAGGCGCTTGTCGGACTTCAGGCACGGCAGCAGGTCGGCGCGCAGGTCGACCAGGAAGCGCATGCCGCCGGGCTCGACCGCGAAGCGCTGCAGCAGCCGCATGCGCGGCGACACCAGCGCGCGGCGCAGGCGCAGCTCGGCCTGCCCTTCGTCGGGGGTGCCGACGGCGCTCTGGTGCTGGTCGCGCGCGCTCTTGAGCTTGCCCGCATCGGCGGCGAAATGCTCGCTCATGAGCGCCCAGTAGTCGCGGCGTTCTTCGGGCGAGGCGCCGGCATAGGCCTGCGCGATGGCATGGGCGCGGCGGCCGCCCTCGACCTCGCTCACGCGCGGATCGATCACGGCCTGCAGCTCGGCCAGCACGCGGCGCAGCGTGCGCGGCGACAGCGCCTCGTCGGCCTTGCGCAGCGTGGCCTGCAGCCGCTCGGCGGTGGTGCGGGCGCTGGGCTTGGGCGTGTGGCGGGCCGGGCCTTTCGTGGCGCCGTTGCTCGCCACAGGAACCTTGGACGATTCGCCCATGCGCAGGCGCGCCTGGAACCACTCGGTCGCACTCATCGATCTGCTCCTGTGCCGTTGGCTGTATGGGCGATGCCTGTCACGGCATCACCCGGGATTTCTGCTGTTGCATCACTTCGCGCAGCGCCTCGCGCTGGCGCGTCATGTGGGTGCGCATGGCGGCGTCGGCGCCTTCGCTGTCGCGCGCCTTGAGCGCCGCGAACACGGCCAGGTGCTCCGACAGGCTCTGGTCGAGCCGCCCCGGCGCGTGCAGCTGCTGCAGCCGCGCCAGCTTCAGGATCTTGCGCAGGTCGCCGATCACCTGGGCCAGCCACTTGTTGTCGGCGAGCTTGATGATCGCCTCGTGAATGATGTGGTTGGTGGCGTAGTAGTCGTTGATGCGCCGCGCCTTGGCGTGGCGCACCAGGCGCTCGTGCAGCGCGTCGAGCTCGTTCAGCTCCGCGTCACTGGCATTGCGCGCGGCCTCGTAGGCGCAGCGCCCTTCGAGCAGCGCGATCACCGGAAAGATTTCGTCGAGGTCGCGCTCGGTCACCTCGTTCACGAAGCAGCCGCGGCGCGGCTCGTGGCGCAGCAGGCCTTCGGCGGTGAGCACCTTCAGCGCCTCGCGCAGCGGCGTGCGCGAGATCGACAGCCGCTCGCACAGGGCCACCTCGTCCACGAAGCTGCCGGGCGACAGCGTGCCGTCGAAGATCTGCTCGCGCAGCGTGGCGGCGACTTCGTCGTGGAGGGAATTGGGGACCAGGCGCATGCGTGAAGGACTCGGAAAGTCGGTGGGCTTTTCGCGTAATTTCCTGTAATTACGCATAATTGTGAGTGCATGGTTAACGCAATGCAAGGGCCGCGCCCTGCCCTTGCGGCCCGGAATTACCCTGAGACAGACGAAAAAAAGCGGCGCGCACCCGAAGGTGCCGCGCCGCGTTGTGCGGGGTGTGGAGAGGTCAGGCGCGCGCGGTGCTGCCCGTCTTGCCGGCGCGGCCGAACCAGAACCACAGCGCAATGCCGCCGATCACCATCGGCACGCTGAGCCACTGGCCCTGGCTCAGGCTGAGCGCGCGCAGGCCCAGGAAATCGTCGGGCTCGCGGAAGTACTCGGCCACGAAGCGCAGCACGCCATAACCGATGAGGAACACGGCGGCCACCTGCCCCTGCTTGCGCTCCTTGCGCGCGTAGAGCCACATCACGACGAACAGCAGCAGCCCTTCGAGCAGGAACTGGTAGACCTGCGACGGATGGCGCGGCAGCATCGAGCCGCTTTGCGGGAACACCATGCCCCAGGGCAGCTCGGGGCTGCTGAAGCGGCCCCACAGCTCGCCGTTGATGAAGTTGCCCACGCGGCCCGCGGCCAGGCCGGTCGGCACGCAGGGCGCGACGAAGTCCATCACCTGCCAGAACGGCCGCGCACGCGAGCGCGCAAACCACACCATGGCGCCGATCACGCCGAGCAGGCCGCCGTGGAAGCTCATGCCGCCCTGCCACACGTACAGGATCTCGAGCGGGTGCGTGAGGTAGTACTCGGGCTTGTAGAACAGGCAGTAGCCGAGCCGGCCACCGACGATCACGCCCATGACGCCCAGGAACAGGATGTCCTCGATGTCCTTGCGTTGCCACACGCCGGCCGTGGCCAGCGAGCGGAACGGCTCGTGGTGCAGGCGGCGCGTGCCCAGAAAATAAAACAGCGCGAAGGCCGCCAGGTAGGTCAGGCCGTACCAGTGGATGGCCACCGGCCCCAGCTGCAAGGCGATGGGATTGATCTGCGGATACATGAGCATCCGACGATTGTGCCGTGGCGCAATGACGCCGCCGCCACGGGGGCATTCAGGGCAATGTCAGCGCCCGAACTTCCACCACAGCAACCCCGCCACCAGGGCCGGCACCGCGAAGACGAACAGGAAGATCGGCAGCTCCTCGGCCACCGAGTACCCGGCCTTGAGCACGCCCACGGCCATGTTGATGCCCGCGCCGACGAACCACGCCGGAATGAACCACTTGGCCGCCGCGGCCAGCGCCATCGACGAGCCGTCGCCCATGAAGCGGCCGGCCAGAAGAAACACCACCAGCAGCGCGAAGCCGCCCCCCATCACCATGACTGTGTGCATCTGCGTTGTCCTCCTGGGCGCATCTTGCCGGATATCGGCGCTTCAGCGCGTGGTGTAGCCACCGTTGGCGAAGATGGTCTGGCCCGTGATCCACCAGCCTTCGGTGACCAGGAAGCGCACGATGGGCGCGATGTCCTCGATGTCGGTGAGGCCCTTCTTCGAGTACTTGCTGAGCGCGGCGGCGCTGCTGTGGTACGCCACGGCCTCGGGGCTTTCCTGGCCGTAGAAGAACGGCGTGTCCATCGGGCCGGGGCCGATCGCGTTCACCGAGATGCCGCGGTCGCCGAACTCCTTGGAGGCCGCGCGCGTGTAGTGCTCCACCGCCGCCTTGGCCGCCGGGTAGATCGCATAGAACGGCGTGTAGGCCGCCAGCAGCGAGCTCACCAGCGTCACGATGCTGCCGCCGTCGGCCAGCGTGCGGCCGGCCTGCTGGATGAAGAAGAAGGCCGCCTTGGCGTTGGCGTCGAAGCTCTTGTCGTAGTCGGCCTCGGTGATGTCCAGGATCGGCTTCTTGATCACCACGCCCGCCGTGTTGATCGCGAGGTCGACCTGGCCGAAGTGCTTCACGGCCTGGTCGAACAGCTTCACGTTGTTCTCGACCACCGCGAGGTCGCCCTGCACCAGCAGCGTGTCGGCGCCCTTGGCCTTCAGCGCGGCGGCCGTCTGCTCGGCCTCGGCGCGCGAGCCGTCGCTGTTGTAGTGGATGGCGATGCCGCGGGCGCCGCCGTCGACCAGCTGGTGGGCGATGAGGGCACCGAGGTTCTTGCCACCGCCGGCGATGACGGCGACCTTGTTCGTGAGCGTGCGTGCGGACATGGATGGATTCCTCTGAGTGAGTGAAAGACCCGGGACGGGATGTGTGACGAGCCGCCAGTCTATTGATCGCCAAGTTGCAGATAAATCATTCATTCAAGGCTAGACTGTTCTGAAAAATACGAGCAATCAGCCCCGCCGACATGGACCGCATCGAACTCCTCCAGGTCTTCCTGCGCGTGGCCGAAACCGGCAGCTTCACGCGCGCCGCCGACCGGCTGGCGCTGCCGCGCGCCACCATCTCGACCGCCATCCAGCAGCTCGAGGCCCGCCTGGGTTCGCGCCTGCTGCACCGCACCACGCGCCGCGTGGGCCTCACGCCCGACGGCGAGGTGCTGCTCGAGCGGGCCCGCGCGCTGGTGGCCGACATGGAAGACATGGAGCAGCAGTTCCAGCCCGCGCACAGCAGCGTGAGCGGCCGGCTCAAGGTCGACGTGCCCAGCCGCATCGCGCGCCTGCTGATCGCGCCGGCGCTGCCCGATTTCTTTGCACGCCACCCGGCGGTCGAGCTCGAGCTGGGCTCCAGCGACCGCGCGGTCGACCTCGTGCTCGAAGGTGTGGACTGCGCCCTGCGCGTCGGCCCGCTCGCCAGCAGCAGCCTCGTGGCCCGGCCGCTGGGGCATTTCACGCTCATCAACTGCGCCAGCCCCGCCTACCTCGCGCGTCACGGCACGCCGCGCACGACGGCCGACCTGCCGCAGCACATGGCGGTCAACTACGCCTCGCCGATCAGCGGCCGGGCCGCGCCCTGGGAGTGGCAAGTGCGCGACGGCGAGACCCAGGTGCTGCGCCTGCGCAGCCAGGTGGCGGCGAACAACGCCGAGACCTACATCGCCTGCGCGCTGGCGGGGCTGGGCCTGATCCAGATCCCGGCCTACGACGTGCGCGAGCACCTCGCGGCCGGCGAGCTGGTGGAAGTGCTGCCCGACGCGCGCGCCGAGCCGCTGCCGGTGCACCTCGTCTACCCGCACCGGCGCAATCTGTCGCGACGGGTGCAGGCTTTCGCGGGATGGCTCGACACGCTGCTGGCGGCCACGCTCGATGCGCCCTCGCCCGCCGGCCGGGCGGCGCGCAGCGCCTGAGCTTTACACCGTCACGCGACCGGCCCGCTCGCGCACGAAGGCCACGAAGCGCGCCAGCGCCGGATGCGCCGCCTGTGCAGGCCACACGAGGCTGGTCTCGCACACTGGCAGCGTCACGCGGCGGCGCCCCACGCCCTTGAACTCGTGGACCTGCCGGTAGACCACGCCCGCGCGCCGGAACTGCATCACGCTGTGCGGCACCCAGGCCGCGCCGATGCCGCCCGACACGAGGTTGACGATGGTCTGCATCTGGATCGCCTCCTGCGCCACCTGCGGCGTGCGCCCGGCCGCGTGGTAGAGGTCGAAGATCGCGTCGTGCAGCGAAGGCACGATGCGGCGCGGAAAGATCACCAGCGGCTCGTCCAGCACCTCGGCCAGCGGCACGGGCCGCGCCTCGGCCAGCCGGTGCTGGGCGGGCAGCGCGAGCACCAGCGGCTCCACCTCGACCGGCAGGCAGGCCAGCCCCGGCGGCGCGGCGCCTGGCGAATGCAGCATCAGGCCGGCGTCGATCTCGCCGCGCGCGAAGGCTTCGAGCTGCACGTCGCCGGTGGCCTCGACCAGCTCCAGCGCCACCTCGGGACACAGCACGCGGAACTCGCGCACCCAGGCCGGCAACTGCTCGAAGCCGACCGTCGAAACGAAGGCGATGCGCACGCGCCCCACCTGCCCCGCCGCCGCCGCGCGCGCCCGCGCCGGCAGCGCCTGGGCACGCGCCAGCAGCTCGCGCACATCGGGCAGCAGCGCCTCGCCGGCCGGCGTGAGCGCCACGCGCCTTCGGGTGCGGTCGAACAGCACCACGCCCAGCGTTTTCTCGAGCTGGGCAATGGCCTGCGTGACCGGCGGCTGCGTCATGTGCAGGCGCAGGGCGGCGCGACCGAAGTGCAGTTCTTCGGCCACAGCCACGAACTGGCGCCAGGCGCGCAGGTCGATGAGGGCTTCATTCATATGCCAAGCATATCAATCCATGCTTCAAATTGGATTGGAACCAATCAATCAGAAGTCCGATACTTGGCGCTCCCCTCACGATCTCCCCACGACAGAAGAGACACCATGGACACCAAGACCATCCAGATCAACCGCCGCAGCGCGAACATCACCGAAGGCAAGAGCCGCGCCCCCAACCGCTCGATGTTCTACGCCATGGGCTACGAGGAAGGCGACTTCAAGAAGCCGATGGTCGGCGTCGCCAACGGCCACAGCACCATCACGCCCTGCAACTCGGGCCTGCAGAAGCTGGCCGACGCGGCCATCGCGGGCATCGAGGAAGCCGGCGGCAACGCGCAGGTGTTCGGCACGCCCACCATCTCCGACGGCATGGCCATGGGCACCGAAGGCATGAAGTACTCGCTCGTGAGCCGCGAGGTCATCTCCGACTGCATCGAGACCTGCGTCGGCGGCCAGTGGATGGACGGCGTGCTGGTGGTCGGCGGTTGCGACAAGAACATGCCCGGCGGCCTCATGGGCATGCTGCGCGCCAACGTGCCGGCGATCTACGTGTACGGCGGCACGATCCTCCCGGGCCGCTACAAGGGCCAGGACCTGAACATCGTGAGCGTGTTCGAGGCCGTGGGCCAGAACGCCGCCGGCAACATGAGCGACGAAGACCTGCACGAGATCGAGAAGCGCGCCATTCCCGGCACGGGCTCGTGCGGCGGCATGTACACGGCCAACACGATGTCGAGCGCGTTCGAGGCGCTGGGCATCTCGCTGCCCTACTCGTCGACCATGGCGAACCCGCACGACGAAAAGGCCAACTCGGCCAAGGAATCGGCCAAGGTGCTGATCGAGGCCATCAAGAAAGACCTGAAGCCGCGCGACATCGTGACCAAGAAGGCCATCGAGAACGCGGTGGCCGTGATCATGGCCACCGGCGGCTCGACCAACGCGGTGCTGCACTTCCTGGCCATCGCGCACGCGGCTGGCGTGGAGTGGTCCATCGACGACTTCGAGCGCATGCGCAAGAAGGTGCCCGTGATCTGCGACCTGAAGCCCTCGGGCAAGTACCTCGCGGTCGACCTGCACCAGGCCGGCGGTATTCCGCAAGTGATGAAGGTGCTGCTCAAGGCCGGCCTGCTGCACGGCGACTGCATCACCATCAGCGGCCAGACCATCGAGGAAGTGCTCAAGGACGTGCCCGACGTGCCGCGTGCCGACCAGGACGTGATCCGCCCGATCGACAACCCGATGTACGAGGAAGGCCACCTCGCCATCCTGAAGGGCAACCTGTCGCCCGAAGGCGCGGTGGCCAAGATCACCGGCCTGAAGAACCCCGTCATCACCGGCCCGGCGCGCGTGTTCGACGACGAGCAGTCGGCGCTGCAGGCCATCCTGGCCGGCAAGATCGTGGCGGGCGACGTGATGGTGCTGCGCTACCTCGGCCCCAAGGGCGGCCCGGGCATGCCGGAAATGCTGGCCCCCACGGGCGCGCTGATCGGCGCGGGCCTGGGCGAAAGCGTCGGCCTCATCACCGACGGCCGCTTCTCGGGCGGCACCTGGGGCATGGTGGTCGGCCACGTCGCACCCGAAGCGGCGGCGGGCGGCACCATCGCGTTCGTCAACGAAGGCGACTCGATCACCATCGACGCGCACGAACTGAAGCTCGAACTCAACGTGCCCGAAGCCGAACTCGCCAAGCGCCGCGAAGGCTGGACGCCGCCGGCCCCGCGCTACACGCGCGGCGTGCAGGCCAAGTTCGCGTTCAATGCCTCGAGCGCGAGCTCGGGCGCGGTGCTCGACAAGTTCTAAGACGGCATCAGCCCATCATCCACGCGCCGTAGCCGAAGGCAGCAAAGCCCAGGCCGACGATCGCGAAGATGGCCCGGGCTTCGAAATCCATCGCCGGGGGAAAGCTCTGCACGACGAAGTGCAGCAGCGCCCCCGCGCCGATGGTGAGAAAACCCGCACCGAACTGCTTCATCGCACTGTCGTCGGGATAGAGAAACACCAGCGCGAAGCCGGCCAGGAACACCACGTTGGCCAGCACCGTGCCGCGCGTGCGCCATTTCTTCTGCGTGGGCGTCGGCTCGCGCACCGGCGCCGGCCGGCCCCTGCGACCCTCCTTGAGCGCCATGCCGGTGAAGAACAGGCCGAACATCGTCGGAAAGCCGCCGAAAAGGCCGAGCCCCCAGACGATGCCCCACATGTTCTGGAAGTCGGCCACCAGCGCCTGGGCCGGGTCGGCGGTGCTGTAGCGCACCTCGACCGCATCGCCCCATTCCTTGTCCGACAGGCTGCCGCCGAGCCCCTTGACGCGGCGCTTCTGCCCGTCGGCGGCGGTGTATTCGACGAGGGGCGCGCGCGTGGTGGTGACGTAGCCCTTGCTGTCCTTGCTGCGCTCTTCCACGAACTCGACCAGGCTGCCCTGCGTGCTGGCCGTGCCCGCGATCGACTGGTAGCGCTGCCAGCCCACCGTGACCGCGCCGTACAGGCCGGCGCAGCCGATCAGCAAGGCGCCGATGCCTGCGCCCCAGAAAAAAGTCTTGAAACGCCCGACCAGCGCGCCGACGGCCGGCCCGACCAGCAGCGACAGCCCGAAGACGAGCAAGGCGTGGGTGGCGGCTTCGTCGTCCATGGCGCGCGTCCTGTCGGCATGCGACGCGGGTGACGGAGCCGTGAGTTCAGCGGCGCGGGCGCTGCTGCCCGTTGCTGGTGCGCAGGCCCATGTTGGTCTTCTGGCGATCGATGCGCGCCTGCTTGCGCCGCTCTTCGCGCTCGATGACCTTGCGCTTGGTATAGCCCGACGAATCGGCCCAGGCCCACCAGGCCAGCGCCAGCGCGAACGGGCTCAGCACGATCCACCAGCTCCAGCCGGCGACCATTCCCACTTCGAAATATTTGAGGGCTACACCGAGCAGGCCCAAGAGCAGAAACCACATCGCGAATACCCTCCGAGTTGGTCGGTATCGCCGCCGGTGCGTGTGCACCGCGCTACCTACAATCGCGTTGGATCGAATGTAACTCAGCCCTTACGAAAACAGTCCCCATGAAAAGAACGATGTTGATGGCAGCCCTGGGCCTCGGCCTCGCGGCGCCCGCCTTTGCCGACCTGGCCCTTGCCACGTCGAAGAACTGCATGAGCTGCCACGCGGTCGAACGCAAGGTGCTCGGGCCGTCGTTCAAGGACATCGCGGCCAAGTACAAGGACGACAAGGGCGCAGCCAACACGCTGGCCACCAAGATCATCAAGGGCGGCTCGGGCGTGTGGGGCCCGGTGCCGATGCCGGCCAACAACCAGGTCAGCGAAGCCGATGCGAAGAAGCTCGCGGCCTGGGTGTTGTCGACGAAGTAATCAGAGAAACGAAGCGCGCGACACGTCCGGTCAGATGCTCGGGTTGATGTCGCTGGGCAGCGGACGGCGCTCGATGCGGTCCTCGAGCTGCCCGATGTGCGCCGCCACCGTGTTGTCGGTCTGGTCCGAACGCAGCTTGACCGCGCTTTCCAGCTGATCCATGCGCGCCAGCAGCGCCGTGTGCCGGTCTGCGTTGTGCGACATGTGCTGCTTCTCCTGCGCTTCCAGGAAGTTGCGCAGCTCGGTGAAGCGCGAGGCCTCGGCCTTGTCGGCGAGGTCGCGCTGGGTCTGCATTTCCTTCGTGTGGCGCTTGGTCTCCAGCAGCACCGAGCTGTGCAGGTACAGCACGTACACGAGGAAGAAGGCTGCGAGCACGGCCGTGAGCCCCAGCATGATCAGCCCCAGCGGCGCCGACACGCTCATGAAGCCCAGCCACACGTCGGTGGGTGCCGACAACGTGCCCCAGTTCAGCGCGGCAAGCCCCGCGATGAGCAGCACGATGACAAAAAGAAAAGCGGATCTCACGCCCATGTGGCGCCTCCTTGCAAACAACCGATCACGATGACAAAAGCCGCGCGCCTGTCGTGGCGCGCGGTGACGACATCGGTTTTACCTCAGCCAGGAGGCCGCTTTGGTGCACATGGCCGCACAAACGGCCATGTCCTACACCTCTGTACAGCAGGTTCGTGACAACTGTTCCGGAATGGCCGGATTCGGCCAATCCCGTGGTTCAGTTCGTCTCGGATAGCTGGTCGAGGATCGCCGGATTTTCGAGCGTCGACGTGTCCTGCGTGATCGCCTCGCCCTTGGCGATGCTGCGCAGCAGGCGCCGCATGATCTTGCCGCTGCGCGTCTTGGGCAGGTTGTCGCCGAAGCGGATGTCCTTGGGCTTGGCGATGGGGCCGATTTCCTTGGCGACCCACGCACGCAGCTCATTCGCGATCTGCTTGGCCTCTTCGCCGGTCGGGCGGGCGCGCTTGAGCACGACGAAGGCGCACACGGCCTCGCCCGTCACGTCGTCGGGACGGCCCACCACCGCGGCTTCGGCCACGAGGTCGGTCTTGGACACCAGCGCCGATTCGATCTCCATCGTGCCCAGGCGGTGGCCCGACACGTTGAGCACGTCGTCGATGCGGCCCGTGATGCGGAAGTAGCCGCGGTCGGCGCTGCGCACTGCGCCGTCGCCGGCGAGGTAAATCGTGCCGCCCATCTCTTCGGGGAAGTAGCTCTTCTTGAAGCGCTCGGGATCGTTCCAGATCGTGCGGATCATCGAGGGCCAGGGTCGCTTGATGACCAGCATGCCGCCCGCGCCGTTGGGCAGGTCCTTGCCCGTCTCGTCGACGATGGCGGCCATGATGCCCGGCAGCGGCAAGGTGCACGAGCCCGGCACCAGCGGCGTGGCGCCCGGCAGCGGCGTGATGACGTGGCCGCCCGTTTCGGTCTGCCAGAAGGTGTCGACGATCGGGCAGCGCTCGCCGCCGATGTTCCGGTGGTACCACATCCACGCTTCGGGATTGATCGGCTCGCCGACCGAGCCGAGGATGCGCAGGCTGGTCAGGTCCCAGTTCTTCGGATGCACCTTCTCGTCGCCTTCGGCCGCCTTGATGAGCGAGCGGATGGCGGTGGGCGCGGTGTAGAAGATCGAGACCTTGTGCTTCTGGATCATTTCCCAGAAGCGGCCCGCATGCGGGAAGGTGGGGATGCCTTCGAACACGACCTGCGTGGCGCCGGCCGCGAGCGGGCCGTAGGCGACGTAGGTGTGTCCGGTGATCCAGCCGATGTCGGCGGTGCACCAGAACAGGTCTTCGGGGCGGATGTCGAAGGTCCAGTCCATCGTGAGCTTGGCCCACAGCAGGTAGCCGCCGGTGGCGTGCTGCACGCCCTTGGGCTTCCCGGTGGAGCCCGAGGTGTAGAGGATGAACAGCGGGTGCTCGGCATTGACCGGCACGGGCGCGCACTCGGTGCTCTGCCCGGCCAGCGCTTCGGTGAAGGTCTTGTCGCGGCCCTCGACGCGGTTCCACGCGGTGGGCGTGCGCTCGTACACGAGCACGGTCTTGAGCGTGTCGCAGCCGCCCAGTGCGATGCCGTCGTCCACGATGGCCTTCAGCGGCAGTTCCTTGCCGCCGCGCAGCTGGTAGTTGGCGGTGATGACGGCCACGGCGCCCGCGTCGATGATGCGTTCCTGCAGCGCCTTGGCCGAGAAGCCGCCGAACACCACGCTGTGGGTGGCGCCGATGCGCGCGCAGGCCTGCATGGCGACCACGCCCTCGATGGTCATCGGCATGTAGATGATGACGCGATCGCCCTTGCGGATGCCCTGCGCTTTCAGCGCGTTGGCGAACTGGCTCACGCGGGCCAGCAGCTCCTTGTAGGTGACGCGGGTGACGGCGCCGTCGTCGGCTTCGAAGACGATGGCGGTCTTGTTCTCGACGGGGGTGCCGATGTGCTTGTCCAAGCAGTTGGCACTGGCGTTGAGTTCACCGTCGCCGAACCATTCGTAGAACGGCGCCTTCGATTCGTCCAGGGTGCGGGTGAAGGGCTTCGTCCACTGCAGGTTGTCCTTGGCCAGGCGGGTCCAGAAGCCTTCGAAGTCCTGTTCGGCTTCCTTGCACAGCGCCTCGTAGGCGGCCATGCCGGCAATGCGGGCGCCTTCGGTGGCGCGGGCGTCGGGCGGGAACACGCGGTTCTCGACCAGGACGGATTCAATGTTCTTCGATGCGCTGCTCATGCTCTTGTCTCCTGATTGAATGCGGCCGTAATGTCGGGGCACGCACTTACGGGCCACTGACGGGGTCGATGTTAGTTCGCAGGGTTATCACGAGTGCGTCACTGGGAGACCTCTAGAATCGCCCGACTTTTTACACCTGTCTTCTTACTCCCCATGTCCGCCCCCGATCCTTTCGACGCCCGGAACGCGCCCGTACCAGCGCGCAGTTCCCCGCTGAAGCCCCTGCCCCGGCTCATCTTCGCGAGCCGCTGGCTGCAGCTGCCGCTGTACCTGGGGCTGATCGTGGCGCAGGGTGTGTACGTGGTGCACTTCCTGGTCGAGCTGCTGCACCTCGTCGAAGCCGCCTTCGGCAACAAGGACGCGCTGCAGGCCCTGATCGCGAGCATCGGCTACAAGACCACCGCCCCCGTCGGCTCGCTCAACGAGACGGTGATCATGCTGGTGGTGCTGGCGCTGATCGACGTGGTGATGATCTCCAACCTGCTGATCATGGTGATCGTGGGCGGCTACGAGACCTTCGTGAGCCGCATGGACCTCGAAGGCCACCAGGACCAGCCCGAGTGGCTGAGCCACGTGAACGCCTCGGTGCTCAAGGTGAAGCTGGCCACCGCCATCATCGGCATCAGCTCGATCCATCTGCTCAAGACCTTCATCAACGCGGACAACTACACCGACAAGGTGCTGATCGCGCAGACCGTGATCCACATCGCGTTCCTGTTCTCGGCCATGGCCATCGCGTACACCGACAAGCTGATGAACGAGGCGGCCGCCGCCAACGCCCACCACTAGGAAGGCGTGTCCCAGGCCGGCACTTCGGTGAAGCGCTCGGCCAGGAAATCGAGCAAGGTGCGCAGCGCAGACGGCATGTGCTTGCGCGAGGCGTACACCGCATACACCCCCAGCACCTGCGGCTCGTGATCGGGAAAGAGCGACACCAGCTCGCCCGATTGCAGCAACCCCGACGTCAGATAGGTGGGCAGCATCGCGATGCCCGCCCCGGCCCGCGCCAACGCCATCAGGCTGGCCGCGTCGTTGGTCGAGAGGTTGCCGGCCACGGCCACCGAGACCGGCAGGCCGTCGGCCTTGCGCGTGAAATTCCACAGGCTGCGACCGAAATACGAATGCGTGAGGCAGTTGCGCTGCGCCAGCTCTTCCACGCGCTGCGGCTGGCCGTGCGCCTTCAGGTAATCGGGCGTCGCGCAGACCACCGAGCGGCACACCGAGAGCCGGCGTGCGATGAGGTTCGGATCGATCTCGGACGACACGCGAATGGCGAGGTCGATGCGCTCGTCCACCAGGTTCACCGCGCGGTCGAGCAGCACCAGGTCGACCGCCACGCCCGGGTAGCGCCGCACGTAGTCGGCCACCGCGCCGGCCAGCTGCGCCTGCGCGAACGAGGTGCTGGCCGTGATGCGCAGCTGCCCGCTCGGCGCCTCGGCCGGGTGGCGCACCGCCGCCTGCATGTCGCCCGCGAGTTCGAGCACCTGGCGGCAGCGCGGCAGCAGCTCCTCGCCCGCCGCCGTGAGGCTCAGGCGGCGCGTCGTGCGGTGCAGCAGGCGTGCGCCGGTCCATTGCTCCAGTTCGGCTACATAGCGCGTGACCACCGGGCGCGACAGGTCGAGCTTGTCGGCCGCGGCCGAGAGGCTGCCCGCGTCCACCACGGTCACGAACACCCGCATTGCGTTCAATCGGTCCATTCGAACGATTTTAGGAATAAAGAAGCGCGGAATTCGAGGTATTTCTTTCGAAACCAGAAACCTAAGATGCGGTTCATCCCCTTCCCAACTTTTGACTGGAGTCCCTCATGAGCCACATCGCCATCCTCGGCGCCACCGGACGTGCCGGCGGCCGCCTTCTCGAAGAAGCGCTGCGCCGCGGCCACACCGTGACGGCCATCGCCCGCCATGCCAGCGCAAAGCTGGCCGGCCGTGCCAACGTCAAGACCGTCGATGTCGACGCGCTCGACGCCGCCGCCCTCGAAAAGGCCGTGGCCGGGCATGACGCCGTGTTCAGCGCGGCGCATTTCGCCACCGTGCCGCCCGCGGCCGTCATCGAGCCCGTGAAGCGCGCGGGCGTGAAGCGCCTGCTGGTGGTCGGCGGCGCCGGCAGCCTGTTCGCAGCGCCCGGCCTGAAGGTGATCGACACGCCGAACTTCCCCGATGCCTACCGCGCCGAAGCCACGGCTGGCGGCGTGTTCCTGGACGCGCTGCGCAACGAGAAGGACCTCGACTGGACCTTCCTGTCGCCCTCGGCCGAATTCGTCGAAGGCGAGCGCACGGGCAAGTTCCGTCTGGGCAAGGACGACCTGCTCGTGAGCGCCGAAGGCCGCAGCTGGATCTCCTTCGAGGACTACGCGATCGCGTTCATCGACGAGCTCGAGAAGCCCGCGCACTCGCGCCAGCGCTACACGATCGGCTACTGATCGATCGGCCGGCAACGAAAAAGGACCCTCGCGGGTCCTTTTTTCATGAGGGCTACCGAACGAATCAGCGACCGGTCATGTTCTCCGGCACCACCCACGCATCGAACTGCTCGGCCGTCAGGTGCCCCGACGCAATCGCCGCCTCGCGCAGGCTCGTGCCTTCCTTGTGCGCCTTCTTCGCGATGTACGCCGACTTGTCGTAGCCGATGTGCGTGTTCAGCGCCGTCACCAGCATCAGCGAACGCTGCACCAGCTCCGTGATGCGTTCGCGGTTCGGCTCGATGCCCACGGCGCAGTGGTCATTGAAGCTCACCATGCCGTCGGCCAGCAGGCGCACGCTCTGCAGGAAATTGTGGGCCACCATCGGACGGAACACGTTCAGCTCGAAGTTGCCCGAGGCGCCGCCGATATTGATGGCCACGTCGTTGCCGAACACCTGCGCGGCCAGCATCGTGACGGCCTCGCTCTGCGTCGGGTTGACCTTGCCCGGCATGATCGACGAGCCGGGTTCGTTCTCGGGAATGCTCAGCTCGCCGATGCCGCTGCGCGGGCCGCTCGCGAGCCAGCGCACGTCGTTGGCGATCTTGTTCATGCTGGCGGCGAGCGTCTTGAGCGCGCCGTGGGCATGCACCAGCGCATCGACGCTGGCCATGGCTTCGAACTTGTTCGGCGCCGTGACGAACGGCAGGTTCGTGAGCTTCGCCAGCTCGGCCGCGACCTGCTCCGCATAGCCCTTGGGCGCATTGAGCCCGGTGCCGACGGCCGTGCCGCCCAGCGCCAGTTCGCACAGGTGCGGCAGCGCGGCGCGCACGTGCGCCTCGCCGTGCGCCAGCTGCGCCACGTAGCCCGAGAACTCCTGACCCAGCGTGAGCGGCGTGGCGTCCTGCAGGTGGGTGCGGCCGATCTTCACGATGTCGGCGAAGTCTTCAGCCTTCTTCGCCAGCGTGCCGCGCAGCTTGGCGATGGCGGGCAGCAGCTTGTGCGTGATGGCCTCGACGGCCGCCACGTGCATGGCGGTGGGGAACACGTCGTTGCTCGACTGGCTGCGGTTCACGTCGTCGTTCGGGTGCACGAGGCGCCCTTCCCCGCGCTCGCCGCCGAGAATTTCGCTCGCGCGGTTGGCCAGCACCTCGTTGACGTTCATATTGCTCTGCGTGCCCGAGCCGGTCTGCCAGACCACCAGCGGGAACTCGCCCGGATGCTTGCCGGCGATGACCTCGTCGGCCGCGGCCACGATGGCGTTCGTCTTCTTCTCGTCCTGCAGGCCCAGCGCGTGATTGACCACGGCCGATGCGCGTTTGACCTGGGCCAGCGCCTTGATGATCTCGCGCGGCTGCTGCTCGCCGGAGATGTCGAAGTTCTGCAGCGAGCGCTGCGTTTGCGCGCCCCACAGCTTGTCGGCCGGCACGTCGATCGGGCCGAAGGTGTCGCGCTCGGCACGGGTCTTGGGAGAAGTCGTCATGAGAAAAATGGCTCCACAGTCTTGGATGGTTGCGCCCGCTCACCGGGCGCGGTGCCGAGTATGGTCTCAATAAGAATGGCTCGCATCTGACGAGGCCTTTCGCCCGGGTCCCACAGACACGATACGCCCGTGGGTTGACTCGCGTCATGCCAAAAAGTTATAATTAGCGGCTTCCGACGACCAACAAGTCATGTTGGTCACCCTTGCACTACTCGCGGATCAGCGAATCCCGTCGCGGTGCAAGGCCCTTCACGCCGGGCCCAGCCCGGCAAACCGGCCGGATCTTTTTTCCGGCCCCATTGCCACGTCACGCTCATCCAGGCGGCGCCCCTCGACCAGGCCCGTTGTCTGCGAATGAAGCATCCGGCGGGCACTGGCTTCGTCGCCAAGTCGTCTTCAGTGCCTGTCGGCAGCCCTCGGGGCTCGCCGGGCCATTGCATGCGCATGCGCAATCTTCATGCGCGCTGTCGGGCAGCTCCCTCATCGGGCTGATGGCGTGGCCGTTGCCGCCCTCCGGGGCGGTGCTGTGTCCACCCTTCACTCAAGGAGCCCCGGCATATGGCCAAAGGAATTCTCATCGACCATGTCTTCAAGGTGTTCGGCGACTCGCCCGAACAAGCCCTCGAGCTGGTCCGCCAAGGTTTTTCCAAGAAGGAAATCCTGGCGAAGACCGGTCAGTCGATCGGCGTGTTCGATGCCACCTTCGAGATCCAGGCCGGCGAGATCTTCGTGATCATGGGCCTGTCGGGCTCGGGCAAGTCGACGCTGGTGCGGCTGCTCAACCGGCTCATCGAGCCGACCGCCGGGCGCATCGTGATCGACGGCGCCGACATCAACGAGCACTCCGACAGCAAGCTGCGCGCGCTGCGCCGCAAGGACATCAGCATGGTGTTCCAGTCGTTCGCGCTGATGCCGCACATGACGGTGCGCGAGAACACCGCCTTCGGCCTGGAGCTGTCGGGTACACGCAAGAAAGACCGCCTCGCGCAGGCTGACCTGGCGCTCGCGCAAGTGGGCCTTTCGGGCTGGGGCGACAGCTACCCCGACGAGCTCTCGGGCGGCATGCAGCAGCGCGTGGGCCTGGCGCGCGCGCTGGCGTCCGACCCGTCGATCCTGCTGATGGACGAGGCCTTCTCTGCGCTCGACCCGATCATCCGCACCGAGATGCAGTCGGAGCTGCTGCGGCTGCAGCAGGTGCAGCGCCGCACCATCGTCTTCATCTCGCACGACCTGGACGAAGCCATGCGCATCGGCGACCGCATCGCGATCATGAAGGACGGCCACGTGATCCAGGTCGGCACGCCCGACGAGATCCTGCGCACCCCGGCCGACGACTACGTGCGCAGCTTCGTGCGCGGCGTGGACGCGGCGGCGGTGTTCAAGGCGGCCGACATCGCGCGCAAGTCGCTCACCGTGGTGTGCGAGCACCCCGAGCGCGGCGCGCGCGCGGCGCTCAAGCTGCTCGAAGACCAGGACCGCGACTTCGCCTACGTGACCAGCCCGACCAAGCGCTTCCTGGGCGTGGTGTCGGCGGACACGCTGCGCGGTGCGCTCGACGGGCATTCGGGTCCGCTCGGACTGCAGCACGCCTTCCTCGAGGACCTGCCGCGCATCGACGCCGAAGCCCCCGTGGCCGGCCTGATCGGCCAGCTCGCGCAGGCGCCCTGCGCACTGCCGGTCGTGGCCGGTGACGGCCGTTTCTGCGGCGCGATCAGCAAGACGACGCTGCTGCGCTTCCTCGACCGCGACACGCCGCCGATCGAACCCGTCTCGCCGCATGCCGCGCCCGCACTCGCCGCCGAGCCGCACTGAATTCACGAAGGACCTTGAACGATGAACGACACCACATTGCCTTCCGACCTGAACGCGCCCCTGCTGGACACCCCCGTCCTGGACACGCCCGCCGCGCCCCCCGCCCTCGATCCGTGGGAAGCCATCTCGGCCGCACCTGACACCTCGGCCGCCAGCGCCTGGCTCGACGCCCCGGCGAACACCGCGCACGCCCTCGCCGGGCAAGCCGACACCGCCACCAACGGCTTCGCACTGCACCGCCTGTGGGACGGCTCGCTGCCCGTCGAGGCCTGGATCAACCAGGGTCTGGGCTGGGTGGTGGAACACTTTCGCCCCTTCTTCCAGACCGTGCGCCTGCCGATCGACAGCACGCTCAACTCGGTGCAGGGCCTGCTCACCGCCCTGCCCGCGCTGCCGATGATTGCGCTCATCGGCCTGCTCGCCTGGCAGTTCACCGGCCGCGCGCTGGCCATCGGCACCGTCGTGTCGCTGATGCTGGTGACCGTGCTGGGCATCTGGCCCGAAGCGATGGTCACGCTGTCGCTGGTGCTGACCTCATTGGTGTTCTGCATGGTCATCGGCCTGCCGCTGGGCGTGCTGCTGGCCAGCAGCGACCGGGCCCAGCGCGTGATGCGCCCGGTGCTCGACGCCATGCAGACCACGCCGGCCTTCGTGTACCTCGTGCCGGTGGTGATGCTGTTCGGCATCGGCAACGTGCCGGGCGTGATCGTGACCATCGTCTTCGCGCTCGCCCCGCTGGTGCGCCTGACCAACCTCGGCCTGCGCCAGGTGCGCCCCGACCTCATCGAAGCCGCGCGCGCCTACGGCGCCTCGCCCTGGCAGATGCTCGTGAAGGTGAAGCTGCCGCTGGCCATGCCGTCGATCATGGCGGGCATCAACCAGGCGCTGATGCTGTCGCTGTCGATGGTGGTGATCGCCTCGATGATCGCCGTGGGCGGCCTCGGCCAGATGGTGCTGCGCGGCATCGGCCGGCTCGACATGGGCCTGGCCACCGTCGGCGGCCTGGGCATCGTGCTGCTGGCGATCACGCTGGACCGCCTGACGCAGGCCATGGGCAAGTCGCGCCGCAGCGCCGGCCACCGCTGGTGGCACACCGGCCCGGCCGGCTTCGCGCTGCGCCTGCTGCAGCGCCTCGTGGGCACGCCCTCGCGCGGCTCGCACGCCGACGACGCCGTGCCCGCCCTTTCCGCGCAAGCGCACTGACCATCACGGAGGACACCCACGCATGAAGACCACCCGCCTCTTCTTCGCCCGCGGCCTCCTGGCACTGGGCTTCGTCGCCTTCGGTGCGACCGCACAGGCCGCCAACGACCTGCCCGGCCAGGGCATCACCGTGCAACCGCTGAAAAGCTCGCTCGCCGAGGAAGCCTTCCAGACGCTGCTGGTGATGCGCGCGCTCGAGAAGCTCGGCTACAAGGTCGAGCCGATGAAAGACCTGGAGCCCGCCACCGAGCACCTGGCCATTGCCAATGGCGACGCCACCTTCATGGCCAACCACTGGAGCCTGCTGCACGCCGACTTCTACAAGAACAGCGGCGGCGACGCCAAGCTGTGGCGCCAGGGCACGTACTCCGACGGCGCGGTGCAGGGCTACCTGATCGACCGCAAGACCGCCGAGCAATACAACATCACGAGCATCGCGCAGCTGAAAGACCCGGCGATTGCCAAGCTGTTCGATGCCGACGGCGACGGCAAGGCCGACCTCACCGGCTGCAACCCCGGCTGGGGCTGCGAACTGGCCATCGAAAACCACCTGAACGCCTACCAGCTGCGCGACAGCGTGACCCACAAGCAGGGCAGCTACGCGGCGCTCATGGCCGACACCATCGCGCGCTTCAAGCAGGACAAGCCGATCCTCTACTACACCTGGACGCCCTACTGGGTCAGCGCCGTGCTGCGCCCGGGCGCCGACGTGGTCTGGCTGCAGGTGCCCTTCTCCCCCGCGCAGGCCGGCGCGCAGGTCGACACCCGGCTGCCCAATGGCCGCAACTACGGCTTCCTGGCCAACGAGCAGCGCATCGTCGCCAACCGGGCCTTCATCGAGAAGAACCCCGCCGCCGGCCGCCTGTTCGAGGTGATGAAGCTGCCGATCAGCGACATCAACGCACAGAACCTGCGCATGAGCGAAGGCGCCAACAGCATGCAGGACGTGACGCGCCACACCGACGGGTGGATTCGGGTGCACCAGGCGACCTTCGACGGCTGGATTGCACAGGCGCGCGCCGCGGCCCGGTAACACGGCCTCACCCCCGCGCCGGCGCCCTTTCGCCCGGCGCCGGCCTGCGGTATTGGTGGCTGAGATAATCGAGGGCGTTCCCCCTCCAAGAAGACTCCCCACCATGACGACCACGATCCAGCAGGCCGACCTGATCGAATCGATCAGCGCCGCGCTCCAGTACATCAGCTACTACCACCCCGCGGACTACATTGCCCATCTGGCCAAGGCCTATGAGCGCGAGCAGAGCCCCGCCGCCAAGGACGCCATTGCGCAGATCCTGACCAACAGCAAGATGAGCGCCACGGGCCACCGCCCGATCTGCCAGGACACCGGCATCGTCAACGTGTTCCTCAAGGTGGGCATGGACGTGCGCTGGGGCGGCTTCACCGGTTCGCTGGACGACGCCATCAACGAAGGCGTGCGCCGCGGCTACAACCACCCCGACAACACGCTGCGCGCCTCGGTCGTGGGCGACCCGCAGTTCGATCGCAAGAACACCAAGGACAACACGCCCGCGGTGATCTTCACCGAGATCGTTCCCGGCAACACCGTCGAGGTGACGGTGGCCGCCAAGGGCGGCGGCAGCGAGAACAAGAGCAAGCTGGTCATGCTGAACCCCGGCGACAGCGTGGTCGACTGGGTGCTCAAGACCGTGCCGACCATGGGCGCCGGCTGGTGCCCGCCCGGCATGCTGGGCATCGGCATCGGCGGCACCGCCGAGAAGGCCGCGCTGATGGCCAAGGAAAGCCTGATGGACGACCTGGACATGCACGAGCTGCAGGCCAAGGCCGCCTCGGGCGCCGAGCTCACCAAGGTCGAGGCGCTGCGCCTCGAGCTGTTCGAGAAGGTCAATGCCCTGGGCATCGGCGCGCAGGGCCTGGGCGGCCTGGCCACCGTGCTCGACGTCAAGATCCAGATGTACCCCACGCACGCGGCCAGCAAGCCCGTGGCGATGATCCCTAACTGCGCCGCCACGCGCCACGCGCACTTCGTGATGGACGGCAGCGGCCCGGTCTACCTCGATCCGCCGTCGCTGGACCTGTGGCCCGACGTGAACTGGGCACCCGACGAGAAGAAGAGCAAGCGCGTCGACCTGAACAAGCTCACGCCGGCCGAAGTGGCGAGCTGGAAGCCGGGCGACACGATCCTGCTGAACGGCAAGATGCTCACCGGCCGCGATGCCGCGCACAAGCGCATCCAGGACATGCTGGCCAAGGGCGAGAAGCTGCCGGTCGATTTCACAAACCGCGTCATCTACTACGTCGGCCCGGTCGACCCGGTCGGCAACGAAGCCGTGGGCCCCGCCGGCCCAACCACCGCCACGCGCATGGACGGCTTCACCGAGATGATGCTGGCCGAAACGGGCCTGATCGCCATGATCGGCAAGGCCGAGCGCGGCCCGGTCGCCATCGAGGCCATCAAGAAGCACAAGAGCGCCTACCTCATGGCCGTGGGCGGCGCCGCTTACCTCGTGAGCAAGGCCATCAAGACCGCCAAGGTCGTGGGCTTTGCGGACCTGGGCATGGAAGCCATCTACGAATTCGACGTGGTCGACATGCCCGTGACGGTGGCGGTCGATGCCGGCGGCACCAGCGCGCACATCACCGGCCCGGCCGAGTGGCAAAAGCGCATCGCCAGCGGCGAGTTCAAGACCATTCCGCTGGAAGTCGCTTGAACCCGGTCGGCGTGTTCGACAGCGGCGTCGGGGGGCTGAGCACGCTCGCCGCGCTGCAGGCCGAGCTGCCGACGGAACGCTTCGTCTACTTCGCCGACACCGCGAATGCGCCGTATGGCGAGCGCGGCGACGCCTACGTCATCGCGCACTCGCGCCAGGTGGTCGAACACCTGCTGCGCGCGCACGACATCAAGGCGCTGGTGGTGGCCTGCAACACGGCCACCACGGCGGCGATCCACGTGCTGCGCGCCGAATTCCCCGCACTGCCCATCGTGGGCCTGGAGCCGGCGCTCAAGCCCGCCGTGGCGACGAGCCGCACCGGCCACATCGCGGTGCTGGCCACGCGCGGCACGCTGGCCAGCGCCCGGTATGCAGCGCTGCGCGATTCCTTTGCAGGCGCGACGACCGTGCGGCCCGTGCCGTGCGACGGCCTCGTGAAGGCCATCGAAGGCTTTGACAGCGCCACCATCGCCGCGCTGTGCGAGCGCTACATGGCGGAAGCAGGCCCCTTCGGCGACGGGCCAGGCGAGGTCGACACCGTGGTGCTCGGTTGCACGCACTATCCGCTCGTGAAAGACGAACTGCAGCGCCACGCACCGCCGACGCTGCGCTTCATCGACACCGGCGCACCGGTCGCGCAGCAGACGCGCCGCGTGCTGGCGTCGCTCGGCCGGCTGGCCGACGGTGGCAGCGAAGCGCTGGTGCTCGAGAGCAGCGGCGACCTGGCGGTGCTCGAAGCCGCCGCAGCGCGCTGGCTGCCTGCACGCGCGCGAGGCGCTTCGGTGTCGGCGGCGAACGCTGCCTGACATCCACTCACCCGCCATGCGCGCCCTCTTCTTCCTGCGTCATGCACTGGTCCTGCTGGGCCTGGCCTCGGCCGCCGGCCTGGGCCACGCCGCCTGCGAAAGCGGGCTGGCCGAGCGCATGCACGCCAAGCTCTATCCGAAGCAGCCCCTCGACGAACGGCTGGCCGCGTGCAAAGTCTGGCCGGCGTTTCCCGGTCGCAGCATCGTGGTGCTGCCCATGCCGCGCGAAACCACGGACAAGGGCGCCAAGGTCTTCGACCTGGCGCTGCTGCTGATCCAGCGGCCCGACAACGGCAACACCGACCGCGACACGGTGATCGGGCGGATCTTCCTGCCCGAGGCGCTCGACGAAGACGCCACCACCGCAATCCAGGAGATTCGCGTCGACACCTCGCGCTACGTGCTGTCGGCCGACACGCGCGCCTTCGGCCTGCGCGTGCGCTACCGCGGCAACAGCCCGACCTCGGGCCCGCAGGCCAGCGAGACCGTGCGCCTGTACGTGCAGCGCGGCAACAAGCTGCAGCAGGTGCTGCAGGAGATCGAGCTCGACCACGACAACGGCGGCTGGGACGCCACCTGCACCGGTCATTTCGAGAAGCTGCGCACCATGCTGTCGGTCGCCCGCACCACGAGCAACGGCCTGGCCGACCTGCAGCTGTCGCGCACGCTGGTGCAAAGCCGTGCGCAGGAACAGGAAGACCAGGGCTGCGTCGAGAAAGCGCTGCCCGCCAAGTTCAGCACCGTGACGCTGCGCTATGACGGCGAGCGCTTCAAGGTGCCGAAGTCGCTGCAGCAGACGCCCTGAGGCGCCGGGGCGCCGCTATCGCGCAGCAGCCTTGTCGTGCAGCGCAGCCCTACGGCCGCGTTGCATGTCGATCGGCAGCAGCAGCAACAGCCCGCCGATGAACAGCACCGCGGTCGAGAGGATCGCGATGCGCTGGTTGCCGCCGGTGGCCCAGGTGATGGCGCCGAAGCTCAGCGGGCCGATGATGCTGGCCAGGCGCGTGGCAAAGGTCCAGAGGCCGAAGAATTCGGCCAGTTGCTGTGGCGGCGCGAGGTAACCCGTCATCGCGCGCCCGGCCGACTGGCTCGAGCCCATCGCCAGCCCCGCGATGGCGGCGGCCCACCAGAAGCCGCCCTTGGTCGTGACCCATGCGGCAATCACGCACACCGCGATCCACGCGAGCAGCGTGGCGGCCAGCGACACCTTGTGGCCGATGCGGTCCTGCACGTAGCCGAAGGCGAAGGCTCCGACCGCCGCCGCAACGTTGAGCACGAAGATCAGCACCATCGTCTCGCTCGCGACGAAGCCGATCACCTGCTCGGCGTAGATCGCCGCCAGCGTGATCGCGACCGCCACACCGCCCTGGTAGCAGACGGTGCAGACCAGCAGCCACATGAAGTCACGGTAGGCGCGGGCCTGCTGGAAGGTGGTGCGCAATTGCCGCCAGGCGCTGTCCTGGCCACGACTGGCCTGCGGCACGGCGCGTTCGGGCAGCAGCGCGAAGGTGACGCAGGCGGCCACGCCGTAGATCGCCGCCGTGATCAGCATCGTGACCGGCACGAAGTGCGCTGCCGGCAGCCCGCGCGCTTGCGACCACAGCACGTACGCCAGGCACAACCCCAGCGCCAGCATGCCGCCGACATAGCCGAAGGCCCAACCCCAGCCGCTCACCTTGCCCATGCCCTCGGCCGTTGCCAGCTCGGGCAGGAAAGCGCCAGTCAGCGACTCGCCGTAGGAATAGAACGCGTTGGAGACGATCACCAGCGCCATCGCGAGCGCAACGCCCATCGGGCCGCCCGCGAAGCCCGGCGTGAGCGCCAGAGCCGCCGTGGCGAGCACGCAGCCCGTGGTCGTCATGACCAGCACGCGCTTCTTGGCGGCGCGCAGGTCGGCCCAGGCGCCGATGGCGGGCATCGTGAGCATCACGATGGCGTACGAGGTGCTGAGGGCCGCGGTCCACGCGAAGGTGGCCCATGGCGCGCCCTTGGCGATGCCGCCGACGAAGTAGGCGGCGAACACCGCCGTGATCACGACCGTGGTGTAGCCTGAGTTGGCGAAGTCGTACATCGCCCAGCCGAACACCTCGCGCTTGCGCACGCCGGGGCGCAACGCGGAGGCTGGGAACAGGGCCATGCGGCCTTAGGACCGGGCGGGAAGCCGAAGGATCAGTGCAGGTGGCGCGGACGACGACCACCGCCGTGGCCACCACCGCTGCCGCCGCTGCCGCCGCCGGCGCCACCGGCACCGCGCGGACGCTTGCCGATCTCGAGCGAGTTCACGAGGGCGTCGAAGCGGTCGCTGAAGAGGCGATCGATCTCGGCGACCACGCCGCCCAGCTCGGCGCCGTCGAAGTGGCGTTCCATGAGGTTGACCACGTCTTCGACCAGCAGGTCGCGCTGCACCTGCATGATCGCGGCCGGGTTGGGACCCACGAACAGCATCAGGAAGTCGTCGCGCGACTCTTCGTCAGGGTCGCCCTCTTCCTCGTCGAAATCGGTGTCGTAGAAGGTGACTTCGATCGCGGCGCCGCGCTCGGAGAGTTCGTTCAAGCCCATGCACATCTCGTCGAGCGCCTGGCGGAAGTCTTCGTCGCCCGGCACGGTCCAGCAGATCTGCAGCGTGTGGTCCTTCTGCTCGAAGCGGATGCCGGGTTCTTCTTCGTAGGTGCTGGTGGCACCGTCGGCCAGCGATTTGGCGCCTGCGTATTTCCAGAGCGGCCGCAGCGCCTCCTGGATCTGCTCGAAGCTCACGTCCGAGCGCAGCGGCACATCGCCATGCACATGGATCTCAAATGGAGCGTTGTAGCGAGGCATCAAATACTCCCTTGTAAATATGGTGGTACCCGGAACGGGGGTCGAACCCGTATGCCCCGATTAAGGAAGCGGCGGATTTTAAGTCCGATGTGTCTACCAATTTCACCATCCGGGCCTCGGGTTGAACATCGACGATAACCCAAATGAAACAAGCCCCGGCAACGTCGGT
The DNA here is from genome assembly GCF_059416345.1 of Variovorax sp. GW821-FHT09D07. NCBI lineage: Bacteria > Pseudomonadati > Pseudomonadota > Betaproteobacteria > Burkholderiales > Comamonadaceae > Variovorax > Variovorax sp. GW821-FHT09D07. The sequence continues at coordinate 303,012 of NZ_JBWKOY010000005.1, forward strand.
TGGCGGGGCTTGTGTATCGGAGCCGATCGGTCTTGACGAGAGGGTGGAGGCGCGACCCGGAGTCGAACCGGGCTAGACGGATTTGCAATCCGTTGCATAACCGCTTTGCTATCGCGCCACGCTGAATAACGAAATCGAACTGCGAAAAAAAGGGAAGCTGCTTGCTTCCCTTTTTCAAAACTGGAGCGGGAAAAGAGTCTCGAACTCTCGACCTCAACCTTGGCAAGGTTGCGCTCTACCAACTGAGCTATTCCCGCGTTTCGAGCCTCAAATTATATACCAGTTTTTTGAGGCTTCACAAGTTCTGCAATCAATCGATCAATGTTTCACCGAGCCTTCGACGGCCGGCGCTCCAGCGCGCTGCTTGGCCAGTTCGGCCACCGCAGCAGCCGAAGCGGCTACCTCTTCGTCGGACAGCGGCTCGGGCATCTTCTCGAGCGCAATCTCGAGCACCTTGTCGATCCACTTCACCGGCACGATCTCGAGGCCGTTCTTCACGTTCTCGGGAATGTCCTGCAGGTCCTTGGCGTTCTCTTCGGGGATCAGCACGGTCTTGATGCCGCCACGCAGGGCGGCCAGCAGCTTTTCCTTCAAGCCGCCGATGGCGGTGACTTCGCCGCGCAGCGTGATCTCGCCGGTCATCGCGACGTCGGCACGCACCGGGATGCCCGTGAGCGCCGACACGAAGGCCGTCGTCATCGCCGCACCCGCGCTCGGGCCGTCCTTGGGCGTGGCGCCGTCGGGCACGTGGATGTGGATGTCGCGCTTCTCGAACACCTCGTCCTTGATGCCCAGGCGGCGCGAGCGGCTGCGCACCACGGTGCGTGCGGCCTCGACCGATTCCTTCATCACGTCGCCCAGCGAACCGGTGCGGCTGATCACGCCCTTGCCGGGCATGGTCACGGCTTCGATCGTCAGCAGGTCGCCGCCGACTTCGGTCCACGCAAGGCCGACCACCTGGCCGACCTGGTTCTGCTTCTCGGCCAGGCCGAAGCTGTACTTGCGCACGCCGAGGAACTCGTTGAGGTTCTCGCCGTCGACCGTGACCTTGGGCGTCAGTTGCTTGAGCAGCAGGCCCTTCACCACCTTGCGGCAGATCTTGGACAGCTCGCGCTCCAGCGAACGCACGCCGGCTTCACGCGTGTAGTAGCGCACGATGTCGCGCACGGCGGCTTCGGTGACGGCCAGTTCGTCGTCCTTCACGCCGTTGTTCTTCATCTGCTTGGGCAGCAGGTACTTGATCGCGATGTTGGTCTTCTCGTCTTCGGTGTAGCCCGAGAGGCGGATGACTTCCATGCGGTCCAGCAGCGCCGGCGGGATGTTCATCGAGTTCGAGGTGGCGACGAACATGACGTCGCTCAGGTCGAAGTCGACTTCCACGTAGTGGTCGCCGAAGGTGTGGTTCTGCTCGGGGTCGAGCACTTCGAGCAGCGCGCTCGACGGGTCGCCGCGGAAGTCAGTGCCCAGCTTGTCGATTTCGTCCAGCAGGAACAGCGGGTTGCGCGTGCCGATCTTGCTCAGCCCCTGCAGCACCTTGCCCGGCAGCGCGCCGATGTAGGTGCGGCGGTGGCCGCGGATCTCGGCTTCGTCACGCATGCCGCCCAGCGCCATGCGGGTGTACTTGCGGCCGGTCGCCTTCGCGATCGACTGCCCCAGCGAGGTCTTGCCGACACCCGGTGGGCCCACGAGGCACAGGATGGGTGCCTTCACCTTGTCGACGCGTTGCTGCACCGCGAGGTATTCAAGGATGCGGTCCTTGACCTTCTCGAGGCCGTAGTGGTCGGCGTTGAGCACGGCCTCGGCATTGGCCAGGTCGTGCTTGATCTTGGTCTTCTTGCTCCACGGCAGGCTGATGAGCACGTCGATGTAGTTGCGCACCACCGTGGCTTCGGCCGACATGGGCGACATGAGCTTGAGCTTCTTGAGCTCGCCCTCGGCCTTCTTCAGGCCTTCCTTGGACATCTTGGCGAGCTTGATCTTCTTCTCGATCTCCTCGATGTCCGCGCCCTCTTCGCCTTCGCCGAGCTCCTTCTGGATGGCCTTGACCTGCTCGTTGAGGTAGAAGTCGCGCTGGTTCTTCTCCATCTGGCGCTTCACGCGGCCACGGATCTTCTTGTCGACATTCAGGATGTCGACTTCGCGCTCGAGCTGGCCGAACAGGTTTTCCAGGCGCGCCTTGACGTCGTCCAGGTCGAGCACGGCCTGCTTGTTGTCCAGCTTGAGCGGCAGGTGGGCAGCGATGGTGTCGGCCAGGCGGCCGGCATCGTCGATGCTCGAGATCGAAGTGAGGATCTCGGGCGGGATCTTCTTGTTCAGTTTGACGTACTGGTCGAACTGCTGCATCACCGCGCGGCGCAGCGCCTCGACCTCGGTGCCCTTCTCGCCGCCTTCGGGCGCCTCGACGGGCGTCACGTTGGCCGAGAAATGCGTTTCGCCGTCATCGATGCGGTTCACGCGGGCGCGCTGCTGGCCTTCGACCAGCACCTTCACGGTGCCGTCGGGCAGCTTGAGCATCTGCAGGATGGTCGAGACGCAGCCGACCTCGAACATGTCCTCGACCGAGGGCTCGTCCTTGGCGGCGGCCTTCTGGGCCACCAGCATGATGCGGCGCTCGGCCTCCATCGCCAGCTCGAGCGCCTTGATGCTCTTCGGGCGACCCACGAAGAGCGGGATCACCATGTGGGGAAACACCACGACGTCCCGCAGCGGCAGCAGCGGCAGGTCGAGGGCTTCGGGGGGCAATGGGGTATGACCAGACATGAGCGTCCTTGTCCTTTAGGCCTTTTTCGCCGTTTCGCGGTACACGAGCAGCGGGGGCTTGTTTTCGTCGATGGTCGATTCCTCGACCACCACCTTGTCGACATTGGTCGCGTTCGGCAATTCGAACATGGTGTCGATCAGCGACTGTTCAAGGATCGAGCGCAGGCCGCGCGCACCGGTCTTGCGGGCCAGCGCCTTGCGTGCGATCGCCTTGAGCGCCGCGGGACGGATTTCGAGGTCCACGCCCTCCATCTGCAGCAGCTTGGTGAACTGCTTCACCACCGCATTCTTGGGCTCGGTCAGGATCTGAACCAGCGCGTCTTCGCTCAGCTCGGCCAGCGAGGCGACCACGGGCATGCGGCCCACGAGTTCGGGGATCAGGCCGAACTTGATCAGGTCTTCAGGCTCGACTTCGCGGAACACCTCGGTGATGCTGCGCTGGGCCTTGCTCTTTACTGCGGCGCCGAAGCCGATACCCGAGGCCTCGGTGCGGTTTTCGATGACCTTCTCGAGGCCTGCAAAGGCGCCGCCGCAGATGAACAGGATGTTGGTCGTGTCGATCTGCAGGAAGTCCTGGTTCGGGTGCTTGCGACCGCCCTGGGGCGGCACGCTGGCCATGGTGCCTTCGATGAGCTTGAGCAGCGCCTGCTGCACGCCCTCGCCCGACACGTCGCGGGTGATCGAGGGGTTGTCGGACTTGCGCGAGATCTTGTCGATTTCGTCGATGTAGACGATGCCGCGCTGGGCGCGCTCGACCTCGTAGTTGCAGCTTTGCAGCAGCTTCTGGATGATGTTCTCGACGTCTTCGCCGACGTAGCCGGCTTCGGTCAGCGTGGTGGCGTCGGCCATCACGAAGGGCACGTCGAGCATGCGCGCGAGCGTTTGCGCCAGGAGCGTCTTGCCCGAACCCGTGGGGCCGATCAAGAGGATGTTGCTCTTGCTGAGCTCGACCTCGTCGCCCTTGGTGTTCTTTTCCTTGTGGCGCAGGCGCTTGTAGTGGTTGTAGACCGCCACCGACAGCATGCGCTTGGCCGGCTCCTGGCCGATCACGTAGTTGTCGAGGTTGGTCTTGATCTCCAGCGGCGTGGGCAGGTCGCTGCGCGCGTCGCGCGCTTCCTCACCGGCCGGCAGCTCGTCACGGATGATCTCGTTGCACAGGTCGATGCATTCGTCGCAGATGAAGACCGAAGGGCCCGCGATCAGCTTCTTGACCTCATGCTGGCTCTTGCCGCAGAACGAGCAATAAAGCGTTTTTTCGCTGGAGGTGCCTTTTTTTTCGGCCATGGACTTTTGCCTCGTGACAGGGTATGGACAATGATAACTAAACAAAAACGGCGTTTCCCGTGTGGGAAACGCCGTTTTTGCCATTCTGGCGCCCGCGGCGCCGGGCGGCTTTAACCGCGCTGGGAGACGACCTGGTCGACCAGGCCGTAATCCTTGGCCTCGTCGGCAGTCAGGAAATAGTCGCGCTCGGTGTCCGACTTGACCTTTTCCAGCGGCTGGCCAGTGCGTTCGGCCAGGATGCGGTTCATCTGGTCCTTGGTGCGCAGGATGTCGCGCGCATGGATTTCGATGTCGGTGGCCTGGCCGCGTGCGCCGCCGAGCACCTGGTGGATCATGATCTTGGAGTTGGGCAGCGAGAAACGCTTGCCCTTCTCGCCGGCCGCCAGCAGGAAGGCGCCCATGCTGGCCGCGAAGCCCAGGCACATGGTCGACACCGACGGCTTGATGAACTGCATCGTGTCGTAGATCGCCATGCCGGCGCTCACGCTGCCGCCCGGGGAGTTGATGTAGAACGAAATGTCCTTGTCCGGGTTCTCGCTCTCGAGGAACAGCAACTGGGCCACCACGAGGTTGGCGGTCTGGTCGTTGACCTCGCCCACCAGGAAGATGATGCGTTCCTTGAGGAGACGCGAGTAGATGTCATACGACCGCTCGCCGCGGCCCGACTGCTCGACGACCATCGGGATCATGCCGAGGCCTTGAATTTCCTGTGCGCTCATGAATTTGCTCTCCGGAAAATGGATTCGTTCGCTCTGATTGAACTGTACGCCTGAGTGAAATGGGGCTCGTGCCGCAAAGCACAAGCCCCATCGGCGTTGCTGCATGCAGCGACGGAAACCAGCTTACTGCTGCTGCGCCATCAGTTCGTCGAACGACACCGACTTTTCGTTGACCTTGGCCTTGCCCAGCACGAAGTCGGTCACGTTGTTCTCGATGACCACGGCTTCGACTTCCGCCAGGCGGTTGTTGTCGCTGAAGTACCAGCGCACGACGTCTTGCGGCTTCTCGTAGCTGGCGGCCAGCTCGTCGATGTGGGCCTTGATCTGCTCGGGCTTGGCCTGCAGTTCGTTGGCACGCACCAGCTCGGCGACCACGAGGCCCAGGCGCACGCGGCGCTCGGCTTGCGGGCGGAACACTTCTTCGGGGATCGGGGCCTTGTCGGCGTCCTTGATGCCGCGCTGCTTGAGCTCGGCGCGGGCGCCTTCGATCATGCGGGCGACTTCCGACTGCACGCTGGCGTTCGGCAGGTCGAGTTCGGCGTTGGCCACCAGGGCGTCCATCACGGCGTTCTTGTTGCGGGCCAGCAGGCGGAACTTCACTTCGCGCTCGAGGTTGCGCTTGATGTCGGCGCGCAGGCCTTCCACGGTGGCTTCGGCGATGCCGAGCGACTTGGCCAGCTGTTCGTTGACTTCGGGCAGGTGCGAAGCTTCGATCTTCTTCACGGTGACCATGAAGTCGGCTTGCTTGCCGGCCACGTCCTTGCCGTGGTAATCGGCCGGGAACGACAGCGGGAAGGTGCGGCTGTCGCCGGACTTCATGCCGCGCACGGCATCTTCGAATTCCTTGAGCATCTGGCCTTCGCCGACGACGAACTGGAAGTCTTCGGCCTTGCCGCCCTGGAAGGGCTCGCCGTCGATCTTGCCTTCGAAGTCGACCGTCACGCGGTCGTTGTCTTCGGCCACGGCGTCTTGGGCGCGCTGGGCGAAGGTGCGGCGCTGCTTGCGCAGGATGTCCAGGGTCTTGTCGATGGCTTCGTCACCGACTTCGGCCGACAGCTTCTCGACTTCAGCGCCCGACAGGTCGTTGATCTTGACTTCGGGGAACACTTCGAAGACCGCGTCGAAGGCGAGCTGGCCTTCGGGCGACTCTTCCTTCTCGGTAATGCGGGGCTGGCCGGCGACGCGCAGCTTGGCTTCGTTGGCGGCTTGCGAGAAGGCCTCGCCGACCTTGTCGTTCATGACTTCGTAGTGCACCGAGTAGCCGTAGCGCTGGGCCACGACGTTCATCGGCACCTTGCCGGGACGGAAGCCGTCCATCTTGACGGTGCGCGCGAGCTTCTTGAGGCGCGAATCGACTTCGTTCTGGATGGTGCCGACCGGCAGGGTCAGCGTGATCTTGCGTTCGAGCTTCTCGAGAGTTTCAACGTTCACGGTCATGGTGTCTTCCTTGTGAGGGGTGTGGCTGGTGCGCGGGGCCGGACTCGAACCGGCACGTTCTTGCGAACGTCAGGACCTAAACCTGGTGCGTCTACCAATTTCGCCACCCGCGCGATGCCAAATTTCAGGTGAATGCAAAGGCGGACGGCCTCGGCGCTGCGGAAAACCGCTGGCCCAAGACCGTCCGCCTGAAATCGGTCAACCGCGCATTTTAAACGCAAGAATGGGGGCCTTCCGGCTTCCCCCTTTGGGGGATTTCACCCACTCTCGCGCAAGGGATACGGGCCGCACGACAACGGCCCGTGAAAAGCGCCTTTTCAGGCAGCAGCGGTTTGCGGCTCCCGCTTGATTCGGAAGGCCGCGGCGTACATGGCCGGCAGCGCCAGCAGCGTCAGCACGGTGGCCACGATCAGCCCGCCCATGATGGCCACGGCCATCGGCCCCCAGAACACGCTGCGCGACAGCGGGATCATCGCCAGCACCGCCGCCGCGGCGGTCAGCACGATGGGGCGCAGGCGCCGCACGGCCGACTCGACGATCGCGTCCCAGGCCGGCACGCCGGCGGCGCGGTCGAGCTCGATCTGGTCGATCAGGATCACGGCGTTGCGCTGGATCATGCCCATCAGCGCGATCACGCCGAGCAGCGCCACGAAGCCGAAGGGCCGGTTCAGCAGCAGCAGCGCGGCGGCCACGCCGGCGATGCCCATCGGACCGGTGATGAACACCAGCAGCGAGCGGCTGAAGCTGTGCAGCTGCAGCATCAGCAGCGTGAACACCAGGAACAGCATGATCGGCACGCCTGCCACGATCGAGGCAGAGCCCTTGGAGCTTTCTTCCACGGCGCCCGCCACCTCGATGCGATAGCCGCCCTGCCCGGCCGCATGCCAGCCGGCTTCGAGCTGGCGCAGCTTCGGCAGCAGCTGTTCGGTCACGGTGGCGCCCTGCAGGCCTTCCACCACGTCGCCCTGCACGGTGATCGCGTAGTCGCGGTTCTCGCGCCACATCACGCCGGGCTCCCAGGTGAACACCGGGCGGGCGATCTGCGTGAGCGGGATCGAACGGCCCGTGGTCGTCGGGATGTAGGCATTGCCGATGTCCGAGATGGCCTCGCGCTCGTCGGCCGACTGGCGCAGCACGATGTCGATCAGCAGGTCGTTCTCGCGGTACTGGCCGACCGTGGTGCCGCTGAACATGGTGCGCGAGGCCTGGGCGATGGCCTGGCTGGTCACGCCGAGCGCACGCGCCTTGGCCTGGTCGATTTCCAGGCGGATCACCTTGACCGACTCGTTCCAGTTGTCGTTCACGCCGCGCATGTTGGGGCTCTCGCGCAGCACGGCCTTCACCTCGTCGGCGCGGGCGCGCAGCTGGGCGGGCTCGGTGCCGATCACGCGGAACTGCACCGGGTACGGCACCGGCGGGCCGTTGGGCAGCAGCTTGACGCGGCCGCGCACCTCGGGGAACTCCTCGGCCAGCAAGGCGGGCAGGCGCAGGCGCAGTCGCTCGCGCACCTTCAGGTCCTGCGCCAGCACGATGAGCTGCGACACGTTGGTCTGCGGAAACACCTGGTCCAGCGGCAGGTAGAAGCGCGGCACGCCGGAGCCGATCCAGGTGCTGACGGTCTTCACGCCCTCTTCCTTCATCACGCGCTGCTCGACGCGCTTGGCCACCTCTTCGTTGGCGGCGAACGAGGTGCCTTCGGGGAACCAGATGTCCACCATGATCTCGGGCCGGCTCGAATCGGGGAAGAACTGCTGCTGCACCTTGCCCATGCCGACAATGCCCAGCGCAAAGATCAGCACGGTGGCGCCGATGGTCAGCCAGCGGTGCTGCACGCACCAGTTCACGGCGCGGCGGAAGCTGTTGTAGAACGGCGTGTCGAACAGCTCGTGCGGCGGCGCATCGGGGTCGTGCGGCTTCACCTTGAGCAGCAGCGTGCCCAGGTACGGCACGAAGTACACCGACACGATCCACGACAGCACCAGCGCAATCACCGTCACCGCGAAGATCGCGAAGGTGTACTCGCCCGTCACCGACTTGGCGATGCCGATCGGCAAAAAGCCCGCCGCCGTGATGAGCGTGCCCGTGAGCATCGGCTTGGCCGTGACGTCGTAGGCGAAGGTGGCGGCGCGGACCTTGTCGTAGCCCTCTTCCATCTTGCGCACCATCATTTCCACGGCAATGATCGCGTCGTCCACCAGGAGGCCCAGCGCGATGATCAGCGACCCCAGCGATATCTTGTGCAGCCCGATGCCGAAGTAGTTCATGGCCAGGAAGGTCACGGCCAGCACCAGCGGAATGGTGATGGCCACCACCAGCCCCGGGCGCATGTCGATGTACCAGCCGAAGCGCCCGCCCTTGTGCAGGCCCAGCGCGATGATGCTCACGGCCAGCACGATGGCCACGGCCTCGATGAGCACGCCGACGAATTCGTTGACCGAGCTGGCCACCGACACCGGCTGGTCCTGCACCTGTGCCAGCTTCACGCCGGCCGGCAGGCGCTGGTCGATGGTGGCGGTGGTGGCCTTGAGCGCCTTGCCCAGCGCGATGATGTCGCCGCCCTTGGCCATCGACACACCGAGCGCGATCACTTCCTTGCCCTGGTGGTGCACCTTGACGGCCGGCGGATCGACGTAGCCACGGCGAATCTCGGCGATGTCGCCGAGCTTGATCTGATTGCCCGAGCTGCCGCGGATCGGCATCTCGCGCAGCTGCTCGACGCTGGTGAACTGGCCGCCCACGCGCACCTGCACCACGTCCAGCGGCGACTGGATCGTGCCGGCGCTTTCGACCGCGTTCTGCGAGCCGAGCTGGGCCAGCACGGCGTTGAAGTCGAGCCCCAGCTGGGCCAGGCGCTTCTGCGAGATCTCGATGAAGACCTTTTCGTCCTGCACGCCGAACTGGTCGACCTTGGCCACGTCCTTCACGCGCAGCAGCTGCTGGCGCACGTCGTCGGCCAGCGTCTTGAGCTCGGCGTAGCTGAAGCCTTCGCTTTCCAGCGCGTAGATCACGCCGTAGACGTCGCCGAAATCGTCATTGAAGAACGGCCCCTGCACACCCGCGGGCAAGGTGCCGCGCATGTCGCCGATCTTCTTGCGCACCGTGTACCAGACGTTGGCCACCTCGGCGGCCTTCGACGAATCCTTGATCTGGAAAATGATCTGCGACTCGCCCGGCTTGGAATAGCTGCGGATCTTGTCGGCGTACGGTGCTTCCTGCAGCGTGCGCTCCAGCTTGTCGGTGACCTGCTCGGCCACCTGTTGCGCGGTGGCGCCGGGCCAGTAGGTGCGCACCACCATCGCACGGAAGGTGAACGGCGGATCTTCGTCCTGGCCGAGCTGGAAGTACGCGAAGGCGCCCAGCACCATCAGCACCACCATCAGGTAGCGCGTGAGGGGCGCGTGGTCCAGCGCCCATTTGGAGAGATTGAAGCCGGGCGACTTGTACTCGGACGCCGGGGTTGTCGCAGGGGTCGCTGGGCCTTCCGTCATTTGGCGGCACCCGTTGCGATCTCCTTCTTCGTCGCGGCCACGGCCTCGACGGCCTGCTGCTTCGCCTGCGCCTGTTGCTGGCCATTGGCGGCGGCCGCCATGGCCTCCTTCGACTGGTAGATGGTGACCTTCTGCCCCGGCGACAGCACGTGCACGCCCGCGGCCACGACCATCATCCCGGTCGACAGGCCTGAGCCGATCACGGCCTCATTGCCGTCGGCCGTGACCACCTGCACCGGCTGCGAGCGCACGGTCATGCTGTCCTTGTCGAGCACCCAGACCGCCGAGCCCTTGCCTTCCTGGCGCAGTGCGCTGGTCGGCAGCTTGATCACCGCCACGTCGGTGCGGGCCAGGGCCTGCGGCCTGGCGTAGACCGTGGCGCCGAGCGCCGGCGAGGTCGCGGCGTCGATCGACACCTTGACCGAGTAGGTGCGCGTGACCGCGTCGGCGCTGGCCGCCACCTCGCGCACCTGGCCCTGCAGCACCTCGCCGCCGGACCAGCCGCGCACCGCGACCGGCGAGCCGGGCTTGATCAGCGCGGCGCGGTCTTCAGGCACCGCGAACACCACGTCGCGCGCGCCGTCCTGGGCGATGCGCACGACCGGCGTGCCGGCCTGCACCACCTGGCCCGGCTCGGCCTCGATGGCCGTGATGACGCCCGCCACGTCGGCCACCAGCGTCGTGTAGCTGGCCTGGTTGCCTTGCGAGGCCAGTTGCGCCTGGGCCTGTTCAAGCTGCGCCTGGGCGGCCTTCCAGGTGGTTTCGCGGCGTTCCAGTTCGGCGCCGCTGATGAAGTTCTGCGATCGCAGTTCGGTGTAGCGCTTCAGGTCGGCGGCCGCGAGGTCGCGGTTGGTCAGTGCGGCGGCCTGCTGGGCGCGGGCGGCCTCGGCGGCCAGGCGGTAGTCCTGCGGATCGAGCTGCGCCAGCACCTGGCCGGCCTGCACGCGCTGGCCGAGCTCGGCCTGGCGTTTGGTGATCTTGCCCGCCACCCGGAAGCCCAGGCGCGATTCGACCCGGGCCCGCACCTCGGCCGAGAACTCGGGCTGGGCGTCGTAGTCGCTGGTGCCGACGGTCACGAACTTGACCGCCCTCACGGGCTCCTGGGCAGGCGGTTTCGGCGAACAGCCGGCCAGAAAGATGGCAGGAAGCAGCAGCCAGGCGGCGCTGCGGGCACGGAGTGAGGCGGCGGAGGCGGTCATGAGACACCCAAGAAGAAAGGAACCGGGCCATTAATGACCCACCGGTTAGTAATCTAGGGTAAACGTTAAACAGTGTCAATGACCCGCCGGTCAGTTGACCACGTTCACGCTAAGTTCTCTGCCCCATTTCCACCAGCCGGTTGTCGGGAAGCTCGAAGTAATCGGATGCCCGGCCCGCGTTGCGCTGCAGCCAGCCGAACAGCACCCGTCGCACCGGGTTCATGCCCGGCAGGTTCTCCTCGCCCACCGAGGCGCGGGAGACGAAGTACGAGGTCTTCATCGAGTCGATGGCCAGGGTCTTCTGGTAGGCCAGGATGCGGATGAACTCCGGCACGTCGGCGCGCTCCATGAAGCCGTGGCGCGCGGTGACCACCCAGATGCCGGCCATCAGCTGCTCGGCCTCGATGCGCAGGCGCGCGTCCACGCGCGGCGTGTCGCACGAGAGCACGCGCAGCACGATCACCTGCTCGTGCAGCACCTGGTTGTGCTTGAGGTTGTGCAGCAGCGCGTGCGGCACCGCCGTGGCGTCGGGGTTCAGGAACACGGCCGTGCCGCTCACCCGGTGCGGCATGTTCAGCGCCAGCGACTCGACGAAGGGGCGCAGCGGCAGGCTGTCGGCCGCCGCCGCTTCCAGGCCCAGGCGCCGGCCCTTGGCCCAGGTGGTGAACAGCACCATCACCCCGGCCGCCACCGCCAGCGTGAGCCAGCCGCCCTCGGCCACCTTCAGGCTGTTGGACACCACGAAGGTCAGGTCGACCGCCGCGAAGGCCGCCACGCCGACCGCCACCGCCACCTTGTTCCAGCGCCACAGGCCCCAGGCCACGATGCCGGCCAGCAGCGTGGTCGTCACCATCGTGATCGACACCGCGATGCCGTACGCCGCCGACAGCGCGCCCGAACTGCGGAAGCCCAGCACCAGCAGCAGCACGCCGACCATCAGCAGCCAGTTGACCGCTGGCACGTAGATCTGCCCGATGGCCGTGCCGGAGGTCTGCACCACGCGCATGCGCGGCAGGTAGCCCATGCGCATCGCCTGCGCGGTGAGCGAGAAGGCGCCCGAGATCACCGCCTGCGACGCGATCACCGTGGCCATCGCGGCCAGCACCACCATCGGCAGCACGCCCCATGACGGAAAGAGCCGGAAGAACGGGTTGTCGATGGCCGCCGGGTTCGCCAGCACCAGCGCGCCCTGCCCGAAGTAGTTGAGCACCAGCCCCGGCAGCGCGATGAAGAGCCACGCGAGACGGATCGGCCTGGCGCCGAAGTGCCCCATGTCGGCATACAGCGCCTCCCCGCCCGTGAACGCCAGAAACACCGCGCCCAGCACGGCCAGCGACTGCGCCCGGTGCTCGACCAGGAAGCCCACCGCCCGGCGCGGGTCGAGCGCCGCCAGCACCTGCGGCTGCTGCAGCACCTGCCACAGCCCCGCCACGCCCAACACCAGGAACCACAGCAGCATCACCGGCCCGAAGATCTTGCCGACCACGCCCGTGCCCTTCTTCTGCACCATGAACAGCCCGACGAGGATCGCCAGCGTGATCGGGATCACCACCCGCTGCAGCACCGGCGCCTGCACCTCCAGGCCCTCGACCGCCGACAGCACCGAGATCGCCGGCGTGATCAGGCTGTCGCCGTAGAACATGGCCGCGCCCACCAGGCCCAGGACCCCGATCCCGCGCCACACCCAGGGCCGGGTCTTCGGGCCGGAAACGGCGTTGCGCGCCAGCGCCTGCAGCGCCAGGATGCCGCCCTCGCCGTCGTGGTCGGCGCGCAGCACGAACACCACGTACTTGAGCGTCACCACGAACATCAGGCCCCAGAAGATCAGCGAGAGCAGGCCCAGTACCGCGTCGGGCGAGAACGGCACACCGTGCTCGGGGTTCATCGTCTCCTTGAAGGCGTACAGCGGCGAGGTGCCGATGTCGCCGAAGACGACGCCCAGCGCCGCGATCATCAGCCCCGGCCCGGCCGGATGTGCCGCGTCGCCCGAAGCGGGAAGCGAAGTCCCGGAAGCCGCGGCAGTTGCTTTCATCGTCATGGGCGAAAGAGAGATGGAAAGTGGCGACGCCACGAGCATAGTGCCCGGACATGACGTCGCCGACAATCGTGGCGTGTCCGCCACTCCCCCCCATGCCGCCGCGCCGGCCCATTACGAAAACTTCCCCGTGGCCTCGTGGCTGTGCCCGCCGCACCTGCGCCCGCCGATCGCCGCGATCTACCACTTCGCGCGCACCGCCGACGACATCGCCGACGAGGGCGACGCCTCGCCCGATGCGCGCCTGGCCGAGCTGCGCGCCTACCGCGAGGAACTGGCCGCCGCCGCGCGCGGCGACGCGCTGCCCGACTCGCGCTGGCCCCACGTGTTCGGCCCGCTGGCCTGGGCCATCGCCCAGTACCGCCTGCCCGAAGACCTGCTCGCCGACCTGCTCAGCGCCTTCATGCAGGACATCGAAAAAACCCGCGATCGCGGCACCTACGCCGACCGCGCCGAGCTGCTCGACTACTGCCGCCGCTCCGCCAACCCGGTCGGCCGGCTGCTGCTGCACCTGTACGGCGTGACCGATGCGCAGGCGCTGGCCCAGAGCGACGCCATCTGCAGCGCGCTGCAGCTCATCAACTTCTGGCAGGACCCGAGCGTCGACCTGCCGCGCGGGCGCTTCTACTTTCCGCGCACCGACTGCGCGCGGCGCGGCCTGACGTCCGAGCATTTCAAGGTCTTCGCGCCGCTGTCTTCCGCGCCGCCGCCGCAGGAAGCTATCAATCTGATAGCAGTGGTGGCCTTCTGGGCGCGCGAGCTCATGACCGAGGGCGCCCCGCTCGTGCACCGCCTGCCGGGCCGCGTGGGCTGGGAGCTGCGCCTGGTCGTGCAGGGCGGGCTGCGCATCCTCGACAAGATCGAGGACCTGGGCTTCGACACCTTCACGCAGCGCCCCACCGTCGGCAAGGCCGACGCACCCGTGCTGCTCTGGAAGGCATGGCGGATGCGGAGACAATCACGGCCCATGAAAGCAGCGCCTCCCCGATGAATCCCGAGCAATACGTGCAAGACAAGGCCGCCGCTTCGGGCAGCAGTTTCTATTACGCCTTCCTGTTCCTGCCCAAGCCGCGGCGCGCCGCGATCACGGCTTTTTATGCCTTCTGCCGCGAGGTCGACGACGTGGTCGACGAGGTCTCCGACCCCGGCGTGGCCGCCACCAAGCTCGCCTGGTGGCGCACCGAGGTCGCCCAGGCTTTTGCCGGCACGCCGCGCCACCCGGTCATGCAGGCGCTCATGCCGCATGCCGCCACCTACGGCATCGAGGCGCGCCAGCTCAACGAAGTGATCGACGGCTGCCAGATGGACCTGGACCAGACCCGCTACCTCGACTTTCCCGGCCTCGCGCGCTACTGCCACCTGGTGGCCGGCGTGGTCGGCGAAGTCGCGGCGCGCATCTTCGGCCAGACCGATCCGCAGACCACCGCCTACGCCCACAAGCTCGGCCTGGCGCTGCAGCTCACCAACATCCTGCGCGACGTTGGCGAAGACGCGCTGCGCGGTCGCATCTACCTTCCGGTCAACGAGCTGCAGCAGTTCGACGTGAAGGCGCACGAGATCCTGAACCGCGTGCACTCCGACCGTTTTGTCGCGCTCATGAAGTTCCAGGCCCAGCGCGCCCACGCCGCCTACGACGAAGCGCTGGCCCTGCTGCCGCTGGCCGACCGCCGCACCCAGAAGCCCGGCCTGATGATGGCCAGCATCTACCGCACGCTGCTGCGCGAAATCGAGCGCGACGACTTCCAGGTACTGAACCAGCGCATCAGCCTGACGCCCGTGCGCAAGTTCTGGCTGGCCTGGAAGGTCCAGGCGCTGGGCCGGATATGACGCCCCACCCTTCGTGCCCATGAGGCTCGCCGTCATCGGCGCCGGCTGGGCCGGCCTGGCCTGCGCCGTCGAGGCCACGCGCCTCGGGCACGCCGTCACCCTGTTCGAAGCCGCGCCGATGGCCGGCGGGCGGGCGCGGCGGGTCGATCACATGCACGGCATGGCGCTGGACAACGGCCAGCACATCCTGATCGGCGCCTACACCGCCACGCTGGCGCTCATGCGCGACGTGGGGGTCGATGTCGACTCGGCCCTGCAGCGCCTGCCGCTGTCACTGCGCTTTGCCGACGGCGGCGGGCTGCAGCTGCCCGCGGGCCGGCCGCCGCCGCTCGACCTGCTCATCGGCATCTTCACCGCGCGCGGTTGGACGTGGCGCGACAAGGCCGCGCTGCTGGCCACCGCCGTGCGCTGGCGCCTCGCGGGCTTTCGCTGCGCGCCTGGCACCAGCGTTGCCACGCTGTGCGCCGGCCTCACGCCGCGCGTGATGCACGAACTCATCGAGCCGCTGTGCGTCTCGGCGCTCAACACGCCCGTGCCGCAATCGAGCGGCCAGGTGTTCCTGCGCGTGCTGCATGACGCGCTGTTCAGCGGGCGCGGCGGTGCCGACCTGCTGCTGCCGCGCGTGGACCTCGGCGCCCTGCTGCCCGATGCCGCGCTGGCCTGGCTCGCGCGGCACGGCGCCACCGCGCGCATCGGCCACCGCGTGCGCGCCATCGCGCCCGAGGGCGACCGGTGGCGCGTCGATGACGAGGTCTTCGACCAGGCCGTGCTGGCCTGCGCGCCCTGGGACGCCGCACGCCTCGTGCGTGCCACCGGCCTGCCGGCCGCTTCGCGCTGGTGCAACGTCACCGAATCGCTGCGCTTCGAGGCGATTGCCACGGTCTACGTGCGCGGCGCCGCGCCGCTGGCCGAGCCGATGCTCGCGCTGCGCAGCCAGCCGGGCAGCGCACCGGCCCAGTTCGTGTTCGATCGCGGCCAGCTCGGCGGTCCCGCCGGCATGCTCGCCTTCGTCGTGAGCGCCAACGAAACGCCGCGCGAGACGCTCGAGAAACAGGTGCTCGCGCAAGCCGGCACGCAGCTCGGCCAACCGGGGCTCACGCCGATCCAGACCGTGGTCGAAAAACGCGCCACCTTCGCCTGCACGCCTAGCCTGGCCCGCCCGCCGGCCGCCATCGCGCCGGGGCTGCAGGCCTGCGGCGACTACACCGAAGGCCCTTATCCCGCCACGCTCGAAGGTGCGGTCCTCAACGGACTGGCCGTCGCGCGCGCACTTGCCACGCCGTGACCCCATGACCACGACCCTGCGTTACCTCGATTTCGACTACAGCGAAGACACCGAAGACCACGGCACCTTCGACGCCATGGCCTCGACCCCACCCGAGCGCACGCCCGAGGTGGAAGCCGAGATCGCGCAGGTGCTGGCCTGGGCCGAGGCCACCTTCCCCGGTGCGCGCGGCGCGCTCGACGACGGTGCGGTGTGGGACTGCGACGTGCAGCGCACGCGGGAAGACAACCCACGCCTCGACACCCTCACGCTCTCGCTCAGCGGCACCGCCGATTTCTGCGCGGCGCTGCGCGAGCGCTTCGGGCTCGACTGAAGAAAGTCGGCGGCCTTCTCAGGCCGTCTTGTTGCGCAGCCGCAGCAGGCTCAACCCCAGCAGCACGAAGGCGCCGCCCGACACGCGGTTGAACAGCTGCGCGCGCTTCGGGTTCGCGAACTGCTTCTTCAGCAGGCGCGCCAGCAGCACGTACGAGCCATGCGCCAGCACCGAGCCCGCCGCGAAGGTCGTGGTGAGCACGGCGAACTGCGTGAGGATCGGCGCGTCGTGCGTGAGGAACTGCGGGAACAGCGCCGAGAAGAACAGGATGCCCTTGGGGTTGGTCAGCGCCACCGTCACGCCATGCCCGAACAGCCGGCGCGCGGAACGCGAAGGCGCCGGCGCGGCCGACGGCTGCAGCTCGGCGAACACGCTCGTGCGGCTGCGCCACTGCCGGATGCCCAGGTACACGAGGTAGCCCGCACCCGCCACCTTCAGCACCATGAAGGCCGTGGCCGAGGTGTTGAGCACCACGCCCAGCCCGCCCATCGCGGCGGCGGAGACCAGGAAGAGCCCGCAGGCGTTGCCTAGCGAGCTGATCATCGCGCGGCGCGGGCCGACGGAGATGGCATTGGAGACCGCGAGCAGCACGGCCGGACCGGGCGTGAAGGCGACGACCAGGGTCACGCCGCAAAAGAGGAGCCAGGTGGAGAGATGCATGGAAGGAAATTCGCGCGAAAGCAATGAAAGGAGGCCGTCGCAAAACTATAGTCCGGGCAGCCGCGCGCCGCTCGGGCCGCGCCGATAGTCCCCTGACGCTCCTCACCCATGATCACCTGCTACCTGCGCTACATCGTCGATCCCTTCAAGCTCAAGGAATTCGAGCACTACGGCAAGCTCTGGATTCCGCTGGTCGAGAAGTTCGGCGGCCAGCACCACGGCTACTTCCTGCCGTCCGAAGGCGCGAACAACGTGGCGCTGGCGATGTTCAGCTTCCCGAGCCTGGCCGCGTACGAAACCTACCGGGCCGACTCGATGCAGGACGCCGACTGCCAGGCCGCCTTCCGGTACGCCGAAGAGACCCGCTGCATCGTCAGCTACGAACGCAGCTTTTTCCGACCTGTATTCCGCTGACCTTCAAGCGCCCAGCGCGATGCACAGCGCGTGCAGGTTGGGCACGATCAGCTGCGGGCGCGCCCCGTGCTCCCACGGGCGTTCGTCGCGCACCAGCCACGCGGCCTGCATGCCGGCGTTGAGCGCGCCCACCACGTCGAGCGCGGCATCGTCGCCCACGTGCAGCACGTCCTTGGGCAGCAGGCCGACCGAGGCCGCCGCGGCGCGGAAGATCGGCGCGTGCGGCTTGCCGCTGCCGAAGGCGCGTGCATTGAAGGCAGTGCGGAACCACCGGCCGACGCCGGTCTTGTGGATGTCGGCGTTGCCGTTCGACACCGCCACCAGCGGGTAGCGCTCGCTGAGCCACTTGAGCGCCGGCAGTGCGTCGTCGTACAGCGTGACGCGCTGGCGCTCTTCGAAGAAGGCGTCGAAGGCCGGGTCGGCCAGCGCCGGGTCTTCGCCCGCGCGCACGAGCGCCGTGCGGATCGACTCGCGGCGCAGCGCGCTCAGGTCGTGCGCAAGGTCGGAGCGCTCCTTGGCGGTGGCTTCGCGCAGCTCGCGCAGCACGCCCGGGGTGAGCAGCAGCGAGGCCGTCTTGGGCGCCTCGCGCAGCAGCCATTCGTGCAGCACGCGCTCGGCCCGCTCAATGGTCGGCCAGATCGGCCACAGGGTGTCGTCCAAGTCGAGCGTGATCGCCGAGATGCGCGAGATGTCGAGCGGCGTGGCGCCGCCGGGCGCCGGGGAAGCGGAATTCATACCTGAGAATATCGCATGCCTCTCGCCCCTGATGACCGCAAGAACGACCGCACCGCCGTGCTCTGGTGCAACCTCGGTTCGCCCGATGCGCCCACCGCCGCCGCGGTGCGCCCCTACCTCGCCGACTTCCTGGGCGACCCGCGCGTGGTCGAGATTCCCAGGGCGCTGTGGGCGCTGATCCTGCACGGCATCATCCTGCGCACGCGGCCCGCGAAGTCGGCCGCGAAGTACGCCAGCATCTGGCTGCCCGAGGGCTCGCCGCTCAAGGTCTGGACACAGAAGCAGGCCACCCTGCTGGCCGGCTGGCTCGGCGAACGCGGCCACCGCGTGACGGTGCGCGACGCGATGCGCTACGCCAACCCGTCGATCGCCTCGCGGCTCGATGCATTGCAGGCCGAGGGCGCGACGCGCGTGCTGGTGCTGCAGGCCTACCCGCAGTACTCGGCCACCACCACGGCCAGCGTGATCGACGCCGTGAACGCCTGGAGCCGCCGCCAGCGCCACGTGCCCGAGTTCCGCTTCGTCAACCAGTACCACGACGACCCCGCCTACATCGAGGCGCTCGCGCAAGGCATCGAGAAGCACTGGAAGACCGAGGGCCGCGGCGAGCTGCTGGTGATGAGCTTCCACGGCATTCCCGCGCGCAACATCGCGCTGGGCGACCCCTACGAGGCGCAGTGCCTCGAGACCGCGCGCCTGCTCGCGGCACGGCTGGGCCTGGCGTCCACGCAGTACCGCACGACCTTCCAGTCGCGCTTCGGCCGCGCCAAGTGGCTGGAGCCCTACACCGAGCACACCCTGCGCGAACTCGGCGCCAGCGGCGTGAAGCACGTCGACGTGGTGTGCCCGGGCTTTCCGGCCGACTGCCTCGAGACGCTCGAAGAGATCGCGATGGAAGGCCGCGAAGCCTTCCTGCACGCGGGCGGCGAGCGCTTCGGCTACATCCCCTGCCTCAACGACAGCCCGGCGTGGATCACCGCGCTCACGGGCATCGCCGAACGCCACCTGGCGGGCTGGCCCACCCGACCCGACGCGACCACGCCATGAAGAAAGACCTGCACGAAGCCAACCGCCAGTCGTGGAACGCCGCCACGGTCGCGCACAACAGCCACAAGGGCGACCAGGCCGCCTTCTTCCGCGCGGGCGGCTCCACGCTGTTCCCCGAGGAAAGCGCCCTGCTCGGTGACGTGGACGGCCTCTCGGTGCTGCACCTGCAGTGCAACGCGGGCCAGGACAGCCTGAGCATCGCGCGCCGCGGCGCCCGCGTGACCGGCGTCGACATCTCCGACGAGGCCATCGATTTCGCCACCCGGCTCTCGGCCGATTCGGGCATTGCGGCGCGCTTCGAACGCGCGGACGTCTACGACTACTTCGAGGCCGCCGCCGCGCGCGGCGAGCGCCACGATCTCGTGTTCTGCTCGTACGGCACGCTGTGCTGGCTGTCCGACATCGGCGCCTGGGCCCGCGGCGTGGCGCAATTGCTGAAACCCGGCGGTCGCTTCGTGATCGTCGAGTTCCACCCGTTCGCGCTGGTGTTCGACCCGCAGTGGAAGTTCCACTACGACTACTTCAACGACGCGCCCGTGCCCGAGGAAGGCGTGGGCGACTACGTGGCCGAATCGGGCGACGGCCTCGTGCCCGACGACCGGCCGGTGCCCGGCGTGCAAGGCTTTCGCAACCCGCATCCGAGCTTCGAGTTCACCTGGGGCGTGGGCCAGGTGACGACCGCGCTCGCACAGGCGGGACTGGCCATCGAGCGTTTCGAGGAGTACCCGTACACCAACGGCTGGAAGCCCTTCGAGGGCATGCGCGAGCTGGGCGGACGGCGCATGGCCCCGCCCGAAGGCATGCCGCGCATTCCGCTGATGTACGCGCTGGCGGCCCGCCGCGCCTGAGCGAACTCAGAAGCGGCCGAGGTAGTCCAGCTTGCCGATGGGCACGCCCTTGTGGCGCAGCACGTCGTAGGCGGTGGTCACGTGGAAGAAGAAATTCGGCAGCGCGAACTGCAGCAGGTAGCGCTGCGCGGTGAAGTGCGCCTCGCCTTCGCGCGCCTTGATGGTCACGGGGCGTTCTTCGTGGCCGTCGATGAGCGTGCGGTCCACGCTCGCCAGGAAATCCTGCGTCTTCACGATGCGCGCCAGCAGGTCGTCCCAGGTCTTTTCCTCGTCGGGAAAGCTCGGGGCCGTGATGCCCGCGATGCGCGCCGTGCCCAGCTTGGAGGCGTCGCTCGCGCGCTGGATCTGGCCGGCCAGCGTGAGCATGTCGGGCGCGAGGCGCGCGTCGACCAGCGTCGCCGGGTCGATGCCCTGGGCCTTCGCATGCGCGAGGCCCTTGTCGAGCAGGTGGGTCAGCTGGCCGAGTCCGCGGGTGAAAACCGGCACGGACAGGTCGTACATCGAGAGGGCCATGGCGAGGTGATCTTGGAGTTGAAGTCGGCGCGATTGTGATCGCGCCCTGCCTTCAACGACCGGCCGCGCGGATAAACCCCTCGATCGGGTCCAGTTGTTCCGGCACGTTGAGCGCGGGCGCATGGCCGCAGCCCGGCACCTCGATCACCTGCAGGCGCCCGGCCGCGCCCGGCCCGCGCCGGTGCATCTCGTCGATCACCTCGGGCAGCACCAGGTCGGACTCGGCGCCGCGCAGGCACAGCACCGGCGCCTCGATCACGTCGTAGTGCGGCCAGATCAGGTAATCGTTGTCGTGCGCGCTGAACTGCTTGACCATGGCCGGGTCGTAGTGCGGCGTGACGCGGCCGTCGGCCAGGCGGCGCGTGGAGCTTTCGGTCAGCCGGCGCCACTGCGCGTCGCTGAGCCAGCCGTAGGGCTTGTAGACCGTGCGGAAGAAGGCCTCCAGCTCGGCCACCGTGGCGAAGGCCGGCGGGTCGCCGGCATAGGCGCGGATGCGCTCGATGGCGGCCTGCGCGAGCTGCGGCGCGTTGTCGTTCAGCGTGAGGCTGGCGATGCGCGCCTTCATGCGCGGCTCGAACAGGCCCGAGGCGCAGACCGTGCCGATGGCGCCGCCCATCGAGGTGCCCACCCAGTGCACGCGGCCCAGCCGCAGCTCGTCGCACAGCGCATTGGCCAGGCGCGCGTAGAACGCGAGCGTGTATTCGTCGTCGGGCGACGGGCTCCACTGGCTCAGGCCGCGCCCCAACGTGTCGGGGCAGATCACGCGAAAGCCGCGCGCGGCGAAGTGCTGCGCCAGCTCGTCCATGTCGCGGCTGGTGCGCGCCAGGCCGTGCCAGGCGATGACGACGGGGGCGTTGGCCGCGCCCCAATCGAGCCAGTGGATTTCACGGCCTGCGAGTTGCGCGTAGTGCGATGTCGGCGAGATGTGCGATGACGGCGTCATGGTGCTGTTGTTCTTGCCGTCGCTCATTTCGCCGCCCTCGCCCGCAGCTTGCCGACGATGCCGGTCGGGAAGTAGTACACCGACAGCACGAACAGCACGCCCAGCCACAGCAGCCAGCGGTCGGGCGACAGCAGCGCCGCGAGCCACGGCAGGCCGCTGGCGGCCTCGTTGCCCAGGCGCAGCAGGTCCTGCAGGTAGCTCTGTGCTACCACGAACAGCACCGCGCCGATGGCCGCGCCGTAGATCGTGCCCATGCCGCCGATCACCACGATGAGCAGCACGTCGATCATGATCTCGAAGCTCAGCGAGGTGTCCGGCCCGTTGTAGCGCAGCCAGATGGCGAGCATCGCGCCGGCCAGCGTGGCGAACAGCGCCGACAGCACGGCGGCCGTGGTGCGGTACACCACCACGCGGTAGCCGATCGCCTCGGCGCGGAACTCGTTCTCGCGGATGGCCTGCAGCACGCGGCCGAAGGGCGAGTTCACGATGCGCAGCATTGCCAGCACCAGCACCACCGCCGCCACGAACAGCAGGTAGTAGCACAGCAGCCGCCCGTCGAGCGAGACGCCGAGGAACGGCTCTTCGGCGAACTCGAAGCTCGGCGAGATCAGCTCGGGCAGCTTGAAGGTCAGGCCGTCTTCGCCGCCGGTGAAGTCCGACAGCTGCGAGGCCAGCGTCTGGAACGCCGAGGCCACGGCCAGCGTGATCATCGCGAAGAAGATCGCGCGCACCCGCAATGAGAACAGGCCGATGGCCAGCGAGAGTACAAGCGAGATCGCGAGCGACGCGCCCAGCCCCATCAGCACCGCGCCCCAGTTGGGCCCCAGCCGCGAGGCCGAGATGGCGATGCCGTAGGCGCCGATGCCGAAGAACATCGTGTGCGCGAAGCTCACGATGCCGGTGTAGCCCAGCAGCAGGTCGAAGCTCGCGACCAGCACCACGAACACCAGAATCTTGGCCGCGACGCTGAGCGCCTTCACGCCCGGGAACAGGAACGGCGCGAAGGCCAGCGCCAGGAACAGGGCCAGCAGCAGCAACGCCAGCAGGCGGCTCTTCGGCATGTCGTTGGAAAGAAGTCGTTTCAGGAACATGACGGCTTTCTCCTCAACGGTTCGCCACGGGGTACACGCCCTGCGGGCGCCACAGCAGCACGGCCACCATGAGGAAGATGCTCGCGAACTGCGTGAGCGTGGGCAGCAGGAAACCGATGTAGTTCGTCATGAGCCCCACCAGCAGCGCGCCCAGCAGCGCCCCGCCGGTCGAGCCCAGCCCGCCGATGATGATCACGATGAAGATCAGCACGTTGACCTGCGCGCCCATCTGCGGCACCAGGTTCTGCTGGAACAGGCCCCACATCACGCCGCCCAGGCCGGCCAGCGCGCTGCCCACCACGAACACGCCCACGAACAGGCGCCCGATGCGGTAGCCCAGCGACTCGACCATCTCGCGGTCCTGCACGCCAGCGCGAATGAGCAGGCCGATCTTGGTGCGGCCCAGCGTCCAGGCGAGCACGCCGAACACCACCACGCCCA
Source organism: Variovorax sp. GW821-FHT09D07 (assembly GCF_059416345.1). NCBI lineage: Bacteria > Pseudomonadati > Pseudomonadota > Betaproteobacteria > Burkholderiales > Comamonadaceae > Variovorax > Variovorax sp. GW821-FHT09D07. Next base: position 326,051 of record NZ_JBWKOY010000005.1, read on the forward strand.
CGGCCACCGCGAGCAGGCGGTACTTGCTGATGGCCGCATCGCCCACCAGCAGCGAGCCGCGCAGCGCCTCGGGCAGCGGCAGCGGAATCTGCGCCGGACCCCAGATCACCTTGATGAGCTCCTCACCGATGATCATGCCGCCCATGGTGATGAGGATCTGCTTCAGGTGCTGGCCGTACACCGGCCGCACGATGAAGCGCTCGAAGGCCAGGCCGATGGCGCCGGCCACCGCCATCGCGGCCAGCATGGCCGGGAACACGGCCACGAGGTTGCGCCACAGCTCGCCCGAGCCGGTCCAGTCGCCCATGAGGCCGAGCACGCTGCTGGCCACGAAGGCGCCCAGCGCAATGAACACGCCGTGGCCGAAGTTGAGCACGTCCATCAGGCCGAACACCAGCGTGAGGCCCGAGGCGATGATGAAGATGATCATGCCCATCGCCAGCCCCGCCACCGTGAGCGTGAGCCAGGTCGAGACCGAGCCCGTGAGCGGCAACGCGACGAGCGCAAGGATGGGGGCAAGAAGCAGTGGCTTCCAGTCGAAGTCGATTTTCATAGGGCGAGTCCGAGCAGCGATTGCTGCAGTTGCGCATCGGCGGAGAACGCGGCCATCGAGCCGCTGTGCACCACGCGGCCGTTGTCCATCACCGCGACGGTGTCGCCCAGGCGCTGGGCGAAGTGGATGTTCTGTTCGACCAGCAGGATCGTCACGCCGCTCGCCTTGAGCTCGCCGAAGGCCTCGATCATGTTGTTGATCATCACGGGCGCCAGGCCCTTGCTGGGCTCGTCGATGATGAGCAGCTGGCGCGGCTCGACGATGGCGCGCGACACGGCCAGCATCTGCTTCTGTCCGCCCGACAGCTTGCCGGCCGGGTGGTTCCAGAACTTCTCGACCGCGGGAAAGAGCTTGAAGATCCACTTCAGCCGCGTGTCGTCGATGGCGTCGGCGTTCTTGGCGCCGCGCGCGGCCAGCACCATGTTCTCCTTCACCGTGAGGTCGGAGAAGATGCCCATGTTCTCGGGCACGTAGGCCACGCCGAGCTCGGCGATCTGCGGCGTGTGCAGGGCCGTGATGTCCTTGCCGGCGAACTGCACCCTGCCCTGCGACGCATGCCACAGGCCCATGATGGTGCGCAGCGTGGTGGTCTTGCCCGCGCCGTTGCGGCCCAGCAGCATGGTGAGCTGGCCCTTGGGCACGGCCAGGTCGACGCCGTGCAGGATGTGGTACGCCCCGATGTGCGTCTGCACGCCTTCCAGGGTCAGCAAATTTTCTGTGCTCATGCGGCCTCCTTCGCGATGCCCAGGTAGGCCTCCTGCACCACCGGCGAGGCGATCACCTCGGCCGGTTCGCCGTCGGCCACGAGCGTGCCGTTGTGCAGCACGATGATGCGGTCCGCGAGTTCGCGCACCACGTCCATCTTGTGTTCGACCAGCAGGATGGTCTTGGTCTTGTCCTGCTTGAGCTTGCGGATCAGGTCGAGGATGACGGGCGCCTCGGCCGCGTGCATGCCGGCCGTGGGCTCGTCGAACATGAAGACCTTGGGTTCGAGCGCCATCAGCAGCGCCACCTCGAGCTTGCGCTGGTCGCCGTGCGGCAGGCTGGCCACGGTGGCGTGGGCGCGCGGCTCCAGCGCCACGTCGGCCAGGATCTGCTCGGCGCGCTCGGTCAGTGCCTTGTGATCGCTCCAGATGCTCCACAGGTTGAGCCCGTGGCGGTGCGCGCCGGCGCGCGTGGCCTGCACCGCGAGCCGCACGTTCTCCAGCACCGTGAGGTTCGGGAACAGGTTGGTGAGCTGGAACGCGCGCCCCAGCCCGGCGTGCGTGCGCGCCGACGGCGACAGGTGCGACAACGGTTGCCCGTCGAGCGACACCGTGCCGGCCGTGGCCTTGAGCTGCCCGGAGATCAGGTTGAAGTAAGTGGTCTTGCCCGCGCCGTTGGGGCCGACGATGGCCGTCAGCGTGCCTGGCGCGAATGCGCAGCTCACGCTGTTGACGGCCACGTGCCCTCCGAAGCGGATGGTCAGATCCCGGGTCTCAAGCATTGTGGAAAGGTCCTTGCGAATCGAAAAAATCAGTGCAGGGTGAACGGCCTCAACAGGTGCCGATCACGTAGTAGTTGGTGCCCGTCTGCTTCAGCGTGGTCATGGCGTAGATGTTCCACAGGCCCATCGACTGGCCCGAGCCGTTGGCATAGGTCAGGCCCCACAGCGCATAGGCGCGCCCGGCCATGGTGTGCGCGTAGTTGCTCGCGGTGTAGCAGGTTCCGCCGCCGCCCGGGCCCGCCGTGGTCGCGCCCGTGGCGGCCGCCGACATCGCGCCTTCGACGTTGCTCGCGTTCAACGCGGCCACGGTCCAGCTGTAGCTGGTCGACGCGGCCAGGCCGGTGTCGGTGTAGCTGGTGCCGGCCACCGGCGAAGCGTTGACCTTGCTGCCGCCGCGGTACACGTTGTAGCCACTGGCGCCCGAGACGCCGGCCCAACCGATCACCATGCTGCTGCTGGTCGCGCCCGAGGTGCCCACGCCGGTGGGCGCCGGCAGCCCGCCGCCGCCGGCCGAGCCGGTGACGCGGTCGATCATGGCCTTCATGGCGGCCATCTGCGGGCCCGACTTCTTGGCGTAGTTGGCGCTGTCGTAGCCCCACCAGTCCCAGCAGCTGTTGGTGGCCGCGGTGCTGGTCTGCGGGTAGATCAGGATGATGTTGTTGGTGTCGGCCCAGCGGTTGTAGCCCGTCTTCCTGACGTACTGGTCGCTCACGTCGGTGTAGTTCTGCTTGCAGCCGTGCAGCACCAGGTGCACGCGGCACGAGGTGGTGGTGCAGGCCTGCGGCACGTAGAGCCAGCCGGTGGCGGCCACGCCGTGGCCGGTGACGAACTCCGACTGGTTGAACTCGGTAAAGGTGCCGCCCAGCGCGCCGTTGTTGCGCGGGTTCAGCGGACCGTACAGCTGCGTGAGGATCTCGCCCGCGAGATCGAAGCCGCAGTTGTTGATGTACGGCGCGGCCGTGGTGCTGCAGGCGCCGCCGTAGTCGTCGGTGACCATCGCGTGGCCCGCGCCGAGGTTGTTCTTGTAGACCGTGTTGGCGGCCGGCACGAAGCTCTGGTAGTAGGTCTTCAGGTCGTCCATCACCGGCTGCTTGACGGTGTTGTCCGAGGTGCCCGAGAACAGGTAGACCTTGGAATTGCTGAGGTTCGACACCGGGTCGATCGCACCGCTGGCGGCCCAGCTGTTGGTGGTGCTCACGAGCGTCGACACCGGGATGCTGGTGCTGTGCGTCATGCAGCGCCCGGTGGCATTGACCACCGAGCCTTCGGCGCAGTAGTACGGACCGCCGGCGACCACGCCCGCGCCGCGCTTGAAGGTGGCCGAGTAGGCCACGTGCAGCTGCACCGCCATGAAGCCGCCGGCCGACAGGCCGGACACGCTCACCTCCGCCGGGTTGGCGCCCAGGGCCGGCAGCGGCACGGCCGCCGTCGCGGCCTGCGCCGCCGCCGTGATCACCGCTGCTGCGGCAAACCCCTTCCAGTTGTTCCATCGCATCGCTGGCATCGCTGTCTCCTTCTGTTGTGTTTGATCGAACGCTTGCTTGCAGACTGACGAATTGACCGTGGCACACGACAGCTGGCGCGGACGCAGGCTGGCGCTTCGCCCGGCGGCCATCCGGGGCGAAAAGGGGGCGGCGCCTGCATGCGCGCCGCGGGTTCAGGGGGCGATCAGCGCCGTGATCAGCGCTTGTTCTTGATCGGGATGTCCATCTCTTCGGGCTTGATTTCGTGCACCAGCTCCGGCACACCCCACGCGAACGCGGGGTCGGCCTTGATCTTGAAGTGGTACATCGACTGCATCGCCTGGTGGTCTTCCTTGCGGAAGGTCATCTTGCCCTTGGGCGTGTCGAAGCTCATGCCTTCCATGGTGCTGATGAGCTTGTTGGTGCCGGTGTCGCCGTTGGTCTTCTTCAGCGCCGTCACCACCGCCATCGCGGCCGAGAAACCGCCGGCCGTGAAGAAGTCCGGCGGCGTCTTGAATTCCTTGTAGTGGGCCGCGACCATGGCCTCGTTCACCGGGTTCTTCGGGATGCCGAAGTAGTAGTAGGCCGCGCCTTCCATGCCCGGCAGCGACTTGTAGGCCGCCATGGCCGGCAGGATGTTGCCGCCGGTGGCGATCTCGATGCCGTAGCGCTTCAGGTCGAGGTCGACGATCTTGAACGGGTTGCCCGCGCCGGCCCAGACGATCCAGATGATCTTGCGGCCCGGCTGGTCCTTGAGCTTGTCGATCAGGCGCTGCGCACCGGCCGTGAAGTCGGTGGTGGCGGGCGGCAGGTACTCCTCGTGCGCGAGCTTGGCTTTCTTCAGCGCGGCGCCGAAGGCCTTCACGCCGTCGCGGCCGAAGGCGTTGTCCTGCGCCAGCGTGGCGACGGTGACGCCGGCCTTGTCGATGGCCACGGCGTTGGAGATGGCGTCCTGGCTCGAGTTGCGGCCGGTGCGGAAGATGTACTTGTTCCACTTGTCGCCGGTGATCGAGTCGGCCACGGCCGGCTCGACGATCAGGATCTTCTTGTACTCCTCGGCCACCGGCAGCATGGCCAGCGCCACGCCCGAAGCGGTCGGGCCGACCGCGAGCGCGGCCTTGTCGTCGGAGTACGCGGCGGCCAGCAGCGACTTGCCCAGGTCGGGCTTGCCCTGGTCGTCCTTCTCGATGACCACGAGCTTCTTGCCGTTGACCATCATCGTGCCGCCGGTGGCGTAGTTCAGGCCCATCATCAGGCCGGTCTGCGTCTGCTTGCCGTAGGCCTCCAGCGCGCCGGTCTTGCTGTAGACGTGGGCGATGCGGATCTCGTTCGATTGGGCCCAGGCGGGCATGGTGGCAACGGTGGCGCCCAGGGCGGCCAGGGCGATGAGGTGGCGACGGTGCATGTCTTGTCTCCTGATAAAGGTGACTGAATATTGCACAGTTCGTGCCACCCGCCTAAGCCATTGATAACAAAGGCTTCCTCATTCGGGCGCAACCGGTTTCGCCTGATTTCAGTGCATTCGAGTTGTCTTTTTTTCAGACAACTGTCTGTTGATCAGTCAGGGTTTCCCAGCAGAGTCGCGGCGTGCCGCGAGCCAGCTTTCGAACTCGCGCTCGGCCCGCATCCGCAGCTCGTTGCGCGTGTGGTTGCACACCGCGTGCGCGAGGCGCCGGTGCTTCTGCTGGCGTACGCCGCCCAGGGTGGCGTCGAGCAGGTGTTCGATGGTGGCCGACTCGGGCCGACCGTGCGGCTCATCGAAGTCCATCGGTAGCCCGCACCAATGGCAGTTCGGGCCGAAGGTGGAACGCAGCGCTTTCACGCTCATGACAGTCCCATCCCCGTCATGCGCTCGTACAGCGTGGCGCGCGAGATGCCCAGCAACCGCGAGGTCGCGAGCTTGTTGCCGCCGGTGCTTTCGAGCGCGGCGGCGATCGCCTTGCGCTCCAGCTCGGCCACCTGCTGCGACAGTGGGCGCAGCAGCGCGGCCTCCTGGTCGACGTCGCGCAGGCTGTGCGAGGTGTCCGGCGCCTCGATCTGCTCCAGCCCCGCCTCGCGCAGGATGCGTTCGAGCTGCGCCGCGTCGATGCGCTGCGAGTCGCTGCGCATCGTCACCTGCTCCAGCACGTTGCGCAGCTCGCGGATGTTGCCGCGCCAGTGCTGGCCGGCCAGCAGCGCGAGCGCGTCGGGCGTGAGCTCGGGCGGCGCCTCGCCGCTGCGCAGCGCCATGTCTTCGCCCAGCGCCTCGACCAGCGCCGGGATGTCGCTGCGGCGCTCGCGCAGCGGCGGCACGCGCAGCGGCAGCACGTTGAGGCGGTAGTACAGGTCTTCGCGGAACAGGCCGCGGCGCACCAGCTCAGGCAAGTCGCGCGAGGTGGCGGCGATCACGCGGGCGTCGAAGGGAATCAGCTTGTTGGAGCCCAGCGGTTCGATCTCGCCCTCCTGCAGCGCGCGCAGCAGCTTGGCCTGCAGGCCCAGCGGCATGTCGCCGATTTCGTCGAGGAACAGGCTGCCGCCGTCGGCCAGCTTGAACTTGCCTTCGCGCCCGCGCTTGTCGGCGCCGGTGAAGGCGCCGGGGGCGAAGCCGAAGAACTCGGCCTCGAGCAGCGTGTCGGGCACGGCCGCGATGTTGACGCTGACGAACTGCCCTTTGGCGCGCGTGGACGACGCATGGATCGCATGCGCCAGCAACTCCTTGCCGGTGCCGGTTTCGCCCAGCAGCAGCACCGGGCTGGTGGACTGCGCGGCGCGGCGCGCGTGGCGCTTCACCTCCACGGCCGCCGGGCTGCTGCCGATGAAGCTCGCGAAGGTGTACTTGGAGCGGCGCTGGCCGTCGGGCGCGTGCTGGTACAGCGGGTTGTTGCGCTGGCTGGCCAGCTCGCGGCGCGCGTCGTCGAGGTCGCGCTGCAGCAGCGCGAACTTGCTGATGAGCGGCTGCAGCGTGGTCTCGGGCTGGTCGAACAGCACGATGCCGATGGCGCCGATGACCTTGCCCAGGCCCTCCCCGTCTTCGCGCTCCTCGCGCAGCGGAATGCGGCTCACGACGAAGGTGCCGGCCTTGTTGGTCAGCAGGTCGATGAGGATCGGCTCGCCAGTTTCGAGCACGCGGCGCATCATGGTGTTGGGGATCACGTCCTCGACCATGTGGCCCATGAACTCGTCGATGGACGAAAAGCCCAGCGCCGGCAGGAAGCGGCGGTAGCCCTCGTTCACCCAGACGATGCGCCCGCTGCGGTCGACCAGGAACATGCCCTGGCTGATGCTCGAAAACAGATGAAACATCGAGCGCGCGGCGAGCGCGAGGATGCCTTCGGCGTCCAGGGGCAAGGCGGGCGGCGGTGCGGCGGCGGAGGGAGCGACGGACATGCGCGGATCGTACTGTGTGCGGCCCCCGCCCCTGCCGCGCGCAGGCCCACATGCAACCAAAAACAAAAGCCTTCAGCAAGCCTTAAGTAAATCAATCGTTTGATTTCAATCATGCTCTAATCGCGCCGATGAACGCCAGGGACCCCCTCCCCCCCACGCCAACGCCAACGCCCGTTCCATCGCCGCGCCGCGCCCCCCGCAGCGACGGCGCCGAGGCGCGCCACCGCCTGCTGCACACCGCGCTGCGGCTGTTCGCCCAGAACGGTTTCGCCAAGACCTCGATCCGCGAGATCGCGCGCGAGGCCGGCGTGAACGTCTCGGCCATCAGCTACTACTTCGGCGACAAGGAGGGGCTGTACTCCGCCACCTTCAACGAGCCGATGGGCAGCGATTCGAACGACCTGGTGGCCGCCTGCAACGTGCCCGGCCAGTCGCTCGAGGACACGCTGCGCATCTGCATGGCGGCCATGATCGATCCGCTCAAGCAGGGCGAGATCGTGCGCCAGTGCATCCAGCTGCACATGCGCGAGATGCTGGAGCCCACCAGCCAGTGGGCCAAGGAACTGGAGCGCGACATCAAGGGCCCGCACCGCGCCATCGTCGAGCTGCTGTGCCGCCACCTGCAGGTGGAGCGCGCGGACGACGACATCCACCGCCTGACCTTCGCGATCACCGGGCTGTCGATGCAGCTGTACGTGAGCCAGGATTTCATCGAGGCCCTGCGCCCGTCGCTGCTGCGCACGCCGCGCGCCATCGACACCTGGGCCGACCGGCTCACGGGCTACGCGATGGCGCTGGTCCAGGCCGAAACCGCACGCCGCCGCCAGGTGGCCGCCGAGCAGAGAAAGAAGCCATGAGACGACTCCGACGGATTGCCCTTGTTCTGAGCCTGCCGCTGGGCCTCGGCCTTGCCGGCTGCGGCCTGACGCGCCCGCCCGCCTCGGTGCAGGCGCCCTTCCCCGCGCAGTGGCACGCGCCCCTGCCCCACGGCGGCTCGCTCGCCGCGCTGGCCGAGTGGTGGCGCCAGCTCGACGACCCGCTGCTGGTCGAGCTGATCGCCGCCGCCGAAACCGCCAGCCCTACCCTCGCGAGCGCCGCGGCGCGCGTGGCCGAGGCGCGTTCCACGCGCGTGCAGGCCGGCGCGGCGCTGCTGCCCAGCCTGGACGGCACGGCGTCGGCCAGCCGCGGAGTTTCGGGCTCGTCGTTCGGATCGGGCGGTTCTTCGAGTGGCAGCAGCAGCGCCGCCGCCGCGCCGGTCACCACGCTGCAGGCCGGCCTGCAGTCGAAGTGGGAGATCGACCTGTTCGGCCGCCTGCGCGCCGACCGCGATGCGGCCCAGCAGAAGCTGGACAGCGCCACCGCCAAGTGGCACGACGCCCGCGTGGCCGTGGCGGCCGAAACGGCCAACGCCTACTTCGCCGAGCGCGCCTGCCAGCAGCAGTTGAACGTGTCCGAATCGGATGCCAAGTCGCGCGGCGAAACGGCGCGGCTCACCGACCTGTCGGCGCGCGCCGGCTTCACCGCGCCGGCCGACGCCGCGCTGGCGCGTGCCAGCGCCTCCGACGCCTCGGGCCGCCTCACGCAACAGCGCGCCCTGTGCGCGGTGCAGCGCAAGGCGCTGGTGGCGCTCAGCGGGCTCGACGAACCCACGCTGGCGCAGAAGCTCGCGGCCTCGCCTACGCACCGTGCGCTGCCGGTGGTCGGCGCCATCGCCAGCGTGCCGGCGCAGGCGCTCTCGCAGCGGCCCGACGTGTACGCGGCCGAACTCGGCGTGGCCGCGGCCAGCGCCGAGGTGGGCTCGGCCGAGGCCGAGCGCTATCCCAAGCTCACGCTCTCGGGCTCGATCGGCCGCATGCAGATCCGCACCAGCGGCTTTCGCGAATCGCTCGACACCTGGACGGTCGGGCCGCTGTCGCTCACCGTGCCGCTGCTCGACGGCGGCGCGCGCGCGGCCAACGCCGAGGCGGCCAAGGCGCGCTACACCGAGGCCGTGTCGCTCTACCGCGCCAACGTGCGCCAGGCGGTGCGCGAGGTCGAGGAAGCCCTGGTGAACCTCGACGCCACCACCGCGCGCAGCACCGACGCCGACAGCGCGGTGAAGAACTACCAGGCCTCGTTTGACGCCACCCAGGCCCGCTACAGCAGCGGCCTGGCCAGCCTGTTCGAACTCGAGGACTCGCGGCGCACGCTGTTCGCCGCGCAGACCGCGCGCGTCTCGCTGCAGCGCGAGAGCACCGAAGCCTGGGTTTCGCTGTACCGCTCGATGGGCGGCGGCTGGAGCCGCCCCGCCGAAGCATCGTCCCCAATGACCACCACCCCGGCCGCCAAGGTCGCGACGTCGCCATGAAAACAATGAAGCGTTCCACCCTTGTCCTCGCGCTGCTGGCGCTGATCGTCGTCGTTGGCGCAGGCCTGTGGCTCACCCGCAAGTCGGCCGACGACAAGGCCGCACCCGCCGCAAAGGGCCCCGCGCAGCGCCCCGCGCTGACCGTCTCGGTCGCCAAACCCGAGGCCACCGAGCTGACCGTCACGCTGGCCGCCAACGGCAACGTGGCGGCCTGGCAGGAGGCCGTGATCGGCTCCGAATCGAACGGCCTGAAGCTGGCCGAGGTGCGCGTCAACGTGGGCGACACCGTGAAGAAGGGTCAGGTGCTCGCGGTGTTCTCGCCCGAGACGGTGCAGGCCGACATTGCGCAGGCACGCGCCTCGCTGGCCGAGGCCCGCGCCTCGGCCGCCGACGCCGCCGGCAACGCCGCGCGCGCCCGCACGCTGCAGGCCACGGGCGCGCTGAGCCAGCAGCAGATCAACCAGTACCAGACCACCGAGCAGACCGCCAAGGCGCGCGCCGAAGCGGCCGAGGCCGTGCTGGCCGCGCAGCAGGTGCGCGGGCGCAACACGCAGGTGCTGGCACCCGACGACGGCGTGATCTCCGCGCGCACCGCCACGGTGGGCAGCGTGGTGGGCGCCGGCACCGAGCTGTTCCGGCTGATCCGCCAGGGCCGGCTCGAATGGCGCGCCGAAGTCACCTCGGCCGAGCTGGGCCGCGTCGCCGTGGGCACGCCGGCCTTCGTGGTCAGCGCCAGCGGCGCGCAGGTGAAGGGCACCGTGCGCAGCATCGCGCCCACGGTCGATCCGCAGACGCGCGCGGCGCTGGTCTACGTCGACCTGCCCAACGTGCAGCAGAACACCGGCGTGAAGGCCGGCATGTTCGCGCGCGGCGACTTCGAACTCGGCCGCAGTTCCGCGCCGACCGTGCCGCAAAGCGCGATCGTGCCGCGCGACGGCTTCAACAACGTCTTCACGCTGCTGCCCGACGGCCGGGTGGCGCAGCTCAAGGTGCAGACCGGCCGCCGCCTGAAAGACCGCGTGGAGATCACCAGCGCCCTGCCCGAGGGCGTGCAGATCGTGGTGCAGGGCGCGGGCTTCCTCAACGACGGCGACCTGGTGCGCGTGGTGGACGCCACGCCCGCGGCGACGCCTGCGTCCGCCACCCCGGCGAAGGCGGGGGCATCCGCCCCTTCGCCTAAATAAGCAAGCACAAGGAACACGCCATGAACGTTTCCGCCTGGTCCATACGCAACCCCATTCCGGCGGTGATGCTGTTCGTGCTGCTCACCTTCGGGGGGCTGCTGTCGTTCAACGCCATGAAGGTGCAGAACTTCCCGGACATCGACCTGCCGACCGTCACCGTCTCGGCCTCGCTGCCGGGCGCCGCGCCCTCGCAGCTGGAGACCGACGTCGCGCGCAAGCTCGAGAACTCCATCGCCACCATCCAGGGCCTGAAGCACATCACGACCAAGGTGCAGGACGGCGCCGCCACGCTCATCGTGGAGTTCCGCCTCGAGAAGCCCGTGCAGGAGGCCGTGGACGACGTGCGCTCGGCCGTCCAGAAGGTGCGCGCCGACCTGCCCGCCGACGTGCGCGACCCGGTCGTCACCAAGCTCGACTTCGCGGCGCAGCCGGTGCTGGCCTTCACCATCGCCTCGTCGCGCATGGACAACGAGGCGCTGAGCTGGTTCGTCGACAACGACATCACCAAGAAGCTGCTCGCGCTGCCCGGCGTGGGCGCGGTGAACCGCGTGGGCGGCGTCACGCGCCAGGTGCACATCGACCTCGACCCGGCCAAGCTGCAGGCGCTGGGCGCCTCGGCGGCCGACATCTCGCGCCAGTTGCGCCAGGTGCAGACCGAAAGCGCCGGCGGGCGCATCGACCTGGGCGGCAGCGAACAGCCGGTGCGCACCATGGCCACCGTGCAGTCGGCCGACCAGCTCGCCGACATGCAGATCGCGCTGAGCGACGGCCGCCGCATCCGCCTGGACCAGGTGGCGCGCATCAGCGACACCATCGCCGAGCCACGCGCCGCGGCACTGCTCAACGGCAAGCCGGTGGTGGGCTTCGAAGTGGCCCGCAGCCGCGGTGCCAGCGAAGTGGAAGTGGGCCGCGCCATTCAAAAGGCGCTGGCCGACCTGCGCGTGCAGCGCCCCGACATCGAACTGACCGAAGCCTTCAACTTCGTCGACCCGGTGGAAGAAGAGTACGACGGCTCGCTGCACCTGCTGTACGAGGGCGCCATCCTCGCGGTGATCGTGGTGTGGCTCTTCCTGCGCGACTGGCGCGCCACCTTCGTCTCGGCGGTGGCGCTGCCGATGTCGGTGATTCCGGCCTTCGTCGGCATGTACCTGCTGGGCTTCTCGGTCAACGTGATCTCGCTGCTCGCGCTCTCGCTGGTGGTCGGCATCTTGGTGGACGACGCCATCGTGGAGGTCGAGAACATCGTGCGCCACCTGCGCATGGGCAAGTCGCCCTACCAGGCGGCCATGGAGGCGGCGGACGAAATCGGCCTGGCCGTGATCGCCACCACCTTCACGCTGATCGCGGTGTTCCTGCCCACGGCCTTCATGAGCGGCGTGGCCGGCAAGTTCTTCAAGCAGTTCGGCTGGACCGCCTCGCTCGCGGTGTTCGCCTCGCTGGTGGTGGCGCGGGTGCTCACGCCGATGATGGCGGCCTACATCCTCAAGCCGATCGTCGGCGCCGAGAAGGAGCCCGGCTGGCTGCGTTGGTACATGCGCGCCGTGGAGTGGAGCACGCACCACCGCTTCAAGACGATGGTGATGGCCACCCTCTTCTTCTTCGGCTCGCTGGCGATGATCCCGCTGCTCAAGACCGGCTTCATTCCGGCCGACGACAACTCGCAGACGCAGGTCTACCTGTCGCTGCCGCCGGGCTCTACGCTGGCGCAGACCACGGCCGCGGCTGAGGAAACGCGCCGCCGCGTGATGAAGATCAACCACGTGAAGAGCGTCTACACCACGGTGGCGGGCGGCAGCGCGGGCGGCGACCCGTTCGCGAACTTCGGCACGCCCGAGACGCGCAAGGCCACGCTGACGATCCAGCTCGACCCGCGCGGCGACCGGCCGCGCAAGCAGGTGATCGAGAAAGAGATCCGCACCGCGCTCGAAACCCTGCCCGGCGTGCGCAGCACCGTGGGCCTGGGCGGCTCGGGCGAGAAGTACATCCTGGTGCTGACGGGCGAAGACCCGCAGGCGCTGTCGGCCGCCGCGGGCGCGGTCGAGAAAGACCTGCGCACCATTCCCGGCCTGGGCAACATCACCTCGACCGCGAGCCTGATCCGCCCCGAGATCGCCGTGCGGCCCGACTTCGCGCGCGCCGCCGACCTGGGCGTGACCAGCTCGGCCATCGCCGAGACGCTGCGCGTGGCCACGCTGGGCGACTACGACCAGGCGCTGGCCAAGCTCAACCTCGCGCAGCGGCAGGTGCCGATCGTGGTGAAGCTCGAAGACTCGGCACGGCAAGACCTCGACCTCATCGGGCGCCTGTCGGTGCCGGGCGCGCGCGGCCCCGTCATGCTGAGCCAGGTGGCCTCGCTCACGATGGAAGGCGGCCCGGCCGTCATCGACCGCTACGACCGCTCGCGCAACGTCAACTTCGAGATCGAGCTGTCGGGCGTGGGCCTGGGCGACGCCAAGACCGCCGTCGAGGCCCTGCCCTCGATCCAGAAGCTGCCGCCGGGCGTGCGCATCGCCGAGGTGGGTGACGCCGAAGTGATGACCGAGCTGTTCGCCAGCTTCGGCCTGGCGATGCTCACGGGCGTGCTGTGCATCTACATCGTGCTGGTGCTGCTGTTCAAGGACTTCCTGCACCCGGTGACCATCCTGTGCGCGCTGCCGCTCGCACTGGGTGGGGCCTTCGTGGGCCTGCTGATCGGCCAGAAGGCGCTGTCGATGCCCTCGCTGATCGGCCTGATCATGCTGATGGGCATCGCCACGAAGAACTCCATTCTTCTAGTGGAGTACGCCATCGTGGCGCGCCGCGACCACGGCATGAGCCGCTGGGACGCGCTGCGCGACGCCTGCCACAAGCGCGCCCGGCCCATCATCATGACCACGCTCGCCATGGGCGCCGGCATGCTGCCCATTGCCGTGGGCTTCGGCACCGCCGACTCGAGCTTCCGCTCGCCGATGGCGATGGCGGTGATCGGCGGGCTGATCACCTCCACGGTGCTAAGCCTGCTGGTGGTGCCGGCCGTGTTCACCTACGTGGACGACATCGAGCACTGGATTCGCCGCACTGTGCGCAAAGTGCGCGGACAGCCGGCCGATCCGCACATCGACGACGACCTGGTCGAGGCGCCGCAGCGCTGAGACCCCTGAGCGCGCGCAGCGGTGAACCCGCTACCGCGCCTCGATGTTCAGCACCACCACGCCCGCCACGATGGCCAGCAGGCCGACCACGCGCGTCAGCGTGACCGCTTCACCGAACCAGACCATGCCGGCGACCGCGATCAGCGCGGTGCCGGCACCGGCCCAGACCGCGTAGCCCAGCCCCACATCCAGTACGCGCACCGCGAGCGACATGAGCCAGATCGCGCCGGCATAGCAGGCGGCGGTGAGCAGCGATGGCAACAGGCGGGTGAAACCTTCGGCATGGCGAAGGGCGATGGTGCCGGCGACTTCCGCCGCCACGCTGGCCGCGAGCAGCAGCCAGGCCAGAGTCTGTGGACTCTTCATGGGAATACCTCGTCACACCCCTGCCGTACCGGGCATGGAATGCGGGCGATGCAAGCGGTACCCCGAACGAAGCCGCCATTCTGGGGACATGCGGCGGCGCGGTGATGACTGCGCAGTCAAGCCCCTTGGCGCCGCAGGCGCATTCAAAAAAATGCCGCGGACGCCAATCGCCCGCGGCATGTGAACCGCAAAAGAAGGTCGGTTGCGTCAGGCGTCCAGCTGCGCCAATCGCTTCAGCTTGCGTTCGCTCATGCGCTTGGCCAAGCGCGGCAGCACCAGCACGGCGACGATGGCGATGATCACCACGATCGACTCGGGGCGCTGGAAGAACACGATCGGGCTGCCCTGCCCCATGGCAATCGCGTTGCGCAGGTTGGCTTCGGCGAGCGGGCCGAGGATCATGCCGACCACCACGGGGGCGGTCGGGAAGTCGAAGCGCCGCATCACCACGCCCAGGAGGCCGATGCCGAACAGCAGGAACAGGTCGAAGGTGTTCTGGCGCATGCCGTAGGCACCCACGGTCGCGAAGATCAGGATGCCGGCGTACAGCTGCGGCTTCGGGATCTTGAGCAGCTTGACCCACAGGCCGACCATCGGCAGGTTGAGCACCAGCAGCATCAGGTTGCCGATGTACAGCGAGGCGATCAGCGCCCAGACCAGCGCGGCTGAGGTGGTGAACAGCTGCGGGCCCGGCTGGATGCCGTAGTTCTGGAACGCGCCCAGCATGATGGCCGTGGTGTTCGAGGTGGGAATGCCCAGCGTGAGCAGCGGGATCAGCGCGGCGGTCACGGTGGCGTTGTTGGCGGCCTCGGGGCCGGCCACGCCTTCGATGGCGCCGGTGGTGCCGAACTCGGCCTTGTTCTGCGGGTCTTTCGCGAGCTTCTTCTCGGTGGCGTAGCTCAGGAAGGTCGGGATCTCGGTGCCGCCGGCCGGAATGCAGCCGAAGGGCGTGCCGATGGCCGCGCCGCGCAGCCAGGCGGGAATGGAACGCTTCCAGTCGCGGCCGGTCATGTGCACGCGGGTCAGCTTGTTCTGGCCCTCGACCACGCGGCCTTCGTACAGCACGGCGTACAGCACCTCGGCCACCGCAAACAGGCCCACCGCCACCAGCACGATCTCGATGCCGTCGAGCAGCTCGGGCATGTTGCCGGTGTAGCGGCCCTGGCCCGTGATCTGGTCCAGGCCCACGCAGCCGATGGCCAGGCCGACGAACAGCGCCGTCATGCCGCGCAGCGTGCTCTTGCCGAGCACCGCGCTCACCGTGGTGAAGGCCAGCAGCATCAGCAGGAAATACTCGGGCGCCGCCAGGCGCACGGCGTAGTCGGCCACGAAGGGCGCGAACAGCGTGACGACCACGGTGGCGATGGTGCCGGCCACGAAGGAGCCGATGGCCGCGGTGGCGAGCGCGGCGCCCGCGCGGCCGCTCTTGGCCATCTTGTTGCCCTCCATCGCCGTGACCATGCTGGCGGTTTCACCGGGCGTGTTCAGCAGGATCGAGGTGGTCGAGCCGCCGTACATGGCGCCGTAGTAGATGCCCGAGAAGAAGATCATCGAGGCCGTGATGTCGACCTTGCCGGTGATCGGCAGCAGCATCGCCACCGCCACGGCGGGGCCGATGCCGGGCAGCACGCCCACCGCCGTGCCCAGGGCACAGCCGATGAGGCACCACAGCAGGTTGATGGGGGTGATCGCGGCCGCGAAGCCGGTCATCAGTGCGTTGAAGATATCCATTTGGCGTGGCTCCGCTCAGATCCAGCCGGTGCTGGTGAGACCCGGCAGGCTGATGGCCAGGAACTTGGTGAACATCCAGAAGACCGGGGCCGAGATCGCCAGGCCCGTCACCAAGTCGGTGACCCAGGTGGCCGGTGCGTTGACCTTGGCCTGCCCGGCGGCGCGGCGCAGGCCCTGCACGGCCAGCAGGTAGCACAGCGCGCAGCTCAGGATGAAGCCGATGCTGGTGATGAGCGCCGCATTGAGCAGCAGGCCCGCCGCCACCCAGATGAAGCCGGGCCAGTAGGCGGTGTCGGCGCCGGAGGGCGCGTCGAGCTCGCGAAAGCCCCCGCTGAACGCTTCCCAGGTGATCCACGCGCCGCAGACCATCAGGACGATCGAGACCATCCAGGGCAGGAAGTTGGGGCCGACGCCGCCGTAGCCGGCTTCGGAAGAAATGCCGATGGCGCCGAAGGCCAGCGCGGCGCCGGTCAGCAGCACGCCGAGGCCGACGATGTATTGCGGCCAGCGGGCCGCGCCGGAGGTGGCCTCAGCGGAATGTGAGACCGAGGATTCTGGAGTTGTCATTTTTTGCTCCCGCAGTCGTGGGGAAAAAGAAGGCCCCTTCCAGAAACACCGCAAACCGGCTTTGCCGGGCCGCGGGTGTTGCCCCCGGAAGGGGGTTGGCGTGCACGACACGAAGTGCGCGCAGCCTGGGGGCGACTCAAACTCAGACCATGCCGGACTTGGCCATGATGGCGCGCAGGCTGGCGAAGTCGTCGTCGACGAACTTGGCGAAGGCATCGCCCGACAGCACGGCCGGCGTCCAGTCGTTCTTCTTGAGCGACTCGGCCCACGACGGGCTCTTGAGCGCGGCCAGCACCATGTCGGTCAGGGCCTTGCGCTGCTCGGCCGAGATGCCGGGCGCGCCGTACACGCCGCGCCAGTTGCCGATCTCGACATCGATGCCCTGTTCCTTCAGGGTCGGCACGTTGATGCCCGGCAGGCGCTGGGCGGAGGTGACAGCAATGGGTTTCATCTTGCCGGCGGCGATGTACTCGGCGAACTCGCTGTAGCCGCTGCCGCCGATGGTGACGTTGCCGCCCAGGATGGCGGCGGTGGCTTCACCGCCTCCGCGGAAGGCCACGTAGTTGATCTTGGACGGATCGGCGCCGACCTTCTGCGCGATCATGGCCGCGGCGATGTGCTCGGTGGAGCCGCGTGAACCGCCGCCCCACTTGACGCTGCCCGGGTCCTTCTTGAGCTGCTCGACCACGTCCTTCATGGTCTTGAAGGGCGAGTTGGACGGCAGCACGAACACGTTGTATTCGGTGGTCAGGCGCGCGATGGGCGTGGCCTGCGACAGGTTGACCGGCGGCTTGCCGGTGATGATGCCGCCCAGCATGACCGAGCCCATGACCATCAGCGCGTTGGCATCGCCCTTGGAGCCGTTGACGAACTGGGCCAGGCCCAGCGCACCGGCAGCGCCGCCCTTGTTGTCGTAGGCGACGGTGTCGGCCACCTTGGCGTCGGTCAGGGCCTTGCCCAGCGCGCGGCCGGTGGTGTCCCAGCCGCCACCCGGGTTGGCCGGGATCATCATCTTGACGTTGGCGGCAGCGCGCGCCGACAGCGGCAAGGCGCCGGCAGCGGCCAGTGCGGCCAGGGACTTCAAAAAGGTATCGCGACGCATCGTTGGTGTCTCCTGAGAACTTGGGAACGGATGGAACCTGACTTGGACCTGAGCCGCTATCATGCGCCGCCCCGCTGTCAGTTGGCTGTCCACCAGACTGGGGAAAACACCGAAGTACCGACCCCTGCCCGTATGAAGCTGCTGCTCGTCGAAGACGACCCCTCGATGCAAATCACCCTGCAGCGCACCCTCGGGCGACGCCGCATCGACGTGCGCATCTGCGGCGACGGCGCGCAGGCGATCGCGCAGTGGCGCGCCGTCGAGCCCGACGTGGTCGCGCTCGACCTGAGCCTGCCGCACGTGGACGGCCTGCAGGTGCTGGCCCAGGCGCGCGCCGAGGGCCTACGCACGCCGGTGCTGCTGCTGACCGCGCGCGGCACGGTGGGCGACCGCATCATGGGCCTGAACGCCGGCGCGGACGACTACCTGCCCAAGCCCTTCGACCTGGACGAGCTCGAGGCCCGCATCCGCGCGCTGCGCCGGCGCAGCCTGAGCGCGGGGCCCGACCCGACGCTGAACCCGCTGGAGGTCGGCAGCCTGCGCTTCGAGCCCGACAACGGCGCCGTCTACCACCGCTCGGAACTGCTCGAGCTCACGCCGCGCGAGCTCGCGCTGCTCAAGGCGCTGATGATGAAACCCGGCCACGCGGTCACCAAGGAGCGCCTGTTCGAGCTGGTGTTCCCGGGCGAATCCGAGGTGCAGTACGAGGCCATCGAGGTGGTCGTGTACCGCCTGCGCAAGAAGCTGGTGGGCACCGGCACCGTGCTGATGACGATGCGCGGCCTGGGCTATCTCTTGCGGGCCGAGGCTTGAGGGCGGCCCTGCGGCGCACGATGTCGTCCCTGCGCGCGCGTCTGCTGCTGGGCATCCTGGTGCCGGTGGCGGTGTTCGTCGTGATCAACAGCGTGAGCCTGTACCGCCAGAGCCTGGCGGCCGCCACCACCGCCTACGACCGCACGCTGCTGGCCTCGGCCAAGACCATCGGCGAGCAGCTCGACGTGGAAGGCTACGACGACATGGCGCGGCTGCGCGCGATCGTGCCCTACTCCGCGCTCGAGGCTTTCGAGGCCGACAACCGCAGCCGGCTGTTCTACCGCGTGTCGGCGCTCGACGGCGAGATGGTCTCGGGCTTCGCCGAGCTGCCCTTCTGGCGCGGGCGCATCCCCGACCGCGGGGCGTACGCGGCGCTGGTCGATTTCTACGACGCCGAGTTCCGCGGCCAGCCGGTGCGCGTCGCCGTGATGCTGCAGCCGGTGGCCAGCGCGCGCGGCCGCGGCATGGCCGTGGTGCAGGTGGCCGAGACGCTGGAGCTGCGCGAAACACTCGTGCGCAAGCTGCTGCTCGACATGCTCTGGCGCCAGCTGCTGCTGATGGGCGTGATCGCGCTGGTCACCGTGGTCGTGGTGCAGCGCGCCACGCGGCCGGTGCGCGAGCTCGGCGAAGCCATCGAGCGGCGCCCCGAAGACGACCTCTCGCCCATCGACGCGCCCGGCGCCCCGGCCGAGCTGCGCCCGCTCATCGACGCCACCACCGAGGTCATGGGCCGGCTGCAGCGCCTGCTCGACCACCAGAAGCGCTTCGTGCGCGACAGCGCCCACCAGCTGCGCACGCCGCTGGCGGTGCTGAAGGCGCAGGTGCAGTCGGCGCGCCGCGGCGACGTCGCACCCGAGCAGGCACTGGTCGAAATCAGCCAGACCGTCGAGCGCGCCACCACGCTGGCCAACCAGATGCTGTCGCTGGCCAAGGTGGAGCAGCTGCGCCAGCAGCCCGAGTCGGCGCTGCTCGACCTGGGCGACGTGGTGCGCCACATCGCGCTCGACCTGTCGCCGCTGGTGGCCGACAAGGCGCTCGACTTCGAGCTGGCCGCCGACGACGCCGTGACCGTGCGCGCGCACCAGTGGATGCTGCAGGAGCTCACGCGCAACCTGCTGCACAACGCCATCAAGCACAGCCCCGCCGGCGCGCCGCTCTCGGTGCGCGTGCACGCCGAGGGCGACGAGGCCGTGCTCACCGTGCGCGACGACGGCCCGGGCATTTCCGCCGAGCTGCGCCAGCGCCTGTTCGCGCCCTTCTCGGCGGGCAACACCGCGAGCGGCTCGGGCCTGGGCCTGGCGATCTGCCGCGAGATCGTGTTGGCCCTGGGTGGACGCATCGGCCTGGACAACCGCACGGTACCCAACCCCGGCGGCGCCGACCGCGTGACCGGGCTCGACGCCGTGGTGCGGCTGCCGCTGTCGCGCCACAATGGCTGACCTTTCTTTTCCGACCTTCATGGACCGTCTGCGCATCGACAAGTGGCTCTGGGCCGCCCGCTTCTTCAAGACCCGCTCGCTGGCCGCGGACGAAATCGGCAAGAACCGCATCCAGGTGAACGGCGAGGTCGCCAAGGCCTCGCGCGAGGTCAAGGCCGGCGACACCGTCGCGATGCGCCTGGGCCCGCTCACGCGGACCGTGACCGTGCGCGGCCTCAGCGGCCAGCGCGGCCCGGCGCCCGTGGCCCAGCAGCTGTACGAGGAAACGCCCGAGAGCCTGGCGGCGCAGGCCGCCTTCCGCGAGCAGCGCCGCATGGGCAGCGAGCCGGCCCTGGCCATCGAGCAGGGCCGCCCGACCAAGCGCGACCGGCGCGAGATCGACGGCGTGCGCCACCAGGCCGAGTGGGACAACCGCTGGAGCGCGTCGATCGACGAAAGCAACGGCGACGACGACCACCCGCCGCCGCGCGGTCGCCCGCAGCGCTGATTCGCGTACCCTGCGGGCTTCGTTTCTTTTTTGACGGAGCGTCCGCAGATGTCCAAGTTCAAGAAGTACCGCGTCGGCAGCAAGTTCAAGCTCTCGCGCATCGACCCCGACGATTCGCCCTTTCTCACGGGTGACGAGTCGGCCCAGCGCGCCGAGCTCGACACCCTGGCCGTCGAGCTCGACGAACTGCAGGACGTGCTGCACGCCGAAGGCCGGCGCAAGGTGCTGCTGGTGCTGCAGGGCATGGACACCAGCGGCAAGGACGGCACCGTGCGCTGGGTGTTCTCGCGCACCTCGCCGCTGGGCGTGCGGGTGACGGCCTTCAAGGCGCCCAGCGAAGACGAACGCGCGCACGACTACCTCTGGCGCTGCCATGCCGCCGTGCCGCGCACCGGCGAGATCATGGTGTGGAACCGCAGCCACTACGAGGACGTGCTGGTGCCCGTGGTCGAAGGCTGGATCGACGGCGACGAGGCCCGCCGCCGCTACGCGCAGATCAACGATTTCGAGCGGCTGCTCACCGAGACCGGCACCGTCGTCGTCAAGTGCATGCTGCACATCGACAAGGACGAGCAGCGCGAGCGGCTGCAGGCCCGCATCGACACGCCCGGCAAGCAATGGAAGTTCAGCATGGGCGACCTCGAGGTGCGCACCAAGTGGGCCGACTACCAGAAGGCCTATCAGAACGCGCTGGCCGCCACCTCGAGCGACCACGCGCCGTGGCACGTGATTCCGGCCAACAGCAAGCGGCACCGCAACATGATGATCGCGCAGCTGCTCGTGAAGACGCTGCGCGAGATGAAGCTCAAGCCCCCGCCGCCGGACCCGGCGCTCAAGGGCATGGTCGTGAAGTGAGCCGGGAAAGTCCGGCTCAGGAGCGGCGCACGGGCGCCGTGGGGCGCATCGGCGTCTGCGCCAGCACGCGGCAGTTGCCGAACTCGCAGCGCACGGCCCAGGCCACACCGGTGGTGCACGGCACGCTGTAGCTCTCGTAGCCCGGGCCCTTGGCCGTCAGCTCGGCGCGCGGCTGCACGTTGCAGCGGCCGGCCTTGGCCAGGCGCTCGACGTTGTAGGTGTCGATGCCGGTGCGGCGCGGCTTGAGCGCGAGCACGGGGTTGAAAGTGTTGCCGTAGAACGTGTCCTGCACGTTCGGGTCGAGGTTGCGGTAGCCGCGCTTGGCCATGCAATGGACGATGGCGATCTGCTGGTGCTCGGCGATCAGCGCGCTGCTGGGGCGGGTGTTCCAGTCGATGACGGCGGCGCTGATGCCGGTGTACGAGGCCGCGGCGACGATGCCCTGGCCATGCACCGTGATCAGGCCCAGGCCCAGCGCGGCCCACATGGCGTCACCCGATTCGCTGCGCGCGGTGATGCGGGTGGCGGCCGTGCGGCAGTCGGCCACGTCGCTGTCGTAGCGCACCTTGTCCACGCCTTCCATGGCCACCATCGGCACGTACGACATGCCGGTGCCCTGGCCGGGCCCGGGCGGCGGTGCGCTGGCGCATCCGGCCAGAACCACGGTGGCCAATGCAATGCTGAGCGGCAGCTTCATGGGAATCCCTCGTCCTCTTCGCGGTAGTTGCGAGGGATTTAACCATACATATAGTTACTTTTGAATCGACTTGTCGCGAATGAGAGACGACCTCCAGACGGGGCATTCGGGCGGCGATCCGGGGTCTGCGACAGGGCAAGGTACAGTTTTCACCCCTCCCCGGTTTCCCCTCCATGCCCTGTATTCCCCGGCTTTCCGCTCCCCACTTTCTCTCGATCGCACTCGCCACCGCATCCTTCGGTGCCGCAGCCCAGCAGCCGCAACTTTCCGCTGTCGACCTGGCCCGCAAGAACGCCTGCATGGCCTGCCATGGCCTGGTGCACAAGCAGGTCGGGCCGGGGTTCGCGCAGATCGCCGAGCGCTACCGGGGCGACGCCGCCGCACCGGCGCGCCTGGCCGACAAGATCCGCAACGGCAGCGTCGGCACCTGGGGCCGCGTGATCATGCCGCGCCAGTCGCTGGTGTCGGAGGCCGACGCGCAGGTGCTCGCGCGCTGGGTGCTGGCGCAGCCGCAACAGCCACCCGCGCGCTGAATCGCAGCTCAGGTCGACAGCTGCGACGGCGCGGCCGACGCCACCCGGAAATCCGCCGGGAACGTCCAGGTGCCGGGCGCCTCGCGCTTGCCCAGCTGGCTCAATTGATAGCCCATGCCCCACACCGCGTGCAACGACAGGCCGTGCGGCTGGTCGACATACAACCCGAGCTTGCGGCGCAGCTTCGACACGTTGGCGTCCAACGTGCGCGAACCGGCGGCCACACCGCTTTGCCAGCCGATCATTTCCAGGTGCTCCCGGTCCAGCGGCCGGTTCATGTGGCGGAAGAATTCGGCCGCGAGGTCGAATTCGATCGGCGTCAGGCGAATCTCGGTGCCGGCCACGTCGACCATGTCGAACGGCGACAACAGGCTGAATTCCTGCCAGTCGAGGCTGCGCGGCACCACCGGCCGATTGCGCTGGCGCAGGAAGAATTCGAGCATGAAGTACATCTCCTCGAAGGTCGACGGCTCCGGCAGCACGGCGTCGTCGGGGCCGGCGTGCAACAGCGACAACCCGCGGATCTGCCGCTTGCGCGCGCTCATGATCAATGGCGTGTGGTAGCGCAGCGTTTCACGCACCTGGCCCACGAGTTTTTGCACGTCGTCGGGCGCCGACGGAATTGAAAGCAGCAGCGCCTCGAAATTACCGCTTGGCGCCACCAGCGAAATCAATTCGTCGACATGCGCAAATGCGACGGGCGTATAACCCAGCATCTTGACGGCACGACTGGCGTGCCACCGCGTTCGGGGAGAGGGGTCCAACACTGCAATGTGCGGGGAGTTTTGCTCAAACATTGAAAATTACCTTGCACACCGTGGCGTCACAAACTTCTATTTTTGCCCCGTTGGCGGGGAAATCGACTTTCATCATTCAACCCTTCAGGAATAAATTGCTCTGAATTGTTGAAGGCAGACGCATTTTTTTACGAATGCATTTCCAGCCGGCGCAATTCCTTGGGAAGTGAATCTATTCCCAAATAAATTTCACAGGTATGAATGAAGAGAACAGAAATATGAGGATCGGGCACGGCGGACACGCCATGCACCCATCCACCGGTCAGGGCGGCCGGGCCGGCGGCGCGCCGGTCAGCTGACGAGCAGCGTGCCGTCTGCCGCGGCCTGCCCCTGCTGCAGGGCAAAGGTGCGCGGCGTGCAGCCGTACTTCTTGCGGAAGACCAGGCCGAAATAGGCCGGGTCCGCGAAGCCGCAGTCGTAGGCGACCTGGGCGACGAACCTGCGCGCGCCCTCGGGACTGCGCAGCATGCGGGCCGCGGCCTCGAGCCGGTCGTTCTGCAGGGTCTCGAGAAAGGTCATGCCACGACCGGCCTTGGCGAACACCTTGTGCACGTAGCGCACCGACACGTTGAAGCTGGCGGCCAGCTTCTGCGCGTCGATCTCGGTGTCGGCGTGGTGCTCGCGAATCCAGGCCCGCATGCGGGCGTGCAGGTCGCCGTCGCGCGGCGACACGCGCTCGCCCAGCGCGCCCGGCTGCGCCCTCAGCCCGTTCTGTTCCAGCGAGAACGACAGCATCGACATCAGGTGCTCACCGAGCAGCTGGCGCTGCGCGGGGCTCTGGATGCTGCACAGGTGCTCGACGTCCAGCGCCCGCAGGTAGCCCGACAGCATCCCGGCCCAGCCCTTGGCGCCGGCCAGCCGCAGGTCGGTGGACTGGTCCGCATGCGGCAGCCAGCGGTTCACCACCGCTTCCGACAGGCCCAGCGTCCAAGAGTTGGTGGCCTCGGTCGAGCGCAGGCGCAGCGGCTGCCAGGAGTCGATCAGGACCATGTCGCCCGCAGCCAGTTCGATGCGCTGGCGCTGCTCGCTGATGGCCAGGCCGCCGTCGAGCTTGATCAGCAGGTGATAGGGATAGACCTCGGCGCCCATGAGCTGGCTCGGGCCCGTGCGCTCGATGGTCGCGCCGCTGCCGTGCACGCGCATGAAGGCCATCCCGGCCGTGTCGACGATGGTGAGTTCCTGCTGGAAGTGGCTGCGCTCAGGGCTGTCCAGCCGCCCCACGTGCGGGCCGATCTCGTCGGCCCAGAAGGCGAACCCGTCTTTGCGCGACACCATGCCGGTGTGAAAGCGCTGGATGCGACTGTCGGTGTCGGACATGCGGCACGCCCCTCTTCCTCCATGCAGCCGGCGCCACGCCAGAAGCCGCGGGTCACGAACGGGAACTCCCGATTTTTTCCTGACAGGTCCGCGTGGACCTCGGATAATTTTTACAAACGATAACAGAGATAACAGCCCGGGTGTTCGGGGGGATGACGCACCGCGCCCAATGGCGCAAGCCACGGTTCCAGGCCTTGCCGATCGCCGGTCGGCGAGCCGGTCCGGGCCCGCTTCGCCCTTCGGCCGGCGCTCGCGGCGGGCAATTGCATCCGGATGTGACTCGCGACACATCCGCGCCGCGAAAGCGAATGTCAAAGAAGGGCGCGATTCGTAGCATTCCTTCGGATCGAACGTCAACCGGAACTCTCTCTACTGGGGATGAAATGGCTGCCTTGTTTTTCACGGAACTCGAACCTTTCGGCACGCGATGGCGCGCAGCGCTGGCGTCCTGCCTGCCGGCGCTGCGCCGCGATGCCGAAGTGGTGCGGCCTGCTTCTCCCCCGCCGCCGGCGGACCGGGTGTGTGCGCTGGTCTTCATCGCCAACCTGGCGCAACTGGCCGACACCGACGGCCCGGAGGTGGCGGCGGGCGTGAGCCGCGAGATCCGGCGCCGACTCCTCGCGGCCTTCCCGCCGTCGGGCGACACCGACCTGAGCTGCCTGCGCGACGACTGCTTTCTGCTGCGAACCCGCCACGCGCAGCTGGACGACCTGCTGGCCGCGCTCGGGCGCGAGCCGATCCTCGTGAAGGGCATCGCCGCGCAGCCGCAGTTGCATGCCGACTGGATCGCACTGCGCGACAGCGGGCCGATGAGCCCGGCCGAGATCGAACTGGCGCTGTGGGCCGCACAACCGCATCCCGCGCCCACGGCCAGGGTGCGGCCTGCGAGCGACGTCGTGGTGGACGACATCGAGCACGTGTACGACCTGCGCATTGCGCGACAGGGAGATGCCCTGTGGCTGCGCGAGCGCTGTCTGCGAGGCGCCGAGGAACGGGCCCGGATCGACACGCTGTTCGCGCAGCTCCAGCCCGGCTGAGATGGCCTTGCCGTCTTCAGCCCGTCGCAGCCCGGCCCGGCGAAGGGGCGCCCGATGGCGAGTCGCCCCGGGGGCGCCGCACCGTCCTGTTCCTTGACCGCCGCCCGTGGATTCGCCCATGAGAACGAACCGCCGATGGTCTCGCAACCCCCTTGGCCATGTATCTCCATCCCCTGATCGCCAGCGTGCCGCCCGACGAGCGCGCCGCCTTGATTCGCAGCAGCGCGCTGCATTCCTACCGGCGCAACGAGATCGTGCTGCAGGCGGACACGCACACCGACCGCATCTACTGCGTGGCCACGGGCCTGCTGCGCGCGGTCGACAGGGACGTGACGACCGACTTCATCCGCCGGGGCGATTTCTTTCTCGGCCCCTCGCTGGGCGAGAACAGCTACCAGGCCACCTCGACGCTGGTGGCCGCCCTGCCCTCGTCCGTCTACCACCTGCCGGTGGCCGCGGTGCGCCGGCTGTGCGCGCTGTACCCCGAGGTGACCATGGGCCTGCTGGAGATCGCGATGAAGCGCGTCGCCATGGTGCGTGGGCAGCTGCGCCGCATCTCGTCGCTGTCGTCCGAAAGCCTCGTGAGCCGCGTGCTGCACGAGCTGACGCAGCTGGCGCCGGCCGCCACCGGCGGCTACGACAAGCGCATCACGCAGGCGGTGATCGCGTCGTACTCGGGGCTCTCGCGCGAGGTCGTCAACAAGACCATGCGCGACATGGAAAGCCGCGGGCTGGTGCGCCGCGACGACCAGGGCGTGCACGTGCCGCCGACCTTCGCCTCGACCGATTTCGGCAGCCTGCCGCCGGACGCCCACGAGCTCTCCGACGAACTCTGCGCCTGGAACGGCGACAGCCCCGAAGCGCCATGACACGCCGCCTTCATCGGCCCTGACACAAGGACAGCACCGACGATGCCCAAAGGAATTCCGAACCCCGTCGACATGTATGGCATTTCGCCCCGCCCCTGGGGCTTCGAGGTGTCGCTCGTGCGAAACGGCGTGCGCTACGCGCGCCTCTTCGGCCACGCCAGCTACGGCGGCCCCCAGCAGGCGCTGCGACGCGCCCAGGCCTGGCGCGACACCATAGTGAAGGAGCATCCGCCGGTCGCGCGCAAGGACCGCGCGCAGACCCTGCGCAGCAACAACAAGACGGGCGAGCCCGGCGTCTTCAGCCGCTTGTCCGCGCAAGGCAAGCCGGTGGCCTGGCTGGCCAAGACCTACCTCGGCAACGAGGAAATCCTGCGCGCCGAATTCGACCTGGCCGACTGGGGGCCCGCGGCCCGCGCGCATGCCATCGGCGAGCGGCAACGCCAGCTCGGCCGCATGGTCGGCCTCGCGCGGCTGCACCCCGCCGAAGAAGCCATCCGCCGGCGCCCGCCGCCCGACGACGAAGCGGCGCTGCCGCCCAAGCGCTCGAAGTCGGAGATCGTGCGACGCAACAACACAAGCGGCGTCAGCGGCGTGCAATTCAAGACGCCGCGCGCGGGCCATCCCGGCTACTGGGTGGCGATCACCTACTCGGCGGGCAAGGGCAGCGTGAGCCGCTCGTTCTCGGTGCGCACGCTCGGCTACGAGGTGGCGCGCGACATGGCGATTGCCGAACGCCAGCAGCAGTTGCAGGCGAAGACGTCGGACGACGACGCCTGAGCCCGGCCTCCTAGAAACGCACCGCGTACTGCACGCCGAGGCTCTGCTGGCGCGTGGCCAGGCTCTCGCGGCCCCAGGGGTTCGACACGCCGCTCAGCTGTGCGCCCACGGCAGCGGCAAGCGCCGAAGGTCCGCTCGTGCGGTGCGCCGGCGCCAGCGAATAGAAGACCGACCACTCGGTGCGCGCCGAGCTCGCATAGCCCAGCCCCAGCGTGAAGTGCCGGCGGAACGTGGACGGCGAATTGAGGTTGTCGCTGGTGGCCGCGTCCGCATAGGCGGCGCTGTTCGCCGACACGCCCGCGGACAGGCGCAGGGCCGGCGTGGCCTGGTAGCGCACGCCGAGCTTGACGACGTTCATGTCCTTCCAGCCATTGCCCGGGCCACCCGCCGCACCACGCAGCACCGAACCATCGAAGGGCCGGTTGCCCAGCCCTGCCACGCCCGCATAGCCGATGCGCTGGTAGTCCAGCAGCACCGACAGCGCTTCGGTCGGCGACCACTGCAGCCCGACGAGCAGGTTCATCGGCACATCGAGCCGGCCATGGTCGGCCAGCAAGCCCTCGTAGGCCTTGATGCGGCCCATGCGCGTGCGCGGCGACCATGCAGCGCCCAGGCTCAGCGTGTCGCTCGCGCGCCAGTACGCCCCGATGCGAAAGCCCACGCCGAACGACGAGGCCACGCCCTGGTTGCTCAGGTGCTGCGGCGCCGCCGACTGGGGTGCCAGCGGCTGCACGCCCTCGGCCTTGAACTGCTGCGCCGTGAGCAGCAGCGAGGCGCCCACCGACCAGCGCTCGCCCAGCTGCTTCGACACCGTGGGCGCCACCGTCAGCTGCTTGATCGTCGTGATGCTGCGCCCGGTGCCGCAGGCCGCGTTCGCCCGCTGCACCGCGCCGCCGGGCGACGGACACGGCGTACTGTCGGCGGGAAAGTAGGTGCCGGCGCCGTTGCTGTAGGCCACGAGGCCTGCCGACAGCCCCGGCGCGATCACGCGGCTGATCGCCAGTTCGGCCAGCGGCTCCCAGCGGCCGAGGCTGTCGGTGCGCGTGTCGAGCAAGCCGGCGGTGGGCGGCAGCATGTTCGCCGTGCGCACCATCTGCGTGTCGCCGCGCGTGGCGATGAAGTTGCCTTCCATCCGGTCGCCGACCCACACCGTGGTGGCGGGGTTGCTCGCGCCGCCGAAGGCGTCGCGGGTCGATGCGACCGCTGCGCCCGCGAGGCCGCGCGCCTCCGCGCCGTAGCCAATCTGGAAGTAGCCGTTGTCGGCCGCGGCTAGCGCCGGGCACAGCGCCGCCGCGGACACCAGGGTCCGCCATGTCGTTGTCATCGTTGTCTCCGTTGTTGTTTTCTTTGAGCGTGCAGGCGATCAGGCGGCGATGACGGTGTTCTCCAGCACGCCGAGCCCCGCGATCTCGACTTCCACGCGGTCGCCGTCGTCGAGGAAGCGCCAGTGCTCGACGCCCGCGCACTCGGGCACGCAGCCCGTGGCCAGCAGCTCGCCCGCATGCAGCGTCTCGTTCTGCGACGCGAAGCTCAGGATGCGATCGATGCGGTGCGTCATGCCCGAGGTGCTGCCCTGCCCGCGCAGCTGGCCATTCACGCGCACCGTCACGTCGAGCGCGTGCGGATCGGCGATCTCGTCGGCCGTGACGATCCACGGCCCCAGGCTGTTGCTGCCGTCGAAGTCCTTGCCCTTCGCCGGCCCGGTGCCCACGCCGCTGCGCAGTTCCTTCATGAGCTGCGCGCGCTCGGAGAAATCGTTGAAGACGACGTAGCCGAAGACATGCGCCATGGCCGCGGACGCCGCGATGTTCTTGCCGCCGCGCCCGACCACCACGGCCAGTTCGGCCTCGTAGTCGAGCATCGTGCCCGGCGCGGGCCGCTGCACCGATGCACCCGGGCCGGACAGGTTGAGCCGCACGCCCTTGTAGTAGACGGGTGTCTCGTAGAAGGCGGCCGGAATCTGCATCGCCCACGCCGGCGCGCCGGCCGCCGGCGAGACGTTCGCGGCGACCTGCCGGAAGGCATTCTTCAGGTGCTGTTCGTACACGCTGAAGCAGCGGATCTGCGGTGGTTGGTAAGGCAGCTCGATCCGCACGTCCTTCAGGTCATGCAGGCAGCCTTGCGGCATCTGCGTCGAAGCGAGCAATACCCGCAGCATCGGCAGCGTGTCGTCTTCATGCTGGATCACGTCCAGCAACGTGGCAAAGCGCGGATCGCCGGGCAACGCGGCGCTGACGTCGAGCAGCCGCTGGTCCGGCAAGGCGAGGCCGACGTGCCGCGAGAACGCATCGGTCGAGAAAGTGCACAGGCGCATGGGGTGGTTCTCCTTGCGTGCGCGTCAGGCCGCGCGATGCTGTGCGAGCAGCACCTCGGGATCGAACTCCACGCCGATCGGGTTCGTGGCGAAATCGCCGGCGCGGAACCACGCGTCCAGTTCGGCCGCGCTCTCGAAGTTGTCGACCTGCAGCTCGACCTTCACGCCCTCGGGATCGAGGTAGTACAGCGAGGTGGTCGGCCCGTGGTTGATGCTCCACACCGGCTGCATGTCGTGGCCCTTGAGCCGCGCGTAGGTGTGCAGCAGGTCGTCGAGCGTGCCGTAGGTGAAGGCGACGTGGTCCACGCCCGCGGTCTGGGCCTGTCCGGCGCTGTGCGTGGGCGCGTTGATCAGCGCCACGCGGTGGTGCTCGTCGTCGTAGCTCAGGAAGCACAGCATCTCGTTGCGGAACATCGTGCGCGCACCGAGCACCACGCTCCACCAGCGGATCGATTCGTCGAAGCGGCGAGTCGCCAGCACGACGTGCGCGAGCTTGCGCGGCGACCTCGCCTGCGGGTCGGGCGAAGGAAGGGGAAAGCGGTCCATGGGGTTCGTCATTGCATGTCCTTGGGGTCGAGGGGTTGGTTGGGAAAGGTTGATCTGCAGGATGGCGCGCAGCACCGCCGCCACATCGCTCGGGCTCGGCGGTTGCGGCGTGGTGCTGCGCCAGGCGATGTGGCCGTCGGGCCGCACCAGGAGCGTGGCGTCGGCCCGGCCTTCGTTCCAGGCGATCAGCTGCGCGAGCGCCTTGTGCGAGGCGGCGAGGTCCAGGTTCACGCCCACGACGGCCAGGCCCAGCGACGCCACCAGCCGTTCGCAGGCCGCGCCGTGGCGGCCCATGCCCGCCAGGAGAAAGTGCCCGGGCCTCAGAAGCTCGTGCGAGCTGGTGCGGTACGCAACGCCGGCATCGGGGGCGAGGTGAAAGTGCGGCCAGCGCGCGCCGGGCGTGAGCGACTGGCACACGTCCCGCACGGGGTCTGGCGCAACCGGCGCGGTCGTGCCGTCGCCGCACACGGCCGCTCCCCGGTAGGCATGGCCCAGGTCGAGACCCACCGTGCTGAAGTGCGCCATCTGGCTTTCGGCGGCGCGCTGCACCTGCTGCCGGATGGCCGCGCAGCGCACGGACGCAGCCTTCGCGATGCGGCGCGTGCGCCATTCGACCGGTGCCACGAACAGGCCACCGAGCGCCGAGCGCACCACGCCCGGCAACGCACGCGCCGGCGCACTCGAACGCACGCGCCCCAGCAGCGGCAGGCGGCGGTCGTCAATGCCCATGGCCGCGGTGACCTCGCGCATCTTGTGGAAGTTCTTCACGCTGGCCTCGCAGTTCGCCACAGCGACCGGGCGGCGCTCCGCACCGTAGGTGTCGATCAGGCCCGCATCCGCACGGCCTTGCATGACCAGCGCCAGCTTCCAGGCCAGGTTGTGCGCGTCCGCGATGCCCGTGTTGAGCCCCAGCCCGCCCGTGGGCGGAAAGCGGTGCGCCGCATCGCCGACCAGCAAGGTGCGGCCCTGGCGATAGCGGTCGGCCACGTGCGCCTGCATGGTCCAGTGCGACAGCGAGGTGATGCGAAACGGCACCTCGGCCGTGCCCAGCGCCGCGCGCAGCATGCGCTCGCAGCGGGCGACCGGGAAGTCCGCGGGCTGCTCGTGCGGCGGGAAGTACGGCGTCATGAACACCGCGTAGCGCGCCGCGTCGTGGACGATGAAGGTGCCGGGCGCCTTCGCGGACAGGGTCCAGAACAGGATCGACGGGCTGTCCTTCACAAGCGGGCGCAGGTCGGCCTCGAAGTTGACCGTGACCATGTGGGCCAGGTTCGTGTCGCCGGCCATCGCGATGCCTGCGCCCCGCCGCACGGAACTGCTCGCACCGTCGGCCGCCAGCAGCCACTGGCTGCGCACGGCATAGACCTCGCCGCTCGCCGCGTCCTCGATGTGCGAGACGACGCAGTCGCCCTCTTCTTCCGCCCCGCGCCAGGTCTGGCCGAAGCGCGTCTCGCAGTGGGTGCGGCCGGCGAGCGCGTCGAACAGCACGCGCTCGAGGTGGTGCTGCGGCACGTTCGCGCTGCGCTTGCCGCTCACCGAATCGAGCTGCACGAAGCGCGCCTCGCCGCCGATCTCGATGCGCGCGATGTCTTCCTCGGCGAGGTTGCGCCGCCAGGTCACGTAGCGCGCATCGGCCGGCGGCGTGGTCACGCGCGCCAGCGCCTCGTCGGCAATGCCCAGGCTGGCCAGGATTTCGCGCGTCCTCGCGCTGATGACATGCGCCTGCGGCGCCTGGTGCAGACCGTCGCGCTGCTCGACGAGCAGCGACGCAATGCCCTGGTCGGCCAGCAGGGCCGCCATCGTGAGCCCGACGGGCCCGGCACCGACGATCAAAACGGGAACTTCCAACACGTGCATCTGTGGCTCTCTCGACCTTCGGCAGCACCAACGGCTGCCATGCACGCGAATTTATACAAATATAAGTCAATGCAAGATGCGTGTTTATACTTATATAAGTCACACACATCGGCCGGCCGACCGGTGCGCGCGACTGTTGGACAATGCGGCCATCGTCAACCAGCCACGGCCCGCCGGCGCACGCCATCCATGAAGACTCCCACGGGCAAGACCGCCCCGAAGCGCACCCCCGCCCCTGCCCGCACCGAGGCCACGGAACCTGCGGCCGACACCTCAGGCCGGCAGCGCCTCATGGACGCGGCCATCGTCGAGTTCTCCGAGAAGGGTTTCGAGGGCACGTCGGTGCTCGCCATTGCACGGCGCGCGGACGTGAAGCAGCCGCTGCTCAACTACCACTTCGGCGGCAAGGAAGGCTTGTGGCGCGCCGTGGTGGAGAGCACCTACACCGAGGCGATGGCGTCCATCGACGCGATGCAGGTCGACGAGGACACGGCCGATGCGCTCACCAAGCTGCGCAGCGCGCTGCGGGTGTTCGCCATCATCAACGTGCTGCACCCCGCCGCGCATTCGCTGGTGCTGCGCGAGGTGGCGCAGGCCGGGCCGCGGCTGGACTGGATCATCGAGCACTACATGCGGCCGTTCCACGAACTGCTCGACGCGCTGCTCGCCGAATGCCAGGCGGAAGGCCTGATCAAGCCCTACCCGCGCGCCTACGCGAGCGTCATGATGACGAGCCTGCTGACCTCGGTGCAGTCGTCCATGCACCTGATCAAGCGGCTCTACGACGTCGATCCGATGAGCCCCGAGCAGGCCGCGCAGCACACCGAGCAGACCATCGACCTGCTGCTGAATGGGATGCTGACTGACCCCGGAAAGAAAAGCCGCTAGCTAGCGCTGGTTCTGTTGCTCGCTCCTGTGCGCAATGACCGCGTCGCGCACCGCGCGCTTCGGCGCCAGCTGCGGCTTGCCGCAACTGCTGCAGCGATAGAAGCGCAGGCCGGGCAGAAACTTCATCCACGACCGTCGGTGGATGCGCTCCAGCCCGGCCAGTCCGCATCGGCAGCGGATGAAGGGATTGCCGAAAGACGGCCCGGGCGCGGGCGCGCGGCCGTGGCGTGTCGTTGCGTACCCAGGAGCGTCGGTGTGCATGCGGGTCATCGTGCCGACCCACGGGCACGCCGCACGCCCGACTGTGATCCCGCTCACTTGCCGCCGCAACAAATCTGCGCGCGGCCGCGCGGGCCTACGCGGCCGCAGGCGCCTGCGGTTCGCCCAGCGAGAGCATCAGGCGGTTGGCCCAGTTGAAGAAGGCCGCGCCGTGCACGACGTCGGCAATCGCCAGGTCGTCCAGCCCCTGCGCGCGCAAGGCGTCGACGTGCGCGGGCCCGAAGGTCGACGGTGTGCCCGACAGCGCGACCGACGCCTGCACGATCGCATTCCAGCGCGCGCCCAGCTCGGCCTGCACGCCCTCGTCGAGCAGGCGCTGCACGTCGTCCGCGCGCTGCGAGAAATGCGAGGCGAAGCGCGCGTGCACCGAAGCGCAGTAGATGCAGCCGTTGAAGCGCGAGGCCGCGGCGGCCGAGAGCTCGCGCTCGGCGCGCGGCAGGCCGGCGTCGGGGTTGTAGAAGATGTCCTTGTCGGTGCGCGTGCGCGCGCCGAGGATGTCGGGGTCGCGCGCCAGCAGGCGGAAGTACGGTGACTTGGCGCGCGACGCATCGACGAGGCCCGCGTAGTGGCGCTCGGTCAGTTCGTCCTCGGGCAGCGGTTCGAGCCAGGGCAACCATTCGAGCTGCGCCTGCGTGAAGCTGCGCGGATGCGTGTTGTGGGGATGGGTCAGGGTCGATTCTTTGCTCATGGGGCGCTCATGCAGAAGGGATGGCCAGCGCGCGCAGGCCGATGACGACGCGGATCTGGAACGCGAGGAACGCCACCAGCTGCGACAAGGTGACGATCTCCGTGGTGCGCCATCCCGCGTCGAGCAGCGCCTGAAGTGCCGCCGGGCTGGCGTCGCGCGGGTGGAAGACCAGCAGGTGCGCATGCGCGAGGCCGGCCGACAGCCGCTCGCCGAGCACCGCGCGCTGCGCCGCATCGACGGCGTAGACCGGGCCGTCCGCGTCTTCCACGCTCAGCGGACCTTCCGGATAACGGCCATACGGCCCTTGGGCAGCACCGCGTGCGACCTCCGCCTCGATGGCCTGCGCCACGCCCTGCCCCGCCAAGGCCTCGGCATAAAAGCGCGCCACGTCGGGCTGCTTGTGCAATCCAGCGACGAAGGCCGCTATGGCGAAACGATCCGCGATCTCGAAGTGACCGGCCACGGGTTCAACCGGCGCGAACAGCGCGAGATAACTCTGCTGTGCCTGCGTGCGCGCCTGCTCGCGCTGCGCACGCAGTCGATCGAGCGCGCTGCCGGGCGCAATGCCCACCAGCTGGTCGATCACGTCAACAGCTTCGGGAACGGGAAAAGAAGAAACAACGGCATTCATAGAAGAAACAACAGCCTAGAGAAGCGCAAGCGATTGAAGGTCCGGCGCGCCCGTGTCGCGCGCCCAGCCCAGGGCGGGTGCGACGACCGTGGCGGTCAGTTCGATGGAACGCAGGATGGCTGCGTGCGGCGGATCGACCGAATGCACCTGGCACACGAGGTCGGTCACGCGCGCGAGCGTGCGGTCGGCGCGCAGCGAGGCGATCACGTCGCCGGGCGAGCCGACATGCACGTCGTACGCGGCGATCAGCTGCTCGAGCGGCGCATCGGCGCGGACGCGGTCGGCCAGGCCGATCTGCCCCGTGGCGGCGGCTTGCACCACCGCACGGCGCAGCCCTGTCTCGGCCAGGCGCAGCGCCTCCTTGCGGGTGTCCGCCACGAACACGCTGCGCGAGCCCACGATGCGCGGCGTGCGCCCCGGCGGCAGCGCGGCCAGGTAGGCGTCGATGATCGGGTCCTGCAGGTCGGCCAGCGATGCATCGGGCGCCTGCGCAGTGCGTGGCTGCGTGCGCGAGAGCATCAGCCCGTCGCCGGCCGTGCCCGCGCGCGTGCCGCCGCTCACCGAAAACGTGGCCTGCCAGAGCCGGCCGAGCAGTTGCGCACCCGCCGGGTACAGCGTGTCGCCGCCGGGCAGCGGCCGGCCGGCCCAGGCCTCGCGCACCGTGGCGAGCTGCCGCTCGAACAGCGCTGCGCGGTCGTCGCTGTCCAGCCCGAAGGCCGCGAAGGACGCCGGCGTGCCGCCCGTGCCGACGCCCACTTCGAGCCGGCCGCCCGAAAGCAGGTCCAGCACGATCGCGTCTTCGGCCGTTCGCACCGCGTTCTCCAGCGGCAGCGTGACGATGCCCGTGCCCAGGCGGATGCGCCGCGTGCGCGAGGCCACGTGGGCAAGGAAGACGAAGGGCGACGGCAGGCCGCCCTCGTGTTCATGGAAATGGTGTTGCGCCACCCAGGCGGAATCGAAGCCGAAGGCCTCGGCGTGGGCGATCTGCGCAGTGACGAGGCGGTAGCGCTCGGCGGCGGGGGCATCGTCGAGCAGCCGGCTGAAGAAGCCGAGCCGCTTGCGCGGGGGAGTGAAGGTACCGGGCATCCGAAGGCCTGTGGGGTCGAGAGCCTTCGAGTGTTGCGCCGCAGGCCGCTCGAATGGAACGCCGGTTTTCGCGTTTGCTTATGCGCTTTGCGCGCATCGGAGTTTCAGCGCAGGGCGGCAGGCCGGCGCACCAGGCGCCGCAGCCAGCCCACGCCCGCCCCGACGCCGACGGCCATCAGCCCGGTGGTGGCCAGCATCGCCGCCGTGTGGAGCGCGACGGCGACGAGCGCCAGCACGAGCGAACCACTCATCGCGCCCTTCGACGCATCGCCCATGCACAGCGGGATCAGCGCCGGCACCAGCATCAGGCCGGCACCGTGCGCAGTGGACATCATGAAGGACCACAGCGCCAGCCCCGCGTGCCCCGCCGGCGCACGCGCCATGGCGGGCAGGTGCCCCGACAGGTGAACGAGCGCGACCACCGCGATCAGCCCGCCGGCCAGCCACTGCAGCAGGCCCCGGTCCATCGACAGGCCGAAGGCCACCGCAACGACCACGAGCGCCACTGAGGCGACGTGCCCGACACCGATCGGCCACAGCGCCCGCAGCGCCTGCGCCCGGTCTTGCGAACGCAGGCCCCACGCGGCGGCGAACATCCAGCCGGTGGTGGGGTTCAGGCCGTGCAGGACGCCCATTCCCGCCACCGCCAGCCAGGGCCAGAGGCTTGCCATGGTGCGGACCGATCGACACGCCGGGTCGCGCGTTCTTCTTAGGACTGCGCGTGGCAGCAACCACCGGCCGCCGCAACGGGCGCGGGCTCGTAGCGGTCGTGGTGACGGATCCAGTCCATCGCGTAGGACGGGTTGTGCTCGTCGCGGCCCTTGGGCACGAGGTCGAGCATGTTGTAGGTGCCCATCATGACTTCCACGCCGCGACCGTAGGTCGAGTAGGTGTGGAACACGTCGCCGGCGTCGTCCTTGAAGAACACGCTGACGCCGGGCGCCTCCTCGCTCGGGAACGGCTGCTTCACGTAGTTGTAGGCAACGGCGCCGCTGGCCATTTCGTCGGGCGTGAAGCTCACGCCGAAGTCGTGGTCGAAGTCGTTGTCGTGCGACGAGACCCAGGCGAACTGCCAGCCCATGCGACGGCGGAAAGCCTCGATGCGGGCCAGCGGCGCGCGCGAGACAGCCACCAGCGTGACGTCGCGGTGCGCGAGGTGCACGCGCATGCCGTCGGAATGGTCGGCCATGAACGAGCAGCTCTGGCAGCCCTGCTCCCAGTCGGGGCCGAACATGAAGTGCTGCACCAGCAGCTGGCGACGGCCTTCGAACAGGTCGGCCAGCGGGCGACGGCCCTGAGGGGTGTCGAAGACGTAGGCCTTCTCGACGCGGGTCCAAGGCAGCGCG
Source organism: Variovorax sp. GW821-FHT09D07 (assembly GCF_059416345.1). Taxonomy (NCBI): domain Bacteria; kingdom Pseudomonadati; phylum Pseudomonadota; class Betaproteobacteria; order Burkholderiales; family Comamonadaceae; genus Variovorax; species Variovorax sp. GW821-FHT09D07. The sequence goes on from NZ_JBWKOY010000005.1 coordinate 362,603, forward strand.
CGGCGCTCCTCGGCGATCCGGTCGCGCAGCTGGGTCAGTTCCTTCTCGCGCGCCAGCAACGACTTGCGCGCATCGATCCAGCGCTCGGGGGTCACGACGGGGTGATTCACTGGGGTGTTCATGGTGTGCTCCTTGGCTTGCGTTTCGTTCAGGCCGTGGCCGTCTTCGGGCGCCGCACCGCGCGGACCTTGCTGGCCCGGCCGTCGCCGGCGTAGAAGAGCCCCGCGCCGTCGGACTCCAGGCCGCTCACGCCGACGCCGCTGGGCATTTCCAGCCGCGCGATCACGTCGCCGCTGGCGGGGTCGATGCGGCGGATGTCGCTCTGGTCGCCTTCCCAGGTGCCGTGCCAGAGTTCGCCGTCGACCCAGGTCACGCCGGTGACGAAGCGGTTCGATTCGATGGTGCGGCGGATCGCGCCCGTCGTCGGGTCGATCTGGTGGATCTTGCGGTCGCGGTACTCGCCCACCCAGAGGCTGCCTTCGGCCCAGGTGAGGCCCGAGTCGGAGCCGTTGCCAGGCGCGGGAATCGAGGCCAGCACCTTGCCGGTGGCGGCATCGATCTTGTCGATGCGCGCCTCGACGATCTGATAGAAGCAGGAGCCATCGAAGGCGGTGCCGGCGTCGCACGCCACGTCGATGCGACGTGTCGCTTTGCCGCTCGCGGGGTCGAAGGCGACCAGTTGCCCGCCGGTGGCGGCCCACACCTGGTGGCCGTCGTGCGTCACGCCGTGGATGCGCTCCACGCCTTCGAACGGGCCGTACTCGCGCACGATCTGCGCGGCCTGCACCGCGCCTTCGAACCGGTCCTTGCCGGCCTTCTTGCTCTGACTGCTGTTGCTGCTGCTCATGGTGGGCTCCTGTAGGTGCGCCACGGGGTAGCGCATGAGCCCGACTCTATTCAATCGGCAGCGCAGCGGGGAGTAACAAGATCGTCGTGAATCCCGCCAGCGGCGGGGCCAGCCAGCGGCGCGCCCTGGCCTGCCCGATGGCGCGCACGCGCCGTTCGGCCTCGAGCTCGGCCAGCGCCCGCTGCACCGTGCGCTGGCTCGCACCCAGGGCCAGTGCGAGCGCCGAGGTCGACCAGGCTGCGCCGTCGGACAGCAATGCCACCAGCGAAGCCTGTTCGCCGTCGATGGGCGGCGCCAGCACCACCACCAGACGCGCATCCAGAGGTTGGAGGATGAAGCCCTGCGGCGTGGCCTCGATGCGCGCCATCGGCTTGACGAGCGCGCGCAGCCGGCCGATCTCGACGCGCAACCGCGTGCGGTGCGTTTCGTCGGGGTCGCGGGTGCGGAAGGCGTCGGCGATCAGCGTGTCTCGGTCGACATCGCCGGGCCAGGCCGCGGCCAGCGCACGCGCCAGCGAGAACAGCACGGGCCGGCGTGCGAGCGAACGCCAGGTGTCGCCGCCTCCGACACCGCGGCGGCAGGCATCGACGACGAGCGAATCCGATGCGAGCAGCGCCTCGACCTCATCGAGGCGCAGGGCCTGTTCACCGCCGGCAGCGATGCGCCGTGCGGCGGGACGTTCGAGCGCGGCGCGCGCTTCCGCCACTTCGGCCAGCAGCGCCGGCACGCGCGCGCGCCAGGCCGCGTCGTGCGCGCGGTCGAGCGCCGCGCGTGCCGCGGCGGTGCGCAGCGAACGCAAGGCCAGTTCCGCCGATGCCAACTCGGCCACCGCCGACAGCAACGGCGGCAGGCTGTGCCCGTCGAGCAGCGACAGCGCGGCGGCGGCCTCGTCGAGCCGGCCGAGCAGCAGCAACCGGCGCGCCGCGATGAGCCGCGCCTGCAGCGCATTGGCCAGGTCGTCGCGCGCCTCGAGCGTGGCCGCCGCCGCGATCAGCGCGCGCGGCGAACCGCCCAGGTCGCGCATCGCGAGTGCCACCTCGGCCTCGGCGACGACGCAACGTGCGCGCGCCAGTTCTTCGTGCGCCCCGAAGCCGCTCGCGGCCCGCCGCAGCAGCTCGCGCGCACGCGGGTGCTCGCCCAGCTGGGCCATGGCGATGCCGCGCAGCGCGAGCGCCGGCGGGTCGTCGCGCAGGGCCACGCGCTTGAGGGCACCCAGCGCGTCGCCGGCAGCGAGCGCGCGCGCGGAGGCGGCGATGAGGGAATCCATGGGGCGACAGGCTACAACACCGCCGGTGCGCTGCGGCCCGCCCCCTCACGAGGCGGTGTCGTCAGTCCAGCGAGATACCGCGCTCACGGATCAGCGCGTGCCACTTCTTGGTCTCGGCGAAGGCGTAGGTCTTCATCAGCACGCTGTCGCTCGGCACCGGCTCCCAGCCGCCTTCCTGAAGCTTCTTGCGCACGCTCTCGTTGGCCAGCGCGGCCTGCATCTCCTTGGAAAGGCGCTCCTGGATGGCGGCGGGCGTGCTGGCCGGCACAACCAGCCCCTGCCATGCGTAGGCCTCCGAATCCTTGAAGCCCTGCTCGCCCACCGTGGGCACGGCGGGCAGGATCGGCAGGCGCTTGGCGCTGAACGCCATCAGCGGAATGACCTTGCCCGACTGGATGGCGCTGAGCCCCGACGAGGTGTCCACCACCATCAACGGCACCTGCCCGCCCATCACGTCCTGCAGCGCAGGTGCGGCGCCGCGGTACGGCACATGCATCGTCGACAGGCCGCTGCGGCTCAGGAACAGTTCCATCGCCAGGTGGTGCGGGCTGCCGTTGCCCGGCGAGGCGTACGACAGCGTGCCCGGCTTGCTCTTGAGCTGCTCCATCAGGGCGCCGATGGTCTTGAGGTTCGTCGAGGGCGCCGCCACCAGCACGAGCGGCGTGCGCGCCATCAGGCCGAGCATCGCGAAGTCGCGGTCGACGGCATAGGGCAGCTTCTTGTAGAGCGCGGGGTTGTACACGAGCACGCCGTTGTCGGCCGTGAACACGGTGTAGCCGTCACCCGGCGACCGGGCCGTGACCTCGGCGCCGATGATGGCGCCGGCACCTGCCCGGTTGTCGACGATCACCGGCTGGCCAGCCTGGACCGACATCTGCGCGCCGATGGTGCGGGCCAGGAAGTCGCTGCCACCGCCGGCGGGGTAGCCGACGATCCACTTGATCGGCTTGGACGGAAAGGCCTGCGCCTGCGCTTGCGCGGGGGCCCCTGCGAAAGCAAGGGCGGCGGCCGCGAGCGAAAGGAAAGTGCGGCGCGCAAGGCGATGAGAAACGGGCATGAACGATGTCTCCTGGCAGTGGTTGTTGTGATGGCGCTGCGATTGGATGCGAGCTTCATTCATGGTTCAATCAGATATTTCTTTCCCACTTATCGGACAAACCGATGAATGTCACGCTGCGCCAATTGCGCGCCTTCATCGCGGTGGCCCGCGCCGGCAGCGTGACCGAGGCGGCCCTGCGGCTGCACATCACGCAGTCGGCGCTGAGCGGCCTCATCAAGGACCTGGAGTCGAACCTGGGCGTGCAGATGCTTCACCGCACGACGCGCAGGCTGCAGCTCTCGAGCGCGGGCGAGGTCTTCCTGCCGATGGCCGAGCGCATCCTCCAGGACCTGGGCATGGCGCTCGATGCGGTGTCCGACCTGCGCGAGCTGCGCACCGGCACCGTGCGCATCGCGGTGCCGCAGGTGATGGCGTGCACGGTCATGCCGGAAATCATGGCCGCCTTCGCCCTGAAGTACCCCGGCATCCGCGTGCGTCTGCAGGACTCGATGGTGGAAAGCGTGCTGGGCCGGCTCATCAACGGCGACGTGGACCTGGCCATCGGCCCCGAGCGCGACGCGCCGGCCAACGTGGTGGCGCGCACGCTCTTCACCCTGCCCTTTCTGGCGGTGCTGCCCCCGGGGCATCCGCTCACCAAAAAGCAAAGGGTCGCCTGGAGCGACCTGGTCCGCTACCCCGTGATCTTGCTGCAGGGCGAGTACACGCAGCTGCTCAGCGCCGAGCTGTATGCATCGCCGGGCCGGCTGGAGTTCAGCCCGACGCATGAAGTCGCCTTCCTGACGACGGCCCTGAGCATGGTCGAGCACGGGCTGGGCGTGACCACCTGCCTGCCCTATGCGGGCGTGCTGCTGCAGCGCCAGCAACTCGAATTCCGCCCGCTCGTCACGCCCGTGCTCAGCCGCAAGTTCCAGGTGTGGCTCAACAAGGACCGGGGGCTCTCGCCGTCGGCGCAGGAGTTTCTCGACTTCCTGCTGCAGCACATCGAAGACCACCCGGCGCCCGAGGTGCGCGCGTTCCGAAAGGCACGCTGATCACGTGCGCAGCGCGCCTCAGCTGCTGCCAGCGCCTGCCACGGGTGCCTGCACCCTCGCCGCCAACCGCGTGCCGCCATCGCCCGCATCGATCTGCAGCGTGCCGCCGATGCGCGTCATGCGCGCCTGCATGCTGCGCAGGCCCAGTCCGCCGATCGATGAGGTCATGGCCACCGCATCGAAGCCCACGCCATCGTCCTCGACGCTCAGCAGCACGCCCGCCTCGCCGTCGGCCAGCAGCTGCACGCGCAGGGTGCGCGCGCGGCTGTGCTTCACCACGTTGGCCAGCGCCTCCTCGAGCAGGCGCGTGAGGCCCAGCACCTGGCGCGCGGACAGCGCGCAGGGCCAGGCCGCGGGCGTCTGCCAGTGGCTGCGCACGCCCATCTCCTCGAACAGGCGGCCGAAGCGGTGGCGCATCGGCGCCAGCCATTGCGTGGGCGTGGCGGCCACCGGGGCCGCGCCGCCGCTGTGGGTGTCGATGATCTGGCGCAGGTCGTCGCGCAGCGACTTGAACATCGACAGGTACTGCGGCCGCTGCAGCGCCTCGCCTGACTGCTCCACCAGCGCGATCGAGCGCACCAGCGAACTGCCCAGGCCGTCGTGCAGGTCGTGCGCCACGCTCAGGCGCTCGTGCAGCCGCACGTTGTCGAGCTCCAGGCGATGTTCGCGGCTGAGCGTGTCGGCCAGCTCGGTGCGCGCCCCGCGCACTTCGCGCGCCAGCTCGTCGTTGAAACTCTCGACGCGGCGCAGGCTGCGCGTGAAGCCACCCGCCAGGATCAGCGACATGCCGATCATGATCAGCGGCGCCGTGACCACGGTGTAGCCGAAGCGGTCGTCGATGACGCGCAGGATCATCAGCGCGTCGTGCACCGCAGCCACCAGGAAGCCGAAGGCGCACAGGGCCAGCAGCAGGTGCTCGGTCTTCTTCGTGTCGAGCGCGCGCAGGATGAACTGCACGCACACGGCCATGAAGAGCAGCGAATACACGACGAACACCGCCAGCGTCGCGACCGACAGCGCAGGCTGCGGCAGCAGCGCGATCGCCACCACGGCCAGCGCCGCCACCGCCCACAGCGCGCGGCTCAGCCGCGGAAAGCGCTGGCCGCCGAAGTGCCACATGAACATGCAGAAGCAGCTCACATACAAGACCATCCAGGCCGTGATCCAGCGCGACCAGGCGTCGGTGGAGGCGAACGGCCACGGCAAGGTGCTGACGACGGTGTTGCTCGCGAACACCAGCCAGGCGATGGCGCTGAGCGCGTACCAGCCGTAGGCGACCTCTTGCCGCCGCATGAGCCACAGCACGAGGAAGAAGCAGCCCAGCGTGATCGAGATGACGAGGTTGACCGCGGGCAGCACGCGCGCGAACAGGCGGCGTTCGTCGTGGTACACCACCGCCGCGTCCGCCGGGCCGAGCACCACGCGACCCAGCCCCGAGCCATACATGCTGCCGCCCACCACCTGCACCCACAGCGTGTTGGTGCCGGGATTCAGCGCCGCGGCCGGCAGGAAGAAGACGCGCGGCGTGTTCCAGCTGCGGCTCAGCGGCTCGACCAGGCTGGCATCGCGCCAGAGCAGGTTGTCGTTCAGCGAGATCGCGCCGGCCATGCTCAGGTAGTCGAAGGCCACGCCCAGCTGCGGCGCGTCGTCGCGGCCCGCGCAGGGGCGTTGCCAGTCGATGCGGTACCACGCGATGCCCTCGAAGCCGGGCCAGCGTTCGGCCCAGTGGTCGGGCAGCGCCACCGGCTGCCAGCCGTCGATGGGCGGCGGTGCTTCAGGCCCCGCGCCGGCGGTGGCGCGCACGGCTCGCACGCTGTCGATGTGCGGCGCGCACGCCTCGACCGCCCATGCCGTGTGCGCGAACAACCACCACAGGCTCAGGCCAGCAAGCCACGCGAACGCGCTGCGAAAACGGCGCGCGTGCGCGAGGAAACGGTGAGCTTGCGGTAGATGTTCTTGATGTGGCATTCGACGGTGTGCCGCGACAGGAAGATCTGCTCGGCTATCTCGCGGTTGGTCAGGCCTTCGGCAACCAGCTGGAGGATCTGGAGTTCGCGCGAGGTCAGCACATCTTCGCCGACGCGCCCCGGCGTGGCGGGCGGCGCCTGCGTCAGGTCGAGGATGCGGCGTGCAATGAAGGGATCGATCGGCGCCCCGCCGCGCAGCACGCTGCGGATCGAGAGCAGCAGCTCCAGGTCGTCGCGCTCCTTGAGCACGTAGCCGGTGGCGCCGGCGCGCAGCGCGTTGAGGATGAGGTCGTCGGTGCTCCAGGCGGAGATCACGAGGATGCCAGGGCCGTCGTCCGCGCTCATGGCCGCACCGGTCGGCGCGCTCATCTGCGCGATCAGCTCCACGCCGTTGCCGTCGGGCAGGCCCAAATCGACCAGCGCCAGCGCGAACGGCTGGCGCGCGAGTTCGATGCGCGCATCGGCCAGCGTGGCCGCGAGCACCAGCACGTCGTTGCCGTAGCCCAGCTGGTTCAGGATGCCGACGATGCGCCGCTGCATCAGCGCGTCGTCCTCGACGATGAGCACGGGCGCCGGCAGGTCGGGGCTGGGCGGCGGCGTCATCGCCGGACCTTCGGGCTGGGGAGAGAAAGCGGACATCAGGACGGTTCGGACAAGGTGGGAAGCATGCCCGAATCATCACCCAGGCTTCGCGCGCGAGGCTGCAGTGTCCCCTCGCGGCGGCGCTGCGGCCATCACCAGATCTGGGGGTTCTGGTGGCACGGCGCGGCATCGGTCGGCCTTCGCCTACAGACAGGCACCACGCGAGCGGACATGGTGGGGCCATGACACATCCGATCGAACTCATCATCGACGAGCCGGCTCCCGGATCCTTTGTCTGGCGGCTGCTCGAAACCGACACCGACGGTGCGCATCCCACCGTCCTTCGCTGCGCCTTCGACCCGGTCGAGAGCTACGAGCTCGCCCTGGCCTCGGGACAGCGCGCCCTGCGCAGCGAGATGCGCGCGCACGGCACTACAACAGAAGGCCACTGAGCGTCAGCATGCGCTGACGGCGGCTTCGCGAGGCGTCCTACCGCTGTCGCGCCGTCGGTTCCTAGGATCGTTTTCGGGCGCCGGTTCTCTTGCGCTGGTCGCAATGAAGCAACCGCCGGCGTCTTCAAGGAGATGACCATGCAAAGAAAGCTCATGTGGATGTGCGCCGCTGCCGTGTCCTGTCTCACGGCCGTGTCGGCGCAAGCGCAGGTGAACCCGCCGCCCGCGGCCACGGTCGACCCGGCGGTCGCCGAATACAAGGCAGCCCGCGACAAGATCTCGGCCGACTACAAGACCGACCGCGCCGCGTGCGATGCCATGAAGGACAACGCCAAGGACGTCTGCGTCGAGGAAGCCAAGGGCAAGGAAAAGATCGCCAAGGCCGAACTCGACCAGAAGATGAAGCCCAGCGACGGCAACGCGCGCAAGGTGGCCGAAGCCAAGGTCGAAGTGGCTTACAGCGTCGCCAAGGAAAAATGCGACGACCAGAAGGGCGAGGCCAAGTCGACCTGCGTGAAGCAGGCCAAGGCCGACGAAAGCAAGGGCATGGCCGAAGTCAAGGCGATGAAGAAGTAGCCGACCTGGTCGCAGCGCTTCCCGTTGGCGCTGGCCGGGGGCGGTCGCATACTCGACAGATGCCCTCCTCTTCCACGCGTCCACGGGTCTACCTTGCCGGCCCCGACGTGTTCCGGCCCGACGCCGCGCAGTACTTTGCCGCGCTGGCCCTGGCCTGCGACGCGCTCGGCATGACGGCCGTGCCACCGTTCGACGGCAAGGCGGCCGGCCCCGACCCCGCGCGCCGGATCTACGAGGAAAACATGAAGCTGCTGCGGTCGGCGGACGGCGTCATTGCCAACCTCGCGCCGTTTCGCGGGCTGGAGCCCGACTCGGGCACGGTGTTCGAGGTCGGCGTGGCCATTGCCCTGGGCCTTCCGGTGGCCGCCTACGGCGTTCCGCCGGGCACCTATGCGCAGCGCGCCGCCACGGCGGGCGTCGTCGGCCGCGACCCGGACGGCAGCTTGCGCGACCCCGAGGGCACGCTGATCGAGGATTTCGGGCTGCCGCTGAACCTGATGCTGGCCTGCTCGGTGCGCTTTGCGGACCTGGCGACCGACGCTTTGCGGGTGCTGGCCGAGGTGCTGGGGTCTGCGCCCGCCCAGCGCCAGTGAGTCCGAATTCGTGAAATAAGTCACAAATCAAAGGTGGAGTATCACCAATTCTGGGGAGCAAGCCCCTCGAAGTAAGCCTTTCAGCCTCTTTTTGCGTTGGACATACCAACGCCCCAAAAAGGAGGCCCGGATGCCCCCCTCAGATCAACAAGCAGTTTTCGAAGCGGCGGGCCGCCTGGGTTCCATGGAGGTCCTGACCACGCAGACCAGCGCCGTCGTCTCGATGCTGCGCGCGCTGTACGCCGCGCACCCCGAGCCGGCCAAGGTCCGGTTCCACTTCGACCGGCTGATCGGCCAGTTGCTGATCAGCCCCTACCTCGGCCACGACCCGGATCACGCGCTGATCCTGCAGGACACGGCCGCGACGCTGGTGCGGCCACCGCTCGAATCCGACCCGGTGCGCTGAGCATCGGATGCACACCCAGGAGACACTGAAATGAGTTTTGAAAAAATCAAGCTCCGGTTCGGCCGGTCGTTCCGTCGCGGCGATCGCGTCGTCTGCGAAGGCCGACTCGGCACCATCACCGGGGCGACCTATCCGCATGTGCGGGTGCGTTTCGACGGCCGGCAGATTGCGGTGCCTTGCGATCCTTGCGAGCTGCATGTGGGCGCAGCGCCAATCGCGACGCTGTCCGCGCTCGAACCGCAGCCGTCCTGAAGACATCGCCTCGCCTTTTCGGCGGGCAGCCACGCATTGCGAGCAGACGCAAAAAAAGCCCCGACTGGCGGGGCTCTTTTGGGCTGTTTGATCACTGCAAGGTGATCAGGAAGCCAATCCTGGCGGAACCGGATGTTTACGCCCCTACACCTTGCCACGCTTGAGGTGATCCGCGCCCTTCGTGACGCGGTACACAGCACGCTTCACAACGGACTCAGAAACACCGTAGCGATTGGCTAACTCGCGGTACGTCACCCCGCCGGCCCGATATTCAGCAACCACCTGAGCTTCGACCTCTGCCACCAAGCTCCGCACTCGCCCAGGCTCCCTGCCACGCTCCCGTGCCGCGATCTGCCCAGCAATCGATCGCTCCCTAATCATCGACCGCTCCAGCTGCGCCACCGCGCCCAGCATCTGCACGACAAAGACCCCCATGCTGTTTGTCGTATCCAGCGGCTCAGTCACGCTCTTGATCGTGGCCCCCACTTTCTCCAGCCGCCGCAGTATGTCCAACAGGTCGAAGAGACTCCGAGCAATGCGGTCGATCTTGTAGACCACCAGCACGTCCCCCCGAGACAGCAACGACAAGCAGCGGGCCAACTCAGGCCGCCCCCTCTGCGACGCACCGCTGGCCTTTTCCTGAAGGATGACCTCACACCCGGCCCTGTTCAGCGCATCAAGCTGAAGGTGTGTTTCTTGTTCGCGCGTAGACACACGCGCATACCCGTACATCGTCATAAATCGCCTCGCGAGGCGGGATCACAGGCGCGACCTCCCTCCGGTTTGAAACGCCCAATCCCAACGCGCCTAGGCCCAGCAGCGCCGGCCACCAGCCCGCAAAGCGCTTGTTTTGCCAGCCTAGTACATTTGGCAACATGAAGAAGCATCTGCTTGCCATCGCCCTCATCGTCGCCAGCCATTCGCATGCAGCGACGATCTATCTCTGCAAGGCCTACAACGGCTCGACGTTCTGGACGGACGGGACCTGTAGCAGCAGAAACGCCTTCATCGAAAGGATCGAACACGTCGCAGACGTGCCCTTCGACCAACAGGTGGAGCAAGCCCAAAGGAACACGAACCGGAGCGGCAGCAGCGCAAGCGCGAACGCCCAGGCAGCAGGCACAGAACAACTCTGCGGAAGGCTGATCAACGAGCTCAACGAGATCGAAGGCAGGTACAGCAAGGGCTACTGGCAACCTGTGGATACAGTCAACCAAGATCAAAAGCGGACCATTGCGATCCGCTCCCAGCTACGCGCCAACAACTGCCGCCTGCAATAGCCCCCCGGGCCCGCAGCAAGGCCCTCAGCGGCCTCGGCGCATCATTAGCTCGTAGGCACGACGCCCCTCCGGCCACAAGAGCCAGACGACGCCACTCAGCAGAAACCCGGGGCGAGGGTTCACGCGAAGAAGCCATTGAGCGAAGCGAGCCATGTGCCAATTATCGCCCCGTCGTTAGTGCAGCACAGGCGGCGGGGATGACTCTTTGCAGAACCACAGACGGTCATTGAACCGCCCCGGACGCAGCGCCAGCACCGAATCGCCCTGGCGGTATTCGTAGACGAGCCCGATGAGGTCGGCGAACTCGCAATCGACCACCATGGACTCAATCGGCACGTCGACCACACCGATGCTCCGGCTAAACCTGTTCTCGTGCTTGGGCACGTCCTCATAGTCCTTGAGGATGTATTTCGACACGTAGGCCGCCATCTTGGCCAAGCTCATGCTGTGCCGGCGGGGACGACCGAATTTGTCCTTGCCACCAAGGAAGCACAAGCCGCCGAGGTCCCCAACAACATCACGCCAGATGCGCGTGCCAAGCTCGTAGCTCTTGATCTTTTGGCCCTTGTGAGTCACGAAGGTTTGCAGCTTGTGGCATGCGAGATGGACGTGCATTGAGCCCCGCTCCTGTGGTTCGAATGCAGCGACGTAGCGGAACTGCCCACCGAGCGCACGCTTCATGCGGCGCACCCATTCCTTGAAGTGCTTTTTGCAGAGCGTGCGGTCCGGCTGGTTGCGCTTGTACGTGATGGTCATCATCTGATCGAAGCACTCAGTGATGATGCCGCGCCGCGCCGTTGTCTTCGAGCGCGCAGCCGATTTGCGCAACACAGCAGCATCACGCTCAGCCTGCTCCTCGGCGTCCTTGGCCGCCCTCTTGAGGGCAAGCTCCTGCTCGTGCTTGTCAAGGACCAACGAACCGGGCAGACCGTCGAACACGTGGTCGTCGCCGGGCTCCCAGCCATCCAGCTTGAAGCCGTGGTTGTAGACCTCAGACCACGCGACATAAGGGGTAGCACTGCGCTCCATGACGCCGTTGCACTCCCATGTACGGATCACCCACTTATCGGGGACCACTTTCCCTTCGAACTTGATCCCATTAACATACCGCTCCATTGGCATGGTGTTCTCCTAAAGTTTCTGTGCCAACCGGACCCGGGACGTTGACGCGTCGCCGGGTCTTTTTTTGACCGCGCCGGCCTGAAACCGGAAGCTACGGCCGTCCCTGCCGGTTTCAAAGCCAGGATCTGAAACCGGCACGAAGAGATCTCATCGAAGCGCATCCAGCAATTGCCGATGCAGCAAGCGCCCAGCCTCTTTGCCGTTGGGCCAGTCATAGCGCTCATGCTCACGCACAGCACGTTCCGAGCAGCCAGCAGCCTCCGCAAGACGACTCTGCGTCCACCCCTTCGCCATGCGGATACGAGCTACATCGGACATGCGTCCGATGGTTCTTTGATAGGCCCCACGAGGACCCCGATATTGGCGAGCCATGTGCTGTGTTCCAAAGTGTTCTAAGAACAAGTTAGCGCCGCGCTGCGCGCGTCGCTCGGTGTCCCCGCGAGGCGGGGCCCCTCCTCGCTCGGCACTGGCGCGGACGCCGGCGACGATGCACAAGAGAGGAGCCCGCAGCCGCGGGCGTATTGCTTCACGTTGGGCATCGAGGCCGGGGCACGTGAGCACACAACGTCAGTCATAGAGGTGTCTGCGCTGCGCTTCGACGATGGCTTTGCAGTAGCGCGAGCGCTGGCGCAGGGGCACGTAAGGAGCATCCCGCAGCCGGGGCGGCCGTAGTACGCATAGATCACGGCAGGAGGCGTCTCAGCGGCTCACGGCACTGGCCGCACCAGCACGCAACGGATCACGGAACCCACCGCCCTCGATGGCGACCACATGCGAAGCCGACGATTGCCCTGCCGAAGCCACCTGCGGCTGCCCCTGCACACCGGGCACGGCAACCACCACAGGTGCACGCTCGGTGCCCACTGCGAGCTGCGGCGCATCGCAACTAACCGGGTACACCTTCGAGCCATAGCTCAACCGCCCCATGCAGGCGCCGAGCGCTTCCAATCGATACCCAGCCTCCTCGAGCTCCTCGCTTGTCGTGTCGAGGAAGCGGCGACCACCATCGCTGATCGCCAGCGTATAGATGGTCTTGCCATGCATACGAATGCGGCCCGTGAGGTGAATCCGCTTGTCTTTCAACGGCTCGACAGCGCCGGCGTCCGACTGGGCCTCGGTGGCGGGCTTCGGCGCACTAGGGACAACGCCCGTTGTCTCCACAGTGATCTTGACGCACTCATCGTTTTTCCAAACGGCACCATCCACACAGGGCTTAAACGGCGCGCCCTTTGGCACTGCGATATCGGCGACCGACCTCCCGTCGTGAAGCTTGGCCTGCTTATCCATATCCCTCGCAGGCCACCACGCCCAGACCGTGACCACCGCAATGACGGCGTACAGCGCCCACGACATGCGCCGCCACTTCGTGAGAAACGGCTGCACGTCAGACACGCCAGCTTCAAGGGCAGCACCACCTTGAGTGTGCGACTTATAGAGGCAGAAGAACTCCGGCTGATACTTGCGCTCCGAAGTCTGCAACACCGCACCCCGGTAGCCCGAATACACCTTCCGGATGTAGCTGTCAGGACGACCCAAGATGTCAGCTTTGCGGACCTTTATGACCATCGCCATGATCTCGGCGATGTCCTGACACATCGCCCTGAATCGCTGCGTGCAAAGCAAGATGTCGTGGTTGAAGTGCCGATGCAGCTTGTAGTACTCGATCACCTCCTTTGACGTACCAATGCGCGGCATCGCCACATGAGCCTCATCGATCACGAAGAGAGGCCCTTGCCCTGTCTTTGGATGCTTCCAGTCGGACCAGTAGTCCCACACGTGGCCGAAGACCCTCGTGCCTTCAGGAGCCTTTTCTACACGCCCATCAGCAAACAGCTGAAACGCCTGACCATCACCCGTCACAGGGTCAACTCGCTCGGCATCCCATGTGCCGCGAACGGGCGCGGGCGTGTAGCGCAGCTCTAGCAGATCGCCATAGACCGGATCAATGGCCGCATAGGCATGGAACACCAAGGGCAAATTCGTGATGACCTTGCGACCGCGCTTGAGCGCATCCAGCACCTGAAAAACCGAAGCCTCAAAACTCTTCCCCGATCCGGGGATGCCTTCCAGGCCATTAATCATGAGCCAAGCCTCGTGAACGGAATCAATTGAAGAACGAGGCGGATGCCGATAGCCGCAACGATGATCGCCGCCGCTTGACCAACCCCGAGCAAGCCGAGCATGTTGAGGATCTCACCGGGCAACGTGCCCCAGCTCTGAAGCGATGAGGTGACAGGCGTCAGGTCCACAGCCTGCACAGCGCTGACGACGATCTCCATGACCTGCTCGAACGGCCAGCAGGCCGCATCGCGAATGAAGTCCCATGCCGCCTGAAAGACTGCCACCGCGAGCTTGCCAAACCACTCAACGATGGCCGCAAGCTTCGAAAGCAGCATCGTGAACGCAGCAGCCATCTCAACCTCCGAAAATCAGTGCGCGCGCAAGGATCGCCGCGCCGATCAAGACGATGGCCTTAACCACGTCGTACACCCAACAGGGCACCGTAAGGTCAGCCATGCCCCAGTCGTGAAAGCCCGCCATGTCGAGTGGGATAGTCCAACTGGGGCAACTGCCCCCAGCAATGCCGGTAGGCAGTAGCTGACTCGGCAGGCTGAAGAGCTGAGACTGCTTTAGCTGTGACTTCTTTTCGTTCCAGATACCAACCAAGCCATCCGGATACTTGCGTTCATAGAGCTTTGGGAGTGCGCCCAGAGGCGTGTCCACCGGCGCTGTCTCCTCCTCATTCGCTCCCGGCTCGGCCTCGACAGGCGTTGTCGTCGTAGTAGTAGTCCCCGTCTGGACGTTTGAGCTGTTGAAGTGATTCGTCGTCGTGACATTCGACGTATTCGTAATCTGATTGCCGTTGGTCGTGAAGTTGTAAGTGGTGCGCGACACATCACGGGTGCCATCAGCGTTTTGCCTGACGGTCTCACGCCCCTGAATGGACGACGGCCCAGTAATAGTCGGATTAGGAAAGGGAATCTCACCACCACGCGCTAGCGTCTCTCCCCATACTCGCGGATCGGGCCTGACCTTGCCAAGGCGTTCAATCAGATCGTCTCGACCCACCACGACCTTCGGCAAGTTCGCGCCCGACACACAGCCATTCGGCGTGATGTACCAGCCTCCGGGACAATTGCTTACTGCGTCGCGATAGATCGGGCTCGACGCGCCGTTGAAGCTAACCACTACAGTGCCATCAAGGTTGAAACCCGTAGGCGCTGTGCACTGTGTGATCTGCGCATCGGGCGCGTTGAACCGCGTCCGGATCGACTCTACGAAAGCCTGACAGGCCTGCTGCGTCGTCTGGTACACGCCCCCCGGTGTCGCTCTCAATCCCACCATGTACCCGTCAGACTGCGGCCAAGAAGGGTCAGCATCGGGACGCTCGACATTACCCGTCTCCGGATTACGCGCCATGCCCCCTCTTTCGAGCCAATTCATGATGTACGGCGAAGCGGCGGCAACACCACTAGCCACTCCGCAAACGCCAGCCGTCGCAAATGCACATACGACGCCAGCAGCAACAGGCGCAACAGTGCCCCAAGGAATAGAAAAACTACCAGACGCTGGGTAGCTCACCTTCCCGTCCGACCCGCCAACGATAAATTTCCCATTGAAGTTAATGCCCGCCGTTGGACCCGTAGACGACGGGGGGACACCATAGTTTCCCGCCTCTGTCCAACCACCGTAATTGGGCGAGATCGGGATGGTGCTACCACCGCTGTTCACCGGAGGAGCTCCAGGCGTGACCGTGGTCGTACGACCAGTCTGGGTAATGCCAGCACGACCGATATTGCCGCTGTTGATCGGTGCCGCACCAGCAGACACAGCAAGCAGCAACGACAGAAGAGGAAATAGAGCCCTCATTGCGCCGCCCTCACACCCAGGACGAACGCAATGCCGCTAGCGGTGCCAAGGGCCAGCACTGACGCCCAGAACACCAACACCAAAGCACCGCTAAGCATGACGACCCCTTAGGCCTTGCGAACGAGGCGCTTGGCGAGGTCCGGACCCTTGTAGGCCACGGCAATGCCCACGATGAGCAGGCCGCCAGCGATCACCTTTGCCGACACGCCCGAGAAGTCCACGGCATCGAAAAAGGCGTCCCACGGACTGGTTTGCGCGAACGCGGGCGAGGCCAGCAGTGCACCACCGACGATGGCAACAGCACGAGCGTAGCCATTGGACAGAACGGTCTTGATCTTGTTCATGAGAACATTTCCTTTAGAAAGCGGTGTCCCGAGAGATTCGGGGTTGCACCCGGAGGCCGACGACGTTTCACAACGCTGGCCGGCTACCGGCTAAAACCACTCACGCCTTCCGTATCAACCCAAGCACCACGCCAAGCACATAGCCCAGCATGAATGCGGTCATCACCCCACCAAAGCCCATCGCGTAGACCTTCAGGAACATCTCAGGGGTGACCCCCATCGATGACAGGTCCACCGTCTCAGCGAACGTCACGGCCTGCACGCTTTCCGGTGGGCATGGCGTCGCATCAACAGTGCACACGAGGTAACGCATCACCCCTCCTAGCCGAACAACTCGTCCAGGCGAGCGACATACGCGCACTCGGGGCACTGCGCAGCACCATCGAGCCCATCGATACTTTCCCAGTCCTCATAGCGGATATCCGCATCGCAACCGGGGCACTCCATGTAGACGTCAAGACCATGGTCATCGTCATGCATAGCGACCTCCTACGAGGTGTTCCGAAAAATTCGGGATTGCACCGGAAGACCCTCGGCGTCTCACGACGTTGGAGGGCTATCCACTGAAATCACTTGAAGAGCTTGAACAGAAGACCGACGAGCCGCGATGCGATCGCGCCAACGACTCGACGGAAGAAGTAGCGGATCACAACTCGACCCACTGCATGAGGGGCACCCGGGCGTGATTGCGACGGCGAGCGCGCTCAATGCGCATGCGGCGCTCAGCGTGCTCGCTGGACCACCACGCGAAGGCGCAGAAGCCCAGCCCGAGCAGCAAGCCAAGCAGTGCAGCGGCCATGACGTGCTCGGGGGTGAACATCAGGCCCCTGCCTTCGATTGCTGTGGCACGCGCGCTTGAGCAGGCATGAAGCCCGTGAGCACGGACACGATGTCGCCCTTGGACTCACCCCAGTCGGCGACACGCAGGGAAAACGTTGCGGCAAAGAGCCCGACCTTCACCTGATCGCGCAGCTCGGGAAGGATCTGATCGCTACGCAGCGTGCCGACCGTAACCACCTCGTTCTTGTCGTTGCGCAGCACACAGCGAGCGGCGAAATGGGTGTACTTGTTTTGCGTGCGCTTCGAGACACGCTCCTCGTTCTCGACGGCGAGGACTTCGATGATGGAACTGAATTGGGACATGTGGTGCTCCTAGATGACCGCGTTTCGCGGCAAGACTCTGGCGACGTGCCAGCCGGAAGCCCTCGGCAAGAGGGCTACGAGCTAGCGAGTCGCGGACTTGCGTACCCGGGCCTGCTGCCTCTTTTCCTGTTGCTCCCGCTCGAATCGCCACATGGCGTAAGCAGCCGAAGGAATCGCGGCGAACCCCGTGCAACCGCCACCGTCACAGCGCCAGCCCAGCCAGCTACGGCCATCGATACGAGCGACACGATCACGACGAATACGCGGCTTCACGGCGGCCATCACCGATCCCCCCCTTCGGCCTCAAGCCACACACGCAGGCGTTCAGCACGCTCACGTCGCGCGGAATCGAGATGCTCAGAGCGATACGGGCACTTCAAACAGAAGTCAGCCTCATCAACATCCGCGTAGTCACACGCGCAGTACATGGGCTCGTGGATCGGCAGAGGGAAGAACGGCAACTCCGTGGCCATCACCCACGACTCCCATAGCCATCGGCCATGACCCAACGCACGGGAGTCCCGTACCCACACGACACATGCGAACCAGTCGGAACGAACGCTGGCGCATCGAGCGCACAGCCGTACACCTGCCAGTCGCTACCCCAATCGCCCTCCCAACCACCGTGCAGGTGATCACCCGCAACACGGCGAAAGAGCGTGAAAACCCCATCGAACTCCGGAGGGGTGTCCACCCCCACCCCGGGCTCAGCAGGAGCCGGCAAGCTCAGAACCGAGCCGTTAGCCGAAGCAGGTGGGGGAGGACAGAGGGGACGTTGCGCGAACGCAGCGAAAGAGATTTGGTGCATGCCGGCTCCTGTGGACGGAACCGCTGCTTCTGGCAGTAGCCCTTTCGGGCGCGGCTCCTAAAATGAGCAATCTGCAACCTATAGCAAACTGCAACACCCCAAGCATAAATCACCATGTCGCAACTTGCAACACCCCTTACTGTCGCCGAGCTGATTGAAGCCGCTGCTGCTGTCGCAGGTAGCCAAGTCAAGCTTGCCGCCCTACTGGAAACGACCGCTCCCACGCTGATACAGATGAAACAGGGAAAGCGCCCATGTAACTGGCGAGTGCGAGGGAAGCTACGGGCAGTACTAGGCGAAGACCCAACGCGGGCATTCATTGCCGCGATGGCGGAAGACCTTGAGCAGTCCGAAAACGCGGACGAAAAAAAAGCCGCCGATGGCTTCAGAGCCATGCTGGCAGCATTCCCGGAGCAAGAAAAAAGCCCCGCCGATCCAACGATCAACGGGGCTTCTTCATTTTGGCGGAACCGGAGGGATTCGAACCCTCGATGAGGCTCTACACCCCATACTCCCTTAGCAGGGGAGCACCTTCGGCCACTCGGTCACAGTTCCTGAAAGCAACCGCAATTATGCCATTACTTAAGCGCTCGGTTGGTCCAGATCGAACGCTTTATGCAGTGCGCGCACTGCCAATTCCATATATTTTTCGTCGATCACGACCGAGGTCTTGATTTCGCTGGTCGAGATCATCTGGATGTTGATCCCCTCTTCGCTCAACACACGGAACATCTTGCTCGCCACACCCACGTGGCTGCGCATGCCGATGCCCACGATGCTGACCTTGCAGATCTTGGTGTCGCCCACGATTTCGGTGGCGCCCAGCGAGGGCATCACCTTCGACTCGAGCAGTTCGACCGTGCGCGCGAACTCGTTGCGATGCACGGTGAAGCTGAAGTCGGTCTTGCCGTCCTTGCTGAGGTTCTGGATGATCACGTCGACCTCGATGTTGGCGTCTGCCACGGCACCGAGGATGTGGTACGCGATGCCCGGCTTGTCGGGCACGCCGAGCACCGAGATCTTGGCTTCGTCGCGATTGAATGCGATGCCGGATACGACGGCTTGTTCCATGTTTTCGTCTTCCTCGAAAGTGATCAGCGTGCCGGACTTGGCCTCTTCATTGATGTCGATGTCCCATGCGGTGAAGCTCGAAAGCACACGCAGCGGCACCTTGTACTTGCCGGCGAATTCCACCGAGCGGATTTGCAGCACCTTGGAGCCCAGGCTGGCCATCTCGAGCATCTCTTCGAAGCTCACGGTGGTCAGGCGGCGCGCATCGGGCTCGACACGCGGGTCGGTGGTGTAGACGCCGTCGACGTCGGTGTAGATCAGGCACTCGCTGGCCTTCATGGCCGCCGCGATGGCCACGGCCGAGGTGTCGCTGCCGCCACGGCCCAGCGTGGTGATGTTGCCTTCGTCGTCCACGCCCTGGAAGCCGGTGATGACCACGACACGGTCGGCCGCGAGGTCGGCGCGCACCTTGGCGTCGTCGATGCTCTCGATGCGGGCCTTGGTGTACGAGTTGTCGGTGCGCACCGACACCTGCCAGCCCGCGTAGCTCACCGACTCCACGCCCTCGGCCTGCAGCGCCATGGCCAGCAGTGCCGACGATGCCTGTTCGCCGGTGGAGGCGAGCATGTCGAGTTCGCGGTGATAGGCCACGCCGGGTTTGCCCGGGGAGAGCTCCTTGGCAAGACCGAGCAGGCGGTTGGTTTCGCCGCTCATGGCGCTGGGCACCACGATCATCTGGTGACCCGCACGCGCCCATTTGGCGACGCGCTTGGCGACATTGCGGATGCGCTCGGTCGAGCCCATCGACGTGCCGCCGTATTTGTGAACGATCAATGCCATGGATGAAATCAGAGAAAGATAAAGGGCCGCCTGGAAAGCGGCGCCCTGCAAGCCGTCAGAGCGAAGTCTTCAGCGAGGGCGGGGCATTGTACCAATGCAGCCGCTCTCCCCTGCGCTCGGCGAAGCCCGCGCCCACCTTGAGGTGGATGCGGTGACCGCGCGTGGTGCAGGCGCGGACCTGGTCCAGCAGCTGGTCGAGCTGCGCCGCGCTCGGAGCGCAGCCGTGCGACTGCATCAGCCAGTGGCGCAGCACGTTGGCCTGCCGCGCGCGGGACAGCGCCTGCAGCGGCCGGATCTGCGGCGGCCCGCCCACCGCGGCAAGGTCCTGCGCGGCCAGTTCGCCCAGCAGCTGCTGGGCCTGCGCCGCGTGGCCGATGCTGCGGGCGAAGGTGGCGCGGAACTGCGGAAAGGCTTCTGCCAATGCAGGCAGCAGCACGGCGCGGATGCGGTTGCGGGTGTAGCGCGCGTCGGCGTTGCTCGGGTCTTCGATCCACGGCAACTGCTGCTGCGCCAGCCAGCTGCGGATGTCGGCCGCCGGCACCGCGAGCAGCGGCCGATGAATGTTCAATCCGTCGCGCACCGCATGCGCCGGCATGGCGGCCAGGCCCGGCAGGCCGGCGCCGCGGGACAGCGCCAGCAGCAGCGTCTCGACCTGGTCATCGGCATGGTGCCCCAGTGCGATGGACGACACCGCGGGCCGCGCGCCATCGGCCTGCGCCATGGCGGCATACGCCTGGTAGCGCGCACGGCGCGCCGCATCCTCGGGACTGTCGCCCGACGCGTGCCGTGCGTCGACCCGGTGCGTCACCAGCGGCACGCGCAGGCGCTCGCAGACCTGCGCGCACTGCCGCTCGAAGTCGTCGGCCGCCGCCTGCAAGCCGTGATGCACATGGAAGGCGATCACCTGCCCCGGCCATCGCGCCGCGCAGGCCGCGAGCAAGGCGGTCGAATCCGCGCCGCCGCTGAAGCCGATGGCCAGCGGCAGGCTCGCCGGTTCGAACGCGGCCATGGCGCGTTCGAAGGCTTCGCTCATGATGGAAAAGGGAAAGCCGCTCAGCGGCTGTTGTCGGCCTTGGTGTCGTTGAACCGGCCGTAGCTCTGCAGGCGCTCGTAGCGACGGTCCAGCAGTTCCTTCGTCTTCAGATCGCTGACCTGGCGGAAGGCGTCGTTGAGCGCGCGCTTGAGGAACGCGGCCATCTGGCGATGGTCGCGGTGTGCGCCGCCGACGGGTTCGTTGACGATCTTGTCGACCAGGCCCAACGCCTTCAGGCGGTGCGCCGTGATGCCCAGGGCATCTGCGGCTTCCTGCGCCTTGTCGCTGGTCTTCCAGAGAATGGACGCGCAGCCTTCGGGGCTGATCACCGAGTAGATCGAGTACTGCAGCATCACGAGCTGGTCGCCGACCGAAATGGCCAGCGCGCCGCCCGAACCGCCTTCACCGATGATGGTGACGATGATGGGTACCTCGAGCTGCGCCATCTCGAAAATATTCCGGCCGATGGCTTCCGACTGGCCGCGCTCTTCGGCGTCGATGCCGGGGTAGGCGCCGGGCGTATCGACGAAGGTGAACACCGGCAGCTTGAATTTCTCGGCCGTCTTCATGAGACGCAGCGCCTTGCGGTAACCCTCGGGCTTGCTCATGCCGAAGTTGCGCGCGGTGCGCTCCTTCGTGTCGCGGCCCTTCTGGTGACCGAGCACCATGCAGGGCACGCCGTTGAAGCGCGCCAGGCCCCCGACGATCGACAGGTCGTCCGAGAAATGGCGGTCGCCATGCAGCTCGACGAAGTCCGTGAAGATTTCGTTGACGTAGTCGAGCGTGTACGGGCGCTCCGGATGCCGTGCGATCTTGGTGATCTGCCAGGGCGTCAGGTCGCTGTAGATGTCCTTGGTGAGCTGCTGGCTTTTCTTGCCGAGCTGATCGATTTCTTCCGAGATGTCGACCGCCGATTCGGTCTGTACATAACGCAGTTCTTCGATCTTTGTTTCGAGTTCAGCAATGGGCTGCTCGAAGTCGAGGAAGGTTCGTTTCGCCAACGTCTTCTCCTGTTTATTTCATCAATTGACCGGCCATCCGGCTCTTTTGCATTTATTCCAGAAACACCGAGGAACCGGCTTTGCCGGGCCTCCGGTGTTGCCCCCTCGAAGGGGGTTGGCGAAGCGACACGAAGTGCGCGAAGCCTGGGGGTGATCCTTAGTAAACGACCGGCACGGGGTCCAGCGATCGCCAAATATACCAAGTCGCCACGCTGCAATACGGCGCCCAGGCCACGGCGACATCGCGGGCATCGCTGCGGCTGACCGGGTCGCCCGAAAAATAGTTCACGCTGATGCCGTTGAGCAGGCCCTGGTCGTCGACCGGCAGCACGTTCGGGCGCATCAGGTGGAAGATGAGGAACATCTCGGCGGTCCAGCGGCTGATGCCGCGGATGGCCACGAGCTCTTCGATGATGAGCTCGTCCGACATGTCTTTCCAGCGGTCGACGTGCACGGTGCCTGAATCGAAATGCAGGGCCAGGTCGACCAGGTACTCGATCTTGCGCGCCGACAGCCCGGCGCCGCGCATGTCGTCGACCTTGAGCTTGAGCACGTTGGCCGGCGTCAGCTTGCGCGGCAGCGCCGCGAACTTGTCCCAGGTCGACTGCGCGGCCTTCACCGAGATCTGCTGGCCCACGATGCTGCGCGCCAGCGTGGTGAAGGCGTCGCCGCGCGATTCGAGGCAGGCCTCGCCGAACTTCGGAATGAGCCGCTTCATCACGCGGTCTTTCTTGGCCAGGTGCTTGCAGGCTTCCTCCCAATAGTCCGGCGTGTAGATGCGCACGCTGGTCTGCTGGGTGGCGGGTACGGGGTTCGTCGTTCCGTTCACTGTGCAGCCGCCCAGGTCGTTCCCGTGGGCGAATCCTTGAGCACGATGCCCTGCTCGAGGAGTTCCTGGCGGATGCGATCGGCTTCGGCGAAATTCTTCGCCGCCTTGGCCGCCGCGCGTGCATCGATCTTCGCCTGGATGGTGGCTTCGTCGAGCGTGGTGCCCGCTTGCAGGAACGCTTTCGGATCGCCTTGCAGCAAGCCCAGCGTGCCGGCCAGCGCCTTGAGCAGGCCCGCGGTGTCTGCGGACTTCGTGCGATTGACTTCGCCGGCCAGCTCGAACAGCACGGCGATGGCTTCGGGCGTGCCGAAGTCTTCGTCCATCGCCGCCTTGAAACGCGCCGCGTGGGGCTGCGTCCAGTCGATGGCCACGGTCGCGGGCGCCACCAGGTCGAGCGCGGTGTACAGGCGCTTGAGCGAGTTGCGCGCGTCGTCGAGGTGCGCGTCGCTGTAGTTCAGCGCGCTGCGGTAATGCGTGCGCACGAGGAAGAAACGCAGGCTCTCGGCGTCGTACTTCTGCAGCACTTCACGGATCGTGAAAAAGTTGCCCAGGCTCTTGGACATCTTCTCGTTGTCCACGCGAACGAAGCCGTTGTGCACCCAGAAACGCGACAGCGGCTTGCCGTTGGCGCCTTCGCTCTGCGCAATTTCGTTCTCGTGGTGCGGGAACTGCAGGTCGGCGCCGCCGCCGTGGATGTCGAAGGTCTCTCCGAGCGTGGCGCAGCTCATGGCCGAGCACTCGATGTGCCAGCCCGGGCGGCCGGTGCCGAAGGGGCTGTCCCACTTGGCGTCGTCGGGCTCGGTCGGCTTGGCGGATTTCCAGAGCACGAAGTCGAGCGGGTCCTGCTTGCCGTCGAGCACCGCGACGCGTTCGCCGGCATGCAGTTCGTCGAGCGACTTGCCCGAGAGCTTGCCGTAGCCCGGGAACTTGCGCACGGCGTAGTTCACGTCGCCGTTGTCCGAGCGGTAGGCCAGGCCCTTGCGCTCCAGCGTCTCGATGATGCCGAGCATCTGCGGCACGTATTCGGTGGCGCGCGGCTCGATGGTCGGCGGCTCGATGCGCAGCGCACCGATGTCCTCGTGCATGGCCGCGATCACCTCGTCGGTCAGCGCGCGGATGGTGATGCCGCGCTGGACCGCGCGGGCGATGATCTTGTCGTCGATGTCGGTGATGTTGCGCACGTAGGTCACGGCATAGCCGCTGGCGCGCAGCCAGCGCTGCACCACGTCGAACGCCATCATCATGCGGGCGTGGCCGATGTGGCACAGGTCATAGACGGTCATGCCGCACACGTACATGCGAACCTGTCCAGGTTGCAGGGGGGAGAAATCCTCCAATTCACGCGACAGCGTGTTGTAGATGCGCAGACTCATGGGACTCGGAAAGCGTTGATTCGCGCACGTGCGGTACGGGCGAACAACGGTGTATTTCAGGGGTGACGGGGGGCGTGGCTACGAGGGGTTCGACGTGGCCCCTCGGCTACAATGCGACGCAGTATAAACGGCTGCCGCCGCGCAGCATCCGGGTGTTCTCCAGGCCCCCGCTCTCCCCCAATCCTGCCGAGGCTTCATGAAGCACGCCGCGTTCTCCAGACTCCCCATCGCCTTTGCACTGCTGTTCGGTCTGTGGGGCTTCGCCGCGCACGCCAACGACTACGACGACGTCAACCTCCTGCTGCGCCAGGGCAAGTCCGCCGAGGCGCTGGCCAAGGCCGACACCTACATCGCCGGCAAGCCGCGCGACCCGCAGATGCGCTTCCTGCGCGGCGTGATCCTCACCGAGCAGAACAAGACCGCCGACGCGATCACCGCGTTCACGCAGCTCACGCAGGACTTCCCGGAACTGCCCGAGCCCTACAACAACCTCGCGGCCCTGTACGCGTCGCAGAGCAAGTTCGACCAGGCCCGCGCCGCACTCGAAACCGCGCTCAAGCTCAGCCCCAACTACGCCACCGCGCACGAAAACCTCGGCGACGTGTACGCGCGCCTGGCGGCCCAGGAATACCAGCGCGCCCAGCAGTTCGCCACCACCAACGCGAGCGTCGCGCCCAAGCTCGCGCTGATCCGCCAGATCTTCACGCCCAAGGCCGCGGCCGATGCGGCCGTGCTGCCGGCCGCGCCGCCCGAAGTGCGCAAGCCCGTGGGCCGCACGACCAAGTAACAGCCTCTTGCAATCCGGCGGTGCGCACACAGTTGCCTCCCAACCTGCGCCAACGCAGGCCCACCGCCCTCCCCTCCACCCGCACACGGAGCCTCATTTGACGACCTCTGCACTTTCCCGTTTCAGCCGCCGCGGCGCCCTCGCACTGGCTGCGGCCCTGGCCTTCGGCGCCGCCGCCGGCGCGCACGCCCAGCAGGCCGCGCCGCGCGTCAAGCTCGCCACCTCGGCGGGCGACATCGTGGTCGAGCTCGATGCGGCCAAGGCCCCCAAGACGGTCGAAAACTTCCTGCAGTACGTCAAGGACAAGCACTACGACGGCACGGTGTTCCACCGCGTCATCGACGGCTTCATGATCCAGGGCGGCGGCTTCACGGCCGACCTGCAGCAAAAGCCCACGCGCCCGCCGATCCCGCTCGAGGCCAACAACGGCCTGAAGAACGACAAGTACACGATCGCGATGGCCCGCACCGGCAACCCCAATTCGGCCACCTCGCAGTTCTTCATCAACGTGAAGAACAACGACTCGCTCAACGCGCCCAACCCCGACGGCTACGGCTACACCGTGTTCGGCAAGGTCGTCGCCGGCACCGACGTGGTCGACAAGATCCGCGCCGTGCAGACCGGCAACAAGGGCGGCATGCAGAACGTGCCCGTCGAAACCCTCACCATCAAGTCCGCCACGCTGGCGAAGTAATCCCGTTTCCGAAGAAGGAGCTAACTCATGAGCAACCCCCAAGTCGAACTGCACATCAAGAACTACGGCGTCATCACGCTCGAACTCGACGGCGTGAAGGCACCGAAGTCGACCGCCAACTTCATCGAGTACGTGAAGAAGGGCCACTACGACAACACGGTGTTCCACCGCGTGATCCCCGGCTTCATGGTGCAAGGCGGCGGTTTCGAGCCCGGCATGAAGCAAAAGCCCACCGGCGCCGAGATCGAGAACGAAGCCAACAACGGCCTCAAGAACGCCAACTACACCGTGGCCATGGCCCGCACGAGCGCACCGCACTCGGCCACCGCCCAGTTCTTCATCAACGTGGCCGACAACGGCTTCCTGAACCACACCGCCCCCTCGGCCCAGGGCTGGGGCTACGCGGTGTTCGGCAAGGTCACGGGCGGCACCGATGTCGTCGACAAGATCAAGGCCGTGAAGACGGGCCGCAAGGGCTTCCATGACGACGTGCCCCTCGAGGACGTCGTGATCGAAAAGGCAGTCGTCACTGTCGAGTGATGCACCTCAGGCACGGCGCAGCGGCATGACCCCGGTGGCGAACCCGGCTTTCTCCGAGCTGGTGGCGCCGCCCGCGTGGCGCACCGTCGACCTGATTTCCGACCTGCACCTGCAGGCCAGCGAGCTGGCCACCTTCGAGGCCTGGCAGGGCTACCTGCAGACCACGCCGGCCGATGCGCTGGTGATCCTCGGCGACCTGTTCGAGGTGTGGGTGGGCGACGATGCCGCCGACCAGCCCGGCTTCGAGGCGCAATGCGTCGAGTTGCTGCAGCGTACGGCGCAGCGCATGCCCGTGTTCTTCATGCACGGCAACCGCGACTTCCTCGTCGGCAAGGCCTTTGCCGCGCAATGCGGTCTCACGCTGCTCGACGACCCCACCGTGCTGGTGCTGCACGGTGAACGCTGGCTGCTGAGCCACGGCGACGCCCTCTGCCTCGAAGACACCGACTACCTCCAGTTTCGCGCCCAGGTGCGCACGCCCGAATGGCAGGCCGCGTTCCTTGCGCGCCCGCTGGAAGAGCGCCGCGCGCTTGCCCGCGCCATCCGCGCACAGAGCGAAGACCGCAAGCGCGATCCCTCGACCCTCTGGGCCGACGTGGACGCCGACGCGGCCCGCCAATGGCTGCAACACGCGGGCGCCAGCGCGCTGATCCACGGCCACACCCACCGCCCCGCGGTGCACGACCTGGGCCATGGCCTGCGTCGCATCGTGCTGAGCGACTGGGACGTTGCGGCTCATCCGCCGCGTGCGCAACTGCTGTGCCTGTCGGCCGCCGGCGCACAGCGCGTCGACCTGCGCTAGCCGCACCGCCACCGATGTTCAAGTGGCTGCGCCGGCTGCGCACCCTGCCCCCGATTCCCGACGCTGCCTGGCGCGCCACGCTCACGCGCTACGCCTTCCTGGGCGAATTGCCGCCCGCGCAGCAGCAACAACTACGCACGCTCGCGGCCGAGTTCCTGCGGGACAAGGAATTCCATGGCACGCAGGGCTTCATCATCACCGACGAGGTGGCGCTAGCCATCGCGGCGCAGGCCGTGCTGCCGGTGCTGCACCTGAAGGACGGGCTCGACTGGTACGACGATTTCGTCGGCATCGTGGTGCATCCGTCCGAGGTGGTGGCGCCACGCAAGGTCGTCGATGACGCGCTGGTCGTGCACGAGTACGAAGAGGTCGTCGCCGGCGAGGCGATGGACCAGGGCCCCGTCATGCTCAGCTGGCAGGACGTGCTCGCGAGCAGCGTCAGCAGCGAGGGCGGCTACAACGTCGTGATCCACGAGTTCGCCCACAAGATCGACATGCGCAACGGCATCGCCGACGGCTGCCCGCCGCTGCCGGCCGGCTTCATGGGCCGGCGCAGCGCGCGCGAGGCGCGTGCGGCCTGGATGGCCGTGCTGCAGCCGGCCTACGACGACTTCCGCGAAAAGACCATCCTCGCCGAGCGCTTCGGCGCCGAACCGCCCTGGCTCGACGACTACGGCGCGACCTCGATCAGCGAGTTCTTCGCGGTGGCCTGCGAGGCCTACTTCGTGAACCGGCCGAACTTCGCGCGGGACTTCCCGGCGGTGCTGGTTCTCTTCGATGCGTTCTTTCGGCCTACGCAGGCCTGACCGCCCCTCACATCTGGTTTCCTTGCTTGCGCGCGCGATCGCGGTCCGCATACCTCGTCCTGAGTAGGCGCTGATCGGGAGCGCCTTGCCTTTGCAGGCCCCCGGCGTAGCATCGCTGCGGCCATCGCCCTCCACAGCGTCGCTGCGCGCCTGATGACCTGGAGCGTCGCCATCGGGGGCGGCGTTGCTTCATGTGATTCGCCCCCGCGGATAACAACACAGGAGCAGAAAATGGTGACCTATATCGGCATGCTGAGCTTCACGGACAAGGGCATCCAGAGCGTCAAGGAAACCACCAAACGCGCTGCCGCCGCCAAGGAAACCGCCCAGAAGCTCGGCGTCAACATGCGCGAGATCTTCTGGACCATGGGCGACTGCGATGTGGTCTGCGTGCTGGAGTCCGAGGACGAGCAGGCGCTCTGTGCATTCAGCCTGGCCATCGCCATGCAGGGCAATGTGCGCACGCGCTCCCTGCGCGCCTATACCGCCGGAGAAATGGACAAGATCCTGGCCAGGCTGCCTTGAGCCGGGACGGGTCGACACGCATGAAAAAGCCCGCACGCGGCGGGCTCCTTTCACATGAACGCGCGCAGGCGCCTTACTTGCGCAGCAAGGCCTTCAGCGCGTTCTGCAGACGGCGCGCGGTGGCGGCGTCGTGCGCGGCGGCGAGCACCTTGCCGGCGTCCTGACCCCAGGTCTGGGCCGGCGTCGGATCGCCACGCTTCGTCAGCAGCTTGAGCTGCAGCGCGCGGCGTGCGTCGAGTTGCTCGGCGGGCGTCGGCACTTCAGCGGCCATCTCCAGACGCAGTAGCGCTTCGGCGGCATCGCTCGCGGCGGCCGTCGGTGCGGTACCCACGGCCTGCGACCACTGGGTGCGCACGGCCGGCGTCACGGCACGGCCCAGTTCCTGCACGCTCGGCAGGCGGGCGGCATCGCGCTGCTCCCAGGCGCCAAGCACCTGCGTGAGCGCTTCGCCGTGGGCCTGCGCGGCCAGCTTGCGCAGCGCCATATCGGCACGCTCGAGCGCCTCGCGCTGGGCGCGGAAGGCGGCATCGCCCAGACGCGGGCCGCGGTCTTCGCGTGGCGGACGGTCGCCGAAACGGCCACCGCCCGGTGCGCCGCGATCGCCACCACGGGCATCGGGACGCGGGCCGCCGCGGTCGTTCGGACGGCCGGGGCCGCCGGCTCCGGGGCGACCGCCGTCGCGGCGATCACCGAAGCGGCCCGTGCCGCGAGCGGCCGGTGCGGCTTCGGCCTTCTTGCTGCTGGGCCGGTCGTCGCCACGCATGGCGACCACGGGCTTGGGTGCGGGCTTCGGCGGCGCGGCCGGTGCGACGCTCGCAGCCTCACCGGCTTCGTGCGCGGCGCTGTCGCTGCGGGCCGAAGCATCGGCGCCGTCTGCGGGAGCGACCAGGTCGGGCGCGTCGGCCACTGCTGCCGCGGGTGCGGACGGCGTGGCTTCGGCATCGCTCGAACCCGGCGTCTGCTCGGCGCTTTCGCCGAACTCGGCCGCGGCCTGGCCGGGGGCTTCGACACCGGTGGCGCCGACCGAGGGGCCGTCGCTCGTGGTGGCGGGTGCCGGTGCGGGCACTTCACCGCGCAGTGCGGCTTCGAGGCCGGCGATGGCGGCGCGGATCTTCTGTGCGTCGCCGCCGGCATTGGCCGCGTCGAGCGCCTTGGAGGCTTCGAGCACATGGCGGTCGTGCTCGCTCATGGCGGCCGATGCCTTTTCGCGCTCGACCGTCTTGCGGTTGAAGGCTTCGTCGATGGGTGCGCGGAACGCGTCCCACAGCTTCTGTTCGTGGCGGCGGTCGAGCGGCACGCTCTGCGCCTCGTGCTGCCAGCGCTGCTGCAGCGCCTTCACGGCGTCGATGCGCAGCATCGGCTGGGCGCCCAGCTCAGTGGCCTCGGCGATCATCGCCTGGCGGCGTTCGACGCTGGCCTTCTGCGCGGTTTCGAACGGTGCGCGGGCAGCACCGAAGGCTTCGTTCCACAGCGGTTGCAGCTCGGCAAACACCTTCTCGCCCACGTGGCCGGCATCGCGCCAGCGGTCGGCGAACTGGTGCAGCGCGCGGTTGTGCGCCTTCAGGTCGGTGGCGCCGGCATGCGCGGCGGCCCAGGCCTTGACCTCTTCGATCAGCGCGACGCGCAGGGCGCGGTGTTCGGCGGCATCGGCACGCACCTTCTCGAGCCAGGCCTCGACGACCTTGTGGGCTTCGTTGCAGGCTTCGTCGAAACGCTTCCACAGCGCGTGGTTCGGCACGCCGCCCTGGTCGGCCTGCTTCCACTGGTCGCGCAGCGCGCGCAGGGTTTCCTGCATCTTGCGGCCACCAAGGGCCTGGCCTTCGGGGCGCTTGAGCAGGCCTTCGGCCTTGGCGACGAGGTCTTCGCGCACCTTGTCGGCGCTCCAGCGCTGCCAGCCTTCGAGTTCGCCAGCGGCGACCAGCGCGGCGTGCACGCGGGCTTCGAGCGGCGCGTCGACCAGCTTGCCGTGCTCCTTGAGCACGGCGCGCAGCGCAGCGGCGGCGCCGGCGCTGGCCTTGCCGTGGCCTTCGGCGGTTTCCTGTTCGAGCTTGGCGAGGGCGGCCTGCACGGCGTCTTGCGCCGCGGCGCGCACGGCCGGGTCGACCTTGGGTGCGGCGGGACGAGCGGGCGCGGCGGGCTTGGGCGCCACCACTTCGCCGCGCGCGGCGCGCAGTTCGTCGGCCCAGACGGGCACGGGCGGCAGCGGCGCGGCGGCATCGGCGGCCGCGGCCACGGCCTGCGCCAGTGCGCCGTGGAACGAGTCGGAGACCACGAGCAGCTGCGACTTGGAGGCTTCGAGCTGGGGGGCGAACTTGGCGTCGAGGCTGTTCCAGTTGGCGTCAGCCACGATGTCAGCGGCCTGCTGCTGCCAGTGGGTCACGTCGGCGCGCAGCGATTCCTCGGCGGCCTGGGCGTCCTTCCAGCCCTTGGTGGACAACACTTCAAAGCGCTGCGCCAGCAGGACGGCGGCTTCGCGGTGGACCTGCGCACGGTGCTGCAGGTCTTCGATGCCCTTGACGCGTTCGGCCAACTGGGCCTTCAGCCCGGCCAGCGGTTCGCGCGACAACGGCGCGCCGGCCTTGGCGGCGTCACGCTGCCAGGCCAGTGCGTCGGCGATGTTGAGCTTGGACTGCGCCAGCAGCGTTTCGGCCTTCTGCGCCCATTCGGCGGCGATGGCTTCCTGGCCCTTGGCGCGTTTGATTTCGTCGAGCTTTTCGCGCAGCAGGCGCGCGGCGCCCTTGTCGCGGCCGCTCAACTCCTTGAAGACCTCTTGCATCTGCTCGGACGAAGGGTTGCCCGCGAGCCAGTCGCGGATGCGCGCGGCGCGCTCGCCCGAGGTCGGCGCGGTGAAGGCGCCGCCGGTGAGCGTGTCGAGGGCCTGGAGGTCGTGTGGCTTGGAAGAAGTAGAGGTCACTGCGCGAAATCGTTGTCTTGGTAGAGAAAGCGAAGGCGCCGGCAAAGGCCGGCGCACATCGACATTTTCACCCAGTTGGCGAACAGCCCGCCGAATTCCGTGTCGGAACTGCGGCGCGCACCGTTCGGCGGGCTGAAAAGGGCCCGCAAGATATATGGCAAGGCGAGGCGAAAAGCCAAGCCCCGCCGGCTATTTCATGGTCAGGCTCAGCTCGGCGCCGGGCTTCCAGTCGTTGCCGCTGGCCGTGGTGCGCACGGCTCCCAGGAACAGGCGCTCGCTCGGCAGCTTCTGCGCCAGCAGGTAGTCGCGCACCACGGCGCCACGCTCGACGGCGAGCTGGCGCATCGATTCCTCGTCGACCGGCACGCTGGCCAGCAGCAGGTTTTCCATTTCCTTCACCGGCAGGTCCTTGGCCAGGCCGACCATGTTGCGCGGCTTGGTGATGTCGGAGCGCTTGTAGACGGCCGTGAGCAGCTCCGGGTACTCGGCATCGGTCACCGGCGCCACCTCGGTGCCGGTCTGGCCGCCGCGCACCGCGACACGGCGCTTCTCGGCCTGGGTCAGCTGGCGCAGGCGCTGGCGCTGGTAGGCGTCGCGCTCCTTCTCGAGGCTGGAAGTACCCACCACCGTCATCTGCAGCGTCGGCCGCTCGGCCAGGGCCTTCACGACCTTGTCCAGGCTTTCCTTGGCGCCGCTGCTGAGCGTGGAACTGCCAGGCTCGAAGGTGATGGCGCTCGAATCGCCGCTGCCGCCACCGCCCAGGCCGCCGGTCAGCAGGCTGAACGGCGCGGTCACGGCCTTGACGATCAGGTTGACCACCGCCTTGAAGATCAGCGGGCCGATGCTGAACTGCGGATCGTTGAGCGAGCCGCGCAGCGGCAGGTCGACATCGATCACGCCGTTGCGGTCGGCCAGCAAGGTCACGGCCAGGCGCACGGGCAGGCTGTTGGGCGCGCCGGCCACCTCGTCGCCGAACTTCAGCTGGTTGAGCACCAGCTTGTTGGTGGCGGTGAGCTGGCCGTCGGGCGCGATCTTGTAATTGACGTCCATGCTCATCTTGCCGCGCTCGATGCCGTGGCCCGCGTAACGCACCGAATACGGCGACAGCGGCGCCAGGTCGAGGTCGCGCATCTTGGCGGTGATGTCAAGTTCGAGCGGCTTGGCCAGCGGGTTGAGCTTGCCGGTGATTTCCAGCGCCGCGGTCTGCTGCGCCTTGCCGCGCAGCTCGAGGTCGGCCAGCGCCGGTCGACCGCCCTGCCCGTTCGGCGGGTTCGACGAGAAGGAACTGAGCTTGCCGGTCAGCTCGCTCAGGTCGGCCGAGTAGTTGGGCTTGACGAACAGGTCGGTGAAGTCGATCTTGCCGTTGACCAGGCTCATCGGACCGAAGTTGATGACGGGCGCCGGGCCGCTGTCGGCCGCAGGCGCGGCAGCCACGACGGGTGCGGACGCAGCCGGCGCAGGCTCGGGCGCGCCGCCGACCATGGCTTCGGCCGACACCGGCGCACCGCCCGAAGCCCGCTGTGGCGCCGAGGCGGCCGGCGCGCGGGTCGTGGTGGTCGTGCCACCCGGGCCCTTCTTGGTGCTGGCTTCGGTGGCGGCGGCCGCGGCGGCCTTCGAGGCTTCCTCGCCCTTCTTGGTCAGGCTCAGCAGGTTCAGGCGGCCGGTGGGGTCGACGATCACGCGGGCGAAGAAGTCGGTCAGCGTGGTTTCGCGCACGTCCACCGTCGGGGCCGCGTTGGGTGCGAGGCTGACCTGCAAGCCGCGCAGGCTCAGGGTCTTCCAGCTCAGCAGCTGGCTGTTGCCGCGGTCGAAGCCCGGCGACTGGGTCAGCGAGACGCTGTTGGCGCGGAAGTCGTCCAGCGCGGTGTCGCCGGCCAGCTTCAGGCTCATGCCGGCCGGCGCGCTCGCGTAGCGCACCGTGCCGCGGTAGTTCGCGAAGGCGCGGCGGATGTCGACATTGAGCGCATCGGCGTAGTAGGCCTTGAAGGCATGCGCCGGGAAGGACGCCACCTCGAGCCGCCCCTCGGCCGCCAGCGGCTTGAGCACGATGTTGCCCTTGTAGTCGAAGCGCCCCGGGTCCGCGCGGCGGCCCGCGCCGATGCGGCCCGACACCTGCAGCGGCGAGACCGTGTTGGTGTCGGGTGCGATCTTCTGGGCCAGAAGCTTGAAGGCCGTGACCTCGATCGCCACCGGCGCCGAGCCGGCCTTGTCCGCATAGGACAGGCTGCCGTTGTCGACCGCCAGCGTGCCCAGGGTCAGCGCCCAGGGCTTGGTGTTGGCGCTATTGGGGCGCGCCGCGCCGGCGTCGGCCGGCTTGGGCGCCGCCACCTTGGCGCCGCCGGCCGGGGTCTTCAGCCAGCGCTCGAACATCCAGCGCTTCTCGTTGTCGCGCTCGACGCTCACCTTGGGGTTGGTCGCGGTGAACGACGCGATGTTCAAGGTGTGCTTGGTCATGTCGACCTCGGCGTCGACCAGCTCGAAGCGCCCGACGCTGGCCAGCGCGGTCTTGGCCTGGGTCAGCGCCAGGCCGTCGGCGGCGAGGCGGCGCGCCTTGAACTTCAGGTCGGGCTGGGCCCAGGACACGTCGATCTGGCCGCTGAGCTTGCCGTCGAGCGTGGGCTCCAGGCTCTGCGCCAGGTACGGCGCGGCCAGCGACAGCGGCAGCGCCTCGACCTCGGTCTGCACGTCGGCGACCTTGTCGGTGGCATTGCCCTTGAACTTCAGCGTGGCACCCGCGACGGCGGTGCTGCCGTCGAACTGCGCGGGCTTTTCCATGGGCCAAGTGACGGCCGTGAGGTTGATGCCGAGGTCGGTGAGGTCGATGGCTGCAGCGGGCTTGACGGTTTCGTCGCGCCAGCCGACACGGCCGCCGTCGAGCGCGATCTTGTCGACCTGCACCTTGAGCTTGGGCTTCTCGGCGGCCGGATTGCCGCCCGGGGCGCTGGCGGCGGGCGCGGGCAGCGGCGCCGCCTTTTCGGCCGCGCCGGTCGCCGGGTCGGTGGCCATCAGGTTGAGCTGGCCGGCGGCGTCGCGCGCCACCACCAGCTGCGGCTTGGCCAGCGCGACCTCGCTCAGGTGGAACACCGACTCCAGCGGTCGCACGTCGGCCAGCGCCAGCTTGAGCGAGTCGAAGCCCAGCAGGTCGCGCCCGCGGGCGTCGCCCAGCTTGGCGCCGTGGGCCTCGACCGTGCCGGTGATCTTCAGGCCGATGGTGTTGGTCTGCTGGAAATCGATCTTCAGGTCGGCATCGAGGCTGCCGGCCTGCAGCTTCACCGGCAGGCCGCCGGGGATGTAGCCCAGGTACGGCACGAGGTCGAGCCCCTTGAACTGCACGTGGGCGTCGGTCTTGCGGCTTTGCGCGAACGGGGTCGTGAAGGCGGCCGAGTCGAACTGGCTGCCGTTGAGCGCAAAAGCCAGCTTGGGCTCGGTCTTGATCTCGCGCTTGGAGGCGAGGTTGCTCAGGAACGGCACGTTCAGCATGAAGCCGCGCAGCTCGTGCCGGCGCTTCACGGTCTGGTCGTCGAAGTCGACCGCGCCGTCCTTGATCGAGATGTTGTAGATCGCGAAGCGCGCGGGCTCGGCCTTCGGGTCGGGCGGCGGGCCCGAGGCCAGCTTGGCCAGGATGTCGTCGATGTCGTACTTGCCGTCGGCCAGGTGCGTGAGCAGCACCGCGGGTGCCTCGACCGTCACCGCGTCGATCACCGGCGCCAGGCGGAACAGCGATTGCAGTTCGGCGTCGGCATAGATGCGCTTGATGGCCACCTGCGGCTGCTTGCCGTCGGCGGTGGCG
The DNA here is from genome assembly GCF_059416345.1 of Variovorax sp. GW821-FHT09D07. Classification (NCBI taxonomy): domain Bacteria; kingdom Pseudomonadati; phylum Pseudomonadota; class Betaproteobacteria; order Burkholderiales; family Comamonadaceae; genus Variovorax; species Variovorax sp. GW821-FHT09D07. Next base: position 397,148 of record NZ_JBWKOY010000005.1, read on the forward strand.
ATGCGCAGGTCATTCAGTGCGAGCTCGAGCGTCCAGGGCTTGAAGTCGATCTTGCCGACGGTGACCTGCCGGCCCAGCTTTTCGCTCGCGATCTTCTGGAGCTGGCTCTTGGCGATCGGCGGCACCGCCAGCCACGCGATGACCCACAGGGCCAACAACACCAGCAACGCGACAACCCCACGCCGCACCCATTTGTTCTGTTTGATCGAAGCAGCATCCATCCGCAGAAGTGTGCCGCAAACAGATGCCAACAAAGTCTGCCGAAACGTGAATGCGTTCCCTTTTGGCGAGGCGTTGTGATGCCCACGCGCCCCTCGACAGGATCGGTAGGCCGAAAGTGTGAGCCCCACAAACAAGAAAGCCCGGTGAGTCGACGAAGTGTCTTGTCACCGGGCTTGATGGCGGGCTCAAAACCCATGCCATCGATTCGCGCGACCGGAAGTAATGGTTCCCGCCGTGCTGGCAGCAAGAGATTGCCGCCGTGGAGTCCTCCATCGTTCGAGTCCTTGACTTGCACCTCGGACTGCCTGACTTCGGAAAAACGCCTGAAACCTCAGGCCCGTCCAGATTAGGCGTCTCACCCTTCCTTTGCAAATCCCTTTTTCCAAGGGATTTCCCGTAGGCCCGTTCCCCTTGGCAGCCCCTCGGACGGGGGGATTCTTCAAGCACTTATTAACATATGGAACCAAATCCTTATGCTTGACCGTGTATTTAGCCACGATAGAATCCCGCCTGCCCTTGCTGCCGGACGCAGCAGGGCCTCCCTGAATCCGCTGCCGAATTCCACCGGCGTGATCAGGCCGCCGCGCTCCCTACCCCACACCCCCTCCATGCGCGGAGCCTGATTCGTACATACCAATCCAAGCGCCGCTGCCTTCATCCACCGCCCTTTCAGGCGCTGCATGCCAGGTGCCGCACAGAAAGGAAAAAAGCGATGAGCAAGGCGTTTGATGCCACAGCCCGCGGGCTACGGACCTTCGTGTCCGATGTGGCAGACGGCTTTTTTGAAATCACCCACAACGGGTTTGCGCTGGTCGGCCTGGCCATCGTGTTCGCGGCCCTCGCCCTCGTGGCGCGCCCCGACCTGCGCAAGACCGGCGAGGAACAACTGATGGGCTGGCTGCAGTCGCGCAAGCCCGCGCCCGAACCCACGGACCTCGAGCCGACCGCCATCGAGCGCACCACGGCCGCGAGCCCCGACGAGCTGCCCAAGCAGCAGGCGGCGGTGGCCTACTGGCTCAGCAAGAAGTACCGCGTCGCGGCCGAACCGCTGAGCGTGCTGGTCTCCGAGGCCTACCAGATCGGCAAGCGCACCAAGCTCGACCCGACGCTGATCCTGGCCATCATGGCCATCGAATCCAGCTTCAATCCGTTCGCGCAAAGCCACGTCGGCGCCCAGGGCCTGATGCAGGTCATGACGCGCGTGCACGGCGACAAGTACGAAAGCGCGGGCGGCACGCTCACCGCCTTCGACCCCGTGACCAACATGCGCGTCGGCGTGAAGGTGCTGCAGGAATGCATCGCCCGCGCCGGCTCGCTCGAAGGCGGCCTGCGCTACTACGTGGGCGCCGCCAACCTCGACGACGACGGCGGCTATGCCGCCAAGGTGCTGGCCGAGCACGAGCGCCTGCGCCAGGTTGCCGCCGGCCGCGCGCCGTCGACGATGGTTGTGCCGCCGCCGACCACGGCGCGCGCACAGCCGATCCCGGTCGTGGCACCGGCCAAGCCGGCTGGCGAAGAGCCCGCCACCGGCAGCGAGCCGGCCAAGGTCGCCCTGCTCTCCGCAGTTTCCTGAGGCCTTGCCGGCCCTCCCGGCCCGGATGCGTGCGGGCCTGCGCTACACTCGGCCTGTACGCGACTGGCGATAGGCGCAGCACCCTGAAAAAGGTGCCACGCGCTGACGTGGAATACCACTGGGAAGCGTGCCGCCTGGCCACAACAGGCGTTCAGCCGTTCGCCTGGGCAGCCCTTGTTTGGTTGAACAAGGACCTCGTCTTCAAAGGACTGCCATGTACCAACGCAATATCCTGGTCGAACAGACCGATCCCGAAATCTGGGCCGCGATTCAAGCCGAAAACGCGCGCCAGGAACACCACATCGAGCTGATCGCCAGCGAGAACTACGCCTCGCCGGCCGTCATGCAAGCCCAGGGCTCGCAGCTCACCAACAAGTACGCCGAAGGCTACCCAGGCAAGCGCTACTACGGCGGCTGCGAGCACGTCGACGTGGCCGAGCAACTAGCCATCGACCGCGTCAAGCAGATCTTCGGTGCCGACGCCGCGAACGTGCAGCCGCACTGCGGCGCCTCGGCCAACGAAGCCGTGATGCTCGCCTTCCTGAAGCCCGGCGACACCATCATGGGCATGAGCCTGGCCGAAGGCGGCCACCTGACCCACGGCATGCCTCTCAATATGAGCGGCAAGTGGTTCAACGTGGTGAGCTACGGCCTGGACGCCAACGAAGCCATCGACTACGACGCGATGGAACGCAAGGCGCATGAGCACATGCCCAAGCTGATCATCGCGGGCGCCTCAGCCTACTCGCTGCACATCGACTTCGAGCGTTTCGCCAAGGTGGCCAAGGACGTCGGCGCGATCTTCATGGTCGACATCGCCCACTACGCCGGCCTCGTGGCCGCGGGCGTGTACCCCAACCCGGTGCCGCACGCCGACATCGTGACCTCGACCACCCACAAGAGCCTGCGCGGCCCGCGCGGCGGCATCATCCTGATGAAGTCGCAGCACGAGAAGGCGATCAACAGCGCCATCTTCCCCGGCCTGCAAGGCGGCCCGCTGATGCACGTGATCGCCGCCAAGGCCGTCGCGTTCAAGGAAGCCCTGACGCCCGAGTTCAAGGCCTACCAGCAACAGGTGGTCAAGAACGCCCAGATCGTGGCCGACACCCTCACCGCGCGCGGCCTGCGCATCGTGAGCGGACGCACCGAAAGCCACGTCATGCTGGTCGACCTGCGTTCCAAAGGCATCACCGGCAAGGAAGCCGAAGCCGTGCTGGGCGCCGCCCACATGACGATCAACAAGAACGCGATCCCCAACGACCCGGAGAAGCCGATGGTCACCAGCGGCGTGCGCATCGGCACCCCCGCCATGACCACGCGCGGCTTCAAGGACGAAGAGGCCCGCATCACGGCGAACCTTGTGGCCGACGTGCTCGAGAACCCGCGCGACGCGGCGAACATCGACGCGGTGCGCGCCAAGGTCCACGCCTTGACGAGCCGCTTCCCTGTCTACCGTTGATTTCGTAATCAGAAGAAGAGAAGCACTGGCCGCATGAAATGCCCTTTTTGCGGTCATCTCGAAACGCAGGTCGTCGAGACCCGCGTTTCGGAAGACGCCGACTTCGTCCGCAGGCGCCGCCAGTGCAGCGCCTGCGACAAGCGCTTCACCACGTATGAGCGCCCCGACGTCAATTTCCCCGTCGTGGTCAAGAAGGACGGCAGCCGCGCCGACTTCGACTCGACCAAGGTGCGCGCCTCGATGATGCTGGCGCTGCGCAAGCGCCCCGTGAGCATCGAGCAGATCGACAACGCCCTGCTGCGCATCGAGCAGAAGCTGCTGGCCAGCGGCCTGCGCGAAATCGATTCGACGAAGGTCGGCGAACTCGTCATGCGCGAACTCAAGAAACTCGACAAGGTCGCCTACGTGCGCTTTGCCTCGGTGTACCGCAGCTTCGAGGACGTGGACGAGTTCCGGCAGCTGCTGCGCGATATCTGAGCGGCGAGCCGACCCGCGCAGCCTTTTTCGCTCCGTACCCATGCCCTCTTCCGAACACATCGCGACCGCTCTGCGGCTGGCCGCTTCCGCGATCCGCCTGACCGACCCGAACCCGCGCGTCGGCTGCGTGCTGTGCGACGCCGACGGCCACCTGATCGGCCAGGGCCACACGCAACAGGCCGGCGGCCCGCATGCCGAAGTGATGGCGCTGCGCGACGCGCAGGCCCAGGGCCATTCGACTGCGGGCGCGACCGCCTACGTCACGCTCGAACCCTGCTCGCACCACGGCCGCACCGGCCCCTGCTGCGACGCGCTCATCGCCGCCGGCGTGCGCCGTGTCGTGGCTTCGCTCGCCGACCCGAACCCGCTGGTGGCGGGACAGGGCTTCGAGCGCCTGCGTGCGGCGGGCGTCGAGGTCGAAGTCGGACCGGGCGCCGACGAATCCCGCGAACTCAACATCGGCTTCTTCAGCCGCATGATCCGCAAGCAGCCTTGGGTTCGAATGAAGATCGCCGCCTCGATCGACGGCCGCACCGGCCTGCACAACGGCGTGAGCCAGTGGATCACCGGCGAGGCCGCGCGCGCCGACGGCCACGCCTGGCGGGCCCGCACCGGCGCCGTGCTGACCGGCGTCGGCACGCTGCTCGAAGACAACCCGCGCCTGGACGTGCGCCTGGTCGACACGCCGCGCCAGCCCCATCTCGTGGTGGTCGACAGCCACCTCCAGACCTCGCCCGACGCTCACATTTTCATAGCTGGCCGCGCCGTCTGGATCTACGCCGCCAGCCGGCACAACGAAGAAAAGGCGGCCGCGCTCGAAGCCCGCGGCGCCACCATCACCTGCCTGCCCAACCTGCACGGCAAGGTCGACCTGCCCGCGATGCTCCAGGACCTCGCGGCACGCGGCGTCAACGAGCTGCACGTCGAATCGGGCCACAAGCTCAACGGTTCGCTGCTGCGCGAAGGCTGCGTGGACGAGCTGCTGGTGTACTTGGCACCCAAGTTGATCGGCAGCGGGCTCGACATCGCCAGCCACCTGCATGCCGAAGGCCCGCTCACGTCGCTCGCAGGCGCATTGCCGCTCGAATTCAAGTCGGTGGACATGCTGGGGCCCGACCTGCGCATCGTCGCGCGCGTCGCCGGCCGCGACCACTTCTGAGCCGCGGCCGACGCGGCGCGGCACATTCGCAGCCGCAAACCGGCCCTTCGGGCCGAAGACCCCTCGATGTCTGCGAAAATGTGGAAATGTTCACCGGAATCATCACCGGCGTGGGGCGCATCGCCGCCATCCACGACCTCGGCACCTCCTCCTCCTACGGCAAGCGACTCAGCATCGAGGTGCCCGACGGCTACCTCGACGACGTCGGGCTCGGCGACAGCATCGCGCTCAACGGCGCCTGCATGACGGTCACCAGGCTCGCACCTGAACGCGGGCAATTCACCATCGACATTTCCGCGGAGTCCCTCGACAAGACGGCCGGCCTGACCGACGAAGGCAGCCGCATCAACCTCGAGAAGGCCCTGCGCGCGAGCGACCGCCTCGGCGGCCACATCGTCTCGGGCCACGTGGACGGCATCGGCCACGTGAGCTTCTTCGCGCCGGTCGGCGAAAGCTGGGAGCTGCGCGTGGTCGCACCGCCTGCCCTCGCCCGCTTCCTGGCCTACAAGGGCTCGATCACCATCAACGGCGTGAGCCTCACGGTCAACAGCGTGAGCGACATTGCCGAGGGCGCCGAGGTCAGCATCAACCTGATCCCGCACACCGTGGAAAACACCTCCCTCGGCGGCCTGAAGGCCGGTTCGAAGGTCAACCTCGAAATCGACACCGTGGCGCGCTACGTGGAGCGCATGCTTCAGGCCGGCATGCTCACCCCCTCTCTGACGTCTTCCACGTCTCCCAAGGACACTTCGAAATGAACGCCTCCGTCACGCCGATCGGCGCCCCGCGCGCCGACCGTGCACCCGCACCGATCTCCCCGGTCGAAGACATCGTGGCCGAGCTGGCCGCCGGCCGCATGGTCATCCTCGTGGACGAGGAAGACCGCGAGAACGAAGGCGACATCGTCATCGCCGCCGACCACATCACCGCCGAATCCATCAACTTCATGGCCCGCCACGCGCGCGGCCTGATCTGCCTCACGCTCTCGCGCGAGATGTGCGAGCGGCTGCAGCTGCCGCCGATGGTCCAGCGCAACGGCGCCAAGCATTCCACCGCCTTCACCGTCTCCATCGAGGCGGCCGAAGGCGTGACCACCGGCATCTCGGCCGCCGACCGCGCCCGCACCGTGCAGGCCGCCGTGGCACGCAACGCCGTGGCCGCCGACCTGGTGCAGCCCGGCCACATCTTCCCGCTGCAGGCGGTGGACGGCGGCGTGCTCATGCGCGCTGGCCACACCGAAGCCGGCTGCGACCTGGCCGCCATGGCCGGCTGCTCGCCCGCCTCGGTGATCTGCGAAGTGATGAACGAAGACGGCACGATGGCCCGCCTGCCCGATCTGCAGATCTTCGCGGCCGAGCACGGCCTCAAGATCGGCACGATTGCCGCGCTCATCGAGCACCGCAGCCGCGTCGAATCGCTGGTCGAGAAGGTCGGCTGCCGCGAGATCCAGACCAACTGGGGCGCCTTCACGGCCCACGCCTTCATCGACAAGCCCAGCCGCGGCGTGCACCTGGCACTGGTGCGCGGCCAGTGGGCCCCCGAAGAGACGGTGTCGGTGCGCGTGCACGAGCCGCTGTCGGTGCTCGACGCGCTCGAAGTCAACCGCCCGATGCACTCCTGGAGCCTGGACGCCAGCCTCTCGCACATCGCGAACGAAGGCAAGGGCGTGGCCGTGCTGCTGAACTGCGGCGAAACCGCGGCCGAGCTGCTCGCGCAGTTCGACGGCACCGCGCGCCCCGCGCAAGCCCCGGAGCGCGGTCGCATGGACCTGCGCAACTACGGCATCGGCGCGCAGATCCTGCGCGAATGCGGCGTGCACAAGATGAACCTGCTCGGCGCGCCGCGTCGCATGCCGAGCATGGCCGCCGGCTTCGGCCTCGAGATCGCCGGTTACCTCACGAAAGACTGAACGACCATGCAAGGTTCCAACAAGGGCGAGATCACGCTCAACGGCAAAGGCCTGCGCATCGGCATCGTGCAGGCGCGCTTCAACGCCGACATCACCGACGCACTGGCCGCGGCCTGCCTGTCGGAGCTCGAGGCGCTCGGCGTGGCCGCGTCCGACATCCATCATGTGCAGGTGCCCGGCGCGCTCGAAGTGCCCGTGGCGCTGCAGGCGCTCGCCGAGCGCGGCGGCTACCACGCGCTCGTGGCGCTGGGCTGCATCATCCGCGGCGAGACCTACCACTTCGAACTGGTGGCCAACGAATCGGGCGCGAGCGTGAGCCGCGTCGCGCTCGATTACCGCCTGCCCATCGCCAACGCGATCCTCACGACCGAAAACCTCGAACAGGCCGTCGCCCGCCAGACCGACAAGGGCCGCGACGCAGCCCAGGTGGCGGTCGAGATGGCACAACTGCTGGCCACCCTTTCATGACCGAAGACACCTCCAAGTCCGCCAAGCCCCGCCAGTCGCGCACCGGCCTCACCAGCACGGGCGCACGCAAGGCCGCGGCCAAGTCGAACCGCAGCCGCGCGCGCGAGTTCGCGCTGCAGGCGCTCTACCAGCACCTGGTGGGCGGCAACGACCCGACCGACATCGACCACTTCACGCGCGACCTCGCGGGCTTCCACAAGGCCGACGCGGCGCACTACGACGCGCTGTTGCACGGCTCGATCAACGGCGCCGAGCAGCTCGACGCGCTGATCCTGCCGCTGCTGGACCGCAAGTTCACAGAGATCTCGCCCATCGAGCACGCCGTGATGTGGATCGGCGTGTACGAGTTCCAGAACTGCCCCGACGTGCCCTGGCGCGTGGTGCTCAACGAGTGCATCGAACTCGCCAAGGAATTCGGCGGCACCGACGGCCACAAATACGTGAACGCCGTGCTCAACGGCCTCGCACCGCAGCTGCGTCCGCTCGAAGTGGAAGCCGACCGGGCCACCGGCAAGGCGCGCCCATGAGGATCTCGACGCGCGCGCAGCGCATCGAACCGTTTTACGTGATGGAGGTGGCGAAAGCCGCCGGCGTGCTGGCCCGCGAAGTGGCCCACACCGACCGTCCGATGATTTTCCTGAACATCGGCGAGCCCGACTTCACCGCCCCGCCCCTCGTGCAGGAAGCCGCCGCCCGCGCCGTGCGCGCCGGCGCCACGCAGTACACGCAGGCCACCGGCCTGGACCACCTGCGCGAACGCATCAGCGGTTGGTACAAGCAGCGCTTCAACGTCGACGTGCCGGCCCGCCGCATCGTCGTCACGGCCGGTGCCTCGGCCGCGCTGCAGCTGGCCTGCCTCGCGCTGATCGAATCGGGCGACGAGATCCTGATGCCCGACCCGAGCTACCCCTGCAACCGCCACTTCGTGAGCGCTGCGGACGGCAAGGCCGTGCTGGTGCCGACCACGGCCGAGGAGCGCTTCCAGCTCACCGCCGCCAAGGTCGAGGCCGCCTGGACCGACAAGACCCGCGGCGTGCTGCTGGCCTCGCCCTCGAACCCGACCGGCACCTCGATCGCGCCCGACGAACTGCGTCGCATCCACGAGGTGGTGTCGCAGCGCGGCGGCATCACGCTGATCGACGAGATCTACCTGGGCCTGTCGTACGACGATGCGTTCGGGCAGACGGCACTGGCCATCGACGACAACGTCATCAGCATCAACAGCTTCAGCAAGTACTTCAACATGACCGGCTGGCGCCTGGGCTGGCTGGTGGTGCCCGAAGTGCTGGTGCCGGTGGTCGAGCGCCTGGCGCAGAACCTCTTCATCTGCGCGAGCACGGTGTCGCAGTACGCCGCGCTGGCCTGCTTCGAGGCCGAGAGCATCGCCGAGTACGAACGCCGCCGCGCCGAGTTCAAGGCGCGCCGCGACTGGTTCATTCCGCAACTGAACGCCCTGGGCCTGAACGTGCCCGTGGTGCCCGACGGCGCCTTCTACGCCTGGGCCGACTGCACGAGCGTGGCCGACAAGCTCGGCATCTCGGGCAGCTGGGACTTCGCCTTCGAGACCATGAAGCGCGCCCACCTGGCCGTGACGCCGGGCCGCGACTTCGGCACGGCCGAAACCGCGAAGTTCGTGCGCTTTTCCACCGCCAGCTCGATGGCGCACCTGCAGGAATCGGTCGAGCGCCTGCGGGCCATGATCGCCCAATGAGCGTAGCGCCGGGCCGCCCCAAGCAAGCTCGCGCCGCAGTGCGAAGCACGGAGGCATGCAAGTGACTTTCGAGTTTCCGATCCGCGTCTACTGGGAAGACACCGATGCCGGCGGCATCGTGTTCTACGCCAACTACCTGAAGTTCATGGAGCGCGGTCGCACCGAGTGGCTGCGCTCCCTGGGCGTCGAGCAGCGCAAGCTCAAGGAAGCCACCGGCGGCCAGTTCGTGGTGAGCGAAACCCAGCTCAAATACCATCGGCCCTCGCGGCTGGACGACGAACTGCTGGTTACAGCCGAGCTGCGGCAACTGGGCACCGCGTCGTTGATAATCGGTCAGCGCGTGCTATCAAAAACAGAGCAAGAACGCACCGGGGCCGCGGCACCGGTCTTGCTGTGCGAAGGCACGATCCGCATCGGCTGGGTGGACGCCGCCACCTTGCGCCCTGCGCGCATTCCGGCCCAAGTTTCGGGAACCCTCGAGCACTCCAGCGGCTCCATGACTCAACCTTTCAAGCCATGAACCAAGATCTCTCCATCATCAATCTCCTGCTCCACGCCAGCTTCGTGGTGCAACTGGTCGTGCTGCTGCTGGTGATCGTGTCGGTCGCCAGCTGGGCCGCCATCATCCGCAAGTACTTCGCCCTCAAGCGCATCCGCGTGCTCAACGACGATTTCGAGCGCGAGTTCTGGTCGGGCACCAGCCTGAACGAGCTGTTCGCCTCGGCCGCGCAGAACGCCAAGTTCGCCGGCCCCATGGAGCGCATCTTCGCCTCCGGCATGCGCGAGTACCAGAAGCTGCGCGAGCGCCACGTGACCGACGCGGCCACGCTGCTCGACGGCGCCCGCCGCGCCATGCGCGCGAGCTTCCAGCGCGAACTCGACGCGGCCGAGCAGAACCTGTCGTTCCTGGCCACCGTCGGTTCGGTGTCGCCGTACGTGGGCCTGTTCGGCACGGTCTGGGGGATCATGCATGCCTTCACCGGCCTGGCCGCCCTCACGCAGGTGACGCTGGCCACCGTGGCGCCCGGCATCGCCGAAGCGCTGGTGGCCACGGCCATCGGCCTGTTCGCCGCCATTCCCGCGGTGGTCGGCTACAACCGCTTCGCGCGCGAGATCGACAAGATCGCCATCGCCCTGGAGACCTACATCGAAGAGTTCTCCAACATCCTGCAGCGCAACCTCTCGGCCAACCCCGGCGCCGTGACGCCCGCAGCCTCGGTCACCGCCGCGAACCGCTGAAGAGCGGCGCGCACAAGACAAAGGACGCGACGACATGCCCGCCGTTTCATCCCGGGGCCGCGGCCGCCGCACGATCAACGAGATCAACATGGTCCCGTTCATCGACGTGATGCTGGTGCTGCTGATCATCTTCATGGTCACGGCCCCACTCATCACGCCGAGCGTGATCAACCTGCCGACGGTCGATCGGGCCAACAAGCAGCCCGACAAGCCCATCGAGATCGTCATCAAGAGCGACGACGAAGTGCAGATCAAGAAAGACCCGTCCACCGGCACCGGCGGCGCGTCGATCCCCATGACGCAGATCGGCTCGGCCGCCAAGGCCGCGCAAGGCGGCGACGCCCAGCGCCCCGTGGTCATCAGCGCCGACAAGTCGGTGAAGTACGAAACCGTCGTGAAGGCGATGAACCAGCTCAAGCGCAGCGGCATCGAGCGCGTGGGCCTGTCGGTCACGACCACGGGCGGCAAATAAGGCATGTCGCTCGCCCTGGATCGCCCCGAGTTCGCGCCGCCGCCGCAACGCGGCACGCCCCGCGCGGTTGCGCTCGCCCTCATTGCCCATGCGCTGCTGATCGCCGCCCTCACCTGGGGCGTGCGCTGGCGCAGCGAAGCCGACGATGGCGCGGTCGATGCCGAGCTGTGGTCCACCACGGTGATGCAGGCCGCCCCGCGCCTGTCGGTGCCGGAGCCGCCGGCCCCCGTGCCCGCACCGCCCCCGCCTGCACCCGCACCGCCCCCGCCGCCTCCCCCGGCCGTCAAGCCGCCCGAGCCGGCGCCCGCCCCTGCGCCCGACATCGCGCTGGAGCGCGAGAAGAAGCTCAAGGAACAGAAGGCGCAGAAGGAGCGCGAGCTCGAGCAGCAGCGCGTGCAGCAGCAAAAGAAGAAGGAGCTCGAGGCCAAGGAGCGCGCCGAGGACGAAGCCGAGCGCAAGAAAGAACAGCAGAAGAAACTGGCCGAGCAGAAGAAGCAGCAGGAAGCCGAGGCCAAGCAGGCCGAAGCGAAGAAGGCGGAGGCGGCCGCCAAGCAGGCCGCCGCCGACCGCGCCGCGACGCTCAAGCGCATGCAGGGCCTGGCAGGCGCCAGCGGCAGCGACGATGCCAAGGGCAACGCCCAGCGCTCGTCCGGCCCGTCCAGCGGCTATGCCGGCCGCATCGCTGCCGCTGTGCGCCCAAACATCACCTTCCCCGATGCCGACAGCGTGAACGGCAACCCCGAGGCCGAGTTCGAAGTGCGACTGGCACCCGACGGCACCATCGTCGGCGTCAAGCTCGCCAAGTCCAGCGGCCTGCCGGCCTGGGACGAAGCGGCCGAACGCGGCCTGCGCAAGACCGACAAGCTGCCGCGCGACACGGACGGGCGCATCTTCCCGTCGCTCATCGTCACGCTCAAGCCCAAGCGTTGACACCCGCAATCACCCACATCGTGGGTGATTGCAAGCGACACCACCCGCTCGTTTAGGATCGTCGGCAACTCATTGTTGCTGGCGCTCCTGACATGGTCGACTCTTTCCCTGCCGTTCGCCTCCAAGACCTGACGCCGCTGCCCTACCAGCAGGCACTGGCCGCCCACCTCCAGGCGAACGAACCCGAGGCCTGGCGCTGGGCCGCCTCCGCCGAAGCGCGCGAAGAACACACGGCCGCCATGCGCGCCGAACTGCTGCGCAGCGCCTACCGGCTCGACGCCGACGCGCACCCCGACCTGCATGCCGACGCCACCCTGGCCGCGCAGCGGCTGGGCGTCACGGCGCGCATCACGCTCTACCAGGCCCCGTCCGGCGACGGCGCGGCCATGAACGCCGCGATCTACGTCGTGCCGGGCGAGGCGCACATCGTGCTCTCGGGTCCGCTGCTCGAAAAGCTGCAGCCGCCCGAGCGCCAGGCAGTGCTCGGCCACGAGCTGGCGCACTACCTGCTGTGGGAGCGCGACGGCGGCAAGCACCACGTCGTCGATCGCCTGCTGCACGCCACGGCAGCTGACCCACGCGCCGATGCGAGCCACCTGCAGGCCGCGCGGCGCCATGCGCTGTACACCGAGGCCTTTGCCGACCGCGGCGGCTGCGTGGCCTGCGGCGCGCTCGAGCCCGCCGTGAGTGCGCTCATCAAGATCGAGACCGGCCTCACGCAGGTCAACGTGGCGAGCTACCTGGCGCAGGCCGAGGAAATCTGCGCCGACCCCAACAACAAGGCATTGCAGACGCGCGGCGTGAGCCACCCCGAGGTGTTCGTGCGCGCCCGCGCGCTGCGCCTGTGGGCCGGCCGCGAGCACGACGCCGACGAATGGCTGGCCGCCGCGCTCGAAGGTCCGCTCGACCTGGCCACGCTCGACGTGCTCGGCCAGCAGCGCGTGAGCGCCCTCACGCGCGGCACCCTGGCGCAGCTGCTGCAGCGGCCCGTGCTGCAGTCGGAGTCGCTGCTGGCGCATGCGCGCCGCTTCTTCCCCGACTTCGCGCCGCCCACCTCGGCGATGCCGCTGCCCGAGCCCGCCCCCACCGGCCTGCACGACTACCTGGCCAGCGTGCTGGTCGACTTCGTCGCCGCCGATCCCGAGATGGACGACGTCACCCTCGCCGCCGCGCTGGGCCTGGCCGATGCGCTCGGTTGCGACACGCCCTTCGAACAGCGCGTGCTGAAGGACCTGGGTCTGTCCAAGCGCAACTTCACCCGCGTCAAGCGCGACGCCGCCGCCCTGCTCGACAAGGCCGCCACTTCTTCTTCGCAGGCTGCCGCCGCATGACCCTCGCTCCCGCCCCGCTCCTGCAACTGCTCGCCACCGCCGAGGCCCATGGCGGCCTGCAGACCGACGACGTGCTCAAGCTCGTGCTGCCGCTGCTGCGCGAGGTCTCGGCCCTGCACGAACTCGGCCACGTCGCCGCGCTCGGCAACGCCTTCGCCTACCGAGTGACCGACGCGCCCGCCGAACCCGCGCTGGCACTCGTCCAGCCTGAAGGCACGGCACCAAGTCGCCACCCCGAGGCCATCGCGCCCCTCGAACAGCCCGCTGCCTCCGTGCTGCGCGTGGTCGGCGAAACGCGCCTGACCGTCGATGCCGACGCCGGCGTCGCGCTCGAGAACCTCGCGGTGATGCCCGAGGCCGGCCCCGACACCGTGCCCACGCGCCCCGTCTACCTGCCCGGCTACGCCGCGTGGGAGCTGCGCCTGGGCCACCACGACGCGCTCGGCGACATCCTGTGCCTGGGTCAGGTGCTGGCCAGCCTGTCGTGCGGACTCGACTTCACCGACGGCGACGACCTGACCCGCTTCGCCACGCACCGCGGCAACCTGTTCGAGCTGAACCGCCGGCTGCACCCGGTGGTGGCCGCCGTGATCTTCGAGATGACCGCGCTCGACCGCCACGAGCGCGCGCGCGACCTGCCCTCGGTCATCCGCCGCCTCGAGACCTACCGCGACCAGCCCGTCGACCTCGGCCTGGACCGCATCGCGCCCGCCCGCGACGGCGCGGGCCAGCGCCGCCAGGCGATCCAGCTGCACCTGCGCGACCGGCTGTTCGACCTCTCGCGGCGCAACCGCCTGCTGTACTTCAAGCCGACGCAGGCGCATGTGAACCTCACCGTCGCCAGCGTGCCGCTGGTGGTCGACCTCAACAGCATCCGCACCGACCAGCTGTGCGTGTGGGACGGCCGCTTTGCCGCCGACATCGCCAGCTGCGACCCCGTGCCGCTCGCGCGCTGGCTGCGCTTCGAAGACCAACCCTACCTGCCCGGCGCGCTCGACCGCATCCTGCAGGAGGCACGGCGCGACCGGGCCGAGTACGGCTTCTCTCAGCTGTCGCTGGTGATCGCCTTCCTGCGCTGGCACAACCTCAAGGAGGGCGAGGCCGAACGCGCCGAGCGCATCGCCTCGCCGCTGCTGATGCTGCCGGTGGAGCTCACGCGCAAGAAAGGCGTGCGCGACCAGTACCTGCTCGAAGCCTCGGCCAGCGAGGCGCAGGTGAACCCCACGCTGCGCCACCACCTGCGCCAGCTCTACGGCATCGCGCTGCCCGAGACGGTGGACCTGCGCGAGACCTCGCTCGAACAGTTCCACGCCCAGTTGTCGGCGCAGATCGCGCAGAGCGAGCCCGGCGTGCAGCTGCGGCTCGTGAAGCAGCCCGAGATCGCCGTGATGCACCAGCGCGCACGCCAGCGGCTCGAACAGTTCAAGCGCCGCACCCGCGTGCGCTCGCCCTCGGCGGTGCCGGTGGCCGCGCAAGACTTCAGCTACGCGCAGGACGACTTCCGCCCGCGCGGGCTGCAGCTGTTCCATGCGCGCGTGCGCCCCGTGCCGCTGCCGGTGCGCGAGGCCGTCGGCGGCGCGCCGCAGCCGCGCGCGCCGCAGATGGCGGCCACGGCTGTCGATGACACCGAGCGCAAGACCTTCGCGCTGCGCGAGAGCAGCGGCAACCCCTACCAGTGGGACATCGACCTCACGGCCGTGACGCTGGGCAACTTCAACCACCGCAAGATGTCGCTGGTGCGCGACTACTCGGGGCTGGCCGAATCCGACCTGGCCAGCGAGGCCTTCGACCGCGTGTTCTCGCTGCAGCCGCGCCGCGTCGACGCCGAGACGCCGCCCGCCTTGCCGCTGGCCGACCAGTGGCCCGTGGTGCAGGCCGACGCCACGCAGACCGCCGCGGTGGCGCTGGCGCGCACCGGCACCAGCTACATCATCCAGGGCCCGCCGGGCACGGGGAAGTCGCAGACCATCACCAACCTGATCGCCGACTACGTGGGCCGCGGCCAGCGCGTGCTGTTCGTGTGCGAGAAGCGCGCCGCCATCGACGTCGTGTTCCACCGCCTGCGCCAGCAGGGGCTGGACGAGCTGTGCTGCATGATCCACGACTCGCAGGGCGACAAGAAGGCCTTCGTGCAGAACCTGCGCAAGACCTACGAGCTGTGGCTCGAGGCGCCCGGCACGCTGGCGCAGGAAAGCACCGAGCGCACGCAGCTGCTCGACGCCATGGACCTCGACCTGCGCGCGCTCGAACGCTTCGACGCCGCCATGCACGACGTGCCCGAACACATCGCGGTGACGCTGCGCGAGCTGCTGTCGCGGCTGGTGGCGCTCAAGGCCGGCGACCCGTCGCTCACGCCGCTGCAGGCCGAGGCGCTGCCCGCC
The DNA here is from genome assembly GCF_059416345.1 of Variovorax sp. GW821-FHT09D07. NCBI lineage: Bacteria > Pseudomonadati > Pseudomonadota > Betaproteobacteria > Burkholderiales > Comamonadaceae > Variovorax > Variovorax sp. GW821-FHT09D07. The sequence goes on from NZ_JBWKOY010000005.1 coordinate 412,479, forward strand.
TTCGCGGCCTGGCGCCGGCATGCGGAGCTGGTGTCGCGCCTGCACCTGGCCGTGACCGAAAGCCTGGGCGCGCCCAGCTTCGCGCAGCATGTGTTCGCGCAGCTCGCGCCCTCGCTGCTGGCGCAGGAGAAACCGCTGGCGCGGCTGGTCGAACGCAGCGAACGCGCCATCGACCTGAGCGCCTCCTGCCGCGATGCGCTGGTCGATGCGTGGCCGCCGCTGGCCGAGGCCGGCGTGCTGTGGCGCGATGCGCTGGCCGTGGTGGCCGATGCGCGCAGCGTCGCCGCGCTGGCCGCGCGCGGCCAGCTGGCGCTGCTCGATGCGGCGCACCCAAGCAGCCTCGCGCTCGGCAGCGCGTTGAACGAAAGACGCACGCTGCAGCAGGCGCTCGACGCGCAGCTGCAGCGCACCGCCCACTGGCGCGACAAGCTCTCGCCCGGCGACACCGAAGCCGCGCTGGCGCAGGCCCGCACGCAGCAAGGCTCGCTGCTGCGCTGGCTGCAGCCCTCGTGGTGGCGCCTGTCGGGCGAACTCAAGCGCCGCTACGACTTCGCCGCGCATGCCGTGCGTCCGCAGCCCAGCCAGATCCTCGAAGACCTGCGCGCCGAACAGGCCGCGCGCACCGCGCTCGACCAGCAGGCGGCGCGCCTCGAGGTCGATTACGGCTGCACCGACGCCGAGGCCTTCGCGCAGCAGCTGCAGGCGATGCGCAGCATCGACGCCGGCGCCGGCCTGCGCGCGGCGTTCCAGGCTCACCTGCGCACCGACGCGGGCCGCCGCAGCGTCGAACAGCTCGTCGCCGCCGCACCGCGCGTCGACACACTCGACGCCCTCTGGCGCGACCTGCTGCACGACGCCGGCGCGCAACCGCTGGACGCGCTCGACGCCCAGGCCCGCACACTGCGCGACCAGGCCGACGCGCTGCCGTCGGTGCTCCAGCCGATGCAGGAACTGGCCGAGGCCGACCCGGCCGTGGCCGCCGCGCTGCGCACCCTGCCGCTGCCGCCCGAGGCCATCGAGTACGCCGTCGCGCGCGAAGGGCTGGAGCGCGTGTACCGCACCGAACGCTGGCTGCCGCGCTTCGACGGCGCCACGCTCGCGCGCCATGCGCAGCGCCTAGGCGAAGGCGAACGCAAGCTGCTCGAACGCAATGCGCGCACGCTCGCCGCCGCGGTGCGCCAGCGTTTCCGCGACCATGTGCAAAAGAGCGCCCTGCCCGCCAGCCAGCTCGACGCCGACGGCAAGGTCTTCAAGAAGAGCTACAACGCCGGCCGCCGGGAGCTCGAGCACGAGTTCGGCAAGACCATGCGCTACAAGGCGATCCGCGAACTCGCCAGCGGCGACACCGGCCGCGTGGTGCGCGACATGAAGCCCATCTGGCTCATGAGCCCGCTGTCGGTGTCCGACACGCTGCCGCTCGCGGCCGACCTGTTTGACGTGGTGATCTTCGACGAGGCCAGCCAGATCCCGGTCGAGGAAGCCGTGCCTGCGCTGTACCGCGCGCCGCAGATCATCGTGGTGGGCGACGAGATGCAGCTGCCGCCGACCAGCTTCTTCTCGTCGGGCCGCGACGCCGAGGAAGACACCGTGTCGGTGGCAGGCGACGATGCGGAGAACGGCGAGGAAGGCGAACGCATCGCCGTCGTGCTCGACGCCGACAGCCTGCTGAACCAGGGCGCGCGCAACCTGCCGGCCACGCTGCTGGCCTGGCACTACCGCAGCCGCTACGAATCGCTCATCGGCTTTTCGAACGCGGCCTTCTACGCGGGCAACCTGTACACCATTCCCGACCGCAGCCTGCCCGCGCCCGAGCGCGGCGAGATCGTGGTGCAGTCGCGCAGCCCGACCGACGAGTCCGTGAAGGCGCAGGTCGACGCCCTGCTCTCGCGCGCCATCAGCTTCCACCGCGTGGCCGATGCGGTGTACGAGAACCGCATCAACGACGGCGAGGCGCGTCACATCGCGCAACTGGTGCGCGAGCTGCTTAAACGGGAGACCGGGCGCAGCCTCGGGATCGTGGCGTTCTCCGAGGCACAGCAGGGCGAGATCGAGGAGGAGCTGAACGCGCTCGGCGCGGTCGATGCCGACTTTGCGGCGCGGCTGGAGGCCGAGTACGTGCGCGAGGAAGACGACCAGTTCTGCGGCCTCTTCATCAAGAACCTGGAGAACGTGCAGGGCGACGAGCGCGACATCATCATCCTGAGCATCTGCTACGGCCCCAACCCCGAGGGCCGCATGCTGATGAACTTCGGCCCCATCAACCAGCGCGGCGGCGAGAAGCGGCTGAACGTGATCTTCAGCCGCGCGAAGCACCACATGGCGGTGGTCTCGACCATCCGCCACGAGGCGATCACCAACGACCACAACGAAGGCGCGGCGGCGCTGAAGAACTTCCTGCGCTATGCCGAGTGCCTGTCACGCGGCGACGAGGACACGGCGCGGCGCGTGCTCGAAGGCATGAACCCGCTGGCGCGCGGCCACGTGGCGCGGCAGGCGCGCACGGACGAGGTCACGGCGCAGATCGCGCAGGCGCTGCGCGCACGCGGCCATGCGGTGGACGAACAGGTGGGGCAGTCGCGTTTTCGCTGCGACCTCGCGGTGCGCGCGGCGGGCCAGGGCCACTATGCGCTGGGCCTCCTCGTGGACGGCGCGGCGCAAGACGGCACGCGCCACAACGTGCTGGAACGCTACGTCTCGCGTCCGCGCATCCTCGACGCTTTCGGCTGGCAGGTGATGCAGGTGCTGGCCAAGGACTGGCTGCACGCCCCCGAGGCCGTGCTCGACCAGGTCGAACAGGCGCTCGGGAAAAAGGCCGGGGTCAGCGCAGGACGGTAATGACGCGCTTGACGTCGAGTTCGGTCTTGCCGGTGAGCCGGTCCTTGTCGAACTCGCCGCTGAGTTCGACGCGCACCTTGTCGTCGATCTTCACGCCCGGCGGGAAGTACTTGGCGTCGATCTCGACCTTCAGGCGGCCCGTGTCGTCGGCAAAGGTGTAGTGCTCGCCACCATCGTGCGAGACGATGAAGCCGCGCACCGTGGCGTGCTGGTCGTCCTGGCCGGTCTCGATCAGCTGCTTGACCGTCAGGTTCGGCACCGAGCTCGGGCCGGCGTACTGGGCCCAGGCCGCGGCCATGGGCAGCGCCACGCCGAACGTCAACGCGGTGGTCTTGAGGATCTTCTTGAAATGCATGCGGTCATTCCTCCTGTGAGTGGCCCAAGGCCAGGTTGCAACAGACTGATGGACCGCGCGCAGGCCCCGAGGTTCCCCGGGGCCGCGCGGCCCGATCAATCGTAGACGACCTGCGCCTTGCCCGCTTCGGCCTGCGCGGTCCAGCTCGCGAGCGCCGCATCGGTCGGGAAGAACTTCGCGCGCTCGCCCAGTTGCAGCTCGACCTGCGCCCCGCCCCGCGCCATCGACAGGCGCACGGGCAGGCCGTGCACGAGGTCACCGACCTCGGTCTGCTCGGTGCGCGCCGGAAAGTCTTTCAAGAGGCGCGCGATCTCTGGCACCTTGCCGTTGACCGCCACGCGCAGGAACTTGCCGAAGCGGCAGCGCGCCGAGGCCAGGTCCCACACCTGCTGCACCTGGAAGCGCGCCTCGAAGCCGCCGCGCGCGGGCTGCAGCTTGCCGCTCACGATGACGAGCTCGTCGTCCTTCAGCGTGTTGCGGTTGGCGTTGATGAGCGCCTCGTCGGCCGTGGCGTCGATGGACTCCGACTTGTCGTCCAGCTTGAAGATCGCCAGCCGGCCGCGCTGGCCGTTGATGACGCGGAAATCGCTCACGATGCCGGCAATGACCTGCGGATCGCGGCTGTCGAGCAGGTCGCCGATCTCGCGCTTGCAGAAGCGCCGCACCTCGTGCGAGACCTCGTCGAACAGGTGGCCCGACAGGTAGAAGCCCACGGCCGTCTTCTCGAAGGTCAGGCGTTCCTTCACGCCCCAGGGCGTGGCGTCGACCAGGTCGGGCTCCTGCGTGGCCGAGCCGTGCTCGCAGTCGCCGAAGATGTCGGCCTGCGAGGCGTTGGCCGCCGTGGCAATGGCGAACTCGAAGGCGCGGTCGACCGAGGCGATGAGCGAGGCGCGGTTCTGCTGGATGGCGTCGAACGCGCCGGCCTTGATGAGCGCTTCGACCGTGCGCTTGTTGATGCGCTGGCGGTCGATGCGCACGCAGAAGTCGTACAGGCTCTTGAACGGCCCGCCCTCTTCGCGCGCCCGCACCACGGCCTCGACCGCGAGCTGGCCCGTGCCCTTCACGGCACCGAGGCCGTAGCGGATGATCCGGTTGGTGACCGGCTCGAAGCGGTAGTTGCCGCGGTTCACGTCCGGCGGCTCGAAGGTGATGTTGAAGTTCTTCTGGGCGTCTTCGAACAAGAGCTTGAGCTTGTCCGTGTCGTCCATTTCCACGGTCATGTTGGCGCAGAAGAACTCGGCCGTGTAGTGGACCTTGAGCCAGCCCGTGTGGTACGCCAGCAGCGAGTAGGCGGCGGCGTGCGACTTGTTGAAGCCGTAGCCCGCGAACTTCTCCATCAAGTCGAAGATTTCGTCGGCCTTGTCCTGCACGATGCCGTGCGTGGACAGCGCGCCCGCGCGGAACTTCTCGCGGTGCTCGGCCATTTCCTCGAGCTTCTTCTTGCCCATTGCGCGGCGCAGCAAGTCGGCGCCGCCCAGCGAGTAGCCGCCCAGGATCTGCGCGGTCTGCATCACCTGCTCCTGGTAGACCATGATCCCGTAGGTCTCGGAGAGCATCTCGGCCACGGCCGGGTGCGGGTACTCCACGTCTTCGCGGCCGTGCTTGCGCGCCACGAAGCTGGGAATCAGGTCCATCGGGCCCGGGCGATACAGCGCGTTCAGCGCGATCAGGTCTTCCAGGCGCGTGGGCCGCGCGTCCTTCAGCATGCCCTGCATGCCGCGGGATTCGAACTGGAACACGGCCTCGGTCTTGCCGTCGGAGAACAGGCGGTAGGTCGGCCCGTCGTTCAGCGGGATGTTCTCGAACGCGAAGTTCTCCTGGCCCTTGTGGCGCTTCATGATGAACTCGCGCGCGATCTCCAGGATCGTGAGCGTGGCCAGGCCCAAGAAGTCGAACTTCACGAGGCCGATGGCTTCGACGTCGTCCTTGTCGTACTGGCTCACGGCCGATTCGCTGCCGGGCTGCTGGTACAGCGGGCAGAAGTCGGTGAGCTTGCCCGGCGCAATGAGCACGCCGCCGGCGTGCATGCCGATGTTGCGGGTCATGCCTTCGAGCTTCTGCGCGAGCTCGACCAGCATGCGGACTTCTTCTTCCTTCTCGATGCGCTCCGCCAGCTGCGGCTCCATCTCGATGGCGTAGTTGTTCTTGTCGCCTTCGATCTTGGTCGCGGGCGGGTACTGCAGCGTCACCGACATGCCCGGCTTGTTCGGAATCAGCTTGCTGATGCCGTCGCAGAACATGTAGCTCATGTCGAGCACGCGGCCCACGTCGCGGATGGCCGCGCGCGCGGCCATGGTGCCGAAGGTGGCAATCTGGCTCACGGCGTTGCGGCCGTACTTGTCCTTCACGTAGTCGATCACGCGGTCGCGATTGCCCTGGCAGAAGTCGATGTCGAAGTCGGGCATCGAGACGCGTTCGGGGTTCAGGAAACGTTCGAACAGCAGCTTGTATTCGAGCGGGTCGAGGTCGGTGATCTTCAGCGCGTAGGCCACGAGCGAGCCGGCGCCCGAGCCCCGGCCCGGGCCCACGGGGCAGCCGTTTTCCTTGGCCCACTTGATGAAGTCGCCCACGATCAGGAAGTAGCCGGGGAAGCCCATGTTCAGGATCGTGTTGATCTCGAACTCCAGGCGCTCCACGTAGCGTGCCCGTTCGGCCTCGCGCTTGGCTTCGTCGGGGTACAGGTGCTTCAGTCGCACCTCCAGGCCCTCGAACGACTCCTGACGGAAGAACTCGCCGATCGGCATGCGCACGCCTTCGCTGATGAAGGGCGTGGGAAAGTCGGGCAGTTGCGGCTTGCCGAGCACCAGCGTGAGGTTGCAGCGCTTGGCGATCTCGACCGTGTTGGCCAGCGCGCTCGGCACATCGGCGAACAGCGCCTGCATCTCGGCGCTCGACTTGAAGTACTGCTCTTCGGTGAACTTGCGCACGCGGCGCGGGTTGCCAAGAATTTCGCCTTCGGAAATGCACACGCGCGCCTCGTGCGCCTCGTAGTCCTGGCGTTCGGCGAACTGCACCGGGTGCGTGGCCACCACCGGCAGCTTCAGGCGGGCGGCGAGCTTCACGGCGGCGATCACGTGCGGCTCGTCCTCGGGACGGCCGGCGCGCTGCAGTTCGATGTAGAAACGGTGCGGGAACATGCCAGCCAGTTGCAGCGCCAGTTCGGCGGCGCGCTCTTCCTGGCCTTGCAGCAGCGGCTGGCCCAGCGGCCCGGCCTGCGCGCCCGACAGCGCGATCAGCCCGCCCTGCAGCTCCTGCAGCCATTCGAGCTTGCAGGCCGCCTGCGACTGGCCGCGGCTCACGTTCTGCGTCCAGGCCCGGGCCAGCAGCTCCGACAGGTTGAGGTAGCCCTCCATGTTCTGCACCAGCAGAATGAGGCGGGTCAGCGCGCCGGGCTCCTTGCCCAGCCCGTCGATGAAGATTTCAGCGCCGATGACGGGCTTGACGCCCTTGCCCCGGCCCTGCTTGTAGAACTTGACCGTCCCGAACAGGTTGTTCAGGTCGGTGATGGCCAGCGCAGGCTGCTTGTCGGCAGCGGCGGCCTTGATGACTTCGTCGATTCGATTCGTGCCATCGACGACGGAAAACTCGGTGTGCAGACGCAGGTGAACAAACATCCGTCGATTGTAGGAAGCCGCCCTCCACGATGTGGTGTGGCGATCCCTACAATCCCGCCCCGTGCAAGAGATTTTGAATATCGCCGCCTACAAGTTCGTGGGCATCAACGACAGCCCCGTGCTGCGTGAGACCCTGCGCGAGCGCGCGCAGGCCCTGGGCCTGATGGGCACGATCCTGCTGGCGCCCGAAGGTATCAACCTGTTTCTGGCGGGGACGGCGCAGGCCATCCACGCCTTCCTGGCCGACCTGCGCGCCGATGCGCGCTTTGCCGACCTCGAAACCAAGGAAAGCTGGTCGGCCACGCAGCCCTTCCGGCGCATGCTGGTGAAGCTCAAGCGCGAGATCATCCGCATGGACCACCCAGCCATCCAGCCCGCCGCCGGCCGCGCGCCCGGCGTGGACGCGCCCACGCTCAAGCGCTGGCTCGACCAGGGCCACGACGACGAGGGCCGCGAGATCGTGATGCTCGACACGCGCAACGACTTCGAAGTCGACGAAGGCACCTTCGACGGCGCGATCGACTGGCGCATCACCAAGTTCACCGAATTCCCGCCCGCACTGAAGGCGCACCGCGCCGACTTCGAGGGCAAGACGGTGGTGAGCTTCTGCACCGGCGGCATCCGCTGCGAGAAGGCGGCCATCCTCATGCGCGAGGAAGGCGTGGAGCATGTGCTGCAGCTCGAAGGCGGCATCCTCAAGTACTTCGAGGACGTCGGCGGTGCGCACTACCACGGCGACTGCTTCGTGTTCGACGGCCGCCGGGCCCTGGCGCCCGACCTCAGCGCGCGCGCGTCGGACGCCAGCGCCCGGGCCTCGGAAGACCCGGACATCGGCATCAAGCAATAACCAAGAGGTTCAGACCGGCGTCGTGCCCGTGTCGGGCTCGCGCACGCCGAAAGGCTTGCCCGGCAGCGGAATGAACTCGGTCTCGCCGGGCACGTGGCCCATGCGCTGCGCGGCCCAGTCGGCGCCGGCCTCGAGGATGCGCTCGCGCCGGCTCGAGACGAAATTCCAGGTGATGTAGCGCGGGCCGTCGAGTGGCTCGCCGCCGATCACCATCAGGCGCACGGCCGTGTCGGCAGTGAACACCGCGCCCTGCCCGTCGGGCAGCACCGCCATCGTGTGGGCGGGCGCCGGCTCGCCGTTCACGTTCGCATCGCCGTCGACCATGTAGACCGCCAGTTCGGGCGCCAGCGCGGGCAGCTCGAAACGGCCGCCGGCCGGCAGCGCGATGTCCAGGTAGACCGTCTGCGCCAGCGTCTTCACTGGCGAGCGCACGCCGAAGGCCTCGCCCACCAGCACGCGCACGGGCACGCCCTGCACCGTCAGTTCGGGAATGGCGTCGGCCGGCGTGTGCTCGAAGCTGGGCTCGACCTCTTCATGGGCCTGCGGCAACGCGGCCCACAGCTGCAGGCCGTGGTTCACGAAAGTGTCGGCCAAGAGGCGCTCGGGCTTGCGCTCGGAGTGCACGATGCCGCGCCCCGCGGTCATCCAGTTGATGGCGCCGGGCTGAATCTCCTGCACGCTGCCCAGGCTGTCGCGGTGCATCATCGCGCCCTCGAACAGGTAGGTGACCGTCGACAGGCCGATGTGCGGATGCGGGCGCACGTCGTGCGCGTTGCCGGGCTGCTCGGTGGCCGGGCCGAAGTGGTCGAAGAACACGAAGGGCCCGACCGAGCGGCGCTGCGCCGCCGGCAGCACGCGCCGCACGTTGAAGCCACCGCCCAGGTCCTTGTCGTGGGGCCGCAGCAATTGGATTTCGGGGATGGTGTCGGTCATCGTGGGGTCCTTGTGGGCGAAGTTCTTTGGGGGCGTTATGCGCGCGATCTTGCCACCGCGCCGACGCGCTCGCCGAAGGCGCGTGCCGTCTCGAGGTCGCCCTTCGGCATCTCGGCCGGGCTCGCGTCCGAGGGCGATTGCGTGAGCAGGCCACCATAGCCGCCGACGTAGTTCATCGCGTCGCGCGTGGCCGCCTTGTTGTTGGTCGGCAGGATGCCCATGCTGACCCAGATGCCGCTGTGCTGCATGGCCAGCGTCCACAGGTAGGTCATGGTCGTGACCTTGTCGCCGTTCATCGTGGCGCTGTTGGTGAAGCCGGCGAAGAGCTTGTCTTTCCAGCCTTGCGTGTACCAGACCTTGGACGACGCATCGGCGAATTTCTTGAACTGCCAGCTGACGCCGCCCATGTAGGTCGGCGAGCCGAAGATGATCGCGTCGGCCGCGGCCAGCGTCTCCCAGCCATCGGCGGGCAGGTTGCCGTCGGCGTCGATGGCGAGCAACTGCGCGCCCGCCCCGTCGGCCACGGCCTGGGCCACGCGCTGGGTGTGGCCGTAGCCGGAATGGAAGACAACGACGATGTTTGCCATGAAACGGATTTCCTCAAAGAAGCGATGAAGTCAGCAGGCCGCGCCCACAAGGTGTGCGCGGCCTGGGGTGAAGCGAGCTTACTTTTTATCGATGCTGAAACGGCCGGCGCCGAAGGCGGCGAAGGCGAGCAGACCGCCTGCGATGGCGATGTTCTTGAAGAACATCAGCTGGTTCACGAAGGCCTTGTCGGCGGGCATGCCCCAGTAGTTGTGGAACATCACGGCGGCGGCCACGGTGAAGACCGCCAGCACGATCGCCGACAGGCGCGTCTTGAAGCCGACCAGCAGCAGCAGGCCGAGCCCCAGCTCCACGACGATCGCGATGACTGCCGCCACTTGCGGCAGCGGTGCGCCCACCGAGGAGATGTACCCCACGGTGCCGGCAAAGCCCATGAGCTTGCCGAAGCCGGCGGGCACGAACAGCGCTGCAAGCAGCACGCGGCCGATGAGTGCCAGGGTGTCCTGGGCAGCGTTGGGGGCGGTGGTTGTGGTGGTAATGGCCATGGTGAAAACTCCTCGTTGGTTGTTGAAGCGAAAGGAACAAAGAAAAGAAAAAAGACGCCGTCTCAGGCCGTCAGGTCGAACACCAGCACTTCGGCATCGGTGCCGGCGCCGAGCGTGAGTTGCGATTCGCCTTCGAGCATCGCGGCGTCGCCGCCCACGAGCTTCTGGCCGTTGACTTCGAGCTCGCCGCGCACCAGGTGCACATAGCTCTTGCGTTGCGGATCGAGCGCCAGGCTGGCGGTTTCGCTGCCGTCGAACAGGCCGGCGAACAGGCGTGCGTCGGCGTTCACCGTCACCGAGCCGTCGCGGCCGTCGGGCGAGGCCACCAGGCGCAGGGTGCCGCGCTTTTCGGCGTCGCTGAACTGCTTCTGCTCGTAGCCGGGGGCAATGCCGCGTTCCTTGGGCTCGATCCAGATCTGCAGGAAGTGCGTGGTCTGGTCGGCCTTGTGGTTGAACTCGCTGTGCATCACGCCACGGCCGGCGCTCATGCGCTGCACGTCGCCCGGCGGAATGGATTCGATGTTGCCCATGCTGTCCTTGTGCGCGAGTTCGCCCGAGAGCACGTAGCTGATGATCTCCATGTCCCGGTGGCCGTGGGTGCCGAAGCCGGCGCCCGCCGCCACGCGGTCTTCGTTGATCACCCGCAGGTTGCCGAAGCCCATGTAGGCCGGATCGTAGTACCCCGCGAAGGAAAAGCTGTGGAACGAGCGCAGCCAGCCATGGTCGGCATAACCGCGTTCCTGGGATTTACGCACTTGCAACATATCGAACTCCTTGCTGCCCCACCCGGTTCGGGCGCCGGGGCTTTCGTCGTGGGCCGCGCCGGATGCGCAGCGGATGAGAAGAATTCTGGACCTCCATCCCCCTCTGAAAGACGCCCGGTTTTGATGGCATCATTCAAATTATTTGACCAATGGAGCCCGCCCCATGACGAGCGCCCGAGACGTCCTCACTCCCGACGCGCTGGCCATGCTGCAGACGGTGGCCACCACCGGCAGCTTCGCCGCCGCCGCGCGCGCGCTCGGCCTGGTGCCCAGCGCGCTGAGCTACCGCGTGCGCCAGATCGAGGACGCGCTGGACGTGCTGCTGTTCGACCGCAGCGCGCGCCAGGCCCGCATCACCGAGGCCGGCGCCGAACTGCTGCGCGAGGCCGCGCGCCTGCTCGGCGAGATCGACGCCGTGGCCAACCGCGTGAAGCGCGTGGCCACCGGCTGGGAGCCGATGCTGACCATCGCGGTCGACAGCGTGATCGCGCGCGACCCGCTGCTCGACCTGTGCACCGCCTTCTTCGCGCTCGAGCCGCCCACGCGCCTGAAGCTGCGCGACGAAACCCTGCTCGGCACCATCGAGGCGCTGACCAGCGGCGAGGCCGACCTGGCGATCGGCGCGGTGCTCGATGCCGCGAGCCTGGCCTTCACCGCCACCGGCATCCGCAGCCGGCCGATCGGCGAACTGCGCTTCGTGTTCGCGGTGGCGCCGCACCATCCGCTCGCGCGCCTGCCGCAGCCGCTGAGCGACGCGGTGCTGCGCCAGCACCGCGCGGTGGCCGCGGCCGACTCGGTGCGCAGCGGGCCGAGCATGACCGTGAACCTCGTGGGCGGGCAGGACGTGCTCACCGTGCCCAGCATGCAGGCCAAGATCGCCGCGCAGCTGCACGGCCTGGGCGGCGGCTTTTTGCCCGAGCCGATGGCGCGGCCCTACATCGAGGCCGGCCATCTCGTCGAGCTGCAGACCGAACGCCAGCCGCCGCTGGGCACCATGCACTGCGCGTGGCGCGTGCGCAGCGCGGGAAAGCCGGGGCGCGCGCTCGAATGGTGGCTCGCGCAGTTCGAGCACGAGGGCACGCGCAAGGCGCTGCTTGAACGGCACCGGGGCCGTTGAACGCCAAGCGATGACGGCGTCATAAGGGTCGCCCCCAGCCCGGAGACGCGCGCAGACCGAGGTAGAGTGTGCACGGCCTCCTCAGTCATCACCCTGTCAAAAGAAAAGAGTCCGCCATGCCCAAAGCCAAAGCCCGCGCCACCGCCGACCGCCACCGAACTCCCGCCGCCGCCCGCCATTTCGCCGTGATCGGCGCCGGCATTGCCGGCGTGGCCTGTGCCCGCACACTGATGCAGGCCGGGCACCGTGTCACGGTGTTCGAACGCGAGGCCACGCCGGGCGGGCGGATGGCGAGCATCGACACCGCCTTCGGCCGCTTCGACAGCGGCGCGCAGTACTTCACCGTGCGCGATCCGCGCTTTGCACAGGTGCTGGCCACCACGCCCGCGCTGTGCCGCCCCTGGAGCGCCAACCTCGTGCGCGTGCTCGACGCCCACGGCCGCGTGGCCGAAGCGGCGCTGCCTTCGCTGGAGCCGCACTGGGTCGCCCAGCCCGGCATGGACGCGCTCGTGGCCCACTGGGCCGCGCCGCTGGGCGAGCAGCTCGTCACCGGCACGCAAGTCACCCGCATCGAGCCCGACGCGCTCGACGCCACCCGCTGGCAGCTGCGCACCGCCGGCGCCGACGATTCGCAGCATGTCTACTCCGGCTTCGACGCCGTGCTGCTGGCCGTGCCGCCCGCGCGCACCCGCGAACTGCTCGCCGGCGGCGACCGCTCGGCCACGCTGAGCCGCAAGATCGAACCCGTGCGCATCGCGCCCTGCTGGACGCTGATGATCGCCTTCCCCCAGGCCAACCAGGCCAACATGTCGCACCTCGGCCCGCAATGGAACGTGGCGCGCAGCACCCACCACCGCGTGGCGTGGCTGGCGCGCGAATCGTCCAAGCCCGGCCGCGAGCGCGTCGAGCGCTGGACCCTGCAGGCCAGCGCCAAATGGTCGGAAGAACACCTGCGCGACACGCCCGCCCGCATCGAGGCCAAGCTGCTGCGCGCCTTCTCGGAAATCACCGGCATCCACGCCACGCCCAGCCACGCCAAGGCGCGCTGCTGGCCCGAAGCGCAGACGCAAGTGCCTGTGGGCCAGACCCACCTGTGGGACGCCAAGGCGCGCATCGGCATCGCCGGTGACTGGTGCATCGGCCATCGCGTGGAAGACGGTTTCGTTTCGGGCCTCTCGCTGGCCCTCGCAGTTCTCTAAGAAAGGATGCGGGCCACCGGCCGCTTCGCCCCCTCGCCCACCGGCCCGCTGCATGCCGGCTCGCTGGTGGCCGCGCTCGCGAGCTGGCTCGACGTGCGTGCGCGCGGCGACAGTGCGCGGTGGCTGGTCCGCATCGAGGACGCCGACACCGAGCGCTGCCTGCCCGGCATGGGCGAGCACATCCTGCGCCAGCTCGCCGACTGCGCCCTGCTCCCCGACGAACCGCCCGAGTGGCAGACGCAGCGCACCGCGCACTATGAAGCGGCGCTGGCCGCGCTGCAGGCGCGCGGCCTCACCTACCCCTGCGGCTGCTCGCGCAAGGACATCGATCTGGCCCTGGCCCGGCTCGGCCATGCGCACGAGCGCCACGGCGAGCGCGTCTACCCCGGCACCTGCCGCGACGGCCTGCACGGCAAGCCCGCGCGCGCCTGGCGCTTTGCCGCGCACCGCATGCCGGCCGGCGACCTGCACTGGCACGACCGCCGCCTCGGCCCGCAGCGGCAGGACGTGCAGCGCGAGGTCGGCGACTTCGTGCTGCGCCGCGCCGACGGCCCCTGGGCCTACCAGCTGGCCGTGGTGGTCGACGACGCCGAACAGGGCGTGACCGACGTGGTGCGCGGCGAAGACCTGGCCGACAACACGGCGCGCCAGATCCTGCTGCAGCAGGCGCTCGGCCTGCCCACGCCGAGCTACCTGCACACGCCGCTGGTGCGCGGCGCGGACGGCGACAAGCTCTCCAAACAGAACGGCGCCACGGCCATCGACACCGCGACGCCGCACGCCGCGCTGGCCGCGCTCGATGCCGCCGCGCGCGCGCTCGGGCTGCGCCCCACGGCCGCCGGCCACTGCACCGCCGCCCTGGCCGGCTGGGTGCCCGAATGGCGCGATCTCTACAATTCGCGGCCCTCATGAACATTCCCGACACCGTGTCCAACGACCTCCCGCCCGGCGACGACCTGCCCGCCTCCCCCGAAGACGACGCCACCGACGGCAAGCCGCATCCGCTGCACCGCCGCCTCAAGAGCTTCGTCAAGCGCGCCGGCCGCACCACCGACGGCCAGGCCCGCGCCTTCGCCGAGCTGGGCCCGCTGTTCCTCGTGCCCTACACGCCCGAGCGGCTCGACCTCACGGCGGCCTTCGGCGGCCGCGTGGGCCCGACGGTGCTGGAGATCGGCTTCGGCATGGGCGAGGCCACGGCCCACATCGCCACGGTGCTGCCCGAGACCAACTTCCTGTGCTGCGAGGTGCACGAGCCCGGCGTGGGCGCGCTGCTCAAGCGCATCGGCGAGCAGTCGATCTCGAACATCCGCATCTGCGCGCACGACGCGGTCGACGTGATCGACCACATGCTGCAGCCCGGCACGCTGGCCGGCGTGCATGTGTTCTTTCCCGACCCGTGGCACAAGAAACGCCACAACAAGCGCCGCCTGATCCAGCCCGAGTTCGTGACCAAGCTGGCGCAGCACCTGCGCCCCGGCGGCTACATCCACTGCGCCACCGACTGGCAGCCCTACGCCGAGCAGATGCTCGAGGTGCTGGGCGCCGAGCCGCTGCTGCGCAACACCGCGCCGGACACCGGCTACGCGCCCAAGCCGGCGTACCGCCCGCTCACGAAGTTCGAGAACCGCGGCCTCAAGCTGGGCCACGGCGTGTGGGACCTGGTGTTCGAAAAACGCGCCTGAGCGCGCGTCACCTTCCCCCGCTCACTCGACGAGCTTGAAGCGGAACGGCAGCCGCATGCGGGCGCGCACCGCACGCCCGTCCGCGGTGCGCGCCGGGTCGAAGTGCCATCCCTTGAGCGAATCGGTCGCCACCTGCGACAGCAGCGGGTGCGGCGAGCGTTCGACGCGGATGTCTTCGGGCTTGCCGTCCACGCCGACGAAGAAGGCCGTGACCACCAGGCCCTCGATGCCCTCTTCCACCAGCGCGGACGGATAGCTGGGATAGCGGCGCTGGCGGATCACCGGCTCCGTCACGACCGCGTCCGCCGCAACGCGCGGATCGGCGCGCGGCGCCGCCATGAGGGTCGGCCCCGACGGCAATGCCATCGGCGGCCCCGCCAGTGGCAGCGGTGGCGGCTCGATCGTCGATGGCGACGGCAGGGGCGGCGGGTCGATCATCGGTTGCGGCGGCTGCGGCGCAGCCACGGGCACGAAGACCTCCGGCGCGGGCAGCGCCTTTTCCACCACCTTCGATGGGGGCGGCACCACGCAACCGGCGAGCGCCGCGCACATCCCTCCCAGAACCCAGGACACAGTTGTTTTCATCAGGGCAATTCTGGAGCACCCGCGCCTTCCGCCCTGGCCTCGAAATTGCTACACTTTTTTACTATTGTTAGCAAAAGGTAGCCAATGAACGCGTCTCGCAGGACATGGCTGGGAAAAGCCTCCGCAATGCTGCTTCTGGGAAGCGGCCTCGGCATCACCCGTCCCTTGCTGGCACAGACGCCACGCCCGGCCGCCGCCGGGGCCCGCGTCGTCCTGCTCGGCCAGTCGGTGCCGCTCACCGGCAGCGCCAACGAGATCGGCAACGCCTTCGCGGCCGGCAGCCGCCTTGCGGTGAGCGACTTCAACACGCGCAACGCCGCCACCGGCCTGCAGCTGAAGCTGCTGCAGCTCGACGACGGCTACGACGCCGCGCGCGCCACCACCAACGCCCGCACCCTGCTGGGCGCGAACAAGGCCGACATGCTGTTCGGCTTTGTCGGCACCGCCAGCAGCGAGGCCGGCGCCAAGGTCGCCACGCAGCAGGGCAGCCTGCTCTTTGCGCCCTTCGCCGCCTCCGACACGCTGCGCGGCCCCGATCACCCGAACGTGTTCCATGTGCGCCCCGGCATGATCGATGAGGCCCTCAAGATCGTGCGCCAGTGCGCCACCGTGGGGCAGAAACGCATCGCGCTGGTGGGCGACGACGACGCCATGGGCCGCGCCGGCCTGGCCGCCGTGCAGCAGGCCGTCACCGAACTGAAGCTGCCACCGCTGGTCGCGAGCGCACTGGTGCCCGCGGGCGCCGACAAGCTCGACGCCGCGCTGAAGACCGTGCAGCAGCAGACACCCCAGGCCATCGTGCTGGTGTCGCTCTCGGGCACCACGGCCAGCGCCATCCGCAAGCTGCGCAAGAGCGGCTACACGGGCAACTTCATGGCCTTCTCGATCGTCGGCATCGACCCGCTCTACGCCGAGCTGGGCAAGGACATCGGCGGCATCGTGATCTCGCAGGTGGTGCCCTCGCCGCGGCCCTCGGCCATTCCGATCGTCAAGGAGTACCTCGCGGCGGTCGACAACTCCGACCAGACCGCGTCGTACGAAGGGCTCGAGGGCTTCATCGCCGCCAAGGCCGCGGGCGAGGCCGTGCGCCGCGCGGGCCGCGGCTTCAACACCGCGACGCTGCAGCGCACGATGACGGCGATGACCGACTACGACGTGGGCGGCTTCCGCATCAACCTGCGCCCGGGTCTGCGCGACAACGTGCGCAGCATCGACCTCATCAGCATCTCGGCCGACGGTCGCGTGCTCCGCTGAAGCGCCTCACACCGCGCCGTCGCCCAGCAATTCGGTGAAGCGCTGCTGCACATACAGCGCCGTCGCGCCGAGCGGGCGCCCCTGCAGCCACAGCATACGCACCGACAGCCGCGGCAAGGCCAGCGACGGGCAAGGCACCTCCTTCAGCGCCTTGCTGAAGCCTTCGTAGCGCGCGATGTTGATGGGCAGCACGGCCCAGCCCAGGTTGTCGGCCACCATCTCGGCCGTGCTGTAGAAGCTGTCGGAGCGCCACACGCGCGGGCTGTAGGCCACCTCATGCACGTCGTCCGCATGCATCAGCAGTTGGCGTTGCCGCGCCAGGTCCTGGCGCCGCACGGTGCGGCCGTCGGCCAGCGGATGGTCGCTGGCCACGAACACGCCCTGGCGCACGCTGCCGATGTGGCGCTGGTCGAAGCTCGCGCGCACCGGGCCGCGGTCGAAGTGAAAAGCCACGCTGGCGCGCTCCTGCTCGACGTAGTCGGCCACCTCGGTCGCGGTGCCGTTCAAGAGCGTGAGTTCGAGGCTCGGAAACTTCGCCGAAATCTCGCGCATCAGCGTGCCGATGGCGGTGTACGGCAGGGCCTCGTCCAGCGCCAGCGACAGCGCCGCCTCGTCGCCTTCGTGCAGCGAGCGGGCGCGCTGGTCGAGCTGCTCGGCCTGTCGCAGCAGCTCGCGCGCTTCGAGCAGCAGCACCCGGCCCGCGTCCGACAGCTGCGCGTTGCGGCGCGAGCGGTCGAACAGCGCCACGCCGAGGTCGACTTCGAGCAGCCCGATGGCGGTGCTCACGGCCGACTGGGCCTTGCCCAGGTGGCGCGCCGCGGCCGAGAACGAACCGCACTCGGCGGTCGTCACGAACTGGCGCAATTGGTCGACGGTCCATTCCATGTCGGCTCCACTCATCTATTTATCAGATGGATTTCATCTTTATTCATTCATTTTAATGGCGCAACATGGCGCCATGACGAATGCAAACAACAAGACGACACCGGCGTTCGAACTGAGCTGGTGCAGCGATCCCTCCCAGGCACAGGCGTTGACCGCCCTGTTCCTGCAGCAACTTTCCCCTTCCTACATCTCCCACTCGGAACTGCAGGAGCAGCGCGCCGTGGCCCTCGGCGAATGGCGCGCCGACCTGCCCGCCGTCTTCATGGCGCAAGTGCGCGAGACCCTGGCGCTGGACCCGGCCACGGCCCAGGCACGCGTGGCCGTCGCGCGGACCGACGGCGCACTGGCCGGCTTCGCGCTGGTCTCCATCGACGACACCCGCCGCGCCGCGCGCAGCTTCGCGACGCTCGACGACCTCGTGGTCGACGCGCGCTTCCAGGGCCTGGGCGGCCGGCTGTTCGACTGGGTCTGCACCGAGCTGCAGCGCCGCGGCATCCAGCGTCTCTTTCTCGAAAGCGGCATCGGCAACACCCGCGCGCACGACTTCTTCCACGCCCGCGGCTGCGAGACGGTCTCGGTGACGATGCTCAAGGAACTGGACGGCACCACCGCACAGTCGCACGACCGGAGGGCCACGCCATGAACGGCCTGAACCCCACCGCCAAGAAATGGATCACGCTCGGCATCGTCTCGATGGCGCTGCTGCTGATCGTGGTCGACATGACCGTGCTCTACACGGCGCTGCCCACGCTCACGCACGACCTGGCCGCGTCGGCCACCGAGAAGCTCTGGATCCTCAATGCCTACACCGTGGTCGTCTCCGGCTTCCTGCTGGGCATGGGCGCGCTGGGCGACCGCGTGGGCTACCGGCGCATGTTCGTCGCGGGTCTTTCCGTGTTCGGCGTGGCCTCGCTGTGCGCGGCCTACGCGCCGAACCCGGCCGTCCTCATCGCCGCGCGGGCCCTCTTGGGTGTGGGCGCGTCGATGATGATGCCGGCCACGCTGGCGATCCTGCGGCTGGTGTTCACCGACGAGCGCGAGCGCGCCGTGGCCATCGGCGTGTGGGCCTCGGTGGCTTCGGGCGGCGCGGCGCTCGGGCCGGTCGTGGGCGGCGTGCTGCTCGAGTACTTCTGGTGGGGTTCGGTGTTTCTCATCAACGTGCCCGTGGTGGTGCTCGCGCTGGTGCTGGCCCTGTGGCTGCTGCCGACGCAGAAGAACACCGGCACGCGCCCGTGGGACTTCATCGGCTCGGTGCAGGTGCTGGCGGGGCTGGTCTTCCTGGTGCTGACCATCAAGGAACTC
This sequence comes from Variovorax sp. GW821-FHT09D07, assembly GCF_059416345.1. NCBI lineage: Bacteria > Pseudomonadati > Pseudomonadota > Betaproteobacteria > Burkholderiales > Comamonadaceae > Variovorax > Variovorax sp. GW821-FHT09D07. The sequence continues at coordinate 430,942 of NZ_JBWKOY010000005.1, forward strand.
ACCAAGTTCGCGCCCTCGGTCACGACAGCTGCCATCACCGGCGTGCTCGCCGCGGTGGCCATGGCCCTGTTCGTGCGGCGCCAGCGGCGCAGCAGCGCACCGCTGATCGACTTCCGCCTGTTCCGCAACGCCTACTTCTCGGGCGGCGTGATCGCAGCCATCGTGGCCTCGGTGGCGCTGATCGGTGTCGAGCTGGTGTTCAGCCAGCGGCTGCAGCTCGTGGTCGGCCTCACGCCGCTGCAGGCGGGCCTCACCCTGCTGCCGCTGCCGCTGGCCGCCTTCGTGGCGGGGCCGCTCGCGGGCCTGCTGCTGGCACGCATCGGCTCGCGCCCCGTCATCCTGGGCGGCCTCGTGACCACGGCGCTCGCGCTGTGCGCACTGGCGCTGGCGGTCGATGCCGCAGGCCTGCTCAAGCCGGCCATCCTGGTGCTGCTGGGGCTGGGCGTGGGCGCGACCATCACGGCGGCGTCGAACGCGGTCATGAACAACGCGCCCGTCGAGCACGCCGGCATGGCGGCGTCGATCGAAGAGGTGTCGTACGAACTCGGCGGCGTGCTGGGCATCGCGCTGCTGGGCAGCGTGCTCTCGGCGAGCTACACAGCCGCGCTGGTGATTCCCGACGGCCTGGCCGTGCCGGCCTCGGCCGGCGACAGCATCGATGCCGCGCTGCTGGCCGCCGAGACGCTGCCCGCGCCCATCGCCTCGCAGCTCGTGGCGCTCGCGCACACGGCCTTCGACCAGGCCTTTTTCTCGGTGATGGGCGTGGCCGTGGCGATCGTCATCGCAGCGGCCTGCGCCGTGGCGTTCCTCGGCTGGCGGGCCCGCCCGACAAGTGCGCAGCGCACGGAGCGCTGCGCGTAGCCGGCCTCAGGCAGCGCTCGCGGCTTCGTCGATGAGCGCAGCCACGGCCTGCGGCTGCGAGGCCAGCGAGGCGTGGCTGGCCGCCAGCGTGATGACCTTCTTCGCACCCAGGCGCGCCGACATGCGCTCCTGGTTCACGGGCGAGATCATCCGGTCCTCGCTCGAGATCTGGTACCACGACGGCTTCTTCTTCCAGGCCGGCGCCGTGATGGTGTCGCCGAAGGTGCTGGCCAGCGGCGCCTTCTGCGTCAGGCCCATCACCAGGCCTTCTTCGGCGCTCAGGTCCTGGCAGAAGCTCTCGTGGTATTTCTCGGGTATCACCCACAGGTAGCCATCGCTGTCGGGCGCCAGGTTGGGCACGGCCACCGGCGGATGCTCCTGCGTGATGCCGCCGGGGCTTTCGCCCGCGTCGGGTGCGAAGGCGGCGATGTAGACCAGCCCCACCACATTGGGCAGGTCGCCAGCCTGCGTGATCACCGCGCCGCCGTACGAGTGGCCGACCAGCAAGACCGGCCCCTGCACCTGCGCCACCATCTTGCGCGTGCGCTCGGCATCGTCGGCCAGCGAGGTCAGCGGCAGCTCGACCGCGCGGATGGCCGTGTGGCCCTTGCGCAGCAGCTCCACGATGACGTTGTGCCAGTGCGCCGCACCACCCCAGAAACCATGGACCAGGACGACCGTCGGTTTGTTGTTGCTCATGATTCGCCACCTTCCAGTGAAGAAATAAGACACCGGGCCGCCGGAATGACGGGCCGGGAAAGTCTTATACGCCTGCGCCCTGCCCGCGCTGTGACAAGACCCTCAGCCGGTGCGCACCAGCCCCTGCAGCGCCTCGAGCGACAACAGCTCGATGCGCCCGTAGCCCAGCGACACCACGCCCTCGGTGGCCAGCGCGTTGAGCTCCTTGGACAGCGTCTGGCGCGTCACGCCGAGCATCATGGCCAGCGCCTCCTGCGACAGCATGAGTTCGTGCCGCAGGTGCACCGACTGCGTGGCGTCGCCGCGCGCCAGCACCAGCAGCCGGTGCGCCACGCGCGCGCGCAGGCTGCGCAGGGTGGCGTCTTCGGCCAGGCCGTAGAGCATGCGCACGCGCGCGGCCAGCATGGCCGCGATGGCGTTGGAAAACACCACGTCGCGCATCTGCCGCACGAAGGCCTCGGGCGGCACCACCAGCAGGTCGAGCGCTTCGAGCGCGGTGGCGTCGTGCGTGCGCGGCGAGCCGTCGATGAGCGTGATCTCGCCGAACCAGTTGCCCGGCTCCAGCACCGCCAGGATGGCCTCGCGCCCGTCCTGGCGCAGCGACGAGATCTTGATCGTGCCCGCCACCAGCCCGTAGAAGCCGCCGCCCGCCGCATGGATCGGGTCGCCCTGGCGGAACACCATGGTGCCGCGCCGCACATGCAGCAGCTCGGCCGCGCCCAGCAGCGCGTCGCGCTGCGCGCGCGGCATGCTGGTGAACCAGGGGTTGCCGTCGAGCGCGGCACGGTGCGCGGCCGACAGGCGCGGCTTGGTCGAGGTGGCCATAGAGGGAAAAAAGGCGCCTGAGGCGGGTTTACCAGAACCTCGCATTGTTAAATTCTTGACAGTTGAAGGTCAAGCGCAGGTCTACAGTGGCCGCCATCCCCAAGAACGGAGACCCCACACGATGAACGCACGGGCAAGTTTCAAGCGCATGCAGGACAGCACGCGCGAAGACTGGCAACTGATCGGCGGCGAGTTCATGCAGTTCGCGGGCGGCCTGCCCGCGCGCGTGATCAAGCACCTGCAGATCCTCGAAGGCGACTACGGCGGCTTTCCGGTCGACCGCTACACGCACTCGCTGCAGACCGCCACGCGCGCGCTGCGCGACGGCCGCGACGAGGAGTACGTGGTGTGCGCGCTGCTGCACGACATCGGCGACACGTTGGGCAGCTTCAACCACCCCGACATCGCCGCCGCCATCCTCAAGCCCTTCGTGAGCGAGGCCAACCACTGGATGGTGCAGAACCACGGCATCTTCCAGGGCCACTACTTCTTCCACCACATCGGGCTGGACCGCGACATGCGCGACAGCTTCAAGGACCACCCGCACTACGAGCGCACGGCCGAGTTCTGCGCGCTCTACGACAACCCGGCCTTCGACCCGAAGGCCGAGACCCTGCCCATCAGCGAGTTCGAGCCCATGCTGCGCCGCCTGATGGCGCAGCCCAAGCAGAGCGTCTACAAGACGGTGCTGCAAGAGCCGACCGCCGCTTGATCAAGACAAAGGACCCACCCCCATGAACGCCACCTCCGCCTCCGAAATCCAGAAGCTCGTCTCCGCCGAAGAATGGCAGCTGCGCGTCGACCTCGCCGCCTGCTACCGCCTGGTGGCGCTGTACGGCTGGAGCGACCTCGTCTTCACGCACATCAGCGCGCGCGTGCCCGGCCCTGAGCACCACTTCCTGATCAACCCCTACGGCCTGATGTTCGACGAGATCACGGCCTCCAGCCTGGTCAAGGTCGACCAGCAGTGCAACAAGATCATCGACTCGCCCTACCCCGTGAACCCGGCCGGCTTCGTGATCCACAGCGCCGTGCATGCCGCGCGCGAAGACATCCAGTGCGTGCTGCACACCCACACCCGCGCCGGCATCGCCGTGAGCGCGCAGAAGAACGGCGTGCTGCCCATCAGCCAGCAGTCGACCTTCGTGCTGGCCTCGCTGGCCTACCACGACTACGAAGGCGTGGCCTTCCGCGACGACGAAAAGCCGCGCCTGCAGGCCGACATGGGCCATGCCAACTTCCTCATGCTGCGCAACCACGGCCTGCTGACCTGCGGCAAGACCATTGCCGACGCCTTCCTTTCGATGTACACCTTCGAGAACACCTGCCAGATCCAGATCGCCGCGCAGGCCGGTGGCGGTGAACTCACGCACGTGGACCCGAGGATCATCGACGGCGTGGGCCAGGCCATGAAGGTGCAAAGCGGCGGCCTGGGCGGCATGTTCGTCTGGCCTTCGTTGATCCGCAAACTCGACCGCATCGACGACAGCTACAAACAATAAGACAGACGTCGATCCCGGTTTCCACGGCTGCCAGCGCCCGCGCGACGGGTGCCGGCAGCCATTTTTTTAAGCAGAAGAACCCAAGAGGAGACACCACCGCATGGACACCACGCTCATCGTGACCCGGTTCCTGTTCGGCGCGCTCGCGCTCGTGATGTTCGGGCTGGGGCTGTCGCTCTCGCTCGACGACTTCCGGCGCCTGTTCAAGCACCCGAAGGCCGTGACCATCGCGCTCGTGCTGCAGGTCATCGGCCTGCCGCTGGCCTGCTACGCGATCATCGTGGGCTTCGGCCTGTCGCCGGTGTTCGCCATCGGGCTCATGCTGCTGGCGGCCTCGCCGGGCGGCATCTCGGCCAACCTGTTCTCGCACCTGTTCGGCGGCAACGTGGCGATGAACATCTCGCTCACGGCCGTGAACACGCTGCTGTCGATCGTCACGCTGCCGCTCATCGCCAACTGGGCCATCGGCCATTTCGCGCAAAGCGGCCAGGTGGTGCCGCTGCAGACGCGCAAGCTGGTCGAGGTGATCGCCATCGTGCTGGTGCCGGTGGCCATCGGCATGGTGGTCGCGTCGCGAAAGCCCGGCTTCGCGGCTCGCATGGAAAAGCCGACCAAGATCTTCAGCGCCGTGGTGCTCGCGGTGGTCACGGTGCTCGCCATCGCCAACGAGTGGAAGAACATCACCACCACCTTCGCCGAGATCGGCGTGCCGGTGCTGCTGTTCAACCTCGTGAGCCTGCTGGCCGGCTACTACCTGAGCCGCGCGGCCGGCCTCGACAAACCGCTGGCCACCGCCGTCAGCTACGAGATCGGCATCCACAACTCCACGCTCGCCATCTTCATCGCGGTGAGCGTGCTGGGGAGCTTTCCGCTCGCGCTGCCGGCGGCCATCTACTCGGTCGTGATGTACATCACCGCCCCACTGTTCGGATGGCTGTTGCTGCGGCGCGGCCAGCCCGCTGCCGTGCCTGCGCCATGATGCGCGCATGGAACTGAGACAACTGCGCTACTTCGTCAAGGTCTGCGAGCTGCGCAGCATGGGCCGCGCGGCGGTGGAGCTGGGGGTGGTCACCTCGGCGCTGAGCCAGCAGATCAGCCGGCTCGAAAGCGAACTCTCGACCCGGCTGCTGCGCCGCCATTCGACCGGCGTCATGCCCACCGACGCGGGCCTGGCCTTCCTGCACCAGGCGCAACTCACCTTGCGCCACGCCGACGACGCCGTGCGCGCGGCGCAGCAGGCGCGGCTGTCGGGCCATGTGAGCGTGGGCCTGGCGCCCACCACCGCCACCGTGCTGGGCGTGCCGCTGATGCAGGCCATGCAGGCGCGCTACCCCGAGGTGCGGCTGCACATGGTCGAGGCGCTGTCGGGCCACCTCACGACCATGCTGCATGCGCGCCAGCTCGACCTGGCCGTGCTGTTCCAGACCGACACGCCACGGCGCTGGAGCGTGTCGCCGCTGCTGGCCGAAAAGCTCTTCGTGATCGCGTCGCCCGCACTCACGCCGCGCCCCACGGGCAAGAAGGTGCGCCTGTCGCAGCTGGCCGAGGTGCCGCTGATCCTGCCCAGCGGCAGCCACGGCCTGCGCGCCACGCTGATGGCCGCCTTTGCGCGGGCGCGCGTGGCGCCGCGCATCGTGGCCGAGGTCGACGGCCTGGCGCTGCTGATGGACGCGGTGCGCGCCGGCCACGGCGCCACCATCCAGCCCGGCGCCGCCACCGCGCGGCACGACGGCGACGACCTCGCGCTCACGCAGATTGCCGACGCGCACGTCGGGCGCCGCAACCTGCTCGTGAGCCTGTCGGACGACGAGCTCTCGCCCGCCGCGCTGGCCGCGCGTGTGGTGGTCGCCGAAACGGCGCGCGCGCTGGTCAGTGAAGGCCGCTGGGCCGGTGCAAGTCTTCTCGAAAGCTGAACACCTGTTGCCTCGATCGGCCTTTCGCGTGAAGGCCGCACTACCTAAAGTCTCCTGCATTCCAAGGAGACCCACGAGTGATAGACGTACTGGTTGTCGGTGGCGGCAATGCCGCGCTGTGCGCCGCGCTGATGGCGCGCGAGGCCGGCGCTTCGGTGCTGCTGCTGGAGGCTTCGCCCAAGGAGTGGCGCGGCGGCAATTCGCAGCACACCCGCAACCTGCGCTGCATGCACGACACGCCGCAGGACGTGCTGGTCGAGGCCTACCCTGAAGAGGAGTACTGGCAAGACCTGCTGAAGGTGACCGGCGGCCTCACCGACGAGCACCTGGCCCGCCTCGTGATCCGCGCCTCCTCGAACTGCCGCGACTGGATGCGCCGCCACGGCGTGCGCTTCCAGCCGCCGCTGTCGGGTGCGCTGCATGTGGCGCGCACCAACGCCTTCTTCATGGGCGGCGGCAAGGCGCTCGTCAACGCCTACTACCGCAGCGCCGAAGCGCTCGGCGTGCAGATCCGCTACGACACACCCGTGGCCTCGGTCGAACTCGACGGCGACCGCTTCGTGGCCGTGCGCACCGAAGCCGGCGAGCGCATCGAAGCCAGGAGCTGCGTGCTGGCCTCGGGCGGTTTCGAATCGAACCGCGACTGGCTGCGCGAGGCGTGGGGCCGCAACGAGCGCGGCGAGTGGCCGGCCGACAACTTCCTCATCCGCGGCACGCGCTTCAACCAGGGCGTGCTGCTCAGGCACATGATCGACGCGGGCGCCGACAGCATCGGCGATCCGTCGCAGGGCCACATGGTGGCCATCGATGCGCGCGCGCCGCTGTACGACGGTGGCATCTGCACGCGCATCGACTGCGTGTCGCTCGGCGTGGTGGTGAACCGCGATGCGCGGCGCTTCTACGACGAGGGCGAAGACTTCTGGCCCAAGCGCTATGCGATCTGGGGCCGGCTCGTGGCGCAGCAGCCGGGGCAGATCGCCTGGTCGGTCATCGACCAGCAGGCGGTCGGCCGCTTCATGCCACCCGTGTTCCCTGGCACGCAGGCCAACACGCTCGGCGAACTGGCGCAGAAGATCGGCCTGGACGAAGCCGCCTTCGTGCGCACCGTGCACGACTACAACGCCGCCTGCCGCGTCGGCCGCTTCGATCACACGGCGCTGGACGACTGCCACACCGAAGGCCTCGCGCCCGCCAAGACGCACTGGGCGCGCCCGATCGACACGGCGCCCTTCCATGCGTATCCACTGCGCCCCGGCATCACCTTCACGTACCTCGGCCTGAAAGTGGACGAAACCGCCGCCGTGCGCTTCGGTGGACGCCCGAGCCCCAACCTCTTCGTGGCCGGCGAAATGATGGCCGGCAACGTGCTGGGCAAGGGCTACACGGCCGGCGTGGGCATGAGCATCGGCACGGCCTTCGGGCGCATCGCTGGCACGCAGGCTGCGCGTGCGGCAAAGAACCATTCGAAGAATTCTCCGGAGACCGCCCTTGCAGCAGCTCACTGACCTCGTCGCACGCGCCCGTGCCGATGCCGATGGCATCGGCAGCACCCCGTCGCCATCGCAGCGCGTGATCCCGATCCAGCCCGCCCTGCCGCTGACTGCTTCCGAGGGCGAGGTCGCGCGCATCCTGCAGATCTGCAACGCCTGCCGCTACTGCGAGGGCTTCTGCGCCGTGTTCCCCGCCATGACGCGCCGGCTCGAATTCGGCAAGGCCGACACGCACTACCTCGCCAACCTGTGCCACAACTGCGGCGCCTGCCTGCATGCCTGCCAGTACGCACCGCCGCACGAGTTCGCCGTGAACGTGCCACAGGCGATGGCGCAGGTGCGCCTGCAGACCTACCACGACTACGCCTGGCCGCCCACGATGGGCGCGCTCTACAAGCGGGCCGGGCTCACCGTGGCATTGGCACTGGCGGGCGGGCTCGCGCTGTTCCTCGTGCTGGCCGTAGCGATGACGGGTTCGCTCGTGCACGAACCGCTTGCGGGCAACTTCTACGCGATCTTTCCGCACAACTTCCTCGCACAGGTGTTCGGCGCAGTGTTCCTGTTCGTGATGTTCGCGCTGGCCATGGGCACGCGCCGCTTCTGGCGCGAGGTCTCGCCCGCGAACGACCCGGGCAACGCGCCCGACCTGCCGGGCGTGCGCCGCGCAGCGAGCGCCGAAGCCGCGCACGACGCGCTGCGCCTGACCTACCTCGATGGTGGCCACGGCGAAGGCTGCAACAACGAAGACGATCGCTTCACGCTCTGGCGCCGGCGCTTCCATCACTTCACCTTCTACGGATTCATGCTGTGCTTCGCCTCCACCTGCGTGGCGACGCTGTACCACTACCTGTTCGACCTGCACGCGCCCTACGCGCTCACGAGCCTGCCGGTGCTGCTGGGCACCACGGGCGGCATCGGCCTCGTGATCGGCCCCGTCGGCCTGTTGTGGCTCAACCTGCGGCGCCATGCCGCGCACGGCGACGCGGCGCAGCGGCCGATGGACCGCGGCTTCATCGCGCTGCTGTTGCTCACGAGCCTCACGGGCCTGGCCCTGCTCGCGTGGCGCGACACGCGCTTCATGGCGCTGCTGCTCGCGGTTCACCTGGGCGTGGTGATGGCGCTCTTTCTCACGCTGCCCTACGGCAAGTTCGCGCACGGCATCTTCCGTTGCGCGGCCCTCTTGAAGTTCGCCATCGAGAAGCGACTGCCCAGCCGGTTGCGGCTGGGTGCGGACTGACCGGCATGGCCTGAAGGGGCCAGGTCGGACAAGGCCCTACGCCCAGGGCGGAAACCCGCTGGCCGGGGCCGGCTTGTGTTGTCTGCAGAATAGGCGGCCATGCATGTTCGAAAAGCCGCCGCTCTCGCCCTCGTCCTGTCCGCCCTCTCCCTCTCCGCCATCGCGGCGTCCGTTCCGAAAAACCTCCAGCCCTCCGACGCCGCCGAAGCCCGCATCGAATCGCTGATCGCGCGCATGACGCTGCAGGAAAAGGCCGGCCAGCTCAGCCTCTACGGCCCGGCCGACATCAACACGCCGAACAACCCGCAGGCCGGCTGGCGCAACGGGCAGCAGGAGACGGAGGACGTGCGCAACGGGCGGCTCACGGGCCTGTTCAACAACGCCGGCCTCGAGGGCAAGCGGCGGTTGCAGCAGGTGGCGGTGCGCGAATCGCGGCTGGGCATTCCGCTGATCTTCGGCGCCGACGTGATCCACGGCTTTCGCACGATCTTCCCGATGCCGCTGGCCGAGGCCTCGAGCTGGGAGCCCGCGCTGGCCGAGCGCACCGCGCGCGCGGCGGCGGTCGAGGCCACGGCCGACGGCTTTCGCTGGACCTTTGCGCCCATGGTCGACATCGCGCGCGATGCGCGCTGGGGCCGTGGCCTCGAGGGCGTGGGCGAAGACCCGTACCTGGCGCGCCAGTTCGCGGCGGCGCGCGTGCGCGGCTTCCAGGGCAGCAGCCTCGCGAACGCCGATTCGATGCTGGCCACGCCCAAGCACTTCGCGGCCTACGGCGCGGCCGAGGGCGGGCTCGACTACAACACGAGCGAGATTTCCGAGCGCACGCTGCGCGAGGTCTACCTGCCGCCGTTTCGCGCGGCGCTCGATGCGGGCGCGCTGTCGGTCATGAGCGCCTTCAACGAGATCGGCGGCGTGCCCTCGACCGCCAACCCCGCGCTGCTCACGGGCGTGCTGCGCGACGAGTGGAAGTTCAAGGGCTTCGTGGTGTCCGACTACACGGCCGACGAAGAGCTTATCGAGCACGGCCACGCCGCCAACGGCCGCGAGGCCGCCAAGCTGGCCTTCATGGCCGGTACGGACATGAGCATGCAAAGCGGCCTGTACATCCGCCACCTGCCCGACCTCGTGGCCTCGGGCGAGGTGCCGATGGCGCGGCTCGACGAGGCCGTGCGGCGCGTGCTGCGGGTCAAGCTCAAGCTCGGCCTCTTCGACGACCCGATGCGTGGCCTGGACGGCCCGCCGGCCGCGCAGCGCGTGGAGAACCCCGCGTTCATCGCGCTGGCCCGCGAGAGCGCGCGCCGCTCCATCGTGATGCTGAAGAACGAAGGCCAGCTGCTGCCGCTCGCGAAAACCGGCCCGCAGAAGATCGCGCTGATCGGCCCCTTCGCCGAAGGCACGAAGGACCTGATGGGCTCCTGGAGCCTGTTCCCGGGCCAGTCCGCGCCCGTGGGCATCGACGAGGGCCTGCGCGCCGCGCTGGGCACCGAGGCCTCGCGGCTGACCGTCACGCGCGGTGCGAACGTCGAGTCGCCGCTGCCCGGCGGCATCGAGGCCGCCATGGCCGCCGCACGCGACGCCGACGTGGTGGTGCTGGCCATCGGCGAGAGCCAGAAGATGTCGGGCGAGTCGCGCTCGCGCAGCGACATCGGCCTGCCGCAGGCCCAGCAGGACCTGGCCGAGGCCGTGGCCGCCACCGGCAAGCCGGTGGTCGTGCTGCTGAGCAATGGCCGCGCGATGGCGCTCAAGGGGGCCGTGCGCGATGCGCGCGCCATCCTCGTGACCTGGTTCCTCGGCGTGCAGACCGGCCACGCGATCGCCGACGTGGTGTTCGGCGACGCCAACCCCTCGGGCCGCCTGCCCGTGAGCTTTCCGCAGACTGCGGGCCAGGTGCCCTACTACTACGCCCACAAGCGCACCGGTCGCCCCTCGCCCGAGAGCGCGCCGGGCACGGCCTTCAAGACCCGCTACCTGGACGCGACGAACGAGGCGCTGTACCCCTTCGGTTTCGGCATCGGCTATGCGTCGGTGCGTTACGACCAGGTGGAACTGAGCACGGACCGCCTCGCCATGGGCAAGACCTTGCGCGTGCGCGCGACCGTCACCAACACGGGGACGCGCGAGGCGGAAGAAGTGGTGCAGCTGTACCTGGCGCAGCGCGCCGCGAGCGTGACGCGGCCGGTGCGCGAGCTGAAGAATTTCCGCAAGGTGCGGATTGCGCCAGGAGCGTCAGAGGTGGTCGAGTTTGAGGTCGGCAATGACGACCTGCAGTTTCTGGGCCGCGACATGAAGCCTGTGGTCGAGCCGGGTGAGTTCGACTTGTGGGTCGCGCCCTCTGCTGCGGATGGGATTCGCAAGCGCTTCGTTCTCACGCGGGAGTGAGTTTCTTCAGGGCGCGTGCAAAGGACACCGGGTACTCCCCTCCGCGAATGTCCCCCGGGCTTCGCCCTCCTCCTTGATTTCGCTGCGGGGAGCACCCGATGCCCTGTGCACGAGGGCACGCTGTGGGTGCTCGCCGATCAACGACCGCGCTGATGACGATCACGTCGATGGGGTGCCTTGCGCAGCGAAATCAAGGAGGAGCCCGAAGGGCGGGGGACATTCGCGGAGCAAGGTGCCCCGTCGGCGTGATCGTGGCCCTGAACGAGTTCAGTCGAACACCCCCGTGAAGGCAACCCGACTCACCACGCCCGAGCTGCTCGCACCCACCCCCAGCGTCACGCTGTAGCGCCCGTCTTGCGAAGTCCGGCGAATCGATCCACCCATCGCGCTTTCGCTGCGAAAGTTGCCCAGCCCCACGGCATAGCTGATCTTCCCAGGCACGACAGGCGCAGCCTCCATGGCGGCGACGCCTGCAATGCCCGCATAGGCACGCCGCGCGTTCTCATCCATCTGGCTTTGCAGTCGCGCGGCCGTGAAGTCGGTGTAGGCCTTGCCCAGCGGCAGGCCTTGCGCGGCGACGCTGTCGGTGTAGGCGTTGGCAGTGCTCACGCCCTGCTGCACCATGCCCTGCACCTGCCCCACGTTGGTCGCGTCGTCGGGCGCGCTGCCGGGCGCCACGCCGGTGAGCTGGCGGTTGCCCAGCGCCACTTCGCCGGTCGACGACTGCAGCCCGCTCATGCCGACGGCCACGTAGTTCGACTGCGCGCCGCGCGTGGTCGTGCTGCCCGCGCCGAGCGCCACGCTGTTGGCGTGCGAGGCCGATGCGTTGCTGCCGAGCGCGATGGCGTTGTCGGCGCTCGCGCGCGCGGCGCTGCCCAGCGAGATCGCCTGGTTCGCGTTCACGTACACGCCGGCGTCGGCGCCGATGGCGATGTTGCCGCTGCCCATGACGTTCTGGCCCGCGCCGCTGCCCTGCGCGATGTTGTGGCTGCCCACCACGCCCTGGCCGGCCGCCGTGCCCAGCGCCAGGTTCTGGTTGCCCTGCACGCCGCCGCCCGCGGCCTGGCCCATGGCCACGTTGTTGCTGCCTGCCACCTGCGCGCCGGCCATCTGGCCCGAGGCCTGGTTGCCCGAACCGGTGACGCCGCTGCCCGCGCCCTGCCCCGTGGCCAGGTTGTTGCTGCCGGTCACGTTGCGGCCCGCATCGCCGCCGTAGGCCTGGTTGGCGTTGCCGGTCACGTTGCGCCCGGCGTTGCTCCCGTAGGCCTCGTTGCCGTTGCCCTTCACGTCGGTGCCGGCCCAGAAGCCGACGGCGTTGTTGTAGTCGCCGGTCACGTTCTGGCCCGCGCTGCGGCCCATCGACTGGTTCCAGCCGCCGACCACGTTGGTGCCCGCGTAGTAGCCGATGGCCTGGTTGGCGTTCTTGCCCGACACGCCGGTGCCGGCACCCTCGCCGATGGCCAGATTCCAGTTGGTGCTGACGTTGTTGCCCGCGCCCTTGCCGAAGGCCAGGTCGTTGCTGCCCGTGACACCGGTCGTGCCGGCCTTGTCGCCGATGCCCAGGTTGCCCTTGGCCGGGTCCCAGGTGATCGGCTGGGCCGAGGCGATGCCCATGCCGGCCGCCGAGCCGAGGGCCACGGCCAGCCCGAGCAGGGTGTGCGTGCTGTTCTTGCGCTTCATGACGCTCAGGCCTTCAGGTGCAGGGCCATGGCCGGATCGCTCACGCCGGGCTTGCCGGTCTCGACGCGGCCCGCGAAGCGGCGCTCGAAGTGCTCGGCCGTGACGGTGAAGTCATACCAGTGGCCGCTCTTGTCCAGGCTCCAGTGCAGCATGCCGGTGGCACCCGGCGCGACCTCGAGCGTCCAGGGGCCGTCGGCGCGATACGCGTTGGCCGTCACCGTGACCTTGCCGGTCGCCTTGCCCGTGTTGTGCACTTTCAGGTAGACCTGCCCGTCGACCGGTTCGTAGCAGACCTGCACCTCGGGCTTGAAGCCGGCGGTGTCGAAGGCCAGTGCGTCGCCCTGGAAGCTGCGCACGTAGCCGTTGGTGCTGTAGACCCACAGGTCGTACTTGCCGCTGTCGCTGGCGCCGGTGTTCCAGTAGTCGGCCAGCTGCTTGCCGGCTTCGACCGTGTAGCGGCGCGGGATGCGGTCCAGGTGCAGCTTGTCGTACACATGGAACACGGCGCCCTGCGTGCCGGAGTTCGCGAACACCAGCTGCACGAGGCCGCGCGGCTCGACGCGTGCGCTGGTGTGCAACTCGTAGGGCAGCGCGCGCGAGAAGCGCGTGCCGGTCTCCTGGTACAGCGGCTGCGGTGTGGCGGGGGCGTTCCTCACGGGGGCCGTGGGCAGCAGCCGCTGCGCCGCATTGATCGCGGGGAAGTTGCTCGTGTCGGGCAGCTTGGGAACGACCGGATCGTTCGGGCTCACGAAGTCGAAGCAGGTCGTGAGGTCGCCGCACACGGCGCGGTGCCACGGGCTGATCGCATCCACGGTGATGTCGAAACGCTTCTCGAGGAAGCGGCCGACCGAGGTGTGGTCGAACACCTGCGAGTTGACCCAGCCGCCCTTGCTCCACGGCGACACCACGTACATCGGCACGCGCGAGCTCAGGCCCCAGGGGCGGATCTTGCCGGTGGTGGTGTTGTCGGCGGCGGCCAGGTAGCTGCCCACCGAGGCGTCGAAGTACTCGCCCTCCAGCGGCACGGTCGACTTGCCCATGAGCGTGCCGTTGGCGTCGTACGAGGGCACGGCTGGCATGGCCAGGTGGTCGAAGAAGCCGTCGTTCTCGTCGAAGGTCACGAACAGCGCGGTCTTGCTCCACACGGCCGGGTTGGACGTGAGCGCGTCCAGCACGTCGGCGATGAAGTCGGCGGCGCCGGCTGTGCCTTCGCTGCTCCCGGGGTGCTCGGCCAGCGCCTGCGTGGGCAGCACCCACGAGACGTCCGGCAATTTGCCCGTCATCACGTCCTGCTTGAGTTGGGCCAGGAAGTTGGTGGCGCCGTCGGCCGCCTCGGGGCCGCCCGTGAGGCCATGCTCATAGATCGGCGAGCCCGGCTGCGCGGTGCGAAAGCTCTCGAAGGCCAGGCAGCCGTGCATGGCGCCCGTCCAGTTGTTGTTCATGTTCTGGTAGATGTGCCAGCTGACGCCCTTCTTCTGCAGCACGTCGGGCAGCGTGTCCCACTTGAAGGCGTTGTTGACGTACTTGTAGTTGTAGTCGCCCTTGATCGGGTCTTTCTGGCCCGAGCCGTCGGCCTGCTGCGGGCGGCCCGCCACCCAGTTGGACGGGTTGGGCCAGCAGCGCGAGTTCACGGGTTCGGAGTCGGTGTCGGTGCTGTTGATGCCCTTCTTGCGCAGCTCCGGGTTGAAGTTGGAGCCCGACCAGAACACGATGCGGTTCGGGTCGGTGCCGGTGAGGATGGAGCAGTGGTAGCCGTCGCACACCGTGAAGGCATCGGCCAGTGCGAACTGGAACGGGATGTCCTCGCGCAGGTAGTAGCCCATCGTGGCCTGGTTCTTGAACTGGATCCAGCGGTCCATCTTTCCCTGGTTCCAGGCGGCCTGCTGGTCGGGAAAGTTGTGCGGCGTGCCCGAGCCGATCAGCGCATTGGCAATCGTCGAGTCGCGGCGGAACGGTGGAATCTCCGCGCCGCCCGCGGGGTTCGACTGGAAGTACACCGACTTGCCGTTGGCCAGCGGAATCGGAAAGCGGTCGCCGAAACCGCGCACGCCGCGCAGCGTGCCGAAGTAGTGGTCGAAGCTGCGGTTCTCCTGCATCAGGATCACGACGTGCTTGATGTCCTTGATGGTGCCGGTGTCGACCGCGGCCTCGACGGCGAGCGCCTTGCGGATCGTGGGCGGCAGCAGGGTGAGGGCCGAGGCCGCGCCGACGGCGCCGGCCGACTTGCGGAAGAAATCGCGACGGTTGGAGGGGTTCATGGGGAGTCTTTCAACGCGAGGACAAAAAGAGAAGAAATGGAAGGCGTGGGGATGAAGGCGGCGCGCGGCTCAGGGCGCGCACTTCAGCGCTGGCGTCGGGGCGGGCTGCTCCGGCGTGGTGGTCGGGGGCGTGGGGCCGGTGGGCGGCAGCACCGGCAGGCCGCCACCACCGCCGCTTCCGCCGCCGCATGCGGCAAGGCTCAGGCACAGGAGAAAGCCCGCCGCAGCGAGGCCATACCGGGAAGAACGTGAGGTCATGGAGGTGTCCTTTTCTGGATCGAAGGGGCGTGGAAGGAAAAGCAAGGCGAAGCCGGGCCGTGCAGGCCTCGAAGGGCTTGCACCGGAACGGGAAGAAACGGAATGAAGTCGGGTGCCCGAAGTGGGCGGATGGGTAGGTGTCAGCGCTCAGGCATAGCGGCTGCGCAGCCGGGCTGCGACCCTGTCGAGCACGAGCACCGTGAGGAAGATCGCGATCAGGATCGTTCCGACGTGCGCGTAGTTGTACATGTCGTAGCGGCCCTTCAGCTCCTGGCCGATGCCGCCCGCGCCCACCAGCCCCACCACGGTGGCCATGCGCACGTTGCGGTCGAGGATGTACAGCGTGTAGGCAATGAACTGCGGCATCACCTGCGGCAGCACCGCGAAGCGCATCACCTTCAACTTGCTGGCGCCGATGGCACGCAGTGCTTCCTGCGGCTTGTCGTCGGCGGTCTCGATGTCTTCGGCGTAGAACTTGCCGAGGAAGCCCGCCGAATGCAGTGCGAGGGCCAGCACGCCGGCGATGGGACCGAAGCCGTAGGCCAACACGAGGAACAGCGCACTCACCAGCTCGGGCACCGCGCGGAACATGCCGACCACGCCACGCGCCAGCGTATAGACGGCGCGGTTCGGCGTGTAGTTCTTCGCGCTGCACCAGGCCAGCGGCGCGCTCAGCACGATGGCCAGCAGCGTCGCCCAGATGGCGATCTCGAAGGTCTCCAACATCTTCACCGCCACATGCCAGAGGTAGCCGAAGGGCTCGACCAGCACCTCGCGCCGGTCGACCACCTCTTCCATCTGCAACGTCTGCGGGTTGAGCTTGGGCTGGCGCGACTCCTCGGTCTCGACATGCGAGAACCACGGCAGCTGCTCGCGGTCGAAGCCCTCGATGCGCGATACCTCGGTGCGCTCCGACACCTGCGGCGGAAAGAGCGACCTGGCGATGGTGCCCAGGCCCGACAGCACCTGCGACTGCTCGCGCAAGCCGACGGCCGCGAGCACGCCCTCGCCCGTGAGCGACAGCATGCGGCCCATTTCGACGCGCTGGCCGGCGAAGAAGCCGACCACCACCACGAGCAACAGCACGGCGAGGCTGCGGGCGCCGAAGGGGCGCGGCAGGTTCCAGGCGGATGCGGGGCGGCTCATGGCACCAGCTCCAGCGCGCCGGCATGCAGCGGCAACGGCGCTTCGGGCGCGGGCCGCACGGGCGCCGGCGTGCGGCCGTAGACCACATCGAACACCTTCGGGTCGAAGGCCGCGGGCGCACCGTCGAACACCACGGCGCCGTGGCGCAGCGCGACGATGCGGTCGGCGAACTCGCAGGCCAGCTCGATCTGGTGCAGGCTGCACAGCACCGTGGTGCCGCGCTCGCGCGCCTGCGTGCGCAGCAGCGACAGCACATCGTGGCTGGTCTGCGGGTCGAGGCTGGCCACCGGCTCGTCGGCCAGCACCAGCGGCGGCTCGAGCATGAAGGCGCGCGCGATGCCCACGCGCTGCTGCTGTCCGCCCGAGAGCTCGCTCACGCGGCGCAGCAGGTGCTGCTCCTGCAGCCCGACCGATTCGATCAGCGCGCAGGCCTTGGCACGCTGCGCGTCGGTGAACAGGCCGAGCAGCGCGCGCCATGTCGGCACCGCGGGCAGCGCGCCGGCCAGCACGTTGTCGGCCACCGTGGAACGCAGCACCAGGTTGAACTGCTGGTGGATCATGCCGATGCGCGGGCGGATGCGGGCCAGCGAGTGGGCAGCGATCTGCACGCCCTCGACCTGCACCGCGCCCTGCGTGGGTTTGACCAGCCCGTTGGCCATGCGCAGCAGCGTCGACTTGCCCGCGCCCGAGGCGCCCAGCACCACGCAGAACTGCCCCGCCGGCACCTGCAGCGACACACCGTCGAGCGCGCGCGTGCCGTCGGCGTAGTGCATGGCGACCGATTCGAAATTCAGCATGGCGACGCTCAACGCTCGGCGGACTTGGCGAGGATGCGGCCCTTGAGCTCGTCGGTCAGCAGGCCGAGCTTTTCGGCAGCGACGTTGAACTCGGCTTCGGAGAACTTGGTGTCGTAGCCGTCGATCTTGCCGCCGCCGTAGCCGCGGATCATGTCGGGCGTGACGCCGGGGGCCTTGTTCACGGTCTGGAAGGCATCTTTCAGCTTCGCCTTCAGTGGCTCGGGCAGCTTCGAGTTGAGCGCCAGCGGCGGGTACGGAATGGCCATGCTGCGCGCCACCACCTTCACCGTCTTCGGGTCGACCACGCCCTGCTTCACCGCTTTCTCGTAGGAGTCGAACGAGAGCGAGGCCACATCGACCTGGTCCTGCACCAGCGCGGCCAGGCTGCTGGCGTGGCTGCCGGTCATGCGGATGGCGCCGAGGTCCTTGGCCGGGTCCATGCCGGCATCGAGCAGCATCGCGACCTGGAAGGTGAAGCTCGAGGCCGAGTTGACGTCGCCGAAGGCCACGCGCTTGCCCTTGAGGTCCTTGACCGACGCGATGGGCGCGTTGGCCTTGGCGAACATGCCCGCGTAGTACACCGAAGCGCCCTTCTCCACGCCCACGGCCAGCAGCTGCGCGCAGCCGCGCTTGTTCGCCTGCACATACGACACCGGGCCGAAGAAGGCGATGTCGGCGAGTTGGTTGCACATGCCCTCGACCACCGCGCCGTACGACTGGCCGACCTTGAGGTCGAAGTTCAGGCCGGTGCTGCGCGTGATGGCGTTGAACACCGGCGCGTAGTCGGCCTTGGTGCCCGACTCGGTGCCGCCGTCGGCCGGGATCAGCAGCACGCGCAGCGGCCGCTCGCGCGAGCCGTCGGCCACCGATTGGGCTTGCGCCGCCAGCGGCAGCGCGGCAGTCAGCGAGAGGGCGGCGGCCGCAAGGGCCAGAAGCTTTTTCATGGTCGGTTCCTTCGTTTGGAAAGCAGTGGGCGTGCGGTTGCAACGCCCCGATGAAGAGAACTTTAGGAGCCGCAGATGACAGGGAAATGAAATAAGCTCATTTCAAAATTCAAATATCACTGAGAAATATTCAATAGAATCCGCCGCCACGGCCGAGCCCTCCGGACGGCCCCACCACCTGAGATCCATGAGCACGCATCACACGACAACAGGGACCATGAACGGCAGCGGCATCCAGGCGCTGGCACAGGCCCGCCACCTGCTGGTCGACCTCGACGGCACGCTGGTGCGCCAGCAGGAAGCCATCGACGGCGCGGCCCGCCTGCTGGCGCACTTTCACGACCGCTACGCCATCGTGTCCAACAACTCCACGCACACGGCACAGGGCCTGTCGGTGCGGCTGCGCAAGCTGGGCCTGCGCGTGCCGCCCGAGCGCATCGTGCTGGCCGGCGAACTCGCGGTCCGCCAGCTGGCGCAACAGCATCCGCAGGCGCGCGTGCTGCTGGCCGCCAGCCCTGCCCTGCAGCGTTACGCGCGCGCACAGGGCTGCCGGCTGGTGTCAACAGAGGCCGAGGCCGACGTCGTGCTGCTCGCGCTCGACATGCACTTCAGCCACGCGCGCCTGTCGGTCATCGCGAACGCGCTGCGCCGCGGCGCCAGGCTGATGGTGACCAACGCCGACGCCACGCACCCGGGCCCGCACGGGCGCGTGGTGCCCGAGACCGGCGCGTTGCTCGCGGCCGTGGTCGCGGCCAGCGGCGTGCAGCCGTGGTGCGTGGTCGGCAAGCCCGCGCCGCTGCTGTTCGAGGAAGGCCTGCGCCGCCTCGGCGCGCACGCCGGGCGCACGGTGGTGGTCGGCGACAACCCGCTGACCGACGGCGAAGGCGCCGCGCGGCTCGGCCTGGCCTGCGTGCTGGTGGGTGAATCGCCGGGGGCGGTGGCGCCCACGGTGGCCGGGCTGCTCGTGCCGCCCGTCTCAGAAGCAGTGGAACCCGCGCCTCAGTACCGCTTGAGCGAGAGCACGTCGAAGGTCTGGCGCAGCGTGCGTACCGAGGTGTCGTAGTCCGACAGCGCCAGGCAGGCGATCAGCACGTCGATGATCGCCAGCTGCGCCAGCCGGCTCGTCATCGCCTCGGTGCGGAAGTTGGTTTCGCGCGCCATGGTGAACAGCAGCACGTCGGCAAAAGCCTGGATCGGCGACTTGCCGAAGTTGGTGATGCACACCGTGGCCGCGCCGGCCTCCTTCGCGAGCCGCGTGGCCGTCACCGTCTCGTGCGTGCTGCCCGAATGCGAAATCGTCAGCACCGCCGTCTTCGCATTCGTGAGCGAGGCGCTGATGGCCTGCACGTGCGAATCGACCACCACCTTGGCATTGAGGCCGATGCGCAGCATGCGGTAGTGCGCGTCCTCGGCGATGGTGGCCGAGCTGCCGATGCCGTAGATCTCGATGCGCTCGGCCTTGCGAAACAGCTGCACCGCGCGCTCCATCGCCTTCGCGTCGAGCATCGACTGCGTGTCGTGCAGCGTCTGCACGTTGCTCTGGAAGATCTTGCGGATGACCGCGTCGGCCTTGTCCTGCGGGTCGAGGTCTTCGTGGATGAACTGCACCGGTCGCACGATCTCCTGCGCCAGCGCGATCTTGATCTGCTGGAAGCCCGTGGCGCCCAGGTTCTTGCACAGGCCGACGATGCTGCCTTCGCTGGAGCCGGTGCGCTCCGCCACCTCGCTCACCGACATGTGGACCACCTCGCGCGGGTTCTTCACGATGAAGTCGGCGATGCGCTGGCCCACGGGGCCGAGCGACGACCACAGGGTTTCGATGCGCGCCAGCACGGCGGACACCGGAACGTCGGATGCCTCGGCGGCGGGCGCCGCGGCAGCCTTGCCGCCGGTGGACTTGGACGTGCGGGGAGTGCTGTTGCGCTTCATGGGCCGCGAGCTTACCCGCCCTCGATGGCGGTTTCACGCACGCGGCTGGCCAGGCACATGCTGGGTCTTCTATATTCGGCCGTTCCTCATTCGGAATTGGCTGCCTTGTGGTGACACCCGCCCCCTCATCTCTCATGACCACCGCCCTCCCCATCGACCGCCGGCTGCAACTCATCTCCGACACCCAGGTCGAGATCTACTGGTTCGCATCGAACGGATTCCTTCGCGCGGTGCTGGGCACGCACGATGGCCCGCAGTGCGCGCCGTCGTTTCGCTACCGGGTGCTTTCTGGCGACAGCATTGAGCTGATCGGCGCCGACGGCATCATCGACACGTGGACCCGCATCCGCATCGAAGGTGACCTGCTCCATGCCGAATCCGGCGGCAAGCCCAAGGCTTTCCGCATCGCACCCGAAATCGCCGAAGAGAGTTCCAAACAATGAAAGTCAAACGACTGGTCGCCAACTTCGCGACGCAGGATGTGGCGCGCGCACAGGTCTTCTACGCCGACGTGCTCGGCCTCGATCTGCTGATGGACCACGGCTGGATACGCACCTACGGTTCGCAGGCCGAGATGAGCGTGCAGGTCAGCTTTGCGTCTGAAGGCGGTTCGGGCACGCCGGTGCCTGACCTTTCCATCGAAGTCGACGATGTCGACACGGCGCTTGCGCGCATGCGGGCTGCCGGCTTTGCCATCGAATACGGCCCGGTCGACGAACCCTGGGGTGTACGCCGTTTCTATGTCCGCGATCCGTTCGGGAAGCTCGTCAACGTCCTTGCGCACGCAACCTGACGCGCGACGTCCCAACGAAAAAACGGGCCGCAAGGGCCCGTTCGTTCTTCAGGCAGCCGATGCAGGCACCGGCTTGCCACAGTCGCCTGATTACAGGCCAGCCTGGCGCGTGAACGACACGCTGGGCTTCTTGTAAGCAGCCGGCACTTCGTCGCGGTAGAACGCGCGGCGGTCGAGGCTGGCCAGCGGGTCGTGGGCCTTGGCGACGGCTTCAGCGCGGATCGTCGAGCGGTCGGCGGTCGAGGTGAAGGTCTGTGCGCCGGCGGTGGCGCCGTCGCTGTACTCGTTGCCGGCACGGGCGGCGGCCACGGCTTGCGACGCGACTTCCGAACGCGAGAGGGTCGAGTTCACGGTGTGCACGCCGTCATAGGTTTCGGCGTGGGCACCGGCAACAGCCAGGAGCGAGAGCGCAACGGCGGCGAGGGTCTTCGAGGCATTCATTTCAATCTCCTTCAGGTGGTGTGTCGATGGGATGAAGTTTGAGCCTGAAGCGCCCCAAAAAACGGCAGTAAAAGGAATCGCGGCGTTCACGGGATTGAAACAATCGCGCGCCGCCCACGCATGCGATGCGGCGGCCGGAACCCTCTCCTCCAGAGGGAACGCACGAGAAATTTCTCACTGCCGGAACCCCTTGCATGCGCCTAGCGCATGCAAGGAATGCACGCCGAACCCTCAGTGCGAGATCATCCAGGGCCGCCGCGACGGGGCCGATTTCGCACCGTTCGGCGCGGTCTGCGTGGCACTGCGCCGCGACGATCCCGAGCAGCAACCGCAGCCCGAGGGATGCCGCAGCCGCGCATAGTCGCGCGAGCTCACGGGCTCGTGGCGCGCGCGTTCGTTGGTGGCCATCGCGTGGCGCGTGTCGGCGGCCATCAGCGCCAGGCGCGGCGCGGCCGTGAACACGCGCGGCGAGGCGCTGCCGCAATCGGGGCAGGCGGCGGGCTCGTCGCGCTGGCCTGAAGGCCGCAGCGATTCGAAGCCGCCGCACTGCCCGCAGGCGTAGTCGTAGGTCGGCATGGCTTCAACGCAGGTCGTGCGACAGCGGCATGTCGATGCTGCCGTCGATGAACTTCACAGGCCCCGAGGCGTTCGGGTTGATGTCGAAGTCGAAGATGCCCGTGGGCAGCCACAGCGTGGCGCACGAATTGGGCACGTCGACCACGCCGCTGATGTGGCCCTGCACGGGCGCCGTGCCCAGGATCGAATAGGCCTGCGCGCCCGAGTAGCCGAACTTCTTCAGGTACTCGATGGCGTTCAGGCAGGCCTGGCGGTAGGCCACGTTCACGTCGAGGTAGTGCTGCTTGCCGCTCTCGTCGACCGAGATGCCTTCGAAGATCAGATAGTCGTTGTACTGCGGCGTGATGGGGCTGGGCTTGAAGATCGGGTTCTTGATGCCGTACTTGGCCATGCCGCCCTTGATGAGCGTGACCTTCATGTGCACCCAGCCGGCCATCTCGATGGCACCGCAGAAAGTGATTTCGCCGTCGCCCTGGCTGAAGTGCAGGTCGCCCACGCTCAGGCCCGCGCCGTCGACATACACCGGGAAGAACACCTTCGAGCCGCGCGACAGGTCCTTGATGTCGCAGTTGCCGCCGTGTTCGCGCGGCGGCACGGTGCGCGCGCCCTCGGCGGCGGCCTTCGCCCTCGCCTCACCGGTCATCTTGCCCATGTGGGCGGTGCCGGCGAACGGTGGGTTCGCGAGGCCGGGCACGCGGTCCGGGTCGGTGGCGATGAGCTTGCCTTCGCGTTCGTTCCACATGTCGAGCATGGGCTTGTCGGGCAGGCAGCCGATCAGGCCGGGGTGGATGAGGCCCGCGAAGTTCACGCCCGGAATGTGGCGCGAGCTCGTGAACATGCCCTTGAAGTCCCAGATCGACTTCTGCGCTTCGGGAAAGTGATCGGTGAGGAACCCGCCGCCGTTCTTCTTCGAGAAGAAACCGTTGAAGCCCCACAGGCTGTCCTGTTTGGCGCCGATGTCCAGCAGGTCGACCACCAGCAGGTCGCCGGGCTCGGCGCCCTTCACGCCCACCGGGCCCGAGAGGTAGTGCACCGTGCTCAGGTCGATGTCGCGCACGTCGTCGGCGCTGTCATTGTTCTTGATGAAACCGCCGGTCCAGTCGAAGGTTTCGAGAATGAAGTCGTCGCCCGGGTTGACCCAGCAGGCCATCGGAATGTCCGGGTGCCAGCGGTTGTGGATGTTTTCGTTCTCCGTGGGCGGCTTGGTCAGGTCGACCTTGATCAGCGTGTCCGTCATGTGCAGTGGCTCCTGGGGTTGTGGTTAGACAGAGAGATAGGCTTTGATGTGTTCCACATCGGTCTTGTCGCGCGCGGTCTCGTGCACGAGCCGGCCGCCTTCGATGACGAACAGCCGGTCGGCCACGTCCATCGCGAAGCTCAGCACCTGCTCGGACACGACGATGGTGATGCCGCGCAGCTTGCGGATCTCGTTGAGCGCCTTGGCGATGTCCTTGATGATCGAAGGCTGGATGCCCTCGGTGGGCTCGTCGAGCAGCAGCACCTTGGGGTCGGTGACGAGCGCGCGCGCAATGGCGAGCTGCTGCTGCTGGCCGCCGGAGAGGTTGCCGCCCTTGCGGCTTTTCATGTCCCACAGCACGGGGAAGAGCGCGTAGATTTCTTCGGGGATGCGGCGGGTCTTCGAGTTCTCCAGGCCGGTCTGGATGTTCTCTTCCACCGTCAGCGTCGGGAAGATCATGCGGCCCTGCGGCACGTAGGCGATGCCCTTGGCCACGCGGCGAAAGCTCTCGTCGCGCGACACGTCCTGCCCCGCCACTTCGATGCGCCCGCTCTTGATCGGCAGCACGCCCATGAGGCTCTTGAACAGCGTGGTCTTGCCCATGCCATTGCGGCCCATGATGGCGATGGTCTCGTTGGCATGGCCCACGAACGAGATGCCGTGCAGCGCCTCGCTCTGGCCGTAGGCGGTGTGCAGGTCGTCGACCTTCAGCATGATGGTGCTCATGGTTCAGTGGCCCAGGTAGACGTCGATGACCTTCGGGTCGGCCTGCACCTTCTCCATCGGCCCTTCGGCGAGGATCTTTCCCTGGTGCATCACGGTGACCTTGTGCGCGATCTGCTTGACGAAAGCCATGTCGTGCTCGATGACGATCACGGCGCGGTTGCGGCAGATGCGCTGGAGCAGGTCGGCCGTGAGCTCGCGTTCGCGCGCGCTCATGCCGGCGATGGGCTCGTCGAGCATCAGCAGTTCGGGCTCCTGCATCAGCAGCATGCCGATCTCCAGCCACTGCTTCTGGCCGTGGCTCAGGAGGCCCGCTTCGGTGCCGAGCTTGTCGGCCAGACCGATCTCCGTGGCAATCGCCTGCACCTTGCCCTTGACCTCGTCGTCGCACTGGAAGGCCAGCGCGCCGAACACCGAGCGGCCCTTCGGAAAGGACACCTCCAGGTTCTGGAACACGCTGAGGTTCTCGTAGATCGACGGCGTCTGGAACTTACGGCCGATGCCCAGCCGCACGCGCTTGTGCTCGGCCATCTTCGTGAGCTCGGTGTTCTTGAACTTGATGCTGCCGGCGCTGGCGCGCGTCTTGCCGCAGATCAGGTCGAGCAGCGTGGTCTTGCCGGCGCCGTTGGGGCCGATGATCACGCGCAGCTCGTTGCGGTCGATGTACAGCGTCAGGTCGTCGATGGCCTTGAAGCCGTCGAAGGAGACGCTGAGGTCTTCCACGGCGAGTGCGAAGTCGGTGTTGCTCATGAGGAGGGGCTCCGGTGTCGGTCAGGCGCGCTGGCGGCCGATGCCTTCGGGCAGCACGGGCTCGGCCTGCGGCGCGGCGACGGGTGAAGGGGCCGACACGGCGGCGGGCGGTGGCTTCGTCGCGGCGTCGCGCAGGGCCTGGCGGCGCGAGGCCCACCACGGCTTGATCGTGTCTTCCCACAGACCCGCCAGGCCCATCGGGAAGGCCATGGTCACGCCGATGAAGAGCGCGGCCATCAGGAACAGCCACAGGTCGGGAAAGCTCTCGGAGAACAGCGTCTTGCCCGCGTTGACCAGCAGCGCGCCGTACACCGCGCCCACCAGGCTCATGCGGCCACCGACGGCACAGAAGATCACCATCTCGATCGAGGGCACGATACCCACGAAGCTCGGTGACATGAAGCCCACCTGCAGCGCGAACATCGCACCGCCGATGCCCGAGAGCCCGGCCGCCAGGCAGAAGGTGAAGACCTTGAAGTTCGACACGTCGTAGCCCGAGAAGCGCACGCGGTCTTCCTTGTCGCGCATGGCCAGCAGCAGCGTGCCCAGCTTGCTGGTCTGCACCCAGCGGCACAGCAGGATGCTCAGCACCAGCAGGCCCACGCAGACGTAGTAGAGGATGTACTTGGCGCTGTCGGTGCGCGTGTCCCAACCCAGCAGCGTCTTCAGGTCCGTCATCCCATTGACCCCGCCCGTATACCCCTGCTGGCCGATGATGAGCACGGTGCAGATGAGCGCCACCGCCTGCGTGATGATCGCGAAGTACACGCCGCCCACGCGGCGCTTGAACATCGCGAAGCTCACGAGCCAGGCCAGTGCCATCGGCGCCAGCACCACCAGCGCCAGGCTCAGCGGCAGGCTCTTGAACGGCAGCCACAGCGCAGGCAGCTCGGTGATCTGGTTCCAGTCCATGAAGTCCGGAATGCCGGGCGTCGACTGGATCTTGGTGGTGATCGGGTCGGACGCTTCGAGCTTGAGGAACATCGCCATCGCGTAGCCGCCGATGCCGAAAAACACGCCCTGCCCCAGGCTCAGCACGCCGCCGTAGCCCCACACCATGACGAGGCCCACGGCCACGAAGGCGTAGCTGAGGTACTTGCCCACGAGGTTGAGGCGGAAGATGTCGAGCGACAGCGGCAGCACCACCGCGAGCAGCAGCACCAGCAGCAGGAGGCTGCCGAGCTGGTAGCGCCGGATCGAGGCCTTGAGGAAATTCATCGGGAGGTTCTCCGGGAAGGAATCGGGTTCAGCGACGCACCTTGACTGCGAACAAGCCTTGGGGGCGCATCATCAGAATGAGCACGATCAGCGACAGCGTCAGCACCTTGGCCATCGAGCCGGTCATGAAGAACTCCGAGATCGACTGCGTCTGCGCAATCCCGAAGGCCGAGACCACGGTGCCCAGCAGGCTGGCCGCGCCGCCGAAGGTGACGACCAGGAAGGCGTCGACGATGTACAGCGACCCCGAGGTCGGCCCGGTCGAGCCGATGGTGGTGAAGGCCGCGCCCGCCACGCCGGCAATGCCGCAGCCGATGGCGAAGGTGAGGCGGTCGGTCTTCTTGGTGTCGATGCCGGTGGCGTTGGCCATCGTGCGGTTGGCCACGGTGGCACGCACCCGCAGGCCCCAGCGGCTCTTGTGCAAGGCAATGAGCACGCCGCCCGTGACCAGCGCCGTGAGCGCCAGCACAAAGAGGCCGTTGATCGGAATGTCCAGGCCTTCGTGCGGCGTCCACGAGCCCATGAGCCACTCGGGCAGCGTGGGGCTCACTTCCTTCGGGCCGATGAAGGTGCGAAAGATCTGCTGCAGCCCCAGGCTCACGCCCCAGGTGGCCAGCAGCGTGTCGAGTGGCCGCTTGTACAGGTGGCGGATCAGCGCCCACTCCACGAGCCAGCCGGCGATGAAGGCGAACACGAAGGCCAGCCCGATCGCGATCGGAAAGTAGTACGGCATGAGCGAAGGCGCCATGCGCTCGGTCACCTGCGCGGCCAGGAAGATCGAATAGGCGCCGATGGTCATGAACTCGCCATGCGCCATGTTGATCACGCCCATCTGCCCGAAGATGATCGCGAGCCCGAGGCCCATGAGCAGCAGCACCGCGAAGAGGCTCAGCCCCGCGAAGCCCTGCATCAGGCCGATGTTCATCATGTCCGACAGCGTCATGGCGGAAGTTCCGGAGTGTTGGGGTTGCGCCCTCTCCCGAATGCGGGAGAGGGTTGGGGTGAAGGCCGGCGGCCGGCTTACTGGTAGCCCTTGGGGAACGGATCGGGCTTGATCAACTCGCCCGACTCCGCAACCACCTTGAAGCTGCCGTCGAGCTGCCCCTGCCCGATGCGCGCCTTGCTCCACAAGTGGTGGTTCGCATCCAGCTTCACGTAGCCCTCCGGCGCCGTCTTCAGCTCGATGCCCGGCGACGCCGCCACCACCTTGTCGATGTCGAAGCTGCCCGCCTTCTCCACCGCCGCCTTCCACAGCCACGGTCCCAGGTAGCCCGCCTGCGTCACGTCGCCGATCACCGCGTCCTTGCCGTACTTGGCCTTGAACGCCGCCACGAACTTCTTGTTGTTCTCGTTGTCCAGCGTCTGGAAGTACTTCATCGACGAATAGAAGCCCGCGAAGTTCTCGCCGCCCACGCCGGTCATTTCGTCTTCGGTCACGGCCAGCGTCAGCAGGAACTGCTTGTCGCCCGTGATGCCCGCGGCCTTGAGCTGCTTGTAGAAGGCCACGTTCGAGCCGCCCACCACGGCCGCGAAGATGCAGTCGGGCTTGGCCACCTTGATCTTGTTGATCAGCGAGTTGAAGTTGGTGTGGCCCAGCGGGTAGTACTCCTCGCCCTTGACCGAGCCCTTCTGGAAGTTCTCGATGTGCTTGCGCGCGATCTTCATCGAGGTGCGCGGCCAGATGTAGTCGGAGCCCACGAGGAAGAAGGTCTTGGCCTTCTTCTCCTTCGCGCCCCAGTCGAGGCCCCAGATGATCTGCTGCGTGGCCTCCTGGCCCGTGTAGATCACGTTCTTGCTCTGCTCCAAGCCTTCGTAGAAGGTCGGGTAGTACAGCAGGCCGTTCTCTTTTTCGAACACCGGCAGCACGGCCTTGCGCGAGGCGCTGGTCCAGCAGCCAAACACGGCCGCGACCTTGTCGTTGACCAGCAGCTTCTTCGACTTCTCGGCGAAGGTGGGCCAGTCGGAGGCACCGTCTTCCTTGATGACCTTGATCTTGCGGCCCAGGATGCCGCCCATCGCGTTGATCTGGTCGATGGCGAGCTGCTCGGCCTGGATGGAGCCGGTCTCCGAGATGGCCATGGTGCCGGTGGACGAATGCAGCTGGCCCACCGTGACTTCGGTGTCGGTCACCGCGAGCTTGGTGGTGTTGACCTTGGCCGTGGGGAACTGACCCTGGCCGAAGCTCAGGCCGCTCAGGCCCATCACGGGCAGCGCGGCGGCGCCCTGCAGCAGGCGGCGGCGGCGCAGTGCCATGGCATCGAGGGAAGAAGGATCGGAATCACGCGACATCAGGAACTCCAGGCAGGTTGAAAGAAGAGTGAGCCGCGCACCATCGCAGTGCATCGGACGGTGCTGCGAGCACCATGGCTGGTACTTTAGAAATCACTTGCCTCTGCGCGAATACGTCATTCAACGTAGCGAGGGGCCCCTGCCCGGGCCGCAGACTCGCGAGCAGACAAGGCACGGGACAGCAGGGAGCGCTTCTTGCTGTACCTGCCGCATGCCACCGTTGCCGCCGCCGCGAGAACCCGCCATGACATCCGTCTCCGGACAGAAGATCTTTCGCATCCGCCGCGACTACAACGCCTGGGTCGCGAACGAAACGCTGGAGGACTACGCGCTGCGCTACACGCCGCGCAGCTTCCGCAAATGGTCGGAATTCCGCGTGGCCAACGCGGCCTTCGGCGCCACCTCGTTCCTGGCGCTGGAGGCCATCGGCGGCGCGATCGCGCTGAGCTACGGCTTCTCGAACGCGCTGTGGGCGATCCTGGTGGTGGGGCTCATCACCTTCCTCACGGGCCTGCCCATTTCGTACTATGCGGCGCGCCACGGCGTCGACATGGACCTGCTCACGCGCGGCGCGGGCTTCGGCTACCTGGGCTCCACGCTCACCTCGCTGATCTACGCGAGCTTCACTTTCATCTTCTTCGCGCTCGAGGCGGCCATCCTCGCGCTGGCGCTGCAGATGTACCTGGACTGGCCGCTGTGGCTGCTGTACCTGGTGTCGTCGATCGTGATCATTCCGCTGGTGGCGCGCGGCATCACGCTCATCTCGGGACTGCAGCTGTGGACGCAGCCGATCTGGATCGTGCTGTTCGTCTGCCCCTTCATCGCGGTGATGGTGAAGAAGCCCGAGCTGTATGCCGACTTCACCGGCCTCGTGGGCCGCACCTCGGACAGCAGCGGCTTCGATCCGTTGATGTTCGGCGCGGCGGCCACGGTGGCTTTCTCGCTCGTGGTGCAGATCGGCGAGCAGGTCGACTACCTGCGCTTTCTGCCCGAGAAGACCGCCGCCAACCGCGGGCGCTGGTGGACCGCCGTGCTGGTCGCCGGCCCGGGCTGGATCGTGCCGGGCATGCTCAAGATGATGGGCGGCGCGTTCCTCGCCTTCCTGGCGCTGCAGCACGAGATACCGGCCAACCACGCGATCGAGCCGACGCAGATGTACCTCACGGGCTTCTCGTACGTGCTGCGCGACCCGGCCTGGGTGCTGGGCATCACGGTGCTGTTCGTGGTGGTCTCGCAGATGAAGATCAACCTGACCAACGCCTATGCGGGGTCGCTCGCATGGTCGAACTTCTTCGCGCGGCTCACGCACAGCCACCCGGGCCGCGTGGTGTGGCTGGTGTTCAACGTGGCCATCGCGATCCTGCTGATGGCGCTGGGCGTGTTCGCCGCGCTGGAGCACGTGCTGGGCTTCTACAGCAACATCGCCATCGCCTGGGTCGGCGCGCTGGTGGCCGACCTGGTCATCAACAAGCCGCTGGGCTGGAGCCCGAAGACCATCGAGTTCAAGCGCGCGCACCTGTACGACATCAACCCCGTGGGCCTGGTCGCGATGCTGGTGGCGGCGGCGCTCGCGATGCTGGCCTACTCGGGCGCGCTGGGCCAGTGGGCGCGGGCCTTCTCGCCCTTCATCGCGCTGGCCACGGCCATGGCCGTGTCGCCGCTGCTGGCGTGGCAGACACGCGGGCGCTACTACCTGGCGCGCACCGACATCGACCGCTGGACGCCAGGCCAGAGCGTGAAGTGCTCGGTGTGCGACAACAGCTTCGAGTCGGAAGACATGGCGCATTGCCCGGCCTACAGCGCACCGATCTGCTCGCTGTGCTGCACGCTCGAATCGCGCTGCCACGACCGCTGCAAGACCGACTCGCGCGCCGCCGAGCAGATGAGCGGCTGGCTGCAGGCGCTGCTGCCGCCTGCCCTGTCGGCGCGGCTCAACTTCCGCGTCGCGCACTACCTGCTGGTCGCCACCTCGCTCATCGCGTTGCTGGCCACGGTGGTGGGCGTGGTCTACGCGCAGGAGGCCATTGCGGGCACCATCGATTCGGCGATGGCGACGGCCTTTCTCAAAGTGTTCGCGCTGCTCTCGGTGATCGCCGCCGTGGCCGCGTGGTGGGTGGTGCTGGGCAGCGAGAGCCGGCAGATGGCGCAGGAAGAATCGAACCGCCACAACAACCTGCTCGCGCTCGAGATCGAAGCGCACCGCCGCACCGACGCCGCGCTGCAGACCGCCAAGGAGGCCGCCGAGGCCGCCAACCAGGCCAAGACCCGCTACGTGGCCGGCATGACGCACGAGCTGCGCACGCCGCTCAACAGCATCCTGGGCTACTCGCAGATCCTGCTCAAGGGCAGCGACGCGGCCTTGCCGCCGCGCGAGGCATTGCAGACCATCCACCGCAGCGGCGAGCACATGCTGGGCCTCATCGACGGGCTGCTCGACCTGGCGCGCATCGAGGCCGGCCGGCTGCAGCTGGAGCCCTCGCCGCTGGCGCTGCCGGCCTTTCTCGACCAGGTGGTGCAGATGGTGCGCCCGCAGGCCGAGGCCAAGGGCCTGGCGTTCGTCTACACGCATGCGGGCCGGCTACCGCCGTGGGTGCATGCCGACGTGAAGTGGCTGCGCCAGATTCTCATCAACCTGCTGACCAACGCCGTGCGCTTCACCGACAGCGGCACCGTCACGCTGCATGTGGACGCGCGGCGCGAGGTGCTGCGCTTCGACGTGGTCGACACCGGCATCGGCGTGGCACCGCAGGACCGCCAGCGCATCTTTTTGCCCTTCGAGCGCGGCGCCGCGGGCCGCCGGCGCGGCGAGCCGGGCACGGGGCTGGGTCTGACCATCACCGGGCTGCTCACCTCGCTCATGGGCGGCGAGCTCAAGCTGGCGTCGACCTCGTCGGCGGGCAGCACCTTCAGCGTGCGCGTGTACCTGCGTGAGGTGGCGGACCCCGGCCCGCAAGCGGGCTCACGCGAGCCGGTGTCGGGCTACCTGGGCGAGCGCCGCACGCTGCTGGTGGTGGACGACCAGCCGGTGCAGCGCCAGATGCTGGCCGGCATGCTTGCGCCGCTGGGCTTCACGGTGCGCGAGGCCGCCAGCGGCACCGAGTGCCTCGACAGCCTGCGCGAAGAGCTGCCCTCGGCCATCCTCTTGGACCTGACGATGGACGACATGGACGGCTGGCAGACCGCGCGCTCGGTGCGGGCCTCGGGCTTCGCCGAGCTGCCGATCATCATCGTCTCGGCCAACATGTTCGAGAACCAGGCCGACCGGCTGCGCGCCGCGGGCTGCCAGGCCTTCGTGGGCAAGCCGGTGATCGAGTCGGAACTCATCGCCACGCTGGAGCGGCACCTGGGCCTCGAATGGCTGGCCATCGGCGACGCACTGCCGCCGCCCGCCGACCCCGACCTGGCGCCGCCGCGCCCGCCCCTGCTCGCGCTCGGCGAAGACGACCGCGCCGACCTCATGCGCCTGGTGCAGATGGGCCATGTGCGCGGCCTGCACACCGCGCTCGACCGGCTGGCCGCGGCCTCGCCCGCCGCGGCGGCCACCTGCACCTGGCTGCGCGGCATGGTCGCGCGCTTCGAACTCGACAACCTCCGCAACGCACTGGCAGAAGATGCAGACACTCCCCTTGCCCGGTCATGAATCCGAACGCCCCGTCGTGCTGGTGGTGGACGACGCCCCCAGCAGCCTGGGCATGCTGTGCGACACGCTCGAGGCCAGCGGCTACACCGTGCTGGTGGCGGCCGACGGCGAGGCCGCGCTGCAGCGGCTCGAGCTGGTGGTGCCCGACGCGATATTGCTCGACGGCCTCATGCCCGGCCTCTCGGGCTTCGAGACCTGCCGGCGCATCAAGGCCAACGCGGCGCTGGCGCACATTCCGGTGCTGTTCATGACGGGCCTGTCGGAAACCGCGCACGTGGTCGAGGGCTTCGAGTGCGGCGGCGTCGACTACGTGGTGAAGCCGATCCGCGCGCAGGAGGTGCTGGCGCGCCTGCACACCCACACGCGCAACGCCCGCATCACGCGCATGGCGCGCGACGCGGTCGACGTGGCGGGCATGGGCGTGGTGTTCGTCGACACGCGCGGGCGCATCGCCTGGCGCTCGCCGCAGGCCGCGCTGTGGCTGCACGCGCTCGAAGACCCGGTGGCGCCGGGGCGCCTGCCCGCGTCGGTGGAGCCTGCGCTGGCGCCGGGTGCGTCGATCGCCATCGGCACCGCCACGGGCATGCGCCTGTCGGTGCGCAACCTGGGCGCGGCGGCACTCGGCGAGACCATGCTGCTGTTCGCCATCCAGCGTGAAGGCCCGGCCGCGCGCCTGGCCGACGCGGCCCTCACGCCGCGCGAGACCGAGGTGCTGTCCTGGCTCGCCAAGGGCAAGACCAACCGCGACATCGGCGAGATCCTGGGCACCAGCCCGCGCACGGTGAACAAGCACCTGGAGCACATCTTCGAGAAGCTGGGCGTGGAAACCCGCGCGGCGGCTGCGGCACTGGCGAGCGGCATGTAAAGCCCCACGGGGTAACCGCCCCCGCGGCGCTGGGCTATCGCCCCAAAGGCGCCGGTTGCGCTCAGAATGCGAAAGCCACAGGAGAGAGACATGCTTTCAAGCCTGCTGACCTTCCCGCCCCGCGAGAGCGCCTACCGGCGCAAGTTCCTGAACAACACGGACGAGAACCTCTTCATGGGGTCGTTCGAGAGCTTCGAGGCGGCCGAGGCCGGCGCGCCGCCCTCCAAGGCCGTCGGCTACGCCAATGCCGACGCGGGCGAGCTCTACAGCCCGCAGATCTATTTCTACGACTATCCCGGCCTCTTCTGGCTGGGCCGCTCCATCGATGCAGGCCTGACGCGCGTGTTCGACCTGGGCGGGCACGTCGGCATCAAGTACTACGCCTTCCGGCGCGTGCTGAGCTACCCCGACACCCTGCGCTGGACGGTGTGCGACGTGCCCGGCGTGGTCGAGAGCGGCCGCGCGATGGCCGTCAAGCGCGAGGCGACCGCGCAGCTCGGCTTCACCACCGACTACCGCGATGCGAGCGGCTGCGACGTGCTGTACGTGTCGGGCAGCCTGCAGTACCTGCCGATGCGCATGGACGCGATTCTTTCCGCGCTCGCCGTGAAGCCCCGGCGCATCGTCATGAACACCACGGCCGTGCACCCCGAGCGCACGATCTACACGCTCAACAGCATCGGCGTGGCCGTGTGCGCCTACCGCATCCAGCACCACGACGAACTGCTGGCCGACCTGGCACGCGCCGGCTATCGCAAGCGCGACGTGTGGCGCAACGAGGGCAAGCCGATCGAGGTGCCCTTCGTCGATGGCGGGGACAAGCCTTACTACGCGGGCTGCTGCTTCGACCTGATCCCCTGATCGCTTGCAGCTGCATCGGCCCGGCCCTGCCCGGCGCCGAAAACCGCTTGACGGCCTCCGAAAAGATATTAAAGTGATATCACTTTTAACGGAGGCCCCATGCAAGACACGACCCCCACCCCACCGCGCAAGGTCCGCAAGGAGCGCCCCTACCGGTCCGTCAACGGCTACGGCCTCGTGGCCGTGTCGCTCGTGCTGATCGGGCTCGGCGCCTGGGCCCTCGTGCAGCGGATGATGCCGCTGCCCATGAACGTCTTGCTGATCGTCGCGGGCGTGGCGCTGCTGCCGGGGCTGTACATGCTGCAGCCCAACGAGGGCATCATCCTCACGCTGTTCGGCGAGTACCAGGGCACCGACCGCACCGAGGGCCTGCGCTGGACCAACCCGTTTCAGGCCGGCCAGAAGATCTCGCTGCGCGCGCGCAACCTGAACACGCCGCCGCTCAAGGTGAACGACAAGCGCGGCAACCCGGTGGAGATCGGCGCGGCCGTGGTCTGGCGCGTGCACGACACGGCGCAGGCCGTGTTCGAGATCGACGACTACAACAAGTTCGTCGCCATCCAGTCCGAAGCCGCCATCCGCCACCTGGCCACCCTCTACGCGTACGACAGCGGCGACGACCTGCAAAGCGACGAGGTCACGCTGCGCGCCGGCCTGGACGTGGTGGCCGACGCCCTCAAGGCCGAGCTGAACCAGCGCTTTGCCAGCGCCGGCGTCGAGGTGCTCGATGCCAAGCTCACCCACCTGGCCTACGCGCCCGAGATCGCCCAGGTGATGCTGCGGCGCCAGCAGGCGGTGGCCATCGTGAGCGCGCGGCACCAGATCGTGGCGGGCGCGGTCGGCATGGTCGAGGCCGCCCTCAAGGGCCTGTCGGAGCGCAACCTCGTCGTGCTGGACGACGAGCGCAAGGCCTCGATGGTGTCGAACCTGCTGGTGGTACTGTGCTCGGACCGCGAAACCCAGCCCGTGGTCAACACGGGCACGCTCTACACCTGATGCATCCACGGCACCTGTTCACCGCCGCCAAGTCGTTGTTCCCTGATGGCCAGTCCCGGTAAGAAGTCCTACCCGCTGCGCATCGATCCGGCCTTGTGGGCCGAGATCGAGCGGCTGGCGGCCCAGGAGCTGCGCAGCGCGAACGCGCAGGTCGAGTTCCTGCTGCGCGAAGGGCTGGCGAAGCGGGGGCGCCTGCCGGGGGCGGCTGCGCCCGCCAAGGACGCGGACCCGCCCAAGCCCTCGCGCTAGTAGTAACCCCGAATTTCCTGAAGGCCGATTGACAGCCTCGGCCCCTACGATGGCACGGCACGATCTTCAGGAGACACACGCCGTGACAGCCTTCGCCTTCCCCCGTTCCGCCCTGACCCGCCGCGCCGCGCTGGCGCTGGCCGCCTCCTTCGCGCTCGCCGGTTGCGTCAGCACACCACCCGCCGCCACAGGCGACATCCACGTCATGACCTCCGGCGGCTTCACCGCCGCCTACAACGAGCTGCGCCCCGGCTTCGAGCGCAGCACCGGCCGCAGCGTGAAGACGGCCTACGGCGCGTCGATGGGCAACGCCAGCGACTCGATTCCCAGCCGCCTCGGCCGCAATGAACCCGCCGACGTGGTGATCCTGGCCCGCCCCGCGCTCGATGCGCTGGTGGCGCAGGGCAAGGTGGTGGCGGGCAGCCAGGTCGACCTGGTGCGCTCGTCGATCGGCTTCGCGGTGCGCAAGGGCGCGCCCAAGCCGGACATCGGCACGGTCGATGCGCTCAAGCGCACGCTGCTCGCGGCGCCGTCGATCGCCTACTCGGCGAGCGCGAGCGGCACCTACTACGAGACCGAGCTGCTCAAGACGCTGGGCATCGAGGACCAGGTGAAGCCCAAGAGCAAGCGCATCCTCAGCGAGCGCGTGGGCACGGTGGTGGCGCGCGGCGACGCGGCCCTCGGCCTGCAGCAGGTGAGCGAGCTGCTGCCCATCGAGGGCATCGACTACATCGGCCCGCTGCCCGCCGAAGTGCAGCGCGTGACGGTGTTCTCGGCCGGCGTGGCCACGGCCTCCAAGCAGCCCGAGGCGGCGCGCCAGCTGATCCGCTACCTCAACGCGCCGGCCGCGGCGCCGACGATCGCGAAGACGGGGCTGGAACCCCTGTCGGCACGCTGATCCGGCGCCCCACGGCCCGTAAACTGGCGCCCTTCATCCCCTCCTTCCGCCTTCCCGACGAACGGACGCCATGACCACATCGCCCTCTTCCGCCCTCGTGACCGCCTTCGCGCCCAGCGGCACGCTGCGCGCCTCGATCAACCTGGGCAACCCGATCCTCGCCAACAAGGACGCCAGCACGGGCGAGCCGGTCGGCGTGTCGATCGACCTGGCCCGCGAGTTCGCGCGGCGGCTTGGCGTGGGCATTGAGCTGGTGGTGTTCGAGAAGGCCGCAGCCTCGGTGGACGCGGTGAAGAACGAGAAGGCCGACATCGGTTTCTTCGCGGTCGATCCGGCGCGCGGCGAAGGGCTGCGCTTCACGGCACCTTATGTGCTCATCGAGGGCAGCTACCTCGTGCCCGAATCTTCTGCGCTGACCGACAACGCGCAGGTCGATGCTGAAGGTCACCGCATCTCGGTCGGCTCTGGGAGCGCCTACGACCTGTTCCTCACGCGCGAGATCAAGGCGGCCGAGATCGTTCGCCTTCAGGGCGCGGGGCCTGCGCTCGCTGCATTGCGCGCGGGCCAGGTCGAGGTGGCGGCGGGCATTCGCCAGCTGCTCGAAGGCGAAGCGGCCCGTGCGCCGGGTGTGCGTGTGCTGCCGGGGCGCTTCATGGTGATCCAGCAAGCCATGGGCACGCCGGCCAGCCGGGGGGCCGAGGCGCAGGCGCTGCTCTCTTCCTTTGTCGAAGAGATGAAGGCTTCGGGCTTTGTGGCCGATGCGTTGAAGCGCCATCGCATCGAAGGCGCGATCGTTGCGCCTTGATCGCGCGCGCTCGTTCAGGGCGCGTGCACAGGCCACCGGGTACTTCCCTCCGCGAATGTCCCCCGGCCTTCGGCCTCCTCCTTGATTTCGCTGCGGGAAGCACCCGGTGTCCTGTGCCCGCTGGGCGCCGTCGTGGTGCTGGTGGCCGATCAGAGCTTGTGCGCTTCCACCGGTCCCTGCGAATAGAACAGGAAGTAGCCCGTCTGCGTCTTGAAGCCGTTCTTCTGCCACCCGGGCGGCACCTTGAAGATGCCGAGCTGGTCGCTCGAGATGCCGACGAAGGACGTGTTCTCCGTGTCGGTGGTGATGCGGCTCCAGCGTTCGCGCGTCACCGGCTGCAGCTGCATCTTGGGTTCGCTCCATTCGGGGGTGCGCACCTTGTCGCGCATGATGTAGCGATCGCCGTCGCGCTCGATCTTGACGACCTCCTTGAGCACGCCGTTGCGTTCGACGGCGTAGACGCCGACCAGTTCGGTCTCGGGCCCGCCGCGCGCGCCGCAGGCCGAAAGCAGTGACACGCAGGCCACTGCCAGCAAAGAGTTCAGAAGAGTTTTCATGGAATTCGAATGAAGTGACGCATGCGCCGCCGAGCGGCACATGCGAGGGTTCACGAAAGTGAGTTCAGTTCAACTCAACGCTTCTGGTTCTCGCGCAGCGGCAGCTTGCCCTGGAAGCGCAGTGCGTGCGGGTACTCTTCCTTGCCGCCCGCCTCCACCGCCGCCATCTTCTGCTGGCTCAGCTGCGTCTTGGCGAGCAGCGGCGCCGGCAGGTTGAGCACGCCCTTGATCTGGTCGTACTGCGCCTGCGTGATGCGCCCCACCCCCAGCAGGCGGAAGGCATCGCGCTCGATGTTCAGCAGCAGCGGCTTGTTGCCCGCGAAGTTCTGCACCTTGGCCAGCAGGTTGCTCCACGAGGGCGCGCTGTAGTTGCTCACGTAGTAGTCCTGCCCCGTCGGCCCGGCGAGCACCGCGGTGCAGCCCGACAGCTCGACCTGCGTGGCGTTGTTCGACATCACGAAGGTCTCGCGCTTTTCCATCGCGTCGCCGTACGCCAGCGTGACGGGAATGGTCCACGTCGAGGCCGGGAACTGGTTCTGGTTGGGGAACGACTCCTGCGTGATGTTGACGTAGGTGCGGTCACCGGCGCATTGCGCATCGACCGTGAGCAGCGGAATGCCAGTCTGGCGGATGAAGCTGTCGCCGATCTCGCTCACCTTCTTGCCACCGGCCGCCTTCTCCAGCGAGGTCCACAGCCGCGTGGGCGTGACGTTGCCGAACGCGTAGTCCTTCAGGTAGATCTGCAGGCCCTTCTGCATCGCCTCTTCGCCGATGTAGTTCTGCACCATCTCCAGCACGTGGCTGCCCTTGTTGTAGACAAAGATCGCCGGGCTGATGAAGCCGAAGGAGCCTGCATCGTTCAGGTTGCGCTGCACCGGCACGGCGGAGGGCTTCAGGTCGGCCACGATCACGTTGTGCTTGTCCAGCACGTAGTCGGAGAAGCTGTAGTACTCGGGGTGGAACTTGATCGTGGTGCGCCGTTCGAACCAGCGCGCAAACGACTCGTTGAGCCACACGTTGTCCCACCAGTCGAGCGTGACGAGGTCGCCGAACCACTGGTGCGCGACCTCGTGCGTGACCACGGTCACCGAGTACAGCGTGGGCTTGTCGCCGGGCTTGGTGAGCACCGCATCGGCAAACTCGAAGATCGCGCCCCAGTTCTCCATGCCGCCGAAACCGGTGTTGGGCTTGTTGTCGTAGCTGTCGTTGGCGGCCACGGTGTCGAACTTCTTGAAGGGCAGCGAGATGCCGGTGTACTTGTAGTAGTAGTCCATCGACACCTTGGTCCACTCCATCGCGAACTTGGCCCAGTCGGAGCGGCCCGGCGGCGTGAACCAGCGCAGCGCCATGTCGCTGCCGTCGAGCGGGTTCTTGAAGGTGTCGGCCAGGATGTCGAACTTGCCGCCGCCGAAGAAGGCCAGGTACATCGGCATCGAGGGCGTCTTCTCGAAGGCCACGCGCTGGTAGCCGTCGGGCAGTTTCACGGCCTCGGTCTGCGCGCCGTTGGACACGGTCTTCCAGTCGCCCGGCACCTCGGCCGAGATCTCGAAGGTGTGGCGGAAGGCCGGCTCGTCCCAGCCCGGGAACCACTGGCGTGCGAAGTTGGTTTCGCCCTGCGTCACGATGGCGTCGCTGCTCACGCCCTCGGGCGTGGAAAGGCCCACCTTGAAGATGCCCGACGCGGCCGAGCACAACGGGTTCTTCGCCATCACTTCCGGCGTGCAGTACTCGGCGTCGGAGAACTGGATCTTGCCGTCCCACTCCATGTGCAGCAGGTA
Organism: Variovorax sp. GW821-FHT09D07; assembly: GCF_059416345.1. Lineage (NCBI taxonomy): Bacteria > Pseudomonadati > Pseudomonadota > Betaproteobacteria > Burkholderiales > Comamonadaceae > Variovorax > Variovorax sp. GW821-FHT09D07. The sequence goes on from NZ_JBWKOY010000005.1 coordinate 469,536, forward strand.
CTTGCCCTTGGCGATCTGGCCGTCGTTCAGGCGCAGCTGCACGAAGTCGCCGCGCGTCTGCGGCGTGGGAATCAGCGGGATCGCCTCGCCCGGCTTGGACACCTTGCGCAGCGTGGTGCGCCCGCGCGCGAAGTTGAGGTCGTGCGCGGCGACGACGATGGCGTCGACCGGCTTGAGCACGTCGATCTCCACGTCGGCGCGGCCCACGAAAGTCTTGAGCGCCGCATCGGGGCGGAACCACAGCTTGTAGTTCACGGGCCAGACCGTGTCGGGCAACTCCATCGGCCGGGCCGAACGATCGACCGCGGCCACTGCCGATTCGGGTGCGGCGGGCACGCCATCGTCGGGGGTCTTCTTGGTGGTGTCGCCGCTGTCGGCCGCGGGCGCGTTGGCCAGCGACGGCGCGTTCAGGCCGGAGCCGCCGAAGGATGCGCCACCGCCGCTGTCTCCGCCGCCGCCGCAGGCCGTCAGCGCGGCGAGGGTCACGGCCGTAAGGGCCAGGCAATGAACGACAGGTGTATTCAGTGATTTCATGATCGCCTCTGGGTACTCTTGGTAAGGAACATGCGCCGCACCGCAGGCACCGGCGGATAGCCGGTGATGCACGTGACGCGCGCGGAATGAGTGGAACGACAGATCAACAGAAAATGCGGGCAGCACAGTGCCCTCCCGGCGAACAAACCGTTCGTCAGGAACGCAGGCTCAGGCCGGACCGCACCGCATGTGCTGCGGTGGTCCCAGAATGCGCGGGGCGAGCGGCGCCATTCCCGTCAGGACGCGGGGTGTTGGGGGGAGCGTGTGAACGCGGTGGGGTGTCGCGGGCCGGGCTCAGTGCCCGTGCATCGACGCGATGCGTTCACCCGTCAGGTGAACGGCCGGGGCCATGGCGAAAGCGATGGCGACGGCAAGACTGGCTGCGGCTCTTGTGGTTGATTTCACGCGCATTCCCTCGTCCGTTGAAGTGCACGCAGTTGTAGCTGATCGATGCAATGAGCTCAACGATCCGCGGAACTTTTCTCTCTCCAATTGTTCGCGCGCGATAGGCCGAATGGCGTCATGGCACGCGACTCATGCCATGCGATACGAAGATGGTTCTGCGGCCGAAACACCTGCTCACGCAGATGACAAAAACACGGGGCCTTCACTGTGACGAAGCGGCCACAGTACGAAGGTTCAAGCCGCGGCGAAGGCTACGAAAGCTGTGAACCAGAGACTGCAGCAGTGCGTTGCGCGCGCTCGCGCCACCACAGCAGAAAGCCGCATGCGAACACCACGAGCTGCGTGCCGATGAGCAGTGCAAAGCCCGCGAAGAAACCCGCCGCCGACGAGGCCGCAGTGACCGCCGTGTTCGCCGCGCCCGAGCCATGCGACACCGCGCTGATCACGCCGCCCATCAGCGCCGGCATGAAGCCCGCCACGAGGCTGCCCACGCCGTTGGTCACGCCGAAGGCACTGGCCGTGTGCTCGGGCCGCGAGCAGTGCTGCACGGTGCTTGGAATGGCGGGGCTTTGCAGGCCCCAGAAGAAGTTCGCCGCCACGAGGCAGGTCGCGGCCATGTACGGGTCGCGCGCATTGATGGCCAGCAGCACCGACAGTGCCACGCCCGCGCTCGCGCCCATGAAGATGAAGGGCACGCGGTCACGCCCCAGCTTGTCGATGAGCACGCCGCCCGTGAACACCGCGAGCACGGTGGCGTACTGCGGCAGCGAGGCGATCCAGCCCATCTCGCGCAGCGAGAAGCCGCGCGCCTCGCGCAGGTAGGTCGGCAGCCAGTTGCTGCTGCCCCAGAGGTAGGCCAGCGCCGCCGACGTCAGCAGCGTGATGAGGAACAGGTGCCGCGTGTGCAGCGCGCCCTTCACGATGCCGGCCACGCGAGCCATCGCATCGCCCAGCGACGAAGGCTTGATGCCGTCGCCGTGCCCCGCAGGCATGCGCACGAAGGCCAGCACCAGCGGAATGCCCAGCACGATGTTGAGCACGCCCAGCACGTGGAACGAGCTGTCCCACTCGAACTGCGTGAGCAGGTAGCCCACCAGCGGGTAGCCCACCGCCAGCCCCAGGCCCGTGCCCATGTTCACCAGCGCGTTGGGCTTGCCGTTCTCGTCGCTCTTGAAGTGCGCCTTGATGTACGACGAAGCCAGCGAGAACAGCGGCCCTTCCGACACGCCCAGCAGCACGCGCGAGGCCAGCAGCAGGCCGTAGCTGTTGAACATCGGCGAGGCCCAGGTCACCACGCCCCACAGCACGAGGCCGTAGATCAGGCTGCGCCGCACGCCGAACAGCGCCGAGCAGAACGGCGTGAGCACGAAGGCCGAGATGCCGTAGCCGAGCATGAAGGCCGTGGCCAAGAGGCCCTGGCTCACGCGATCAGAAGCGTCGATGCCCACGTGCTTCAGAAAGGCCGCATCGGTGATCAGCACCGCGATGTTGATGCGGTCGACGTAAGAGATCGCCACGATCACGAACAGCGTGATGACGCCGTACCAACGGAAGTTCTTGCTCTGCATGACCGGGGCTCTCTCTTGCGGGGGTGGTGCGCGCTGTCTTGCCGCGCCTAGAACATATGGCGCATGCCGAACTCGACGCCGCTGGAGGCACGGTTGGGCATGGTGATGGCGCCGGCCAGGGCCTGCGTCGCACCGTTCTTGTTGCTGATGCGCGCGATGGTGCCGTACACCGCCGTGCGCTTGGACAGGTTGTGCACGTAGCCGATGGCCAGCTTCGACGACGTGGGCTCGCGCACCGCGTTGGCGGGCTCCAGCTTGTAGCGCGCGTACGAGGCCTTGATCTCGCCCGGCCCGATGGGCAACTGGAAGCCGACCAGCACGCCCTTGGCGTCGGTGCTGCCCTTCGATTCCTTGTACAGCTCGCTCGTGAGCTTGAGGTTCATGAGCGCAGCATCGAAGGTGTAGGACGCGCCCAGGTTGGTCACGCGCAGGTCGCCGGCGGCGTAGCGCGTGCGGCCGGTGGCAATGGCCACGTTGAGGCCGCCGCTCTGGTAGCCGAAGCGCGCGCCGGTGTGCTGGCCGTCGCGCTTGTTCGACACCCGGGTGCCGGGCAGCACCGAGTTCGAATCGTTCTCGCCCATCGCGTACATCACCTGGCCGTAGAAACCGCCCAGGTTGGCCGGCAGGAAGTAGCCGATGCTGTTCGAGGCGCGCGTGCCGGTGGGTGCCACCAGGCCGCCCAGGCCCGAGAAGTAGATCTGGTTGGCGCCGATGCCGCCGCCGGTGCCAAAGGGGTCGAAGATCGCGGTGTTCCAGAAGGCGGGCACGTAGTCGCGGCCCAGGCGCACTTCGCCGAAGGGGCCGGCCAGGCTCACGGTCGAGCGGCGGTTGAAGCTCAGCACGCCGGGCGTGCCGTTGCCGCTGGCCTGGTTGTTGGAGTTCGAAGGAAAGCCCGTGCCGCTGTCGTTCTGCAGGCCCATCTCGAGCCAGAAGTTGGCCGAGTAGCCGCCGCCGAGGTCTTCGGTGCCGCGAAAACCGAGGCGGCTGAACATGTTGCCGCTGTTGCCCAGCTGCGTCTTGTGGGCCGATCCGTTGCCGCTGCCGCGCGTGTAGACCACGGAGGCGTCGACGACGCCGAACAGCGTCACGGAAGATTGGGCCAGCGCTCCGCCAGCCGCGGTGGCCGCAGCCATCGCGATCAAGTACTTTTTCATTGAATGTCTCGGTTGGTTTTTCTCTTGGCCGTCTTGTGGGTTGTGGCCTTCTCGTTCAGATGTCCAGCACCAGCCGCTCGCCTTTGCAGCGAGAGACGCAGATCATCATGGTCTTGTTGGACGCACGTTCGATCTTGGTGAGGATGCCGTCGTGATGATCGACTTCGCCCTCGAGCACTGCCGTTTCGCAGGCGCCGCAGACGCCTTCCTTGCAGCTGTGGTCGGGGTTGAGGCCAGCGTCGATCAGGCTGTCGAGAATCGACTTGCCCGGAGGCACCTCGACGCTCTTGCCGCTCTTGGCGCACTGCACCACGCAGGTCTGCGTGGCGCTGGGCGCCTCCACATGCACGGCGGCGAAGCGTTCGATGTGGGCGTTGGCGTAGCCCAGTTGCTCGCAGCTCTTTTCGAAGGCGTCGAGCATCGGCGTGGGGCCGCAGCAGTAGTAGTGGCTGGTGGCGCCCTTGCCGGCCAGCATCGATGCGAGGTCGGGCGGTGCGCCCTTCTCGTCGTCGAAGTGCCAGGTGAGCTGCACCGATTTTTCGGAGGCCAGCGCCTCGATGGCGTCGCAGAAGGCGGCTTCCTTGCGGGTGCGCGCGCAGTACACGAACTCCACCGGCTTGCCGATGGCGATGAGCCGCTGCAGCATGCACCAGATGGGCGTCACGCCGATGCCGCCGGCCACGAGCACCGAGCGTTCGGCGCCCTCTTCGAGCTTGAAGTTGTTGCGCGGTGCCGAGATGGGCAGCGTCATGCCCACGCGCAACTGCTGGTGCACGTAGCGCGAGCCGCCGCGGCTCTTGCGGTCGTTGAGCACGCCCACCACGTAGCGCTGGCGGTCGCTCGAGGGGTTGCACAGCGAGTAGCTGCGCACCAGCCCGTTGGGCAGGTGCAGGTCGATGTGGGAGCCGGCCTCGAAGGCGGGAAAGTCCACCGCCGGCGTGGCCGGCCGGAACTCGACGCTGACGATGCCGTCGGCCTCGTAGCGCATGGTGTGCACGAGGGCGTTCAGCGTGGGAGAAGACATGGCGATGCTCGCTTGCTTGCAGTTCAGGCCGTGGCGGCCTCGGCTTCGGCCAGCTGCGCCTGGGCCAGATTGCGCATGTGGCGACGCAGGCGGACGATGCCCAGGTCGTGCTGGTACAGGTTCTCGTGCTGGTTGGCGTCGGCTTCCATCTCTTCGAGCATCACGCGGTCTTGTTCCAGCACGTGCCAGTGGCGCGCCTCGAGGCGGTTCTTGTAGAGGAAGCGCCAGGTGTCGCGCTCCCAGCCCGGCGCCAGCTTGCGGGCGCGCCAGAAGAAGGTGGCGGTCATGCCGTTGGCCATGGGCGAGAAGGCGCCGATGATGATGAAGTTGCCGCCGGGGCCGCCGGTCTTCGGGTACGGAATCTCCAGGCGCATCCAGTGGATGCCGGTGTCGGCCCACTCGGTCCAGTCGAAGTTGACGTTGCGCTGGCCTTCCTTCTCGAACACGAAGCCGATGTCGGTCGGGCGCACGCCGAACTTGGCGCTCGAGTCGCCCTCGGCCATCGAGTGCGACTGCTTGTGCAGGTAGGTGCCGTGCATCGGGTCCATCACGTTGTCCAGCACGTAGCGGTAGTCGCCCTTCCATTCCGTGTAGCACAGGAAGTTGGAGTACTCGGCCTCGTCGGTCAGCTGCTCGGGCAGCACCAGCGGCGGCGGCACGTCGACCGGCTCCTTCGAGTTGTAGAGAAACACGGCGCCCGCGCGTTCCTGCACGTGGAAGTGGCGCGTGGCGCGCGAGCCTTCGAGCTTGCAGCCCGGGCTGCCGGGCACGCGCGTGACCACGCCGTCGTGGCGCACTTCGACGCCGTGGTACGGGCACGAGAGCCGGTCGCCCAGCACCACGCCCTGCGACAGCGGCGCGCCGCGGTGCGGGCAGCGGTCTTCCAGCGCATGCAGCACGCCTTCGCCGTCGCGCCACAGCGCGATCTTGCGGCCGAGGCGGCGCAGGGAGATGGGGTTCTCCTTGATGAAGTGCGAGGGGCAGATCGGGTACCAGAGGTCCTTCAGGCCGATCTCGAGCAGGTGGTCGACCGGATCGGCGGGAACGGGATGGATGGCGATGGTCATGGTGGTTCTCCTCAGGCGGCCAGCGTGGCCATTTCCTTGCGGTACAGCGCCTCGGTCCATGCGAGGCCGCCCGGCGTGGCCAGGCCGCTGTCGTTCAGGCGCTGCACCAGGCCCGGCAGGTCATGGATGCCGTCGGCGTAGGCGCGTTCGATCACGTCGCCCAGCAGGTCTTCATAGGTGGTCGCGGGGCGCTGGCGCGCCTGGTGCGGTTGGAGAAAGCGGTCTTGTTGCATCGTGAGCCTCCGTAAGCGAGGGGAAAAATTTCAGGCGGTGGCAGCGACAGCGCCCTGCGCCGGCACGCCCAGCGGCACGGCCCAGGCGTCGTAGGCGTACACCCAGTCGGCGTTGCCGCCTTCGCGCAGCCAGTTGTTGCCGCGCGAGCCGAGCTGCACCTGGCTGGCGCGCTCGATACGCGCCGTCTGGTAGGCCTGCAGCGCGGCGGGAATGCCGGCCATGGCCACGCCGTCGAGGTGGCGCGACAGCACCACGGCGTCTTCGATGGCCATGCCGGCGCCCTGCGCCATGAAGGGCAGCATCGGGTGCGCGGCATCGCCCAGCAGCGCCAGGCGGCCCTGCGCCCAGGCGGGCATGGGGTCGCGCTCGTACAGCGCGGTCTTCAGCACGGTGTCGCAGGCGTCGAGCAACGCGCGCGCCTCGGGGTGGTAGGCCACGTACTGCTCGCGCAGCTCGTCGACGCTGCCCGGCGCGGTCCACGACTCGAGGTGCCAGGTGTCCTGCGGCGTGGTCGCGAAGATGAAGATGTCCTTGCCGCGGTTCAGCGGGAAGGTGACGATCTGGCTCTGCGGGTTCGGGCCCCACCACTTGGTGAAGGCGCCCAGGTTGGGCACGCCGGCCACGCGCTCGGCGGGTACCACGGCGCGGTAGGCGACGATGCCCGTGAAGCGCGGGCTCTCGGCGCCGAACATCGCGGTGCGCACGCCCGAGTGGATGCCGTCGGCACCGATGAGTGCACCCACGCGGGCGCTGGTGCCGTCGCTGAACGACAGGGTCACGCCCTGGCCGTCGGCCGCGATGGTCTCGGCGCGCTTGCCCAGCGCCACGCGCTCGGCCGGGAACATGTCGGCCAGCGCGGCCAGCAGGTCGGCGCGGTGAATGGTGAGCTGCGGCGCGCCGTAGCGCTGTTCGGCCGAGTCGGCCATCTCGAGGCGCGAGGTTTCCTCGCCGCTGTCGTAGGTGCGGCTGATGCGGTGCGACGGGCGGGCCGCCGTCACGCGGGCGGCGTCGCCCACGCCCAGGCCGTCGAGTGCGCGCACGGCGTTCGGCGTGAGGTTGATGTCGGCGCCGACGCGAGCGAACTGCTTCGCCTGCTCGAACACGACCACGTCGTGCCCTGCGCGGCGCAGTGCGATGGCGGCGACCAGGCCGCCGATACCGGCACCGACGATGCCGATGGTGGATTCACTTGTCTGCATGGTCTCTGTCTCTCTTTGTTCTTGGGGGTGGCTCACTCGGCCACGATGTTGCGGGCCTTGATGATCCGGGCCCAGACGGCCGTCTCATCGCGGATGTGGGCAGCGAACTCGGCGGGCTTCATGGCCGCATCGGTCATGCCCTGCGCCTTCAGGCGTTCGCGCACGTCGGGCTGGGCCAGCATCTCGGCCGCGTCCTTGGCGAGCTGCTCGACCACCGCGGGCGGCGTGCCCTTGGGGGCCAAGAGGCCATACCACGAGGTCACGGCCACGCCCTGGATGCCCTGCTCCGCCAGCGTGGGGATGTCGGGCGCGGCGGCGCTGCGCTTGGCTTCGGTCACGCCCAGCGCGACGAGCTTCCCGTTCTTGATGAAGGGCATGGTCGCGGGCAGGTTGCTGAACATCAGCGGCACCGAGCCACCGAGCACGTCGTTGAGCGCGGGCGCCGTGCCCTTGTAGGGCACGTGCAGCAGGTCGATGCCGGCCTGCTGCTTGAACAGCTCGCCCGCCAGGTGCAGGCCGCTGCCCACGCCGGGCGAGGCGTACGACAGCGTGTTGGGCTTGGCCTTGGCCATGGCCACGAGTTCCTTCGCGCTCTTGATGCCCGAGGCCGGCGACGCCACCAGCACGTTGGGCGCCTTGGCGAGCATGGTGACGGGCACGAAGTCCTTCTCGATGTTGAACGGGAAGTTCGGCATCAGCGTCGGGTTGATCGTGAGGTTGCCGGCCGGCACCACGAGCAGCGTGTGGCCGTCGCCCTTCGCACGCTTGACCTTGTCGATGCCGATGTTGCCGGCCGCGCCCACCATGTTCTCGACCACCGCCGCCTGGCCGTAGCGCTTGGCCAGGCCGTCCGACAGGATGCGGGCCAGCGTGTCGACCGGGCCGCCGGGCGGGAACGGCGAGACGATGGTGAAGCGGTCGCTCGACAGCTGCTTGTGCGCGTCGCTCTGCGCATGCGCGGGCAAGGCGATGGCCAGCGCCGCAGCGGCCAGCAGGGAGAAAGAAAAGCGTCGTTGCATGAGGGTCACCGGGTTCACTTCTTTTCCGTCAGGAAAGCACCTTTCGGGCCTTCCGCGTTCTTCTGGCGGCGGGTGTGGCCATCGAGGCCGCCATCGACCGCCCATTCGGCGAACACGGTCGGGCCGGGTTCGAACTCGCGCGGCTGCCAGTCGGCGGTGAGCTGGTCTTCGTCGGCGTAGTACTCGATGAGGCCGCCGGCCGGGTTCTTGAAGTACCAGAAGTACGCCGACGACACCGGGTGGCGGCCCGGGCCCAATTGGGTGTCCCAGCCGCAGCGCGAGAAATGCAGGCCACCGCCGAACACCTCGTGGATGTCGCGCACGGTGAAGGCCACGTGGTTGAGCCCGCGCTTGCCCGAGGGAATCTGCAGCAGGAACAGGTCATGGTGGCCGCCCTCGGGCGCGCAGCGCATGAAGGCGCCGCGGTTCGGATAGCCGTCGGACGACACGAAGCCGAAGCGCTGCGCATAGAACGCGCTCGTGCCCTTCACGTCGCTCACGAAGAACACGACGTGGCCGACCTCGATCGGCGTGGCGCGTTCGTAGATCGGTGCGGGCAGGTTCACGCGCGGCTTGGCGTTCCAGGTGTTCATGGCGCCGCAGTCGACCTCGACCGCGCGCTTGCGGCTGACCTGCAGGCGCACGGCCAGGCCGTTGGGGTCGGTGCAGCCGATGCGGCGCGCGCCGTCGACCGTGGTGTCGACGAAGGCCGGGTCTTGCGCGATGGCGGCGGCGTAGCGGTCCAGGTCGGCGTCGCTTTCCACGCCCCACACCACTTCACGCAGCGTCGGGCCCTCTTCCATCGCGGGCGGCAGGCCGGGCTTGTCCCACGCCGCAACGACCACCTTGCAGCCGTTGAGGCACTCGAAGACGAGTTCGTCGGCGGCTTCGGACACGAGTGAAAGGCCCCAGTCCTGGAAGAACTGGCGGCAGGCGGGCAGGTCGTCCGCGCCGTAGGTGATCTGGTCGATGCCAAGTACGCTCATCGTGTGCTCCTGTTCAGTTCGCCCACGGGAGCGGTTGTTCGTTGGTGCCCCAGTACATGCTCTTTTGCTCCATGTACTGGAAGATGCCTTCGCGGCCCTTCTCGCGGCCCAGGCCGCTGTCGCGCCAGCCGCCGAACGGCGTCGAGACCGAGAACTGCTTGTAGGTGTTGACCCAGACCGTGCCGGCCTGCACCGCGCGGCCCAGCTTCCAGGCGCGCTTGAAGTCGCGGCTCCACACGCCGGCGGCCAGCGCGTAGACGCTGTCGTTGGCCTGTGCGATCAGTTCTTCCTCGTTGTCGAAGGGCATCGCGACCAGCACCGGGCCGAAGATTTCTTCCTGGCTGATGCGAGCGTTGTTGGTCAGGCCTTCGAGGATCGTCGGCTGGTAGAAGTAGCCCTTGTCGTAGTCGGCGCCGTGCGGGCGCACGCCGCCCGTGCGGATGCGCCCGCCTTCGGACACGCCCAGGTCCACGTAACGCTCGATGCCTTCGCGGTGCTTCGCCGTGATGAGTGGGCCCATCTGCGTGCGCTCCGAGGCCGGGTCGCCCACGCGCAGTGCGTTGGCGCCTTCGGCCAGCCGCGTGAGGAACTCGTCGTAGATGCCGCGCGCCACGAACAGGCGCGAGCCTGCGATGCACGACTCGCCCGACGAACTGAAGATGCCGTAGAGCACGCCGTTCACCGCATGGTCGAGGTCGGCGTCGTCGAGCACCATGGTGGGCGACTTGCCGCCGAGCTCGAGCGACACCGGCATCATCTTGTCGGCCGCGATGTGGGCGATGTGCTTGCCGGTGGTGGTGCCGCCGGTGAACGACACGCGCTTGACCAGCGGATGCTTGGTGATGGCGTCGCCGATCACCGAGCCCTTGCCCGGCAGCACGCTCACGATGCCCTTGGGCACGCCGGCCAGCTCGCAGATGCGCGCCAGTTCCAGCGCCATGAGCGGCGTGACTTCGGCGGGCTTCACGACCACCGCGTTGCCGGCGGCCAGCGCGGGCGCCAGCTTCTGCGCTTCGCTGGCGATGGGCGAGTTCCACGGCGTGATGGCCGCGACCACGCCCATGGGCTCGTGCACGCTCATCGTGACGAAGGCGCCGCGCGAGGGGGTGATGGTTTCTTCGAGCGTCTCCAATGCGGCGGCGAAGAACTGGAAGGTGCCCGCGGCGCTGGCCACGAGGTTGCGCGTTTCGCTGATCGGCTTGCCGTTGTCCAGGCGCTGCTTCTGCGCCAGCGACTCGCCCTCTTCGCGGATCAGCTGCGCCACGCGGTGCAGCACGGCGGCGCGCTCGTGCGGCAGGCGCTGGGCCCAGCCGCTGGTGCGAAAGGCGTGGTCGGCGCGCGTGATGGCTTCTTCGACGTCGGCCAGGCTTGCGGCCTTCAGGCGCGCGATGGGCTCGCCGGTGGCCGGGTACAGGCTTTCGTAGACGTCGCCGCCGCCCAGGCGCCATTCGCCGGCGATGCAGATCGGAAGGAGTTCGGTGGAGATCATGGGGTGACTCGGAAGGTCAGATAGCAAGCGGCGCGACGCGGTTGCGCAGCGCGCGCACGGCGCTGTACACGGTCAGGGCCGAGGTCTTGGGGTTGGCCGCGAGCGGCTTGTTGCGCATGGTCAGCGCGAAGCTGCCGAAGGCGCCTTCGGCTTCGACGGTGTGCACGTTCTCGGTGGTGGCCGGATCGGCAATGAGGCGCACCAGCGTCTGGTCCAGGCCCAGGCCCGCGAGCGACACGGTGGCCGCCACGTTGGCGTTCTTCGGATAGAGCAAGGCCGCTTCGCGCGCGCTGCCTTCGAAGATCACGGTTTCGTGCGCCAGCGTGTCCAGGTTGCGGCCCTGCTCGGCCGGCGTGCCCTTCCAGGCCTGCGGCGGCTTGCGGCCGGTGTAGCGCACGCTGTCCAGGCCGCCGATGCGGGCCGCCGCGAGCGCGTCGATGCCGCCGATGGCGCCGGGAATCAGCTGCACCTGCGTGCGGCCGGCAACGGCAGCGGCTTCGAGCTTCTCGGCGAAGCCCGTGGCCGACAGCGCGCCCACCGACGCCACCACACAGGGCGTGCCGCGTGCCAGCGCGGGCAGCACGTGCTCCTCGATGGCGGCATGGCCGGCGGTCTCGACCACGAGGTCGATGCCGTCGGCGGGCACGGCGCTGCCCACCTGCGCGTCGGGCGCGACCTTCTGCGCGGCGGCGATGCCTTCGGCCGGCACGACGATGGCCACCACCTTCAGGGCGGGATCGCCGCGCAGCAGTTCGAGCACCGAGGTGCCGATGGCTCCGCAGCCGACGAGGGCGATGCGCGTGATGGCAGTGGTCATGCGTGGGGCTCCGCGTTCGCTCACTTGGCCGCGCCGAGCGCGGGAATCTGCGTGACCGTGTTGGTCGGCGGGCCGGCGAAGCTGGTCTTGAAACCGCCGATCGACAGCATGTCGATCTCCAGCAGGAACGGGCCGTTGGCGGCCAGCGCCTGGTCCAGCTGCGCCGGCAGGTCGGCCAGGTCTTTCACGCGGGCATGCGGCAGCGCGATCGACTTGCACAGCAGGTCGTAGTCGGGCGTGTGCAGCTCGGCGTAGCACTGGCGGCCGCCGTACTGCGCGTCCTGGATGTTCTTGATCACGCCGTAGCTCTTGTCGTTCATGAGCACGATGATCATGGGCGCCTTCTCCTGCACCATGCAGGCCAGCTCGCCCAGGTTCAGGATGAAGCCGCCGTCGCCGGCCAGGCAGAAGGTCTTGCGGCCCGAGCCCGTCACCGCCGCGCCGATGGCCGCGCCGATGGCCATGGGCATGCCCTGGCCGATGCCGCCGCCCGTGGCGTGCACGCCGGCGCTGGGCTCGAACACGCGCAGCTCGCGGTTGCCCCAGGTGCTGTTGGACACCGTGACGTCGCGCACCCAGTTGAACTTGCGGCCGGCCACCGACTGCAGCTGGCGCACGAGTTCGGCGTACGGGCCGAGGTCGTCGCGCAGCGTGGCCACGGCCTGGTCGTGCGCGGCGCGCAGGTCGACCAGCAGCTGCGGGTCGGCCTGGTACTTCGCGGCTTCGAGGCGGTCGGCCAGGCCGTCGAGGGCCAGCGCGGAGTCGCCGCAGACAAAGGCTTCGGACGCATAGCAGCGGCCTTCGGCGGCGGCATCGGCGTCGATGCGGTACAGCGGGCGCGGCAGCTTCAGTTCGTACTTGAGCGTCTCGTTGCCGCGCAGGCGCGAACCGACCACGAGCATCGCGTCGCAGGTCTGGTAGAAGGCCTCGACCGGCTTCTGGATGTTGTAGGCGCCGAGCGAGCCGGCATCGTCCTCAGGCACCGTGCCGCGGCCCTGCGTGGTCGTGACCACGCCGAAGCCCAGCTTCTGCAGGCGCTGGATCGCGCTGCGCGCATGGCGGGCACCGCCACCGACCCACAGCAGCGGGCGCTTGGCCGTGGCCAGGCGCGCGGCCAGTGCATCGAGGCCGGCGGCCGAAGGCACGGGGCGCTCGATGGGCAGCGGCGACAGGTCGGCCGGCATGGTCGTGAGCGCCGACTGGATGTCGATCGGAATCTCCACGCTCACCGGGCCGGTCGGCGCGGTCATGGCGAGTTGCACCGCGCGCTTGAGCGTGCCCAGCACCGTCTCGACGCTGCGCACGCGCAGCGCGGCTTTCGACACCGCCTTGAGCATGGTGAGCTGGTCGGGCGCTTCGTGGATGTACGACATACCCTTGTCCAGGTACGGCGTCTCGATCTGGCCCGTGATGTGCAACAGCGGCGCACCGGCCGTCAGCGCCTCGACCATGCTGCCGGCGATGTTGCCCGCGGCCGGGCCGGTGCTGGTGATGCACACGCCCAGGCTGGCGGTGGAGCGCGCATAGGCGTCGGCCATGTTGCCCGCGCCGGCTTCGCCGCGCGCCGAGATGAAGCGCACCGTGCCGCGCTGCGCGAAGGCATCGAGGATCGGCATGTTGTGGATCGAGATCACGCCAAAGGCTGCCTTGACGCCGCACTGCTCGAGGAACGCGGCGACGACGGCGCCGACCGTGACGGTGTTGTTGGGGTTATGCATGGCGGGAATGGCCTCCGGAGATGTCGATGTGGCTGCCGGTCGTGTACGACGCGAGCGGTGAAGCAAGGAAAAGGATCGCGCGCGCGGCTTCGGTCGGAAGCCCCAGGCGACCCAGCGGGATGTGTTTGGTGGTGGCGAGCTGGCGGCTCCAGGCGGCCCAGTCCTGCGACTTGTCTTCGCGCGCCTCGAAGCGGCGGCGCCACTGGCCCGACTCGACCAGGCCGATCAGGATGCCGTTGACGCGCACGCCCTGCGGCGCGAACTCGGTGGCCATGGAGCGCACGAGGTTCAACAGGCCCGCGCGCGCGGCCGAGGTGGCGACCATGTGCGGCTCGGGCTGGCGTGCCAGCAGCGAGTTGGCGCAGACGATGGCGGCATCGCCCAGCACCGCGCGCTGCGCCGTGAGCTGCGGCAGGAAAGCGCGCGTCGGGTGGATGACCGAGAAGAACTTCAGGTTCAGCTCTTGCATCCAGGCCGCGTCGTCGGTGTCGGCGAAGGTGGAGACACGCCCCTGCCCTGCGTTGTTGACCAGCATCGAGGCCGGGCCGAGTGCGGCCTCGCTGGCGGCGGCGAAGGCGCGCACCGAGGCGGCGTCGAGCACGTCGCAGGTCTGCGCGAACAGCTTGGCGTCGGGGTACTGGGCACGCAGGCCGGCCACGGCGGCATCGAGCCGTTCGGCATTGCGACCGCACAGCGCCACGGCGGCGCCGCAGCCCAGCAGCAGCTCGACGGTGGCCAGGCCGATGCCCGACGACCCGCCCGTGACCACGGCCACGCGGCCGGCCAGTGCGTCGGCGGCGAAGAAAGAGGAGGAAGGGGCGAAGGTCGTCATGGTCGATCTGAAATCAGTCGTCAGGCGCTGCGCAGCGGCACCACCTTGCTGGTGCGTGCGGGCGAGTAATTGAGCAGGCCCGAGATCTCGTCGGCGGTGCCGCGCACGCGCTGCACCATCTCGTCCATGCGGTTCTCGTCGATGTGGCCCGAGGTGATGGTGGCGCCCAGCGCCGCCACGATGTGGCCGCTGTGGTCGCGCACCGGCGCGGCGATGGTCGAGATGTTCGATTCGAAGAAGCCCTCGCCCAGCACATAGCCACGCTGGCGGTCGGCCTGCACCATGTCGAACAGTTCGTTCACGGTCTTGGGCGTGCTCGGCGAGAAGGTCTCGAGCTTGTCTTCGGGGTACAGCGCGCGCAGCTGCGGCAGCGTGAGGTCTTCCAGCAGGATGCGGCCCAGCACCGTGGCGTGGGCCGGCAGGCGCGTGCCCACCGTGACCGAGCTGGCGAAGGGCGTGGCCGGTGCCACCTTGGCGACGTAGACGATCGAACGACCGTCGCGCACCACCAGGTTGCAGGGCGTGCGCAGCTCGTCGCACAGGCGGTTGAGCAGCGGCGTGCCCAGCTGCGTGAGTTCCAGCGAGGCCAGGTATTCGAAGCCCAGGCGCAGCACGGCCAGGCCCAGGCGGTAGTCGCGGCCGCCCTCGGCGCGCTCGAGGAAGCCCATGTTCTCCAGCGTGGTGAGCAGGCGGAAGACGGTCGAGCGCGGCAGGTCGAAGCGGCGCGCCAGCTCGGGCGCGGAGAGCGTGCGGCTCTCGCGGCTGAACTCGCACAGCACGCGCAGGCCGCGCTCCAGCGCGGGCACGTTGTAGCGGTCCGCGCCCTCTTCCATCACTTCGTTGTCGGTGGCCATCTTGGAATTCCTCTCGGTTGTCTTGTTCGTGTCGGGTCAGCCGGCGAGCGATTCGCGCAGCAAGGCGGCGACGGCCTGCGGTTGCTCCACATAGCCGGCGTGACCCGCATCGTCCACCAATTCGAGGGGCACGCCGCAGCGGCGCGCGACTTCTTCGCAGGCGGCGGGCGGCGTGACGACGTCGAGCGCGCCGCAGGCCACGCGCACGGGCATCGGCGGCGGCAGATCGGCCAGCAGGTCGGCGTTGCACAGCAGCTCGACGGCCTGGCGGTAGCCGTGGTCGTTCAGGCGCGCCATGTTCCAGCGCACCCACTGGCGGGCGTGCTCGGAGGCACCGTCGGACACGAGCCGGCCCGCGCGCTTGGCGGCCATGCCGGCAATGCCGAGGTCGTCGAGCGTGGCCAGGCGTTCGGCGCGCACCTTGGCGCGGGCGTCGATGCGCGCGGCGGCGCCGTAGCCGATGGCGGGGCTCACGAGCACGAGGCGGCGGATGCGGGCACTGGCGCTTGCATCGCTGCGCGCAGCCGACGCAGCGACGATGGCGCCCAGCGAATGGCCGACGAGCACGCAGGAGCGGATCGACAGCGCATCGAGCATTTCTTCAAGGCGTGCGGCGTAGTCGGCGGCGGTCGGCGCGGCCAAGGCCAGCGGCGTCGAGCGGCCGTAGCCCGGTGCGTCCCACGCGATGAGGCAGGCCTGCGGCGCCAGCAGCGCCGCGGTGTCGAGCCACGAGGCCGCGCCCGAGCCGATGCCGTGCAGGCACACGATCACGGGGCCCTGCCCGCATTCGCGCACCGACACCACCGCGCCGCCGCCGACCGCGACGTCGCGAGCCGGAAAGCGTGCATCGAGCCGCGCCAGCTCGGAAGCCGGCAGGGTCTGCGCGGAGATGTCGATGGTGCTCATGGCCTGTTCGCTCGCTCGCTCGCTCAGCGCTTGATCTTGGCCAGCGGGTGGTCGGCGGGGTACGTCGGCGTGACCGGCTTCTTGGCGCCGAGCATCACGCACATCAGCGCGTCTTCGTCACCGATGTTGATCTCTTCGCGGTACACGCCGGGCGGCACCGAGATCAGGTCGCGGTCGGTCATGATGGTTTCGAAGCGCTCGCCGTCCTTCTCGATCACGACCTTGAGCTTGCCGCGGATCAGGAAGAACACCTCTTCCACGTCGGTGTGGATGTGCGGCGGGCCTTCGTGGCCGGCCGGGATCACCATGGTCGAGAAGGTGAAGTGCTCCGAGGGCACGGTGTTGGTGTCGGCCGCGACACCGGTGCCGCCGGTGCCCACATAGCGCATCTGCGCGCGGCGGAACTTGGGGTCGAAGTCGGCCTGGAACTTCAGCGCGTCCCAGTCGTACTTGCGGGTTTCGTAGCGGGCGATGCGGGTGTTCATCCACTCGGCCAGGCTGCTGCCCTCGGGCTGCGCCAGGGTGTTGGCGGCGCTGTTGTTGATCTTCTGCTGTTCGGACAAATCGCTCATGGGTGTACTCCTTGGTCGGGAAATTCGGTCGGTGGGGACGGGTTCAGTGCATCGCGAAGCCGCCGTTGACGGCGAGCAGCTGGCCGGTGACGAAGCGCGCCAGGCCGGACAGCAGGAACACGGTCGCGCCGCAGACGTCGGCCGCCTGCTGCTCGCGCGGGATGGCGCGGCCTTCGAGGTACTTCTGGTGGCGCGCCATCGGCACGTACTCGGTGGCCTCGACCAGCGTGAGGCCGGGCGCCACGGCGTTCACCGTGATGTTGTCGCCGCCCCATTCGCGCGCCAGCGAGCGCGTCATGGAAATGACAGCGCCCTTGCTCGAGGCATAAGCCAGCAGGTTGGGCGCGCCCCACAGCGCCGTGTCCGACGCGAGGTTGACGATGGCGCCACGGCCGCTGGCTGCCAGCGCGGGGCGGCAGGCGCGGCCCATGAGCCAGCTGCCGCGCACGTTGACGTTCATCACGCGGTCCCACATGTCGATCTCGAGCTGGTGCGCGTCGCGACCGCCCGAGTTGGTGATGGCGGCGTTGTTGACGAGGCCGTCCAGCCCGCCCAGCAGGCGCACCGCCTCGGCCGCGCCCGCCTCGATGGAGGCCGGGTCCGACAGGTCGATCGCCAGCGCGTGCGCCGTGCGGCCGGCATCGCGCAGCGCCTTCGCCTCGGTCTCGGCCAGCTCGCCGAGGATGTCGGCCAGCACCACGCTCGCACCCGCCGCGGCCACGCACTGCGCGAACGCCAGGCCCAGGCCGCGCGCACCACCGGTCACGAGCACGCGGCGGCCGGCCAGCAGGTTGGCGGGCATCTCGGCCAGCAGGGCCTGCAGGCTGGAGGGATCGGCGATGGCTTTGAGGTCGGTCATGGCGGGCGTCTCCGTGAAGTTCAGTCGGCCTGGATGCCGAGTTCCTTGATGACCTTGCCGAAGCGCGCGAAGTCGGCGGCGTTGGTCTTGGCCAGCACGTCGGCGTCGCCGCCCACGGGCGTGGTGCCCAGCACGGCCATGCGCGCGACGATGTCGGGCATCTTCAGGATCTCGTTGAAGTGGCCGTTGAGCGTCTTCACGATTTCGGGCGGCAGGTTGCGCGGGCCCCACAGGCCGTTCCAGGCGGTGAGTTCGACGTCCTTGTAGCCCAGCTCGGCGAAGGTCGGCACCTTGGGCGCCAGCGGCGAGCGCTCGCGCGAAGCCACGGCCAGCGGGACCATCTTGCCGTTGGGCATGTAGGGCGCCACGGGGCCGAGCGTGATGAAGGTCACCGGCACGTGGCCGCCGAGCACGTCGTTGACGGCGGGCGCCACGCCCTTGTACGGCACGTGCGCCAGGCTGGTGCCCGAGGCGCGGGCGAACATTTCGCCCAGGATGTGCATCGGCGAGCCGCTGCCGGGGCTGGCGTAGCTCAGCGACTTGCCGCCCTTGGCCGCGGCCACCGCGTCCTTCAGGCCGGTGTAGCCCTTGGCGCCGCTGGCCACGAGGAAGAGCGGCAGATTGCCGGTCTGCACGATCGGCGTGAAGCCGTTGAGCACGTCGTAGCCCGAGGTGCTGCCGGTCTTGAGCACCAGCTGCGCGATCGAGAAGGTGCTGGGCGCGAGCAGCAGCGTGTAGCCGTCGGGCGCAGCCTTCGAGACGAAGGCGCTGCCGATGATGCCGCTGGCGCCGGGACGGTTGTCGACCACCACGGGCTGGCCGACGCGGGCCGAGAGCTTCTCGGCGTACAGGCGCGCCAGGGCGTCGGTGTCGCCACCCGCCGGATAGGCAACGACCAGCGTGATCGGCTTGCTGGGGTAGGTGTCTGCCCAGGCGAGTCCGGAAGCGCAAGCGGCGGCCAGGGAGACGGCGGCGGCGATGGCGAGGCGGCGAGTGTGTGTCATCGGGGGTCCGTGGAATCGGTGGTTTGTTTCACCAAAGAAACAACGATTTATTAATGGAACACCGCGAGAATACCGACGAAGACAACTTCATGACTAGGTAAAAACCCTAGTTGAGGTGACGCCGGGGTGCGCGGCCCACGAAAAAGGGCGGCCGTTTCGGGCCGCCCTTCGAGGGTGGGAGCGGGGTTGGGCTACCCGCCGTAGCGCGCGACGGTCAGGCCTTCCATGTCGATCTCGGGCGCCCTGCCCGCGACCAGGTCGGCCATCACGCGGCCGGTCCCGGCCGCCATGGTCCAGCCGAGCGTGCCGTGGCCGGTGCTCAGCAGCAGGTTGGGCACGCGGGTGGCGCCGATCACCGGCGTGCCGTCGGGCGTCATGGGGCGCAGGCCGGTCCAGAAGGAGGCGTCGCGCACCGGGCCGCCGCGCGGGAACAGGTCGGTCACGACGTGCTCGAGCGTGTCGCGCCGCCGCGCATCGAGCGCCAGGTCGAAGCCCGAGAGCTGCGCCGTGCCGCCCACGCGGATGCGATCGCCCAGGCGCGTGACGGCGACCTTGAAGGTCTCGTCCATCACGGTGGATTCGGGCGCGCCGCTCGCGTCGGTGACGGGCACCGTGATCGAGAAGCCCTTGACCGGGTACACCGGCAGGTCGATGCCCAGCGGGCGCACCAGCGCAGGCGAGTAGCTGCCGAGCGCGACCACGTAGCGGTCGGCGGTGAAACTGCCCTGGTCGGTGCGCACCGCGGTCACACCCCTCCCCGCTTCGTGTTCGAGGGCCTGGATGTTCACGCCGAATCTGAATTGCACGCCCTCGGCTTCGGCCAGCTTGGCCAGCGCCTGCGTGAACTTGAAGCAGTCGCCGGTCTCGTCGCCCGGCAGGCGCAGGCCGCCGACGAACTTGTCCTTCACGGCGCCGAGCGCGGGCTCATGCAGCACACAGCCGTCGCGGTCGAGCACCTGGTAGGGCACGCCCGACGCCTTCAGCACCTCGACGTCCTTCGCGGTGCCGTCGAGCTGTGCCTGCGTGCGAAAGAGCTGCAGCGTGCCCTGCATGCGCTCGTCGTAGCGGATGCCGGTGTCGGCGCGCAGCGCCTTCAGGCAGTCGCGGCTGTATTCGGCCAGCCGCACCATGCGGCCCTTGTTGAGTTCGTAGCGCGCCTGCGTGCAGTTGCGCAGCATCGACAGGCCCCAGCGCCACATGGCCGGATCGAGCATCGGCTTGATGACCAGCGGGCTGTGCTGCATGAGCATCCACTTGATCGCCTTGACCGGCACGCCAGGCCCGGCCCAGGGCGCCGAATAGCCGGGCGAGACTTCGCCGGCGTTGCCGAAGCTGGTTTCGAGCGCGGGCGCCGGCTGGCGCTCCAGCACCGTCACCGCGTGCCCGGCGCGCGCCAGGTAGTACGCCACCGAGGTGCCGATGACACCGCTGCCGAGAATCAGGACCTGCATGACAACCCCTCCCTCTTGAAAGCCGCCATGGCCTGAGGGTACAGGCTTGGCGCTCAGAGACCCAGCGAGTCCTGCAGTTCGCGCGCCGTCCAGCGCTTCGGCTGTTGCGGCCAGGCCTCGAGCAGCGCGACCATGCGCGCGTTGCGCGGCGCGCTCAGGCCATGCTCCTGCGCGAGCCTCACGACCTCGCCGCTGAGCGCGTCGATCTCGGTGCGACGCCCCAATGCGAGGTCGTCGGCCATGCTGGAGCGCGCCTTGGCGTCGATGCGCAGCATGCGCGCCGCGACGATGCGAAACAGCCAGTCGGGCAACCGCAGCAGGCCCGGCAAGCGCCGCGCCGGCACGGCCGCCACCTGCGCGGGCACGATGCCGCCCGTGCGCAGCACGCCCAGCGTCTCGTCGATGAGCGCCGCGAAGCAGCGGCGGTAGCCGCGCTGCATGAGCTCGTCACGCAGCGGCAGGCCCGACAGCGCATTGACCGGGTTGTTGAGGTTGAGCAGCAGCTTGCCCCACTGCACCGGCAGCAGGTCGGCATGCAGGTCGAGCGGCACGCCGGCGCGCTCGAACACGGGCAGCCAGTCGCGCAGCGCGGGGTCGTCTTCCGCGGCCAGCCGGCCGGGGGTGCCGCGATGGAAGGCGCCGTCGTCGATCTCCGCCACGTTGTACGGCACCATGCCGGCGCGGATGTTGAGCGAAGGGCCGGCCTGCCCCGCGGCGGCGCAGTTCGAGATGCCGTTCTGCAGCGAAACCACCGTGGTGCCGGCCGGCAAGGCAAAGGCCAGTTCGCGCGCCGCCTCGGCCGTGGCGCCGCTCTTCACGCACAGCAGCACCAGCGCGGGCCGCGCGCCCACCGGGACCTGCTCGCACAGGCGCAGCGTGGGCGCCGCCAGCTTGTGCCGGGCGCCGTCGAGGTCGGTGAGCGTGAGGCCGTGGCGCGCAAGCTTGTCGAGCACGCGCGGACGGCCGACGAAGGTGACGGGCACGCCGGCCGCCGCGAGGCTGCCGCCGATGAAACAGCCGATGGTGCCCGCCCCCATCACGAGCACTTCACCGGGGATCGCGTCGGACATGAAGTGCTGTGTGGGTAGTGAGCGGAAAGGACCTCAGGTCCGTTGGGCGACCCAGGCCTGCACCGATTGCAGCGCGGCCGGCAGGCCCGCGGCGTCGGTGCCGCCAGCCATGGCCATGTCGGGCTTGCCGCCGCCCTTGCCTCCGACCTGCTGGGCCACGAAGTTGACCAGCTCGCCAGCCTTGACCTTGGCGATGCTGTCGGCCGTGACGCCGGCGGCGATCTGCACCTTGTCGCCGTCCACGGCGGCCAGCACGATGGCGGCGGTCTTCAGCTTGTCCTTGAGCTTGTCCATGGTGTCGCGCAGCGTCTTGGCATCGGCGCCGTCGAGCTTGGCCGCGAGCACCTTGATGCCGTTGACGTCCACCGCCTGCGCGATGAGCTCGTCGCCCTTGGACGACGCGAGCTTGCCCTTGAGCGCGCCCACTTCGCGTTCGAGCGTCTTGACCTGCTCGAGCACCTGCGAGAGACGGCCCTGCAGCTCGGCGGCCGGCGACTTGAGCGTGGCGGCCACGCTGTGCACGGTCGATTCGAGGTCCTGCAGGTACGACAGCGCATTGGCACCGGTGACGGCTTCGATGCGGCGCACGCCGGCGGCCACGCCGCCTTCGCTGACGATCTTGAACAGGCCGATGTCGCCCGTGCGGCCCACGTGGGTGCCGCCGCACAGTTCGCGGCTGGTGCCGATGTCGAGCACGCGCACGGTCTCGCCGTACTTCTCGCCGAACAGCATCATGGCGCCGGTCTTCTGGGCCGACTCGAGGTCCATCACGCGGGCCTGCGTGGGCGCGTTGTCCAGGATCTCGGCGTTGACGCGCTTCTCGATCTCGAGAATCTGCTCGCGCGTGACGGGGGCGTTGTGCGCGAAGTCGAAGCGCGTCTTGTCGGCATCGACCAGCGAGCCCTTCTGTTGCACGTGGTCGCCCAGCACTTCGCGCAGGGCCTTGTGCATCAGGTGGGTGACCGAGTGGTTGCGCATGGTGGCGGCGCGGCGCGCGGTGTCGACCGCGGCCTTGACCGTGTCGCCGACCTTCAGCGTGCCCTGCGTCTGCGTGCCATGGTGGCCGAACACGTCGGCCTTGATCTTCTGCGTGTCGTCGACACCGAACTGCACGCCTTCGGCCACGAGCACGCCCTGGTCGCCGACCTGGCCGCCGCTTTCCGAATAGAACGGCGTGGTGTCGAGCACCACGATGCCGCCCTGGCCTTCTTTCAGCTCGTTGACGGCCACGCCTTCTAGGTACAGCGCGACGACCTTGGCGTTTGCTTCCAGGTGGTCGTAGCCGGTGAAGGTGTTGCCCGCGCCGGCGTACTCGACGTTGCGGTCCATCTTGAACTTGCCGGCGGCACGGCCCGCGGCCTTCTGCTTTTCCATCGCGGCGTGAAAGCCCGCTTCGTCGACGCTCAGGCCGCGTTCGCGGCAGACGTCGGCCGACAGGTCGAGCGGAAAGCCGTAGGTGTCGTGCAGCTTGAAGGCGACATCGCCCGGCAGCACCTTGGCGTCGCCGGCCAGCGCCGCGTCGAGGATTTCCATGCCGTTGGCCAGCGTTTCGAAGAAGCGTTCTTCTTCGGCCTTCAGCGTATCGATGATGCGCTTCTCGTCGGCCACCAGCTTGGGGTACGCGTCGCCCATGAGCTTCACGAGGTCGGGCACCAGCTTGTGGAAGAAGGGCTTCTTCTGGCCCAGCTTGTAGCCGTGGCGGATCGCGCGGCGCACGATGCGCCGCTGCACGTAGCCGCGGCCTTCGTTCGACGGAATGACGCCGTCGGCCACCAGGAAGGAGGTGGCGCGGATGTGATCGGCGATCACGCGCAGCGAGTTGTTCGACAGGTCTTGCGTGCCGGTTTCGCGGCCGGCGGCCTTGATGAGCGCGTCGAAGATGTCGATTTCGTAGTTGCTGTGCACGTGCTGCAGGATCGCCGCCAGGCGCTCCAGGCCCATGCCGGTGTCGACGCAGGGTGCGGGCAGTTTCTTGACCGAGCCGTCGGGCTGCATGTCGAACTGCATGAACACGTTGTTCCAGATCTCGATGTAGCGGTCGCCGTCTTCATCGGGCGAGCCGGGCGGGCCGCCGGGGATCTCGGGGCCGTGGTCGTAGAAGATCTCGGAGCACGGACCGCAGGGGCCCGTGTCGGCCATCATCCAGAAGTTGTCGGACATGTAGCGGCCGCCCTTGTTGTCGCCGATGCGCACGACGCGCTCGGGCGGCAGGCCGATTTCCTTGGTCCAGATGTCGTAGGCCTCGTCGTCCTCGATGTAGACGGTGGCCCAGAGCTTTTCGGCCGGCAGCTTGTAGACCTGGGTCAGCAGCTCGAAGGCCCACTTCAGCGAGTCGCGCTTGAAGTAGTCGCCGAAGCTCCAGTTGCCCAGCATCTCGAAGAAGGTGTGGTGGCGCGCGGTGTAGCCCACGTTCTCGAGGTCGTTGTGCTTGCCGCCGGCACGCAGGCAGGCCTGCACCGAGGCGGCGCGCACGTAGGGGCGCTTGTCTTCGCCGAGGAACACGTCCTTGAACTGGACCATGCCCGAGTTCGTGAACATGAGCGTCGGGTCGTTGCCCGGCACCAGCGAGCTCGAAGGCACCACCGTGTGGCCCTTGGAGGCGAAGAAATCGAGAAAGGTCTTGCGGATGTCCGCGACCGTGAATGTGGGCTGGCTCATCTTTGGATTTCGTCTGCTGTCGGGGGCGGCCTGGCGATGGCGACCCTGCGTCGAAACCACTGCGTTGAACCGGCCTAACTGCTTGATTTGCTTGAACAATCGATTATAGGTTTGCGCATGGTGCCCGGGCCCGCCGCGGGCCTTGCGCACGCGCGATCCGGGAGCCGGGGCTAATATGGACGGCTGAAGCGGTGCGCGCCCTCCCCGGCTGCAGCCTGTTTCTTCCCTGTTTTCATCGGCAACATGAATCAAGGAGCACGCATGGCGGGTCAGGCGTCGGAACACTGGAAGATCGAAGACCTCGATTTCTCCCGCATCGCACGCGAGCAGGTGCGCACGGACGAGAACCTCTTCTACCTGGTGGCATCGGCCTCCTTCATCGAGAGCGGCTCCGACCTGTACACGCAGAACCTGGTCGACTTTTTCCGGGGCGACGACGAGGTCACCGAGTGGCTGTCGAACCACTGGGAGCAGGAAGAGCTGCAGCACGGCCGGGCCCTGCGCGCCTACGTGGACCACGTCTGGCCCGAATTTCCCTGGGAAACCGCCTACCGCGGCTTCCTCGACGAGTACGCCACGTATTGCAAGGTCGAGCTGCTGGCCCCGACCCGCGCCCTGGAAATGACGGCCCGCTGCGTGGTCGAGACCGGCACCGCCACCTATTACCGGGCCATGGCCCGCAGCACCACCGAGCCGGTGCTGCGCGACCTGGCCACGCGCATCGCGACCGACGAGGTCAACCACTACAAGCACTTCTACCGGTTCTTTCGCCGCTACCGCGCGCAGGAGCAGCTGAACCGCTTCCGCGTGATGGGCACCATCGGCCGGCGCACGCTGGAGCTGAAAAGCGAGGACGCCGACTGCGCCGTCCGCCACGTGCTGCAGGCCCGCGCCCCGCACCGCGCCGGCGACGCAGCCTACGTGCAGCAGCTGAGCGCGCACATGAACCGCACCATCCGCACCCACCTGAGCCCCGCCGCCACGCTGAAGATGCTGATGCGCCCGCTGGAGCTGCCGGCCCGGGTGCAGACGGTGATCCAGTACCCGATCCGGCAGTTCATGGAGCATGTCTTCCTGCGCTGACGGGACCCAAACCCCAGAAAACGCCGGAAAACGCGCAAAAAAAACCCAGCACGATGCTGGGCTGAATCTCTGGATTGCTGTCACGCACAGAGAACCCGCACTTGAAGCGAGTCCGCAAAATTTAGGGCCCGGGCCGCCCCCGGCTTGTCGGACAACACCGACAGTTCTGCACGATCGTGCGGACCGCGGGTATCCCCCGAAGCTCGAAAAAGTGCCAAATTCTTCACACTTTTTAACTTGTCCTACGGTTACGACATTTTTCAGCTGACATGCTGGGCGCGCGTCCTCGCCGAGGATGCACTTGCTGTCACGCAACAGGGCCGCAAAAGAAGAGCTCTCTGTTTGCCTTAGAGCGCGCCCCTTCGGGGGCCCCTCGAGATACCCGCTCCGGCGGGTATTTTTTTGCCCGCCGCCGGGCCACCCGTCGTCCTACCACATCGCCATGACGGGTTTTCCCAATCCGGTGGGGACAATGTTGTGGAAAACCGTGTGTGCAGCGCGCGAAACCCTTGCCTGGCGGGGCCTGCAACGCGGTGCCTGCGAAAGAGGCAGCGAAGGTAAAAAACCCGGAAAAATATTTTTCCCGCCCGTTTTCCCCTCCGAGACCGGTCCACCGCCGCCCCGAACGGCGCTGAAAGAATTCATCAGACTCCCATCCCGAAGCCCCCGCTAGCATCGAACGACCCGGGCGGCCAGCCTGCGCCGCGCCGGGGACCCAAGGGAGCAAAACATCGTGAAGTGGATCGTGGCTGGCTTTGTGGCGCTGGTTTTCTCAGTGCTGTCGTTCAACGCATTCATCGCCAACGACCTGAGCCGCCAGACCCGCGGCAACCGGCTCATCGCCATGCTGACCGACCTGTACGGCTGGCTGATGGGCACCCTGGGCGCCGTGCCGACGGGCGTGCTGTTCGCGGCGTGCGCCGTGGGCATCGTGGTGCTGGCGGTCCGGGACGGCAAGAAGGCGTCCTGAGCCATGCCGG
Organism: Variovorax sp. GW821-FHT09D07; assembly: GCF_059416345.1. Taxonomy (NCBI): domain Bacteria; kingdom Pseudomonadati; phylum Pseudomonadota; class Betaproteobacteria; order Burkholderiales; family Comamonadaceae; genus Variovorax; species Variovorax sp. GW821-FHT09D07. The sequence continues at coordinate 495,019 of NZ_JBWKOY010000005.1, forward strand.
TGACCACGCGCGTGGCCCTGCTCGACCCGCAAGGCACCACCGGACCCCAGCTGCTGCACAGCCTGCCCCGCCTGGGCTACGACACCCTGCGCTTCTCGAGTGCGGGCGACTTCTTTGCATTGCTGGACAGCGGCCAGCCGATCGACCTGCTGCTGCTGGTGGTCGAGAACGAGCTGGCTTCGCGCAGCCTCTTCGCCGCCTGCCGGGCGCTGAACATTCCGACGCTGCTCATCGTGCGCGACAGGCGCTGGGAGCAGCTCATGCCCTGGCGCGACGCGCCGGGCTGGGACGACTTCATCGAGCTGCACGGCGCCGGCATCGACGACGCCATCAACGAGCTGGCCTGGCGCATGCGCACCCTGCTGCTGCGCGCCCGGCAGGCCGCGCAGACCGCCAGCCTCGGCGCGGCGAGCTGGGGCCCCTACCGCTTTCTCGACATGGCCCACACGGTGCTGCTGCACGAGCGGCGCATCCGCCTGCAGCCGCGCCAGTACGCCTTTGCCGTCACGCTGTTCCGCAACGCCGGGCAGGTGATCACGCGCGAGTGGCTGTGGCAGTCGATCTGGGACAAGACCACGCCGTATGAAGGCACGCGCGTGCTGGACGTGTGCGCGGCCAACATCCGCAAGCGCCTGGACCTGTGCGCCGCGAACGGCTACGAGCTGCGCGCGGTTTACAAGCAGGGCTACCGGCTGGTGTCGGTGTTGCCCGGGCGCGAACCCGTCAAGGAGAGGGAGTTCACGCGAAGAGGCCGGCCACGCCATGCCGCCCTTGCCGTGAATTGCTGACAGGCCCGGCCCCGCAGCGGGCCGGGCCCCGGGCGCGCGTCAGGCGTCCGCCCCCACGCGAATCAGCCGCGCCGGCTTCAGCCGACCGTCCAGCGACGCCAGCCAGGCGCCCAGGTCCTCGTTCGACACGGGCGTCAGCAGCAGCTCGAAGGAACGCTGCGCGCGCACCGCGACCGGCACCGACTCCACGCTCTCCAGCTCCGAGCGGTGCGTGAGGTACAGCAGCGGCAGCATCCAGTCGGCCGCCTGGTGCATCGCGGGCACGCGCGCCACCGTCTTCTGCGCGTCGGCGTGCAGCCCCACGATCACCCCGTCGAAGCGCTGCCCCACCTCCAGCGCCTGGATCAGATCGGCGATGCGCACGAAGGGGATGAAGTCGGCCCCCAGTGCCGTCAGCGAGTTGCCGGTGCAGGCGCGCTGCAAGGCGTCGGAATCGACCAGCGCGATCCGGTACCCCGAGGGAGCAGGCGCGTTCATCGTCACTGCTCCCCTGCGATGTCGAGCTCGACGCGCCGGTTGGGCTGCAGGCACTGCAGCAGCGCCGGCGTGCTGCGGCTGCCTTCGCAGTCGGACACCACCGGCTGGCGCTTGCCCATGCCCGCGGTGCGGATCAGCTTGCGGTCCAGCCCCTGCTGCACCAGCAGGTCGCGCACGGTGTTGGCGCGCTCCAGCGACAGCGCCTCGTTGTAGGCGTCGCCGCCCAGCCGGTCGGTGTGGCCGGTCACCACGATGTAGTGCAGCGAGCGGAAGTTGTTGCGCAGCTCGACGGCCAGGTGCTCCAGCCGCGCGCGGCCGGCGGGCTGCAGGTCGGTGAGCGAGGCGCCGTCGAAGCGGAACAGGCCGTCTGCATTGAGCGTGACCTTCTGCGGCGGCGCCAGCTTGGTGCTGGCCGGGATCGGCGTGGCCGCCGGCGGCTGCGCGAGCAAGGCGCAGTCGGGGTTCTTCCACCAACCGCCGGTCATCAGCTCGCTGCCGTTGAAACGCACCATGTACTGGCAGGTGACGTGCTCACTGCCCTTGCCCGTGTAGAAGTGAAAGATGTAGTTCCACTCGCGCACGCCCCACAGGCCTTCGCTGAAGTGCGGCCAGCCCAGCAGCTCGCGCAGCTGGTCCTTGCCCATGCCGGGGCGCACGCGCTGGAACTTCTCGGTGCCCGGAAAGGCGCCCTGCTTCCACTTGGCGCTGTCCAGCGCCGGAAACTCCTCGGGCCTGGGCGCCGCGGGCTTCTCGGCCGCGGCGCGCGCCTGCGCGTCCTTGTCGATGGCGGCGCCGGGTGAGGCGCAGCCCTGCAGGGCCGCAAGCAAGGCCGCCAGTGCGACGGCGGACAGGGTTCGGTTCATCTGCTTCATTCTTTTTCTCTCCCGCTTCAATTGAAGACCCACTCGGCGCCGACCGTGGCCGCGGCGCCGGCGCGGCTCATGCCCACGCCGCCGGTCACGCTCCAGCCGTTGTTCTCGGCCGTGCGGCGGAAGCTGATGCCCACCGCGCTCTCGCCCTTGAACGTGCCGTAGCCCACGCGCATCACCGTCTTGCCCGGCACCGAGGTGCCCGGCATCTGCACGGCCATGGCGGCGGCCACGCCGGCATACGCGTTCTTGGCGGTGTTGCGCAGCTCGTTGCCCAGCGCGTTGGTGCGCGCGTCGGTGTAGGCCATGCCGGCGGCGCCGGCCTGGTTCAGCTGCTGCACGTTGACCGCATCGGTGGGTGCCACGCCCGGCGCCACGTTCTGCACCGTGACCGGGCCGGTGGAGGCCCCGTTGCCCATGGTCACGCTGTTGTAGTTGACGCTGCCGTCCACGTTCGTGTCGTAGCGCACCGCGCTTTGCTGCACGGCCTGCAGCTGGCGCACGTTCACCGCGTCGGTGGCCTGCGTGCCGCCGGCCACGTTGGTGATCTGGCGTTCGTTGCCGGTCGAGCCGACCGACACCGCGCCCTGCGCCGACTGCACCACGGTGTTCGAGAACATCTCGCGCTGCCCGTTCATGCCGGCGCGATTGGCCACCGCGCCGTCGCCCAGCGCCACGCTGTTGGCCGTGCTGGCCGTGCTGTTGGCACCCAGCGCGATGCTGCCGGCCGCCTTGGCCTGCGCGTTGTTGCCGGTGGCGATGGCGTTGTTGCCGGTCGCAACGGCCTTCGGTCCGATCGCCACACTCTCCGCGCCCTTGGCGTCCGAATCGGCCGCCTTCGAGTTCGCGTGGAAGTACTTGATACCGCCACCACCCGTGGTCATGTTGTTGATCGCCTGGTTGGTCGCGTTGAGCTGGCTGCCGTTCACCGCGTCGGTGCTGGTGGCGCTGATCTCGCCGGCCGCGACGTTGGTGATCTGGCGCTCGGCATCCTTCGAACCGACGCTGACCACGCCCACCGGCTTGGTGCCGGCGAACTGGTAGGTCGTGCCCTGGAGCGTGACCTCTTCGGTGGGCTTGGCCTCCGCCGTGGTCGAGTCGTTGCCCAGCGCGACGCTGTTCTTCGTGGTGACCACGGCGCCGGTGCCGATGGCCACGCCCTGGTCGGCCTTGACGGCCGCGCCCGAACCCACCGCCGTGCTGTCGGTGCCCGTGGACGTGGGCGCCACGTAGGTCGTCGGCGACCCGGTGATCCACTTGCTGCCCGCCGCCGCGGCCTGGCTGGCCACCGCCTGCAGCTGCGCCACGTTCACGGCGTCGCTCGGCGCACTGCCGGCGGCCACGCCGGTGATCTGGCGGAACACGCCGTGGGCCGCGTCACCCACGCCCACCGCACCCGTGGTGCTGGTGGTGGCGGCGATGGCATCCGCCTGCGCGGTGGTGGCCTCTGGCGGCACATAGCCCTTCACGCCGGCCGCGCGGTCGGCCACCGCGCCTGCGCCCAATGCCGCACCACCCGTCGCTGTGGCCGTGCTGCCTGCACCCACCGCCACGCTCACATCGCCGACAGCGGCGCTCGCCGCGCCCATCGCGACGCTTGCCACGCCCGAGGCGTTCGAGGCCGCGCCCGCGGCCACGCTGCCGTTGCCCGCAGCCCGCGCCCAGGCGCCAAAGGCCGCACTGTCGATGCCGTCGGCGGTCGAGAAGTAACCCACCGCCGTGCTGCGGTCGCCCATCGCCCAGGCGGCATTGCCGATCGACGTGGCGCTGATGCCCGCGGCCTGCGCCGCGGTGCCCATGGCCACCGCGTTGACGGCCGTCGCCTGCGCGTCCTTGCCCGCGGCGATCGCGTCGGCGCCCGTGGCACCGTCGTTGTTCTCGTTGCCGCCGCCGGTCGAGTTCACGCTGTAGTACTTGGTCTTGCTCTCGGCGACCGTGTCCTTGAGCTGGCTGACGTTCACCGCGTCGGTGCCGGCCACGCCGGGCGCCACGTTGGTGATCACCTTGCCGCCCGCGTCGACGCCCGCCGTGGTCACGCTCGGACCGCCGACGATGGTCAGGCCGGTGGCGCCGAGGGTGACGTTCGGGCCGACGGTCACACCGGCGTTGTTCATCACCGTGTCGCCGGTGGTCACGCTGTCGAACTTCACGTCCTTGGCCGTGGCCACGGTCAGCGTGTTGCCGTTGCGCGTGACCACCATGTTGTCTCCGTTGGCGAAGTTGGCCGTGCCGCCCGGGGCGATGTTCTGCGGGGTTGCCTCGCCGTTCGCGCTCAGGTTCCAGCCCTTGCTGGCCGTGGCGTCGACCAGCTTGAGCTGCTCTTCGGTCGCCGCGCGGCCCACGGTTGCGAAGCTCGGGTCGGTCAGCGTCTTGTTGCTCAGGCCCTGAATATCGTTGCTGACGCCGCTGAGCTTGACGGTGCCGCTGGTGACGCCGCCGGCTGCGACTGCGGTGGTGGTCGTACCGTTGTTGACCGTCAGGCCAGTGGTGTTGAGCACGCTCTGGCCGACTGTCACGCTGTTGTTGACCTTGACGTCGTCAGCGAGCTTGAAGTCGAGGTTCGTGCCGGTGCGCGTGATCGCGATGTTGCTGTCCGAGTTGCTGAAGTCGACCTTGCCGCCCGGTGCGACGTTGCCTCCCGTGGCTTCACCGTTGGCCGCGACATTCCAGCCTGCGCTGGCGGTGTCATTGACGATCTTGAGCTGCTCTTCCGTAGCCCCACGGCCCACCGTCGCGAAGCTCGGATCGGTCAACGTCTTGTTGCTCAAGCCCTGGATGTCGTTCGTCACGCCGCTCAGGTTGACCGTTCCGCTGGTCACGCCGCCGGCCGCAACCGCCGTGGTGGTCGTGCCGTTGTTGACCGTCAGGCCGGTGGTGTTGAGCACGCTCTGACCCACAGTCACGCTGTTGTTGACCTTGACGTTGTCAGCCAGCTTGAAGTCGAGGTTGGTGCCGGTCCGCGTGATCGCGATGTTGCCGTCCGAGTTGCTGAAGTCGACCTTGCCGCCTGGAGCGACATTGCCGCCCGTGGCTTCGCCGTTGGCCGCGACATTCCAGCCTGCGCCGGCGGTGTCGTTGACCTTCTTCAGTTGCTCTTCAGTGGCCGCGCGCCCCACGGTTGCAAAGCTCGGGTCGGTCAACGTCGTGTTGCTGAGGCCCTGAATGTCGTTGGTGACACCGCTGAGGTTCACGCTGCCGCTGGTCACGCCGCCTGCGGCCACCGCAGTGGTCGTGGTGCCGTTGTTCACCGTCAGGCCCGTGGTGTTCAGCACGCTCTGGCCCACCGTCACGCTGTTGTTGACCTTGACGTCGTCCGCCAGCTTGAAATCGAGATTCGTGCCGTTGCGCGTGATCGCGATGTTGCTGTCGGAGTTGCTGAAGTCGACCTTGCCGCCAGGAGCCACATTGCCGCCCATGGCCTCACCGTTCGCTGCCACGTTCCAGCCTGCGCTGGCCGTGTCGTTGACGATCTTGAGCTGCTCTTCAGTCGCTGCGCGGCCCACCGTCGCGAAGCTCGGGTCGGTCAACGTCTTGTTGCTCAAGCCCTGGATGTCGTTCGTCACGCCACTCAGGTTGACCGTTCCACTGGTCACGCCGCCGGCAGCCATCGCCGTCGTGGTCGTGCCGTTGGTCACGGTGGTGCCCGTCGCCGACGTCGTCGTGACGTTGCCCGCGCCGTCGTTCACCGTCAGGCCCGTCGTGTTGAGCACGCTCTGGCCCACGGTCACGCTGTTGTTGACCTTGACGTCGTCGGCCAGTTTAAAGTCGAGGTTCGTACCGCTTCGCGTGATCGTGACGTTGCTGTCCGAATTGCTGAAGTCGACCTTGCCGCCCGGTGCGACGTTGCCTCCCGTGGCTTCGCCGTTCGCCGCCACGTTCCAGCCTGCGCTGGCCGTGTCATTGACGATCTTGAGCTGTTCTTCCGTGGCCCCACGGCCCACGGTCGCAAAGCTCGGGTCGGTCAGCGTCTTGTTGCTCAGACCCTGAATGTCGTTCGTCACGCCGCTCAGGTTGACCGAGCCACTGGTCACGCCGCCTGCCGCGACCGCGGTGGTGGTCGTTCCGTTGTTGACCGTCAGACCGGTGGTGTTCAGCACGCTCTGGCCCACGGTCACGCTGTTGTTGACCTTCACGTCATCCGCCAGCTTGAAGTCGAGGTTCGTACCGCTGCGGGTGATCGTGACGTTGCTGTCGGAGTTGCTGAAGTCGACCTTGCCGCCAGGCGCCACATTGCCCCCCGTGGCCTCGCCGTTCGCTGCCACGTTCCAGCCTGCGCTGGCCGTGTCATTGACGATCTTGAGCTGTTCTTCCGTAGCCCCACGGCCCACAGTCGCGAAGCTTGGATCAGTCAACGTCTTGTTGCTCAAACCTTGGATGTCGTTGGTCACGCCACTCAGGTTGACCGAGCCACTGGTCACGCCACCTGCCGCGACTGCGGTGGTGGTCGTTCCGTTGTTCACCGTCAGGCCCGTGGTGTTGAGCACGCTCTGCCCCACCGTCACGCTGTTGTTGACCTTCACGTCGTCAGCGAGCTTGAAGTCAAGGTTCGTACCGCTGCGGGTGATCGTGACGTTGCTGTCGGAGTTGCTGAAGTCCACCTTGCCGCCAGGCGCGACATTGCCGCCCGTGGCCTCGCCGTTGGCCGCCACGTTCCAACCTGCGCTGGCCGTGTCATTGACGATCTTGAGCTGCTCTTCAGTCGCTGCACGGCCCACCGTCGCGAAGCTCGGATCGGTCAGCGTCTTGTTGCTCAGCCCCTGGATGTCGTTCGTCACCCCGCTCAGCTTGACCGTCCCGCTGGTCACGCCACCGGCCGCAACGGCCGTGGTGGTCGTTCCATCGTTCACCGTCAGGCCCGTGGTGTTCAGCACGCTCTGGCCCACCGTCACACTGTTGTTGACCTTCACATCGTCAGCGAGCTTGAAGTCGAGGTTCGTGCCGGTGCGCGTGATCGTGACGTTGCTGTCCGAATTGCTGAAGTCGACCTTGGCGCCCGGTGCGACATTGCCGCCCGTGGCCTCACCGTTTGCTGCCACGTTCCAGCCCGCGTTAGCGGCCGCATCAACGGCCTTGAGTTGGCTCACGTTCACCGCATCCGTATCGACCGCGCCTGCCGCCACGTTGGTGATGCGCCGCTCGGCACCCACGCCGCCCACCGACACTTCGCCCACCGGCGTCGCGCCGGCGACCGAGGCTGCGCCCGCCGGCACGTAGGCCGCGTTCGCGTTCAGCGTCGCCAGGTCCGCGGCCGTGGTGCTGTTGGCACCGAGCGCCACCGCGTTCGCGTAGGTGGCGCTGGCATCGGTGCCGATGCTGACGCCGCTGTCGCCCGTGGCCTTGGCACGGTTGCCGATGGCGACGGTGTTGCTGGCGCTGATGCTCTCGCCCGCGTTCAAGCCGATCGCGACGTTGGCGCTGCCCTGGACCCCGCCGCCGGAAAGACCGCCCAGCGCCACGTTGAAGGCGCCGTTGGTGCCCTGCCCCGCGGAACTTCCGATGCCCACGTTGGAGAAACCGGTCGTGACTGCCCCGCCGTTCACGCCGATGCCGATGTTGGAGTCCCCGGTGACGCGGGCGCCCGCGCTCAACCCGAGCGCGGTGTTGTTCCCGCCCGTCACCGACACACCGGCGCTGTTGCCGACGGCCGTGTTGTCCGCTCCCGCCACCTGCCGGCCCGCGGCGTACCCGACGAAGGTGTTGTGCGAGTTGCCAGCCGCCGTGCTGCCCGAGCCGGCCATGTTGCCGACCGCCACGGTGCCCACACCCGCGGCCACGGCATCCACGCCTGCCGCGATCGCATTGATGCCGGTCGCGCCCTTGTTGTCGTAGTTGCCGCCCTGCGTGCCGTTGTCGTTCACGCTGTAGTAGTGCGTCTGCGCGCCCTTGAGCTGGCTCACGTTCACCGCATCGGTATCGTCCGAGCCCGCTGCCACGTTGGTGATGCGCCGCTCCTTGCCCGCGCTGCCCACCGACACCTCGCCCACCGGCGCGGTGCCGGCCACGGCCGTCGCGCCTGCCGGCACATAGGCGTTCTTGAGCGCCAGCGCGGCTGCGTCCTGCGTCGCCTTCGAATCCGCGCCCAGCGCCACGCTGTTGACGGCGGCAGCCTGCGCGCCATGGCCGACGGCAACGCCGTCGTCCTTGCTGGCCACGGCGCTGTTGCCGATGCTCACCGTGTTGTTGGCAGTGATGCCGGCAAACGTCGCGGTGTCGACGATGCCTGCGAGGCTGCCGATGGCGATGTTGCTGCTGCCTGTTGTTCCAGCACCAGCCAGAGCACCGATGCCGATGTTCGCATCGCCGACGACGGAGGCACCCGACAAGTCGCCCATGGCGATGTTGTCGTTGCCGGTCACGGACTGACCCGCACTGCCGCCAACCGCAGTGTTGTAGGTGCCCTTGGTCCCCATGCCGCTGTAAGCACCCACCGCCAGGTTGTAGTCGCCCTGGACACTCTGCCCCGCCGCAATGCCGAATGCCGCGTTCGAGCTGCCCGCCACGTCCTTGCCCGCAGCGGAACCCACCGCAGTGTTGCTGGACCCCACGACACCGCCACCCGCTTCGGTGCCGATGCCCACGTTGTTCTGGCCGGCCAGGCCGGCGCTGGCGCCCACGCCGGCCAGATAGCCGATGGACACGCTGCGCTCGCCGTTCGCCTGCGCGCCCACGCCCGCCGCCAGTGCGTTGATGCCGGTGGCGCCGTCGTTGGCGTAGTTGCCGCCCTGCGTGCCGTTGTCGTTCACGCTGTAGTAGTGCGTCTGCGCGGCCTTGAGCTGGCTCACATTGACCGCGTCGGTGTCGGCACCGCCGGCCGCCACGTTGGTGACGCGCCGCTCCGCGCCCGGCGCGCCGATGCTCACCACGTTGCTGCCGGTGGCCGTGCCAGCCACCGGGGTGCCGTTGGGCGCATACGAGGCCACCGTAGAAGCCGCCACCTGGCTGCCGTCGCCAATGCCCACCGCCCGGTCGAGCCCCTTGGCGATGGTGATGTTGTTACCGACGGCAAACGCCTTGTCGGCCTCGATCGTGTTGTTGTTGCCCAGGGCGTAGCTGTCGTTGCCATTGACGGTGTTGGGGTCGCCGATGGCACCCGAGCGCGCGCCCCTGACGATGTTGCCCGTGCCGATGCTGATCGAGGAGGCACCCGTGGCCTCCGCACCGTTGCCGATGGCGATCGCGTTGGCCTGGCCATCGGCACCAGCCAGTGCTCGCCGGCCCAGCGCGATGCTGTTGTCGGAAGCCACGGAAGCAACATTACCGATGGCGATCGCGTTGCTGTGGGACGGCGGGGGCGGAGGATCACTGACCACGTTGCCATTGCGATCTCTGACTTCGCCGGTGGCTGGATCGAAGGTGAGTCCGCTACCGGCGCCCGTGCCGATGGCGACGTTGTCGCTGCCCACCGTGCCCATGCCTGCTTGTGCCCCCGTCGAAACGTTGCGGGAGCCCTGGGTGGACGCTCCTGCGAAAGTGCCCGAAGCGATGTTGTCGCTGCCCTCGGTGACGACGCCGGCCGACAGCCCAGAGGCGAAATTGCGGTCGCCCTTCGTTCCCTGGCCGGCGCCGGTGCCGATTGAGGCGTTGCTGCTACCGGTGACCTGTCCGCCGGACGTGCTGCCCAGCGCGAGGTTGTAGTTCCCCTCCACGTTGCTGCCCGAGAACCCGCCGACGGCAGTGTTCCCTGTCCCGTTCACTGTCTGTGAAGTCGCGGCGCCCAGTCCGACATTGCCGTCGCCATGGGTACCGGTGCCGGAACTGGACCCAACGAACGCATTGAATGTGCCCGAGCCCGACACACCAGCGCCCCCCCCGACGTAGACACTGCCCGTATTTCCGGCCTGGGAAGCTCCGGCCGCAGCACCCACGGCAACGACGCTAGTATCGGCAGCTGTGGCGCCGGCGACCGCGCCGAGTCCCAGGGCGGTCCCCCCATCGCCGATCGCGGTGCTTCCACCGCCAACCGCCACGGCGCCCTGGCCGGCGGCCTTGGCGCTCTTTCCGACGGCCACACTCGACTTGCCGCCGGCCGAGGCGTCCACGCCCGCCGCCAGTGCATTGATGCCGGTGGCGCCGTCGTTGGCGTAGTTGCCGCCCTGCACGCCGTTGTCGTTCACGCTGTAGTAGTGCGTCTGGCCCGCCTTGAGCTGCGCGACGTTCACCGCATCGGTGGCTTGCGTGCCCGCTGCCACGTTCGTGATCTGGCGCGTCTGGCCATTGCCGCCGACGCTCACCGCGCCCAGCGTGCTCTTCCACGTGGCCGAGGTGTCCGTCGAGGCCAGGCCCGTGGCCGGGTCGAAGCCCGCCACGCCCTTGTCCGTGCTCGCCACCGACTTGCTGCCCAGCGCCACGCCATCAGCCACCGTCACGCTGGTCGAATCACCCAGCGCCGTCGCGTTGGCCACGTTCACGTTGACGTTGTTGCCCAGCACGAAGGTGTTGCTCGCCGCTGCGCCCAGCGTGTTGTTGTTGCCCACGCTATAGCTGTTGGCACCGTCGATGACGCTCGGGTCACCGATGGCGCCGCTGTTGTTGCCGTTGACGACGTTGCCCGTGCCGATGCTGATCGACTGAGCACCGACAGCCTTGGCGCCACTGCCAATGGCGATGGCATCCACAGCACTGGCCGTCGAACCTCTACCCACTGCGATTGTGCGATCGGCGTCGGTGATGGCCCTGTTGCCAATGGCCACGACATCGTTGAGCGCCAGAGTGCTCGGCGTAGCCGTGACGGCATTGCCATTGCGATCAGTGAACGTCCGAGCCGTGGTGTCAACAACATAGCCGGTCCCCGCCGACTGTCCAATCGTCACATTGTTGTTGCCAGCAATCGCAACCCCCGCTGCACTGCCGGAGGCTACATTGTTGTTGCCTACGCTGTAGGCTCCTGCGATCGCACCCGAAGCGGCATTCTGGTTGCCCTGCACCGCGTACATCGCCCCGTAACCGCTGGCGGCGTTGGCGTCTCCCCGGACACCATAGCCGGCTTGACGGCCGACCGCTGCGTTGTCGTCGCCCTTGGCTGACCGCCCGGCCTCCCACCCGACATAGGCATTGCCGCTCCCTGTGGCGCCATAACCCGAGAGGACGCCTGTATTGACGTTCTCGTCGCCCGTTAATCCAACCCCTGCATTGATGCCAACGTTGACGTTGTCCTTGCCCTTCATCCGCGTCCCGGCCTGCGAACCAACCGAAACATTTTGAGAGCCAACGGCATCTGTCGCTGCGCCCTGCCCGATCGCAACGATCTCATCGCCTGACGAATTCGCTCCTGCGTTCAAGCCGATGAAAAGCTGGTTGACTCCAGCACCTGCGCCTTGGCCTGCATTCATGCCGATGGCGATCGCCCGGTCATTGGAAGCCGTCGCTCCGCCGCCAATGGCTATGGCATCGTTGCCACTGACGGCGCTGGTGCCGATAGCGATCGAGTCGAACTTGCCCTGGGCACCGGCCAGCGCCTCCTTGCCAATGGCGATGCCGCGTTCGGCGCCGGCCACCGCGGCGCTGCCGATGCTCACCGTGTCGTTGGCTTCGACACCGAGGCCCGCCACGGAGCCCAGCGCCACATTGCTGTCGCCCTTGGTAAACGCGCCCGCAAACAAGCCGGAAGCGAGGTTCATCTGGCCCTCGACGCCAACACCAGCGTAGTAGCCCTGTGCGGTGTTATAGGCACCTTGCACGTCCCCACCCGCGCCTTCTCCCACGCCGAGATTGAAGTCACCGGTGACGCGGTTGCCCGCGTTGCCACCTAGAGCGACGTTGCTAGTTCCGGTCACGTTCCTTCCCGCCTGACTCCCGAACGCGGCGTTGAAGGCACCGCTCGAGCCCTGCCCGGCATTCGGTCCCACGCTGAGCGAGTTGAGGCCATTGGCCTGGGCGCCCACGCCGACAGCGACTGTGTTGGCTCCGTTGGCCGCGGCGTTCACGCCCGCAGCCATGGCGTTAGTGCCGGTGGCGCCGTCGTTGGCGTAGTTGCCGCCCTGCGTGCCGTTGTCGTTCACGCTGTAGTAGTGGGTGGTCGCGGCTGCCTGTGCTGCCTTCAACTGCGCCACGTTCACCGCATCGCCGTTCTCGGTGCCGGCTGCCACCCCGGTGATCTGGCGGTACTTTCCGTTGGCTGCGTCACCCACGCTCACCGCCGCCAGCGTGCTGTTGGTCGCATTGATGGCTGTCTTCTGAGCCGCAGTTGCGCCAGCGGGCACGTAACCCGCGCGGGTCGCATCGTCGGTGAAGGACTTGGTGTCGGCCACCGCGCTCGAGCCCAGTGCCACGCCGTCGGCCACCTTGGCCGTTGCGCTCGACCCCAGTACCGCCGCCCGGTCCGCACCTTGGTCGATGGTGTTGTTCGCGCCGAGGGCGACGGCCTCATTGGCCTTCACGGTGTTTCCATAGCCGACGGCAGTGGAGCGTTCACCGCCTTCGGGCAGCGTGCCGCCGCCGTTCCACAAGCCCAGCGTGTTGCCGGAGCCGATGGCGGTGGAGTCCACGCTGCTTGAATTGGCAGTGTTCCATTTGCCCACGGCGGTGCTTGACTCGCCGTCGGCGGCATTGCCTGTACCTACCGCGGTCGCGTTGTCGCCGCGAGCCACGTTGGCGCCGCCGAGTGCGGTCGCGTAGACGCCTTCCGCAACGCTTTGCGCCCCGGCCGCCATGGAATAAAGGTTCGTCGCGCGGGAAAACACGCCCATGGCAAGCGTCAAGTCACCTGTCGCTTCATTTCCATACCCGAAGGCCGAGCCGGCATTGCCCGCCGCGTTGCTGTGGCCTACCGCCACACCGCTCTCTCCCCAGGCGTTGTTCCCCGAGCCGAGCGCCACGGCATCTGTCTGGAGCGCCTTGTTGTTGAAACCCATCGCAACGGCCGGCCTGACGGTATTCATGGAATTTCCGACCGCCACATTGGCGCGACCGACCGCAACGTCATTCGCATACTTGGCGCTGCTGCCATAGCCGATCGCGGTCGATCCGTCGCCCGTCGCAACGGCGTCGGTACCGATGGCGATGGCATTGGCGCCGCTGGCTTTCGTCCCCTGCGAGCCGAGCGCAATGGCGTTCGCACCCAGGTTGGCCGACACCCAGGCCGTCAGGGCGGTGAAATCGGGGTTGGGCCCCAGGTCGGGAACACCGCTCACCGTGGCAAAGCCGCCGGTAGCGTTGGGCACATTGCAAGTCCATGTGCCGGAGCCCCTGACAGGGCGGCTGCAGAACTGTCCCTCGAGTCCCTGCGAAAACTCCGCCAGAGCGCCCCCCGACATGCCGGCCAGGACCAACGAGACAGCAGCGAGCACCTTCTTGCTGCGGGAGCTCTTGCCTCGGGTCGAAGCAATTTCCGACGCGGCAACCCAAGCGCCCAGCGCCTCATTCCAGATGGATCGATAAGACTTGTTCATTTCCCCTGTTCCTCGGATGCAAGCCGGCCTTACTCCGCAGGATCGCGACATGGCGAGCGGAGATGACCGGAGATGTGGAGTGATCGGAGCGCCGGGTGGCGCTACAGGGGGCGGATGATGTCGAGGGCCTTCGAGGGCCGAAGGGCCGGCGTGAGGTTTGGTCAGATTTGCAGCCAGCTTTAGGCTGCATTTGTGAATTTCTTTACTACTTCATAACCATCGCCAACAATGTTGCTAACGTTCACGCTACGGAATTCGTCAGATTTCGGGTGTGGATTCACTGTCAAAATTGCCGCCGCCACCCCTGGAGTCCATGCGCATCGCCATCCTTGAAGACGACCCGAACCAGCTCTCGCATCTCGTGCGGACACTCGAGCAGCTGTTAACAATTGGCGAGACGAATGTGACCTGCATCACGTTTTCGAACGGGTCGACCTTGCAACAGGCACTGCGGCGCGAAAGCTTCGATCTGCTGGTGCTCGACTGGAACGTGCCCGGCCTCGCCGGCGTCGAATTGCTGCAGTGGCTGCGCAAGTGGCAGACCGACAAGGTGCCGGTGCTCATGCTGAGTTCGCGCGCTTCCGAGCACGACGTGGTGCAGGCACTGAACCTCGGCGCCGACGACTACATCGTCAAACCCTTCCGACCGCTCGAACTGCGCGCCCGCGTGCAGCGCCTGATGGCCCGGCGCGTGCCGCTCGCGCCGTCCGACGGCGAGCGCTTCGGCCGCTGGGAGTTCGAACGGGTGTCGCAAAGCGTCCTGATCCACCCGGCCCCGGGCGACGACGCCGCGCCGCAGCGGCATGCCCTCACCGACCGCGAGTTCAAGCTCGCGCTGACGCTGTTCCAGCACATGGGCGACACCGTATCGCGCGCGCATCTGCTCGAAAGCGCCGGCTACAGCAACGAAGAACTGCCTTCGCGCACGCTGGACAGCCACATCTACCGGCTGCGCAGCAAGCTCGGCCTCGAAGCCGAAAGCGGACTGAGCCTGCGCACGGTGTACGGCCGCGGCTACCGGCTCGAGGCCACGCAACACGCACCGCAGGCGGATTCCTGATGGCGACGACGCACCAAACCCCGTTCCGCCTGCACCGCCTCCTGGCCTGCGCCGCGCTGCTCGTCGCCACGGCGGCGGGCGCGCAGTCGCCGCATGTGGTGAAGCCCGGTGAAACCTTGTGGGGCATCTCGGGCCAGCAGCTGGACACGCCGCTGCGCTGGCCCGAAGTGCAGCAGCGCAACCAGGTGGGCGAGCCGCGCCTGTTGCAACCGGGCACGGTGCTGTACTTTGCCGACGGCCGGCTCGTACCCGAGGGCGCGGCGGTGGTCACCGCGGTCGAAGGGCGGGCCTCGCGCAAGCGCGCGGGTGTGCCTGAACAGGTCCTCACGCCCGGCCTGCCGATCCAGGCCGGCGACACGCTCATCACCGGCACCGATGCCTTCGTGACCTTGGGCGTGGCCGGTGGGAGCCGCGTCGTGCTGCCCTCGCGCAGCGCGCTGGAGGTGCTGGCCATCGACGCCAATACGGTGCGGCTGCGGCTCATCGAAGGCCGCGTCGAATCGCAGGTGCACAAGCAGCAGCCGAACCAGCAGTTCGAGATCCGCGCGCGGTCGATGGGCCTGGGCGTGCGCGGCACCCACTTCCGCGTGCGCGACGAAGACGGCGTGCTGACCGGCGAAGTGATTTCGGGCGAAGTGGTGGTGCAGCGCACCGCGCAGGCCGAACCGCCGCTCGTGCTGCGCGAAGGCCGCGGCGCGGTGCTGCTGGAGAGCGGCCCGTCGCAAGCGCAGGGCCTGCTGCCGGCGCCCCAACTGGTGCCCGAAACGACGGCGCGCAACGACCGCACGTTCCGCTTCACGCCCGTTGCGGGCGCGCAAACCTACCGCCTGCAATTGGCGCGCGACGAGCGCTTCCTGCTGCCGGTGTACGAACAACGCGGCCCAGGGCCTTCCTTCACGGTGCCGGCGGAACTGCCGTCGGGCCTCTACCAGCTGCGCCTCACGGCCTTCGATGCCGCCCGGCTCGAAGGGCTGCCGGGCGACGGCACGGTCTACCTGCCCACGGTCGAAGGCGGCGCGAGCGGCCAGAGCACGTCGACCGCACTGCCCGACGGACGCGTGGAGGTCCGCTGGCCGGGCATCGCGGGCCAGCGCTACACCTTCGAACTCGCGCGCAGCCCCGACTTCGCCGTGTTGCTGGTGAACGAGCCCGCGGTCTATGCCACCGGCATGACGGTCGGCCCCTTCGCGCTCGGCGGGCGCTACCACTGGCGCGCGCGCCAGGCCACCCCCGACGGTGCTGCGTCCGCAGCCACCGGTTTCGGCGGAAGCTTCGACATTCCGGCGCGCTGAAGCGGGGCCACGCGCATGCGCCTCGTCGTCGAACGCCTGCTGATGGCGCTGCTGCTGCCGCTGGCCATGCTCGGCCTGGCGCACCGCCCGGGCCTGCTGCAGATGGATGCGTACATCCACGACCGCCTGCTGATCCTGGCCTCGCACCGGGCGTCGGCCGACATCCTGATCATCGCCATCGACGAGCACAGCCTGCGCGAACTCGGGCGCTGGCCCTGGAGCCGCGCGACCCACGCGCGCCTGCTCGAACGGCTCGCGCCGGCGGCGCCGCGCGCGGTGCTGCTCGATCTTTTCCTGACCGAGCCGAGCGCCGACCCGCGCGAAGACGCGCACCTGGCGCAGGCCATGGGCCTGCTGCCCGTGTACCTGCCGCTGCTGCATGCGAGCCCCCTGGCCTTCACGAGCCACGAATGGCCGGGCTTCCTGCCGCCGCTGCCGGACTTTGCCGCCCAGGCCCGCGGCGTGGGGCATGCCGGCCTCGCGCCCGACACCGACGGCGTGGCGCGCACGCTGTACCTGCTCGAGGGCTATCCGAACCAGCTGCAGCCCTACGTGGGCGCGCTGATGGCGCGGCGCGTCCCGCCGGCCGTGGTCGACCCCGAGGCGACGCCGGTCGACTGGTTGCGCCAGAGCCCGCTGCGCCTGCTGTTCGCCGGCCCGCGCGGCAGCTACCGCACCGTGCCCTACGTGAGCGTGCTGCGCGGCGAAGTGCCCCCCGAACTGCTGCGCGACAAGCTGCTGCTCGTGGGCGCCACCGCGCCCGGCCTCGGCGACCAGACGCTCACGCCCAACGCCGGCATCCGCGGCGTGCTGCCCGGCGTGGAAGTGCATGCCAATGCCATCGACAACCTGATGCACGGGCGCAACGTGAGCGTGTCGCCCCCGCTGTGGCACGCGGCCTGGACCGTGGTGCCGCTGTGGCTCGCGCTGTGGCTGCTGGTCCGTCGGGGCCGGCACGCACTGCCGATCGCCGCCGGCCTCGCGAGCGCGTGCCTGCTGATCAGCAGCGTCGCCATGCTGGCGTGGCACCACTGGCTGCCGCCTGTGGCGCCGATGCTCGGCCTGGCCATCCTCTACCTGCTGTGGAGCTGGCGCCGTCTCGAATCGCAGTTCGTCTACCTGCGCAAGCGCGCACAGGTGCTCGACGCCCTGCCCGGCGGCACCTTCGAAGTCATGCCGGCCCGCTCGCCGGCGCCCGCCGATCCGGCGGAGCATCCCAAGCAGGCGCTCGACCGCGCCATTGCACGCCTGCGGCGCATGCAGCAGCTCATGGACAAGGCCATGCAGGCAATGCCCGTGGCCATGTTGATCTGCGACGAAGAGGGGCACATCGGGTCCGGCAACGCGGCGGCCTTCCGGCTGCTGGGCGGCGATGCCATGCCGTCGCACGACGACGATGGCATTGCACCGCCCGCGCTGCGCGGCGTGCGCCTGCCCGAGCTGATCGCGCCGCTGGCCGTGCCGCCCGCCAGCGGCGCGCCGGCCCGCACGGACGCCGCCCATTGGACCGACCGGCTGCACGGCGAATACGCGACCCCCGACGCGCGCGTGTTCCGCCTGGAGGCCGCGGCCTTCAGCGGCGACGCGCCCGAAGACCGCGGCTGGGTCGTGATGCTGCCCGAGCTCACGGCCGAGCGCGAAGCGCAGCGCCAGCGCGACGAATGGCGCCAGTTCCTGTCGCACGACCTGCGCAGCCCGCAGGTCACGATCCTCAGCATCCTGTCGATGCACCCCACGGCCGATGCC
Source organism: Variovorax sp. GW821-FHT09D07 (assembly GCF_059416345.1). NCBI lineage: Bacteria > Pseudomonadati > Pseudomonadota > Betaproteobacteria > Burkholderiales > Comamonadaceae > Variovorax > Variovorax sp. GW821-FHT09D07. The sequence goes on from NZ_JBWKOY010000005.1 coordinate 512,638, forward strand.
GACATGCGTTCGGCCATCGGCCGCGAAGCCGAGCGCACCCTCGCGATGGCCGAGGGCTTCATGGATTTCGCGCTGGCCGAATCGGACGACTACCGCTTTGCGGACACGCACGTCGGCGCCGTGCTGCTCGATGCCAGGGACCAGGTGTGGCACTACGCGCAGTCCCATGGCGTGCGCGTCGAAGCGCGTATCGACGACGCCGCCGGCGACACGATCCTGCGCGCCGACGGGGCCTTGCTGACCCGCGCCATCGTCAACCTGCTGAACAACGCCATCCGCCACAGCCCGTCCGGCCGCCGCGTGGAATTGGGCATGGCCATCGAACCCGGCGCCAACGGCGCGGACGCGGCCAGCGTGCGGATCTCCGTCAGCGACCAGGGCTCGGGCATGACGCCCGGACAGCTCGACGCCCTGCTCCACGCGCCGCGCGGCCGGCGCGCGCCCACCGCGCCGGAAGCCGCCCCCGGCGAGGCGAAGGGCACGGGCACACGGCGCATGGGCCTGGGCTTTTCCGTCGTGCGCGCGGTGGTCCAGAAACACAACGGCACCCTGGGCGCGGACAGCGCGCCCGGTGCCGGCACCACCGTCTGGCTGCGGCTGCCCCTGCCCGGTTCGCGCCCTAGCACATCGAAGTGACGGGTTTTCCAATCCCGATGGGGACAATGTTGTGGAAAACCGTGTGCGCAGCGCGCGAAACCCTTGCCCGGCGGGGCCTGCAACACGGTGCCTGCGAAACAGGCAGCGACGCTGAAAAACCTGGAGAAATATTTTTCTCGGCGTTTTTGCCACACTTTCCGCGCCGAATCGGGACGCGCCGCAGCCCCGGCGGGACCACCGCGGCGCTCAGTCCGAGGGCTCGCTCGCCGCGCCGTCGGCGAGCATGGCCGCGATGGTCGGCGCCTCCAGCCCCGCTTCGGCCAGGAGACGGCGCGTGTCCGCGCCACGACGCACGGGCGCGCGCAGCGAAGGTGTCAGCGGCTCGCTGGACGTGAAGCCGATGCCCGGCACCGGCACCCGCCGCGCGCCCTTCGGCAACGGCAGTTCCACGTGCGGCCAGTCGCGCGCCATCTGTGCCGCCGCCTGTGCGGGGCGCATCACCGGCGTGGCGGGCACGCCGTGGCGGGTCAGCAGCGCATCCCATTCGGTCGTGCTCCGTCCGCCCAGCGCCTGGCTCAGCAGCGCCTGCGCGCGCGGCACATCACGCTGCTCGGCGGCCTCGTGCAGTGACGACAGCAGCGAGGCGTCCGTGCCGGTTTCGCGCAGCGCGTTCAGCAGCCCCTTCCCCTGGTCGGCCGCATTGCAGACGATGGCCAGCTGGCCGTCGGCCACCTCGAAGGTGCCCGACAGCGGGCTGCCTGAAAACGCGGTCGATGCGCTGCGCGGCATCTCCATGCCGCTGACCAGCGGCCCCGCGTAGGTGGGCGCCATCAGCGTGAGCGCCGCGCCCATCATCGACACCTGGAGCCATTCGCCGCGCACGCGCGCCTCGCCGTTCGGTCGGTCGCGCCGGTAGAGCGCGCTCATCACCGCCAGCGCCGCCTGCTGGCCCACGGCGTAGTCGACGAGCGGGAAACCCACGCGCTGCGGCTTGCCGTCGCGGTCGGCGTTGGCCGCCATGAGCCCGCTCGCGGCCTGGATCACGTGGTCGTAGGCGCGCCGGTCCGATGCGGGGCCGAAGCCGGTGATCGAGCAGACGACCAGCTGCGGATGGCGCGCGATCAGTTGCTGCGGATCGAAGCCGAGCGCCGCCAGCTTGCCGGGCCGGAAGTTCTCCAGCAGCACGTCCGCGCTGCCGATCAGTTCGGCCAGCGCCTGTTTGGCCCGCGGGTCGCGCGCATCGATGGCCAGCGAGCGCTTGCCCGCGCCCTGCGTCACGAAGGTCTCGCCCAGTCCGAGCGCGGTCAGTTCGGCGTCCAGGCCCTTGGCGCGAATCATGTCGTCGCCATCGGCGCGCTCGATGCGGATCACCTCGGCGCCGAGCAGGCCGAGCTGGTAGCCGGCGAAAGGGCCAGCCAGCACGTGGGTCCAGTCGATGACGCGCAAGCCGGCCAGGGGTGTGGGGGTCGATGTCATCGCGTCACTCCGGCTTGACGCCACTGTTCTTCACGTAGCGCGCCCAGCGGGCGATCTCTTCCCTGGCGAAGCGGCGGCCCTCTTCCAGATTGAACGCCAGCGGCTGCGTTCCGCTGCTGGCGCGCAGTTGCACCGACTCCGGCAACGCCGACGACTTGCGGATGGCCGCATGCAGCGTCTCGACGATGGGCGCGGGGGTGCCCGCGGGCACGAACACGGCGGTCCATCCGGTGATCTCGAAATCGGCAATGCCTTGTTCGCGGAACGTGCCGACGTCCGGCGTGGCCGGATAGCGCCGCGCGGCGGCCACGGCCAGCGGCTTCAGCTTGTTCCCGTCGATGAAGACCTTGGCCACCGACGCGTCGGAAAACGCGAAGTCGATGTGCCCGCCAGCCAGGTCCGCCAGCGATTGCGGGTTCGACTTGTAGGGAACCGTGACGGCGTCGATGCCCGCCGACTTGCGAAAGATCTCGCAGGCCACCTGTGTCACCGCGTTGCCGCTGCCGCACCTGAGCGCGTTCGGATGGGCCTTGCCGTAGGCCATCAGGTCGGCCAGGTTGCGCCACTTGGCGTTGGCCGCGACGTACAGCGAGATCGGGCTGCTGCCCAGGCCCGCCACCATCTCGAACGACCCGGGTTCATAGCCGAGCCTGGCCGGGAAGAACGAGAAATTGACGGCGTTGGTCGTGGCCGAGCCGATCAGCAGCGTGTACCCGTCGGGCTTCGCGCGTGCTGCGGCCGCCGTTCCCAGCGCGCCGTTCGCGCCCTGCTTGTTGTCGACGATGACGGGCGTCTTCAGGATGTCCGTCAGGTCCTTGGCCAGCACGCGCGCGCCGATGTCGGTGCCGCTGCCCGCGGCGAACGGAACCACCAGCGTGATGGGGCGCGAAGGATAGGCCGCCTGCGCGCAGGCCGAGGCAGTCCCCAGGGCCGAGAAGGCGCACAGGGCGCCCAGGAAGAAAGAACTGCGAAGCATGAGGGGTGTGTCTCCTGGTGGTGTCCGGGCTGAACGATAGGTTGCCGCCCGGCGCGCAGCAACCTACATTCCGTGGCGACCTTTTCCACTTTGGAAAACCATGAACTTGAACGACCTCCATCTGGCCGTGGTGATCGCGCGCGAAGGCGGGCTGAGCCATGCCTCGGCCTGCCTCGGCATTTCACCGGGCACCCTGAGCAAGGCCGTGACGCGGCTCGAGCGCGCCACCAAGGTCAAGCTGTTCGAACGGCTGGCCCGGGGCATGCGCCCCACCGAGCTGGGCCAGGCCTTCCTGAAGCGGGCGCAGCGCATCGACCTGGACGCCGCCGACCTGCATGCGGAACTGCGCGACCTGCGGCAGGCGCGCGCCGGCGTGCTGCGCTGCGGTGTCGGCGACGGCATTCCCGACCGCTGGGTGCTGCCGGTGGTGGCCGCGCTGATCGAGCGCGGGATCCGCGTGGACCTGTCGGGTGGCAACTCCGACTCGCTCACGCGGGCCGTCGCCATGGGCGAGCTGGAGTTCGCCCTGACCGGCCTGCACAAGAAACCGGCGGCCGCGCTGGCATGGGAAGGCCTGCGGGACGACCCCCTGCTGCCCATGGCGCCGATCGGCCATCCGCTGGCACGCACCCGGCGCGAGGTGGGCTGGGACCAGCTCGCGCAGGCGCGGTGGATCGTCATGGCGCCCGGCACGTCGACGCACACCGAGTTCGAAGCGAACTTCCGCGCGCACCGGCTCGACCCGCCCGAGCCGGTGGGCACCTCGCGTTCATCCCAGCGCGAGCTGGCGTTGGTGCGCTCGCTGGGCGCCTTGATGCCCGTGCCGCGTTCGGTCCTGAAAGAGCCGCCGGTCGCGGCGCAGTTCGTGCCGGTCAGCCCCGTCGGCGGATGGCGATCGACCCGCCGCGTGGGCATCGTGCGGCGCGCCGGCGGCTACCTCAGCCCCTCGGCATCGCAAGCGATGGAGGCGCTGGAAGCCATCCTGCGCAAGGAGCGCTGACGACTGGAGGCGCAAGGCATGCGTTAGGCTCCACGATCCCTTCAACCCCTCCTCCCATGCACATCGAAGAACGCATCCACATCGCCGTCCCGCCCCGGGTCATCGACCGCATCTGGAGCGAGGTCGACCGATGGCATCTGTGGGACCCGGACACCAAGCAAGCCCGGCTCGACGGCCCCTTCGCCGTGGGCACCAAGGGCCGGATCGTTCCGCAAAAAGGCATGGGCGTTCCGATGGTCGTCACCGAGCGCTCCGAGGGCCAGTCGTTCACCGCGCAGGGCTACATCCCCCTGTTCCGCATGCACTTCAAGCACACGGTGTCTGCAACAGACAGTGGCTCGGACGTGGTGCACCGCGTATGGTTCACCGGCGCCCTGGCCTTCCTGTTCGGGCCGGGCGTCGCCAAGCAGGTTCGACATGGGCTGCCCCGGACCATGCGGTCGCTGAAGGCCTACGCCGAGCAGCGCCACGCCACGTCCAGGCCCGCCGACGCCCCGTGAAAGCCGCCGCGCGCTGGCATCGCACCGCGAATTCCCGCGCGCTGGCGAATGAAGGCGCATCATGGGCCGATGAACATCCAGCTCGGTTTCGAGATCGCCTACCAGTTTCCCCGGCCGACGCCGATGATCCTGGCCCTCAGCATTCACTACTCGCGCGCCTCGGACCTGCTGCGCCCGGACCACCTGCTCACGAAACCGGCCGTTCCCACCACCGCGTACCGTGACCTGTTCGGGAACTGGTGCACACGCCTGGTCGCCCCCGCGGGCCGCTTCGTGCTGAGCACGGACACCGTGGTCCACGACAGCGGCGCGCCCGACATCGTCGTGCCCTCGGCGCCGCAGGTGCCGGTGGAGTTCCTGCCCGAGTCCACCCTGCTCTACCTGCTGGGCAGCCGGTACTGCGAAACCGACCTGCTGTCCGACTTCGCCTGGCAGCGTTTCGGCAACGGCCCGACCGGCTGGGGCCGCGTGCAGGCGGTGTGCGACTTCGTGCACCAGCACATCGAGTTCGGCTACCCGCATGCGCGGCGCACCCGCTCGGCGTTCGAAGCCTTCAAGGAAGGGCAAGGCGTGTGCCGCGACTACGCACACCTGGCCATCACGCTGTGCCGCTGCCTGAACATCCCGGCCCGCTATTGCAGCGGCTACCTCGGCGATGTCGGCACCCCGCCGCCGCACGGCACGATGGACTTCGCGGGCTGGTTCGAGGCCTTCCTGGGCGACCGCTGGTACACCTTCGACGCGCGCAACAATGTGCCCCGCATCGGCCGCGTGCTGATCGCGCAAGGGCGCGACGCCAGCGACGTCGCGCTGTCCAACACCTTCGGGCCCAACGAACTGGTTGGGTTCAGGGTGTGGTGCGACGAGGTGCAGTGAACTGAATCGCCGCTCTTCGCCGACGCCCCGCGCTACGCGCTGCCCCAGCCTCCGCCCAGGGCCTTGTACAGGTTCACGGTGTTCACCGCCGCCTTGAGCTGCAGTTCGATCAGCTGCTGCTGACCGGTGTACAGCTCGCGCTGCGCGTCCTGGCTGGAGAAGTAGTCTTCCATGCCGCTGCGAAAGCGCGTGCGCGAAATGCCGGCCACTTTCTCGAGCACCTGCACGCGCGCCTGTTGCGCCTCCAGCTGCGGCTGCAGGTGGTCGCTGGCGATCAGCGCGTGGGCCACCTCGCGAAAGGCGACCTGCGCCGCCGATTCGTAGCCGGCCATCGCGGCGGCCAGCCGCTCTTCGCTGGCGCTCACGTTGGCCGACCGGCGGCCCCAGTCGAAGATCGGCAGCGACACGCCCAGCACGCCGGCCCAGCTGCTGTTGCCGCTGCTGAGCAAGGTCGACAGCTCCTTGCTGACACCGCCGGCCAACGCCGTGAGCGAAATGGTCGGCAGCATCGCGGCCTTGGCCGCGCCCACGCCGGCGTTGGCGGCCTCGACGCGCGCGTAGGCCGCGAGCAGGTCGGGCCGCCGCTGCAGCAGGCTCGACGGCAGGCCGGCCGCGACCTGCGCGGTGGAGCGCTCGGGCCAGGGCCGCGCGCTGCCCGTCTCGGGCGGCACGGGGCGCCCGACCAGCACGTTGAGCCACTGCAGGTCCTGCGCGACACGCATGCGGTATTCCTCCTGCCGCACGCGCGCGGTCTGCAGCAGCGACTGCACCCGGTACACGTCGAGCTGCGCGGCGCCGCCGACCGCACGAGCGCGACCGATCGTGTCGGCATTGGCGTTCAGCGCGGCCTCGTTGGACTCGGCCAGCGCGAGCAGGGCACGGTCGGCGCGCAGCGTGAGGTAGGCGTTCGACACCTCGCCCACGAGGTTCATGCGCGCGGCCGCGTGGTCCTTGTCGCCGGCCTCGGCGAGCGCGCCGCTTTGTTGCGCGGTGCTCTGCTGCCGGCCGAAGAAGTCCAGCTCGTACGACATCACGCCCGCCTGCACGTCGAAGCTGTTGGACACGCGCCCGTCCGACGGCAGGTTGCCGACCGGGCTGAGCGAGCCCTGCGGCGTGGTCTGCGCGCGCTGGGCATGCGCCGACAGGCCCAGCGCCGGGAACAGCGAAGCGCGGTTGCCCGCATAGTTCGCGCGCGCCTCGCGGGCCTTCGCGGCATAGGCGCGCAGGTCGCGGTTCTGCTCGAGCGCCGTGGCGATCAGGCCGCGCAGCTCCTCGTCCTGCACGAAGCTGCGCCAGTCCACGGGCTGCGCGCCCGGCGCCGTCGTGCCCGCGGGCCATTGCGAGGGCACCGACAGGTCGGGGTCCTTGAGCGGCGGCGTGAGGTTGCACCCGGTCGTCACCAGCACGATGCACACCGCCAGCACCGCGAAGAGCAGGCGCAGCGACAGGCGCGCGAAGCCCGCGCCCGGCGCGCGCATGCCCGCACTCGCGAACAGCGCCGACGCCGCCTGCCAGGGCCGCACCTGCACGGCCACGTGGCTCGGCGGCACGTTGAAGACATGGCGCACGAGGTCTTCGCGCTGCGCCTCGGTGGCAGCGAACTTCAGCTCGGCACCCGCCCTGCCGCGCGCGGCGAGGTGGGCCGGCAGCCAGCCGACCGGCTCGACATGCACCTCCAGCGGCTGCCCGATGCGCAGGCGCTTGAGCGGCCCCCGGCCTTCGAGCAGCGCGCCGTCGGCCGCGATGTTGACGAAGCGCGACTCGCCCTCGCCCGCGGCCGTGCGCACCCGTGCCCGCGCGCGCCAGGGAAAGCGCTCTTCCTGCTGCGGACGCGGCAGGTCGACGCAGGCCATGAGCGCGCTCAGGCACAGCACCAGCGCGATGCCGGTCCACACGAGGTTGAGCTGGTCGCCCGGCGTCAGCGCCTCGCCGCCCAGGGCCGCCATCGCGGCCGCGCCCTGCAGCGCCACCAGCAGGCCGCCGAAGACGGCCACCAGCTTCCAGTGCACCACCGTGCGCGAGCGGTCCAGCCCCTTGGCCGTCACCTTGAACGGATGGCCGAAGGGCTTCAGCATCGCGCGCGCCAGCGTGCCGCTCACGGCCATCGCCGCCACCAGCTGGCTCACCTCGCTGAACACGGGCAGGCAGCGCCGCTGGCTGATCCAGTAGCTGTAGGCCCAGAACATCACGAGCGACGGCAGGCCGTAGGCCGCAAAGGCCTGCGGCGTGGCATGGAAGGCCGAGACGCCGGCATACCAGTACAGCGCCGGCGCCAGCAGCACCAGCACCATGAAAGGCTTGCCCAGCCAGTGCAGCAACCCGTGCAGGAAGTGCAGCCGCGCCGACAGGCTGTAGCCCGGGCCGCGCAAGGGCCCGTCGGGCAGCAGCGCGAGCTGCACCGTGCCCAGGCACCAGCGGCTGCGCTGGTTGATGTAGTCGATGATGCTTTCGGCCGACAGCCCGTTGGACAGCCGCTCGCCCAGCCAGCGCGTGATGCGGCCGTGGCGCAGCAGCAGGTAGGTGGTGTGGATGTCTTCGCACACGCTGCCCACCGGGAACCCGCCGGCCTCGGTGATCGCGTCGCGCCGCACGATGAACGAAGTGCCCACGCAGAACGCCGAATCGACCGCGTCCTTGGCAGGCTGCAGCACGTCGAAGAACACGCGCTGCTCGTCGACCCAGCTGTCGGTGGCGCGCAGGTTGTGCTGGATGGGGTCGGCGTTGTAATAGAACTGCGGCGTCTGCACCAGCCCCACGCGGCGGTCCTCGAACAGGCCGAGCATGCGGTAGACGATCTGGCGCTGCGGCGCGAAGTCGGCGTCGAGCACGAGGATGAACGGCGCGTCGGTCACGCCGGCGGACAGGCGCAGGCCGTTGTTGAGGTTGCCGGCCTTGGCGTGGCGGTTGTCGGGCCGCCGCGCATAGTGCACGCCGCGGCGCTCGCAGTACTCACGCAGCCAGTCGCGCCGCGTGTCGTCGAGCACCCAGACGTTCAGCCGCGGGTAGTCGATGGCCTGCGCGGCGATGATGGTCTTCTCGAGCACGGCCAGCTCTTCGTTGTAGGTGCAGATGAAGACATCGACGGCCGGCACCTCCTCGCCACGCGCATGGCGTTCGCGCAACGCGGCCTCGCCCCGGTCGGCCTGCGCGCGGTTGTCGCGGCGCCGCATGAGCATGTGGATCGACATCAGCGTGTAGACGATGGCCGTCAGTTCGAAGCCCAGGAACACCCAGGCGAACAGGGTCTCGAAGCCCAGGTCCGAGGGCGGCATCGTGGCGACCACGCGCCAGACGGCGTAGCGCAGCAGCAGCAACGCGGTGAGCGCGCCGAACAGCACGCGGTGGGTGATGCGCTCGACCCTGGCCCAGGTCATGAGGAGCAAGGCGAGCCCCCCGACCAGGGCGTTGAGCTGGAATTCCGGTGTGGCGATCAGGCTGGACATGAGGGGACTTCCGATGCGGCGGTCTTGCCGGTGAAGGGGTTGAAACCCGTGGCGGCCAGGGCGATCCAGGCGGTCGCGCCCAGATGCGGCCAGCGGTAGTAGAAGAAATCGGCACCGGTCGAATCAGGGCCGATGGCCAGGCCGGTGGCAATGCGCGCGCTCGGCGTGGCGTAGTACAGGCCGTTGCCGGCGCGCTGCGAGGCCAGCAGTTGCCACAGCGCCTCGGGTGCCGCGCCCTTGCGGGCCACCAGCGTGGCGGCCGCCTGCGCGCTGCCTTCGGTCCAGATGCCGTCGGGCTCGCGCGAGAAGCCGTAGCCCGCGCCGGAGCGGTGGTGCTTCTCCACCCAGTCGAGGCTGCGCACCCACGCACACGAGCCCTCGGGCGCCGCGAGCAAGGGCCACAGCTGCGCGTCGAGGCCCGAGCCTTCGGTGGAGATCGTGGCGCCATCTTCCTTGGTGCCGATGTGAAAGCGCTGCTCCGACGGGTTCCACATGCGGCCCACGAAGTCGAGCGCGGTGCGCGCCTGCCTTTGCTCCGCCGCGTCGGGCTGGCCGTCGGCGCGCACCGCGCGTGCGGCCCACGCCGCCGCCACGGCGATGTCCAGGTTGTGCTCGGTCGACTTCCAGGTCTGCGCGCGCTGGGCGTTGTCCCAGCCGTGGCGCCCGCCGTTGTAGCCGTCGGGGCCGTTCCGGGCGCGCGTGTTCTGCTCGGTCCAGGCCAACAGCCGGCGCGCGGTCGCCAGGTAGGCGGGCGTGGGCTCGGCCTGGTGCAGGTTCAGCAGCAGCAGCGCGGCCCAGGCCACGTTGCCGGTGGCGGTGCTGACCTGGTAGGCATCGGCGATCCACTGCTTGCGCCCCCCGTCCCAGCGACCGGGCAGCGCGGGCTTTTCCTCGGTGACCGGGCCCGCGCGGTAGGCATTGCGCACGCGCCCGTCGGGCATGGTCTGGTCGTGCGCCACCGCCCGCACCACGGCGTCGCCGATGCGCCGGGCGGCGGCGCGCTCGCCGCACGCCAGCAGCGCGATGCCGGCCAGCGCGTTGTCGTAGGTGAAGCCGGCGCCCGCCAGCACAGGCTCGAACGGCGGCTCGCCCTGTGCGTTCGCCGGGCGGTAGCTGCTCAGGAACAACGGCCCCGACGTGGCGCCGCCCTGGTCGTGCGCGACGGCGCGGCGCAGGCCGTCGCAGCTCTCGCGCGCAAGGGCCTTCTGCGTGGCACCGGGTGAAGAGGGAGGCGCGGCAGCAGCAGTGATGCCGGCAAGCGCCATCGATGCGGCGGCGCACCGTGCCACGGCACGGAAAGAAAAAGGGATCGACATGGCGTTCTCGGTGGGCTGCGCGACATGCTTTCTCACGCCTTGGCGAGGCTGGCCGAGACCACCTTGCCCGGCACGCACAGGGTCTGGCGGCTGCCGTCTTCCGAGGGCGGCGGTTCGGGCGCCTCGATGCGCGCCACCGCATAGATCGAGCCCTGCTCGGCAAAGGGGAAGGGCACGCTGTACGTGCTCTGCAGTGCATCCGAGGCCACGGGCAGCAGCTGCTCGACGCGCGCCTGCACGTCGACGTTCTGCGCCACCTTCACGTCGAGCTTGGAGCCGACGCTCAGCCGCTTGGCCAGCCGCGCAGGGAACACGGCGACGACGCCGATCCGGCTGCAGTCGGTCACGCGCACCAGCGAGGAGCCTGCCGTGACATACGCGCCCTCGGGCGCCAGCACCGTGTGCACCATGCCGGGCTGGCTCGCCTTGACCTCGTAGGCGGCGAGCTTGTCGACGCGGCGGCGTTCGTCGTCCTCGAGCTGCGTGATCTGCGTGAGCTGCTTGACGATCGCGGTGCCGTCCTGGCGCGCGCGGTCGCTGCTGTTGCGCAGCGCTTCACGCCGGCTCGCGAGCGTCTGGAACAGGCTGTTGCCGCTGGTGCCCACGAAGGCGCCCTGCCCCGCGCTCGCCACCGTCTGCGCCTGTCCCGCGAAGGCCTGCTCGGCCACCGCTGCATTGGCACGCGCGGTGCTCAGCTGGGCCTCGGACGCGTTCATCACCTGTTCGCTGATGGCGCCTTCTTTGAGCAGCGCTTCGTTGGTGCGCACCTTGTTCTCCTGCTCGGCGACCACGCTGTGCGCCACGTCGCGCTGGCGCTGCGCGATCTCCCACGCGTCCCAGGTCTGCGCCAGCGAGGCCTGGCGGGTCACCTGCGCCTGCTGGCCGATGGAGCGCATCTCCTGGCTGTCGGACTTGTACTGGTTGCCCAGCTGCGACAGCTGGCTCTGCAGGGCCAGGCGCTGCGTGGTCAGCGTGGTGAGGATCTCCTGGCTGACGGTCGGGTTGCGCACCGTGGCCACCAGCGTGCCGGGCGCCACCGCATCGCGCGTGCGCACCGCCATCTGCGTCACCACGCCGTTGATCGGCGAGGTGACGATGCCGACCGGGGCCTGCAACACGGCCCGCGTGGCCTGCGAGGAGAGGAGTGGCTCGACCAGCGTGGCGACCATCAGCCACAGCACGAAGGCCAGCAGCGCATAGGCCGCCAGCTTGGGAACGAAGGCGCCCCGCTGGCGCCGGGCACGTCCGGCACCCGGGGCGCGCGGTCGGCCCGGTTCCGACGGAAAAGGAATGGGTCTGGACACTCGCATAACCACCTCTTGGAAACATCGACGGCATGCCGGCGAACGGCATGCCGTCTGGTGAAGAAAGAGACTCGAATCAACCTCCCGACCCCTCGGTCCGCGCCTCGATTTGTCGTGCTGCGGTGCAATAAAGGTACGCCCAAAGCGCGGCCCGTCCTGCTTCCGGGAGAAACAAGATGTGCGAACTTCACATCTACTTTTCGGCCGCGGACCGGGCGAAGTCCTACATAGGTGTTGCGGCGGTGGGGGTTGACACGGGCCGGGCGTGTCGGCACACGCGGAACAGCGCGTGATCGCGTTTGTCTCGAAGGTCCACGGGCATCGCACGGGGCAAGGTCCGATGAAGCGGCCCGCTGCGCGCGCGGCGTCGAGAACGCGGCTTCGGCGTCGCGTTCAACAGGCCGTAACGATATTGCCGCGATTGGTCACAGCCACCGCGGGAGCGCTGTGGCGGGTACGCATCAGCGACGGTCATCAACCCCGGCGAGCCCTATGCCCTTCGCGACATGGGGACACGCCCAGGCTGCGGCATGCGCGCGTTCTTCCTTTGCACCACCGGCTTTTCGGCGGTTGTCCTACACCTTGGGCCGCGCAGAAGACTAGACCTGTAGCTGCGCCGGATCAGTGCCGTGCGCACCCCTTTTCCTGCCATGAACCACGGCCGCCCAACTTACTTTTTCTTCAAAGGATTCCAGATGCGAAAAGTCAACGCTGTGATGACCCGCGATGTCGAGGTCATCAGTCCCGACGCCACCCTCGCGGAGGCCGCCAGGCGCATGCGCGACGGCGACTTCGGGATGATGCCGGTGGGCGAGAACGACCGCATGATCGGCGCGATCTCGGACCGCGACATTGCCGTGCGCGGCATCGCCGAGGGACACGACGGCAACGCCAAGGTGCGCGACGTCATGTCGGACGGCATCCGCTGGGCCTACGAGGACGACGCCGTCGATCATGCGGCGCAGCTCATGGCCGAGCACCAGATCCGGCGCCTGCCCATCGTCAACCGCGACAAGCGGCTGGTGGGCATCCTGGCGCTGGCCGATGTCGCGGTGAAGGAGCCCAAGGTCAAACCGGCCGCCGAGGCGCTGTGCGGCATCTCGCAACCCGTCGAGGCCTGAGAAGGTCTGACCAGGCGAGGTCCTTCACCCCGATTCACTGCCCCTTCCCTTTCTTCCTGGAGGACTTGCCATGCACGTCGCACCTTTCCACCTGCTCGCAGCCGCAGCCATCGCGGCGAGCCTCGCCGTGACCGGCTGCACGGTCACCCGCCCCAGCGGCGCGGCGAACGACATCCCGGCCTCGTCGGCATCGGCCATCGACGCCCAGGTCGATGCATCGCTGGCCCGCCTCTATGACACCGTCGCCGGTTCGCGCGCGCTCGTCGCTGGCGCACAGGGCGTGCTGGTCTTCCCGTCCGTGGTGGGCGGAAGCTTCGGCATCGGCGCCGACTATGGCCGCGGTGCCCTGCGCAGCGGCGGCCGCACGCAGAGCTACTACAGCACGACCGCCGGCTCCATCGGCTTCCAGGCCGGTGCGCAGTCGAAGGCCGTGTTCTACGTGTTCACCTCCAGGGAGGCGCTGGACAAGTTCCGCCAGAGCCGGGGCTGGACGGTGGGCGTCGACGCGACGGTGGCGCTGGCACGCTACGGTGCCAACGGCGTCGTCGACAGCAGCACCTTCCGGCAGCCCGTGGTCGCTTTCGTGATGACCAATGTGGGCCTGGAGGCGGGTGCGTCGGTGCAGGGTGCGAAGGTCACCGAAATTCGACCTTGATGCGGGCATGACATGACGGGCATCCGGTCGGAAACGCCATCGACAAGGAGTGCCCGCCATCATGCTCAACGGAGCCGAAGCCCACCCGATCCAATCCGCGACGCGCGCGTTGTTCGACCGCTATGAGCGGGAATTCAATGCGGGGCTGACCGGTGAAGCCGACCTCGAAGCCGTGGCGGCGCTGTACGCCGCGTGCTTCATTGCCGCTTCGCCCGCCGGCGTGGAGAGCGATCTACAAGGTCGACGGCGCGCAGAAGGTGATCGACTTCACCAATGTCTATCTGGTGCGGCTCGAGGGCGACACCGCGAAGGTGTTCGGCTGGATCACCGGCGATGAGGCCGAGGTGCTGCGGCAGCACGGCATCGGGTGAGAGGCTGCCGGGCGCCGAGGAATGGGGGCTGGAGCGGGTGAAGGGAATCGAACCCTCGTATGAAGCTTGGGAAGCTGCCGTTCTACCATTGAACTACACCCGCAGCAGGCGCGGATTCTAACGTCAGTTCACTCGCACACGGCGCACGCTCAGGTCTGCAGCGCATCCCTTCGCAACCGCAGCGCCGCGCGCCCTTGCGGCGTGATGAGCAGGACGACGGCGACGCGCGGGCCCGTGCCACTGGCGGCCGGTGGCAGCACGGCTTCGATGAGATGGGCGGCGACCAGCATCGTCGCGCAGTGGATGTCGGCTTCGTCGCGGACCGCCATCGGGAACGACGCGTCTTCGATGCGCTCCAGAAAGTCCATGGGCATGGGAAGGCTCCTGAGGAAACGAGGCGCAGTCTAGGTCGTTGCGCCCCCGAAAATGCAGCCCGGATGGGTTGCCTTTGTAACCAAATCGACAGGTCGCACGGTGCGAGCGCCGTGCGAGAACTTTCGCCCGACAGCGCCTCGCTACCCGCGTCTCAGCGCGGTGCACGCATCCGTGCGAAATCGCCGCAGGCCAGCACGATGGGCCTGTGCGGATCGGCCCGGAAGCGCGCCACCGCCGCCGCCGAGATCACGTCGAAATGCCGCTTGCAGGCATGCAGCGTGTGCTCGCCGATTTCCTTCGCGCCGAGCGCATCGTGCAGCACGTCTTGCGAAATCTGCGCCAGCACGCGCGCGCCGTCGGGACCGTCGGGGTACACGGCGAAACGCACCGTGGCCGTATCGAAGCAGTAGATGCCTTCGAAGTCCATCTCTTTGTCTCCGTCACCATGGGGTCAGGATTCGGCGCGCGCGACGCGGCGCATGGTGATGGACTGGCGCGCATGTTCGGGAAGGAAGCGGCCTACAGCCTCGGCGCGTGCCTCAGGCCGAGCCGCTCGACACCGGCCTGGTGAGCGTCGACGTCGCCTTGGCGCCCAGCGTCATCTCGGTGATCCACGACACGAGCAGCGCGCCATAGGCCTGGCGCGATTCCAGGCGCGACAGCGCGTGGTCCGCGCCGGACAAGGTGCGGTAGGTCGCCGAGCGCACGCGCTTGAAGGCGGCGAGGTAGTTCTCGATGACGGGGTGCGGCACGGTCTGGTCGTCTTCCGATTCGACGATGAGCACGTCGCCGGTGAAGGCCGCGCAGGCCGCGAGCGCGCGGTTGTCGTCGGGCCCGACGAGCGTGCGGCGGTAGGCCACGAGGTCGGAGCGGCTCAGCAGGCCCTTGGGCGTGTCCCACTCGCCGTCGCGGTACAGCGCGGGCGCGCGCAGCGCGAGCCAGCGCACGGGCCGCATCGCGCTGACGAGCGCGGCCAGGTAGCCGCCGTAGCTGCTGCCGACGATGGCGACGGCCGCGGGGTCGACGGTCGGGTGGCCCACCAGCGCGTCGTAGGCGGCGAGCACGTCGCGCAGGTTGTCCTCGCGCGTCACCTGCTGGCGCAGCCCTTCGTGGCGCGCATGGCCGCGCAGGTCGAAGGTCAGGCAAACGCAGCCGAGCGCGGCGATCTCCTGCGCGCGCTTGAGGTACTGCTCCTGGCTGCCGTCCCAGCCGTGCACCAGCAGCACGCCCGGCACCATGCTGGACGCAGCGAACAGCGTGCCCTCGATGTGATGGCCGTCCACGGGAATGTCGATAGAACTATGGCGTGTCGGCATGCGGGGTGGCGGTGGTCTCGATCACCGTGTATTTGCACAGCGGCCCGGTCTCGGGGTCGTTGCCCTGGTAGGCCACGATGGCGCCGGCGGGCACGCGGGCGGCCTCGCCGTACACCTCGAAGCAGGACGCGTGCACGCGCTGGCACGCCGGGTCCTGGTGGAAGGCTTCGAGCGCCGCGATCTCCGCGCCCGTGGCGCCACCGACGCGCCACGACTGCTCCAGCACGCCCGAGCGCCAGTCGCCCCGGCCGTCGAGCCCTTGCGCCACGTCGTAGTTCACGCGCGAGGCGAAGAAGTCGGGGTAGCAGTCGATCACCGCGCGGTGGTAGCGCCGCGCCTGCTCGATCGCGCGGCGCAGCGGCGGCGGCGGATCGACGCGGGCCAGCAGCGCGTCGAAGTCGCCGCGCACCAGCAGCAGGTCGGAGCCGCCGTAGACCTCCTGCCCGGCGTTGTCGCGCGTGAGGCGCTGCTCGCCGCAGTAGCTGACGATGCGCTGCGCCACGATCAGCTGCCCGACGCTGTAGGTCTGGGGTTGTTCCAGGTTGGTTTCGAGCACGAGGCCTTCGGTGGCGATCGCGCGGTCGTCCATCGCATCGAGACCGCGCTCGAGCGCATCGATGCCGTCGACCACCTGCTGCCCGCGCCCACCGGTGGCCGTCACGGGCTTCAGGCGCACGCGGCCGATGTCGAGCAGCGCCCTCCCCGCAACGCGCGCCTCGTCCAGGCTGAAGCAGGTGAAGCCGGGCAAGGCGGCATCGCCGATCTCCCCCGCGATGCGCGCCGACCAGCCCAAGGGCCGCACGGCGTCGGGGCCGACGAGCGGATGGCTGATCGCCTTGGTGGCGACGAAGGCATGGGGTACCACGCCACCGAAGAGGTCGTCCACGCCGGCGATGCCCATGGCGCGCGCCTGGTGCGGGTCGGTGAGCGTGTCGCTCGGCACGAAGTAGAGCGGGTCCGGACCCGGTTGGCTGGCGTCGTAGGCGCCCGCGAACGCCCAGCCCTGGAGCGCCGCCAGGCGCTGCGCAACGTTGGCGCGCGTGGCGTGCTCGTGTTCGCTGCAGTAGCCCTGCGGACGCACGTCCCAGGTGACGACGCGGCGCGTGGCCGGGCCAGTGGCGGTTTCCGGGGCCATGACGGTGTTCAGGCGCAGGTCCATCAGGGCCTCAGGCGTCGGCCTTCTTGTTCTCGTCCTTCTTGTCCTTGTCCGCATCGCCCGATGGCAGCTTGACCTTCGTGACGGTGACCGACACCGGGTCGCTCGCCGGAAAGGACTCTTCCACGCCGCTGTCGAGCGCTTCTTCGCTGGACGGCTGCTCGGTCGGCTTGGCGGCCTCGGCCGGTGGCTTGCCGTGGTTCTCGGACGTGGGAAACGGAAACTTCTCCGGCGGGTTCTGGTCCGGGCTCGCCGGCTTCGGGTCGGGGGTCTGCTTCGAAGTCATGGGGTCTCCTTGGTGCGATGCACACGGGCTCACATGGCTGCCTCCTCCGGGTTGGCGGCTGCAGTGCCTCCATGTTCTGCGGATCGCGCGGCGCGCCGGTCGGAGGGCACAGCGCCTGCGCGTGGGACCCGTCTGGCACCCGCCTGGCCGTTGTCCCGCCCTCGCGCGCGTGCGGCCTTGGCCCACACGAAGACCGGACACCTGGCCGATGCGGCGCGGCCCGAATGCGGGCACACCAGAGGGCATGGCCCGTTCCGACACGCCCCTTGCAACCTACCAGGCGAAGCGCGACTTCGCCGTCACCGACGAGCCCGCCGAAGGCGGCAAGGCCCGGCCGCACGCGCCCGCGTTCGTGATCCAGAAGCACGCGGCGCGGCGGCTGCACTACGACTTCCGGCTCGAACTCGACGGCGTGCTGGTGTCGTGGGCCGTGCCCAAGGGGCCGAGCCTCGACCCCGCGCACAAGCGCATGGCCGTGCATGTGGAAGACCACCCGCTGTCGTACGCCGGCTTCGAGGGCACGATTCCCGAAGGCCACTACGGCGCGGGCGACGTCATCGTGTGGGACCACGGCAGCTGGGAGCCCGTGGGCGATCCGCGCAAGGGCCTGGCCGCGGGCAAGCTCGCGTTCCGGCTGTATGGCCAGAAGCTCGAAGGGCTGTGGGAACTCGTCAGGATCGCCAAGGGCGGCGAGCGGCAGAAGCCCTGGCTGCTGTTCAAGAAACGCGATGCCTTCGCGCGCTCGCATGCCGAGTACGACGTGGTGTCCGCGCTGCCCGACAGCGTGGCCGGGGCGCGCAAGACCGCCAAGGCCAAGGCCAAAGCCCTGCCCGCCTTGCCCGCAACGGGCGCGGTGAAGGCACGCCTGCCCGCCAGGCTTTCGCCGCAGCTCGCGACGCTCGCCACCGGCGTGCCCGAAGGCGCACCCGGCGACTGGATCTTCGAGATCAAGTTCGACGGCTACCGCCTCATGGCGCGCATCGGCAACGGCAAGGCACGGCTGCTCACGCGCGGCGGCCACGACTGGAGCGCGAAGCTGCCGAAGCTGGTGGCCGAGCTGGAGCGCCTGGGCATCGGCAACGCCTGGCTCGACGGCGAGATCGTCGTGCCCGACAAGGGCGGCACGCCCGACTTCAACGCGCTGCAGAACGCACTCGACCGCGAACGCGCCGATCCCATCGTGATGTTCCTGTTCGACGTGCCCTTCTTCGAGGGCTTCGACCTGCGCCACACGCCGCTCGCCGAACGCCGCCGCCTGCTCAGGCAGCTGATGGACGCGCGCGCCACCCGCCGCCTGCGCTTCAGCAGCGACTTCGAGGCCGATGTCGATTCGATCCTGCAATCGGCCTGCCGCATGAACCTCGAGGGCGTGATCGCCAAGCGCGCCGACGCGCCGTATGTCTCGCGCCGCAGCGACACCTGGCTCAAGCTCAAGTGCATCCGGCGCCAGGAGTTCGTGGTGTGCGGCTACACGCTGCGCATCGACAGCCCGACGCGCATCGGCAGCCTGATGCTGGGCGTGCACGCGAAGAACGGCGAGCTGGTGTCGGTCGGCGGCGTCGGCACCGGCTGGAACGACCGCGAGGCGCGCGACATCCGCCGCCAGCTCGCCGCGCTGGACACCGACCACGCGCCGTTCACCGGCGGCGAGGCCAAGCCCGGCCGGCGACGGCCGGGCGGCACGCGGCACTGGGTGAAGCCCAGGCTCGTGGCCGAGGTGCGCTTCGCCGCATGGACGCCGGACGGGCAGGTCCGCCACGCGTCCTTCGTGGCGATGCGCGACGACAAGCCGGCGTCGGAGATCGTGCATGAAGAACCCCGCGACATCGCACCCGCCCCTCGCGATAAAGGCACGAAGGCCATGAAGACCTCATCGAAGAAATCCGCCTCCACCGTCGGCGGCGTCGCCGTGAGCCACGGCGAGCGCGTGATCGATGCGGCCTCGGGCCGCACCAAGCTCGACCTCGTGCGCTACTACGAATCGGTGGCCGACGACATGCTGCCGCACCTGAAGGGCCGCCCCTGCGCGCTGGTGCGTGGGCCGCAAGGCGTGGGCGGCGAGATCTTCTTCCAGAAGCATGCCGAGAAGGTCCACATCGCCGGCGTGAAGCAGCTCGACCCGGCCCTGTGGCCCGGCCACCCGTCGATGCTCGAAGTCGGCACCCACGAGGCCTTGCTGAACGCTGCGCAGTTCAACGTGATCGAGTTCCACACCTCGAACGCGACCTCGACGCACTTCGACCGGCCCAACCGCATGATCTTCGACCTCGACCCGGGCGAAGGCACGCCGTGGGCGCATGTGCAGGAAGCCGCGTTGCTGATGCGCACGCTGCTCACCGAACTGGGACTGGCGTCATGGCTCAAGACCAGCGGTGGCAAGGGCCTGCACGTGGTCGTGCCGCTGCGCATGCACTACGACAACGACACGGTGAAGGCCTTCTCGCGCGCCATCGTGCAGCACATGGCCCAGGTGATCCCGTCGAAGTTCGTGGCCAAGAGCGGGCCCTCGAACCGCGTCGGCAAGCTCTTTGCCGACTACCTGCGCAACGGCGTGGGCGCGACCACGGTGGCGGCCTACTCGGCGCGGGCGCGGCCCGGCATGGGCGTGTCGATGCCGGTGCGCTGGGACGACCTCGCCGGCCTCAAGAGCGGCGCCCACTGGACCATTTCCACCGCGCGCGAACACCTGTCGTTCCAGTCCGAAGACCCCTGGGCCGACTACTGGACCACGCGCCAGCCGCTGGGCGAGGCGATGAAGCGGCTCGGCTTCAAGCGATAGCCACGAACCCACGCACAAGGAAGGAAGCACACCATGGCCACGAGAACCCTCTGGAAAGGCGCCATCACCTTCGGGCTGGTCCACATCCCCGTGGGCCTGCACACCGCCAGCACCGAACAGGGCATCGACTTCGACTGGCTCGACAAGCGCAGCATGGACCCCGTGGGCTACAAGCGCATCAACAAGCGCACGGGCAAGGAGATCGCGCGCGAGCAGATCGTGAAGGGCTTCGAGTACGAAGACGGCAAGTACGTCGTGATCTCGCCCAAGGAGATCGAGGCCGTCTACCCGCGCACCACGCAGACCATCGAGATCCAGCGCTTTCTCGACGTGGGCGAGATTCCCTTCGTGTACCTGGAGCGCCCCTACTACCTCGCGCCGATCAACAAGGGCCAGAAGGTCTACGCGCTGCTGCGCGAGGTGCTGGTGAAGACCGGCAAGGTCGGGCTGGCCAAGGTGGTGATCGCGACCAAGCAGCACCTGGCACTGCTGATTCCCTTCGGCAAGGTGCTGGTGCTCAACCTGCTGCGCTGGGGCGACGAGATCAAGGATGCCGATGGGCTCGACCTGCCGGCCGCCGGCATCAAGGGCGCGAAGCTGTCAGCCGCCGAGATGAAGATGGCCGAGCAGCTGGTCGGCGACATGTCGGGCCCGTGGAACCCCGACGAGTTCAAGGACGAGTTCAAGCACGCCGTGATGAAGATCGTCGAGAAGAAGGTCAAGGCGGGCGATACGGAGACGGTGGTGCAGCCGGAAGAAGAAGCGCCTGAGGGCGGCGCCGAGGTGATCGACCTGACCGAGCTGCTCGCGCGCAGCCTGCGCAGCGGCAAGCGCACGCCGCCTGCGGCGAAGAAGCGTGCGGCGAAGTCGACGGCTTCTGCACGCAAGACCGCGCACAAGCCTGCTGCGGCCAAACGCGCGAAGAGCGTGGCCCGCAAGGCGGCTTAGGCTTAACGCCGCGGCGCCTTCGCCGCACCCGGCAGCGCCGCCACGCGCTGCGCCAGGAAGTCGACCAGCACCTGCACCCGCAGCGGCAACTGCCGACGCGGCGCATAGAGCAGGTGCAGCTCCTGCGCCGGCCCCGTGTGCCGCGCGAGCACGCGCACCAGCCGCCCCTGCGCCAGCAGGTCCGCGACCATCCACGTGGGTTGCAACGACACGCCCGCGCCCGCCAGCACGCTGTCGAGCAGCGCCACGGCGTTGTTGACGCGGTAGCGGCTGCGCAGCGGCACGGCCACCGCGCCGTCGGGGCCCGTGAGCAGCACGCCGTCGTCGCCCGCCGCATAGCGCAGGTAGTCGTGCGCCAGCAGATCGTGCGGCGTGCGCGGCTTGCCGCGTGCGGCCATGTAGTCCGGCGAGGCGACGAGCACGCGCGGCCAGCTGCCGAGGTGGCGCGCGACGAGGTCGGGCGGCAGCGCGCCGCCGACGCGCAGCGAGACGTCGATGCGTTCTTCGCGCGGATCGACGAAGCGGTCGTCGAGCACCAGCTCCAGTTCGATGTCGGGGTACAGCCGCAGGAACTCGACCGCCATCGCGTTGAGGTGCCGCTGCCCCAGCGTGACCGGCGCACTCAGGCGCAGCAGGCCGCGCGGCTGCTGCACCTGCGCGCGCGCATCGGCCACGGCGTCGCCGTAGTCCTCGAGCATGCGGCGTGCGCGTTCGTGAAAGCGCTGGCCCTCCTCCGTGAGGCTCAGGCCCGTGGCCGCGCGCCGCAGCAGCCGCACGCCGAGCGATCGCTCCAGCCCGGCGACCAGCTTGCTCACGGTGGGCTGCGTGGTGTCGAGCGCACGGGCCGCGCCCGAGAGGCTGCCGAGTTCGACGCTGTGCACGAAGGCGGAAAGTGCGCGAAGGGTGTCCATGGGGTCATTCGAATCAGGAATGCGATGCATGCCATTCTGCCTTCTACCCCTCGCGATTCGAATGGAAGAAAGTTCGCCCATCGACACTTCTTTCACCTGAGGACATTCACATGACCGCTTCACGACTCACCACCCTCCTGCGCCAGGGCGCGCTCGCCCTTTCCCTCGCGGGCGCTGCCACCGCTTCCATGGCCGCGCCCACTCACTGGAGCCCCAGCTGGATGGCCGCCACCCAGCCGCTGTGGGACGAAAGCTTCGTGCTGCCCCTGGGCATTCCCGCCCGCTTCGAGCGGCAGACGCTGCGCCAGGTAGCGCGCCTGAGCATCGGCGGCACGCGGCTGCGCGTGGTGATCAGCAACGAAGGCGGCAGCGCGCCGCTGCACATCGGCGCCGCGCGCGTGGCCCGCCATGCGAGCGGCTCGGCCATCGTCGAAGGCAGCGACCGCGTGCTGCGCTTCGGCGGCCGCAGCGACGTGACGCTGCCGCCCGGTGCGCGCCTCGTGAGCGACCCGGTCGACCTGCCGCTGCCCGCGCTGAGCGAGGTGGCCGTGTCGCTCTACCTGCCGGAATCCAGCCAGCCCGCGGGCTTTCACTTCGACGCGCGGCAGACGCTGTACATCGCCGACGGCGACCTGAGCGCCGCGGCGCGACTGCCGGCCGCCGCCACACCGTGGAGCACGCGCGTCTACGTGAGCGGCCTGATCGTCGAGACGCCGCAAGCGCCCGTCACCGTCGTCGCGCTGGGCGACTCGATCACCGACGGCAACGGCTCGACGCCCGGCGCCCACACGCGCTGGCCCGACGCGCTGGCCGAACGGCTCGCGCCGCGCGGCGTGGGCGTGCTCAACGCCGGCATCTCGGGCGGCCGGCTGCTGAAGGACGGCATGGGCCGCGCGGCGCTCGAACGCGCGGGCCGCGACGTGTTCGCGCAGCCCGGCGTGCGCGCGATGGTCGTGCTGCTGGGCACCAACGACATCGGCTGGCCCGGCGGCCCCTTCGCGCCGCAGGAACCCGCGGTGCGCGCCGAGGCCGTGATCCAGGGCTTTCGCCAGCTGATCGAGATGGCCCACGCCCACAACGTGCGCATCGTGGGCGCCACCATTCCGCCGAACGAGCGCGCGCTCGAAGGCACGCCGCTGGCCGGCCACCACTCGCCCGAGAAAGACACCGTGCGCCAGGCCGTCAACCGCTGGATTCGCGAAGGCGGCGCCTTCGACGCGGTGGTCGATGTCGATGCGCTGCTGCGCGACCCGGCCCGGCCGACACGGCTGAAAGCCGCCATGGATTCGGGCGACCACCTGCATCCCGGCGACGCCGGCTACCGGGCGATGGCGGCGGCCATCGACCTCGACGCCCTGCTGGGCAACGATCTTCGATAGACTGCAAATATACTGTACATAAATACAGTCTTTTCTCTAGAATGGATCGTCTCCAAGAACAACATTCGAGGCGACGCCATGACCACCGCCAACCCGCCTGCGCCCTCGGCGCAGGTGCTTTTTTTCTCCTCGCGACAGCATCCGTTGCAGTCGCGTTCGCGCACGACCGGCAAGACAGGCCGGATTTCGAACTGGCCCTTCCGCGTGACCCGGGAGCACGGCCACGACGACAGCAACGAACAGGATGACATCCGCGTTCAGGCGGCGCGCGTCATCCGGACGACGGCCGCGCATTGGTGGCCTCCGGAGCCCTGAACCGCCTTTTCATCCTTCTTCCCCCGGAGAACTGCAATGGACGACTTCCACCGTGGCGATGCGTTTGCGAACGGGCCCGAACCCGACTGGGATTCCCCCGCTTTCGAGAGGCAACGCCACCTTCTCATCGCGCTGTTTCCCGAGCCCGACGTGCAAGCGGCGATCGAAGCGCACCGCAAGGAATGGATCTGGCCCAAGGGCCACTACTTTCCTCGCAGCCCGCGACTGCACCTGACGCTCCACTGCTTCGGTGACCAGCCCAAGGATGTCGAGAAACGCCTGCGTGAAGCGCTCGCCCAGGTTCGGGTGCGGCCCATGAGCCTCGTGCTGGACAGCTCGCGCACATGGCGCAACGACATCGCGGTGCTGCAGCCCGCCGAGCACGGCGCCTTGCGCACCCTGCATGCGGACATCGGCCGTGCGGTCCAGAAGGCGGGCATCGTCACGGAAACGCCGACGTTCACACCGCACATCACCATCGCCCGCCGCACCGAGGGCGCGGCCTACCCGATGCGCCTGCCGCCGATCCCGTGGCGCGTGAGGAAATTCCTGCTCGTGCGCTCCTTCACTTCGCATCCCGTCGAGCACAAGGTGCTGGCCACCTACGAGGCCGACGAAGAAGACAAAGAAGACGCCGTCTGACAACGGCCGGCCGGCTTTCGTGGCCTTATCGGGTGAGACAATTTTCGGCGCCCATCGAACCCACGCCACGCCCGCCGCATGCTGACACCACCCGATATCGCCCCCGACGCCGTTCAAGCGCGCCTCGCCGAAACCTACGGCCTCCAGGCGACACGCACCGAATTCCTGCCGCTGGGCGCCGACGTCGATTCGGCCGCATTCCGCATCGAGGCATCGGACGGCCGCGCCTACTTCCTGAAGCTGCGCCGCGGCGGCTTCACGCCCGCCGTGGTCGACGTGCCGGCCGTGCTGCATCACACCTTTGACATCGACGCCGTGATGGCCCCGCTGCTCACGCGCACGCGGCGGCTCAGCGTGCAGGACCATGGGTTCGACTGGGCGCTCTACCCCTTCTTCGACGGCGTCGACGGCTTCACGCGCACGCCGACGGACCGGCAATGGACCTTGCTCGGCACCACGCTGAACGCCATCCACCGCACCGAGCTGCCCGAATCGCTGCGGGCGGGCCTGCCGCGCGAAAGCTATTCGCACCACTGGCGCGAAGGCGTGCGCCGCTACCAGCGCCGCTTCATCAACGGCGTGGCCGGCGACGATCTGGTCAAGCGCTTCCTCGCCTTCTGGGACGCGCACGACGAAGAGATCGATTCGATCGTCTACCGCAGCGAACAGCTCGCCTCGATCCTGCTCGAGAAGTCGCTGCCGCAGGTGCTGTGCCATGCCGACCTGCACGCGGGCAACGTGCTGCTGGGCGACGGCGACCGCCTGTGCATCGTCGATTGGGACACGCTCATCCTCGCGCCGAAGGAGCGCGACCTGATGTTCATCGGCGGCGGGGTCGGCGGCGTGTGGAACCAGCCGCGCGAAGAAGCGCTGTTCTTCCAGGGCTACGGCACGAAGGAGGCGGTCGACACGCTCGCCCTCGCCTACTACCGCCACGAACGCATCGTGCGCGACCTGCTCGAGTTCTGCGACCAGATGTTCGACCCGCAGGCCAGCCGCGAAGACCGCGAGGAAGGCCTGCGCCAGATGGCGAGCCAGTTCGATCCGGGCAACGTGGTCGCCGTCGCGCACCGCGACTACGACGCCATCACCTGAAGCACCTGAAGGGCGCGGGTCAGATCAGCAGGTCTTGCGCGTCGTCCTCGAAGCCCGCCACAGGCTGTGCCTTGGCCAGCGCCAGCCACACCGAAAAAGGAATGCGCTCGAAGGCGCGGTGCACCGCGGCGCGCGCCACCACGAGGCGCTCGCCCTCGAGCACCATCACGCCGCATTCGGCCGGGATCTCGTCGGGCGACGCGATGCAGCGGCCCTTGGCGTCGTTGCCCAGCACGTACCAGCACTCGCCGCCCAGGTCCAGATAAGCCGCGCGCTTGTCGGGCTTGCGCAGGTCGCCCAGCAGGTCGGCGCGGCTGACCTTCACCTCGTGCACGATCGGGTGCGCATAGGCCTCGACGCTGGTGTTGCGGATCGAGAAGACGTCGGGCCGCGCCATGCACCAGCGCGGCTTGCCGCCCTCTTCCAGCGGCGGCAGGCGGGCGCGCAGGCCCAGGCCGCGCCAGGCGATGCGACCGCCACGCGTCATCTCGCGCGCCACGCGCTCCACCAGCGCCTCGTGCGGCGACAGCGCCGCGCGGTTGACGGTGAGCGTGGTGGCGATGCGCGCAATGCCCGCGTCGGTCACGCGCAGCGTCTCGTGGCCCAGCGCGCTGCGCACGCGTTCGAGAAAACCGCCCGCGAGCAGTTCGACCTCGATGGTGTCGCAGCAGGGCCAGCCGGCCGAGCGGTAGATCTCGCGCAGCCGCCGTGCGTGCGGCTTGCCGAAGGGCACGGCCGTCTGCAGGGGCGGCGGGTCGCTCACCGGCGGCGGAAAACCGGGGTCCGTCACCGGGGGCACCGTGGGCGGCGGATCGCCTTCGGGCGGCGGCACGGGCGGCGGCGGTGGCGGCATGGGCACATCGGGCGCGGGCGGCGGCGGGCCGATCGGCGTGGCGACGACCTCATCGGCAAGGGCAAATCCGGCGGTTGCGGCGAGTGCGGACATGGGAGGAACAGGTTAGCGAAAAGTGAGGGGCGGCGCGAGGCATGGAACGATCGGTTGCATTCGCAATGCCTCAGTGGAAGTCGCGGCTGGTGTTGCTCTGCGCCAGCCGGCCCAGCAGCGGCGTGAGGTCCTTGAAGCCGGTGGCGATCAGGTGCTGCACCTTGCCGCCGCTGTCGTCGTCGCGCTGCCAGGTGCCCTGCACCGCGAGCAGGTGCGACTTGAGCAGCGGCTCGCGCCAGGCCTCGATGACGTGGCTCCACACGATCACGTTGACGTTGCCGGTCTCGTCCTCCAGCGTGACGAAGATGGTGCCGTTGGCGGTGCCGGGCCGCTGCCGACCCTTGACGATGCCGCAGGCGCGCACGGTCTGGCCACTGCGCGCGGCGCGCAACTCCACCGCGCTCAGGAGCCGCATGCGCGCCAGACGCGGGCGCAGCAGCGCGAGCGGATGGCGGCGCAGCGTGAGGCCCAGCGCCGCGTAGTCGCCGACGATTTCCTCGCCCTCGGGCGCGGCCGGCAGGAGCAAGGCCTGTTCGTGGATCGGCACGCCCTTGAGCAGGGCCGACGAGCGATGCTGCGCCGTGGCATCCCACACCTGCTGGCGCCGATGGCCCGAGAGCGACATCAGCGCATCGGCCGCGGCGAGCGCGGCCATGTCCTTGCCTTCGAGTTCGGCGCGCAGGGCCAGGTCTTCGGTGCTGGTGAAAGGCGCTTGTGCGCGCGCTGCGAGCAAACGCCTGGCGCCGGCTTCGCTGAGGCCCAGGACCCGGTTCAGGCCCAGCCGCACCGCCGGCTGGTTCTCGTTGCCCAGGCGCTCGGCGTAGCGCGTGTCGGTGCCTGGCGGCATGCGCGGCGCATCGGGCGCGCGGGCCTCGAGCGTGGTGTCGATCTCGCTGCACGTGACGTCGACCGGCCGCACCTCGACCCCATGGCGGCGCGCGTCCTGCACCAGCTGCGAGGGGCTGTAGAAGCCCATCGGCTGCGAGTCGAGCAGTGCGGCGAGGAAGCAGGCGGGTTCGTAGTTCTTGAGCCAGCTGCTCACGGTGACCAGCAGCGCGAAGCTCGCGGCGTGGCTTTCGGGGAAGCCGTAGTCGCCGAAGCCGAGGATCTGCTTGAAGATGGCTTCGGCGAACTCCTTCGGGTACTTGTTGTCCACCATCCCATCCACGAGCTTCGCGTGAAACTTGTCGAGGCCGCCCTTGCGCTTCCACGCGGCCATGGCACGACGCAACTGATCGGCTTCGTCTGCGCTGAACTTCGCCGCGATCATGGCGATCTGCATCACCTGCTCCTGGAAGATCGGAATGCCCAGCGTGCGTTCCAGCGCCGGCTTCAGTTCCTCTTTTTCGTAGAGGATCGGCAAGCCCTTGCGCACCCGCTCGCGCTGCTTGAGGTACGGATGCACCATGCCGCCCTGGATGGGCCCCGGCCGCACGATCGCCACCTCGATCACCAGGTCTTCATAAGTGCGCGGCTTCAGGCGCGGCAGCATCGACATCTGCGCGCGGCTCTCGATCTGGAACACGCCGATGGTGTCAGCGTCGCAGATCATGTCGAACACGTTCTGGTCGTCGTTGGGGATGTGGTGCATCTCCATCATCGAGCCCCGCCAGCGGTTCATGTGGTCGAGCCCGCGGCGGATGGCGCTGAGCATGCCCAGCGCGAGCACGTCGACCTTGAGCATGCCCATGGCTTCGAGGTCGTCCTTTTCCCACTGGATGACGGAGCGGTCTTTCATCGACGCCTTCTCGACCGGCACCAGCCGCGTGAGCCTGGTGTGCGTGAGCACGAAGCCGCCGACGTGCTGACTCAGGTGGCGCGGAAAGCCCTTGAGCTTTTGCGTGTGCTCAATCCACTGCATCAGCTTGAGCCGGTCTTCCTTCACGCCGACGCGCGCGGCGGCCTTGTCGAGCTGCTCGCCGAGCGCGGTGTCGTCGAACCAGTAGTGGTCCTTGGCGAACTCGTCGACCAGCCGCTCGTCGATGCCGATGGCCTTGCCGACATCGCGCAAGGCGCTGCGCGAGCGGTAGCAGATGACGACGGCGGCGATGGCAGCGCGCTCACGGCCGTACTTTTCGTAGATGTACTGGATGACTTCTTCGCGCCGCTGGTGCTCGAAGTCGACGTCGATGTCGGGCGGTTCCTTGCGATGGCGGCTCAGGAAGCGCTCGAACAGCAGGTGGCCTTTTTCGGGGTTGATCGCGGTGATGCCGAGGCAGTAACAGACCGCCGAGTTGGCCGACGAGCCGCGGCCCTGGCAGAGGATGTCTTGAGAGCGAGCGAAGCGCACGATGTCTTCCACCGTGAGGAAGAACATCTCGTACTCCAGCTCGGTGATCAGGTCGAGTTCTTTCTGGACCTGTGCACGCACCTTCTCGGGAATGCCGTCGGGGTAGCGCACCCGCGCGCCCTCCCACGTCTTGCGCACTAGCGTCTGCGCCGCCGTCTCGCTGCTGCCCACGGTCTCCAGCGGGTACTTGTAGGTCTCGCGGATCACCTCGGGATCGAAGCGGCACCGCTGCGCCACCTCCAGCGTGTTCGCCAGCATCGCGGGCAGGTACAGCTCGGCCAGCCGCACCCGCTGGCGCAGGTGCCGCTCGGCGTTCGACTGCAGCGCAAAGCCGCACTCGGCCACCGTGCGGCCTTCGCGCACGGCCGTGAGCACGTCGTGCAGCGGCTTGCGCCCGCGCGCGTGCATGTGCACGTCGCCGGCCGCGACCAGCGGCACGCCGGCCTGCTCGCCCGCCTGCATCAGCGTGACGAGCCAGAGGTCGTCGTCGAGTTCGTTGAACAGCTCCACGGTCAGCCAGAGGTTGTCGCCGTACAGCGCCCTGGCCGCCGCCAGGTCCTCCTGCACGGTGGCCGCATCCGGCATGCCGCCCGGGGGGCGGTGCGGCACGAAGAGGACCTGGCAGCGCTGCAGCGAGGCGACGTCGCTCGTGTCCCAATCGACGCGGTACTCGCCCTTGGGCAGCTCGGTGTTGCGCGCGGCGGTGATGAACTCGCAGAGGTTGCCCCAGCCCTCGGTGTCGTTCGCGATCACCACGAGCTTGAAACGCTCGAAGCGGAACTCGCTGCCGAACAGCAGGCGGAATTCGGGGTGGCGCGGGATCGGCGGCTCGTCCGGGTGCTCGCGCTCGTAGGTGTCCAGCTTGGCGGGCAGGTCGCGCAACGCGACATGCGCGCGCACGATGCCGGCCACCGAGCACTCGTCGGTGATGGCCAGCGCCGCATAGCCGAGGTGGTAGGCGCGCTCGACCACCTCCTCGGGCGTCGACGCGCCGCGCTGGAAGCTGAAGTTCGTGAGGCAGTGCAGCTCGGCATAGCCGGGCAGGCCCGGCCCCGGGCGCAGCCGCTGCGGCAGCACATGCACCTTGGCGGGCTGGCGCTTGCGCTCTTCCTTGCCGCTCAGGTCAGGCATAGAAGCCTTGCAGGTACCAGCGCACCTCGCCCGACGAAAAGCGCGTGGCGGGCCGCTCGCGAAAGACCCACACCAGGCCGGCCTCGGGGCTTTCGGCCACGTAGTAGTCGCGCATCGCGGGCTGGCCGCCGTCTTCTTCGCCGCCCCACCAGCCGGCCTCGACGCGCTGCGGCCCGACCAGCTTGCGCAGCGGCCCGCAGTAGCACGGGCGCTCGCCGTCCATCTCGAGCCGCAAGGGCTCGGGCAGCAGCCAGGGCGGGTAGATCGCATCGGGCTGCGAGGCGGCGTCCTTGCGGGCCTTGTCGGGCGCCGGGGTTTTCTCTTTCTGCAGCGCGGGCCGCCACCGCTGCTGGCGCTCGGGCCGGTGGTCGGCCTGCGCGAGCGGCACCACCACCTGGTCGGCGCCGAGCCGCACGCTGAGCCGTTCGACCATCTCGTGCAGCTTGTCGCCCTTGCGGTTGTCTTCCGGCAGGAAGCTGGTACTGGCGCCGGCCAGCGGATCGGTTTCGAGCGTGCGCAGCTTCAGCCAGCTCGCGGGCGCGGCCAGCGTGGTGAGCGCGAGTTTTTCGGACAGCAGGCGGCGCAGGTGCGCCATGTCCTGCGTGGGCTCTGCCGTGCGCACGGTGAGCTGCTGGTGCGGCGGCAGGGTCACGCCGTTGAGGCGCCGCAAATCGAGCGTCCACTGCAGCTCGAGCGCACGCGCGCCACGCTGGCGGGCGCGCAGCCAGATCTGCAGTGCCGAGAGCAGGCGGTTGGCCGACCACATGAGTTCGGGCCCGGTCTCGGCCAGCGCGGGCAGTTCGAGCTTCTGCTCGAACACGTCGGGCAGCGTGAGCCAGGCGTGGCTTTCGGGGCGCAGGCCCCAGGCGATGTCGAGCGCCTCGCGCAGCCCGGCGCCGAAGCGCCGCGCCAGGCCGCCGCGCGGCAGCGCCGCCACCTCGCCCCAGGTGCGGCAGCCCAGGCGCGCGAGCAGGTCGAGGTGGCCCTGCGCGGCCGTCAGCGTGTCCAGCGGCAGGCCGGCCGGCACCTCGGCGGGCCGGTGCTCGTTGCGCGCGAACAGGCGCAGCCGCGCCAGCGCGATCAGGCTGGTGGCGCCCTGCGCGCCGCGCATGCGCGCGTCGGGTGCGGGGTTGAGGGCCAGCAGCTGGCGCATCAGCGGCGCGCGCCCGCCCCACAGGCGTTCGCAGGCCGAGACCTCGAGCATCAGCGCCTCGTCCTGCCAGGCGACGTGCGGCGTGAACTGCAGCGCCCACCAGCCCAGGGCCTCGGGCGGGGGCATGTCGGGGGCGTCGGCATCCTCGGTTTCAGACGACCACTGCAAGGCGATCCAGTGCATCCGGGCCTCCTTTCCATGCGTCGATGCGCACCACCGTGGCCGACGGCGCGGCGGCCGGTGCCACGGGCGGCTGCAGGCGCAGCTGGCGCCGCACGCGGGCGGCGGCCAGCAGCGCGCTCATGCGGGCGTTGCG